>CAVWJW010000001.1:0-22861 GCA_963755335.1 uncultured Actinomycetes bacterium
ACTGGAGTGCCGGCAGTGTCAGCTGCCCGGACTTGTCGACCTGGACGTAGCCGGCGGAGACCCACTGGTGCTTCTGCACGCGCACGAGGACCTGGATCTGCCCCTTCACCGGCACCTTGGGGATGACGATGCTGACGAGCGTGTTGAGCGGCACGTGGATCTTCTCGCTCTTCAGGATCGTGCGCGCCGGCTTCTTCGTGGCGAACGCCTTGGTCGCCTTCTTCGACTTCGCCGCGGTTCCGACGACGATGCCGAAGTCCGCGAGGCTGAAGCCGTTGGAGGCACTGCTGCCTGACGCCAGCGAGAACGGCACCGTGCCGGCAGCAGCGGACGTGGTCGCCAGCGTGGCGGTCGACGAGGCAGTGCCGGTGCGAGGAAGGGACTGCACCGGGGACGACCCGTCGGTGCCGCCCGCAGCCACGATGACCGAGTAGGTGGTGCCGCCGACCAGACCAGTGATGGTCACCGGCGATGTCGTGGTGGTGACGGTGGTGATGAGGGTCGTGCCGGTCGCGTCGTAGACCTGGACGTTGTACGACGAGCCCGCGGCAGCGCCACTGGGCGTCGCGAAGTAGACCTGCAGGCTGCCGACCTCCGGACCGCCCCGCACGGTGCCGATGACCGGCACCGACAGGAACGCCTGCGAGACCGTCACGCCCAGTGACGCGGTCGAGCGCGTCGACGTGGCGTCAGTCGCGGTGATGGTGAAGGTCGCGTTGAGGATCGGGACGGTCGGTATCCCGCTGAGGACGCCCGTCGCCGAGTCGAACGACAGGCCCCCGGGAGCGGCCGGCGCGATGGAGAAGGTCACCGGCGCCTGCATGCCGGTTGCCGACATCACCTGCGAGGCGAGGTTCTGGCCGACAGTGCCGGTGAGTGACTGCACCGCAGGAGTCAGGGAGCCCCCGACCGACAGGGTCACGGTGCCGGTCGCCTTCGCGCCCGTGCCGTCGGTGGCCGTGACGACGAAGCTGCCCGAGGTCGCTGCCCCGGGGATTCCGGACAGCGCCCCGGTGGCCGGATCGAGGGACAGTCCGGCGGGCAGGGTCGGCGCGATGCTGAAGGTGATCGGCGAGGCGAGACCGGCGGCGATGGCCGCGGCAGGACTGAACGGCACGACAGGAGTGAGGCTCGCACCGGCGGTCACCTTGATCGACTGCGCGGCGCCGAGGCTGCCGTCGACCGTGAGGTTCAGCGTGCTGCTGGCCAGGACGCTGCTGGTGGCGGTGTCGCGCTGCTGGATCGTGAAGGACGTGCCCGCCGCGATCGGCTTGGTCGGGGTACCGGACACCAGGCCGGTGGCCGCCGTGAAGGTCAGCCCGGTGAGCGCTGCGATGTCCGGAGTGATCGTGTAGGTGGTGGAGGCCGATGCGGGGAAGGCCGCGAGCGCCGGTGAGAGCGGCGAGCCGACGGTGCCGACCGACGTCTGCGTGGCCGGGGTCAGGCCGGCCCCGCCGCCCCGGCGGCGGCGTGGCGGAAGCCGAGATGCTGATGTTGATCGTCGCCGTGACAGAGGGGCCCGCCGGGAAGCCGGCCTCGAAGGCGGTCACGGTGACGGTCTGCTGGCCGACGGCCGGCGGGATGCCGCTGAGCAGTCCCTTGGCATTGATCGACAGCCATGGCTGCGGAGGGCTGAACGCGAGTGTCGGGACCGTGAAGCCCTCGGCCTTGATCGTGTACAGCGCGGGCAGCTGCTGCCCGACGGCGCCGAAGATGGTGCCGGTCGGGCACGATCAGGTCGGGCACCACCGCCAGCGTGAGCGGCATCGTGACCGGCACCGGATCACCGGCCACCGACGCGGTGATCGTGTACGTGGTGGCCGGGCTGAGCACGGATGGCGTACCGGAGAACACGCCGGTCGCCGATAGGGAAGAGGCCCTGCGGGAGCGCGGGCGCGATCGGCGAAGTCCGCGTTGACGCCGCTCACCGTGAGCTGGGTGGACACCACGTTGGCCAGGAACGGGATGTTCCACGGCGCACCTGGACTCGTCGCCGGAAGGGACGAGTTGATCGTCCCCGTCAGTGCTGACGCCGCCGGCGCCTGGGCAAGCGCGAGCAGCCCCACGACGAGGCTGACGGCGGCCACAAGGGCCGCCGTCGTCCCTCGACGTGTCCGCCGCGATGTTCCCCGCGCGGAGACTGCATCGATCTCTTGCATCATCCCTATCCCCCTTGGTTCCTCCATCCGTTGGACGGAAGAACCACAGTCGGCCCCTGGTGCTACCGCCTGCCTGGATTCCCCGAGCCTTCGTCAAAGAAAGGCAAAATCCCGGTTAAGCGACTCCCGGACCTTAAGCCGCGGTTGCGGTGGACTGCGATCCCCCACATGGGGGGTCTTCGGGCAGAAGGCGGTCATGACCGGCCAAGGGGTCCAAATGACCGGGCAATCGGCGTGGCGTGCGCCACATCCAGCGGACGCGGCACTGGAAGGCGAAGGGGGATCGGCCCGCGGCTAGAGTCCGGGGATCATGTCGGACGCCGCCTACCTGCCCACGCCGGACACCCAGGCGATCCTCTTCGACTGCGACGGCACACTGGTCGACACGATGGCCGTCCATCGCGAGGTGTGGGACCGGATCTTCGCCCGGTACGGCTTCGCCATCATCGACGAATGGTGGGATGTCTGGGCCAACGTCGCCCTCCTGCCCTTCGTCCGCGAGGTCATTCCCGAGGCCACACCCCAGGACGCGGACGCACTCAACGACGAGGCAGTCGTCCTGTACCTCGACGCCCTTCACCGGATCGAGCCTTTGGAGCACGTCATCCAGGTGGCACGCGACCATCACGGAACGGTCCGCCCTGGCCGTCGTGACGGGCGGGTATCGCGAGGTGGTCCTCCCCACCCTCGACGCGGCGGGCATCACCGGACTGTTCGACGTCATCGTCACGGCGGACGACGTAGTGCGGTCGAAGCCGGCACCGGAGCTCTATCTGCTGGCGATGCAGCGCCTCACGGCCGATCCCCTGCGGTGCCTCGCCTACGAGGACAGCGACATCGGGATGGCGTCAGCCGCGACGCCGGCGTCGGCCGCATCGTGGACATCCGCGACTGGCCGACGACGTGAGGGCCGCGACGCTCCTCAGCGCTGCGGCCCTGGCTCCCCCATCTGGACTCGAACCAGAAACCCTTCGATTAACAGTCGAATGCTCTGCCAATTGAGCTATGGGGGACGGCACCGGCTAACCGGCCCGGGAAGAATAGCAAGTCCGATGCCGGGTCAGATCCCCAGGGATCCACGCCAATGCCCGAGGGCGGCATCGGCGGCTCGACGCAGATCCGGGTCGGTCGGATCGAGACCGGCATCGAAGACCACCGACCAGCCGATCTCCCCCGTGTCGCTGTCCCGACGAGCCGCCAGCAGGGCCTTGGCCCCACCGCCGAGGTCGACGCGTTCGCTGACCACCACGCTCGAGGTGACGCGATCGTGGACCGCGGCCGGCAGGTCGCGGGACTGCGTCAGCTCCAGTCGTATCGGTCGCTGAGCACGGCCACCGGCATCGAGGACGACGACCGTGAGCATCGGCTCCTCCCAGCTGGCTCGACTGATCCGACTCCAGGGGGTGCGCCCGGCCAAACCGTCGGCGTAGAGGGCCCGATCCGTCGCGACCGCGATCGTCGGCGCCAGGGCATCGGGACTCTCCGCCCACGCCAGCACCTTCTCCCGCGACGGTACGCCGAGCCTGGCCACGGCATCGGCCGGCAGACGTGGGGGAAGGGAGGGTCGTCGGGCCATCACGACACCCCGCCCAGGGTCTCCTGGCGCAGGGACCGTCGGTAGTCCTCGAGCGCCAGCAGGTCGGTGAAGCACTTCGCGTACTCGTCGGCGGCCCCGACCGGATCGATGCGCTGGAGGCGACCGCGCAGGTCCTCGACCCGGCGCGAGGCATCGAGTTCGAGCAGTCGCGCGATGACGCCGATGGCGTACCGCTCGTCCTGGCCCGCCTCCGCCGGCAGCGGCTCGACGGCGAGCTCGCGCACCAGGCGGCGGACCTCGTCGTCGGTCGCGCACCTCGAGGACGGCATCGATCCACAGCAGACCGGACCGACCGGCCGACGGATAGCCCGCCCGAGCGATGGCGCCATGCACCTCACGCGCGCGGGGATGGGTGAACGCGGTGTCCTCGACGCTCTCGTACCAGCTCTCCACGGCACCCGGCTGCTGCAGCGCGCACTTCAAGGCCTCCCGCTCGACGACCAGCGCCGGGTCGCGTCGGGGTCCGGACTGTGCCTGCGCGGGAGCGGGCGCGCAGATCCGCGGGGGCCTCAGCATCCGTCGAGGCCTGCTGGCCGCGCCCCGACACGGCCCGCGAGACCTCCTCGACGCTCATCCCCAGCCAGCCGGCGAGCCGGCGCGTGTACTCCGGTCGAAGCGCCGGGTCCCTGATCTTCGCGACCACCGGCGCCGCGTCGCGCAGCGCGGCCACCCGTCCCTCGGCCGACTCGAGATCGTAGGCAGCGAGCGTCGACTTGATGGCGAACTCGAACAGCGGAACTCGGCGGTCGACGAGCGAACGCACTGCCTCGTCACCGTGCTGCAGGCGCAGGTCGCACGGGTCGAGACCACTCGGCTCCACCGCGACGTAGGTCTGGGTGACGAACTTCTGGTCCTCCTCGAAGGCACGCAGTGCGGCCTTCTGCCCGGCCGCGTCGCCATCGAAGGTGAAGACCACATGGCCCTTCATCTGGTCGTCGTCCATCAGCAGGCGGCGCAGGACCTTGATGTGCTCGGCTCCGAAGGAGGTGCCGCAGGTCGCCACCGCCGTCGTGATCCCCGCGAGGTGGCAGGCCATCACGTCGGTGTATCCCTCGACGATGACCGCCTGCTGCGTCTTGGAGATCTCCCGGCGGCTGAGGTCGATGCCGTACAGCACCTGGCTCTTCTTGTAGATCGGCGACTCGGGCGTGTTGAGGTACTTCGGACCGTCGTCGTCGTCGAACAGCTTGCGCGCACCGAAGCCGATGACCTCGCCGCCCAGATCACGGATGGGCCACACGAGCCGGCCGCGGAACCGGTCGTACACCCCGCGATTGCCCTGGCTCACGAGTCCGCCGGCGAGCAGCTCGGCGTCCGTGAAGCCCTTCTTGCGGAGGTGGCCGGTCAGCGCATCCCATGACTTGGGCGCGAACCCGACCCCGAAGTGGGACGCCGCCGCCGCGTCGAAGCCACGGCCGGTCAGGAAGTCGCGCCCGATCGAGGCCTCCGGCGTCGCCAGCTGCTCGACGTAGTACGCGGCCGCGACCTTGTGCGCCTCGACGAGCCGGGTGCGCTGACCCTGCTGTCGATTGATCGCCGCTCCGCCGTCGACGTAGCGCAGCTCGATGCCGGTGCGCTCGGCCAGCTTCTCGACGGACTCGGCGAAGGAGAGGTGGTCGATCTTCTGGACGAAGGACAGGACGTCGCCGCCCTCGCCGCAGCCGAAGCAGTACCACATGCCCCGACTCGGCGTGACGTGGAAGCTGGGCGACCGCTCGTCATGGAAGGGGCACAGCCCCTTCAGGGAGCCGCCTCCGGCCGACTTGAGGCTGACGTACTCGCGCACGACGTCGTCGATGTGGGCCCGCTCGCGGACCAGGGCGATGTCCTCATCCCTGATGCGCCCGGCCATGAGCCGAGTGTAAGCGGGACTCCGACAGCGTCGGACCGCGCTGATTCAGGTGTGGATCATGGGGTTGGATGGCCCGCATGACCGCTGCCCTCGACATCGACCTCCTCCGTGCCCAGACGCTCGGGTGCACGCAGGTCAACCACCTGAACAACGCCGGGTCGGCCCTGCCGCCTGCCGTCGTGACCGACACCGTCGTCGATCACCTGAGGCGGGAGGAGGCCATCGGCGGATACGAGGCGCATGCCGAGGCCGACGGCCGGATCGAGGCCGTCTACGGGTCGGTGGCCGACCTGATCGGCAGCCGTCCCGAGCAGGTGGCCCTGGTGGAGTCCGCGACCGAGGGGTGGTCGCGCGGCTTCCAGGCGGTCGCCTTCTCCCGCGGCTTCAGCAGCGACGACCGCATCCTGGTCTCGTCGGCGGAGTACGCGTCGAACGTCCTGCCCATCCTCCAGGTCGCCGAGCGGACAGGCGCCTCCGTGGAGTTCATCCCCGACGACGAGCACGGCTGCGTCGACGTCAGCGCGCTGGCCGATCTCCTCGACGCGCGGGTCGCCCTCGTCGCGATCACGCACTGCCCGTCGCAGAACGGACTCATCAACGACGTCGCTGGGATCGGCGACGTCGTGCGCGACTCCGACCGCGTGGTACTTCGTCGATGCCTGCCAGTCGGCCGGGCAGGTCCCCCTCGATGTGCAGCGCATCGGCGCCGACTTCGTCTCGGCAACGGGACGGAAGTTCCTGCGCGGTCCGCGCGGCACCGGGTTCGTGTACGCCTCGGATCGCGCCCTCACCGAACTCGAGCCCTTCCCCCTGGACCTGCACTCGGCGACCTGGCTGAGCCACGGTTACGCGATCAGCAGTGGCGCCCGACGATTCGAGTACTGGGAGCGCGCGTACGCCGGCGTGCTCGGACTGGGTGCGGCCGTGGACTATGCGCTAGATCTCGGCGTCGCCGCGATCGCCGAGCGCATCGGCGGACTCGCGCAGCACGCCCGTCAGTCACTCTCGTCGCTCGACGACGTGACCGTGCGCGACCGTGGCGTCACCCGCAGCGGCATCGTGACCTTCACGCACGCAGCGGTCGAGGCCGAGGATCTCGTCCCTGCCATTCGCAGCCGGGGGATCAACGTGAGCCTGTCGACTGCGGACTATGCCCGCGCGGACTTCGACGCCCACGGCATCCACAGCCAGGTGCGCGTGAGCCCCCATGCGTACAACACCGTCGAGGAGATCGACGCGCTGGTCGACGTCGTCGCCCAGGAGGCGCATCGACTTCGCGCCTGATGGCTCAGCGCACCAGCCTTCGGTGCCACGACATGATGCTCACGTCCGTGAGGCTGGCCACCTGATCGACGATGACGCGCAGGCGCTCGGCGTCAGAGCTCGCGTCGTCGTAGGACGGACGAAGCCACGGCTCGAGGGATCGTCCACCGTCGATGACCAGGGCATTGACGAGTTCGGCGATGACGACCCGCTGGCGCTCGTACTCGGTCTCCGCCCCAGGACGGTTCATCACGTAGTGGACCGCGACCGCCTTCATGACGGCCACCTCCGCGCGCACCTCGTCCGGCACGATCAGCCGTGCGGCATACCGGGTGTGGGGTCCCGGACCGTACTCGACCTGTGTCGCGACCTGGGCGGCCGAGCAGAATCGCCCGATCAGGTAGCTGGTGAAGCGCTTCAGCGCCACCAGGTCGGTCATCGAGCCGTCGAAGCGGGTCGGCCAGTACTCGAGGGCGACGAGTCGCGCCAGCGCCTCCTCGAGCTCGGCCACATCGCCAGAGTCGGGAAAGCGCTCATGGGCGATCGTCACGAGCGCCCGTCGCTCGCTGGGCGAGGCGAACGCCTCCAGAGCGGCCCAGCCCGAGTGGACCGCGTCCTCCATGTCGTGCACCGAGTACGCGACGTCGTCGGACCAGTCCATGACCTGCTCCTCCAGGCAGGTCTGGTCGACAGGGGATCCGTCGCGTAGCCAGTCGAACACCGGGAGGTCGTCCGCGTAGACGCCGAACTTGCGCAGTCCGGTCCGTCGCGCCCAGGGGTACTTCACCGAGGCGTCAAGCGAGGCACGGCTGAGATTGAGCCCGACACTTCGACCGGTGGCCGGGTCCACGACCTTCGCCTCGAGTCGGGACAGGATGCGCAGCGACTGCGCATTCCCCTCGAACCCGCCGATGCGGTCGGCGAGGGCGTCGAGCGCATCCTCGCCGTTGTGCCCGAACGGCGGGTGGCCGATGTCGTGGGCGAGTCCGGCCACCTCGACGACGTCCGGATCGCATCCCAGCGCGTCGCCGAGCTCGCGGGCGATCTGCGCGACCTCGAGCGTGTGGGTCAACCGGGTCCGCGGGAAGTCCGACTCCCCTGCGACGACGACCTGGGTCTTGGCAGCGAGCCGACGCAGCGCCGCTGAGTGCAGGACGCGAGCACGGTCGCGCGAGAAGGCCGTGCGTGCCGTGGTCTTGACCGGCTCGTCCACCAGACGGGTCGTGTCGTGTTCGTCGTACCCGACGAGCGAGTTCACGCAGCCGAGACTAGTGCTGCGTCACCGACCAACGACCCGTCGGTGCGGATCGCCAGCGAACGGTACGCGTTGTGCTGGGCCACCCACGCCGTGCCCGCCTCGCCCATGGCGAAGCCGATCGTCGCGAATGCGTCGGCCTCGGCGATGTCGGGACCGATGACGGTGAATGAGAGCAGGCCGGCCCGGGTGATACCTGCCCCGTTCCAGATGTGCTCGCCGCGCTCCGCCGTACCCGAGGTCGCAACGGCGAGGTCGGTCACCTCGACCAGTGCCGCCACTCCGCGACTGCGCATCGGGTCCGCGATGGCAACGTGCCAGGGTCGTCCGGCGACCGGCTGGCCCGAGCCGTAGGTGTCGCCGCCGACGGTCAGCAGGAAGTTGTGGAGCCCGACGCCGCGGAGCCGCTCGGCCGCACAGCGGATGGCGTACCCCTTGACATATCCGGCGGTGTCGACCGTGCCGGTGGCCGGGTTCTTCACCGTGAAGACTCCGCCGGACGCCTGCTTGAGCCGGGTGCACTGGCGAAGGACGTAGGCGAAGTCGGCCACGGCCTCCGGCGAGGTCGTCCCGCCGGCGAGCCACGTGCTGATCTCGCTGTCGGCCGTGTAGTGGCTGAATCGGTGATCAAGGAGCTGCAGCTCGCGCTGGGCCGCGTCAAGGCCGCGCGTGACGTCGCGATCGCCGATCAGCTGTCGGTCGGCTTCGGCAACGAGGATCGAGGCCATCGTGCCCATTACCGGGAAGACCCGTCGGGCGCCGCTCACAGCTGGTCCAGGATCGACTGGAGCGAGTCGTAGTAGCCCTGGGAGGTATACGTGGCGCCGGAGACGCCGTCGACGATCTGCGCCCCTTGGGCGGCCTGCGCATCGAGCTGCGGGATCGCGAAGCTGTTGATCTGGATGGACCGACCGTCGCTGTTCGGCCACGCGACGGCGTGCGCTTCGCAGAGCTTGCCGTCGACCACCGTGCCGGCGACCTGCACCGGCCCCCACCGGGTCTGCGACGCGTTGCCCGTCACGTTCGATCCGTTTGCGCACGACGCCGATGTCGCCGTGGAGCCGGAGCTTGTGCCGGTTCCGGAGTTCGCGTCCGGGCTGGAGCCGGCCGCCGCGTCCGTCCCGCCGCCCGAGGACTGCTGGGTCGTGTGCTGCGGCGTCACGCCGGCGGACGACAGGTCCGTTCCGCCCGTTGCGGTCGTCGTGGTACGGCCGGCAAGTGCGGGGTCGGCGACACCGACGATCACCAGGGCAAGGCCGCCGAGTGCGGCGGCAGGCGCCAGTCGTCGTGCAAGTCCAGACATGTCAGACTCCGAAGCTCTCGTGATGGATGTTCTGGGCGGGCACGCCGGCCTTGCGCATTCCCGTCATGACGGCCGACTCCAGCGAGGCTGGGCCGCACACGAACACATGCCGGCGCTCGAGGTCAGGGATCCACGCCTGCAGGGTCGCGGGAGCGAACGGGTCATGGCGGGTGAACCACTGCCGCGGCCCTGTCAGAACGTGCAGCGAGCCGTTTCGCGACGCGACCAGGCGCTCCAGTTCGACGCGGTGGGCAACGTCGTCCTGGTCGCGCACGCGGACGATGACGACCGGACGCTGATGCGGGCCGCAGTCCTCGAGGATGGCGCGCAGCGGCGCGACTCCCACGCCGCCGGCGACAAGGACCACCGGGGCGCCCTTGGCCTGATCGGCCGTGAACACCCCGTACGGCCCCTCGAGGAGCAACCGCGTCCCCGGCTTCATGCGCAGCAGATGGCCCGAGTCCTCACCGAGCTCCTTGACGGTGAAGCGGATGCCACTGGTCGTCGGGGCCGCGGAGAGGGAGAAGGGGTGCGCCTGCCACCACAGGTCCCGGGTCAGGGCACGCACGTTGAAGTACTGGCCGCCGGCCACCCGCAACCGCGCGATACCGGGACCGGACACGTGGATCGAGCCGATCCCGTTCGCCTCGCGCGACACGGCGGTCACGTAGAAGGTCCGCGTCAGCGACCGGAGCAGGTCGGCGATGCGCGAGTACGTGACCACCGCCACGGTCACGATGGCGAGCAGGCACCACCACCACAGGGCCAGACGGTCGGAGGCGATATCCGTGCCGAGGGTCAGCTGATGGCCGAAGCCCAGCAGGACCGCGAGGTAGCCGGTGAGGTGGATGAAGTACCAGGTCTCGTACGGGATGAACTGGCGGATCCGTCGCCACGATGACAGTCCCACCGCGACGAACAGGATCGTCGACATGAGGGCCGCGACCATCCACGACTCGTGGGCGAGCAGGTCGAACAGGCCGGTGATGACGTTGCCACCGGTGGTCGCACCCCATGCCCAGGTGTCGGTGATCGCGTGCAGGACGACGGTGAGGACCGTGACGATCCCGAACCAGCGATGCAACGCCACCAGCTGGTCCTGCCCGTAGCGGCGCTCGAGGAACCGCGGTCGCGAGGTGAGGATCAGTGCGCCGAGGGCAGCGAGGGCGGCGGCGAGTCCGGACAGCTGACCGACAGCGGAGACTGTGCCGACGCCGCCGGCCGCGAGCAGGCCGATGCCACCGTGCCTCGCCCACAGGCCTGTGGTCACCAGGACGATGAAGCCACCGACCGCGAGCAGGTCAGCCGTGAGCACCCTCGACTGACGGGGTCGCGGCAGACGCCGCACGGAGCGGTGTGGCTCACGCATGTCGCCGGGCTGTCCTTCGGGCTGTGCGGCCGCGCCGGCCCGCCCCGCGCGATCCGGGCTCACGATGCTCATGCAGCAACTCTGTCGCACGAAACGCGCCTGCAGCGCCTCGCGGAGCCGCCCTAACCCAACCCGTACAAAGAACCAACGGGTCGGTTACGAAGGCCCCGACTCGGCGTCCACCGAGGCGACGATTCCGGTGAGCTCGCTCGGATCCGCGCCCCCGATGATGCGTGCGGCGATCCGCCCCTTCGCGTCGAGCACGACAGTGCTCGGGATCGCCTTGGGCGGAACTCCCGGAACCGATGCCAGCAGGTCACCGGACTGGTCGACGATGCTCGGGTACGTCATCGCGTACTCGTCGGCGAAGGCCGTCGCCGCGCTCTTCTCGTCGCTGACGTCGAGGCCGACAACCGCCACGCGCCTCGGGTCCGCAGACGAGGACAGCGCGACGAAAGCCGGGATCTCTGCCTTACACGGCTCGCACCACGACGCCCAGGAGTTGAGGACGACGACCTTGCCCCGCAGGCTGGCGAGGTCGAGCATGGCCCCGTCGAGGGTCGAGCCCGTCAGGGCGGGCAGGGGCTCGCGATCGTTCGGGGCGATGACCGTCGTCCCCAACTCGGCGGAGGCCGGGACATCGCGGCCACAGCCCGCGAGCATCGTGGTCGCGATCGCCACGCAGATGAGGCCTGCGGCCGTCCCACTCGCACCCGACGTCAGCCTCACGATCACGACGCCATGGTAGGCGGCCATCGATCGCCGCTCGTCGTGGCCGACGTGCCAGCACCGCGCGGCGTACGCTCGGAGCACGAGGGGCTGGGGTGCGACATGTCAGGGTTCTGGGTGCTGATCGTGCTGGCGTTCCTGGCCGTCGTGTTCCTGCTTGGTCTGGGCACCGCCCGGGCCTTCCGCAAGCCCCACGCGCCGGATCGGCGCAAAGGCGAGCGGCGTCAAGGTGACCGTCGCGGCGCGGCACCGTCGGCTGACCGGCCCGCTCGCGAGGTGTGGACGGACGAACAGCGTGCCGCCTACCGCTTCAAGCACCACCTCCCCACTCCCGATCCCGACGATCACAGCGTCTGGACCGAGGAGAGGCGAGCAGCCTTCCGACGCGAGCACGGATTTTCGGAGCCCGCGGACACGCCGGACGTCGTGCACGGTCCGGGCCGTCACGAACGACGGGTTGGCGAGCGTCGCAAGGGCGAACGTCGCAAGAAGCAGCCCTGGTGGCCCAAGGCCACCGTGCTCGTCTCGGCCGCCCTGCTGTCGGTGATCGGTGTCGTCGCCTACGGCGAGGCTTCCGTCCCGTCGATCTTCCTCGCGAGCGATCCTGCCCTCGTGGGGTCTGGATGGGCCGAGTGTCAGACGCCGGTCACGTGGAGCGTCGACACCAGTCGGATCACCGCCGCCGAGGCCAAGATCGCCGTCAATCAGCTGACCTCGGACTTCGCGAAATGGGGACGGGCCTCGGGCCTGACCTTCCGGTACGCCGGCGAGGTGCCGACGACATACGACGACGCCACCTCGTCGTTGTCGAGTGACGTCCATCCCAGCGACCGGCACATCTACGTCGCCTTCCTGCACGACTCCGACTCGACCATGCTCGATGACCGCACGGTGGGCGTCGCCACGCCGACGAAGGTGTTCTCCAACAACAAGGAGATCACCGAGGGCAGCGTCGTGCTGAGCATCGACTACGTGGCCAAGTCCAACCGGCTCCACCGCAGCAGCCTCTACCTGCACGAGCTCGGCCATGCCCTGGGTCTGGGGCACGGCGCGGACAAGAACGAGATCATGTACCCGATCGTCGACACGACCAGTGACCTCAGCCCTCAGGATGTCGCGGGCATCAAGGCGCTCACCAAGGTCTGCTCGACGGAGGTGCCGGCAGCGAGCTAACGGCTCCGTGCGGCTCAGCTCGTCGGTTCGCTCGGCGGTGGTGGGTGGATACGTCATCTACTTCGCGATGCTGTCGCGCGTCGTGATTACCCCGGTGTGCGGGACACCGCCCGGCCGTTCGGCCCGGACCCGAAGTCCGACCAGCAGCTGTCAGGCGCCCTGATGTGGGCGCTGGTGATGGTCGTCGACTCGGGATGGCTGATGGTCGCCGCCGCCGACTGGTTCGCCAGCGAGGAGCGTCGCGGCCGACCATCTCGACTGCCGTCGCGCGCAGCGACGTGGCTGCTTCGGCCGAGACTTCCTGATCAGCCCTGGTGGAGGATCTGCGGCAGCGACGCTCGGGTGATCAGGTAGTGGCGCAGGAGCGCCACGGTCTCCCGGCCGACGTACTCCGACGTCAGGGCGCTGCCGGCTCCTTGCTTGGTCGGCGACATGTGGGCATCGATCCCCAGGGCCGACGCAGTCGCCTGCGCTCGGGCCGCGTGAGCGGGGTCCGTGACGACGGTGGCCGCTGACCAGCCCAGGTCCCGCATGACGCCCGCGACCACCTCGAGCGAGCCGACCGTGTCGGCGCCGGTGCGGAACGCGATCACGTCACGGGCCGGGACCCCTTCGGCGACGAGGGCGGCGCGGGCCTGATCGGCGGACTTCGCCGGGCCGGTCACGACGACCACCGGGGCCACTCCGGACCGGTAGAGCTCGGCAGCGTGAGCCGTGCGGGCCACGAGAACCGGCACCGGGTCGCCCCAGTAGTGGGCGGGATCCAGCACGACGATGGCCTGGGTGTGCGTGCGGTCGTCCATCTGGCCGGTCAGCACGATCTGCAGCACGGCACCGATGGGCAGGAGCAGGGCAACGGCGACGACAAGGGTGGCGGTGGCCGTACCGACGCCACGCATGGTGCGCGGAACGGCGAGGGAGGAGGTGGCCCGGGATACGCGAACCCCGCCCGCGACGACCGCGGACGCAACGGTGGGTGCGCTCACGCCCCAATAGTCACATAGGCAACATGACTAACACTGCTGCGACACCCTCACGCGTCGGGGAGGTCCGTCGGGTCGGCGAACATCCGCCAGACCATCGAGGCGCCCAGGACGAGGAGGCCGGTCACGGCAATCGCCTCGGTCTCCAGGCCCCGCAGGTCGAGTCCGAGCCGGGCCGGCAGCGTCGGCACGATCGCGATGACGGTCACGACGAGGTAGAGCACCGCCGTCAGCACTCCCAGCACCTTCGCGGTGGCATCGGCGTCCGGCATGAGGCGTACCGCGCGGATCGACTCCACCAGCCCGACGAGTCCGGCCACTCCGAATCCGACCTGCCACAGCGTCGAGAATCGCACGGAGGCCAGCGACGCGAGTGACATGACGCCGGGCAGCAGGAACATCAGCGCGATGAGGTAGGCCCGACGGCGGCGTTGGGGGTCTCGCAGCCAGGTGTCGTACTTGAACTGGACGACGACCCACCACAGGCCGAGGAGGGCGAAGCTGACCGAGCAGGTGGCGGAGTAGAAGTCGGACATGACGCGGCCCCCTGTCAAGGTGGACAAATCGTCCCATCGACAGGGGGCCGTCGCCTAGCCCCTCACCAGCCCGTCAGCGGGTGTCGCTCTTCACGACGTGGCGCGACAACGACGCCCGGCCGGCCTCGAGCCGGGCGACCGGTACGCGGAACGGCGAGCACGACACGTAGTCCAGGCCCACCTCGTCGAAGAAGTGGATCGACTCCGGGTCGCCACCGTGCTCACCGCAGACGCCGCAGTGGATGTTGTGCCGCGTCGCACGGCCCTTCTCCACGGCGATCCGGACCAGTTCGCCGACGCCCTCGCGGTCGATCGACTCGAACGGCGAGACGCCGAACACGCCCTTGTCGAGGTAGGCCGAGAAGAACGCCGACTCGACGTCGTCGCGGCTGAAGCCCCACGTGGTCTGGGTCAGGTCGTTCGTGCCGAACGAGAAGAACTCGGCAGCCTCGGCGATCTGGCCGGCGGTGAGGGCGGCGCGCGGAAGCTCGATCATCGTGCCGATCGGGAACTTCAGCGTGCAGCCGTTCGCGTCGGCGACCTCCTTGAGGACTCCGGCGGCCTCGTCGATGACCAGCTCGAGCTCCTGGATCGAACCGACCAGCGGGATCATGATCTCCGCGCGCGGATGCCCGCCCATGCGCTGGCGGAAGCAGGCCGCCTCGGCGATGGCGCGCACCTGCAGGGCGAACAGCCCGGGCAGTACCAGGCCCAGGCGGACGCCGCGCAACCCCAGCATCGGGTTCTGCTCGTGCAGCCGGTTGACCGCCTGCAGCAGGCGCAGGTCGGACTCGACCGACTCCCCCTTCTGCTCGGCCAGGGCCACGCGCACGGCGAGCTCGGTGATGTTGGGCAGGAACTCGTGCAGCGGCGGATCGATGAGTCGGATGGTGACGGGCAGGCCGTCCATCGCCTCGAGGATCCGGATGAAGTCCTTGCGCTGCAGCGGCAGGAGCGCTTCGAGGGCCTCCTTACGGTCACCGTCGTCCTCGGCGAGGATGAGCCGCTCGACGTACGTCTTGCGCTCGCCGAGGAACATGTGCTCGGTGCGCAGCAGGCCGATGCCCTCGGCGCCCATGTGACGAGCACGAGTCGCGTCGTCGGGGGTGTCGGCGTTCGCGCGCACGCGCAGCCGTCGGGCCCGGTCGGCGTGCTGCATGATGCGATCGACCGCCTTGATCAGCTCGGCGGTCGGCTCGTCGGCACCCTGCAAGGCGGCCTCGAGACCCTTCTCGAAGTAGGTCACGACGTCGCTCTCGACGACCGGAACCTCGCCGAGGAAGACGTCGCCGGTGGAGCCGTTGATCGAGATGACGTCGCCCTCGTTGATCACCTCTCCGGCATCCGTGGTGATCGTGCGGCCCTTGGTGTCGACCAGCAGGTTCTCCGCGCCGCATACGGCGGTCTTGCCCATGCCCCGCGCCACGACGGCCGCGTGCGACGTCTTTCCGCCACGGCTGGTGAGGATGCCGGCGGCGGCGATCATGCCCTCGAGGTCGTCGGGGTTGGTCTCGCGGCGCACGAGGATGACGTGCTCGCCGGCCTCGGTCCACTTGACGGCGGTGGCGGAGTCGAAGACGACGCGGCCGACAGCAGCACCGGGCGAGGCGTTCATGCCCTTGCCAATGCGATCCTGCGCGCCGCCTGCGGCGAAGCGCGGGAACATCAGCTGGCCGAGCTGGTGGCCGCTGACGCGCATGAGGGCCTCGTCCATCGAGATGACGCCCTCATCGACCAGCTGCACCGCGATGCGGAAGGCGGCGGCGGCGGTGCGCTTGCCCACGCGCGTCTGCAGCATCCACAGCTTGCCCTGCTCGATCGTGAACTCGATGTCACACAGGTCGCGGTAGTGGTCCTCGAGCTGCTTCATGACCTCCATGAGCTGCACGTACGCGGCCTTGTCGATGTTCTCGAGCTCCTGGAGCGGCAGCGCGTTGCGGATGCCGGCCACGACGTCCTCACCCTGGGCGTCGGGCAGGTAGTCGCCGTACACGCCCGAGGCGCCGGAGCCCGGGTCGCGGGTGAACGCAACGCCGGTGCCCGAGCCGTTGCCCGCGTTGCCGAACGCCATCGCCTGCACGTTCACCGCGGTGCCCAGCGTGTGCGGGATGCGCTCCTGGCGGCGGTAGAGCTTGGCGCGGTCGGTGTTCCACGAGTGGAAGACGGACCGGATGGCGAGGTCGAGCTGCTGGTAGGGATCTTGGGGGAACTCGTGTCCGGTGCCGTCGCGGACGATGGACTTGTAGACGTCCACGAGCTTGCGCAGCGACTCGACGGGCAGCTCGATGTCGGTCGTGACGCCGGCGTTCTGCTTCATCTGGTCAAGCGCGTGCTCGAAGTCCTCGCCCGGCAGGTCGAGGACCGTCTTGCCGAACATCTGGATAAGGCGGCGGTAGGAGTCCCATGCGAAGTGGTCGTCGTTGGAGTGCCGGGCCAGGCCGGCGACGCTGGCGTCGTTGAGGCCGATGTTGAGGACGGTCTCCATCATCCCGGGCATCGAGAAGCGCGCACCGGAGCGGACGGACACGAGCAGCGGGTTCTCTGGGTCGCCGAGCCTGCGGCCCATCTCCTCCTCGAGGCGCGCCGTGTGCTGGGCGATCTGGGTGCGCAGCCCGTTCGGGCCGTGGCCATTCTCGAGGAAGTATCGACACGCCTCCGTCGTGATGGTGAATCCAGGGGGGACGGGGAGTCCCATGCGGGTCATCTCGGCAAGGTTCGCGCCCTTGCCGCCCAGCAGATCGGACTTGGACCGATCGCCCTCGATGAAGTCATAGACATAGGTCTGGGCGACGTCGCCCGGCATGGTGGAAGAAGGTGTCATGGGCCCTACCCGACACCCCACGGGGTACCTGCGGCAAGGGTCAAAGGGCCACTACCAAAGTCCGGTAGATGTGACTTCAACCACCCGAGACGGAGAGCTCGGCCGTGAGGAGCTCGCGAGCGGCCGCGTCGTCGAGGTAGCGCGAGTCGAGCCAGCCGTCCGGGAGGGTCGGGCGACGGTTGCCGGAGGTGCGTCCGCGCGGGCTCTGGCCCACCTCGATGTTGAAGGGTTGGTCCGCGTCGATCTGCCCGATCAGGTCGTCGAGCTCGGCCAGCGTGGCCACCGTGCCGAGGGCATGGCGGACCGGCTGGCGCACCGAGAAGCCCTTCAGGTACCAGGCCATGTGCTTGCGGATGTCGCGACAGCCCTTGCCCTCGCCGTAGTCGGCGACCAGCAGCTGCGGCGTGGGTCCGCAGGGTCGCCAGCACCTCCCCCAGGCCCGGGTCCGCGGGGATCGGGCGCCCGGTGAAGGCAGCGGCCAGCTGGCCGAACAGCCACGGTCGGCCCAGGCAGCCGCGTCCGACGACCACGCCGTCGGCTCCCGTGTCGCAGATCATGGCGAGCGCGTCGGCGGCGGTCCAGATGTCGCCGTTGCCGAGGACCGGCGTGTTCGGCAGGTGCTCCTTCAGGCGGGCGATCGCCGTCCAGTCCGCGGTCCCGGCGTACATCTGGTCGGCCGTGCGGCCATGCAGCGCGACCCAGGACACGCCTGCGTCGGCGGCCGCGCGTCCTGCTTCGAGGTAGGTGAGGTGGTCGTCGTCTATCCCCTTGCGCATCTTGACCGAGACCGGCACCCGCCCGTCGGCCGCGTCGACTGCCGCGGTGACGATCGCCCGGAACAGGTCGCGCTTCCACGGCAGGGCGCTGCCGCCGCCGCGCCGGGTCACCTTGGGGACGGGGCAGCCGAAGTTCAGGTCGACGTGGTCCGCGCGGTCCTCGTCGACGACGATCCGGACGGCCTCACCGACGACGGCCGCATCGACGCCGTACAGCTGGACCGATCGGGGGCTCTCGTCGGCGTCGAAGGTGACGAGGTCCATCGTCTCGTCGTTGCGCTCGAGAAGCGCCCGCGAGGTGACCATCTCCGAGACGTACAGGCCAGCGGGCCACCCCACCGCCTGCGTGGCCGCGGACCGGCACAGCCGGCGGAAGGCGCGGTTCGTGATGCCGGCCATGGGGGCCAGCACCATCGGCGGGTCGATGGGCCAGAGCATCCGGTGATTGTCGCATCCGGCCGAAGGGACCCCCCGTCGTGCGGTTTCCTGCCCATAGGGCACACTTGATCCGACAGAGTGTCGGAAAGTCACCACCGCGTCCAGCCAGGAGCCACCATGACCAGCCCCACGGAGTACCAGGCGAACAAGGTCCTCACCGGGAAGAAGCGCTGGGCCGCGTTGATGTTCCTGGCCCTCGGCGTGGCGATGATCATCCTCGACGCCACCGTGGTCAACGTCGCCCTGCCGACGATGATCAAGGACCTCGACCTCACCACCACCGACGCCGAGTGGGTGACGGCCGCCTACTCGCTGACGTTCGCCTCTCTGCTGATCTTCTTCGGTCGGATCGCCGACCGCCTCGGCCGCAAGCTGATGTTCGTCATCGGCGTCGTGGTGTTCGTCGGGGCCAGCGTCCTGGTCGCGGCGTCGAGCGGATCGATCGAGCTGATCGGAGCGCGCGCCCTCCAGGGGGTCGGCGGCGCGATGATCCTGCCCGCCTCCCTGTCGGTCATCAACGCTGTCTTCGTCGGCAAGTCGCGGGCGGTCGCGTTCGCCGTATGGGGCGGCACGATCGGCGGCATGGCCGCCCTCGGCCCGTTGGTCGGCGGCTACCTGACGACCTACGCATCGTGGCACTGGGCGTTCTTGATCAACGTGCCCATCGGCATCCTCGTGGTGGTCGGGGTGCTCCTCACGGTGCCCGAGACCAAGGAGCTCGGCGGCCCGAAGGGCATGGACGTCCTCGGGACGATCCTCATCACGACGGGCCTGCTCGGCATCGTCTTCGCCCTCATCGAGGGGCTGCACTACGGCTGGATCAAGCCGGTCGCCGACTTCACCATCGGGTCGTGGGTGTGGCCGCTCGAATCGGTCTCGATCGTCCTTGTCTCCGCCGTGGTCGGCATCCTCGCCCTGATCGCCTTCGTGTTCCTGGAGTCCCGCCGGGTGTCGGCCAAGAAGGTCGTCGTCGTCGACCTTCGGCTGTTCCGCATCAAGACCTTCGCCGCCGGCAACGTCGTGGCCCTCGTCGTCAGCCTTGGCGAGTTCGGCCTGCTCTTCGGCCTTCCGCTGTTCCTCCAGTCCGTGCGCGGCTACGACGCCATGCAGACCGGTGTCATCCTGCTGGCGCTCGCCATCGGCTCGTTCGCTGCGTCCGGCATGGGTGCGCCCCTCTCGCAGCGCTTCGGGCCGGTGCGCGTCCTGCAGCTCGGCATGGCGCTGGAGGCGATCGGCATCGTCGCCCTCGGGTTCATGATGTCGACGACCATCACCGGGTGGCAGATGGCGCCGTGGCTGTTCCTGTACGGGATGGGCGTCGGCTTCGCTACCGCGCAGCTGACCGGTGTGGTGCTCTCCGAGGTGCCTGTCGCCGAGTCCGGGCAGGCCAGCGCCGTGCAGTCGACGTCCCGGCAGGTGGGTGCCGCGATCGGCACCGCGATCATCGGGGCGACGCTCATCCTCGGCCTGGGCGGTGTAGCCGGTCAGCTGGAGGATCGCGGCGTGCCCGCCGCGGAGGCTGCGCAGGTCTCCGATGCCGTGCAGTCATCGGCGGGCCAGGCGATTCCTGCGCTGGCGAAGCTGCCCAACGGAGATGTCCTGGTCGAGGGCGCATCCGCTGCCTTCGCCGAATCGATCAAGCTCGTCGCGTGGGTCGCTGGCGCGTTCGTGCTGTTCGGCCTGGCGACCAGCTTCGCCCTGCCGAAGAACGCCGCGCGCATCGAGTCCGAGGGGTACGCGCCGCCGAAGGATGCCCAGCCGGAGCCCGAACCCGAGCCCGAGCCCGAGCCGGAGCCCGAGCCCGAACCAGCACCCGAGCCCGCGGAGTAGGACGGAACAGGCGAGATGCCGAGCATCGTGCTCATCGGCCAGACCGACGTCGGCCGTCGCACGTGCGCCCTGCTGGCGGCGCGCGGGATCAGCACGCGGCACCTGGCCGATCCGACCGACGCTGAACTTCGTGGCGCGCTGTCGGCCGGTGTCGACGGCGTTGCCGTGCTGCTGCATGACGACATGCGGGCGCTGCGCTACTGCCTTGTCGTCGAGCACGTGCGGCCCGGCATCCGGCTGTTCGTCGCGATGTTCGACGGCACGGCACGGGCGCAACTGGAGCGGTCGGTGCCCAACTGCGTGGTCCTGTCCCCCGCTTCCATCGCCGTGCCGAGCATGGTCGCGGCGGCGATCGCCCCCGGCCACGTCGCCGTGCGCCGACGAACGACGTCGACCGAGCGCACGTGGGTCACCATCGATGCCGAGCCCGGCCTCGACCAAGCCATCATCCGTCCGTTCGAGGCGCCGGCCGCCCTGCGTCGCCGTGGCCTCACCGGGATCCTGCGGGGGCAGTTCCGTCCCTACGACTCAGGGTCGGCGGTCCTCCTCGGCGGGGCGTTCGGGCTGCTGCTCGTCATCGTCGTCGACATGCTCGTCGGGCTCCGCCACGAGTCGCTCGTGCGGGCTCTCTACGACGCGGCGCGTACCACCGCGACCATCGCTGCCCCGGATCTCCCCGAGGAGCCGGGGGTGCTGCTGTGGGGCACCCTCGCGGCACTGCTCGTCATGGGCTTCACCGCCGCCTTCGCCGCGGGCATCGTCAACCACCTCCTGTCGGGCCGGCACGTCGCCCTGTTCGGGCGCCGGGTGATGCCGCGTTCGGGCCACGTCGTCGTGGCTGGGATGGGACAGGTGGGCGTGCGCCTCGCACAGGAGCTCCGGGCCATGGGAGTCGCCGTCGTAGGCATCGAGCTGTCGGACCAGGCCACGGCCCTGCCGATCGCGCACGACCTTGGCATCCCCGTGGCCATCGGCGATGCGACGTCGCGCCGGGTGCTCCGCCGTGCGGGGCTGCCCAGGGCCGTGGCCTTCGTCGCGGCGGCCAGCGAGGAACGCGCCAACATCGCGGTCGCCATCTCCGCACAGGCGGTTGCGGAAGACGTCACCGTGGTGATCCGTGCCGGCGCCGACGACGCGATCGACGAGACGCGTTCGCTGTTCCACATCGGATCGGTCGTCGACGTCAACGGCCTCACGTCAGCCTTCGTCGCCGAGGCGATGACCGATGTGGCGCCCTACGCCGTGGTGGCCGTGGACGGCCGGATGCTCGCGATGGACCAGGACGGCACGGTCACCTCCGTCACGACGGGGACGACAACGCGCTGCACCTGCGAGTGACCGTCGCCGTCAGTCGCCGTCAGTCGCCGTCGGCGTACTCCCCTGTCACCAGCCAGCGCATGAGCCCGACGACCTCGTCAGGGTTGCCCATGTGGCCCTTGTCCTCCTCCACGATCACCGTGGCTCCCGGGACGTGCCGACCGAGCCAGGCACCATGCGCCGCCGGCACGAGGACGTCCTTCGACCCGTACCGGATCTCCACCGGCACGGTGATCTCTGCAACGTCGAAGCCCCAGGGCCGAGTGAACGCGATGTCGTCGTCGACCCATCCCCACACGCCGCCACGGAGCAGGTCGGCCGTCGCCTCCTTGATCACCGCCGCCATGTCCGCGCGCGCCAGGATGCTGCGATCGGCTTCGTCCAGCTCCCAGTCGTCACCGAGCAGCTTCGAGGGATCTGCGGCCACCCGGTCGGCCATCTCCTGCAGCTCCCGCTCCAGCTCGGGGACGAGAACGCCCTCTCCCTCCAGCGCCCAGCCGAACTCGGTGACGTTGAGGGGGTCCATCCCGTCGAAGAAGTCGATGTCGTCGAGGCCGTAGGGGACGACGCCGACGACACAGCGACACCGCACGACCCGCGAAGGGATTCGCGCGGCCACCGCCAGCGCGTGTGGACCACCACCGGATCCGCCTACCACCGAGAACCGCTCGATACCCAGGTGGTCGGCGAGGGCGATCACGTCCGCTACGCAGTCGACCACGTTTCGACCGAGGTGTCGATCGGAGTTGCCGTAGCCGGGGCGGTCGTAGGTGATGACGCGGGCGCCAGCCTCGGCGTACTTGGACTCGTCCGGCGTGCGGTTGAGTCGCCCACCGGGTGTCCCGTGCAGGTTGAAGACCGGGAAGCCGGTGAGATCGCCCCACTCGGCGAAGCACAGCGCGCGGCCGTCCGGAACGACGATCGTCTGGTTCGTGCGATCTGGCTGATTCATGCCAATGATCCTGACATGTCAGCGGAGTGAGAGTTTCATTCTTGGCGCCTTTGTCATCTCGAATCCGGCCTTCTCGTAGATGCGCTGCCCGTCCGGCGTGGCGCTGAGATCCACCCGATCAGCGGCGATCTCCCGCGCCCAATCCACGACGCTGCGCACGAGCAGGGTTCCGTACCCCTTACAGCGGTGCTCCGGCACGGTGACCACGTTCGACAACCGCACCGATCGGCCCGTGACCGAGTACGGGGTAGGGACGCCCAGCTCCAGGGTGCCGATGGCCGTGGCAACGACGTGGCCATCCACGACTATCACCGGGAAGTGGGCCCTGGCATGGTCCTCCACGAGCGCGCCGAACCACTCCAAGGCGTGCTGCCCCCACGGCGGCTGTGACGGGCTGGCGTCCTCGCTGTACACCAGGGTCCACAGGCGGAGCAGCTGCTTAGCGTCCGCAGCCGTGGCGCGGCGAATCCTGACGGGCCGCATGCTCACTGGGGGCGAGTGATGGTGA
>CAVWJW010000002.1:0-776778 GCA_963755335.1 uncultured Actinomycetes bacterium
GAGACAACGGGGCAGCCCGTATGAATGGGGCTGCCCCGTCTGGCTCGATCAAGTGGCGCTTGCCGCTTACTCCTCGAGTGCGGTGTGACGACGACGCATCACCAGCCAGACCACTACGATGATCAGCACCACCGCAATGACGACGATCGCGACGATCATCCCGGTGCTGGAACCTCCCGACGCACTCGTGGACGCCGTCGACACAGGCTTCAGGTCCAGATAGGTGTCGATGTTGTCGTAGTGCCAGGCGTGCAGGCCGAGACCCGCAGGGAGTCTGCACCCACCCCGTCCACTTGGCCGTGTTGTAGGCCTCCAGCTCCTGCGGGTAGTCGAGCACGATCTGCGGCGAAGAAGCGTACAGCAGAGAGCTGGCCTGGTCGGTCAGCGCCTTGCGCTTGCCGGGGTCCACCTGCCGGCTCTGCTCCGTGTAGAGCTTGTCGTAGGCCGGGTCTGACCAGTACGTGCTGTTCCACGAGCCGATCTGGGACGTGGTGTTGACGTTGAGGATGAAGTTGGGATCGATCGTCTCGCCCCAGTACCAGAGGTACATGTCGAACTCCGGCGCGGGTTCCCCCGAGGCCGTGAAGTTGAAGTTGGCCGCCGAGAGGTAGCCTTCGTCGACCGCCTTGAACGTGATCTTCAGGCCGAGCTGGTTGAACCATCCGGTGACGAATTTGGCTTGCGAGACGTTGCGCGGGTAGGCGGTCGGCGCCATCAGCGTCAGCGTGATGGGCTTGCCGGACTTGTCCACGCGGACGCCGTTCTTCAGCGGGTAGCCGGCTGCCGTCAGCATGTCGCCGGCCTTCTGGAGGTCGTATCCGATGGCCTGATCCGCGGGCGGCGTCCAGTAGTAGGCCTCGACGTCGGGACTGATCACGCTGTTCCCTGGCTTGCCGTGCCCGTCGCACGTGATCGCCACGAGCTTCTCGCGGTCGATAGCCCAGGAGAGGGCCCCTCTGAACTTGGGGTCCAGGAGGACAGGATTGCCCTTGGAGTACTTGCTGGTCGAGCAGTTGAACCCGATCATGTCGTAGGCGCGGTAGAAGCCGGCGTTGGTCGTGATGCCGCTCTCGTACTTCAGCGACGTGAAGTCGCCGGGCGGGATGCCGACGGCGTAGTCCAGGGCGCCCGTCCGCAGGTCCATGGCCATCGTGTCGGCGTTCGTGTACGGCACCCACAGGACCTCGTCCAGGGTGGGCTTGCCCTTCTGCCAGTAGTTCGGGTTCTTGACGAGCCGGTAGAACTTGCCCTTCTCCGCGGCCACCAGCTGGAACGGCCCGGTTCCGACCAGCGGCAGCGTGGGCTGGTAGGTCGTCGCGACCTTCTTGGCCGGGATCTTCGACCAGATGTGCTCCGGCAGGATCGGCGGCCAGAAGCGCAGCATGTTCGCCTTGGGGTGAGCGCAGACGACCTCCACGGTGTAGTCGTCCGTGGCCTTCACTGAGGAGATGTCGTCGGTCGAGGATGACCACTGGGTCGGGCCCATCTGCTTCAGGTAGTTCATCGTGAACACGACATCGGCCGACGTGAAGGGCTGCCCGTCTTGCCACTTGACGCCTTTGCGAAGGTGGAACGTCCAGGTCAGCTGGTCGGGAGACAGGGTCCAGCTCGTTGCCAGCTCCGGCCGGGGAGTCATCCCTTTGGGGTCGGTCCCCACCAGAGTGTCGTAGTTGAGGTGCCAGATCTCCCACGATGTGTAGCTGTAGGCGGTGATGGGGTTGAGGGTGTCGACGTCTTCCGTCGTGCCGAAGCGAGCACTCAGAGCGGCCGGCGAGGCCGAGGTGGTCGCCAACGCCTGCCCGGCGGCCAGCAGGGCCGCACAAGCGGCGAGAGTCAACAGGATGAGTGCTGGGCCGACGAGTCGTGATCTGTTCATTGCAGTTCCCCCTGTGCAGGACGTCCCTGAAGCGAAGCGGTCAAAGGACGCGCGCGCCCGGTCCCCAGGGCGACGCGCGGGAGTCTATCGAGTGCGCGGATGATGTCGAAGAAGGCGGCGACGGTGGGCTCCAGTTGGTCGCGGGCCACCTTGTCGAGCGTGTCGATCTCGTCGTACATGTAGGTGGGCACCCCGAGGAGGCTGACGACGGGTATCCCCTCCTGCCAGAGCAGGTCGGCGTCCGCTCCCAGCTCGACCGGGTCGTAGTCGGAGGACATGACGACGACGCCGTCGAGGTCGTGGCGCCTCACTGCATCCGTCACCGCTCTGACGACGTCCTCCGACGGAGACGTCCAGATGATCCGGTAGGCTGGACGGCCTGTGAGGCGAGGGCCGGCATCTTCGTCCACCAGCTCGAGGCCGATGTGCTCGACTGAGACGGCCATCGCCACATCCGCCAGCGAATGACGCTCGATGTACCGGCGCTGAGCCGCGTAGTCTCCGAAGTGCCCGTCGAAGAGGATGAAGCGTACGCTCCGGTCTCGTTCAGCAGCAGGGACGGCCGACAGGCGCCGCGCCAGGTCGAGGACCGCCGCGGTGCCGGTGGCGTCCTGGACGGCGCCGGCGAACACGGAGTCGTAGTGCGACTCGACGATGACCACCTCGTCGGCCTTCGGCCCCGCGCCCGGAAGCGAGCCGACGACGGTACGGCTGGTCGCAGGAGCGAGCTCGCCCTCCAGTAGCAGGCTGACTGCGAGCTCGTCTCGGGAGTCGAGGAGCTGCCGAAGCGAAGCTCCCGTGGAACTGCTCACCCAAAGACCAGGGATCCGGAACGGGTTTCCTTCGTAGACGTGGTAGGCCTCGTTGGCGAAGCAGTGCCTGTCCCGGTAGTAGTCGCGGAGCACTCCGACGAATCCCACGGCTCCAGCCTCTCGCGCACGGCGGAGGTTCATCGGAAAGGTCTCACGAGGAGAGTATGGGTTGAGATAGGTGTCGCCTCCGTGAGCACCGCCTGGATCGTGGTGGTAGAGGACTTCGTCGTTGAGCGAAAGCCGCTCGAATTCCCAGTCGCAGAGGACGATCTTCCCGACGACCGGGGCGCGGGCGAAGTCCGCCTCCGTCCCGCGGCCCAGATCGACCAGCGGCGCCCGAAGGCCGCCGGCGCCGGTGGAGAACGCAGCGGGCGATCCGTCGGTGAAGGAGTGATAGACGGGGCTGCACGGGATGTCCACAGAGTCGACGCGGAGGCCCCAGCTTCGAGCGTCCCAGCGCACGGTCTGGGTCTCCTCGACGCTGACCTCGGTGAGACCCAGTCCGCGGAACTCTTCGGCGATGAGACGCACGGCGGCCAGCGCGCCTGGTGTGTCCGGGAGCCTGGAGTCGTGCGCGGCCAGTTGCTCCACCCAATGGAAGATGCGGTCGGTCGAGTTAGACTGGTCGGAAATCTGACACCTTTCTCCCCTCTTGCAGCGTTTTGATACAAACGTTACACTACGATTCCAAGGGGCGCAAGTGTCACAATCGGATGGAGACGACGCCGGGAGACGGATGACGTGGAGCTCATCGACCTCTGCTACGCGAGCGCATCGACCCTTCGTGATCTCTATCTCAGGAGAGAGGTCTCACCGGTAGAAGTCGTGTCGGCGGTGCTAGGGCGCGTCGAAGAGGTCGACCCCAAGGTCAACGCCTTCGTCACCGTGCTCGCCGACGAAGCGATGCGAGAGGCCAGGCGCGCGGAGTCGGAGCTGGTGCGGTCTCGCCCTGAGGACCTGCGTCCACTCTTCGGAGTCCCCGTGACGGTGAAGGACCTCGTCGACACCGCGGGCGTGCGGACGACCTATGGATCGCGGCACTATGCGGAGCATGTCCCTGCTGTCGACGCCCTGAGCTGGGCGCGCCTCAAGGCAGCCGGCGCCATCCTGATCGGCAAGACCACGACCCCGGAGTTCGGGATGCTCGGCGTGACCGAGAGCCCGCTTACGGGAGTGACCAACAATCCCTGGGACCTCGGCAAGACGGTGGGTGGCTCCAGTGGAGGGGCTGCGGCTGCCGTGGCAGCAGGCATGGCTCCCCTGGCATGGGGCACCGACGGCGGCGGCTCCATCCGCATCCCCGCGTCCTGCTGCGGTGTCGTCGGGCTCAAGGCGTCGATGGGACGTATTCCCGTCCTCGGCGAGTGCAACGTCTACGACTCCGTGAACACCGGCGGGCCCATGGCGCGCATCACATCGGACGTGGCGATGATGCTGCAGGCCGTCGCCGGGCCCGATGAACGTGACCCGCTGTCGCTGCCCGCCAGCGACGTCGACTACGTTGCGGGAATCAGGGCTGCCTCTGTGCGCGGCCTTCGGATCGCGACGAGCCTCGATCTGGGGACCGGTCCGGTGGCGAGCGCTGTTCGCGAGCTGTTCGAGGCCTCAGTAGCGGTGTTCGGGGAGGGTCTTGGGGCAGAGGTCGACACGGTTCGGGTGGATCTGCCAGATCCTGTCGACTACTTCCTCTCCTACTGGTCGCCTGAGACCGCCGGCTTCATCGAAGAGATGATCGTCGAGGCCGGCTATGACCTCAGGGACTCGCATCCGCTGCTGGCCGAACTCGCGGAGCGCGCCCACACGATGTCCGCATACGACTACTGGCACGTCGCCGTGGAGACCAGGGGCCGGATAGCTGCCGCACTGGCCGAGGTCTTCAGGGATCACGACCTCCTGCTGACGCCGACGATGCCGCTGCCTCCCTTCCCGCATCCGGGACCTGCTGCCGGACCGACCGAGATCGACGGCGTCTCGGTGGAGCGCCCCGCGATCGACTTCCATCGCCTCACTGAGCCGTTCAGCCATGCGGGCCTGCCGGCCATCTCGGTTCCGTGCGGGTTCACGGCGGACGGGCTACCAGTGGGGCTGCAGATCGTCGGTCGTCATCATGACGACCTCGGTGTCCTGGTGGCCGCCGCCGCGTTCGAGGCGGAGACGGGATTCGCGCAGGCGAAGCCCGCGCTCTGACACCCAGGGCCAGGCCTCAGGTGTCCTTTGGGGTCAGGCCGAGGAGGCCCAGCGCGTGATCGAGAACCCTGATCTGGCGGTCGGACGGCCAGAGTCCGGGGTTCTCCTCTGAGACGACGACGATCCCACGCACCGTGGAGTGAAGTAGGTCGGCGGCTGAAGCGATGTCGGCCTTGTCGCAGAGCCCTTCGAGGCGCTCGATGAGGTGCCTGCGCATCCACGCGCCTCCGCGCGCGTGCAGCTCCGCGACACTCGCTTGGTCTTCAGGCGGGACCGAGAGGAGACTGATCCAAGCCCTTTCCTGAAGCCGTGATTCCTCGTCAAGCGACAGAGCCCAGATGAGGAATTCACGCAAACGCACACGGGGGTCTGAAGCTTCCCTGTCGAGATCGTCGAGCTCGGACTGCCAGTGATCGTCGAGTTGGCGGTGCACGTCCTCAAGAAGGGCGGCTCGCGTGGGGTAGTAGTACGTAACCCCACTGAGGGAGCCGCCGAGGCGTTCGGCCAAACCGCGCATGGTGAGCATCCTGGGCCCGCCTTCTGCAAGGATCTCCACAGTTGCTCGCCATATCTGCTCGCGACGCTCGTCGTGATTGACCATCTTGGGCATGGGGTGATTCTCTCATCGCTTGGATGCTCGCCGCCAACGAGCGCCACCGCGAGGCACCGACGAGCTAGAGGCGCAGTACGTGGGAACCGCGCGGCAGCAGCTTATGCGGGCGACTTTACAGTGGGGGAGGCCGGAGGTCCGTCCGAGGAGTGAGAGATTTCGGCCACGACGATCCAGGCGTGGAGCGAGACACAGGCTTCCCGCATCTGTCGTTGCTTGGGTCCAGTGGGCTCAGCTCCGCCCTCAAGGGCACTGGCAAGGGAGTCCCTTGCGGCTGTAGCCGGCGCGTTTCGTGACGTAGCGTCACTTGTATTGTGACGGGAAGTGGCGGTCGTTCACGGCTCCATTTTCGGGCTTTCGCGCGTTGGGGGGCAGGCAGGGTCTGCGCTGACCGGCTCTGCGCTTCGCCCTCCTACCCGGCGATGTGTGCGAAGACAGCACGACCTACTGGAGCGGAAAGTCACTCGGCCTGAGTGGGGACTGCGGCAGCAGCGCATTCTGTCCGCCGCGAAAGGCCGAGTCGGACCTCGAGATCGTCAGGAATCCCGCCGCCGGAAGGATGTCATGCGTGCGGCAGAAGACGCTCCCGGCTTCGGCATACGGGCTGGACACGATACACAATCGTGTGGCGTGAGAGGCGGCTACATCTTAGCCATGGTGGAAAGCTTGACCCTCACAGTCATCAGCTGGTGATCCCGCCAAATCCGGACTGGAATCGCGCTGCCAGCTGGTGTCGTCAGCAGACGGCCAGGCTGCTGGCGATTACGCCACAGCCGCAGCACCAGCACATCACCTGGTTTGTGATGACGGATGATGGTGGCCAGATCATCAGAGTTCGTGAGCCGCACTCCGTCGACCGAGACGATGACGTCGCCGCCCACCATGTTGAAGACACCGTTGGTACTGTAGGGAGAAAAGATCGAATCTGCTGCATGGATCCCTGCTCTATCCGCCGGGGAACCCAGGGTCACGTCCGTGATCTCTGCGCCAGGAGGCTCGCCGAGCTTCTGGGCAAGCTCGGGGGTCAGCCAATCCCAACTGACCCCCATGTACGTCCTTCCCGGTTTGTAGGAGATGCCGCTCTCGCCGGCCGAGGCGACCTCGCTGGCCACCCAGTAGCTCCCGACTGCTTGTCGTGTGATGTCACCACTGTATCCCCATATGTATGCATCTCCCTTGCCAGCTGGGCCGACCATGCCGATGACGCGGCCCGTGCTGTCGAACAGCGGTCCGCCGACTCCGGCGAGCAGTTCGCTGCGCGGACCACTCGGACGCGGCAGATTGTCGGCGATCGCGAGCACATGGCGGTTGCCGGTTGCGCCATCCCCCATCGTTCCCATCCGAGTGACGGTGCCCGTCGCCTGCTGGAGACTCATGTTCGGCTGGCGGCCCAGCGCCACCATGCGCTGCCCCACGGCCATGGAGTCGGAGTCCCCCATCGGAAGCGGCGTCACGGGCACCTCGCGCGGGTCGACCTTGATCGCGGCGGTGCCCAGGCTTCCGGACCGGCTCACGACGATGCCGGTCGCCTTGCCGTATCTGCCCGAACGGAGCACGTACTCCACGCTCACCTTGAGCGGGGCGCTCAGCCCGTGCCCCTGGAGCACCGCCAAGCTCGTGACGATCCAGCCGCCTTTCGACGCCATGAAGCCGGTACCGCCGATGCGGCCCGGCTTGCCCGTGCCGGTCGCACTGGCCGGAAGCACCGGCGTCGTGATTCGGACGACGGACGCGCCGTACTTGTCCGCGATTTGCGCAGGTGTCAAGGTCTTGGCGGCCTCGGACGTCCTGGCTGGTGCGAACGCCCAGATGGCGAGCGCGGAGACGAGGGCCACGACGATGACGGCAGCCGCGGCGGCGAGCAGGGGAGCGCGGCGCTTCAGGGTGCGCCGCGTGCGGCGCGATAGCAGCCAGCGCCGTTTGGGCTTGGCGGCCTCGTCGGCGACGCGCTCGGCGCGCGCGAAGTGGGCTGCGGCGGCCGCTGAGTCGAGGGGGCGGCGCGGCCGCCAGCGAGGGCGAGGTAGCGGGTGGTCGGTTCGGCGAGCTCGTCCTCGAGCTCGAAGAGGCCGCAGGAGTTGGCCATCTCGAGGGCCGTACCGTAGTGGAAGGCGAGGATTTCGGCGAGGTCCTCGGTGCGCCCGGCGGTGCGCTCCTCGAGCCATCTGGCGAGCGCCGCGTGCTTGGCGGCCCGGTCGGCGCGCGTGAGCTGCTCGTAGGCGACGTCGCAGACGAGGGCGTGGACGAAGAGGAACTCGCGCTCACCTTCCATCGCGGAGCCGCGCTCAGGGCTGACGAGCTCCTTCGCGACCAGCTCCATGAGGCCATCGAGGACCTCGGCGGGCTCGCGCCCGCTCACGGCCGCGACGGCGCCGGCCCAGAAGCTGCGGCCCACGACGGCGGCGTCGGCCAGCAGTGCCTTGTGGTCGGGACTGAGCAGATCGAGGCGCGCGGCGATCAGCGCCCCGATCGAGTCCGGCGTCGGCACCTCGGCGCCCTCCTTGAGCGCCACCTTGCCGCCACGGCTCTCGAGCAGGCCGCGGTCCTCGAGCAGGCGCACGAGCTCCTCGGCGAAGAGCGGGTTGCCGCCGGAGCGTTCGAGGATGAGGGCCTGCAGGTCGGTAGGCAGGCTCTTTGCGCCGAGGCGGGCGCGGGCGAGCTCGGCGGTCTCCTCACCGGAGAGGGGACCGAGAGGGACATGAGCGGCTGCTGCCACGAAGCCGGCCCCGGGACCGGCGAACTCCGAGCACCTCCGGCCGAGCTGTCGCCAGTACGAGGAGAGGCACTCCGGCTCGCTCTCGGCCAAGTAGTCCATGAAGGCGAGCATCGCCTCGTCGGCCCAGTGCAGGTCCTCGACGACGAGCACGGCGGGGCCGGAGGCAGCCTGAGCTTCGAGGAACTCGCGCCAGGCGGAGAAGTTATCCTCGCGGGAGGCTTCCTCCGCCTCGAGCCCCAGCAGCGGGCGCAGGCGCGACCTGAGGCGGTCACGCTCGGGACCCTCGGGCAGCACGGTCTCGAGGCGCGCCTCGGCTGCGCGCCACGCCGTCGCTCTCGAGGATGCCGGCTGAGTCTCTGCACGATCTCCGAGAGCGCCCAGAAGGTGACACCGCTGCCGAAGGGCAGGCAGCGCCCCTGACGCCAGGTGATCAGCGTCGGCTCGTCGTCGAGGCGGCGGGCCAGCTCGGCCAGCAGGCGGCTCTTGCCGATGCCAGGCTCGCCGACGATGAGGGCGAAGCGTGGGTGGCGGTCGCCGGTTGCGGCGTCGAGCAGCTCCTCTAGGGCGGCGAGCTCCTCCTCGCGACCGACGAAGCTCGAGGAGAAGGTGCGCAGCTCGGACCCGGTGCGCGCCAGGGGGGCAGTGGCGATCCAGGCCTGCAGTGGCTTGCTCTTGCCTTTGAGAGCGACCGGGTGGCAGGCGTCGAAGGCGAAGACCTTCTCGGTGGCGGCGTGGGTGGCCTCTCCGACGGCGACCGCCATCGGCGGCGCCGCACTCTGCAGCCGGGCGGCGACGTTGACCGCGTCGCCGGTGAGGAAGCCCTCGCCGCTGGCGGGGTCGACGTCGAGGCGCACCAGGGCCTCGCCGGTGTTGACCCCGACGCGCACCTCGACGGCCTGGCCGCCGATGCCCGGCAGGGCGTCGACCTCGTCGACGAGCCGCAGGCCGGCGCGCACGGCGCGTTCGGGGTCGTCCTCGTGCAGGGTGGGCACGCCGAAGACCGCGACCACGGCGTCGCCAATGTACTTCTCGACGGTGCCGCCGTAGGACTCGACGACGCGGCGGGCGGCAGCGTAGTAGCGACGCAGGAAGGCGTCGACGAGCTCGGGGTCGTTGCGCTCGCTGAGGGCCGTGAAGCCGACGAGGTCGCAGAAGAGGGTGGTGACGGTGCGGCGTTCCTCGGCGCGCCTCCGGGGGGTCAGCTGCGCGCCGCAACCGGGGCAGAGCGCGGTGCCCTCGGGTGCGTCGCGGCCACAGTTGGGACAGGCGGTCATCGCTCGCCTCCGCCTCGTCGCGCGACTACCGGCTCCTCGCAGCGCATCCGATCGGCCCCCCGGGGGTGCTGGGCCGATTCTACTCCGCGGCCGGTGCCGCCAGAAGGGGGAAGATGCAGCGTGTGGCGTTCACGACTTCCGGCGACGCCGTCACCTGAATCGTGACGCAGGCTGCCAGAGTATCGTGACAGCAGTTAGGTTCGAAGCCCCACAATCGGGATTGCACGCGCCCGGGGGCAGGCAGGGTGGGCGCTCGCCCGGTTTCCGCTTCGACCCCCCCTACCGGGGGGGCGCAGGTCTGCGCTCATGGCGTGTTGGCTGGTGATAGGCTCGCAGCGCCGACACCCATCACCCGAGGGGGCGACCATGGACTTCGTGGCTATCGACGTGGAGACCGCCAATCCCGACATGGCCTCGATATGCCAGGTCGGCATCGCGGGATAGGACGGCGGCCGACTGGCACAGGAGTGGGAGACCTACGTGGACCCCAGGGACTGGTTCTCGACCCATCAACGTCTTCATTCACGGCATCGACGAGATGACCGGTGGCCAAGGCCCCCACGTTTCCCGACATCGTGCCGTCCTGCTTAGCAACTGGCTGCAGGCGCGTCGTCGTCTGCCACACGACGTTCGATCGGGTGTGCCCTGCAGCAGGCGTTTCGCCGCGTACGAGCTCGACCTGCCGCCGAACTGACGTGGCTGGACACGGCCCGTGTGGCCCGGCGGGCGTGGGCACAGTGCGCGCATCGGGGCTACGGCCTGTCCGACGTGTGCGAGATGATCGGGTACCGACTACGAGGCAGCATGATGCGCTTGCCGACGCCAAGGCCGCCGGGCAGGTCTTGCTCGCCGCTCATTGAGGCCACGGGCTTGTCCGTGCGAGGAGTGGCTGAAGCGCGTGGTTGACCTCGATGGCCTTCGCGCACGGACGACCGCAAGCGTGACGGAAGACTACGGCTTCGCTCAGGACGGGAACCCAGACGGGCCGCTGCCGGCGAGGTGATCGTGCTTCACGGGGGCGCTGCGAGTACCGCGGCGTGAGGCCGCCGCAGGCAGCCGGTATCGGGTGCCAGGTCGTCGACGGGGTGACGAAGAAGACCACGCTGCTGGTGGTCGGGGACCAGGACGTGACCGGCTGGCAGAGGCCAGACCAGGAGCACCAAGCACCGCAAGGCCGAGGACCTTATCGCAGCCGGGCACTCGCTGCGAATACTGCGCGAGTCGGACTTCATGCAGCTTGTTCGTATCGACCCGACAGTGCAAGGCTAGACGACTTGATCCCCCGGAGGGTTGAAGGGAGACGGCATGGACTGGCAGTTCGGCCACAACTGCAGCGCAGTTCGTTCCCACGCTGGACAAGTGCCGCGTGAAGGTTGACCTCTACAACAAGCGGGCCGAACTGCTTGCCGACAGGGTACTCAAGACGCGGGAGATCCTCGTGTACACGGGGTGGTCACCGCAGGAACTGATGGACCGGGTGGAGCGGGGCGAAGTGGAGGCCAAGAGAGTGAAGAAGCCCAAGAACCCGGAGAGGGACGGCTACGTGCGGTTCCGCGCGCACTGTTCGTGGGAGTGGGACAGCTGCGGCATGGCAGTCACAGGCGGCACCTGCGAGTGGTACGAGCCGACCGACGCGGCGCACATCACCTGCATCGCGGACCTTCGGCACTGGGATGCGGAGCACCCCAACATGGTGAAGGTGCCCTCAGACGAAGACGTGAGAGTTGATCGAAGGCCAGCTGTCCGGCCTGGCGGTCGAAGAAGAACGTCCGCCCACTGAAGCCTAGCGAGCTGCGAACCTTGCAGCCCTGCCACGAGTATGAAATCGCCGTCGTCGATGTTGAGACGACCGGATTCGCCGCGCAGCACACCGACCGCATCGTCGAGATCGCTATCGTGCGCCTCTCGCCGGGCGGCGACACGCTCGACGAGTTCGAGACGCTCGTCAACCCGCAGCGCGACGTCGGCCCGACTCACATCCACGGCATCAGCGCCCACGATGTCCTTGACGCCCCGACGTTCGCCGAGATCGCCGGGGAAGTCGCGCAGCGCCTCGAGGGCACGATCTTCGTCGCTCACAACGCATCGTTCGACCGTCGCTTCGTGATTGCGGAATTCGGCCGTCTTGGTCACATGGTCGATCCATCGCCGGGACTCTGCACCATGCGCCTCGCCGGCGTCGCCGGACTGTCCGGCCGCCGACTGGCGCTGTGCTGCGAGGAGTGCGGCATTAACCTCCTCGGTCACCACTCGGCCCTATGCGATGCGCGAGCGACTGCGGACCTCTTCCGCACGCTGCTCGACCGAGCCGACATGAACGTCGGCGACGCCCTCGACTACTTCTACGACCAGACGCCCACAGCGCCCCGTTGGCCGTTGCTTCCTGCCTGCGAACGGTGCCTCACGCGAGGCGAATCTGCCGCCCTGCGCGAAGCACCCAACACTTTCATTGCGGAGCTCGTGCGGCGTGTCTCGGCAGCCGGCCTCGGCGGTGCGATCGAGACGGCCGAGTACATGGAGCTGCTCGACCGAGTTCTCGAAGACCGCGAGGTGACCATGGGGGAGGTCGAGGGCCTGCATGACATGGCACTCGGTCTAGGCATGACTTCCGAGCAGGTCTTCGATGCGCACTGGAGCTATCTCGAGGCGCTAGCCGCTATCGCCTGGAGTGACGGCATCCTCACAGAGTTGGAAGCCGCAGACCTGCACGGCGTCGGGGGTCTCCTCGGGCTGGATGCGGCGGCCACTCGCTCGATCATCGAAGCGTGTGCGTGTGAGGCGACGGCCACCAACTCCTGTCTGCTGCCGACTCAAAGCTTGGCTGGCAAGAGCGTCTGCTTCACCGGGCAACTGCTGCGAGAGGTCTGCGGGGCACCGATGGAGCGCAGCGAGGCTGGGCGTCTCGCGGAGAAAGCCGGGCTGGTCGTGAAGCCCAGCGTCACCAAGAAGCTCGACATCCTCGTCTGCGCCGACCCGCACTCCCAGTCGAGCAAGGCACGCAAGGCGAGGACGTATGGAGTGCGGATCATGGCTGAAGAGGCCTTCTGGCGCGCGCTCAGTCTCTGATTCACGAAGACGTCATCTCCAACTCACGAGGAAGTGGCAGTCAGCGCATTCCTGCTTGCCGCGCAACACTCGCACGCCTCCCTCGCTTATCGCGCTAGTTCGGCTCAGTCGGTCCGGAGCATGTCTGTGGCCGGCCGCAAGCCACGGCCTGAAGGAAGCCCGCACCAGTGCTTTCGTACTGCCGCTGCCAAGTACGGCCACCGTCGGTCGTCGTCCAGATGGCGTGTCCGGCGACGCACCATCCTCTCTTGGAGTCGGCGAAGGCGAAGCTCGTGAACGCCGGCATTGGGAGGTGGGTCAGGTGCGCGGCCTTGTCTGGGCTTGTCCATGCGCGGTCGTAGCTGCCCACCAGCATCCAACGTGCCCCGGGGACGTACAGCGCGCCAATCGGGTCGCTGCCGATGGGCGCGACCGGCAGCGCGCGCCATGTCGTTCCCCCGTCAGTCGTCTCCGCGAGCCAGGGGTAGAGGACGTTCGATCCCCTCGTGTGAGATCCCCCAACGAAAGCGTGAGATGCGCCCGGGCAGGCGATGCAGTCGATGCTCTGGTAGCCCTTGGGCAGCGTCTGCTTGGACCAATGGAGGCCGCCGTCTCTCGTGGCCAGCAGCGTTCGGTAGTCGGCGATGGCCCAACCATGAAGGGAGTCGGCAAAGGCGAGCGCGAAGATCTGCTGCGCGCCTTGAGACCATTTGAGCTGGGTGACCCAGTGAGCGCCACCGTCACTGGTTGCGGCGATCAGAGGCCCGTCTGAACTGCCACTGCCGGCCACCCATGCATGTGAAGCGTCGACGCAGGTCACGTTGCCCGGCAGGAAGTGCTCCGCGACAGTCTGGCGTACCCAGTGAGCGCCGCCGTCGCTCGTGGCGAGGACCGGCGCCGGATCGGTTGCGTTTCCGTTGTAGGAGCCAATCGCCCAGCCGTGTTCGTTGTCGGCGAAGGTCACGCCGGTGAGTGCGTAACTCGTCCCCGAGGTCTGCGGGCGCCAATGACGACCACCGTCGGTCGTGGCGACAATGCTTCCGCTCATGCCGACTGCCCACGCATGCTTTGAGTCCGCCGCCGCGGGCAGCGAGACGGCAGCGTGGGTGCTCGTCGGCGTGCTGGCGGAAGGTGCGTCCGCATCGGAACTGCAGGCGCCTAATGCGGTTGAGGCGAGCAGAGCGACGATGACGGCTATGGCATGGCTCGGCATTCGGCAACGCCGTGCCATCGGCTCCTCCTTGTCGGCAACTACGGAGCTGACCGTGCAATCCCCTACGCAGCAAGCCCGGTCGCCTAAGACCATAACACCGAGCCTTGCTTCCTGGCAGACCGAGTAAGGTGCGCCGACCTCCGGACCAGTGGGCAGCGGTTGTGCCCGACCAGGAGCAGATTCGCGCCGACCGGCGCGATAGGGTGCCGCCATGGACCCCGAGCGCCTCACCGGCTTCGTCTACCCGGTCAAGAAGAACGGCGTCCCCGTGCGCGGCCGCTGGCAGCTGTGGGTGAACCTGCCGTCCGAGCCTGCGTTCGACAGGGACGGGCAGCCGGTGCTCGACGCGAACGGGCAGGCAGAAGCAGCGCTACCCGAAGACCACCAAGGTGGTCGAGGCCAAGGGCAAGAAGGCCGCCGAGCGCCTGCTGGAGACATGGATCGCGGAGCTCGAGGCGCACCGCACCATCGACCCCGACCGCCTGAAGCTCGCGGAGCTCCTCGACCGCTGGCTCGAGGCGACGCGCGGCGAGATGCGCGTCGCCAGCTACAACTCCTACCGCCGCATCCGCCGGATCCACGTCGACCCGGCCCTCGGCCAGGTCCTCGCCGGCAAGCTCACCCGCGCGCAGCTCTCGACCTACTACGCGGCGAAGATGCGCGGGAGCAAGAAGAAGAAGCCGCTCGCCGAGACCACCGTCGCCCACCACCACGCCATGCTCAAGACCGCCTACAACTGGGCGCTCGAGGAGGAGCTGCTGCTCGTGAACCCGGCGCTGCGCGTCAAGAACCCACCGGCGCTGCGTCCCAAGACGCGCCCCGTGTGGAGCATGGGGGAGATCGCGAGCACGGTGATCAAGGCGCGGGGCCTGCAGGTCCACGCCGCCGGCGTGCTCGCCGGCTTCTCGGGCCTCAGGGTCGGGGAGGTCGCCGGCCTGCTCTGGTCCGACCTCGACCTCACGCGCGGCTTCGTCACCGTCTCCCGCACCGTCGAGGAGGACGACGACGGCACGCTCCTCGAGTACCCGCCGAAGAACGGCAAGGCGCGCACCGTGCCGCTGCCGGCCGCCGCCTGCGACGAGCTGCGCGTCTGGCTCGCCGCGCAGAAGGAGTACCGCCTGGCCCAGGGCCCGGCGTGGAACGAGGCCGGCCGCGTGGTCCCCAAGAAGGACGGCACGCCAGATGGCGCCTTCGACCGCTCAAGAGCCAGTGGTGGAACTGGGTCGCCCGCCAGAAGATCGACCCGCACCTGCCGATCCACGGCCTGCAGGGACTCGTTCGGCACCTGGGTCTACGAGACCTACGGCGTGAAGCAGGCGCAGGAGTGGCTCGGCCACTCCGACCCGGCGACGACGCTGCGGCACTACGTGCGGCTCACCACCGCCGCCCGGGCCAAGGCCGTGGCCGGGCTGGACGAGGTGACGCGGGCCGCGCTCGAGCAGGCGGAGACCAAGGGCGGCCGAGGACGCGCTGCCCGCGCCCGACAACGTCGTTCTGTTGGCTGGCCGCCGACACTGACGTCGTGTCGCGCGGCTGCCCGGGGCCTTGCGTCTGGCGCGGCTGATACAGTCGCATCGTCGGTCAGACCGCGCTGGGGGGATCATGGGACTGTTCGGGTCAAGCGTAAGAAGCAATCCGGTGAAGTGCGATCGTCTCAGCGGGGGAGCGTCAAGGACGACCGGGTCGCAGCGCTGCTCGCGACCTACGACCCCAATGCAGAGCTCAGCCCGGACGATGCTGCGGAGCTCGGAGCCAAGATCCGCGCCATCCATGAGAGCAACCCGGACGGCGGTGCCTTCGACGGGCTGAACCCGATGCTCAGGCGGCTCGAAGAGGAGGCGGGCTCGGTTCGCGGGAGGCACTACACCGAATGGGTTCCGACGCTCGACGAGCTGCGGAGCTGGGAGACGACGATGCGGCTCTGGCGCTCATCCTTGAGTGCATCGATGCAACCGAGCGCGCCGCTCGCGTCGCTGGGATGGAGCCCGCGCCGGGCTACACGAAGCGCGCCGCTGTGATCTATCGACGGCGGAAGGACTACGCCGGCGAAATCCAGGTGCTCGAGCGCTGGGAAGCCGCCGCTCCGCCGAGGTACAAGGGAGCCATGAGCGAGCGCCTCGGGCTGCGAGGAAGCTGCAGGAGAAGCGTGGCGAGACGCCGACGCCGAGGCCCAGCGCTGTCAAGTCCCACCACCCGCGTTCCACTTTGGCTCCACCACCTCTGTTCCACTCGCAGTGCCTGAGTGCCGTGCCGCGTTCTTGCGGTGAGGACGGCCGTTGGGCGTCGAGAAGGCGCCGTGCTCCTTGGAGCGGTCGTGCCTCGCCGGCTGCGTTCGCAGCAGCACGCCGGCGTGCCGGATCTCGACGTTGTCGCCCACGCGGCGCACCTCGACCTGCTGACCACGATGGCGGGTCCCGAGCCAGTAGCCAGTGCCGGCGAAGCTCACGTAGCCGGTGGTGTCGACGAGGCGGACCACGGAGGCGGTCGCGTCCTGGGAGCGCGCGTGGCGCACGCGCGGAGGACGGCCCGCGCCCCTCGTTGCCGTGTGCGGGTGACGCCGGGCGTGGCTCGCCACGAGCACGCCGCGGTGACTCACCTGGACGAGGCCGCCCTCGGTCAGCTCGAGGTCGACCGTCTCGCCGGCCAGGTAGGTGCCGACGTGGTAGAGCTCGCCGCAGAGGCTGATCTTGCCCGAGTGCCCGACGCGGCGCGTCACCGAGTGTGGGTCAGCTCCGGCCGTCTCCTGCATCGCCGCTTCGGACTCCTCCGGCGCCTCTCTCTTCGCCGCCAGCGCGAAGCGCGCCTCGGGTGAGGCCATGCCGAGGCTCTGGTGGGGCCGCTCTGCGTTGTACTCCTCGACCCAGACGTCGAGCTCGGCCTGGGCCTCCTCGAGCGAGGCGAAGGCGCGCCCGGCGAGGAACTCTCTTCGCAGCGTCCAGTGGAACCGCTCGACCTTGCCCGTTGTGGTCGGGCTCCGCGGGGCCGTGAGCAGGTGGCGCACGTCGTGCTCTGCGCAGATGCGGTCGAAGAGCACGAGGCCGGCTCCGGCCCCGAAGCGGCCGGTGAACACCTTGCCGTTGTCGGTGAGGATCTGCTCGGGGGCGCCGTAGCGAGCCAGGGCCTCGAGCAGCGCCTCGCAGACCGGCCGGGCGGTGGCCCGCCAGACGAGCCTCGCTGAGACGCAGAAGCGCGAGTGGTCGTCGATGCCGCGACACGAGCTTGAGCTCACGGCCGTCGGCGAGACGCACGCCGCCCATGACGTCCATCTGCCAGAGCTCCATGGCATGCTCGCGCTCCCAGCGGCGGTAGTCCTCGCGCTTGCGGCGCCGCTTCTGGGGGTCGATGAGGCGGTGGCGCACAAGGCAGCGGTGGATCGAGGAGCGACCCGGGACGGGGGTGACCTGCTCGCGGGCCAGGTAGTGGGCGATGGTGCGCGGGCCCCAGGTGGGGTGGAGAAGGCGCATCTCGACGATGCGCGCCTCGACCTCGGGGCGCATCTGATGGGGGCAGGACCCGGGGCGCGTCGACTCGCTGGCCAGGCCGGCGAGGCCGTAGCGTGCGTAGCGCCGCAGCCAGCGGTGCACGGTCTGCCGCGTCACCCCGTAGCGCGTGGCGCACGCGGCAGTCCGGGTGGAAGACCGTGAGCTGAGTCTCGATGTCGGCCTGATCGGCCGCCTTCGCGTACCGGTACATCAACTGCTCGATGTCGAACCGGTCCGGGAAGCGGAGTCCGTCGACGCGGTAGGTGGTCATGGTTCCTTCTCTCCTATGAGTGCTGTCAGTCCTGGGGGGTCCGGCTGGCCACGAGCACGTTGTCGAGCCCGTCGGCGATCTGCTGCGCGGACAGCGCGGGATCCTGCGTTCGCAGGGGCGTGTTGATGACCTCGATCGAGAACGTCGAGTCCGGCCGGTGCGCGTTGCGGGCACGGACGAGGCCGACGAGGTCGAACTCCCCCTCGCCGGGCACCCTGCGGTTGAGCAGGCAGTCCTCGCGCAGGTCGTCCGGGAACTCGCTGACGATGGTGCCGTCGTTGAACTGGACGGTCGAGATGTACGGCCACAGGTCGTCGAGGTGCGACAGCGGCAGCCCGTTGCGGTACAGGTGCCAGATGTCCATGCACATCGACAGGTTCGGCCGATCTGCGCGCCGGATGATGTCGGCAGCGTCGGCCGGCGTCCTCATGTTCGTGAACGGCAGCGGCTCGAGAACGACATCGACATCCCACGCGGCGAATCGGTCGGCCACGCGTGCGGCGCGGACGGCTGCGTCGTCGAGCGTTCCGTCGTAGGGCCCGACCGCCTGCAGCCGTGACGGCCGAAGCCGCTCGGCGAGCGTGGCGGCGAGGTCCTCGAGAGGGTCCTGCTCCGCCCGCATCACCCGGATGGCCTCGAGCTCGGCGATGCGCACGCCCGCGTCGGCGATGAGCGCATCGAGCTCGTCGAGCGTGTGCCCGTCGGCGAGCCACGCCTTCATCCACCGCACGCTCAGCCCCACGTCGGCGAAGCCGGCGTTCTTCGCCGCGGCGAAGCGCTCGGCGAGGGACACCTCGCCGATGCAGTTGAACGAGAAGGTGAAGTCCGCGACGGTCGGCTGTGAGCTAGTTGCCGGCACTGTCACGTGCGACACCCTCCTCGATGATCCGGTTGACCTGGTTGTGGAAGAACGGGATCTTGCACTCGCGGTCGTTGAAGAAGTTCTCCTTGTAGAACGACGAGCGTGATGTCGCGGCGACGTCCTCCCAGGTCCAGACGTCCTCGCCCACGACGATCTTCAGGTGGTCCCAGTGCCGCTGCGTGCGCTCGAGGTAGTCCTGGTCGTCGGTCTTGTACCACAGCTCCCACGTCTCGAACCGGGTCTTGTTGTGCGCGACCGGGACCGAGCGGAACAGCTGCAGGTGCTCGGGGTTGTTGTTGAACACGCCCGGTCGGGAAGATCGTGTAGTGGCAGATGGCCACGGACTGGTGGTCGGGGTTCTCCTGCAGCTTCGGCAGCGCGCCCTTGAGCGGGACGACCATCATCGAGTGGCGGTCGAACTCGAAGATGCGCATCTCGCGGCCGTCCTTGACGTCCTGCGGCGGGATGTGGTGCAGCGCAGGCGCGTGGTAGAACTCGTTGAAGGCGTCGATGACGACCTTCCAGTTCACGTCCACGTACCAGGTGATCTTCTCGCGCAGGTACATGTCCTCCATGCGGTAGGCGCCGAGGTCGACGAGGATGTCCTCGCCCAGCCATTCCTTCAGTGGCGGCGCGACGCCCGGGCCGGCGAGCACTCCCCAGACCCAGCCACCCCACTCGGCGAGCTCGACCTGCGGGGCCTTGAGGTTGTTGAGGATGTCCTGATCGAAGTCGTCGCGGTCCGGGACGCCCACGACGTTGCCGGCGTAGTCGTACACCCAGTCGTGCCACGGGCACTTGAAGCGGCGCGCGCACTTGCCGGAGTCGCGCACGATCCGCGCACCGCGGTGCAGGCAGACGTTGTGGAAGCCGTCGAGGCCGCCGTCCTTGCGCCGGGTGATGACGATCGTCTCGCCGTGGCCCTCCCACACGACGTGATCGCCGGCCTCCGTCAGCTCCTCGGAGCGGCACATGATCTGCCAGCTCGGGTTGAGGACGTACTTGCGCTCGAGCTCGAAGCGCTCCGGGTCGGTGTACCAGCTCGACGGCACCGTCTCGGAGGTGCCGGGGGTGTTGGGGATGTCGGGTGCGAAGCGCACGGGGCCATCGCCGCGGGTGGGCGGGACGAAGGGGACGGTCATCGACAGGGGTCCTCTCAAGGGCGGGCGCGATCGCGTCGGACGCCAGAACCGTACACTTGTCTATACAACTTGGACAAGCGATTAGTGGATATCCACGGAAATTACATATCGAGGACGAGGCGGTCGCCCTTGCACCGCGAGACGCACGGCATCATGTAGATGCCCTCCTCGCGATCCTCGTCGGAAAGCAGCTGGTCGCGGTGGGCGATCTCCCCAGACAGCACCTTGGTCTCGCACGTTCCGCAGACGCCCTCAGCGCACGAGGTCATGATCCGCACGTTGTTGTCGAGCAGCACCTCGACGATGCTCTTGTCGGTCGGAACAGTGAACTCCTGGCCCGTGCTGTTGACCACCACGGTGAACTCGTGGTCGCCCGGGTCGCCCGACGTGTCGACGACCTTGGCGGCGAACCGCTCGACGTGAGGGGCAGGGCGACCCAGCTGGGCGCACATGGCCTCGACCGCGGCGATCAGCGGCTCGGGTCCGCAGCAGTACACGGCCGCGTCGGCCGGCGCCTGGCTCAGGATGTCCTGGAGGGGCAGCATGCCCTTCTCCTCCTCGGGCCAGATCACGACGCCCAGGGCTTCGAGGCGGTCGCGGAAGGCCATCGACGAGCGGTTGCGCCCGCCGTAGTAGAAGGTCCAGGGCACCTCCTTGTCGAAGATGACCTCGCCGAGCATCGGCACCATCGGTGTCACGCCAATGCCGCCGCCGATGAACACGTACGACGGTGCGTCGACCAGGGGGAAGTGATTGCGCGGCCCGCGGGTCTTGACCGCGTCGCCGGCCTTGATGTTGTCGTGGATGTAGGACGATCCCCCGCGGCTGCTCGGTTCGCGCAGGACCGCGATCCGCCACGTGTCGGCGTGGAAGTGGCTGCACAGCGAGTACTGCCGCTCGACTCCGTTGCCCAGCTGCACGTCGATGTGCGCCCCGGGCTCCCACATGGGCAGCCGCTCACCGCTGGGTGCGCCGAGACGGATGCAGACGACGCCGTCGGCCTCCTCGACCCGCTCGAGAACGACCAGGTCGCGATACTCCTCGTACACATACGCCATGGCTAGACCGTAGCCGCCCGCAGGGTCGCCTCGACAGTGACCGTTCCGGCGGCGCCGTCGACGGTGACGAGCATGCCGTCGACCAGCTGGGCGGTGCCGGTCGTCACGGAGAGGACCGACGGGATCCCCAGCTCACGACTGACGACGACGGCGTGGCTGTTCATGGCTCCGACGTCGACGACGACCGCGCCGGCGATGAGGAACAGGGGCGTCCAGGCGGCATCCGTGAACGGGGCGACGAGGACGTCGCCCGGCTCGAGGCGGGCCATGTCCGACGGGTCGGTGAGCACGCACACCCGACCCGTGTACCGGCCGGCACCGCCGCCCAGCCCGGTGAGCACCTCGCCGTCGTTGAGCGGCGGCATCCGTCGCTCGGTGCGCCGCTTCCACTGCGACAGGGGCAGGGGGTCGGACGCGATGATGAACGGCGGGTCGAGCTCGTACAGCTCGTCGTAGTCGACGAGCCGCTCGGCGATGACCTCGCGGAAGGACGCCGGATCGGCGACGTAGGCGTCGAGCTCGTCGTTCATGAGCATCATGACGTCCTCGGGCTTGGCGTACAGCCCGGCGACGACGCCCCTGCGGCCGAGCTCCCGGACGGTCATGCGCACCTCGTTGACGACGGCCACGCAGGTCGCCTTGGTCCGCTCGCGCGCGGGCACGCACAGGGCGGTGGAGGCCAGCGCCATCTCGAGGGTCGCCAGGGCCTCGTCATTGCCGGCCAGCGCGGCGCGAAGCCGGTCCGCCGCGGCCGCGCGCCGGGCGGCCAGTCGCTCATGACGGGCCTGCGGCGAGTCGGCGTCGGACGCCTTGCGGATGCCGTTGACCAGCTTCGAGCGGCGCGAGCGGATCGGCCTCCCACGACAGGGCGTGGATGTCCCACTCGTTGGGTCCGCGCGACCCCGACTCGCGCATGAACTCGGCGAACGATGCAGCGAACGTGCGAAGGGGCTCGGACGACGGGTCGGTGATGGCGGTCAGGACCGCCTCGGGGCCCTCGTCGAAGAGGGCTGAGATCTCCGCTGAGGCGTTCGCCTCGCGGGACAGGCGCCACAGTCCCCACGACGGCGAGGCCGAGTCCACGTCGCCGAGGCCGGAGATCAGTTCGAGCTGGAGGTCGGGCTGCTCGACCGATGCGCACAGGCCCGACAGGATCGTCGGGCCGATCGTCGAGGCGAGGCTCGAGTAGTCGTGGCGGGCGAAGCCGTTGTCGAGCTCGGCCGCGAAGGAACGCGCCCGGGCCACCAGCTCGACATCGGTCAGCGCCGCGAGGTCAGGACGCTCCGCGGCCAGGCGAGCCGTGCGGCGGCGGTCCTCGTCGATGAGCGGGAACGACGTCGAGCCGAGCATCTCGCCGATCGTTGCAGCCGCCTTGGCCGAGCAGTTCGGGGTTGATGTCGTCCGGATGCGGCTCGTAGGGCGGCGTGTCCGGGTGGGAGCCGAGCAGGTCGGCGTCGAACTTCGCGAGGTCGGCACCCAGGCGAAGCCCCAGCAGCCGCATGTGCGAGAGGTTGAGGTAGAAGTAGCCGCCGAAGATCCCGACCATGGGGATCTTCGGCGGCGTGTTGAACTCGTCCTCTCCGTAGATGCCGAACTCGACGAAGCCGCGGTACCAGCCCGGCAGCAGCCCCTCCTCGAAGACCAGGCTCCAGCCCAGCGGCGAGGCCGGGTCAGGCAGGACCTCGCCCGCGTTCGCACGCGTGTAGTAGGGCAGCCGGTCGTGCCGGCTCCAGTCGACGAGCCAGGAGTCCACCATGGGGTCGAGTCAGTCCGTTCGGCCTAGTAGTTGCGGCGGAGGAGCGTCGGCCTAGTAGGGAACGGTGCCGGCGTCGACGTTGTACAGGGTGCCCGTCATGCCGTTGCCCAGCGGGCCCGCCAGCAGGAGCGCCATGCCGGCGACCTGGTCGACGGTGTTGAGCTCCTTGGTCATGGTGTCCTGGGCGAACTCGTCGAGGAACTGCTCGTAGGTGATGCCGGCGGCAGCGGCGACCTGCGCGCCCGCGTCCTGCATGAGCTCGGTCTCGATCGGGCCGGGGCAGATGGCGTTGCAGCGGATGCCCTGCAGCGCGTACTCCGCTGCGGTCGCCTTGGTCAGGCCGTTCATGCGCGTGCTTGCCCATGATGTAGTGGCTGACGGCCATCTTCGAGGCGTGCTTGCCCTCGATCGAGGAGATGTTGATGATCCGGCCGTACTTCTTCGGAACCATCGTGGCCAGGGCCCGACGCGTGGCCCAGAAGGCCGAGGCGCAGTTCCAGTCGAACGCCTTCTGCCAGGCCTCGTCGCTGAGGGAGTCGATCATCGCCCAGCCGTCGGAGCCGCCGGCGGCGTTGACGAGGATGTCGATGGTGCCGTAGTGCTCGACGGCGAAGTCGATCAGCGCGTCGATCTGCTCGCGCTCGAGGACGTCGGTCTGCTTGAAGACCGCGCGATCACCGGCGTTGAGGCGCTCGAGCGCGTGCGCGCCCTTCTCCTCGGAGCGGTTCGCGATGACGACGGATGCGCCCTCGGCGACGAACGCCTTCGCGATGCCGAACCCAATACCCGTGCTGCCTGCGGTGATGACCGCTACCTGACCGTCGAGCGAGCCTGCCATGTGATCTCCCGGTTCTTGAGGGCGGAAGGAGCGCCGCCGAGGCGTATCTCACACCACTTACTGAAGACCGTCAATGGAAACGCGAATATTGGCAGTCCAACATTCTCGGTCGATCGGGCTGCTACTCGGCGACGTGCGGCAGCGCGTACCCGTCCTCGTGGTTCTCGTGCATCAACCGGTTGATCGTCTGGTGGAGGTACTGCACGCCGGGCTCGTTGCGGCCGTAGAGCTGCGTGGTGCCGGCCAGGTTGCCGACGCCGGTCTGCACGCCGTAGCCGGTGATGTAGTCCTCCTCGTACGTGACGTCGTAGAAGAAGTCGCGGAACACCTCGAGATCGTGCCGGTTCTCGTCGGTCACGGGCGTGCGGGTGAGGACGCGCTGCTCGGTCATCGACTCCCCGACCTTCGTCGTCGGCAGGACGAGGGCGCAGGTCATGCGCTCGCGCCAGCTGCCCGCGAACGCCATCCCGGGGAAGATCCAGTTGATGACTCCGACGTTGGCGGAGGGCTCGAGGTCGTCGACGTTCGCGCCCTCGTTCAGGTTGCCTTCAAGCGTGCGGAGCGCGAACGCCACCCGCTCGTGCGGCCCGAAGCCGTCGAAGATGGCGGTGTTGCTGAGGTTGGTCTTGAAGACGGTGTTCGGGTGGAGCGAGGCGAAGTGGTAGCCCTCGAGGAATCCCTCGAGGACGATCTTCCAGTTCGGCCCGGGCATCATCCGGGTGGAGAAGTGGTGGACCTCCTCGAGCTTCAGGCTCTCCAGAATCGGCTTGAAGTCACCGAGCCAGCCGTCGATGTCGATCTCCAGGCCCGGCGTGAGGCACACGAAGATCAGGCCGGCCACCTCCACGCACGGGAGGGTGACCAGGCTGCGCGTCGACTTGTCGAACTCCCCGAACGTCGACTCGCCGTAGAGGGCCTTGAGCTCGCCGTCCATGCCGTACGACCAGGCGTGGTACCGACAGGTGAGGGCCCTGCCAGACCCGATCCCCTCGCTGCAGATCAGGGCACCGCGATGGCGGCACACGTTGAGCATCGCGTGCACCTCGCCCTTGGCGTCGCGGGTGATGACGACCGGCACCCCGACTGCCATGACCGCCTTGTAGCTGTTCTTCTCCCGCATCTCGCAGGTGAGCGCCAGGGGCAACGGGATCCGCTTGAACAGCGTCTCGACCTCGGCGCGGAACAGCTCCTCGTCGCCGTAGTTCTCGACCGGCTCCTGCCAGTTGCCGTCCGCCTGGTCGGTCGTCTTGTCGCGCACGTGGCCGGCCAGCCGGCGCATCATGGCGATGGCCTCCTCGCGCGCCGCCCCGTTGAGGACCGTGCTGGGGATGTACTCGGGAAGGACCTCGGGCTCGAGCTGGTCGGCAATGACGGTCATGCTGGACTCCCACGGGGCACACGGGCCGACATCGCGTCGACAAGATGGCAGAGCAACGAGCACTCAAGTTGTGTAGACAACTATGGAGTACCGACTATGGGAAGTCAATGCATCGCCTACGGCGTCGTGAACGGCCTCGGCCTGACGTAGCCCTCCTGGTGGTTCTCGTCGATGAGCCGGTTGATGGTGCGGTGCAGGTGCTGCACGCCGATCTCGTTGCGACCGAAGACCTGGGTGTGGCCGCCGGTGGCGCGCACGCCCTTCTGGACGCCGTACTGGGTCAGGTAGTCCTCGTTGTAGACCACGTCGTAGAACCAGTCCCGCATGACCTCCAGCTCGTGCTGCACGCCGTCGGTGATCTCGTGCCGGACCACGATGCGATGCTCGGTGATCGACTCGTCGACCTTGTCGGTCGGCAGGCACAGGGCGACGGTCATGCGCTGGCGCCAGCCGCCGGCGATCGAGAAGCCCGGGAACGTCCAGAAGATCGCGCCGACGTGGTGCGAGGGGTCCCAGTCCTCCTCGGGCCCGTCGATGACGTCGTCGATCGTTCGCAGGGCGAAGCCGAGCCGCTCATGCGGGCCGAAGCCGTCGAAGACCATCGTGTTGCCGTGGTTGACGGCGAACACGGTCTCGGGGTGCGTCGCGGCGAAGTGGTACGCCTCCAGGTAGCCCTCGATCGTGGCCTTCCAGTTCGGGCCGGGCATCATCCTTGATGAGAAGACGTAGCACTCGTCGAGCTTCAGCGAGGCCAGCTGGGGACCCCAATCGCCCAGCCACGAGTCGATGTCGATGGTCAGCCCCGGCGTCAGGCAGACCCACACGACACCGTGCCTCTCCACGCACGGCAGCTCGATCAGGCCGCGCTCGCTGCGGTCGATGTCGCCGAAGGTCGACTCGCCGTACACGCCCTTGAGCTCGCCGTCGAGGCTGAACGACCAGGCGTGGTACGGGCAGGTGAGGGCCCGGGCGTTGCCACGCCCCTCGCACAGCAGGGCACCGCGGTGGCGGCACACGTTGAGCATGGCGTGTGCCTCGCCCTTGGCGTCGCGGGTGAGGACCACGGGCACGCCGACGGCTTCGATCGCCTTGTACGAGTTCTTCTTCGGCAGCTCAGCCGACAGCGCGAGCGGCAGCGGGATCCGCTTGAAGATCAGGTCCACCTCGGACTTGAAGACATCCGGATCGAGGTAGTTGTCGATCGGCTCCTTCAGGGTCGACTCGGCCTGGTCGGTGGTCTTGTCGCGCAGGTGCACGGTGAGCCGACGCATCATGTCCATCGCCTGCTCGCGCGCCTCGCCGTCGAGGACGTCGCTGCGCAGCCACTTGGGGACCTCCCGATCGACCTCGAGATCCTGCTGCTCGGCGATGAGCTCGGTCATGGGGACTCCTTGCGGGGCAGTCAGATCGACACGGATCTGAGAAACGTGGACGTCAAAGTTGTTTAGATAACTTTGGGCTGACCAGCCCTCACCGTCAACCCCCTGGCAGCAAGAGGGGTCTTTGGTCCCGAAGGGTCGGCTCGTTGATCGAGAGCAGGACGAAGCGGCCATCGGGCCATACCTGGACGCGGGAGATCGAGCAGTAGCCGGGGTTGAAGAAGAATCGTCGCGGGCTGCCGATGATCTCCGCGAGGAAGGTGTTGGACGCACCCCCATGGCTCACCGCGACGATGCCGCTCACCCGGATGCGCCTGGCCGATGCGGCGAACCGTGGCGACCATCGTCACTCGCAGCTCGTCCGCGTTGTGCGGCGGCAGGAACTCGTCCTCGAACCGGCCCTCGCGGAACGACTGAGCGCGAGCGGAGTCCTTGAGGTTCTCGGTGCCGACATACGACGTGGCATTGGAGACCCACTCGCGCAGGCCCTCGTCCTGAACGACGGGCAGGCCCAGGCGATCGGCCAACGGCTGCGCGGTCTGAACGGCGCGCTTGAGATGGCTCGCATACACGGCCGACATGGGTTCGCCGACCAGATGATCGGACAGCGCCTGCGCCTGCGCGCGCCCGTCGTCTCCCAGGCCCGGATCCATCGTGCCATCCGGCAGCGGCAGGGCATGCCGGACGAGAAGTACCTCGCAGGGCTGGGTCACACCGTCTGCCCGAAGCTGCCCAGGTCGTCCGCCGACGGGAACTGCAGGCTGGTCAGCTCGAAGTACTCCATCAGGCCGTGGTGCCCGAGCTCGCGGCCCACGCCGGAGGACTTGAAGCCGCCGAACGGGGCCTTCGCGTTGAAGCGACCGCCGTTGATGGCGACCTGGCCGGTGCGCAGGCGGCGAGCGATGCGGACGGCCTCGGGGATGTCGGCGGCGTAGACCGATCCGGAGAGCCCGAACTCGCTGTCATTGGCGAACGCGATGCCCTCGTCGATCCCGTCGTAGGCGACGATCGCCAGCACCGGGCCGAAGATCTCCTCCTGCACGACGCTGGCGCTGCACTCCAGGCGGCTGAAGGCGGTCGGCTTGACGAAGTAGCCCCGGTCGAGCCCGTCGACCTTGCCCGGTCCGCCCGCGATCAGCGTGCCCTCGGTCATTCCGATCTCGATGTACTTCTTGACCGTCTCGAACTGACCGGACGAGGCCACCGGACCGATGTCGGTGCCCTCGGCCAGCGGATCGCCGACCGTGAAGGCGTTGATCGCGGCGGCGACGCGCTCCTCGACCTCAGCAAGCAGCGAGCGGGGCACGATGAGGCGGGTGGTCGCCGAGCACGTCTGCCCGTTGTTGACGAAGCAGCCTCGTACGGCGGCGCTGACGGCAGCGTCGAGGTCCGCACCCTCGGCAAGGAGGAAGGCCGACTTGCCCCCGAGCTCGAGGGCGACCTTCTTGATGGTGCCGGCAGCCGAGCGTGCCACCTGCACGCCCGCTCCGGTGGAGCCGGTCAGGCTGACCATGTCGACCTGCGGGTGCGAGGACAGCAGGTCGCCGACGAGGCCGCCCCGGCCCGACACGAGGTTGAAGGCGCCGGCCGGCAGGCCGAGTCCGTCGACGATGTCGGCCAGCACGAACGTGGCCAGCGGTGCCACGCTGCTCGGCTTCACGACGACCGTGCAGCCGGCGGCGAGCGCCGGCCCCACCTTGGCGGCCAGCTGGTACAGCGGGTAGTTCCAGGGGGTGATGGCGCCCACGACGCCGACCGGGACCCGCGTGATGAGCGAGTTGCCGATGCGCTCCTCATCGCCGAGCTCGAGCGCTGCCTCGGCGATGGTCTCGAACACGGACGCGGCAAGGCCGACCTGCACGCGGACCGAGGTGGCGAGCGGCGTGCCGACCTCGCGCGCCATGATCTCGGCGAGCTCGGCCTCGTTGGCACGCAGTCCGTCGGCGATCGCCTGCACGACACCGGCACGCGTCTCGATCGGAACCTGCGACCACTCGTCGAAGGACCGTCGCGCGGCCAGGATCGCCCGCTCCGCGTCGGCGGCATCGCCGGCCGGGACGGTGCCGATGACCTCTTCGGTGGCTGCCTCGTCGACACTGAGCACGTCGGTCGTCGCCGGCGCGACCCACTCCCCGTCGATGTACAGCTTCGAGCGCTCGATCACGATTCCTCCAGTGCGTGCGGTGTGCGTGACGTGTGGTGGTGCTCAGACGAGAAGGGTCCTGCGCAGGATCTCGACGGCCTCGGCAGGCACGTTGAGGGTCCCGACCCACTGGCGCAGGCTGCCGTACTCCGACGTGACCCGGGCAAGGAACAGCTCCATGGCGCCGCGGGGCGCCCGGAGGAGCTCCTCGGACTGGTTCATCATCGGATGGTCCTCGTATTCCTCGCGAGTGCGCAGCCAGGCCACCAGGGCGACGACCTCCTCGCCGCTGAGGGCGAAGTCGTCGGCGATGTCGGCGTCGCTGACCCCGAGCAGCGACAGGAGAACCGCGGCGACGAAGCCGGTGCGGTCCTTGCCGGCCATGCAGAAGAAGATCGCCGGAAGGGCCTCAGGGTCGGCCAACTGCTCGACGATCTCGCGGACCGTGCCCGCGCCCAGGTCGAGCATGCAGTCGTAGACGAAGGCGAGGTGCTCTTCGGGCGAGTCGTCGTGCGGCAGTCCGGTTCCCTTCCAGGTGTCCGGAAGGACGGGCGCGTAGGTGACGTCCTCGATGAAGTCGGGCAGCGGGAAGGCGTCGATCTCGCGCTGGTAGCGCAGGTCGATGACGGACGCCGCACCGAACTCCCGCCAGGCCTCCTCGTCGGTGAGTCGGTGCAGGCTCGAGGCGCGGAAGAGCAGGCCCGGCCGCACGACCCGGCCGTCCTGAGACAGGCAGCCGCCGAGATCGCGGACGTTGTACACGCCGCCGAGCTCCACGCTGCGGTCGAGCACTGGTCCGGTCATCCGGGGTACCCGGGGTAGGCGCGCTCGAAGTCGGGCAGCTCGGCCGGTCCTGCTGGGCGGTTCGGCCACCGCTTGCGCTCGGCATGGCCCAGCCCGCCGGCGGCGAGCTCGGACAACGGCATGCCGTACACGCTGAGCACGTGGCGACTGGCGAATCGCCAGCGCCCGTCCTCGCGGCGGTAGTCGTCCTGGTAGCGGATCGACGTGGACACGGTCAGCCCCGGCGACCCGAGCTCGGCGTATCCGATGACGGTGCCGCGGGCATGGTCGTCGTCGTCGATCTCGACGACGACGCCATGCGGGTCGTGCCAGGTCGCCGGGAAGGGCGCGTGCTTCTTCTTGAAGTTCTCGATGATGGCCGCGCGGCCTGTCGTGGTGCTGTTCGGCGAGGCGAACACGCCATCGAGGGTGAACAGGTCGCCCAGTTCGTCCCACTGCGCATCGTCGAGGAGGGTGGCGTAGCTGACGACCAGGTCGTTGATGGCGAACCGGTCCTCCAGTCGCCTGATGCGCTGCTCGAGGCTCTCGGTCATTGGGGAATCCTACTGTAGGACGTCTAAAGAAACTACCGCCGGCAAGGCACTATCCCTCCCTGCACATGCATCGTGGCAGGCGCCCCGATACGGTCCGGCCATGGGTGAGGTGCCGCTGTACGAGCGCGTGCGACTGGCCCTTGCCGCCTCGATCGCCGACGGCACCTACGCCCCGGGCGACAAGCTGCCCAGCGAGACGCGCATCGCCGACGAGCTCGGCGTCAACCGCCTGACGGTCCGCCGGGCCATCGAAGAGCTTGCCCGCGCTGGCGCCGTGGAGTCCCGGCAGGGCTCCGGGACGTTCGTCAGCGCACCGATCGTCCGCCTGCCGCTGACGCAGAAACTGTCCACCGACTCGCTGGTCGCCGGCATCACGGCGCAGATCGCCGAGCACGGCTACACCCACGAGGATGTCCTGCTGCGCGTCGCCAAGGTGAGCACAGCGAGCCTCAACGCCACCCTCGAACTGCCGCCTGGCCCGCTCTGGCGGGTCGACAACGCGATCATGGTCAACGGCACGGGGTGGATGTGGTCGACGTCGTGGTTCCCCCGTCAGCTGCTCGCCGATCCCGCCAAGGACTGGGACCACATGACCGGCCTCTACGGACAGCTCAACGAGGTGGTCGGCGAGCTGACCCCGCTGTGGCGCGCCATCTCAGCTGACGCGGCCACCACTGCGGACGCCGAGATCCTCGGTATCCGCGTGGGATCGCCCGTGCTCGTGCGCGACGGCCTCACCGCGGCCGACAGGGAACCCGTCCTGCGGGTCACCCGCCGCGCACGCATGGACCGAGTCAGCTACCTGCTGCACTACAACAACCACGCCTGACCAGGTTCGCGCCTAGCGATCCATCCACTCGTCGAGGATCTGGTGGTAGTGCCGGATCCGGTTCTCCTGGTACCGCGCCAGCACGATGCCCGGACGGCGCAGGGATCTTCAGGCCCTCCTGGATGTGCGGCATGTTCGCCATGTCCTGGTCGAAGACCGGGCCGAGCAGGCCGATCTCCTTGATGTCGCCGAACGTCTCACCCGGCTGCAGCCAGCGCGTCGTGGCGGGCTTGGGGTGCGAGCCGTCGGCCGGCGGCTGCGCCAGCAGGAAGACCTCGGCGATGCAGCGGTCGGGGTCGTTGCCCCAGCGGGCGGAAGCGGTACACCGCGTTGGTGCGCGGCCCGGCGAACACGTAGAAGTTCGGGAAGACGAAGTACTGGATGCCGTCGAGCAGCTCCGAGTCCGTCCAGTGGTCCTGATCGGTGCCGAACTGCTCGGCGAGGCGCCGAGCGCATGGCAGCGGCGAGCTCGCGACGGGCGGTGGAGCCCTCGGGCACCTGAGGGGTGCCGTCGTCGCCGACCGCGAGGTCGCGGCCCTTGCCCTGCGTGTAGAAGGCCCGCGTCTCGTAGTACGAGTCGAGCACCTCCTGCTCGCTGATGTGATTGGCGATCGTCGGGCTCGGCACGCCCTGCGGCACGATCTGGCGACTCCAGTTCTCGCCCTTGACGACGTCGTACTGGGTGTTCTCGTCGCCGAGCCACTCCATCATCTGCGGGTGCGTGGCCAGCGAGTGGAAGCCCTCGATGAAGGCCTCGCCAGCCACCTTCCAGTTGCAGTCCACGATGCCACCGAAGTGCGAGTAGACGACGCGATCGGTGTAGTCCCACCGCTCCCAGTCGTTCAGCATCGTGCCGAAGAAGTCCTCGAGCGGCTCCGCGTCGGGATCCTGGTTGATGAAGACGAAGCCGTTCCACACCGCGACCTTGGCCTCGGGCAGCCCGAACTCCGCCTTCTCGATCTGCGGGAAGTCCCATTCGCAGGGCAGGTTCTTGAACGAGCCGTCGATGTTCCACGAGAAGCCGTGGAACGGGCAGCGCAGCTCGCTGACCCGGCCGTCCTCCTGCCGCAGGGCGCGGCCACGGTGCAGGCAGACGTTGTAGAGCGCCTTGATGCTGCCGTCGGGCTGCCGCATGATGATGAGCTTGTCGGTCGGCGATGTCGTAGGTGACGTGATCGCCAGGCTCGGGGATGTGGTCGGTGCGGCAGACGAACTGCCATACCTTGCGCCAGACCTTCTCGACCTCGCGGTCGTGGTACTCGCGGGAGATGTAGCGCTCCACGTCGAGATCGACGGTGCCGAGATCCTCGTTGATGTCGTAGCGGAGGACGGCGGGCACGGGGCGGGCGTCGTTGTCGAGGTACTGCTGGACGCTGGTGCCCGGGGAGCGGGGGCTCGCGGGCTCAGTCGACGGGCGCTGCGGGGAGACCAACTCGGTCATCTGGCATGACTCCTCACGAAGGGATCTGCAGATTCTCCCCCGCCAGATACTGAACGTCAAGTAAAGATACTCGGCACAGCGAGAGGGCCCGGTCCATACGGACCGGGCCCTCTCCTTGCTTGTGCGTGGGGACTACTTGATGCCCCACACCTTCTTGAACTGAGCCTGGTAGGTCTTGACACCCAGGTAGTCACCCTGCGGGGTGAGCACCGCGGTGCCGATGTTCTTCTGGGTCAGGATCTGCGTGGGCAGGTCGCCCTTGTTGAACGGGGTGTTCGTCCAGTAGCGGGCGAAGCTGTCGATCACGCTGTAGCCGACGATCGGCAGGGAGTAGCCGGTCCAGGCGTTGGTGGTCTTGTTCTTCAGCGTCTGGACGGCGTCCTTGCCAGCGGTGAGGCCACCGATGAGCGGAGCCGAGCCGGGCTTGGCGCCGACGTTGAACAGGCCCTGCGGGACGCCGATGAAGAAGTCACCGAGGTCCGACGTGACGAAGTTCGTGCCGGGGTTGGCCTTGTAGACGTTGCCGACCTGCTGCGGGACGCCCGTGGCGAAGTCGAGCTCGTTGTACTTGGTCTTGGCGGACGGGCTCAGCCGCTTGAGGAAGGCCGCGTACGACGAGTCGAAGCGCTTGAGGATCGGGTAGACCGAGATGCCGAACATCTGCACGTTCGGGGTGCCCTTGACGTTGGCCACCGTGAACGCCGCGATCATCTGGCCCCACAGGTCGAGCATCTTGGCACCCGAGATGTGGGTGTCCTTGAGGCCGCCGACCGGGGCGCTCATGCACGCCGAGCAGATGATGACGATGCCCTTGGCGCCGGCCTGCTTGTAGAGGTCGCCGTAGGAGTCGGACTCCATGCCGCGAGACGGCGATGCCGTCGGGCTTCTTGGCGATGGCCTGCCTGCAGCGTCTTGCGCTGGCCCTCGAGCGTGCTCTCGGCCTGCATGGCCTCCATCTTCCAGCCCAGCAGCTTGCCGCCCTCGACGGTGTACTTGTTGAGGGTCACAGCAGCGTCAGTCGAGTTGGTGATGGTGATGACGTACTTGCCCTTGGGGATGGCCTTGCGTGATGGGCGCGAAACGGCCGATCGACGTGGGGTTGACCGAGTACTTGGCGACGATGGCCTTGGCCACGGTGACGCCGTCGGCGGCGGGACGCGCGGCCGAGGCGGCCGGCGCGAGGCCGACAGCCGTCATGGAGGCGGCGGCAACAAGTGCGACCGCTGCAATGGACTTGCGCATGGATCTCTCTTCCAGTCGAGGGTCGTATGAACCCGAGTGGGCACAAAGTACATGCACGTCCTACATTTGGGAAGGAAATTGCGTTTCCAATTGGTCACGATTTCCTGTGCCTGCTCGCAGGATACCCGCGCGTCGAGCGGGGATCGGACAAACCGGTCTTTGAAACGTTTCGATAGGCCGTGTCAGGAAACATGCAGACGAGGGGCCCGTCCAAACGGACGGGCCCCTCGTTTGCGGTGCTGAAGGCTACTTCACGCCCCACAACTTGGTGAACTGCGCCTGGTAGTCGGCGATGCCGATGAAGTTGCCGGCGTCGTCGAGCACGGCGTCGGCAGCATTCGTACCGGTGAGGAGCTGGCTGGGCAGCGGTCCGGTGGCCAGTTCCGCGCCGCCGGCGATCCGGGCGAACTGGTCGATGACCCGCCAGGCCATGACCGGCTGAGGAATGGCGATCCATGCCTGCAGAGCGGCGGCCTGCTCGGGAGTGCGGCCGGCCGCTCCCTCGCCGGACGTCGCCGAGTCGGCGGGCGCCGCCGAGGCGGCCGACGATGCCGCCGCCGAAGCAGCTGACGGTGACGCGGCGGCCGATGACGCAGGAGCCGCCGAGGCCGACGCGCCGGCAGATGCCGCCGGGGCCGCGCCAGCCAGCGCCTGGAGGGCCGCAACGTCGGTCGCAGCGGCCCCACGGCCGATAAGCACGACGGGCGTCAGCAGCGTCGGGTCGGTGACCAACGCTTCGGCGACGCCACCGGACATCGCACCGGTGTCGAGCAGTGCCCACGCGCCGAGGCTCGTCGACATCTCGCTGACCACGAACGCGGAGACCGCCGCCGGGTCGGTCAGGTCGAGGGTCGTCGGGTCGACCACGGACTCGGTCGCCGAGCAGTTGTGGCACTGGCTGTTCAGGCTGGTCTCGAACTCCAGGTTGAAGTCCGCGATCGCGCCGCCCGGTGACGGGATCACCTGCACGGCGGCGTCCTCACCCTGAGCGCGGTTCGTGATCACGTACGAGGCCATCGCGTCGGCCCACTCGGTGTTCTGCGCCGTCCCGTCGATGCTCGTGTCGGTGATCCCGCCGGCCGGATCGCCCGAGCAGCCGGTGCAGATGACCGGCACCTTGGCGGTCTCCGCAGCAGCGAGGTTCGTGGCCAGCGCCTCGGCGAAAGCTCCGTTGATGTGGATGCCCGCCGGCTTCTTCGCGAGAGCGGCATCGAAGGCCGTGCCGGCCGCCGCCGGATCGGCCGGGTCCACCTTCACGGATTCGACCTTCCAGCCGAGCACCTTGGCGGCGTCGGCGAGGGCGGTCTCGAAGACCGCCTGGTAGTCCGACCCGTCGGTGAGGCTGATGATCGTCGCGCCCTTGGCGGGAGCCGCCGGGAGAGGGGCATCGACGCCGATCGACGTCGGAGCGGCGAGCGCGGCCGTCATGGTGGCCTGGTCCGCCGCGGCCGCTGACGCCGCTTCGGAACCGAGCACCGGGCCATTGGCGCCGTTATTGAAGTTGGGGTCGTCCGCCGGCATGGCACACGAGGACAGGAGCAGGGCCGTCACGCCGATAGCGGCGACGGACAACAACGACTTGCGCATGGGCTCACTTCCATCTCGACACCAGCGGATGCGTCACAATACATGCAAGTCCTAGGACTTTGGGGCCTGCATCAGGAGTCAATTCGGTCACGATCCTTGGGGCTGGTGCCCGATGCGCACCCCTCTCGCCTTTCCGCGCCGCTACAGTTACTGTGCCTTCACTTGTGAAACAGGGCCACGCGCCCCACACCGCTCGACTCACCCACCGGAGTTTGACGTTGGCCGACCTGCCCCCCTCCTCACTTGACAGCGGCGAACTGGCCGAACTGCGCGACACCGTGCGCTCGGCGGCGTCCGACTCCGGCTACCCCGAAGCGGTCCGCGCGCTCGAGGCGTCGTCGACCGGGCTCGACGTGGACCTGTGGCGCCTGCTGGCCGAGGACATCGGCCTGGCCGGCGTCGGCCTGCCGGAGGACCTCGGCGGCCTCGGCGGCCTGGCCGAGATCCTGGCCGTTGCCGAGGAGCTGGGCGCGACCCTCGCCGCAGTCCCGTTCCTGACCAGCACGGTGCTGAGCGGTCAGGTGCTGGCCCATGCCGGCGCCGAGGCGCATCCGTACGTCGAGCGGGTCGCCACGGGCGAGATCGCCGGGGCCGCGATCACCGACTCCCTAGGCCGCTGGGAGCCCGAAGGCGTGACCTGCACCGCCGACGCGGCCACCGTCACGGGCACGGTCCGGTTCGTGGCGCACGGCGCGTCCGCGGCATTCTTCGTCGTCGCGGCCAAGGACGCGGCGAGCGGCGAGCTGCGCCTGCTGGTCGTCGAGGCTGCCGACGCGGTCGTCACTGCGCTGCCCCCTCTGGACTTCTCACGACCCATGGCGAGCGTCACCTTCACGGCGGCTCCAGCGGTTCTCCTCGCGTCCGGTGGCGACGCCCAGTCAGCGGTCGATGCCGGCGTCTGCGTCGCCCTGATCGCGACAGGCGCCGACCAGCTCGGCGGCTCGCAGAAGTGCTTCGACATGACGTTGGACTACATCAAGACCCGCAAGCAGTTCAACCGCGAGATCGGGTCGTTCCAGGCCGTCAAGCACCGCATGGCCGACGCCCTGATGCAGGTGGAGATGGCTCGGTCCGGGCTCGAGCGGGTGACCTGGGACGGATCAGCCGACCTCGACGTCGAGGCGGCGGTGATCAAGGCGTGGGGCTCTGACTCCTACAACGCGCTCACCGCCGAGGCGATCCAGCTGCACGGTGGCATCGGTTTCACGTGGGAGCACGACGCCCACCTGTACTTCCGGCGCGCTCGCTTCGACGCCGCGTTCCTCGGCGACGCCCCGTTCCATCGCGAGCGGATCGCCGACCTGCTCGGCCTGGTAGCCGAGCTAGTTCTTGCTGAGCTGGGAGAACGGCGCCCGGTCGGCCCGGTGCTCGGCCGGCAGTCCGAGCACGCGCTCGGCGATGATGTTCCGCTGGATCTCGTCCGTGCCGCCGGCAAGGCGGTAGCCCGGCGCACCGAGCACGTGCTCGGACCAGGCGAACTGGCCCCACTCCCCCGTGTCGGCGACGAGCGCCGACCCGAGCAGATGCGCAGCAGCGTTGCCGATGCGCACGAGGTTGTCGGAGGCCAGCAGCTTGCCGAGCGATCCGGCCGGCCCGGGCTTGTCGCCCGACGCCGTCGCCCGCGCGACCTTGGCCACCATCGCCGCATGAAGGCGCGTGCGGATGAACACGTCGGCGAGCTCCTGCCGGACGACCGGGTCCGAGCTGCGACCGAGGTGCTGGGCGAGGGCCACGAGGTCGGCCGACGTGCCGCCCTTGCGACGGTGGCCCGACCCGGATGACGAGCGCTCGAAGCCGAGGGTGGCCTGGGCGACCTTCCAGCCCGCGTCGACGTCACCGATCCGCATGGAGTCGGGAATGCGCGCCCCGTCGAGGAAGACCTCGTTGAAGGTGGCCGGGCCGCTCATCTGCCGGATCGGCCGGATCTCCACGCCGGGCAGGTCCATCGGAACGAGGAACGCGGTGATGCCGGCCTGCTTGACGACGTCCGGGTTCGTTCGGGCGAGCAGGAACCCGTACTCGGAGAACTGCGCGTTGGAGCTCCAGATCTTCTGGCCGGTGATCAGCCAGTCGTCGCCGTCGCGCACGGCCTTCGTCGAGAGCCCCGCGAGGTCCGAACCGGCGCCCGGCTCGCTGAAGAGCTGACAGCACAGCAGGTCGGTGCGCAGGAAGGCCTTGGCGTAGCGCTCGCGCTGGTCGGGGGTGCCGAAGACGCTGACGGCCGCACCGACCAGGCCCGTGGTGACGCAGATGATCTCGGACGACGGAGGGACGGCGAACTCGCGCTCCTCGTCGGCGAACGCCACCGAGTACTCGCTGGGCAGGCCCGCGCCGCCGAACTCCTCCGGCAGGGCGATCGCGCCGTAGCCGGCGTCGAACCGCGCCCGGCGATACTCGCGCACCCGGTCGAGGTAGGCGACCTCCTCGTCGTGGCTCATCGCGAGGAAGATCTGCAGGCGCGGGTCGCCCTCGCCCCAGACGAAGACCTCCTCGTCCCTGGGGCTGGCGACCGACGCCAGCCAGGTACGCACGTCGGCACGCCAGGCGGCCAGGTGGGCAGGGTCGTGATCAGGCACGGTCAGGCTCCTTCGGCGACGAGCACGGTGCACGCACTGATGCCGGGCGCGCCGTAGACGTGGGTGAATCCGATCCGGGGAGCACCGGGCACCTGCTGGCCCTCCGCGCGACCCTGCAGCTGGCGGACGATCTCGTGCACCTGCCGCAGGCCGGACGCCCCCACCGGCTCGCCGTTGGCGAGCAGGCCGCCGTCGGTGTTGACCGGGATGCGGCCGTCGACCTTGAGGTCGCCGTTGAGATAGGCGGCCTCCTGCTCGCCGTGGGGGACCAGGCCGGTCTCGCCGAGGTGGATGATCTCGGCGCCGCTCTCGGTGTCCTGCAACTGCGCCACCTGGACGTCGGCCGGGGTGATGCCGGCCGCGGCGAAGGCCGCCTGCTGCGGCATCGATCGACGGGCTGGTGCGCTCCCCGGGCGACAGCCACGGGGAGAAGACCTCGAAGGACCCGGGCCGGCGACCGCGCAGAGCCACCGAGGCCAGGCGCACCGGCCGCTCGCACAGGTCGAATGCCCGCGGGCCACGTGCCAGCACCAGGCTCGACGGCCCCGGCGTCGGGCGAGCAGAACATGAACCGGGTGAGCGGGTCGTTGATCATGTCGGCGTCCATGGCGTCGTCGACGCTGACCGGCTTCCGCCGCCAGGCGAGCGGGTGGGCGGCCGCGTACTCGAAGGCCTTCTCGGAGGCGTAGCCGAGGGTGCGCGGGCTGATGCCGTGATCGTGGAGGTACCGCTGGATCTTCAGCGCGAAGTACGACGTGGTGACCATCATCCCGGTGGCGCCGTACCAGTCGCCGATGCCATAACGGGCCGGCGAGGCGTTGAACGCACCGCGCGCATGGTTGTCGTATCCGACGACGCACGCGATGTCGGCGCCCTCGGACAGCAGCCCGTTGCGGGCCGTCATCAGGGCGACGCCGCCGGTCGCGCAGCCGTTCTTGACCGTGACGAACGGGAGGCCGGTCAGGCCCAGTCGGGAGACGAGGTTGTCGGGCTTGGTCTCGCCGTTGGTGCCGCCGACCGCGAACTCGACGTCCGACCAGGCGAGCCCGGCATCGGCGAGCGCGCCGCGGATCGCCTGCTCCGCCAGATCGTTGTCCTCGCCGTCGAACCGGCCGAAGGCGGTACGGGCGGACCCGACGATGTAGACGGAATCGTCACTCATGTCCGCTCCCTTCGACTGCCTCGAAGCCGAAGGTGTGCACGGGCTCGCCGTCCTCGGTCCAGGCCTTCGCGAGGACGAGCCGGACCGGCTCGCCGATGGCCCAGGAGGTCTTGCCCACGAGCCAGCCCTCGACGATCACCGAACCCAGGTCGACGTACCCGATGCTGAAGGGCGCGAACTCGTCGGTGCGGTACGGCGCCTTGGGCTCGAAGTGCTGGGTGGTCCATGACCACACCGTGCCCGACGTGGGCAGGGCGACCTCGGCGACGTCGACGCCGGTGCAGACCGGGCAGGTCCCCATCGCCGGGAAGACGTGCGCACCGCACGCGCCGGCAGGCCGATCCGCGCAGTGCGACGGGATCGGTGGTCGCGAACAGCGAGTCGTCAACGACACGGATCGTCACGTCGGGTGCCTTCCGTTCAGTCCGAGAGGTGGACGAGGGCCTTGCCGACGTTGGCCCCGGACAGCAGTCCGGCCAGGCCCTCGCCGGCGTTGTCGAGCCCCTCGACGATCGTCGCCCGGTCGATGAGCTCACCGCTGGCGAGCCAGCCGCTCACCCGCTCCTCGAACTCCGGCCGCAGGTGCTCGAAGTCCCGCACGATGAAGCCCTTGATGGTCAGTCGACGCAGGACGGCCTCGATGAGCACTGCCGTCGACGGCTGCTCCTGGGTTCCGAAGTTCGACACCGCGCCGCACATGCTGATGCGACCGTGGATCTTCATGTTGTGCAGCGCCGCGGCGAACTGCCAGCCGCCCACGTTGTCGAAGAAGAGGTCGATCCCGTCGGGAGCAGCCTTGGGCAGCTCGGCTGCGACGTCGGCGTCGCGGTAGTTGATGACGTGGTCGAAGCCGCACTCGTCGAGCAGCCACGCGCACTTCTCGGCTCCGCCGGCGCTGCCGATGACGCTGCTCGCGCCCAGCAGCCGTGCGAACTGGCCCGACCATGCTGCCGACCGCGCCACCGGCACCGGTGACGAAGACGACCTCGCCCTCGGCCAGCTGGCCCACCGGTAGGAGCCCGGCGTAGGCGGTGAAGCCGGTCTGGCCCATCGAGCTCAGCCACGCGGTCGCCGGCGCCTTGTCGAGGTCGCAGAGCGTGACGGCCTCGGCCGACACCACCGCGTACTCCCGCCAGCCGAGACGATGGCGCACGGTCGCGCCGACGCGGCAGGTCCGCGGAAGCGGACTCGACCACCACGCCGATGGCCGAGCCATCGAGAGGCCCGCCCACCGCGAAGTTCGTCGTGTACTGCTTCTCGCCCGGATCCATGCGGCCCCGCGTGGACGGATCGAGGCTCATGTACTGGTTGCGCACGAGTGCCGTGCCGGGCGTCAGCTCGGGCAGGTCGATGACACCGACCGTGACATCGCTGGGCACGAAGGTGCGATCGGGGTGTCGGGCAAGAACGACGGCGGACGTCTGCTTCACGAGTTGGCCTCGCGCAGGGCGCGGGCCTCGGGAGTGCGACCGACCCAGCCGAGGATCTGGTAGTCGACGTCGCGCATGTCGCCCTCGAACCAGACACCCTTGTCGTCGAACACCCCGAAGGAACCCGTCTTCGGGTCATCGACGCGGACCAACCCGACCTCGTTCACCGTGTAGACGTATCCGGAGATCGGGTGGTTGTAGACCTTGGCCATGGCAGCTCCTCACGGTCCCCCGGCTCGAGACGACGGGCAAAGACTACACAACTTGTGTCTAGGTACAGTAACTTTCTCGCTTCACCGTTGATCGGAGCCCCGTGACCAACCCGCCGAACCCCTCCCAGCCGACCCTGCCGGCCCGCATGGTCCAGGTCGCCTACCGCGTCAACGACCTCGAGGCCGCCTGCCACGAATGGGCGACCCGGGTCGGGGCCGGCCCCTTCCTGGTGCGCAAGCACCTGCCGGTGGTGGCCACGCACAACGGTCAGCCGGCGATCTACGACCACAGTGCCGCCTTCGGCCAGTGGGGCCCGGTCATGCTCGAGCTCATCGAGCTCCATGAGTGCGAGCCGTCAAGCATGCGTGAGGTTCTCGAGCACGACACGGTCGGTCAGGTCAACCATTTCGCCTGCTTCGTCGAGGACCTGTCGGCCGCGAGCGCGGCACTCGAGGAGCAGGGCATCCCGAAGACGATGGCCCTGACGTCGTCGTCCGGCATGCAGGTCCACTTCCACGATGCCCGGCACGCGATCGGCGCCGTCCTCGAGCTCTATGTCGGCACGGAGCACCTCACCGGCTTCTACGACACCGTCGCCGCGAACGCGGTCGGGTGGGACGGTTCGGACGTCGTCCGATACCTGTAAGTCCACGCATCTCGCCTGACGAGGTCGGCTAGCGACTGGTGCGCAGTCCTGGCTCGCCGAGCAGGTGGGCATGGTCGTTGAACGTCACGACCGAGAGCCCGCGCGAGCCTGCGGCCAGGGTCGTGACGGAGGCGTTCACGCTCACCCGGTTCAGGGAGATGATCCCCGCCGCATCGGCCCCCAGCAGTCGGCCGACCACGGCCGCCGTGAGCCCGGCGGAGGTCGCCACCACCGCATCGGAGCCTTGGGGCAGCGACGCGGCCAGCTCGCCGAGTGCTGCCAGCGCTCCCCCGGCGAAGGACTCCCAGAACGGCGACTCGCCGTCGATCCACTTCTCCATCACGTCGTCGAGATGCCGCTGGAACTCGACCGAGGACATTCCGTCGGTCGCGCCCGCCCGACCGAGGTGGGCGTCGACCGACCCATGGGCGTCGAACTCGTCATATCTCGCGTCCGTCGCCCGGGGTTCGACCCCGAGCGCGGCTCCGGCGAGGGCCGCAGTGTCCCGCTGGCGGCGCAGGGTGCCACTGACGATCCATGGCGTCCGGACGCCGCGGCGCGCCAGTTCATCGCCCGCGAGCCGGGCCTGACGTCGGCCGAGGTCGGACAGGTTGTCGTAGTCCGCCGAGCCGAAACTGGCCTGCCCGTGCCGCAGCAGATACAGGACAGGCATGCCGGCAGCGGCTAGGAGACGAGGACGAGTGGACGGGCCAGCAGCTCCGCGAGGGTCTGGAGGTACTCGGCCGCGGGGGCGCCGTCGACGGCGCGGTGGTCGAAGGTGAGGCTGAGCGTGAGGACCTGCGTGCGGACGAAGGCCTCGCCCTCCCACCGGCCGGAGTCGCGCAGGCGACCGACACCGAGGATGCCGACGTTGCCGGGGTTGATCACAGGGGTGAAGAAGTCCACTCCATAGGTCCCGAGCGAGGTGACGGCGAAGGTGCGCGCCCTCGAGCTCGTCGAGGCCGATCCCGCCGTTACGGCACCGCTCGGCGAGGTCACGCGTGGTGGCGGCCAGCTGCGGCATCGAGAGCGCATCGCAGTCGCGGATGACCGGGACCATCAGGCCGCCGGGAACCGCCACGGCGAGCCCCATATGGATGCGGCTCAGCAGGTGGATCTCCTTGTCGATGATCGTCGCGTTGAGGATCGGGTGCTGGCGCAGGGCCAGCGCCGCGGCCCGCACCACGAAGTCGTTCAGGCTCGGCACGGGGACATTCAGATCGGCATACTGCGACTTCATCTCCGCCCGCAGGGCCACGACGGCGTCCATCGTGACCTCGAAGCCATGGGTGAGCTGCGCCATCTCGGTGAGGCTCTGCTGCATCCGGGCGGCGATGGTCCCGCGCATTCCCTTCATCGGGATGATCGACGCGGTCTCCTGGTATGCGGGCAGCTGCGCCACCGCCGCGGACGTCGCGACGGCCGCCGATGCACTCTGGGTGGGACCGGAGGCGATGGCGTTGCGCACGTCGGCGCGACTGGCGTAGCCGGTGGCCGTCGGGATCGCGGCGACGTCGATGCCGGCGCGCTGCGCGTCGCGACGAGCCAGTGGCGAGACCGCCTTGGTCGGCTCGGAGCTCACGGCCGGTGCCGGGCGGCTGGCCGCCTCCTCGACGTCCTCGGACACGATGCGCCCGCCGGGACCGGAACCGACGACGGTCGACAGGTCGACGCCCAGTTCGGTCGCCACGCGGCGCGCGTTCGGCGAGATGAAGGCGCGACCGTCAGCGGACTCGACCGCCACGTCATCGGTGCCCTGCTTCGTCGTGATGACGACGGCGTCCGCGGCTGCGGGGGCCGCGACCGGGGCGACGGCTCCTTCGGGTGCCGCCTCGCCGGCGGCGAGCAGCCAGCCGAGGACCGAGCCGGGGGCCAGCGTCGCGCCATCAGGGACGGCGCGCTGCAGGATGCCCTCGCCCTCCGCCTCGACGTCGACGTCGATCTTGTCGGTCGCCAGACGCAGCAGCGGCATGCCCATGGTGATGACGGTGCCGTCGGCCACCAGCCACTCGTCGACGGTGCCCTCGTCCATGGTGAGGCCGAGCTTGGGCAGCAGGATCTCGATAGCCATGTGCTACCTCCGCTCGAGAAGACGGCGAACGGCTGCCTCGATGCGCGGCAGCGTCGGGCACGTAGGCGTTCTCCAGGATCGGAGCGAACGGGCACGGGCGAGAACGGGGCACCGAGCCGCGCAGACCGGGGCGTCGAGGTAGTCGAAGGCCTCCTCCTGGATCTGCGCGGCGATCTCGGCGCCGATGCCGCCGAAGCGCACGGCCTCGTGCACGATCGAGGACGCGGTTGGTCTTGCGGACCGAGTCGACGATGGTCGCGGTGTCGAGCGGCTGCAGCGTGCGCGGGTCGATGACCTCGCACCGAGATGCCCTCGTCCGCCAGCGTCTCGGCGGCCTTGCGTCGCCTCGGGCACCATGCGGCCGATCGCGACGATGGTGACGTCGGTGCCCTCGCGGACGACGTTGGCCACGCCGAGCGGGATCGCGTAGAGCTCCTCCGGCACGTGGCCCTTGACGCCCAGCATGCGCTTGTGCTGAGCACCACGATCGTCGGGTTGTCGTCGCGGATGGCTCGCCACGATCAGGCCCTTCGCGTCGTACGGCGTTGGCCGGCATCGACGACCTTGAGGCCCGGGGATGTGGCGAGCAACGCCTCCAGGCTCTGGCTGTGCTGGGCCGCGGCCGACAGCCCGCGCCGCCGGCCGTGGTGATGGTCAGCGGCACGGAGACGTTGCCGCCGAACATGTACTTCATCTTCGCGGCCTGGTTGACGATCTGGTCCATCGCGACGCACGATGAAGTCCATGAACATCAGGTCGACGATCGGGCCGCAGGCCGCGTGACCGCGGCGCCGACGCCGAGGCCGATGATGGCCTGCTCCGCGATCGGGGTGTCGACGACGCGCCGGTCGCCGAACTCGCGTCGTGCAGCCCGTCGAACGTGTGGAACACGCCGCCGAAGCGCGCCGACGTCCTCGCCGGCGAGGAACACGTCGGGGTCCGCGCGCCATCGACCTGGTGCACGGCCTCGTTGAAGGCCTTGACGTAGGTCAGTTCGCGCGTCGTCGTCTCAGGAGTCGTCATCGGGAGTCCTTCGGGATCAGACGGTGTAGACGTCGACGAGGATGTCGGCCGGGTCGGGGAGCGGGCTGTGCCTCGGCGAACTCGATGGCGTCCTCGATGTCGGCGCGCACGTCTCGGCCCAGACGGCCGCGAACTGCTCGGCCGTGGCGAGGCCGCGCTCGATCAGCCGCTGGCCTCGATCAGCGCGATCGCGTCGCGCGTCCTTCCACGCCTCGACCTCCGTCGGGTCGCGGTACTTGAGGCCGCAGGCTCTTGATGCCGTGGTGGTCGTAGAAGCGGTAGGTCTTGGCCTCGATGAGCGTCGGGCCCTCGCCGCGCCGGGCGCGGGCGACGGCCTCGCTGGCCGCCTCGCGCACGGCGACGACGTCCATGCCGTCGACGATCACGCCGGGCATGCCGTAGCCGACGCGCGCGGTCGACGATGTCGGTCGATGGCCATGTGCTTGGCCTGCGGGGTGAACTCGCCGTAGCTCGTTGTTCTCGCAGACGAACACGACCGGCAGGTTCAGACGCGCACGCCATGTTGGCCGCCTCGTGGAACGCGCCGATGTTGGTGCGCGCCGTCGCCGAAGAACGCGACCGCGACCTGTCCGTCGCCGCGGTACTTGCTGGCGAAGCGCCGCGCCGACGGCGATCGGGATGCCGGCGCCGACGATGCCGTTGGCGCCGAGCATGCCGCGGTCGAGGTCGCTGATGTGCATCGACGCCGCCCTTGCCCTTGCAGTAGCCGGTGGTCTTGCCCATCAGCTCGGCCATCATCGGGCGGAAGTCGCCGCCCTTGGCGACGAGGTGGCCGTGGCCGCGGTGCGTCGAGGTGATCTGGTCGTCGTCGCGTGAGCGCCGCGCACACGCCCGCGGCGACGGCCTCCTGGCCGACGTAGAGGTGGAGGAAGCCGGGCATCGTCGCCGGACTCGGCCAGCTTGCCGGCGCGCCTCCTCGAACAGCCGGATGCGCACCATGCGGCGATGCAGGTCGAGGACGAGCTCGCGGGTCGCCGGTGTGACCTCGTCGAGGGCTTCGGTGGGTGTGGCCATGAGGGTGTCTCCCGGGGGTGGTGAGAAAGTCACCGTGCACTTAGAGAACGCAGACTATAGTAACTAGGACGTCCATGTAAGTGACGGGTCCCAAGTCCTCAACCCGCGGAGCAGGCATGTCCCGACGCATCCTCGTGATCACCGGCGGCCACCGCGTCGCCATCGACGACTTCCTCGGCGCCGTCGCAGCGATCTGCGCGGAGCGCGCCTGGGTGTGGGCCCACGCCACGCAGCCCACCGCGCAGAGATGGCTGGCCCCCGAGCACGCCGGGCAGTGGGACGCGATCCTTCTCCACGACATCCCGGGCCTTCGGCTGAAGCGGGGCACTGAGCCGATCGTCGACGGCCCCGACGAGGCCACCGCCGCGTCCGTGGCCGGCCTGCTGGACATGGGCCAGGGCGTCGTCGTACTGCATCACGCGATCTCCGCCTGGCCGGGCTGGGAGGGCTGGGCCGAGGTCGTCGGCGCCCGCTTCCACTACCGCCCCGGACGCCTTCGCGGCGAGGACCTGCCGTCGAGCGGCTACCGGCTGGACCGCTTCACGGTCAAGGTGACCGATGCCGACCACCCGATCACGGCAGGCGTGAGCGACTTCGAGATCGACGACGAGCTGTACTTCGCACCCGTCCTGACCGATCGCATCACCCCGATCCTCGAGCACGACGCCGACGTGTCCGGCGACCTCTTCCAGGACACCTTCGACGAGGTCTCGCACGGGACCAGCACGGGTGTCACCTGCGCCGATCGCGGTGCCGATGGCGCCCTGCACGGCGGCAGCCGGCTCATGGGCTGGACGACGACCGCCGGCCACAGCCCGGTGGCCACGCTGCTCATGGGCGATGGGCCGAGCACGTTCGAGAACCCGATGTTCCGGCTCCTGCTGGGCAATGCCCTGGCGTGGGTCAGCAGCGCCGAGGCGCGCGCAGCAGCGAACGCTGCCCCGTTCCCCGTGCCGCTGCCCTAGACACTGGCGGCTCAGGCCGGCGCGCTAGCCGCGTCGACGAGCCGTGCGGGCAGCCAGGGCCATCGCGATGATCAGTGCGGCGCCGTTGAACAGCTGGGTTACGTAGGTGGGTGCGCCGAGCAGCTGCAGGCCGGTGACGCCGGTGGCCAGCAGCAGGATCGCGACGAGGGTGCCCAGGACGTTGACGCGACCGGGGCGGATCTGGGTCGCGCCCAGGAAGACGGCGGAGAAGGCCGGCAGCAGGTAGTTGGCACCCGAGTCCGGGGCCGCGTTCGCGTTCTGCGCCAGGTACACGATGCCAGCGAAGCTGGACACCACCGCGGAGGCGATGAAGGACATCATCACGACGCGGCCGACCTTGACGCCCGCGAGGCGGGCCGCGACCGGGTTGCCGCCGACGGCGTACAGGTAGCGGCCGGCGGGCGTGTACTCGAGGATCCACCAGATGATGGCGGCCAGGATCGCCGCGTAGTAGACGGACGCCGAGACGCCGAACCACTGGGTGCGGGCGAAGTTGAGGAACGGGAAGTAGCCGTCCTCAGGAAGGACCTCCTGGCCGCCGCCGGAGATCATGTAGGCGACCGCGGCCAGGATCGAGCTCATGCCCAGGGTGCCGATGAACGAGTCGACCTTGAACTTGACGACCACGAGAGCGTTCGCCAGGCCGATGACGACGCCGATCAGCAGCGCGCCGACGACCGCGAACAGGAGGCCCTTGTGGCCGAGCAGTGCCCAGGCGGTGAAGCAGGCCGAGACGGTAAGGGTGCCGGCGATGGTCAGGTCGAAGGCACCGGCGGCAACCGGCACGATCAGGCCGAGCGCGACGATCGTGCTGATCGCCTGGAAGGTCAGGATCGTGGAGAAGTTGTCCCAGGACAGCCACAGGTCGGGGATCTTGATCGCGAAGAAGATCGCGAGGATCGCCCACACGTAGATCCCGCTGTACTTGTCGAATCCGAAGTTCAGTCGACGCCTGGGCTTCACTTCTGCGCCGTCGGGCGCGGGGGCGGTCTGCACGTCGGTCATGTCTTCGGCTCCGGTTCTTGTGGCGGTGTTCGGGAGAAGTAGGTGGGTCAGGCGGCTGGGTCGGCCGCGTCGCGGCCGATCGTCGCCGCGGTGATGTTGTCGGCCGTGATTTCGTGCCCGCGCAGCGTGTCGCCGACCTTGCCGCGTCGCATGATGACGACGCGGTCGCACACGCGCACGAGCTCCTCGTGATCGGTCGAGCACACGAGCACGGCCGCGCCCTGGGCAGCGGCCTCGTCGATGAGCTTGTGGATGTCGGCCTTGGCGCCCACGTCGACGCCCTGGGTCGGCTCGTCGAGGATCAGGACCTCGGGCTCCTGTCGCAGCCAGCGCGCCAGGATCACCTTCTGCTGGTTGCCGCCGGACAGCTGCGACATCGTGTACTCGGTCTGACCCCCGGGCTTGACGGTGAGCTTGTCGAGCCAGATGCGGACGTCGGCCCGCTCGGGGCGACGACGCAGGATGCCCATCGTCATGTGCCGGCCGGGATCGACGAGCGTGATGTTCTCGCGCAGTGTCTGGTCGATGAGCGACGCGTTCGCGTGCCGCTCCGCCGGGACGAGAGCGACGCCCCGCTCGATCGAGATGTCCGGGCGGTTCTGCGGGAGCACCTTGCCGTCGACGGTGATCTCGCCGCCTCGCTCCATCCCGCCGAAGACCAGGGGGGCCACCGACTCGCGGCCCGACCCGGTGATCCCGGCGACGCCGACGACCTCGCCGCGGTGGATGGTCAGGTTGAGGTCGGTGACCGATCCGCCTGCCACCCCCGAAATACTGAGGATCTCGAGGCCGTGCTCGCGGGCATCCGCGCTCTCCTTGTTGTGCTCCTCGAGGTTGCGGCCGATGACCAGCTCGACCAGCTGCTCCTCGCTGAGACCCTCGACGGGCCGAGTGATGATGTGCTTGCCGTCGCGCAGAACGGTGACGGAGTCCGCCATCTCGAAGACCTCGTCGAAGTGATGCGATACGAACAGCACCGCGACGCCGGAGTCGGCAACCCTGCGCACCAGCTGGTAGAGGCGTTGGGCCTCGGCATTGGGGAGGTTGGCGGTGGGCTCGTCAAGGATCAGCATCTTCACCGGGCTGCCACGGTCGGACATCGCCCGCGCGATCGCGACGGCCGTGCGCTCCGACATCTGCAGGCCGGCAACGGGGACGCGCACGTCGATGTCGTAACCGAGTGCCTTGAGCGCCTCGCGGGCCGCCTTGCGCTCCTTGCGCCAGCGGATCGTCTTGAGGCCGTTGGTGATGTAGCCCTGACCCATGGCCATGTTGTCGACGGCGTCGAGGTTGCCCACGAGCCCGAGGTCCTGGTGCACGAATCGCAGGCCGACCGACTCGCTGGCGATAGGGCTCTCGAAGGCGAGGGGCTCACCGCCGATGCTCGCCTCGGTACCGGGTTCCGGCGCGTGGAAGCCTGCCAGGATCTTGATGAGCGTCGACTTGCCGCAGCCGTTCTGGCCGACGAGTGCGCGGATCTCGCCAGGCTCGACGTCAATGCTGACGTTGTCCAGGGCCACCTGCGCGCCGAAGATCTTCGATGCGTGGTGCACCGAAAGCGCTGTGGTCATTGGGCCTCCCTCAGGGTCGAGCGAACACTACAGGCGAAACGGGAAATACATGGTCTTCCTAGCACTTTCGTTTCCATGCCGTTATGCCGCGTCCAGTCGGGCATGGGCGGCGGCCAGCCTGGCCACCGCGATCCGGGACGGCGAGCACGAGACGTAGTTCAGTCCGAGCTGCTCGCAGAAGGCGATCGAGGACGGGTCCCCGCCATGCTCCCCACAGATGCCGAGCTTGATGTCCGGCCGGACCTCGCGGGCGCGGGCGACCGCGAACTTCATCAGCGCGCCGACTCCCTCGTCGTCCAGTTCGGCGAACGGGCTGGCCGTCATCAGGCCCTTCTCGAGGTAGGTGCCGAGCATCCGGCGCTCCACGTCGTCGCGGGAGAAGCCGTACGTGAGCTGCGTCAGGTCGTTCGTGCCGAAGGACATGAACTCCGCCCACTGGGCCAGCTTGTCGGCCATGAGGGCAGCCCGCGGGGTCTCGATCATCGTCCCGATCTTGAACGGGACGATCATGCCGGTGCGCGAGGCGACCTCCTGGTTGACCCGGCGGATCAACCGCAGGCTCATCACCAGTTCCTCCGGGATGGATACCAACGGCACCATGACCTCGAGCTCGGGCCTGATGCCGTCGGACGAGACGACGTCGACCCAGGCGTTGAACAGGCCCTCGACCTGGGCCGGGTACAGCCCCTCATGCATCAACGCGAGTCGCACGCCGCGAACGCCGAGCATCGGGTTCTCCTCGTGCAGGTGCCCGAGCATGCGGGCCTGGTGCTCGTCCTCGGCCTCCTCGGCGCTCGCCGGAAGGAACTCGTGCATCGGGGCGTCGAGGAGCCTGACCGTGACGGGGCGGTCGCCGACGGCGCGCAGAAGATCGCGGAAGTCCTCGCGCTGGGCGTCGGCGAGATCGCGCAGCGCCGCCTGCTCGGCGTCGAAGTCGTGCGAGAGGATCACCCGACGCACGAGTGGCAGCCGCTCGCCGAGGAACTGGTGCTCGGTGCGGCACAGCCCGATGCCCTCGGCTCCGTTCCCCATCGCCACCTCGGCATCGGGTCCCGTGTCGGCGTTGGCGCGCACGCCGAGCCGACGCGCATCATCGGCCCAGCCGAGCAGGGTGGTCAGGCTCGGCGAGGGACCCGGACGCTCGATCTCCAGCGCGCCCACGTAGGCGATGCCCGTCGCGCCGTCGATGGAGATGACGTCACCGGCGTGCAGCGTGTGCGAGCCGGCACTGACGGTCTCCGCCTCCCGGTCGATGCGCAGTGATCCGGCTCCGCAGATGGCGGGCGTGCCCATGCCGCGCGCGACGACGGCAGCATGCGACGCAGATCCGCCGCTCACCGTCAGAATGCCCGTAGCCGCCATCATCCCGGGCAGGTCGCCCGGTGAGGTCTCGCCCATGACGAGCAGGGGGTGCTCGCCGGCCTCGGACAGTTCGACCGCCGACTCACTGTCGAGGGCGATCCGGCCCACCGCAGCGCCCGGACTCGCAGCGAGCCCGGTGACCAGCTCCACCTCGTCGCCGGTGAGCTTGGGCTGCGGGTGGAGCAGTTCGAGCACGTGGGTCGCCTCGACCGACTGGACGGCTTCGGCCTCGTCGGTGATACCGCGGATGGCGAGGTCGACAGCGAGGCTGGTGGCCACCCGTGCGCTGGGGCGCTTGATGCGTTCGAGGCCGACGAGCGCGAGACCGTCCGGACCGTATTCGAAGTCGACGAGCACGGCACTGCGCAGGCGGCCTTCGAGTTCGGCCAAGACACCCGTGAGCATCTCCACGCCGTCCGGCAGGGAGCTGAGCGGGTGGCCGACGTGCTGGCGCTCGCCGGAGAGCCGGAAGCCGTGGCGGAACACGCCGGTGGGCGCGAACGACCCGGTCCCGAAGTCGCGGGAGGTCGCGTATCCGTTGCCCTCGTCATCGTGCTCGGTGACGACCACCGTCTCTAGGTGCAGGGCCAAGGGCAGGTCGGCCGGCAGGTTCTGCTTCTTGCGCGCCCGCGCGGCTCGCGGGGAGTTCCAGCGCTCGATCATCGCCCTGGCGCCCGCCGCCACCTGCTCAGAACGCTTGGACGGGAACGGCGAGGTGCCCTTCTCGGCGCACAGCGCCCGGAAGGGATCCACCCGGGCTATCGGATCGGGGTAGTCGAAGTCGAGGGTCCCGAGATCATCGCCCGAGACGCCGAGCGCGTACTCGGCGATGAAGGCCGCGGACTTCCACCATGCCGCACCGAGATCGGCACGGGCCCTGTCCCCCAGGTCCTCGGGAATGATGCTGCGCTTCAGGCCGAGGCACACGAGATCGGGCGGGAGGCCGGCGGTCTCCACTGGGGCGCTGGCGCTCAGGCGCAGGAGGACAAGGCCACCAGACTCCGTCGTGCCGCCGACCGTCCGGCCGGAGATCTTCTCGAGCAGGTTCATCGCGGCCTTGGCACGATCGGGCGCCGTCAGGCCCGGCACGTTGGGAACGGGAATGGTCAGCCCGGCGCCCACCGGAAGGCCGAGGCCGGCCAGCGTCTCGAGCTGGATCCCACGGGTGCACAGGGCACGCTCGTCCAGGCCGCGCTCAACCCCCTTGCCGAAGGGCACGAGCCCGACGTCGTCGATCGGGAGGGTCCAGGGCGCTGGCCTCATGCGGTGCCTCCGGAGACCAGGCGCTCCTCGAGCTCCTCGTCCTCCTTGCGGGACATGCCGATGGTGAGCAGAAGTTCCTGGTGCAGGTGCATCCAGACGGTGTGGTACGAGTCGATGATCGGCGACGCGAGCCAGGAGTCGTCACCCTCGTCGAACTTCTCGAGGGCCGTGGTCAGGCGCGGGCGGTACACCGCCACGCGCGGGATCTCGTCGGCGAACCGCTTGATCAGCGGGCCCACGGCCTCGTCGATGTCGTCGAGGCGGTCGCGGATGTCGGCGTCGTAGCCGTCATCGGAGTGATCGTTGGCGGTGCCGTCGGGACGCACCTGCCACGCGGTGCACAGGTCGCGCAGGCGGCGGTTGACCGGGAGGAACTTGCGGAAGGTGTCCATGATCTTGTCGCGGCCGGGCGCATCGTCGGACAGCCGAAGGAGCGTGGCGACGATCTCGGTGCCGGCCGGAGTCGGCATCATGATCGGGCCCTTGAGGAGGATCAGGCCCTGATCGGCCAGCGCCTGCTGCTCCGGGGAGGCCTCCCCGCGCGCCATTCCTCGCACCACCATGGCGATGAGGGCGTCACGCTCGTTGTCGGGCAGGGCCACATCGGCCATCTCGTTCCTCCTGAACACAAGGCTCCCCAGGGGAGTCGATCACTAGGAAGTCCTACTATCGCAGACCTTGGCAATCATTTGTAGAGGAAGTCTCCAGAAACCTGATCTCGTCCGCGAAGTCGTCGCTAGCATCCGGTCTCACGGATCGCCACCGGCTCGTCCGTCCCCTCCCCATCCCTGCCCGAGGAGCCCGCCATGAAGGCCGTCCGTCTGCCCGCCTGGAAGTCCGACCCCGTCCTGGTCGATGTGCCCGTTCCCGTCGCCGGTCCCGGTCAGGTGGTCATCAAGATCGCGGGCGCGGGCCTGTGCCACAGCGACCTGCACCTGCTCCACGACTTCGACGAGGGCATGTTCCCCTGGACGGTCCCCTTCACGCTCGGCCACGAGAACTCCGGCTGGGTGCACCAGCTCGGCGAGGGCGTCCCGGATCTGGCCGTCGGCGAGCCGGTCGCGGTCTTCGGTCCGTGGGGCTGCGGTCAGTGCCCGGCCTGCCATCGGGGGCAGGACACGTACTGCCACGCGCCGACCGAGGGATACGGCGGCGCCTTCGGCGGCGGTCTGGGCGTCGACGGCGGCCAGGCCGAGTACATGCTCGTGCCGGACTGGCGGTTCCTCGTGCCGATCCCCGAGGCTCTCGACCCGGTCGCTGCGGCTCCCCTCACGGACGCCGGCCTCACGCCGTACCACGCGGTCAAGCTGTCGGTGCCCAAGCTGGTGCCGGGCACGTCCGCCGTGGTGATCGGGGCTGGCGGGCTCGGTCACATGGGCATCCAGATCCTCAAGGCCATCACGGGGGCGAACGTCGTGGCGCTCGACGTCAAGCCGGAGGCCATGGCCCTGGCCCGCGAATGCGGTGCCGACATCGTCATCGACGCCTCGGCCGAGGACGCGATCGCCCAGGTGAAGGAAGCGACGAAGGGTGGCGCCCAGGCGGTCATCGACTTCGTCGGCATCGACGCGACACTGGCTCAGGCGGTGGCCTGCTGCACGTACCAGAGCGACCTCACCGTGGTCGGCGTCGGCGGCGGCAGCTTCCCGTTCAGCCTGTTCTCCCCGCCCTATGAGACCGCCGTCCGGTCCATCTACTGGGGAACGCGCGACGAGCTCGGCGAGGTCCTGGCGCTCGCGGCCAAGGGCGCGATCACGCCGGTGTACTCGACGTACTCGCTCGATCAGGCACTCGACGCCTATGCCGCGATGGAGGCCGGAAGCCTGCGCGGACGCGCCGTCATCGCCCCCTGACGACGGCCGCTCCGACCCACAGGATTCATCTAGACGATTTTTGAGTTTCTGTGGTCGACCTGCGGTAACCGCGTGACATAGTGCGCGCGTGACGTCAGCGCGCGTACTGTCCGCGGCCCTGGAACCCATCACGGTGGGCACCATGGCCCTGCCGAACCGGCTCTTCGTGCCCACGCACGGCGGCGGGACGGGGTCGATCAAGGCCGACGACGCCCGCTTCGAGGACCTCGTCCAGTACGGTCTCGAGCGCGTGGACGGCGGCTTCGGGTGGATCCACGGCCCGACCGGGCACGTCGCCCACGTCGGCATCCCCGGTTTCGAGCCGACGGGCATCGGAGCGCTCGGCTACGGCGACGGGATCTTCCGCAATCCGAGCTTCCAGCCCCGGATGAGCGAGTTCGTCGACCGTGTCCATGCCAAGGGTGCGCACATCGGCATCCAGCTGATCCAGCAGGGCGGCATGCCGAGTGCCCCCTCGCCCACGTTCTCCGGCTATCTCGACCACCGCGGTGTCCACGTGCTCAACCCGGACGAGTTGCAGTGGGTGATCAACGAGTACGTCGAGTCCGCCGTCATCGCCGCCGGCACGGGCATCGACTCGATCGAGCTGCACGCCAACCACGACGACATGCTCGAGTGGTTCATGTCGCCGCTGACCAACACCCGCACCGACCGGTACGGCGGGTCGTTCGAGAACCGGATGCGATTCCTCCGCGAGGTGGTCGACGGCGTCCGCGACCGACTTGATCGTCCGCTCACTCTCGGACTCCGCCTCACGATGGACCAGATGATGGACGGCGGCTACGGATTCGAGGACTGCGTGCGCGTCATGCAGTCCTTCGAGGCCGACGGCACGGTCGACTACTTCAGCCTCGACGTCGGCGGCAACTGGGGCGCCGTCTCGTACATCCAGCACGGGATGTACCCCGAGGGCCACTGGGCCCAGATGTGCGGTGAGGCCAAGGCCGAGGTGTCCCTCCCCGTGCTCTACGTCGGCCGCGTGGTCCACCACGAGACCGCCGAGCGCATCATCGCCAGCGGCCAGGCGGACATGGTCGGCATGGTCCGCGCGCTGATGGCCGATCCGCAGTGGCTGGCCAAGGAGGAGGACGGCCGCGTCGACGAGGTCCGTCCGTGCATCGCCCTCAATGAGTGCATCCACCGCTACACCGTCGACGGACTGGCCTTCAGCTGCGGCGTCAACCCGAGGGCCGGACGCGAGTGGAAGACCCCGGTTGTCCGTTCCGCACAGCCGAAGCGGCTCCTGGTCGTGGGCGGTGGCCCGGCCGGAATGGAGCTCGCCGCCCAGGCGGCCGAACGCGGTCACCAGGTCGAGCTGTGGGAGGCCAAGCCCGAGCTCGGGGGCCGGTTCGCCATCGCCGCGCAGCTGCGCGCGAACAAGCCCTACCAGGACTGGATCGACTGGATGTCGGAGCGCCTTCCGCGCCTCGGCGTCGACGTGTACCTGGGCCGTCCGGCCCGCGTGCAGTCGATCCTCGACAACGACGCCGACGTGGTGGCCTTCGCCACGGGCGCGCTGGGGCGACGCCCCGGCATCCCCGGCGAGTACCTGCCGCACGTGGTCGGCGCCGACTCCGTCGTGCTCGGCACCTGTGCGCCCCTCGGCCGACGGGTCCTTGTGCTCGCCGTCGACGACGGCCCGGCCCCCCTGACCGTGGCCGACCATCTCGCCCACCTGGGGCACGAGGTCACGCTGGCGTTCGAGACGCCGGGTCCGGCACCCCTGTTCGGCAAGTACTCCGTCGGGGCGATGTTCGCGAGCCTCGATGCCGCCGGCGTGCGCATGGTGGCCATGGCCCACGCCGTGGAGATCCACGAGTCATCCGTCGACTTCGCGCATGCCTACAGCGGTCGGCGGTTCGCGGTCGAGGGCATCGACTCGGTGGTGCTCGTCGCCGGCGGGATCGGCAACGACGCCCTCTACCGCGCCGTGTCGATGCACCATCCCCGCACGCACCTGCTGGGTGACGCGTTCGCACCGCGGCGCGTCACCTACGCCACCCAGCAGGCCTTGGCGCTGGCCGAGCGTCTCTAGACGAGCTCGAGCACCTCGACGGTCCCCTTGGCGCCGTCGACACGCACGAGGTCGCCCGTCTTGAGCGCCTGGGTCGCACCGGGCAGGCCCGCCACGCACGGGATGCCGAGCTCGCGGGCCACGATCATCGCGTGCGAGCCCATCGAGCCGGTGTTCACGAGGACGCCGGAGGCGACCAGGAACAGCGGGGTCCACGACGGGTCCGTCTGCGGGGCGACGAGGATCTCGCCCGGCTCGAACTCACCGATCGCGTCCGTGCCGGTGACCACGCGCACGCGTCCCTCGACGATGCCCTGCGACGACGCTGCGCCGGAGAGGACCTGCCCGACGGTGACGCGGTCCGCGCTGCTCGAGCCCTTGCGCGGCACCTCCGAGATCGGCGGGATCGGCTTCGTGGCGTCGAGGAATGTCGGCACCTCGAGGTCCTTCAGGGCGTTCCATTCGCTCTCGCGCTGGCGCAGCACCTCGCGCAGGTGCGTGGCACCGAGGGCGAGGGCGTCGAGCTCGCTGTCGAGGGCGATGAAGATCTGGCGCGAGTGATCGAGAACGCCCTGCGCCGCAAGCCGCTCGCCGAGCTCGATCAGCGCCATGCGCGCCTCGTTCATGACCTTGATGCAGCTGGACTTGCCGCTCTCGCGCCAGCCGGCGAACCGACGGGCCGAGCCGACCGCGCCGCGGAACGCCGCCTCGGTCGCCGCGTCCATCCCCTCGGTCGCCTCGAGCATCGCCTTGTCGGTCTCGGCCGCGTGGGCGGCCTGCTTGGCCGACGGCGACTGCGAGTCGTCGAGCAGGCGCATCTTGTCGACGAGGGACAGGGCGAGGGAGGGCTTGGACTCCCAGGACTCCGTGCCCAGGTCCCACTCGGACGGGCCGCGGTAGCCGAACTCGCCGATGAACGCGGCGAACTCACTGAAGAAGCCGCCACGGGCCGTCGGGAGCAATGCCTCGACCTTGTCGACGCCGCTGTCGAACAGGGCGGTCATCTCCGGGCTGTTGCGCACGGTGCGGGACAGCGACCAGATCGCGTACGTCGGCGCGGCCGACTCGACCTCGCCGGCATAGCCGAGGATGGTCACGAGCAGATGGGCCTTCTCCGCACCGAGCATCGCGCCGGCGACGGCCGGGCCGACGGCCGCGTTCGAGGAGCCGATCTGCTCCGAGCGCCAGGCGAGGCGCTCGTACGGCATGACCGAGCGGGCACGAGCGACCAGGGCGCGGTTGCTCATCGCCTGGAGGTTGGGGCGGTTGTAGCGCAGGTCGTCAGCGATGGCGGCGTCCTCGTCGGCGCCCTCGAACTTCGAGGTCGACAGGACCCAGCCGGCGCGGGCTGCGCCGAGGGCGGACAGGGCCTCGTTCTGGTCCGCCGGCGACGCGACGTGCGCTGGGGCGCCGGGCGAGTTGAAGAAGATGGAGTCGATGATCTCCGCGCTCATGCCCTTGCGGATGCCCAGGACGCGCACCGAGCTCTGGTTGATGTACAGGTATCCGTAGTAGAAGCCCGCGACCGAGGACTCCTCGTCGAGCTCGTCCGCCGTGAAGCAGACGTCCTCGACGTAGCCGGACGCCCAGCCGGGCAGGACGTTGGGGATCCAGCACATCGTCGCTCCGAGCGGCGTGATCGGGTCGGACATGACGTCCGCCGCGTTGAGCCGGGTGTAGACGGTGAAGCGGGTGCTGGGCTCGGTATCGGTGAGCCAGGCCTTCTCGGACATGCACGATCCATTCGTGAGTGGGGGGACGACGGTGGCAGTGTGGCACCTGCGGCCCCGCGACACCACTTGCTTTGTGGAGTCGATACAAACAAACCCGGGCTACCGGGGGCCGTGGACCGGCTCCCCCGCCAGCAGCCGACGAACCGACTCGTGGGCGTGCTGGACCGAGATCTCGTTCCGGCCGACGATCATGTGCTTGTCCGGGATCGAGGCGAGCCCGTTCATGACGTCCGTCTGGGCTGTGTAGTCCTCGTCGCGGAAGGCCGCGAAGAACCACTCGGCCGTCTTACCCGCCTCGGCGACCTCCTCCTCGGTCTGCGGCGGGGTGCGAAGCAGGGTCGTCTGCCAGGTCATCGACTCCCCCCACGAGTCACCGGGGAGCATGATCGAGATGACCGTCCGCTCACGCCATCCGCCGGCGATCGACATGCCGGGGAAGATCCAGTAGACCAGTCCCATCGCGGCAGCGGGGTCCCACTCCTCGCGCGGCCGGTCCATCATCGCGTCGAGGGACTTCAGGGCGAAGACGTTGCGCACGTGCGGCCCGAACTTGTCGCACGTCATCCGGTTGGAGTGGTTGGTCAGGGCCACCGTGTTCGGGTGGAGTGCGCTGAAGTGGTAGCCCTCCAGGTAGCCGTCGAGGGTCACCTTCCAGTTGGGACCGGCCAGCTCCTTGGTCATGAAGTGCGTGCACTTGTCGAGCTCGAGGGCCTCGAGGTACGGCAGGGCGTCGCCGAGCCACGCGTCGATATCGAACTCCAGGCCCGGCGTCAGGCACAAGTAGATGATCCCGGCGCGCTCCTCGCAGGCCAGCTGCACGAGGCTGTAGTCGTCGCGGTCGACGGGCCCGAAGGTGTCCTCACCCGGGACGCCGGTGAGGCGGCCATCGGTGTCGTAGGTCCAGGCGTGGTACGAGCACACGAACCGTCGACCGTTGCCGCACCCGCCGGGCACGAGCTTCATGGCGCGGTGCCGGCACGCGTTGAGCATCGCGCGCATGCGGCCGTCCTTGCCGCGGGACAGGATGACCTCCTTGCCCACCAGCCGCAGCGCCTTGTAGTCCCCCACGCCGGCCAGCTCGGCGGACGTGCAGGCCGGCAGCGGGATGCGGTGGAAGATCTCCTGGATCTCGCGCTGCCACTGGTCCTGATCGAGGTAGTACGAGATCGGGATCTCCAGCTGCTCCGGCGCCATGTCGGTCGTGCCGTTGCGCAGGTGCTCAGTGAGCCGGTCGAGGATGCTGAGCGCCTCCTCGCGGGACATCGCGGTGTGCGCGCCGGGCAGGTACTGGGGAACGGTGTCGGTCATGCGCCGAGAGTCTAGTCATCTAGACAACTTGTGCAAGGCCTGGCGGCTCAGTCCTCGCGTCGTCGCACCCGCACCGGCAGGTCGACGAGGCCGCGCAAGGCATAGCTGGGCCCGTACCGAAGCGCGTCACGATCGACCACCTCGAGCGCAGTGACCCGCTCGCCGAGCGCCCGCAGCGCGGCCGCCGCCTCGATGCGAGCCAGGCCCGCTCCCACGCAGACATGGATGCCGTGGCCGAAGGCCAGGTGGTCGCGCACGTTCTGGCGAAGCGGGTCGAAGGCGTCCGGGTCCTCGAACACGGAGTCGTCGCGGTTGGCCGAGCCATACGCCAGGAACAGGGAGCTTCCCTCGGGCAGCGCGACCCCGCCCAGCTCGGTGTCGTAGCGGACCCGGCGCCACAGCCCCATCGCCGGCGACGACAGCCGGATGCCCTCCTCGACGTACCGACGCCGAAGTCCCTCGTCGGCGCGCAGCTGGTCCCAGGCGCCGGGCTGCTCGTCCAGGCGCAGGATCATGTCGGCGAGGGCTCGGGTCGTGGTCTCGTTGCCCGCCACCAGGAGTTCGCGCACCAGCCAGACCAGCTCGGCGTTGGAGAGCGGCACCTCGCCCTCGTCCGCCTGCACGAGGACGGTCAGCAGGTCGTCGCGCGGCTCGGCACGTCGCAGGTCGAGCTCGGCACTCATGACGGCCTGGAACTCGAGCATGTCGCGCTCGGTCTCGAGCCAGCGCTCGGCCGTCAGCATGCCGCCGAGCGCGCCCGTTGCCGACTCCGACCACCGACGGATGTCGTCCCGGCGACTCTCGTCGAGCCCGAGGATCCGCATGATCGCCCACACGGGGAGCGGGATCGTCAGGGCCTGCATGGCATCGACGACCTCGCCGTCGGGCAGGTCGGCTGCCAGCCGATCGGCCACGTCGTCGACGAGCGGCTCCATCCAGGCCAGCGCCCGGACGGTGAACGCGCGGTTCACCAGCTTGCGGTAGCGGGTGTGCTGCGGGGGATCGTTGGTGCCCAGCGCGGACAGGTAGGGAAACCCCTGTGACCGCAGGCGATTCACCTCGTCGGCCACCTCGGCCGGCGGCTCGGAACGACGGGCGGCGGGCATCGAGTTGCCGAAGCGGTCAGGGTCCATGAGCGCCTCACGAACGAGGTACCAGGTGGTGACGAAATACAGCCCCGGGACGTCGGGCACCTCGTACACAGGCGCGTCGGCGCGCATCATCGCGTAGGTGGGATACGGATCCTGGTAGAAGTCATCCGAGTACGGATTCACAGCGGGCAGCGACACATGGTGCATGCCCCCGACGATAAGCGTCGTCCGCTTCGCGCGCGGCGCGTTCGCGTCAGTTCGTCAGGATCCCCACGTGCAGGTGCTGTCGTTCGTTGATCGAGTGCACCCGGCGCACGTCCCCCTTGATCGCCACCGTCGTGATGGAGCAGTGGTTGGGCAGGAAGAACATGTCGTCCTCGATGCCGAGGATCGACCCGAGGAACGCGTTGATCACGCCGCCGTGACTGACGAGGACGATGTGCTGCCCGGCGTAGTCGTCGACCAGCCGGTCGACCGCGCCCACCGCTCGCGCACGGAACTCCGCCGAGCCCTCGCTGAAGAACATGTGGTCCCACATGACGTGGCGGACGAAGGCCTGCTCACGGGCGGCCCACTCGTCGGGATCCACGAGGGCCTGCGGATCGACGCCCGGCTCGAGTCCGCGGTAGGACTGGATCTCGACGAGCTCGGGCCGGACCACGGGCGTGAGGTCGTGCGGCGACGCGACGATCCGCGCCGTCTCCTGCGCCCTCAGCATGGTGCTGCAGGCGACCACGTCGACGTCCTGCTCGCCGAGCACTGCGGCCAGTGCCATCGCCTGCGTCCGACCGAGGCCGCTCAGCGGCGGATCGGTCCACGCGTGCGGGTCGAAGTCACCCTCGGGATAGTCCTGCTGGGCATGGCGGACCAGCGTCAGGCGGGTGACCCCCTCGGTGTCGAGGAGCAGGAAGGGGATCCGGACGGAGAAGGGCGGCTCGGGGGACTTGGGCGGTGGCTTGACCGTCACGCGCCCTCGACGACCTTCACGGTGCCCGTCGAGCCGTTGAGCTCGACAAGGGTCCCCGTGGACAGCGTCTTGCTGGCATTCGCGAGCGAGACCACGCACGGCACGCCGAGCTCGCGGCTGACGATGACCGCGTGACTGCCCGGTGCGCCGATCTCGCAGATCACGGCGCTGGCGATCATGAACAGCGGCACCCATGAGGGATCCGTCGTGGTGCAGACGAGGATCTCGCCAGGCTGGAGCGCGTCGGCATCCGCGATATCGAGGATGACCCGCGTCCGTGCCGTGACGGTTCCCGGCGATCCCCCGATCCCCTTCATCTCCGCGCCGGCCGAGGCCGACTCACCGACCGCCTGGCCCTTCCGCTTCGGCCACGAGCTGATCGGCGGGACAGGGACGCCGCGCTGGACGAGGTACGGCGGCTCCAGCTCGCCGAGGGCCAGCCAGTCCGCGTGCCGCTGGGCGAGAAGGTCCGTGAAGGCGCCCGCGTCCGCAAGGAACGGGTCGAGCTCGGACTCCAGCAGCTGGAACACGTGCTGCGGATCGGTCAGGTGGCCGCGCTCGTGCATGCGCCGACCCAGCTCGCGGAAGGCCAGCTTGGGCTCCTGCATCAGCATGACCGTCGCGTTCTTGCCCGCCTCGCGCATCCGGTAGGCCGTCTGGCCCGACGCGATGCCCGCGGCCAGCAGGCCCGCGGTGGCCTCGTCGCCGGCCACCGCCGCCGTGAGCTCGGCTACGGCGGACTCGCGGGTGGCGGCCGCCTGCGCGGCGCGCAGCGTCGGCGACATGGCATCGTCCTGCCGGCGCACGCGGTCGATCATCTGGTAGGCCAGCGTGGGGTTGATCTGCCACGTCTCCGCGCTGATCTCCCACTCGTTGACGCCGCGGTGACCGAAGTCCCGCAGCAGGCCCGCGAACGCGGCGTTGAACTCGGCCGCGTCAGGATCGTCCTGGAGCCGCGCACCGAGACCGTCGACGCCCGCATCGAACTGCGCCGTCAGTGCGGACGAGGAGTTCACGAGGCGGGACAGGTCCCACACCCGCTCCGGCATCCCGGCGGACGCGACGTCCCCCAGGGCCGAGAAGATCTGGACGGCGAGCTCGGACCTGCCGACCGCGTCGGCGATCCCCTGGACGATCTGCGGGCCGACGGTGGCCCCGATGACGATCTGCGCGTAGGCGTCCCAGCCCGGGCGCTGCCAGCGCGCAGACGTGCGGCCGTACTCCACGAGCTCGGCGTCGGTGATCGTCGCGAGGTCCGGACGGCTGGCGCGCCAGGCCGCTGCCTCGTTCGAGGTAGTCGGCGCTCAACTGCGCGTGCGAGCCGCCCAGGATGGCGCCGAAGGTCTCGCCCAGCTTGGCGGAGCAGGCCTCGTTGTCGTCGCGCGGATCATGCACGTAGGGCGGAACCGTCGGGTTCTGGCCGAAGAAGGAGATGTCGATCGCGTCGGGAGTGGCACCCGGCATGCGGTAGCCGAACACCCGGCCGAGCGAGACCTGGTTGTAGAAGTAGCCGCCCCACGAGCCGTAGGTCTCCGGCTTCGTCCAGAGGAACTCGCCCTCCTCGAACGTGCCGAGGTGGATCCACGCGTCCGCCGTGCCCGGCACCACGCCCTGCTCCCACGGCAGGGTCCAGTTCAGCGGCGTGAACGGGTCGGGACCCACCTCGTCGGCGTTCGCGCGGGTGTAGAGCGGGAACCGCTCACTCGGCTCGGTGTCGGCGATCCAGGTCTCCATGACTCTCCTTGCAGGCGATTCGATGCGGACGGTGACATCGCGGGGTGGTGGACCCGCGGGGCGAGGCTAGCGCTCAGGCGTGCGAGATGACGGCGCGATCGCCCTGCTTCCACATCCGGTCGAGGCGACGGAAGGCGATCCGCCATCCGGCGGGCGTCCGCACGACCCGGTCGTAGTACTCCCCACCGAGGAAGTAGTGCTTGACCGGCCCCGGGGTGGACTCCCGGATGTGCTGCGAGATCAGGTAGGTGCGCACCTCGGCCGAGTCGCCGTCCTCGCTGAACTCGATCAGGCTCTTGCCGACGAGGTGCTGGGTGGCGTCGAGCCCGCCGATGGTCCCCTCGATCATCTCCCTGATCGCGGCCGGACCCTGCGGATGGCCGAGGCCGCCCGCGTCGAACTCGCCATCCGGCGTGAAGATCCCCTCGAGCTCGTCGAACTGCCGGAAGTCCAGCGCTCGGGAGTAGCGCGCGAGGAGCTCGTCGATCTCGATCCGGTCATTGATCTGCTCGAGTGTCAAAGGCATGACAGAGAAACTAGACAGCCACTACAGTTATTGCAAGGATTTCCAACAATCCGATCCCCCACGATCCTCCCGGAGGTACCGCATGGCCGACCAGGCGAAGAACTGGGAGGACGTCAAGTCCTACTCGCTCGACGACGCTGCCGAGCAGGCGCTGTACGACGCACAGGTCGAGTGCACGCTCATCTGGGCCAGCAAGGACGGCTGGCCGATGGGCGTCATCGTCAACTACATCCAGCGCGAGGGCCGTTTCTGGCTGACGGCCAGCGAGGAGCGCCCCCGCGTCAACCAGATCCGCAGGGATCCGCGGGTCTGCATCGCGATCTCGTCGAAGGGCTCGGCGATCACCGAGCGCCAGTCGCTCACCTACAAGTGCGAGGCGATCGTCCACACGGATCGCGAGACGCTCGACCGGATCCTGCCGGAGTTCGCGAAGGCGATGCGGCCCGGCCAGCCGGAGAAGGCGCAGGCCTTCCTCACGATGCTGGACTCCCCCGAGCGCGTCGTCTTCGAGCTCGTCCCGGTCAAGCGGGTCGGCTTCGACAGCGCCAAGATGTGGGCCGCCTCGGAGGCCGCCCGACCGACCGACTCGCCCTCGGGCACCCAGCACTGACGATCGCCAGTCCCCCCACCTAAGGAATCGCATGCGCTTCGAGAACAAGGTCCTGTTCGTCACCGGCGGGGCCAGCGGCATCGGCCGCGCCACCGCCGAGCGCGTCGTGGCCGAGGGTGGGCGGGCGGCGCTCGTCGACCTCGACCTCGCCAAGGCCCAGGCCGTGGCGGCCGAGGTCGGCGGCGGGTCGATCGGCCTGGCGGCCAACGTCGCCGACGAGGCGCAGGTCAAGGCGGCCGTCGACGCGACGGTCGCCCAGCTCGGGGGGATCGACCTCGTCCTCGCGGCTGCTGGTCACGCGGAGTTCGGCCCCGTCGAGGAGTGGGACTCGGCGCGCTTCAACAAGATGATGGAGGTGCACGTCGGCGGGACGTTCAACGTCTGCAAGTACGCGACGCCGGTCATGAAGGCGCGGGGCAAGGGCGCGATCGTGACGATCGCCTCGACGGCCGCGTTCACCGCCAACGCCGTCAACGTGCCCTACGGCGCGGCCAAGGCCGCCATCACCGGCATCACCCGGCAGTTCTCGCTGGAGGCCCTGCCCGAGGTGCGGATCAACTGCATCGCCCCCGGCCGCACGGTCACCGGCATGACCGCCCCGCTGATGATCCAGCGCGGTGGCGACCTGGAGAAGGGCGAGGAGATCTTCGGCCAGAAGATCCCGATGAAGCGGATGGGCACCGCGGCCGAGCTCGCTTCGGCGATCTGCTTCTTCCTCAGCGACGACGCGTCGCTTCATCACCGGCCAGACGCTGATCGTCGACGGCGGCGAGACGATCGTCTAGCTGAGCATGGTGGACCGGAGGCGGGCGATCTCGTCGTCGGACAGGCCCTTCGCCCGCGCCCATCCCTCGGCGTCGCCGTACCGCTCGTGCAGGGCGACGAGGAAGCCGCGCATGGTCTCGGGCTCGGACTCGAAGATCCAGTCCGGCGCCTGCGCGAGCCCGTTGTCCTGGAACACCTGCGCGGCGCGGATGCGCTCGAGGATGGGGGCCATGTTCGGCGTCGTCGCGTGATAGTCGTCGACGATCGTCTCGTCCGGCACGCCGAGGATGCCGAGCAGCATGGCCACCACGATGCCGGTGCGGTCCTTGCCGGCGGTGCAGTGCACGACGACGGGACGATTGGCCGGATCGGCGATCAGGCGCAGCGCCTCGGTGATCGAGGGCGCGTTCGCCTCGATCTGGCGCAGGTAGTCCTCCACGAGGTTGTCGGCCGCGCCCGCGTCGATCTGCTCCTGGTTGACCCCCGACTGCGGGAGCATCGGCAGGTTGAGGATCCGCACAGGATCGTGCAGGATCGCGTAGCCCTCGCGATGCACCTCCACCTGGATCCGCAGGTCGAGCACCAGTGCCGGGGCCACCACCTCGGACAGGTCCTGCTGACCCTGGTCGGTGAGCGCCTTCGGGTTGTCGCTGCGGATGACCTGACGCGACCGCACCACGCGTCCGTCGGCCGCGCGCAGTCCGCCCAGATCGCGGACGTTGACCAGTCCGTCGATCCGCAGCTCCTCCGCCCGCGATGCCTCCACTCCGCCTCCTGCCCTAGTCGCCGGCAACCCGGCGAGCCGAAGCCAGCATGGCCGAGGCGAGCGCCAGCGGGTCCTGGGGGTCGGCCTGGCCGGCGAGCGGGGACTCCACGCTGAGGATCGTGTCGAGCGGCAGGGCGGCGACGAACTCGCGCACGGGGAGGTCGCCTTCGTCGGGCATGAGCCGCGCCTTCACGCCCTCGGCCCGGGCGGCGACGGGGTCGGCGGCCGGGCCGGGACCGGTGGCGCCGCACACCTGCACGTACGGGAACAGGCGGGCCGGGAGCACGCCGAGGTCCGCGGGGTGGCCACCGGAGCGGGTCAGGTGCAGCACGTCCGTCAGCACCACGACGTTGTCGGCACCAGCGGCCTCGACGATCGCGACGCAGGTGGCCAGGTCGCGGGCGGCGGAGAACAGCATGAACTCCACGGCGATCGTGATGTCGTGCTCGGCGGCGAGGGCAGCCACGCCACCGAGGGTCTCGACCCGGCGCACCGGGTCGTCGTCCTCCACGGTGGCGATGGCGTAGCGGGCACCGAGGGCCTGACCCGCCTCGAGCAGCGGGCGGGCGTCCGCCACCGCGGACGGGTCCTTCATGCGGATGACCTCGACGTCGAGGATCGGGACGCCGGCGTCGTCCACGGCACGGCGCAGCGCCTCCAGCGCCCGGTCGTCGCCGAGGATCCGGTGGTCCACCCCGGTGGACGGGCTCGGCAGTGAGCCGGAAGCCGGTGAAGTCGTAGCCCGCGCCGGCCGCCACCTGGGCGAGCCGCGCCGGGGCGACGGCGATCATGGACAGATGCGCAAGCGAGTACCGATGCATGGTCACTTCCCTGAGAGACGCTCGACGATGGGCAGGTAGGCGTCGAGGTGCGCATCGCCGACCGTGATGTAGGAGAAGCCGTACTCCTCGCGACGGCGGATGAGTTCCTCGCAGACCTGCTCGACGCTGCCCACGGCCGCGTGCGGGAACCGCTGGAGGGTCTCGCGGTCCATCCCCGTGCGTGCCATGACCGCCTCGGGAGTGACGTCCGAGCGGCCCTCGATCGAGATGAAGTAGGTCGCGGTCTCCAGCTCGATCTCGTCGAAGCGCTCGCCGGCGCCGTCCTTGACCCACTGGATCTTCTTGTGGGTCTCGTCCTCGGTGGACGAGGTGATGCTTCCCGCTCCGACGACGCCGCTGCTGTTGTTGAAGTTGACGCTGACGATGTCGGCGAGCTCACCGGCGATCCCGAGCACCTTCGGCGCTCCGCCGCCGATCATCAACGGCGGACGCGGACGCTGCACCGGCTGCGGCACAGCGCGGTAGCCCGAGGACTGGATGAACTCCCCCTGGTAGTCGACCTCGCCCTCTCCGGCGTACGCCATCCGCATGAACTCGGCCGTCTCGCGCAGCAGTTGGATGCGCCGTCCGGCGCTCTCGAACGTGATCCCCATGCCCTCGTACTCGTTGACCAGCCACCCGGCGCCGAGACCGATCTCGAGCCGGCCCTCCGACAGGACGTCGATCGAGGCCATCTCCTTGGTCAGCACGGTCGGCAGGTGGTAGCTGACGCAGGCCATCCGTGAGCCGACGCGCAGGGTCGACGTCGCCATGGCGGCCGCGGTGATCGCGGGGATGAGGGCCAGGGTCTGCACCCGGTGGCCGGTGCCCTCGATCCTGCTGCCCGGGCCGAGGAGGTGGTCAGCGACATGGAGCGTGGAGAAGCCGCTGTCCTCGACCTTGCGGGCGAGGTCGACCCACTCCTTGCGGGAGGTGGCGCTGAACGCCTGGATCGCGAACCGGAACGGTCGAGTGGTCATGGTGCGCCTCACGGACTACTTGGGAGCCTTGCGGGCCCAGCGGAAGAACTGGCCGTGCGACGCCGAGAAGCCGCCGTCGACGAAGAGCACCTGGCCGGTGACCCACCCGGCCTGGTCGGACACCAGGAAGCTGATGGCGTCGGAGATGTCCTCCGGGGCACCCATCCGGCCCAGCGGCAGGACGCCGGCTATCGCCTCGCGGGCCGCGACTGAGCCGTAGTGACCCGCCGTTCCCTCGGTCAGGACGGTGCCGGGACCGACGGCGTTCACCCGGATGCCCATCGGCCCGAACTCGACGGCCATCGCCTCCGTCAGGAGGTTGATCGCCGCCTTGGACGCCGGGTACAAGGACGTGCTCGCCGCGTGCGCCTTCGAGACGATGGACGACAGGTTGATGATGCTGCCGCCGCCGTTCTCGGCGATGACCGGCACGAGCGCCTGCGCCATGAGGACCGGCCCCATGACGTTGATGTCGAGGACCTGCCGCATCTCGTGCGGCGTGGTGTGGAGGAGGTCCTGGTAGCGCTGGATCGCGGCGTTGTTCACCAGGACCCGGCATCGAGGGGCCAGCGCGGCGACTCCCCGCGTCTGCTCGGGATCCGAGACGTCCAGCACGGCCGTGCGGCAGCCCACGGCGGCCGCGACCTCGGCCAGCTGATCGCCGTTCACGTCCAGGGCCAGGACGTCGTAGCCGTCGGCCATCAGCCGCGCGGTGGCCGCCCTGCCGATCCCCTGGGCGCCACCTGTGACGACCGCGGTTCCCTTGTCGCTCATGCTGCCTCCTCGGCTGGGCACTGCGGCCAGCCCTCGCCGTGCACTGCCCACGCCACGCACCGGCGCAGGATCTCGCGGTATTCGGGCGACTCCCAGGCGATGCGATCGAGCACCCCGAGGTCGTCGATGCCCTGGTCGCGTACGTCGAACCTGCCCCGACAGTGACCCAGCGTGAAGTAGGTGACACTCCCCGCGCCCTCGGGGCGGCTGAAGAGCACCGGGTGCCGGCCCTCGCCGTGGGCGGTCTCGAAGCCGGGGCACGCACCCGTGTAGCCGACGTCGAGCAGGACGCGCAGGTCCGGCGCCAGCTGTGACACGTAGATCTCGTCCACGGTCTCGAAGGATGAGACGCCGGCGACGAGCGGATGGTCGGCCTCGACCGGCTCGATGAGGAAGGGGGCGATTTTCGGATGGGCCAGGAAGCGATTGCCCAGCAGGGCGGAGAACTCCGGCATCGCATCGGGCGTGCGGGAAGATCCGCGGCTGGCCGGCGGCGGGGGCGTCGATGGCCGAGTTCGTGGCGTGCAGCCCGAGGAGCCGCCCGCCACCCCGAACCATTCCGGTCAGCGCGGCCGCCTCGTCGGCCGTCGGCCGGACATCGCAGGTGTAGGCGACGACGGCGTCGGCCGCCGCGATGGCCTCCGTGTCGGAGAAGTCGCTGCGCACGGTGCACTGCACGGCGTCGTGCCCGAGCAGCAGGCCCAGCAGCTCATGCCGGGCGTAGTCGAAGTCATGCCACTTGCCGCCCGCGACGAGAACGACCCCGACGCGATCGCCTGAGCAGCGCGCCGGGGTCGTCATCGATGTGGCGATCAGTACTGGGTGCGGACCGTCATGCCGCCGTCGCAGACGACGTTGGTGCCCACGCAGTAGCCCATGGCCGGGCTGGCCAGGCCGACGATGACCGCGGCGACCTGCTCGGGCTTGCCCATGGTGCCCAGCGGGATCGAGCCGAGCACCTTCTCGTAGACCTCGGGGCGGCCCGCCTTGATCTTGCCCCAGTCGCCGTCCTCGAAGTAGACGGGACCGGGCGACACGGTGTTGACCCGGATGCCCTTGGGAGCCAGCGCGTGAGCCGCGGCAGACGCATGCCGGACGATCGCCGCCTTGAAGGCGCCGTAGGAGTTGGGCGAACTGGGCCACACGTTGTCGAACCCGAACGTCGACGACATGGCGATGATCGAGCCGCCACCGGCCGCCTCCATGATCGGGGTGGCGGTGTCGATCGCGTGCACGAGCGGCATGAGGTCGAGCTCGAGGCTCTGCTGCCACTGCTCCGGCCCCTTGAGGGAGCCGCCGGTCACGTTCGACACGAGGATGTCGAGGCCGCCGAGCGCCTCGGCTGCCTCGGTGATGAAGCCCTTGAGCTCCTCTTCCTTGCTCACGTCGATCGCCTTGGCGAAGACCGTGGCCCCGCGGCCGCGCAGCTCCTCGGCGAAGGCCTCGACCGCATCGGCGTTGCGGGCGCAGAACGCGACCGAAGCCCCTTCCGCGGCGAGCAGCTCGACGGTCGCGCGGCCGATGCCGCGAGTGCCGCCGGTGACGAGGGCGCGCTTGCCCGAGATACCCAGATCCATGGTCGTCCCATCTGTTCAGGAGGCCGGGCACCTGTTCGCCCGTGTCCAAGGGTTGGCATGTTACTAGCATCCGTCTACGGTAAGTACCCGTTTCCCTATTCCGCGGCCTGGAGGACAGATGGCGATCGTCACCGTTCAGCCGCTCGGCCTCGAGCTTGACGTGCCCGAGGGCGAGACGGTCATGGCGGTGGCCCAGGCCACCGGCTACAGCTGGCCGACGGAATGCGAGCAGGCCGCCTCCTGCGGCCTGTGCGTGAGCATCGTGCGGGCGGGGCTGGAGAACTGCGGCCCCATGCCCGAGGACGAGATGGCCACGCTCACCCGCACCATGGGCTCGGCCGACGGCAGTCGCCGCCTCGCCTGCCGACTCACCGTCAGCGGTCCGGTCACCATCACCAAGCGGGGCGTGTACCCCGCCGAGGAGGCGTAACCCATGCCCGAATCCGTGGACATCGCAGCACTGGCGGCACGCCTCGAACGGCTGGAGACCGCCGAGGCGGCCCGCGAGGTCACCTGGCGCTACGCGACGGCGGTCGACACAGTCGACTTCGAGCTGCTGGCCGTCGTGTTCGCCGAGCACGGCTCCCTCACGACCCGCCGCGGGACCATACACGGCCGCGACAGCATCGTCGCCTACTACCGGCCCGCGCTGGCCGACCCCGTGGGTCGCAAGCACTTCCTCGCGAACCAGAAGGTCACCTGGACCGCCCCAGGCCGGGCCACCGTCGAGTCGTACTTCCTGTTCACCTACGCGGGGAACGGCTCATCGACCATCGGCTGGGGCAACTACGTGGACACCGTCGAGGTCGTCGACGGGGTCGGCTCGATCGTTGACAAGACGATCTCGATCGACGTCCACGCCGACTCGCGTGAGGGCTGGGGCGGGGAGACCGAATGAACGCACGGCTGTTCGGCAAGCGGGTCATCGTGACGGGGGCAGCGCAGGGCATGGGCCGGGCGATCGCGGTCGAGGCGGCGCGGCAGGGTGCTGAGTCGGTCACGGTCGTCGACCTCAAGGCAGCCGAGGCCGAGGAGACCGCTGAGCTGGTCCGCACGGCGGGAGCTCGGGCTCTGGTGGCCGTCGCCGACCTGACGAAGTCCGCCGACATCCGGCGCCTCGTCGACGACGCCGCGGCCTTCGCCAACGGACTCGACACCGTCATCAACAACGCCGGCGTCATCGACTCGATGTTCGTCGAGGCGCCGGGGCTGGAGACGATCGACGAGGACACCTGGGACACGGTCTTCGCCGTGAACGTCCGAGCGGCGTGGCTCATGACGAAGTTCGCCGCCCCCCACCTGCGCGCGTCCGAGCGCGGACCCTCGATCGTCAACTCGGCATCGGTGTCGGCGGTGAACGGCACGCAGAGCGCCGTCGCGTATGGGGCGAGCAAGGCCGCACTGCTGCACCTGACGAAGTCCGCCGCGATCGCCCTGGCCCCCTCGGTCCGGGTCAACGTCATCCTGCCCGGAACGATCGCCACCCCGATGGCCCAGGAGTTCCTCGACGCCGCGGACGACCGGGAGTACACGCTGGGGCACATGACCGGAGCCCAGTTGATCCCCCGGTTCGGCGAGGCCGACGAGGTGGCCAAGGTGGCCTGCTTCCTCGCGTCGGACGACGCCTCCTTCGTGACCGGCGCCGTCTACCCCGTCGACGGTGGCACGCTCGCCTGGCGAGGCCTGCGCGCGTGACGCCCTACGACGTCGTCCTGCTCGACCTCGACGGCACCGTGATCGACTCCGAGCCCGGCGTGCACTCCGCCGTGCGGCACGGGCTGGTCACGGGCTTCGGCATCGACCCCACGACGGAGCAGCTCGACGAGTTCATGGGCCCACCGCTCCACGAGGTCATGCCACGGGTGTTCGGGATCTCCGATCCCGCCGAGATCCGACGGTTCTTCGACCTCTACTGCGAGGCGTACTTCCACGGCACCGAGTACGAGTACGTCGTCTATCCGGGCATGCTCGATCTCATCGAGGACCTTGCCGACGCCGGCGTGCGCGTGGTGCTGGCCACCGCCAAGCCGCACGAGTCCGCCAGCCGGATCCTGGAGCATGCTGGCGTTGCCCAGCGCTTCGACTTCGTCGCCGGCTCGAAGGCCGATGGGTCGCGCCAGGACAAGGCCGATGTCATCGAGCATGCCTTCGGGGAGATCGACGCCGACGGCACCACGCACCGCATCGTCATGATCGGCGATCGCGCGCTCGACGCCCGAGCGGCGATGGCTCATCGCGTCGACAGCATCGTGGTCGACTGGGGATACGCCCCCGCCGGGGAGCTCGACGACTGCGGTGCCACCCACCGGGTCTCGCAGGTCGGCGAGCTGCGCCGCCTGCTCCTGCCCGACGACCCGACGTAACTAGGCGCGCGCCGCGTCGAGCAGTGGCGCGAGTCGATCCGGCACGCCCAGCCAGTCCTGGACGGACCCGATCGACGGATCGAAGTTCGCGTCGACGGAGACCGCGTCGACGCCTGCTGCCGCCGCAGCGGCCACCTGCTCGCACAGCTCGTCCACGCTGAGGGGCCGCAGGTTGGCGACGACCACGGGCGGATCGGTGAACAGGTTCCAGCACATGCGCAGCGGCGCGAGGTCGACCGGACGCATGGCGGCCAGCTCCTGCATCGTCGCGAGGTGCTGCTCGAGGGTGCCGGAGGCCGGGTTCCACCAGTCGAACTTCTCCGCCGTGCGTCGCAGTCCGGCGGCCGAGCGCATGCCGGACATCAGCGGCGGATGCGGGCGCTGCACGGGCTTGGGATCGACGTCGGCGGCCGGGATGGTGAAGAACTCTCCGTCGTACGAGACCGGGTCGGGACCCCAGCATGCCGTGAGCGCGTCGATCAGCTCGTCGGCGCGGCGCCCCCGCGTGCGTGGGTCCACGTCGTACTGGGCGTGCTCCTCGTCGGACCAGCCGACGCTGAATCCGAACACCGTGCGCCCGCCGGACAGCACGTCGAGCGTGGTGATCCGCTGAGCGAGGTCGACAGGTCGGTGATAGCCGGCAACGAGGATGCTCGTGCCCACGACGACCGACGATGTCCAGCCGACCACCGCGGCGAGGGTCTCCATCGGCTGCAGCACCGAGCGGTACGCGTCCGGGACGGCGAGTCCGGGTCGGGCCGAGTACCCCGAAACGACCTCGTGCGGATAGAACAGGTGCTGCTGGACGAACAGGTGGCCGAAGCCCAGCTCCTCGGCGCGCTCCGCGAACCCACGCACCGCGCGGGCATCGACGTGCCGGCCGAGCTGTGGCAGCGCCAGGCCGACGCGCATCGTCGCGGTCACGGGTAGAGGCCTCCGCCCACGGTCACGACCTCGCCGTGCATGTACGGCACCTCGTCGCTGAGCAGCCACGACACCGTCGCCGCGATCTCGTCGGCCTCGGCATAGCGAGCCAGGGGGATGGCACTGCTGAGCGCCGCCTGGAACGCGCCGGCATCGAGGCCGGCCAGGGCGGCCAGGCCCTCCTCGAGCGGGCGCATCATGCGCGTCTCGACCGGACCCGGGGCGACGACGTTGACGCGGATGCCGAGCGGCCCGGCCTCCTTCATCAGGGAGCGGGCCAGCCCGATCACCGCGTGCTTGCTGGCCACGTACACCGACACGCCGGGATCGCCCTTGAGCCCGGCGATCGACGCCGTGAAGACGATCTTGCCGCGGTCGGGCTGCGTCATCATCTGCCGCATCGCGGCGGACGCACCGAGGAAGGCACTGCGCACGTTGACCGCGAAGACCTTCTCGAAGTCGGCGAGGTCGAACGCCGCGACCGGCACGACCGTGCTCTCGACACCGGCGTTGGCATGGAACATGTCGACGGTCTCGAAGGTGTCGACGGCGGCCTGGAAGTAGGCCTCGGTCTCCTCCGCACTGGTGACATCGGCGCGGATGGGCAGGATCCGCTCACCCAGCTCGGCCGCGAGGGCGTCGAGCCCGGCACGGTCGAGGTCCACCGCGACGACGCTGGCCCCTTCGGCGTGCAGTCGGCGCACCGTTGCCGAGCCGATCCCGCCGGCGGCGCCGGTGACGATGGCCGTGCGGCCGGAGATGCCCTTCAGCATGCGTTCCTCCTTCGTGGGTCGGGGGGTGAGCGGATGGAGCGGGCGACGGGTGGTTCAGCCGCCGATGGTGCGGTCGGACTCCCAGTACGGGCGCCGAAGGAGCTTCTTGTCGACCTTCTGCATCTCGTTGCGGGGCAGCTCATCGAGGAACTCGTACTTGCGCGGGATCTTGTACGCGGAGATCAGGCCACGGCAGAAGGCCTCGAGCTCGGCCGTGGTCGGCGGACTCGCCGGATCAGCGGGGACGACCAGTGCGAGCAGCTGCTCGTGAAGGTCGGGATGCGGGATCCCGATCACCGCGACGTCGGCCACGCCGGGATGCTGCAGCAGGGCGTTCTCGCTCTCCGAGGGGTACAGGTTCACGCCACCGGACACCACCATGTCGGACAGCCGGTCGGTGATGAAGATGAAGCCGTTCTCGTCGACGTGCCCCATGTCCCCGAGGGTGAAGGCACCGGGGCGCACGTACGCCTTCGCGGTCTTCTCCGGATCCTGGTGGTACGTCGGCCCGAATCCCTCCGGTGCCTCGAACGCGAGGATGCCTGTCTCGCCGACGCCGAGCTCGCTGCCGGCCTCGTCCACGACGACGACGCGGAACGGCTCGACAGCGCGACCCACGGAGCCGGGATGCGTCCAGCCATTCCGGCGAGCTGATCCGGCACAGCGTGCCCGACTCGCTGCCGCCGTACGACTCGAGCAGGATCGGCCCGAACCAGTCGATCATCGCCCTCTTGACGTCGGGCGGGCAGGCCGAGCCCGTATGCGCGATCAGCTGCATGCTGCTGACATCCGTCGCCTCGCGGACGGCCGGCTCGACGGCGAGCAGCCGCTGGAAGTGCGTGGGCACCATGACCGACGAGGCCACCTCGTACCTGTCGATGAGATCGAGCACGGCCGCGCCGTCGAACTTCCCGACGATGACGACCGGCCGGCCGAGCAGGAGGTGGCGCACGGCGGTCAGCGGTCCGTTGTGCTGCAGGGGTCCCACCACGATGTGCGCGCCCTCGGGGAACTGCGCGCGCTCACGGAGCCTGTCGAGGTACTCGCGGTGCGTGCTGACGGGGGCCAGCACCCAGCGGGTCTGGGTGCCGCGAGCCCGCCCGGTGGTGCCCGAGGTGTAGACCATGGCCGGACGCGGCGGCCGATCGGCGAAGTCGGTGGTGGACGGGGCCGCGGCGAGCCAGTCCGTCCAGCCGACGACGCCGGCGTGGGCGGAGTCCGTCGCCGCTCCCGAGTGCAGGACGACGGTGCCGACGAGACCCGCCTCCAATGCGGCGATCGCGGAGGCGGCGCCACTGGGGCCGGTGATCAGGCCGACCATGGTCGCGTCCTCGACCTGGTCGGTGAGCTCGGGAACGGTCAGCTGCCGCGACACCGCGACCGTGCCGACTCCCGCCATCAGCCCGGCGGCGTGGGCGATGAGCGTGGGCGCCGCATTGTCGCCGAGGACACCCCAGCGCTGGTCGGGGTCCAGGTGCGCCGGCGAGCATCGCGGCAGCGGCGGCACGGATCTCGGCATCGACCTGCGCCCAGGTGCGCTCGCCGGACGCATCGACGAGGGCGACGCCGTCAGGATCGCTCGCGGCGACGTCGGCGATGGGTCCGAGGGGCAGCTCAGGCACGTGGGTTCCTCGCGGTCGGCGGTTGTGCTCCCGGCCGGTTGCTAACGGCCCGGGACACGCGGGAGGATACCGCGGTTACTAAAGTGCGAGTCAAGAAACAATCGATTCTGAGCGACCACGTGGATCACCGACCCAGCGGAGTGAGCATGGACTTCCAGCCAAGCGCCAAGGCCGACGAGCTGTCAGCACGCATGTGGGACTTCCTCAATGACAAGGTCCTGCCGGCCGAGGCGGTCTACGACGCCTTCCGGGCGCAGGTCGGTCCCGACGACCACACGCTGCCACCGGTCGTGGAGGAGCTGAAGACGGAGGCGCGCGCCCAGGGCCTGTGGAACCTCTTCCTGCCCGACGTCAGCGGCCTGACCAACGTCGAGTACGCCGCCCTGGCGGAGATCTCCGGCTGGAGCGTCGACATCTTCCCCGAGGCGATCAACTGCCAGGCACCTGACACCGGGAACATGGAGACGATCCACCTCTTCGGCACTCCCGAGCAGAAGGAGCGAGTGGCTCGAGCCACTCCTCGACGGCACGATGCGCTCCGGCTTCGCCATGACCGAGCCGTACGTGGCCAGCAGCGACGCCACCAACATCGAGTGCAGCATCCGACGTGAGGGCGACGAGTACGTCATCAACGGCACGAAGTGGTGGACGAGCGGCGCGAACGACCCGCGCTGCCGCATCCTCATCGTGATGGGCAAGACCGATCCCGACGGACCGGCGCACCGCCAGCAGTCGATGGTGCTCGTGCCCGCCGACACCCCTGGGGTGCGGATCACCCGCTCGCTGACCGTCTTCGGCCGCCAGGACCAGCACGGTCACGCGTGGATCGAGTTCGAGGACGTCCGCGTGCCGGTCACGAACATCCTCGGCACCGAGGGCGACGGCTTCATGATCGCCCAGGCTCGCCTGGGCCCCGGCCGCATCCACCACTGCATGCGCTCGATCGGCACCGCCGAGCGCGCCCTGCAGATGATGGTCGAGCGGGCGAAGAGCCGCGTCGCCTTCGGCGGCCCGCTGGCCGACCAGGGCTCCATCCAGGAGTGGATCGCGGAGTCCCGCATCGAGATCGAGCAGGCCCGGCTGCTGACGATGAAGGCCGCCTGGATGATCGACCAGGGCAACGCCAAGGGCGCCAAGACCGAGATCGGGGCGATCAAGGTCATCGCTCCGCGGGTCGCCTGCAACGTCATCGACCGCGCGATCCAGGTGCACGGCGGCCTCGGCGTCAGCGACGACATCCCGCTGGCGAAGATGTACGGCTGGCAGCGCGCCCTGAAGATCTTCGACGGGCCCGATCAGGTGCACCTGCGGTCGATCGCCCGCTGGGAGCTCAAGCGTGGTCGGTCCGTGCGACTCCCCGCATGATCGGAACGAGGATGTCGCCCAAGGCACCCTCGACCTTCGCGACCGGCAGCCGACTGAGCGTGCCATCGAGCCAGGCGGTCTGAGAGATCACCAGCAGGGCGGCCAGGAAGTGGAAGCCCAGCAGCCGGACGGCGTACTGCTCGCGCGCCTTTCGTGAGCTGCGCGGCGGCCGCTCGTCGGCCGGCAGGTAGTCGAACGCCCGCTGCGCATGCCGCTCCTGCCAGGACTCGTACATGCGACGGGACTGGGGCGTGGCCCCATTGAGGTGGAGGGTGAGGAACCGCGCCTCGACTGGATGGGTGCGCCACCACGCCCATCCGGCGTAGATGACCTCGCGCAGGACGGCCTCGTCGAGATGATCCGCGCCGGCACGGACGCTGTCGACCATGGCGCTGAAGCCGCTCAGGCAGGCCTCGAAGGCCTGGTCGAACAGCTCCTCCTTGCCGCCGAAGTGGTAGTAGACGGCGGTCGGCGCGACTCCGCACTCGGTGGCGATGTCCTCGACGGTGGCCTCGGCGTAGGTGAGCCGGGAGAACACGAGGGTCGCGGCCAGGATGATCTCGCTTCGCCGCGAGGGGCGATGGGCAGGTCGAACCTCGTTGTCGGTCGCCTCGAGCGTCCCGTCGGTCATCGGACCCCATTCCTTGATCCGCCCCCGCGGCGTCCTTGTGGAAGGATGCCAGATCATGCCCAAGCCCCGCTCGGCCCGCCCGGCGAACCGACCGTCTCGCCGGCACGAGATCCTCGAGTCGGCGATCGACCTGCTGTCCGTCCAGCCCCCAGACGAGATCGCCGTGTCCGACATCGCGGCCCACTGCGGGATGACTCCCGCGGCCTTCTACTACCACTTCGCCTCGAAGGACGAGATCCTCGACGAGATCGTCGCCGAGTTCGCCGAGAAGTGGTCCGAGCAGGTCCAGCTGGCCCTCGACGAGGTGTCCTCCCGCGACGACCTGCCCCACTTCGTCGACACGATGCTCACGTGGGTCGAGGACCACGAGCGCGCCGCCCGGGTCTACTTCGTCACCTCGGTAGGGGCCACCAGCTCGTGCGAGGCGGTCCGGCGCAGCACGCGCAACCACCTCGGCCGACGGTCGGCCCGGACCTTCCGCGAGCTGGCCCCGGACGACGACCGCATCCGGCTGGCGCTGGCCGGACTGGGGCTCATCACCCTGCTGGAGATCGTCTCGCGGAGCCGCCTCGAGCTCGACGCGAGCTACCAGACCCTAGGCCCCGTCAAGTTCCGCGCCACCGCCGGCCAGCTGGCCGAAGCCCTCCTGAGCTGACCTCGGCCACCCCGCCGAATCGGGGCAACAAGTTCCCAGGCGTCAGAAACATTGATATCCTAATATTTGCCATCCACAGTCAGGCGCGGGCCGATGGGCCCGACGAGGAGAACCCGTGACCGACGCCCACGCCACCCAGCACCCGGTCCGGTTCGTCACGGCAGCCAGCCTGTTCGACGGGCACGACGCCGCCATCAACATCATGCGGCGCATCCTGCAGTCCCAGGGCTGCGAGGTCATCCACCTCGGCCACGACCGCAGCGTGGAGCAGGTCGTCCGGGCCGCGATCCAGGAGGACGTTCAGGGTGTTGCCCTCTCGTCCTATCAGGGCGGGCACGTGGAGTACTTCACCTACCTGCGCGAGCTGCTCGACCAGCGCGGCGCCGAGCACGTGCGCATCTACGGCGGCGGCGGCGGCGTCATCGTGGCCGAGGAGATCGCCCTGCTCGCTGATCGCGGCGTCAAGATCTTCTCGCCGGAGGACGGCCAGCGCCTCGGCCTCGTCGGCATGATCGGCTCGATGGTCGAGGAGTGCGACGTCGACCTCGCCCGACGAGCTGCCCGACCTCGACACCGCCCTGGCCGGCCACGAGCGTGAGCTGGCCCGGGTGATCACGATCCTCGAGGAGGGCCAGGCCCCGGAGGGCTGGCTCGACCGCATCCAGGCGGCGGCGGCCAAGCACGGAGCCCCCGTCCTCGGCATCACCGGCACCGGCGGCTCGGGCAAGTCGTCGCTCACCGACGAGCTGCTGCGCCGCCTCCGCGTGGACCAGGACGGCAAGCTGCGCATCGCGGTGATCGCCGTCGATCCGACGCGGCGCAAGGGCGGCGGCGCCCTGCTCGGCGACCGCATCCGCATGAACGCCGTCGACCTCGGCAACGTGTTCTTCCGCTCGCTGGCCACCCGCAAGCCGGGCTCAGAGATCCCCGCGAAGCTCGCCGACATGATCGCGATGTGCAAGGCGACGCACGACCTCGTCATCGTCGAGACGCCCGGCATCGGCCAGGGCGACGCCGGCATCGTGCCGTACGTCGACGTCGCGCTGTACGTGATGACGCCGGAGTTCGGCGCCGCCTCGCAGCTCGAGAAGATCGACATGCTCGACTTCGCCGACGCCGTCGCTATCAACAAGTTCGAGCGTCGCGGCGCCGAGGACGCCCGCCGAGACGTCGGCCGCCAGCTGATGCGCAACCGCCAGGCGTTCGGCTCCTCGTGGGAGGACATGCCGGTGTTCGGCACGTCCGCGGCGCGGTTCGCCGACGACGGCGTCACTGCCCTGTACCAGTACCTCCGCGACCTGCTGGCCGACAAGGGTCTCGCGGTCTCCGCGGGCCTGCTGCCCCGGGTCGACACCCGCCAGCCCACGGGGCTCACCACCGTGGTTCCGCCCGCGCGCAGCCGCTACCTCGCCGACATCACCGAGACCGTGCGTGGCTACCACGCCACCACCGAGCAGCAGGCCGAGGTGGCCCGGCGGGCACAGCACCTTCGCACGGCCGCCCTCCTCCTCTCCGAGTCCGGCGGGGATGCCGCAGCCGTCGAGGCGCTGCTCGTTGCGCAGGAGGCGGGCCTTCACTCCGACGTCGCCGAGCTGCTGGCCGCCTGGCCAGTCGTCCGTGACACCTACCGCCAGGACGAGCTCGTCGTGAAGATCCGGGACAACGAGCTCCACACGCAGCTGTGGCGGGAGACGCTGTCCGGCTCGCGGATCCCGCGTGTCGCCCTCCCCCGCACCGAGGACGCCGGCGACCTGGTCCGGTACCTGCGCGAGGAGAACGTCCCCGGCAGCTTCCCGTTCACCGCCGGCGTGTTCCCGTTCAAGCGCGAGGGTGAGGCACCCGCCCGCATGTTCGCCGGCGAGGGCGATCCCTACCGCACCAACCGGCGGTTCCACCTGCTGGCATCGGGACAGCCGGCCACGCGTCTGTCGACGGCCTTCGACTCGGTGACGCTGTACGGACGCGACCCGAACGAGGAGCCCGACGTCTATGGCAAGGTCGGCACATCCGGTGTCTCGATCGCCACGCTCGACGACATGAAGGTGCTCTACTCCGGCTTCGACCTGTGCGATCCGATGACCTCGGTCTCCATGACGATCAACGGGCCGGCGCCGACGATCCTGGCGATGTTCATGAACACCGCCATCGACCAGCGGCTCGACGGCTTCCGCGAGCTCGAGGGCCGCGAGCCCAACCCCGAGGAGGCCGCCGACATCCGTGCGTGGGTGCTCGCGAACGTCCGGGGCACCGTGCAGGCCGACATCCTCAAGGAGGATCAGGGTCAGAACACCTGCATCTTCTCCACCGAGTTCGCCCTGCGGTGCATGGGCGACGTGCAGGCGTGGTTCATCCAGAACAGCGTCCGCAACTTCTACTCGGTATCGATCTCGGGCTACCACATCGCCGAGGCCGGGGCTAACCCGATCTCGCAGCTCGCCTTCACCCTGGCCAACGGCTTCACCTACGTCGAGGCCTACCTCGCGCGTGGCATGAAGGTCGAGGACTTCGCACCCAACTTCTCGTTCTTCTTCTCCAACGGCATCGACGCCGAGTACACCGTGCTGGGCCGCGTGGCCCGCCGGATCTGGGCCGTCGCGATGAAGGAGAGGTACGGCGCCGACGAGCGCGCCCAGAAGCTCAAGTACCACGTGCAGACCTCAGGCCGCTCCCTGCACGCGCAGGAGATCGACTTCAACGACGTGCGCACGACCCTGCAGGCCCTCTGCGCGATTTACGACAACTGCAACTCGCTGCATACCAACGCCTACGACGAGGCCATCACGACGCCCACCGCGCAGTCGGTGCGCCGGGCCCTGGCGATCCAGATGATCATCGACCAGGAGTGGGGCCTGTCGAAGAACGAGAACCCGCTCCAGGGGTCGTACATCGTCGACGAGCTGACCGACCTCGTCGAGGAGGCCGTCCTCACCGAGTTCGACCGGATCTCCGATCGCGGCGGGGTGCTCGGCGCGATGGAGACCGGCTACCAGCGCGGCCGCATCCAGGACGAGTCGATGCTCTACGAGCACAAGAAGCACGACGGGTCGCTGCCCATCATCGGCGTCAATACGTTCCTCAACCCCGACGGCACCGGAGCGGCCCCCGTGCTCGAACTGGCCCGGGCCACCGAGGAGGAGAAGCGTTCGCAGGTCGAGCGGCTGGCGGCCTTCCACGAGGCGCACCGCGACGAGGCAGAACCGGCCCTGGCCAAACTAAAGGATGTCGCATCATCGGGAGCCAATACGTTTGAGGCCCTAATGGAGGCCGTCCGAGTATGCTCACTCGGTCAGGTCACGAGCGCCTTCTTCGAGGTGGGCGGTCAGTACCGGCGCAACGTATGACCGTCATGGCCAACGCACGTGGAGGGGGACCTGTGACTATCGGGCGCAGGCTGGACAGCGATCCCATCGAGGAAGCGCGTCGGCAGTGGATCGCGCACGGCTGGGCACCGGCGGCCGATGGGATGGCCACGGTGACGTCGATCGTGCGTGCCCATCAGATCCTCCTGCAGCGGATCGACGTCGTGCTGCGTCCGCTCGATCTGACCTTCGCGCGCTACGAGATCCTCATGCTGCTGTCCTTCACCAAGAAGGGCTCCCTGCCCATGACCCGCATGGGCACGCTGCTCCAGGTGCACCCGACAAGCGTCACCAGCGCTGTCGACCGCCTCGAGAAGCAGGGATTCGTCGAGCGGCTGCCGCACCCCACCGACCGCCGCGCCGTCCTCGCCACCATCACCGACGCCGGACGCGCCCGCGCCCATGCCGCGACGACCGCCCTGAACGCGCAGGTCTTCCAGCAGCTCGGGGTCAGCGACCACCAGACGAACCAGGTCCGCACAGTGCTGCGCACGCTGCGCGCCAACGCCGGGGACTTCTAGACCACTCACCAAGCATGGGAGCACGAGTACTGATGGATCGTCTGGGTGTCGTCGGCTGCGGCGTCATGGGCTCTGGGATCGCCGAGGTGGGAGCCAAGGGGGGCTGCGACGTCATCGTCGTCGACTCGTACCCCGGGGCGCTGGAGAAGGCCCAGGTGAAGATGGCCGCGTCGCTCGCCAAGGCGGAGGCCGCGGGCAAGCTGGCCGAGCCGGCCGATGCGATCCTGGCCAGGATCACCTTCACCGAGGACCTCGGCGCCCTCGCCGATCGCCAGATCGTCATCGAGGCCATCCGCGAGACGATCGACGACAAGGTCGACCTGATCCACCAGCTCGACAAGGTGCTGTCAGACGAGTGCATCGTCGCCACCAACACCTCCTCGATCCCCGTCGCGCAGATCGCGGCCGCGAGCAGCACCCCCGGGCGCGTACTGGGCCTCCACTTCTTCAACCCCGTCCCCGTCATGCCCCTGGTCGAGGTGGTCCCCTGCCTCGTGACCGACGCCAGCGTCGCCGACGCTGCCCACGAGTTCTGCGCAGACGTCCTGCGCAAGAAGGTCATCCGGGCCGAGGACCGCTCCGGCTTCCTCGTCAACGCCATCCTCGTGCCGTACCTGCTGTCGGCAATCCGCTCACTGCAGAACGGCGTGGCCAGCCGCGACGACATCGACGAGGGCATGGTCGCCGGCTGCGGAATGCCGATGGGCCCACTGCGCCTGTGCGACATGATCGGGCTCGACACCATGCTCCTGGTGTCGCAGAGCCTGTATGCCGAGCATCTCGAAGCGTCCTTCGCGCCGCCGGCCTTGCTGAAGCGGCACGTCGAGGCGGGCCTCCTCGGCCGCAAGTCCGGCCGCGGCTTCTACGACTACGCCTCCTAGGCGTTTCGACCGAAGTAGCGCGGCGCCTGACCACGGGTGTCCGTGGCAACGGCGAAGACGGCTCCAGCATCCCGCTGCTCCGGCGTGGCCCCTCGGGTCGACGTCGTGACGTAAAGCGTGGACAGGTCCGGGCCGCCGAACGCGCACGACGTCACGTTCGCGACCGGAAGGTCGATGCGGGCCACCTCGCGTCCGGCCTCGTCGAAGGCCCGCACGGTAGGAGTGCCCCACATCGCGATCCACAGCCGCCCCACGGCGTCCACGGCCATGCCGTCGGGCGTGCCGGGCCCGTCGATGGCGAACGCCGGGCGACGATTCGTGGCGCGGCCCGTGGCCGCGTCGAAGTCGTAGCGATCCACGCGGCCAAGCGGCATGTCGACATGGAACATCACGTCACCGGCCGGGCTCCAGCCCATCCCGTTCGTCAGGGTGATCCCTGTCGAGACCACCGACAGGGCCCCGTCCGCACCGACGCGCACCAGCCGACCCGCCTCGAGCCGGGCCGTGCGGTCCGTGGCGAAGAGCCCCGCGAACAGCCAGCCGCCCGGGGACACCTGGCTGTCGTTGAACTGCAGGTGCGACTCCTCGCTCGCGACCTCACGCACGCCTGTTGAGGATCGATGGACGATCCGGCTGCCCACGGCATGGACGATGCCGTCGTCCGCCAGCGCCACGAACCCGCAGACCCCGTCCACGCGAACTGACTCGTCGGCACCGGTCGTGGGATCGGTCGCGTGCAGCACGCCGGCGAACAGGTCGACCCAGCGAAGCCGAGCGATCCGGGGATCCCACACCGGGCTCTCCCCCAGCTCGGCGGACGTGCCAGGTACCGGCTCGGGGCGGCCAACCGTGGCCATCGCTGCGCCTGTCCCCTCTCGTGTGGTCAGCGGGACAGGTAGCCGCCGTCGACCGCGAGCGCGTGGCCGATCGTGAAGCCGGCCGCACCGGAGCACAGCCACAGGGCCGCCGCGGCGATCTCGTCGACGGTACCGAATCGACCGATGAGGGACAGCCGGTTCGCGACCTCCTGCGGATCGCGCCCCCGCTTGGCGATCGCTCCCCGAAGCATCGGGGTGTCGATCGACCCTGGGCAGATCGCGTTGATCCGGATGCCGCGGGGGGCGTAGTCCACTGCGGCCGACTTGGTCAGCCCGAGGACGCCGAACTTGCTTGCCGTGTAGGCCGACTGATGCGGCTGCGGACGGTACGAGTTGGTCGAGGCGATATTGACGATCGCGCCGCCCTCCCCGGCCAGCATCGCGTTGATCTCATGCTTCATGCAGAGGAAGACCGACTTGAGGTTCACGTTGAGCATGCGATCCCAGTCGTCCTCGGCGAGGTCGGCGAGGAAGTCGACCTCGAACTCGATAGCGGCCGCATTGACCGCGTAGTCGAGACCGCCGTAGGCGTTCACGGCGGTCTCGACCATCGAGGTCACGTCGTCGTTGCGCGACACGTCGGCGTGCACGAACTGCGCCTCGCCACCCGCGTCGCGCACCAACGAGACGGTCTCCTCGCCGCCTTCATCGGCAACGTCGCTCACGACCACCCGGCAGCCGGCCGCGGCGAAGGCGAGAGCGATGGCCCGGCCCATGCCGCCCGAGCCGCCCGTGACGATCGCCGAGCGCCCCTCGAACCAAGGGTCAAGGTTGCCGAGCTGCGACATGGGGTTGCGCCTTCCGAACGGGTGGCTGGTGAGGTGACTCGACTTAGTACGGAGACGCGCCGCCGTCGACGTTGTACGCGCTCCCGGTGAAGCCGCCGCCCTCGTGCGAGGCGAGCAGCGTCGCGAGGGCGCCGACCTCCTCGACCAGGTTGGCACGCTTGATCGCCGTGGGGGCGTACATGATCGCCGCGAGATCGTCGAGGCTGCTCAGGCCCATGGCCTCGACCGTCTTCGGACCGCTCTCGTAGAACAGGTCGGTCTCGACGAACCCTGGGCAGATCGCGTTCACGGTGATGCCCTGCGTGCCGACCTCGTGCGCGGCGCCCTTGGCCAGGCCGATGATCGCGTGCTTGTTCGTGATGTACCCGATGACACCGGGCGTCGAGATCTTGCCGTACATCGACGACATGAGCAGGATCCGGCCGTACTGCTGCGGCAGCATGTACTTGAGGGCGCGGCGCGTGCCCCAGAAGCAGTGGTTGATGTTGAAGTCGAGTTCGTACTGCCACTCCTCGTCGGTGAAGTCGGCGAGCATGCTGGTCTGGTTCACGCCACCGGCGTTGAACACGGTGATGTCGACACGGCCGAAGTGCTCGACGGTGCCGTCCACGAGCGCCTCGACATCTGCCTGCTTCGTGGCGTCGCAGGCGATGAAGTGGACGTTGTTGCCGCCCATCTCGGATACCGCAGCCTGGCCCTTCTCGGCGCTGCGGCCGCTGACGACCACCTTCGCGCCCTCGGCGAGGAAGGCCTCGGCGATGCCGCGACCGATGCTGCGGGTGCCGGCGGTGACGACGGCAACCCGCCCGTCAAGCTTGCCCATGTAGTGCTCCTTATTCGTGGGGAGGCCCGGGCCCAGGGCACCGGAGATCAAGTAACGGCACGCTAGCCCGCGACCCAGAGAATGTCTGGATATTCACGCAACCGAGATCTCAGCTGCCGGAGAAGACCGCCGCCCGCTTCTGCTGGAAGGCCGCCATGCCCTCCTGGAAGTCGGCGGAGGCCAGCAGCGCTCCCTGACCGTCCCGCTCGTGGTCGAGCGTCGCCTCGAGGAGGGGCAGCGTCACGGCATTGATGACCTTCTTGGTGGCCGCGAGGGCCATGGGGGCGCCGGCCGCGAGCCGCCCGACCAGAGCCGCCACGGTGGCGTCGAACTCGTCGTCGGGCGTGACGAAGGCGATCAGGCCCCAGTCCGCCGCGGTGCGGGCATCGACCTTCTCGGCCAGCAGGGCCATCCGCGCCGCCCGCGCGCGCCCGACCGATGCCGGCACGAGCAGCGAGGCACCGCCATCGGGCATCAGGCCGATCTTGGTGAACGCCAGCATGAATGCAGCCGACTCCTTCGCCACCGCGAGGTCCGCGGCCAGGGCGAACGAGCAGCCGACGCCGGCGGCGATCCCGTTGACCGCCGCGAGCACGACCACCGGGCTCGAGGTCACAGCGCGGACGAACCTATTGGCCGCCTCGAGGGTGTCGAGGCCGGGCGGCGATCCGTCCGGCCCCACGTCCGCACCCGAGCTGAAGGCCCGCCCGGTGCCGGTCAGCACGATGACGCGGGCCCCATCGCCGTGGGCGCTCTCGACGGCCGCGGCCGCGGCGTGGATGAGCTCGGCCGTCAGCGAGTTGAGTCGATCGGGCCGGTCGAAGGTGACGCGCAGGACGCCCTCCTCCAGGGCGAGGCCAAGTCCGTCCATCGCGTGCTCCTTCCGAATCCGCCAACAGGGGCGCAACTATACCGATAGATTCTTTACATGGAGTCCAGTATCAGCACCGATGTGCTCGTGCTGGGCAGCGGCGCCGCCGGCCTGACCGCTGCCCTCGCCGCTGCCCTCGCCGGAGCATCCGTCGTCGTGTGCGAGAAGGGCTCCCTTCTCGGCGGCTCGTCGGCCATCTCGGGCGGCGTGCCGTGGGTGCCCCTGAACCACCATCAGGACGAGGCGGGCATCGAGGACTCGCGGCAGGAGGCCCTGGAGTACCTCGCCTCGCTGTCACTGGGCCGGATGGACCCCGAGCTCGCTGCTACGTTCGTGGACAACGGACGCGACACGATCCAATGGCTGGAGGACGTGACCGCCCTGCGATTCACCCTGCTGCCGCACTACCCCGACTACCACCCGGAGAACCCCGGCGGGAAGCCCGACGGCGGTCGCTCGCTGGATCCTGGGCTCTTCAGCTACCGCGAACTCGGCGACTGGTCGGACAAGGTCGCGCGCAGCAGGCGCAGCGCGCACCTGCGGATCACCGACACCACCCTTGGCGGCGGCACCGGCTTCCTCGACGAGCAGACCCTGCAGCACCGCCTCGACAACGACCTGCGCGGCTGTGGCAACGCCCTCGTGGGGCCCCTCATCAAGGCACTCCTCGACCTCGGCGTCGAGTTCGTGCTTGATGCCACTGCTGAGGAGTTCGTGATGGACGGTGATCGCGTCGTCGGCGCCCGACTGTCCGTCGACGGCGCCGACCGCACAGTCCTCGCCCGTCGTGGTGTCGTGCTCGCCACCGGCGGCTTCGAGTGGAACCCCGAGCTGGTGGCCTCGTTCTTGCGCGGCCCGATGACCGCTCCGACGTCGGTGCCCACGAACACCGGCGACGGCCTGCTCATGGCGATGCGCGTCGGCGCCGGCCTGGGCAACATGGGGCAGGCCTGGTGGGTTCCCGCCGTGCAGATCCCCGGAGACGAGGCCTTCGGCGTCCAGCGATCCAATCTCGTGAACCGAGAGCGCACGCTGCCCGGATCGATCATGGTCAACTCTCGCGGGCGTCGGTTCACCAATGAGGCGGCCAACTACAACGCCCTCGGCGGCGCCTTCCACCAGATGGATGCCGCCCCGTTCGGCTACGCCAACCTGCCGGCTTGGCTGGTCTTCGACGGTCGCAACGCCACGCGGTACGGATCGTTCGGAACCCCCGCCGGGGAGCCGATCGCGGACTGGATTCCCCGTGCCGACACGCCGCGCGCGCTGGCCGGGCTGGTCGGCATCGACCCCGATGGCCTCGAGCAGACGCTCACGAGGTGGAACGCCTTCGTGGACGCCGAGCAGGACGAGGACTTCGGACGGGGAGACAGTGCGTATGACCGTTGGAGCGGTGATGGTGAGTACCGCTTCACGAAGGCGTCGACGCTCGGCCGCATCGATGAGGCGCCCTTCTACGCCGTGCCGATCGCGCCCGGGGCGCTGGGCACCAGCGGCGGGCCGCGGATCGACTCCCGTGGCCGGGTCCTCGACACAGCCGGTCAGCCGATCGCGGGGCTGTACGCCGCAGGCAACGTCGCGGCGGCTCCCACAGCGATGGCCTACGGCGGAGCCGGCGGCACCCTTGGCCCGATTCTCGTCTTTGGCCGGATCGCCGGTCGATCCGCCGCCGAGTCCGCCTGACCTCCCCATGAACAGGAGAGACCGATGACCTTCGATCGCCTGGACGACCGCGCAGCGATCGCCGACCAGATGTTCCGCTACGCGCGGGCGACCGACTGGTTCGAGACCGCCAACCATCGCGACGTGTTCGCCGCGGAGTGTGTGTTCGCCTCGCCGCACAGCGGTGACATGCACGGCGTCGAGGCGGTGGTGGAATGGATGAATCGCGTGCTGCCGCAGTTCGAGGCCACCCAGCACCTGATCAGCAACATCGCGATCACCTTCACGGGGCCAGCGACGGCGACAGCAGTCAGCTACGTGCGGGCCTGGCATCGGTTCGTCGACGGCGACAAGGCCGACATGATCCTGTGGGGCGAGTACCACGATGCCTGGGCGCTCATCGACGGCACCTGGCGGATCACCGAGCGCCGGGTCCTGGAGGCGGGCATCGAGCCGCGACGTGACGGCGGTGTGCCCAACCCGCGCAGGGCCCGCTAGCCGCTCCGCAGTTCAGGTGCCCAGCGGGCGGTCGTCGCGCGGCCGGTCGGCCTCGCCGGTGCGGAAGTTCGACATGTCGCCGGCCATCGGCGCGTGCTCGATCGTCGTCGTCGCCTCGTGCACGCAGATCCGGTGGCTGATCCGCCACTCGGTGTCGCGCCGCTCGTAGCGATCGAGGTAACGGCCCAGCCACACCGACCACGGACCATCGTCGCGAGGCACGAGGTACGTGATGTTGTAGATCTCTCCGCGCGCATGGTCGTCGTCGTCGAACTCGATGGCATGCTGCATGGTGCAGTGCATCGTCGACTGCCAGCGGTCGTGCGTCCCGACCACACGCTCGGCGAACTCCCAGCCGTTGCCGACGAACCGGCCATGATCGTCGGTGGCATCGGGCCAGTACGCGCTCTTCATGAGCTCGGCGTCGAGTCGGTCCACTCCACGGGCGTAGCGCCCCGCCGCCTCGCGGATCGCCTCGCGAGCGGCCAGCCGCATGGGATCGAACGGCGTCGGGTCAGCCGACGTCGGGTCAGCCGGCATGGGAGGCCGCCGACTGTCCTGCCACGCGCCCCATGGTCACGCAGTTGCCGTAGGAGTTGCCGCTGCCCACGTAGCGTGGTCCGATCACGCCGCCGCAGACCTCGCCCGCGGCGAACAGGCCCGGGATCACCCGTCCGGCCTCGTCGAGCACCTCGGCCTCGCGGTTGATCCGCAGGCCACAGGCGGTGAAGCAGCACGTCGCCGGGCGCACCTCGACCGCGTAGAACGGTCCGCTGGCGATGGGCTCCAGGAACTTCGCGTCCTTGAGGTAGTCCTGGTCCTCGTGCAGGTCGACCAGCTCGTTGACCCGGTCGACGGTCGCTGCGAGGTTCGCCGCCGGCACGCCGATGGCGGCCGCCAGCTCGTCGAGCGTGTCCCGCTTGTGGACCTTGCCCTCCGCCAGCATCATCTCGATGATGTCGAGGTTCCAGTGCGGACTCTGCTTCTTGGTGGAGCCCGGGATGGACTGCTTGTAGCGGGCCACGCCCAGCTCGGTGGCGTCGACCAGGGCCTTGTGGTCGAAGATGGCGTAGGCCGAATCGCCCTGCTCCTGGAGGAGTCCGTCCATGATCCCGTAGGGCGCGGTCTCGTTGCAGAATCGACGACCCTGATGGTTGACGAGGATCAGCCAGCCGGGGATGTACGCCTCGTACATCTTGTCGAAGTCGGTGTGGAGCAGGCGCAGGCCCCGGTTGTAGCCGGTCACCTGTGCGCTGACATCGCGCGTGAAGTCGAGGGCGTCGCCGCGCGAGCCGTCGGCACCGATGTAGTACGACCACCCGGTGTCGTAGACCGACGGGAAGTAGCTCCCTGCGCTTCTCGTCGTTGGCCCCGAAACCGCCACTGGCGATCACCACCGATGCTGCGGTGATCTCGTCGTCGCCCACCGCTATCCCCACGACGGCCCCGTCCGTCACCAGCAGGCGATCCACGCGCTGGCTGCAGGGCGAACTCGACGCCCTGCTCGCGGCAGTGCCGGTACAGGACGTCGACGACGGCCTGGCCACGGCCGATCGGGCAGTGGACGCGCGGCAGGGTCTCGTCGCCGCCGAACACCAACTGGTCGTAGAACTCCACGCCCAGGTCGCCGAGCCATTCGACCGCGAGCCCGGCCCGCTGGGTCAGGCGTTCGACGACGGCGGACTCCACCTTCCACTGGTTGAGCGTCATGTAGTCGTGGAACAGGGCCTCCGGCGAGTCCTCGATGCCCTGTGCCTTCTGGTAGCGGGTCGCCGCCCCCATCATCAGCCCACCGGACAGCCGCGACGAGCCGCCGACGATGTCCTCCGCCTCCGCGACGAGCACCCGCTCGGCGCCCGCCTGCCGGGCCGCCAGCGCAGCGGACAGTCCGGCGGCGCCCGAGCCGATCACGAGTACGTCGAAGTCGAAGTCGGTCATGGTCGCGCTCTCCTTGGCTGGAACTACAGGGAAGGCAGTGCGGGGGGCGGGAAGATGCCGGCGTTCGCGGTGATCCCGCCGTCGCACATGAGCACCGCTCCCGTGATGAAGCTGGCGGCCGGCGAGGCGAGGAAGCAGATGGCCTCGGCCTGCTCGTCCGGGGTGCCCATGCGCTGGAGCGGGATGTTTCGGGTCAGCTCGGCGAGGTGCTCGGGCGTGACCTTGCCGCCCTGCAGGATCGACGTCATCGTCGGGCCGGGCGCCATCACGTTGACGCGCACCCCGCGCACGCCCCAGTCGAGCGCCGCGGCGCGCGCGAGGTTGATGGCCGCCGCCTTCGATGCGTTGTAGGCGAACCGCTCAGGATCGGCGCGCACGCCCGACGTCGATGCAACGACGACGATCGCGCCGCCACCGGTCTCGGCGATGCGGGGTGCGGCATGGCGGATGCCCAGCACGACGCCTCGGGCGTTGACCGCCATGATCCGGTCGTACGCGTCGACGGCGTCCTCGCCCTCCCAGTTCGTCCGGCGGGCGATTCCGGCGTTGAGGACCAGGACGTCCAGTCCGCCGAAGGTGTCGATGGCGGCGCGGACCATCTCCTCGTTGTCCGCCTCGACGCTCACGTCGGCGACCACGCCGAGCAGGCCCTCGACGCCGTCGGTCCACGCCAGCGCGTCGGCGCTGACATCGGCCACGACGACGGAGTGTCCCCGCGCGTGCAGCATGCGGGCGGTGGCCTGGCCGATCCCGGCTCCAGCTCCTGTCACGATCGCAACCGGCATCACAGCACCTTCCCACTCGGATCGACGAGCACCTTGACGTCGTCGCCGGCCGCGTCGGCGAGGTCGGCGAGCACCTGCGGGAGCTCCTCGAGCCGGACGGTGCGCGTGTGCATCGGCTCGACGCGCACCCGCCCGTCGGCGATGAGGTCCATGGTGCGCCGGAAATCCGATCGCGCATAGGCGTTGGCGCCGACGATCCGCACCTCGCGGGCCATGATGCGCGCGCCGTTGACCTCCGAGGGTCGGGACAGGTAGCTCAGCAGGGTCACCGTTCCCCCGGCGCGCGTGAGGTCGACGGCCGTCTGCAGGAGGGCCGGTACCCCGGAGGCCTCGATGACAACGTCCGCGCCCACGCCGTTCGTCAGCTCGAGGATCCGCTCGCCCGCGACGTCGGGGGCCAGCCCCTCGTCGGCGCCCAGCTCGGTCGCGAGGAGGCGGCGGCCAGCGGTGGGCTCGATCATCAGCGTGTGCCCCGCGCCCGCCGCGCGGGCGAACTGCATCGCGAGCAGCCCGATCGGGCCGGCTCCCAGGACCGCGACGACATCACCGGGTCGGATGCCGCTGCGCCGCACGCCGTGGAAGGCGACCGCGGCCGGCTCCACCACCGCGGCCTGCACGTCGGAGAGGGCGGGGTTCGCCGGAACGACGCGATCAGCCGCCACGGTGATCTGCGCGGCGAAGCCTCCGTGGGCCGGCGCCAGCGGATCCTTGCCGCGCGCCATGAGGTTGGCGACGCGGCAGTGCTCGGCATGGCCGGCGCTGCACTCGGGGCAGGCGCCGCACGGCGGGCACACGCCGATGACCACCCGCTGGCCGTCGAGCACACGATCGACGCCGAACCCGAGGGAGCTGACGACCCCGACCCACTCATGGCCGCAGACCGACGGGCTGTGCAGTACGCCGCTGCGGAACGAGCCGACCTCCGTGCCGCAGATTCCGCAGAGCGTGATGTCGACAGTGACCGTCCCCGGTCCGGGCGGGCCGTCGACGACGTCAATGAGCTCGACCTGCCGCTCTCCGGTGATCAGTGCGGTGAGCATGGGGTTCCTTGCCTCCGGGAACGGGAGGCGTCAGGTTACTTTAGTTGCTGTCAAGTAACAAGCGACTCGGTGAACTGCACCGCAAGGACCGACTGGATCTCGCGTTGGCGCAGAAGGAAGGCGGCCTCGTCAAGTCGCTTGCGGCGCAGCCAGCCCGTCACCTCGTCGTTGCACTTGCTCGCGTTGCACGACCCGCAGGCCGGCACGACGTTATCGAGCGTGTACCGGCCGCCGCGGGAAATTGCGATGATGCAGTCGCGCTGGAGCGCCCGATTCGTCGCGCCGCAGTAGGCACAACCGCCCCACGCCGCGACCAACGCATGCCACTGCTCGTCGGTGAGGTCATGCCTCACTCGACCCATGCGACGTCTGCGCTTGCGGGCCGCGCGGGCACCACGACTGCGACTGACGGCCACCCGCCCAGCGTAGGCAGGTGAGGCGCTGACGTTGCCCAGTGCCGGCGCGAATCGCCGGGCTAGCGCACCTCGAACATCTCGTACACGATGTCGTCGCCGTCGCTGCGGCCCTGGCCGACGGCCTGGATCACATTGAGCCAGGCGTACCGCTCGTCGTCGGTCTCGAACGTGGGCGCCACCGTGTAGGTGCCGCGTTGCCGGTCGCAGCGCCCCTGATACGTGACGTAGACCATGGCGCCGTCGTCGGTGCGCACGACCTGCCGCACGTCGAGCAGCATCACGGTGCCGTCGTCGGAGGGGATGGCCCAGTCTCCGCCGGGGGCCACGATGTCGCCGCGGAACCGCTCCCCCTCCCAGCGGCCCTTGGCGATCCCGCCGATGACCCTGGTGTGGAAGGCGGTTCGGCCCATGCGGTGGACATCGCCGCGAGTCACGCGCACGGTCGCCAGCGGGATCACCTCGAAGGGCGGGGTGGAGGTCATGGCGTGGGCAGCGAGGAGCTGGTCGCCCGCACGCGGATGGGGTCGGTGACGCCGTCCCACTGCTCGTGGGCCTCGCGGATCTCGCGGAACAGGTCGTCGACGGCCTCATTGAGCCCGTGCAGCTCGACGAAGAAACCGAGCGCGGTGCGGCAGTCGAGGTAGGCGACGGGTACGTACGAGTGCAGCGTCGACGCGATCGCGAAGCCGGCGTCGGTGAACCGGGCCACCTCCCGCGGCATGTCCTCGGCCGGGACGAGGCAGGCCACATGGTGGAACCCCTCGTCGCCCTCGGGGTACATGTCTCGGTAGACCGATGGTCTGTCGTCCATGCACTGGATGAGCTGCACCTGGGCCGGGCCGGCCTGTCCGAAGGCGTAGGAGAAGACCGCGTCGTCCAGCGCGCCGCGATAGGTGTGCTCGCGCCCGCGGTGGTTGCGGCTGACGAAGAACGGGCCGGCTCCCATCACCTCGACCCAGTGCTCGATGGCCGCGTCGAGGTCGTTCACCACGTATGCGTACTGGACGATCGGGTAGCGGATCAGCGGCTCGCGCACGATCAGCCGATCGAGTCGATGGTCACGGTGCCGGCCGACCCGTCGAGGGTCACCATCGCGCCGTCGGGGATCAGCTGGGTGGCACCCTCGAGACCGGCGACGCAGGGAATGCCCAGTTCGCGGCTGACGATCATGGCGTGGCTGTTCGGCGCGCCGACGCCGACGATGACGCCGCTTGCCACGACGAACAGCGGCGTCCACGACGGATCGGTCTGCGGGGCCACGAGCACGTCGCCCGGCTCGAACGAGGCGATGTCGGACGGATCCGTGATGATCCGCGCCCGGCCGGTCGCTCGCCCCGATGCCGCGCCGATCGCATTCAGCACCGTCGCCGACAGCTGCAGGGGCGAAGGCGTCCGGGCTCCTGCGCTTGAGCTCGGCCACGGGTACGCGGGGCACCCGGGCGTCGAGGAACAGTGGCAGCTCGAGGTCGGCGTACTCCTTCCAGTCCAGTTCCCGCTGGGCGATCGCTGCCGTGACGAGATCGGGCTGCAGCACGAGGCGGTCGAGCTCGCCGTCGAGCGCCATGAACACCTGGCGCGGGTGCGTCATGTGCCCCTCGTTCGTCAGGCGACGGCCCACCTCGAGAAGCGCCACGCGCGCCTCGTTGAGCACCTTGATGCAGTTGCTCTTGCCGAGCTCGCGCCAGCCGGCGAAGCGCCGCGCGGAGTCGAGGCCCATCCGCAGGGTGGCCTGTGCCTCCTCGCTGTCGGCCAGCGCATCCAGCACCCGCGCGACCGCCCGCTCGGCGGACACCGTGGCCTCGGCCCGCCGGGCGGCGGGTGAGTGGCTGTCGTCCATATGGCGCATGCGGTCGATCAGGGCGAGTGGCAGTTCCGGCCGGGTCTCCCATGAGTCCGCACCGAGGTCCCACTCGGACGGACCGCGGTAGCCGAACTCGCGCAGGAAGGCCTGGAGCCGCTGGTGGAAGTCCGGATGGTGGTCCTTGAGCCAGGGCACGATGCCCTCGACGCCGGCGTCGAACAGCTCGCCGAGCACGTGATCGGCGCGCACGATCCGTGAGAGGTCCCACAACGCGTACGACGGGGCCGCGGAGACGACGTCGCCGGCCGGACCCACCAGGTCGAACGGGCTCAGGCCCAGCTCCTCGGGCAGCACGGAGCCGATGACCGCCGGTCCGATGGCTGCCTGCGCCCCGCCGATGAGCTCGCCGCGCCAGGTGATCCGCTCGTACGGCATGAGGCTGCGCGCATAGGCGACCAGCGCCGCATTGGTCATCTCGGAGAAGTCCGGGCGCGACGCCCGCAGCCGGTCGGCGATGCGGGTGTCCTCCTCGAGCTCCGGGAAGGACGACGTCGTGAGGGTCCACTGCGTGCGTGCCGCCAGCCGCGCGGAGGTCACCGGGTCGGCGTCCGTCGGATGCGTCTCGTGCGGCGGGGCGTCCGGATGGCTGCCGAAGAACGACGCGTCGACGGCCTCCCAGCCCAGCCCGCTGCGTACGCCGGTGAGCCGGGCGGTCGTCACGTTGACGTACAGGTGCCCGTAGCGGAACGCCGCCGCCGGGAACGCCTCCGGGTCGAGGTTGGCCTCGGCCACCGAGATCGCACCCATCTCCGCATACGCGTTCGCGAAAGCCACGAGGATGTGCGGCAGCCAGGCCAGGTCCGCCCCGAGCGGGGAGATCGGGTCAGGCAGGACGTCGTTCGCGTTGAACCGGGTGTAGATCGGGAAGCGCTGGTTGAGATTGGTGTCGATGCACCAGTCGTCGCTGACCGATCCGCGTGGCTGTGTCTGCGTCATAGAGGGACGCTAGGGCAACCACTGCTCCAGCACATGGTGAAAGTGCCGAATCTTCGTCTCCTGGTACTCGGCGAAGGTGACGTCGTCGAGCGAGCCGGACTCCAGGCCCTTCTGGACGAACGGCAGGTTCGCGTCGTCCTGGTCGAACACGCGGGCGAGCAGGCCGAGGTCGGGCACCGTCGTCCAGGAGGTGTCCATCTCGACCATCTTCAAGGTGGCGCCGCGCGGCGGGGTGTCGCCCTCGTAGGGGCTCAGGATCATGCACTCCATCAGCGACAGGCCCGGGTCGTTGCCGTAGGGCCGGAACCGGTAGCAGGTGCGGTTGTACGAGCCCCAGGGATGCAGGTTCGGGAAGAGCGTGTAGGGCATGCTGTCGCACATCTCGGCGTCGGACAGCGCCTCGGCGGTGTCGGGGCCGATCTCGCCGGCCAGGTGCCGACGGCGGTTGTCGGACATCGCGCGCCGTGCGGTCGTGCCGTCGGGCACGACGACCTTGATGTCGTCGTCGAGGTTGCGGTCGGTGACCGCGTCCATCATCTCCTGCTCGGTGGGCTGCCACTTCAGGTGCGGGCTGGGCACCCCATTGGGGGTCAGCGTGCGCGAGAAATTGCCCCAGGCGTCGTACTTGCTGACGGTATCGCCGAGACCGGGCAGCAGCTGGGCGTGCGTGGCCACGACGTGCCACGACTCCATGAACGCCTCCTGGGCGATCTTCCAGTTGCAGCGCAGCACCTTGCCGACATGCACCTGCTTGTAGCGCCTGTCGAGCGGCCACGAGGTGAAGTGCTCGGGCAGGGTGCCGAGGAAGTCGGCCAGCGGGGCCGCCTCGGGATCGAGGTTGATGAAGACGAACCCGCCCCAGGTGTCGACCTGCACGTTCAGCAGCGGCCAGTCGCCGTCGACCTGCGGGAAGTCCCACTTGCACGGCATGTGCTTGAGCGAGCCGTCGAGGTCCCATGTGATGCCATGGAATTGGCACTGGAAGGAGTCGGCCCGGCCGTCCTTCTCCTTCAGGGTGCGGCCGCGGTGGAGGCAGATGTTGCGATGGGCCTTGATCGAGCCATCGCGCTGACGGACCACGAGCACGCTCACATCGGCGATGTCGTACTTGACGAACTCGCCCGGCTCCGGGATGTCCTCGACCCGGCACGCCATCTGCCAGACCTTCTTCCACACGTGCTCGACCTCGAGGTCGTGGAACTCACGCGAGGTGTAGCGGTCGGCCGGCACCGTCAGGGCCACGCCCTGGAGCGGATTGGTCCAGCGGTAGACATCCGGGACGGTCCGGGAGTCGGTGTCGAGTAGGTCGAAGTAGGACTGCACCTGGGCGTCCTGGTCGGCGTTGAGGCCCTCGGTGGTGCCGAGGATGCGGTTGTCGGTGGCGGTCACCGGTAGACCTCCACGTTCTCGTCGGTAGCAGTCGCGTCGTGAGTCTCGGCAGGGAAGTCCTTCGGGTTGCCGGCGGCGCCCGCGGGCAACTGCGGGCCGGCCAGCCAGTGGCACAGGTGGATGTCGACGTTGTAGAGGTCGCCCTCCACGCGGTCACCGTTCGGGGTGAACAGGCCGCGGCGATCGCCGAGCGTGACCTCCACCAGGCCGTCGTCTCGGACGTCGTAGATCGCTCGGCTGAGCGGGTGCATCCGGGTATGCATCGGGTCCTCCTGGAGGGTCGGGCGGGGCGAACACGGCAGGCCCGACGAACCGTGTCGCCGGTACCTGTCTAGATGTGTAGTGAATCTAAAGAAACTAGGGCAGGTAGCGGCAGGGACTTAGGTCCCCAATCGTCAGGAAAGTCCCCCGCCGGCGAACCAGCGGTTCATTCGCGCCTCATTGGCCTCAGCCACCGGCTCCAGCAGGAAACCCGAGGGCGAGCGCACGTAGGAGAAGGAGCCATAGCCCTCGTCGGGGGCGACCTGGCTGCACACGAGAGTCCAGCCGGCGGCGACGAGCTCCTCGGTCAATGCTGGGACATCCGCCCACACGCCGGCGTGATGGAGGTTCTGCGGGTCGCCGCTCCACCACGGAGTGCCCTCGACGCCCTCGATCAGCTCGACGCGCTGGGGGCCCTCGGTGGAGTAGACGAACGTCAGAGGGACGTGACGCTGCCCCTCCTCGGGCGTCCACACCCGCTGATCGGTTCGCGTGACGACGTCCGTCCACGTGAGATCGAAAGCCGATCCCAGCTCGTCCATCGCTGCCTGGATATCCGGCACGAGATGCCCCACATGGAACATCCGGTTCGTGTAATCGACCACGGTCCACCTCCGCGGCGGACGGTATCAGGAAACTGGTGTCTGTCTCAAGAAACTCTGGAATCGGACCGTTCGTCGTGCCACCGCACATCGACCACCGTGGGGATCCCGGCCGCCTCGGCCGCAGCGATGCCGACGGCGGTGTCCTCATAGGCGACGCAGTGCGCCACGTCCACGCCGAGCGCCTCGATGGCGGCCAGGTAGGCGTCGGGGGCGGGCTTGCCGTTCTCGACGTCGTCGACCGTCACGACGAGGGAGAACAGCTGCGCGATGCCGACCGCCTCGAGGGAGGCGAGGACGGCCGGGCGCGGGCCGCCGGACACGACGGCCATCGGCAGCCGGCCGTGGAAGCCTCGCGCCACCTCGACGACGTGCTCCAGGGGCTCGAGCAGGTGAGTGGAGTCCAGGAAGAGATCGACGCCCTCCTGGGCCACCTGATCGATCTCGTCGTCCGTGAGGTCCGGCAGCGCCGCCAGCACGAACGGATCCATGCTGTGCCCGGCCCAGGTGGCGAACCACTCGTCGCTCATCTCGAAGCCGTAGCGGCCGAAGACCTGGCGCCAGCAGATGCGATAGAGGCCCAGGGTGTCGACGAGCGTCCCGTCACAGTCGAACAGCAGCGCCTGGGTGTCCTCAGGCGGGGCCATCGGCGGGGTCGGTCGGCGGGTCATGCCCTCAGCCTAGGTCGATCACGACGTCGCCCTCACCACCCTGCGCGGCGGCGACGTATCGCCAGGGAAGCCGGAAGACGCGTCCGGGCGACGCAGGCCAGGGGAGTCGGACGCGGGAGACGACCGCGCCGCCCTGGCGGACGACGACGCGAGGGGCGGACTGGAAGCGCTCGGGCCACAGCAGCACCCGGTCCCGGGCAGGTGGCGGATCCCCCGGCCGGATGAGGCCGGGTGCGACCCACGCGAACCCCTCCCCCGCGATCAGGCGCACTCCCGGATCCGGCCGACTCGCGAACGGGTCCCGCAGGTGCGCGACGACCTGTGCGGCGACATGTCGTCCGTCGAGCGACGCGACATCCGCCGTGTCGACCGGATGGAGGAGGTTGCCAGCAGCGAACACCCCTGGCGCGCTCGTGCGCAGTGCGGTGTCGACCAACGGCCCGCGGTGGGCGGGATCGATGGCGAGCTGGCGCGACCGGGCCAGCTCGTTGTCAGGGATCCAGTCCCCCGTCAGCACGACCGTGTCGCATTCGACGATGCGGCGGGCACCGGTGTCCAGGCGCATCAGCTCGACCGCCTCGACGCGCTCTCGCCCGATGATGCGCGTCAGGCGCGTGGCCCGGGAGGTCGGCACCCGCAGGCCGGCGCGACCGGCCAGGTTGAAGGCAGCGTACGACTCGAGCCGGTCGTGCTCGGACGTCATCAGGACGGTGCGGCAGCCCGCCTCGCGCAACGTGACCACGGCCGACCACGACACCAGTTCGGCCCCCACCACGACGGCGCAGCGCCCCACCAGTCCGCCCGACGACTCGTGCTTGAGGTGCACGAGGTTCTGCAGGAGCCCGGTCGTCAGGACGCCGCTGGGGCGGTCGCCGGGCACCATGCGCGCCGCGCGGGACCGCTCCCGGGCGCCGGTGGCCAGCACCACGGCGCGCGCGTCGATCCGCAGTCGGCCGGCAGGTCCGGTAGTGAGGAACGACGTGTCGCCCGCCCACTGCGTGGCCATGGTCGCGGTGCGGATGTCGGCGCCCCAGTCACGCGCCTCGGCCACGAGCCGAGTGGCGTACTGCGGCCCGGTCAGGACCCGCCGAAGGTCGCGGACGCCGTACCCGGTGTGGGCACTGTGCCGTGGGATCCCGCCCGCCTCGGTCTCGCGCTCGAGCACCACCACCGAGTCGACCCCTGCCTGCCGCAGGCTGGCGGCCGCCGTCAGTCCGGCCGGGCCGCCACCGACGATGACGACGTCTGCCGCGACGACAGCCCGATGAGTCGTCATGCTCCCGCCCGGAGCAGCGCATCGACCTCGGCCCCGCAGTAGAACCCCTGGCAGCGGCCCATCGTGGCGCGGGTTCGCCGGCGCAGTCCGTCAAGGTCGACCGGCGGGAGCGGCGACGCCAGGGCGTCACGGATCTCACCGCGGGTGACCCTCTCGCAGAAGCACACGATGCGCCCGTACTCCGGGTCGTGCTCGATCAGGTCCACCCGCTCGTAGGGGCGCGCGAAGGTCTCGCCGATGTTCGGCATCCGGGGCGCGTCCGGCAGGTCCGTCCGACCGGCCAGGTCCAGTCCGGCCTGCGACAGCAGCGCTCTGGCGTGCTCGGCCAGGGCCATCGAGGCGGTCAGCCCCGTCGACCGGATGCCGCCGAGGAGCAGGTAGCGCTGGTCCCGGTCGAGGTGGACCACGAAGTCACTGTGCTCGGTGGCCGCGCGCAGGCCCGCATAGGCCGCGGTCACCTCCTCCTCGAGCAGGCGCGGCATGATCGCGCCGCCCTTGACGCGGAGGAAGGCGAAGCCCTCCTCCGAGGTCGACGTGTCCGTGCGGTCCTTCAGGTTCTCGGACGTCGGTCCGAGCATGACGTTGCCGTAGATCGTGGGGCTCACGAGGACGCCCTTGCCCTTGGCGCTGGGCACCGGCAGGACGATGCAGTCGGCGAGGGGTCGGGCGAGCTTGTCGAAGACGAGAAGTTCCCCGCGTCGTGGCACGACGGTGAAGCGGTCATACCCCAGCAGGCGATCCACGGTGTCGGCGCCGAGCCCGGCGGCGTTCACCACCCAACGCGCCGTCACCTGGCCCTGCGTCGTCGACAAGCGTCGTGCGGTCGGCGCCCACGTCGATGTCCACCACCCGACGGCCCAGGAGCAGGCGGGCTCCCCTGGCCTGCGCCTCGGTGGCGAAGGCGAGCGTCGTCGTCCACGGGCAGATGATCGACTCGCCCGGCACCGTGAGACCGCCGAGCGCACCGTCCGCGAGGCTGGGCACGCGCGCGTAGACCTCGACGGCCTCGACGAGGGCGCAGTCGTCGTAGCCGTTGCTGATCGCCTTGGCCCGCAGGCCGGGGAGAGCGTCGAGCTCCTCCTGTGTCCACGCCACGAGCAGCGCCCCCGTCCGCTCGACGGGGATGCCGGTGCGGTCCGCGTACTCCCCGAGGAGGCCGTAGCCACGAGCGACCATGGCGGCCTCGAGTGAACCCGGCGCCGCGTCGAACCCGGTGTGCAGGATCGCGGTGTTCGCCTTGCTCGTCGCATCACCGACGTCCTGCCTCGCCTCGATCAGCGCCACGCGGACGATCGCAGCCGGCCAGTTCGCGCGCGACAGCACAGCCCACGACCCCGCCGCCGATGATCACGACGTCCACGTCGATGGTGCTCATCGGCCCGCCTCGTCCGGCAGTGCCGTGCGCACGGCGGCGCGCCAGCGGCCCAGGAAGTCGGCCGCGCGGTCGGCACTCCACGCCGGCTCGTACACCGCCGACGCGTGCCACGGCCAGACGATGTCCTCGAACGCCAGTACCGGGTCCATGGCCGAGCGGGCCAGGGCCGCCGCGCCCAGCGGGGTCGCGTGCGCCGACGGGTAGATCTCCACGGGCACCTGCAGGAGATCGGCCTGGACCTGCATGAGCACCGACGACCGCGTCAGGCCGCCATCGACGCGCAGGCACTCGATGGGCCGCGCGGTGTCCGCGTCCATCGCCGCGACGAGGTCGGCGACCTGGGCGGCGATCCCCTCGAGCACGGCCCGCACCAGATGCCCCCGCTCGGTGGCCAGGCTCAGTCCGGTCAACGCGCCCTGGGCGTCCGATCGCCACCATGGTGCGGCCAGGCCGGCAAGGGCCGGCACGAACAGCACGCCGTTGCCGTCGGGCGCGGCCGCCCGATCGAGGTCCTCGGCGGACGGGACGATCCCCAGGTCGGTGATCCACCGGATCGCCGACGCCGCCGTGTAGACCTGTCCGTCGAGGCAGTACTCGGTGCCGCTCCGGGTGCGCCATGCCACGGACGTGGTCAGGCCGGTGGCCGACCGCACGGCATGCCCCCCGACGTTCGCGAGCACGAAGGCACCCGTCCCGTAGGTGCATTTGGCCTCGCCGGCGCGCAGGCAGCGCTCGGCCAGCAGCGCGGCCTGCTGGTCCACGATCAGGCCCGCCATCGTCACCTCGGGCCCGAACGCGTCTGTCGTCCCGACCACCTCGTCGCAGTCGACCAGCCGCGGCAGGCTCTCGCCGGTCAGGTCGAACACGTCGATCAGCTCGCCATCCCAGTCCACGTCGTCGACGTCGAGCAGAAGCGAACGACTGGCGGTCGTCACGTCGGTCACGAACGCACCGGTGAGCTGGTGGACGAGCCACGTGTCGGTCGTCGTGACCACTCCGTCGCGGGTGACGTTGTCACGCAGCCATGTCATCTTCGGCGCGGAGAAGTAGGGATCGAGCACCAGTCCGGTACGCGCGGCAATCAGCGACCCGCTGTCGACGAGCCGGTCGCAGACGTCCTGTGCCCGGTTGTCCTGCCACACGATCGCCGGCGACAGCGGTTCGCCGGTCGCCTCGTCCCACGCCAGCACGGTCTCGCCCTGGTTGGCGAGGCCGACCGCATCGATCCTGACACCGGCTGCGGCCACGGCCTGGCGGCCCGCCGTCGAGGACCGACGCCAGCAGTCCGGCCGGGTCCTGCTCGACCCGTCCGCCGGGCAGGTAGACCGGGCGCACCGGCATCTCGGCGAGGGAGCGGACCTGCCCGTCGTCGTCCACGACGATGGCCTTCGTGCCCGACGTCCCCTGGTCGATCGCCAGCACGTTCACGAAGCCGAATCTAGTGTCACGCCGATGCGTGCGACGACCGTTGCGTCACACCGGCGAGGACTCGGTCGGCACCTCGCGGGAACCCGCGCGGATGACCAGGACGATGCCGGCGAACATCAGGGCCACGGCCGGGATGATCTGCCACGGCGGGAACTGGTGCAAGAACACGGCCGCGACGATCGTCGCGCCGGGCATCTCGAGGAGGATGGCCAGCGAGACGATCGTGGCCGAGGTGGTCGCCAGGACCTTGTTGATCAGGGTGTGGCCGAGCAGTTGCGCCCCTGCCGTCAGCGCGAGGATGAGCAGCCAGTCCTGCAGCGAGAAGCCGACGAGCGCCTGATGGCCCACCACGCACAGCACCAGCAGGAGCACCGCGGCGGAGGCATACAGGCCGGACGTGAGGGTGGCCGTGGACACGGTCCGGCGGGCCGACTCGCTCACGGTCACGTACGCCGCGGCGAGGACGGCGCCCGCCAGCGCCAGCGCATCGCCGATCAGGTGCCGCGGATCGATCGACACGTCGATCCCGGTCAGGACGATGACGCCGACGAGCGACACCGCGATCCCGATCCATGCCGAGCGCGGGATGTAGCCGCCGCGCCGGCGCGCGATGAGCGCCGCCCACACCGGCTGCGTGGCCACCAGTGCCGTCGACGAGGCCACCGTCGTGAACCGCAAGGACGGGATCCACGTCGCGAAGTGCGCACCGAGGAGGAGCCCCGCGGATGCAACGAGCCACCATTCATGCCTCGACATGCCGCGGACCTCGGCCCGATGACGCACAAGCACCCACGGGGCCGTCGCACCGGATCCGAGGAAGCACCGCCAGAACGCGATGGCGAGTGCGGGCGCGACCGTGGCGGCGATGATCGGCCCCGAGGACGAGATGAACGCCACCGCGATCCCGAGCAGCGCGAGGTCACCGGACGGCGGACGCGTCAGCGCCGGACGGGCTGCGTCGGACGGCGTAGCCATGGCCCTGCTTCCTCCCGTCGGCGGTAGCCTTTCGACGTGACGACCGGCGCCGCAACACGAGTATTCCTCGCCCGGCTCGCTGGCATCGGCGTCTTCGACCCGAACGGCGACCAGGTCGGCAAGGTACGCGACGCGATCGTCGTCCTGCGACTGGGCACCAACCCACCGCGCCTCACCGGACTGGTCGTCGAGGTGCAGCCGCGACGACGGATCTTCGTGCCGATGACGAAGGTGACCGCGGTCGACGCGGGCCAGGTCATCGTGACGGGCACCGTGAACCTGCGCCGCTTCGAGCAGCGCAGCAACGAGACCCTCGTCACCGCCGAGCTACTCGATCGCTCGGTCGAGCTGGTCGAGACCGGCGAGCGCGTGTCGATCCTCGACGTGGCCGTGGAGCAGTCGCGCACGCGGGACTGGTTCGTCACTCAGCTGTTCGTCCGCAAGCCCGGTGGTGGGCTGCGCCGTCGAGGCGAGTCGATCATCGTCGACTGGGCCGACGTCCACGGGCTGTCCCTGCCCGGCGGCGGATCAGCCCGCCGAGCAGCTGCTGTCCAAGCTCGACACGATGCGCCCCGCCGACGTCGCGGACGTCCTGCACGACCTGAGCCCGAAGCGCCGCATCGAGGTGGCCCGCGGCCTGGAGGACGAGCAGCTCGCCGACGTCCTCGAGGAGCTCCCCGAGGACGACCGTGTGGAGATCGTGCAGCTGCTCGAGGCTGAGCGCGCTGCCGACGTCCTGGAGGAGATGGACCCGGACGACGCCGCCGACCTGATCTCCGAGCTGCCCCCCGAGCGGGCCGAGGACCTCCTCGAGCGCATGGAGCCCGAGGACGCCGAGGACATCCGACGGCTGCTCAGCTACGACGAGCTCTCGGCCGGCGGACTGATGACCACCGAGCCGATCGTCCTGCCGCCCGACGCGACGGTGGCCGATGCGCTGGCCCAGATCCGCAACCCGAGCCTGTCGCCGGCGCTGGCCTCGCAGGTGTACGTCACCCGCGCGCCGACCGAGACGCCGACGGGCAAGTACCTGGGCACCTGCCACTTCCAGAAGCTGCTGCGCGAGCCACCGGCCACGCTCGTCTCGTCCCTCGTCGACTCGAACCTCGTCCCGGTCGGCCCGCACACGCCGCTCGACGCCGTGACCCGCACCTTCGCTGCGTACAACCTGGTCGCACTGCCGGTGGTCGACGCCAACAACCACCTGCTCGGCGCCGTGACCGTCGACGACGTCATCGACCACATGCTCCCCGAGGACTGGCGTGACGACGATGGCGACTGACCGCACGCGCCGCGGAGCGCGCATGGACCAGCCGCTCGATCGCGGACGGTCGCTGCGGCCTTCCGTCGACAGCGAGCGCTGGGGCGCGGTATCGGAGAGCGTGGCCCGCCATATCGGCTCGTGGGCCTTCATCATGTGGATGACGATCGCGATCGTCCTGTGGGTGGGCATCAACATCGTGATGTCCGACGGCGCGCCCGACCCGTTCCCCTTCATCTTCCTGACGCTCCTGCTCTCCTTGCAGGCGTCCTACGCGGCACCGCTCATCCTGCTCGCCCAGAACCGGCAGACCGATCGCGACCGCGTGCAGTTCCAGGAGGACCGTCAGCGCACCGAGCGCCTGCTCGCCGACAGCGACTACCTCGCTCGCGAGATCGCGGCCCTGCGCATCGCGCTCGGCGAGGCCGCGACCCGCGACTACGTGCGCAGCGAGCTGCGCGACCAGGTCGACGACATCATCAGCGCACTCAACAAGCACGCCGAGGAGCAGAAGAAGGTCCAGCGCAAGACCCTGCGCCGGGTCGAGCGCCTCTCAGAGGCGCCCCCCGAGGACGCCAACTAGCATCGGGGCATGCCCGCCCCGTCGCTCGACGCGATCCACGCCGCCCTCGCCACGGTCAACGACCCCGAGATCAACCGGCCGGTGACCGAGCTGGGCATGGTCCGGTCGGTCGACGTCGACGACGGCCGGCGCCGTGACCGTCGGCATCTACCTCACCGTGGCGGGCTGCCCCATGCGATCCACGATCACTGACCGGGTGAGCGGCGCTGTCGCCGCGGTCGCCGGGGTGTCAGGCGTCGTGGTCGAGCTCGACGTCATGAGCGACGAGCAGCGCGTCCAGCTGCGGTCACTGCTGCGCGGGCACGAGGAGCGCGTGATCCCGTTCGCCCAGCCCGGGTCGCTCACCCGCGTGTACGCGATCGCCTCGGGCAAGGGCGGCGTCGGCAAGTCGTCCGTCACCGCGAACCTCGCCGTGGCCATGGCCCAGATGGGGCTGACGGTGGGCCTCGTCGACGCCGACGTGTACGGCCACTCGATCCCGAGGATGCTCGGCGCCTTCGACGCGCCCACGATGGTCGAGGGCATGATCATGCCGCCGCAGGCCTACGGCGTCCGGGTGATCTCGATGCTCCCGTTCAAGCCCGGCGGCATGTCGCAGCCCGTCGCCTTCCGCGGGCCCATGCTGCATCGCGCCCTCCAGCAGTTCCTCGCCGACGTGTGGTGGGGCGACCTCGACATCCTCCTGCTCGACCTGCCCCCGGGCACCGGCGATATCGCCATCTCGACCGCCCAGCTCCTGCCGAATGCGGAGATCGTCGTCGTGACGACGCCGCAGGCGGCCGCGGCCGACGTCGCCGTGCGTGCCGGGACGCTCGCCGAGCAGACGCACCAGAAGGTCGTCGGCGTCGTGGAGAACATGAGCTCGTTCCCGTGCCCGCACTGCGGCGAGCCGATCGACCTCTTCGGGATCGGCGGCGGGGCACTGGTCGCCGAGACGATCTCGACGCAGCTCGGGACGTCGGTGCCGCTGCTCGGCCAGGTGCCGTTCGACGTCGCCCTGCGCGAGGGCGGGGACTCCGGCTCTCCCCTGGTCCTGAGCCACCCCGACGCTCCGGCCGCTGTGGCCCTGCGCCAGATCGCCGAGACGCTCGGCGCGCGGCCCCGTGGCCTGGCCGGCATGTCGCTGGGCATCACGCCCGCCGGCCGCTGACGGCGCAGCGACCGACGTCAGGTCGCGTCGGGATCGAACGTCGGGCGCGGGGGCTCCGGCTTCGCCTCGGGCGCTGGCGTCTTGGGCGCCTCAGGCTCGTCGTTGAGGAACGAGGCCGCCAGTCGTCGCGGATGGAACTCCTGCAGCGACTTCACCGAGTCGATCGCCTCGGACATGTCCAGGCCTGCCGAGTCGGCGAGGTCCTTGCGGGCTCCCGTGGCCATGGCCCGGATCTGGTTGAGCCACTTGGCGGCGTCGGCGGCCGCGCGCGGAAGGCGTTCGGGGCCGAAGATCAGCAGTCCGACGACCGCGACGAGGAGGATCTCGCCGATTCCGATGTCGAACATGGCGCTCCCGCTAGCCCGAGGTCGAGTCGTCGGCGAGGGCCACAGTCGTGGTGAGGTCCTGGCCGGCGCGTGTGTATCCGACAGTGATCTTCTCACCCGGAGCGTGGTTGCGGATCTCGACGACCAGTTCTGTCGCATCGTCGATGCTGCGGCCATTGACCTCGACGATGATGTCGTCGGTGCGCAGTCCGGCCTTGTCGGCCGGGCTCCCCGACGTGACGCTCTGCACCTTGGCGCCCGGTCCAGCGAAGGCCATGTCGAGCTTGACGCCGATGAGCGGCGTACGGGACTTGCCCGTGGCGATGAGCTCCTCGGCGATGCGCTTGGCCGAGTTGATCGGGATGGCGAAGCCGAGGCCGATGTTGCCGGCCTCGCCGTTGACGCCTGCCGCCAGCGAGGCGATCGCCGAGTTCACGCCGATGACCGCGCCATTGCCGTTGAGCAGCGGCCCGCCGGAGTTGCCGGGGTTGATCGCGGCGTCGGTCTGGATCGCATTGATGAAGGACGTGTCGGTGGACGAGTTGTCACCCGCCGTGACCGGCCGATCGACGGCGCTGATGATGCCTGACGTGACCGTGCCGTCGAGGCCGAGCGGCGCGCCGATCGCGATCGCTGCGTCACCGACCTTGACATCCGTGGAATTGCCGAGCGGGACGGTGGGCAGGCCCGTTCGGTCGACCTTGACGACGGCGATGTCGTACGACGTGTTGGTGCCGACGACCTTCCCCTTGGCGCGCTTGCCGTCGTTGAAGACCACGGTGAGGGTGCCGCCGCCCTTGACGAGCTCGACGACGTGATTGTTGGTGATGATGTAGCCGTTGGGCCGGACCACGAAGCCCGATCCGCTGCCGGACTGCGAGGTCCCCTCGGCGAGGATGGACACGACCGCCGGAAGGGTCGCGTCGGCGATCGTCGCGATCGACCCGTCGGCCCGCGGTGAGGTGCCGCCGCCGACCTGCGGGATGACGATCGGGGTGGTGGCCGTGACCACGTCCTGGTCTGAGGTGTCGACACTGCGGCCGATCATGTAGCCCGCCAGTCCGGCGAAGGCACCGACGATCGCGGCGACGACGCCGGCGATGAGGATGGTGCCGAGTGCTCCTGGCCCGCGTCGCTGAGTGACGACCACGCGCGGGGCCGGCGGCTGGTAGGGATCGGCACTGGCCAGTGCGTAGGGCGCCGGCGCCGGCGTGGGCTCGGGCGGGATCGGTGGGTACTCGGGGGCGCCGGACGGTGGAGTCTGGTCGGACATCTTCAGCCTCCACGACACGGCGGACAGGGGTCGAACGACCCACACCCCCCTACCGTAGATCAGGCTAGGCTCGGGCTGTACGCCGCCGGTCTGCGACGACCCACGTCGGTGACGCGGACTGCCAACCCCGGAGGTGCATCATCGCCAGCGACACCCGACCCTCGTCGGACGTTCCGTCCAAGCACTCGTGGTCATTCGTCGACTCGTGGGACGACGAATCGGAGATCATCCGGGAGGCCCGCGCTCGAGGCGAGGAGCTGGGCTGCATCGCGATCAGTCGGCCGGCCGCCGGGCTGCTCAGCCTGCTGTCAGCTTCGGTCAACGCCCAGGCGATCGTCGAGGTCGGCACCGGCACGGGCGTCTCGGGTGCCGCGCTGCTCGCCGGCATGACCTCCGCCGGCGTGCTCACCAGCATCGACGTCGAGGCAGAGCATCAGCGCGTGGCCCGCGACACCTTCACCGCCCTGGGCTATGACCACGTGCACACCCGGCTGATCGCCGGCCGGGCGCTCGATGTGCTCCCGCGCCTGTCCGATGCGGCCTACGACATCGTCTTCGTCGACGGCGACAAGGGCGAGTACCCGGCCGTCCTGGTCCAGGCCAAGCGACTGCTGCGCGTCGGAGGCCTGGCCATCTTCGACAACGTCCTGTGGGGCGGGCGCGTCGCCGACGCCGGCGAGCGCGATGCGGAGACCGTGGCCGTGCGCGACACCCTCGCCTCGGTCAAGGCCGACGACGACTGGCTCGCTTCCATCCTGACCGTGGGGGACGGCCTGCTGGTGGCCTCACTGCGCAACCGCAGCTGAGCAGCACCCCGACAAGCGAAGGGCCCCGAACCTGGGTTCGGGGCCCTTCGTCGTCAGTGCGCGAGCGCTAGGCGAACAGCGCCAGCAGCTTGTCTCCAAGATCCTTGGCTTCTTCGCCGTTGAGTTCAACGACGAGGCGACCGCCACCCTCGAGAGGAACCCGCATGACGTAGCCACGCCCCTCTTTGGTCACCTCGAGCGGGCCATCGCCCGTTCGCGGCTTCATCGCGGCCATGTGGATCCCCTTCCGTTCATGCTGCGTCAGGACAGGGCCCACTCAGGCGGTGGGCAGGCCACCATTATCGCGGAGGGCCTGTGGGCGTCTCGCGTCGGGGCGGCGCTCAGCGCGGAAGCACGCCCTCCTCGACCAGGCGACCGAAGCCTGCCAGCGAGCGCCTGACGCCGGCGAGGAAGGCCGGTCGCGCGATCGGCCAGCCGACGCGGCCGACGATCCCCCACGGCAGGTCCAGTTCCTCGCCCCAGATGAAGCGGCTTCTCCCACCGGGCAGCGCCACGACCTCCATCGTGCCGGTGCCCTTGACCACCTTTCCGGTGTGCAGGACATCCACCCGGTAGTCGGGTTCCCAGCGGGTGATCACCATCGTGTCCCAGAACCCGGCACGCCGGCCGGCTCCACTCCAGGCCGCGAGCTCGGAGCCGACGCTCGACCCGTCACCGGCCCGCACCTCCACCCGGGTGCCCAGCATCCATCGACCCTGCTCGGACCACTGGGTGAAGGCGGCGAACACCACCTCCACGGGGGCGTCCACCGTCACGTCGAGCCGAACCGGGACACCCATGGGCTCAGGCTCCGTGCTCAGGATCAGGATCGGGGCCCGGATCGGCCTCGTTCGCCACCGGATGGCGCAGAGCGTCGATCTCCGCCTGCATCGCCGCAAGCTGCTCGTCCACCTCGTCCATCCGGTACCCGCGCACGACCACGTCGAACTGGGGCTGCCCGTCAACGAGGTCGGGCTTGAGGTCCGGCTCGACCGGCGGCAGTTCGCCGAGGGGTCCGAGAACGGCCAGGAACACGAAGGCGAGCACGGCGATGCCGATGACGACGAAGAGCCAGGTCACGGCGTCATTCCATCACGCCACGGGCCGGCGATCACAGCGGCCGGGCCGACAGGCTCGCCGCGATGGTGTCGATCGCCGCGTCCACCTCGGTCGCCCAGTGCACGTGGTCGGCCGCGCCGGGCCGCACGAAGCCGCGCTCCTGCCAGTGGGCGACCTGCTCCCGGAGCAGCGCGAAGTCGCCCCAGGGGTCTAGCACGACGACCGGCTTGTGGTGCATGTTCAGCGAGCGGGCGGTCCAGACCTCCACCAACTCCTCGAGGGTGCCGATACCGCCCGGCAGGGCGAGGAAGGCGTCGCTGCGCTCGTCCATGATCCCCTTGCGCTGCCGCATGTCGCGGGTGACGATCAACTCGTCCGAGTCGTGATCGGCCACCTCCATCGCGACCAGAGCCTCGGGGATGACGCCGATCGTGCGGCCGCCAGCGGCGCGGGCGCTGGCCCCGATCTCCCCCATCATCGAGATGGATCCCGCCCCCGAGACGAGGGTCCAGCCGCGTCGGGCGATCGAGGTGCCCACCTCCCGGGCCAGGTCGAGATATCGCTCATCGATGTCGAGGCCAGAGGCACAGAAGACGCAGACGCTCGGCATGTGCGCACCCTAGGCCCCCGTGCCCTTCCGGATATCGGAGCGTGGATTTGCCTTGGCTCGGCATTAGTTGTACCTTCAACTATAAGCACTTGAAGCGTCAACCAAAATGTGAATCCACCCCCACCCATTCCGTAAGGAGCACCACATGAGCAACCTCACCGCCGCAGCCGGCACCTGGGACATCGACACCGCGCACACCAACCTCGGCTTCTCGGCCCGTCACGCCATGGTCGCCAAGGTCCGCGGTCACTTCGCCGAGTACTCCGGCACCTTCACCATCGACGGCGAGAACATCGCCAACTCCAAGGCCGAGATCACCATCCAGACCGCCAGCATCCTCACCGGCCAGGCCGACCGCGACGGTCACCTCAAGTCCCCCGACTTCCTGGACGTCGAGAACTTCCCGACGATCACCTTCGTCTCCACCGCGGTGGCGGAGAAGGGCGACTCGGTCGTCATCACCGGTGACCTCACCATCCACGGCGTGACCAAGTCCGTCGACGTGACCTACGACTTCCTCGGCGTCAGCCAGGACCCGTGGGGCAACAGCAAGGTGGGCTTCGAGGGCTCGACGAAGATCAGCCGCAAGGAGTTCGGCCTGACCTGGAACGCCGCGCTCGAGACCGGCGGCGTGCTCGTCGGTGACGACATCAAGCTCAACCTCGACGTCGAGGGCACCAAGCAGGCCTGACGCACAGTCCCGCAGCACGAAGCAAGAAGGGTCCGGCGCCTGGCGCCGGGCCCTTCTTGCTGTCAGGAGATCGCGACCTGCTGGACGAAGGCCGCCACGTCGCTCGACGCCAGTGGCGGCGACAGGAACAGGCCCTGAAGGGAGTCGACGCCCAGGACGATGGCCCGCGACGCCACGTACTCCGACTCGACCCCTTCGGCCACGACGCTCATCCCGAGCGCATGGGCCATCGCGACGGTGCTCGACACGATGACCGCGCTGCGTGGATCACTGACGACGGAGGCGAAGAAGGTCCGGTCGAGCTTCACCTCGGCCACCGGCAGGTCCCGCAGGTACGACAGCGAGCTGAACCCCGATCCGTAGCCGTCGATCGAGGTCCGCAGGCCCGCCGCGCCCACCTCGATCAGTGCCCGGCGGGCATGGTCGGGCTCCCAGCGGAAGGAGTCCTCGGTGACCTCGAGGGTGACCGCGGCGGGATCGATTCCGGCGTCGTCGATCTGCCGGATCAGGCGCGCGGCGAGGACCCCCTCGAGCAGCTCGGCGGGCGCGACGTTGATCGACACGCCCAGCGCCAGCCCGGCTCGCCGCCAGTCGCGAAGGTCCGTGATGGCCTGCGTCGCAACGTGCTCGCTCAGTTCGAGGGTCAGGCCCTCTCGGCGGGCGAGGGCGTAGAGCCGGCCCGGCATCACCAGCCCCTCGGTCGGATGCTCCCAGTGCACCAGGGCCTCGACGGACTGCACCGCGCCATCGCTGGCCCGCACCACCGGCTGGTACCAGACCTGGAGGTGGCCGGCCAGGACGGCCGTGCGCAGGTCGTGCGCCAGCTCGAGCTGGGCACGCGAGAACTGGTCCGTCTCCGGGCGATACACCTCGACGCTCTCCCCAGAGTGCCGGGCCGATCGCTGGGCGACGTCGGCGCGCCGGAGCAGGTCCGTCGGCACGACGTCATCGGGCTGCAGCCAGGCGATGCCGATCGACAGCCGGACGGTCAAGGAGACGCCGTCCGCTCCGACCGCCTGAGCAGCCACGCTGCGGATCGCCTGCGCCAGCTGAGTGAGCACGATCGGATCGTCCGTGACCACCAGCACGCTGAACTCGTCGCCGCCGCCGCGCGCGAGGAGTGCTCCCTGCGGCAGCACCTCGCTGATCCGTCCGGCCAGGACGCGCAGGACGTAGTCGCCCGTGTCGTGCCCCAGCCCGTCATTGATCTCGTGGAAGTGGTCGACGTCGATCAGCAGAAGACCGGCGCGCCCGCGGTGGGCGATGACGTCGTCCACCCGACGCAGCAGCGCGCGACGATTGGGCAGGCCAGTGAGGTCGTCCACCGCCGAGAGTCGCAGGGCATCCGAGGCCGATCGCGACGCACCGAGGGCGAGCAGGAGGCGCCAGCCGGCCGCGGCGAGGACCACGGCCGACGACGCGGCGATGACGGCGCCGACCAGGCCGGACGGCCGCACGGCGAGGAGCAGCAGGGCGACCCCGAAACCGGTGACCAGCAGCCACCGCGGGACATGCCGAGGCGACGCGCTGCCGTGGCCATGGTCCCGCATGCAGGCGGCCTGGACGAGCACCCCGAACGCTGCCGCCCAGAGGACGTCGGCCACGTAGGTGGACGCGTAGATCCCCGACGGCACCCCCACGAGCAGTGACACATCAGCGAGAAGGAGCAAGGCGAAACCGACGACCATCAGGATGGTTCGCCATGAGCCGGGACGTGCGCCGAGCGCCCACTGCGCGATGACCATCAAGGCGAGAGCGAGGTCAAGCGTGGGGTAGATCAGTGCCACCAGCAGCGCCACCCCGCTGTCCGGATACGCCCGCGACAGCGGCGTCAGGACCACGGCGGCGGAGACCGCGGCCGCGCCTCCGCACACGATCGCCGCGTCTGCCCACGCGGTCGCCGACCGCAGCGCCGTCGACGGCTGTCCGTCGAGGAACACGAAGGCGGCCAGTCCGAGGTAGGCCGCCAGGAACAGCCATTCGCCCGGGCCGGGGAAGGACACCGTGGCCCCGGCCTCCGAGGTCGACAACGAGGCCGAGCCGAGCAGCCAGAGCAGCACGCCGATGAACAGGGCGAGAAGGACCGACGTCCGCCCGGGCGAGGTCCGGATCGACCGGAGCACGCGAACCAGCAGGGCCGCGAAGAACACCCCCGACCAGATGAGCTGGTGAACGGGCGACACTCGTTCGGCGGCCGGGCCCTCCACGATGAAGCCGACAACCACCGCGGCGGCGAAGATCCCCCAGGGCAGCCAGCTCAGGACCACATCGGCCGCGCGACCGGTCCGAACCTCCCGCATGGCGCGTCCCTCCCCCGAGGCGGCGCCGTCCCTGCCGGCGCCTTGATGCACCCTACCGACGCGACGCGCTCGGGAGCCGGGCGAAAGTGGCTACTTCGAGGCTAGCCACGCCCGCAGGATCTCCTCGCAGGCGCGGATCTGTGCGACATCGACGTGCTCGTCCTGTGTGTGCGCGACGGACGGATCACCCGGGCCGAAGTTGAGGGCGGGGATGCCGAGCGCGGAGAACCGCGCGACGTCCGTCCAGCCGTACTTGGGTCGCGCCGGTTCGCCGACCCGTGCCACGAAGGCCGCTGCCGACGGCCAGCCCAGGCCGGGCAGGGCACCGGGCGCCTGATCGATCACGGCGACCTCGAAGCCGTCGAACACCTCGGTGACATGGTCGATCGCGGTGAGGACCGAACGGTCCGGGGCGAAGCGGTAGTTCACGGTGACCACGCACTGGTCCGGGATGACGTTGCCGGCCACGCCGCCGCGGATGGCCACGGCACTGAGACCCTCGCGGTACTCCAGCCCGTCGATGATCGGCCGCCGCGGCTCGTAGGCGGCGAGGCGATCGAGCACGCCGGCCGCTGAGTGGATGGCGTTGTCGCCGAGCCATGAGCGGGCACTGTGCGCGCGCCGGCCGTGGGTGGTGACCTCGATCCGCAGCGTGCCTTGGCAGCCGGCCTCGATGACGGCGTTCGAGGGCTCCATCAGGATGGCGAGGTCCGCCTCGAGGAGTCGGGAGTGCGATTCCACGAGCCGCTGCAGGCCGTTGAATCGGGACTCCACCTCCTCGCACTCGTAGAACACGTACGTGACATCGCGCACCGGATCGGTCACGGACGCTGCCAGCGCGAGTGCGACCGCGACGCCGCCCTTCATGTCGCACGAGCCCAGGCCGTACAGCAGGTCGCCGTCGAAGCGATGCGGGAGGTTGTCGTGCCGCGGCACCGTGTCGAGGTGGCCACCGAACAGCACCCGCTCGTCGCGGCCCAGTGAGGTGCGGGCGACGACGGTGTTGTCGAGTCGATCGACCTTGAGGTGCGGCAGGTCACGCAGCGCGGATTCGACCGCGTCGGCCAGCTCCTTCTCGTGGTGCGACTCACTCGGAATGTCCACGAGCGCCGCGGTCAGGTCCACCGGATCGAGGCTGAGGTCGAGGTGAGGCGCGTCGGTCACGTCGCTACGGTAGCCGCATGACACCTGACGATGCCGATGGCGCCTTCGTGACCGGTGGGGCCGCCGGCCTCGGACTCGCCACGTTCGACGGGGACACCATCCTCGACGTCTGGTACCCGGCGCCCGCGCTGGGCACCACGCCCCCGGATGTCTCGCACCTCGATTCAGGCATCGACTCCGATCCGGCACGTGGTGTGACGGTGCGCTCCGTGGTGACGATCATCGACGACCTCCAGGCACCGCCCGTCGACACCGCCGATGCGTACCTGCGGCTGCACCTGCTCTCGCACCGCCTGGTGAGGCCGCGGACGATCAACCTCGACGGGATCTTCGGCGTCCTGCCCATCGTCGCGTGGACGAACGTCGGTGCGGTGCCGGTCGAGAAGGTCACCGAGGCCCGGCTGCACCTGCGTCGCAAGGGCCAGCACCTGGTGGTGTTCGGAGTAGACCGCTTCCCGCGCATGGTCGACTACGTCATTCCCGGTGGCGTCCGCATCGCCGACGCCGATCGCGTGCGACTGGGCGCACACCTGGCGCCCGGCACCGTCGTCATGCATGAGGGCTTCGTCAACTTCAATGCCGGCACCTTGGGTACCTCGATGGTCGAGGGCCGCATCTCGGCAGGCGTCGTGGTGGGCGACGGCTCCGACATCGGGGGCGGGTCGTCGATCATGGGCACGCTGTCGGGTGGCGGCACGGAGGTCATCAGCGTCGGCGAACACAGTCTCATCGGCGCCAACGCGGGTGTCGGCCTGTCGCTCGGCGACAACTGCGTCGTCGAGGCCGGCCTCTACGTCACCGCAGGCTCGAAGGTGACCCTGCCCGACGGCTCGGTTGCTAAGGCCAAGGAGGTCTCCGGCGCCGACAACCTCCTGTTCCGGCGCAACTCGCAGACCGGGACCATCGAGGTCGTCATGCGCGAGGGCACGTGGGGTGGGCTCGAACTCGGCCCTGCACGCCACCGACTGAGACTAGACGCCGCGACGCTGCCGAGCGACGCCTGCCTCCATTCGCTCGCGCGCGGCCACGACGCCGTCGCGCTGGGAGACCTCGGGAACGCCGACCTGCCAGAACGCTCCGCCCTCGGTCCAGTCCGAGGCGCGCACGTCGGTGACGATCACGGTCGTGCGATCGGTGGCGCGGGCCAGGTCCAGCGCCTCGTCGAGCTCGGCGAGGCTCCCGACCCGGACCGCGATCGCCCCCAGCGACTCGGCGTGCGCCCGGAAGTCGACCCGCGCGGCGGCGCCGGGGCCCCGCGAGTCGGCCAGCATGTTGTTGTACGACGCACCGCCCTGCCCCAGCTGCAGCCGTTCGATCACGGCGAATCCGCCGTTGTCGCACACGATGAGGATGAGCTTTCGCCCGGACAGCACCGATGAGTAGATCTCCGAGTTCAGCATCAGGTAGGAGCCGTCGCCGGCCAGCGCGTACACCTCGCCCGTCGAGCGGGCAAGGGCAGCGCCCCAGGCCCCTGCGGTCTCGTAGCCCATGCAGGAGAAGCCGTAGTCGCAGTCGAACGAGGCGACCGCCTTGCTCATCCAGTTGATGTTGAGCTCCCCGGGCAGGCCGCCCGCGGCGGTCAGGACGTAGTCGTCCACGGTGGCCGAGGCGTGGACCCTGCCCACCACCTGCGCGTAGCTCGGCGGCCACCGCCCGTCATCGGCGATCCGGCCCTCCACGAACCCCTGCAGGGCGACTCTCATCGCGTTGCCGCGAGCGACCCACGAGGAGTCGGTCGCATACCCGTCGAGCTCGTCCGAGAGGTCCGCCAGTGCTTCGCGGGCGTCGGCGACGACAGGGAGCGCCAGGTGCTTGATGGCGTCGAATGCCGCAGCGTTGATCGCGACGACGGGCGCGTCGGCATCGAACCCTGTCCAGGACGATGTCGTGAAGTCCTCCAGCCGCGTGCCCACGGCCAGGATGAGATCCGCCTCCGCGGCCATGACGTTGGCTGCGTCGGCGCCGGTGACGCCGATCGGGCCGCAGAATCGCGGGTGCGAGGACAGGAGCGATGACTTGCCGGCCACTGTCTCGACGACCGGGATTCCGAAACGCGCGGCGAAGTCGGCCAGCTCGGCCTCAGCGCGGGAGTAGTGGACGCCCCCGCCGGCGATGATGACCGGACGCCTCGACGTCCGCACGGCTGCGGCCGCCCGCCGCACCTGCCCGCGATCGGGCCGCGGCCGGGCGATCTCATGGACCTGCACACGGAAGAACGGCACTGGGAAGTCCTCGGCCTGGGCGGCGACGTCCTGCGGCAGGCCGAGGAACGCCGGGCCGCAGTCGGCCGGATCGAGCATCATCGAGACGGCCTGCGGCAGGGCGCTGAGAACCTGGGCCGGGTGAGTGATGCGGTCCCAGAAGCGAACGACGGGCCGAAAGGCATCGTTGACCGTGGTCGACGGGGAGCCGAAGTGCTCGACCTGCTGCAGCACGGGATCCGGCAGTCGCGAGTTGAACGCGTCGCCTGCGATGAAGAGCACCGGTAGTCGATTCGCCATGGCCAGGCCCGCCGCGGTCACCATGTTGGTCGCGCCCGGGCCGATCGAGGACGTGCACACCATGACCTGCTGCCGGCGCATCGCCTTGGCGTAGGCCGCTGCGGCCAGGCCCATCCCCTGCTCGTTCTGCCCTCGCCAGACGGGGAGCTCGTCGCGGTGCGTCTCCAGCGCGTGTCCGAGGCTCACGACGTTGCCGTGCCCGAAGATGGCGATGACACCCGGGAACAGCGGACGCACCTCGCCGTCGATGACGATCCGCTGGGCGATCAGGTAGCGCACGAGGGCCTCTGCGGTGGTGAGCCGGATCGTCTCCATGCTCACGCGGCCCCGGACTCAGGGGCGAGGTCGATGACCGGCTGCCAGGTGCGCGAGGACCAGGAGTCGATCAGCGCCTGCTGGACGCTCACGACATCGACCGCCTCGCGGAAGCCCGGCGAGAATGCCGATCCGGTGGCCATCGCCTCGAGGAAGCAGTAGTCCTCGATGGCCACGAGATCCTCGAACCCGATGGCATTGGCCTGGCCCGGGACGAAGGCCCCGTGGAACGGGAATCGGTCTCCACCGAAGATCGTGGTGTAGCCGGTGTTCTTGTCGGTGCCGAGCCGGTAGAACTGCAACTCGTTGATGCGCTCGAAGTTCCAGGCCAGAGCGCCCTTGGTCCCGTAGACCTCGAACGCGTTCTGGCTCTCCGGGCCGACCGTCGTCCGGCTGACCTCGAAGACCCCCGTCGCCCCGCCCGCGAAGCGGCAGAGCATGGCGGCGAAGTCCTCGTTCTCGACGTCGCCCTTCGGGTCCTCCGGACGGCCGCGGCCGTAGTGGCTGGCGGCACCGGACGGGAGCGGACGCTGCTTGATCGTCGTCTCCTTCATGCCGATGACCTCGCTGATCCCGCCCACGAGGAACTGCGCCATGGCGACGGAGTGGCTGAGGATGTCGCTGGTGACGCCGTAGCCGGCCTCACCCAGCATGAATCGCCAGCTGAGCAGCCCGAGCTCGTCGCTGCCGTACATCGACAGGAAGCGCCCGCGGTAGTGCGTGATCTCACCGAGCTCGCCGGACGCGATCAGCTCGCGCGCATGCAGCAGGAGGGGGGACCAGACGTAGTTGTAGCCGACCCCCGTGATGACCCCGGCCGCCTTGGCCGCGCGGTACGCCTGCACCGTCTGCTTGGGCGTGCCACCGATCGGCTTCTCACTGAAGACCGCCTTGCCCGCCGCGCAGGCCGCCTCGATCATCGGCACATGCAGCATGTTGGGCGCGGTCACCCAGACGGCGTCCACATCGGGCGCGGCCACCGCCTCACGCCAGTCCTCGACCGCTCGGGCGAAGCCGAAGTCGTCGACCGCGCGCACTCGACGACTCTCCTCGGTGTCGGCGCAGACGACCAGCTCAGGCTGGAAGGAGCGCTCGGGGAACAGCGACGGGATGCGCAGCACCGAACGGCTGTGCGCCTGGCCCATCCACCCCAGGCCCAGCACCGCGATACCCACTCGTGCCATGGTCATCCCTTCGTCGTTCGTCCGGCTGCTGACGTCCAAGGCAGCCGCGGATCCTGCGGCTGGGTGTCCCACGACTCACGGATCCAGTGGTGGCTCGGGTCGTCGCAAAAGGCCATCGTCCGGTCCGCCCCCGGACCGGCGAGGACGTTGAGGAAGTACATCGGGTATTCCGGCGGTGCGACGCTCGGTCCGTGGAATCCCTGCGGCACCAGATAGACGTCGCCATCGCGCAGGGTGACAGCCTCGTCGACGGATCCGTCCACGGTGTAGACGCGGAACAGGCCGGTGCCCGTGGGGTCGCCGTGCGGCGACTCCTCGCGCCCGATCCTGAAGTAGTAGATCTCCTCGTTCGCCACGGGACAGTCGCCGATGCCGTCATGGCGGTGCGGAGGCCAGGACGACCAGTTGCCCCCGGGCGTGATGACCTCGCAGACATTGATGCGGTCGGCACCTGGAAACGAGGTCGGCGTGGCGATGTTCGTGACTTGGCGCGTCGCCCGGCCACCACCGCGCACCTCGACAGGAACCCGATCGGCCGGCACGTGGGCGACGGGGAACCGTCGCTCCGCACGTGCCGTGCAGATCGCTACCTCGCCTGGTCCGCCGGTGAGGGTGAGGACGGAGCCGAGCGGCGCGTACAGCCAGTCCGAGACCGATGCGAACACGCCGTCACGGCCCGCGAGGACGAACTCCTCGTCGTCCACCGTCACGGTCACCTCGCGCGCCGACAGCGGCACCACCACGGCCTCGTCCTCGGCCAGGCGGACCGTCACCGACACGTCGGATTGAAGGGGGATGACGCGAAGGCCGCTGAAGTCCCAGCCCGCTGCCTCAGGTGTGACGAGGGCGTCGGCGTCCTCGGTCGCCAGCGAGCCGGCAGGCCGCAGCCACGTCATGATCGGCCTCCGTGAACGATGCCCACGGCGCGGCGCACCGCGTCCTCGGTGTCGCCGCCGGGGGGGTACAGCAGCGCACGACCGGCCACCAGGCCGCGCACGTTCGGCTCTGCCATCGCCGCGTCCCATCTGCCGAACACGGCATCGGCATGCGGCCCGGGATCGCCTCCGAGCATCAGGATGGGCAGGGTCGTGGCCGCAGCGACCTCGGCCATCCGGTCGGTCCCAGGAACCTTGAGCCACGAATACGCCGACGACGACCCGAGACCCGACGCGATGGCGACCACCTTGATGAGGCGATCCACCGACGGGTCGAGTCGGGACTGCCCATCAGCGTCCTTGCGATAGGGCAGCGGCTCGATCATGCACATCAGCCGGCGATCGGACAGCCCGGTGACCGTGGCCGCGACGGACTCGATGGTGCGCGCCACCGCTGGATCGGACTCGTCGATGCGCAGGAGGGTCTTGCCGCCATCGAGGCCGTACTCCGCGATGTGGTCGCAGTCGTAGGCGGTCATCCGGTCGTCGAGCTCCCAGGTCGCGCCGATGATGCCACCGCGGTTCATCGTGCCGATCGCCAGCCGGTCGTCGAGGGCGCCCAGCCAGGCCAGCTCCTCGAGGAGATCGGCGCTGGCCAGCACGCCGTCCACGCCAGGCAGCGCCAGGGCGCGCACAAGTCGGTCGAGGAGTCCGAACCGGTCGGCCACGGCAAGCGGATCGGCGTCGACGGCGAGCATCCCGCGAGCAGTGTGGTCAGCCGCGAGGACGACCAGTCGCCCGTCGGTGCCCGCGACCGTGCGGCGACTGCGCTGGGCGAGTGCCCGTCGCAGGGCGTCGGGATCGAAGATGCGCGCCTCTAGGAGGGCGCCGTAGTGCTCGCGCGTGAGTGCGGTCATGTCGACTCCTCGATCAGCGTGCGCACGCTGGATTCGGTGGGCATGTCGTCAGCGCAGGTCAGGCGGGCCGCGACGTAGGCCCCGGCGGCGCTCGCGAAACGGGCAGCGTCGTCGAGGTCCCATCCGGCGAGAAGTCCGTGGCACAGTGCGCCACCGAACGCGTCACCCGCGCCAAGTCCGCACACCACGGCCACGGGAGTGGGCGCGATCACCCACCGACGACTCTCACTGGCGACCAGCGCACCGGCGGGCCCCTGCTTGATGATGGCGAGCTGGACGCCTCGGGCCAGCAGCCGGTCGGCAGCCTCCTCGACATCCCGGGACTCGACGGCCATGGCGCACTCGTCGAGGTTGCCCACCACCACCGTGGACAGTTCGATCGCGTCGTGCGCGGCCGCACGTGCCGCCTCGACCCCGGGCCACAACGCCGGGCGATAGTCGAGGTCCAGGACTGTGTAGCGGGCCTTGGCCCGCGTGTTCAGCCAGGTCATGGACGTGCCCGCCGTCGAGCCCGTCGCCAGAGCGCCGAGGCTCATCCACAGCAGGCCGCACCCCCGCACCACCGAGTCCGGCAGGTCGGCGGCCAGCAGCTGGGTGTCCGGAGCGGCAGATCCGCGGTAGAAGGCCACCTGGGGCGTCTCGGGCGGGTCGAGCGCGGCGAGCGCCAGCGGCGTCTGCGCGCCGGAGACCGTGCCGACGTAGTCCGACAGGACGCCGAGGTCGCGCAGGCGCGCCTGCACGTAGCGACCCAGGGCGTCGTCTCCGACCTTGGTGACGACCGCCGACCGGCGACCCAGACGCGCTGCGGCGACCGCGACGTTGGTCGGGCTGCCCCCCACCGACTTGGTGAACGACTGCTGCGCCTCGAAGCCGGCGCCCAGCTCTCGCGCATACAGGTCGACGCTGATGCGCCCGATCGTGACGACCTCCGGAACGGCCATGGTGCCGCTAGCCGGCCAAGGAGGGGGCGACGACGTCGGTCAGGTACTCCATGGAGGTGCGAACCTGGTTGATCGGCCCCTCCCCCTCCTCCGGGAGGCCGTCGGTGATGGCGGTGTCCTGTTCGATCACGTACCAGCCGTCGTAGCCGCCGCTCTCCAGCGCCTGCACCACGCCGGCGATGTCGACGTCGCCATGGCCCAGGGGCGTGAACAGTCCGGCCTGCGTGGCCGCCATCAGGCTCGTCTGTCGCGCCAGCACGGATGCGACCATGTCGAGCCGTACGTCCTTGAGGTGGACGTGCCCCACACGGTCCATCGCCTCCATGGCAAAGGCCACCGGGTCCACCCCGCCGATCGCCAGGTGCCCGGTGTCTAGGCACCAGTGGACGTCGCACGTGTCGAGGACCCGGTTCACGTCATCCTTGGTCTCGACAAGCGTCTGGACGTGCGAGTGCAGGACCTGCTCGAGGCCGTGCTCGGCGCAGATCGCGTCGATGATCCCGAGCATCTCGGCCATGTGGCGCTGCTCCTGCGCACTCAGGGGAGCGGGAATCGACCAGTCGGGGTCGACTACCGCGGCGGTGACGAACTTGGTGGCTCCCGCTCGCTCGAAGAGCGTCGCTGTCGCCTCCGCCTGCGCGATCGACTGGTCACGGAAGGCGGGATCGTGCAGCACCACCGGCGTGAAACCGCCGAGCAGCGTCATGCCGAATTCGGCCAGCTCGTTCCTGACCGCATCGGGATCGGTGGGCAGGAATCCGGGGGCGCCGAGCTCGGTGGCGGTGAAACCGAAGCCCGCCATCTCGGTCAGCACCCGTGGGGTCGGCAGCATGGCGCCCCATCCCGGCACCTCGCAGATGCCCCAGGAGATCGGTGCCGACGCAACGCGATCGAGGAATGCGGCCATGGCGAGTGCCTTCCGTTGGAGCGTTCCAATTGCGGCTGAATCGTGGCACACTGAGGCGGTATCGCGCAACGTCAGGAGGGCTCGTGCGCATCGCCGTCATCGGGGCCGGACGCATGGGGGCGATCAGGGCCGAGGATCTCATGGCCGACCCGAGGGTCGACGAGGTCCTCATCGCCAACCGCGACGACTCACGCGCCGCCGCCCTGGCAGCCCGGCTCGGCGCGACGCCGGTGCCGTGGGCATCGATGTCGGACGTCGGTGCGGACGCCACCATCGTGTCCCTCGCCACGGATGCCCATGCCGGCATCCTCGCGAGCGTTCTGCGTGCCGGTCGTCCAACGCTGTGCGAGAAGCCGATCGCCCTCACGCTCGAGGCGACCGAGCGGGCCATGGCCGAAGCCCGAGATCACGGCACCACCCTGCAGGTGGGATTCCAGCGCCGATTCGATCCCGGGATCCAGGCAATGCAGGCATGCATGGCGGCCGGCGACCTGGGTGTCATCTACTCGATCAGCCTGCTCTCGCACGACATCGCCCCGTCCGGGCCCGAGTTCATCGCGGGCAGCGGGGGCATCTTCCGCGACCTGCACGTCCACGACTTCGACATCCTTCGCTGGCTCAGCGACAGCGAGATCGACACCGTGTACGCGACCGCTGCCGTCCGGGCGCACCACGAGTATGCGCATTTCGACGATGCCGACGTTGCCGTCATCCACCTTACGACGACATCCGGCGTGCAGGCAGTCGTGCGCGGAGCCCGTCATGATGCGCTGGGGCATGACGTCCGCATCGAGGCGCACGGGTCCCTCGACTCCCTGTCCGCCGGACTGACCTCGCGCACGCCGTTGCGCACGCTCGACGGCGGCCTGGGCACGAACGCCGACGCCTACATGGGCTTCGTCGACCGGTTCCGCGAGGCGTTCCGGCGCGAGACGGCAGCATTCGTGAGCGTCGTGGCCGGCGCGGCGTCGAACCCCTGCCCCCCGGAAGCCGCGCTCGAGAGCCTCCGCGTCGCCATCGCCTGCGAGCAGTCGATCACTTCCGGCGGTCCGGTGCGCGTCGCCGAGGTGGGGTCGCAGAAGTCGTGAGCATGCCTGCCCAGCGTCCGACCATCCATGACGTTGCCAGGCGTGCCGGCGTGTCCAAGTCCCTGGTCTCCCTGGCCATGCGCGGCTCGCCCAAGGTCAGCGACACCAGCCGGGACGCGATCATGCGCGCCGCCGCTGACTTGGGCTATCGGCCGAACGCCGCCGCCCGCAGCCTCGCCGATCGGCGCAGTCGAACCATCGGCGTGCTCGTCCTCGACCTCCACAATCCCGTGTTCGCCGAGATCCTCGACGGCGTGCAGTCCGAGGTCCGGGGGCACGGCTACAGCACGATGCTTGTCACCGGGGACGCGAACCCTGACCTTGAGCGCGCAGAGCTCGACAAGCTCCTCGAGTTCCAGGTCGAGGGTCTCATTCTCGTCTCCCACCGCCTGGCCGCCGCCACCCTTCGTCGGTATGCGGTCGAAGTCCCCACCGTCGTCGTCACCCGCGATGACATCCATGGACCTCGCATCGACACCATCAGCAACGACGACGTCGCCGGAGCGTCCCTGGCCGTCGCCCACCTGGTGCAGCTCGGCCACCGCCGCATCACTCACCTCGCCGGTGGCGACAACCCGGCCGCCGTGCTGCGCGAGCAGGGATACCGCCTCGCGATGAAGCACGCTGGTCTCGCACGACAGACCTGCGTGGTGGAGGGCGGACTGACCGACGCCGCCGGCTACCTCGCGGCGACGACGGCCCTCGCCCGCGACACGTCGACGACGGCGCTGTTCGTGGCCAACGACATCGCGGCCCTCGGCGCGGTGGCGGCGATCGAGGACGCCGGCCGCACGGTGCCGAGTCACGTGTCGGTGATCGGCTACGACGGAATCGCACTGGGCGCCCTGCGCACCCTGAGCCTGACGACCGTCGCCCAGCCGCTCGCGCTGATGGGCTCCCTGGCGGCCCGGCGCTTGTTCGCCCGCATCGAGCGACCGGACGAGCGCGCGCGGCACCTGCGGGTTGACTCCGAGCTGGTCGTGCGCGGATCGACGGCGGCCCCGCCGAGTGGGGACTAGACGGTCCTCGCCGCCCATCGACGGAACCACTCGAGCGACTCGACGTTCGCCAGCGCCGAGGTGTCGCGGACCTCGCGGCCGTTGACGACATCGGCGACAGCCAGTTCGGCCATCTTGTTGCTGCGGGTCCTCGGAAGGGCGGGCGCCCGGACGATCGCGGCCGGAACGTGTCGCGGCGAAGCCTGCGTCCGCAGCGCCGCCCGGATGCGGTCCATCAGTCCATCGTCGAGGTCGACGTCCTCAACGGTGGTGACGAAGAGGACGACGCGGGAGTCACCGTCCCAGGCCTGCCCGACGGCGAGGGCCTCGGCGATCTCGTCGAAGCCCTCCACGATGCGGTAGATCTCCGCCGTGCCGATCCGCACGCCGTTCGCGTTGAGGGTGGCGTCGGATCGGCCGAGGATCTCGAATCCGCCGGCGGCCGTGCGCAGGGCGAAGTCACCGTGTGCCCAGACGCCCGGGAACCGTTCGAAGTACGCGGCGTGGAACCTCGATCCGTCCGCGTCTCCCCAGAAGCCGACGGGCACCGACGGGAACGCGTTCCGGCAGACGAGCTCGCCCGTCTCCCCCACGGCAGCGACGGCTCCCTCAGGAGTGAAGACGGTAACGTCCAGGCCGAGCGCCGGCCCTTGGATCTCGCCGCGGTGGACCGGCTCGGTGGGCACGCCGGCCACGAAGCATCCGCAGATGTCCGTTCCCCCGGAGATCGACGCGAGATGGACCCGCCGACCGACCGACTCGCCGACGAAGTCGAATCCCGCGCGGCTCAGCGGAGACCCGGTCGAGGCAATCGTGCGCAGGTGTGACAGGTCGTGGTCGGTACCCGGCGCGGCACCGGCCTTGCGGACGGAGTCGATGAACTTCGCCGACAGCCCGAGGAACGTCAACCCCTCGGCCTCGGCGATCGCGAAGAGCCGGTCGATCCCCGGGACGGCCGGACTGCCGTCGTACAGGACGATCTGCGCGCCGCGACCGAGGCCGCACAGCAGCCAGTTCCACATCATCCAGCCGCAGGTGGTGAAGTAGAGGACGCGATCGCCCGCGCGAATGTCGAGGTGGTACGCCTGCTCCGAGAGGACCTTGAGCAGCACGCCGGCCGCCGAATGGACGATGCACTTGGGCCGGCCGGTCGTGCCGCTGGAGAACAGGATGAAGCCGGGGTGCGCGAACGGCAGCGGGGTCGTCTCCAGTCGAGCACCGACGTGCGGCGCGAGCCACGACTCCCACGACGCGTGGCCACCCGTCTCAGGTCCCACGACGACGACGGTACGCACGCTGGGCAGGCCCGCCAAGACGTCGGCAAGCCCGGCGAGGCACGAGAAGCGACGGCCCCCGTACTCGTAGTCGGCCGCGAGCATAAGGACGGCCGGCTCGACCTGTCCGAACCTGTCGATGATCCCGACCGGGCCGAAGTCCGGGGAAGCGGTGCTGACGATCGCCCCGATCGACAGCGCACCGAGGGCGAACACGACGGCTTCGCGGGTGTTCGGCGTCCAGGCGGCCACTCGGTCACCCGACCCGACCCCCGATGTCAGCAGTGCTGCCGCGCAGGCAGCCACCTCCGCGCGCAGCTCGCCGCGCCGCGCGACGGTGCGCTCGCCCGCCTCGTCGATGGCGACCAGGACAACGTCCTCGTCGATTCCAGCCAGCAGGGTGTCGACGACGTTCAGGCGGGCATCGGGGAAGAATGAGGTCGAGCCAAAGCCCTGTCCGGTGACCACGGCTGCGGCACGGTCGCCGACCACGCCGAGGTCGTCCCACGCGAGCTCCCAGAACTCCTCCGGGTGCTCGACCGACCACCGATGCAGCGCGGCGAAGTCGGGTAGTCCGCGCAGCTCGATGAGCCGGCCCAGTTCGGTCAGCGTGAAGTCACCGGAACGTAGTCGCGGATGTCCTCGCCGACGTAGACCTGACGGGGACGGCCGATCTTTGTGTCGGGGTCGGCGATCATCTCGCGCCACTGCGCGATCCAGCCCGGCAGGCGACCCAGGGCGAAGAGCACGGTGAACATCTGCGTCGGGAAGCCCATGGCCTTGTAGATCAGGCCCGTGTAGAAGTCGACATTGGGGTACAGCTTGCGCGAGACGAAGAATTCGTCGGAGAGCGCGACCTCCTCCAGTCGCAGGGCGATGTCGAGCAGCGGGTCGTGGACGCCGAGCTGGTCGAACACGTCGTGCGCGGTCTTCTTGACGATGGCTGCCCGCGGGTCGTAGTTCTTGTAGACGCGGTGGCCGAAGCCCATCAGCTTCACGCCGTCCTGGCGGTCCTTGACCTGGCGGATGAACGTGTTGACGCCGCCGCCCTGGGCCTGGATGTTCTCGAGCATCTCCATGACAGCCTGGTTGGCGCCGCCGTGCAGGGGGCCGAAGAGGGCGTTGATGCCGGCGGACACGGACGCGAACATGTTCGCGTGCGAGGACCCGACCAGGCGCACGGTCGACGTGGAGCAGTTCTGCTCGTGATCGGCGTGCAGCAGCAGCAGCTGGTTGAGCGCCTTGCGACAGCACGGGGTTGACCTCGTACTGCTCGGCCGGGACACCGAACGTCATGCGCATGAAGTTGTCGATGAACCCCAGCGAGTTGTCGGGGTAGAGGAACGGCTGGCCGACGGCCTTCTTGTGCGCGTAGGCGGCGATGGTGGGGACCTTGGCGAGCAGGCGGATCGTGGAGATCTCGACCTGCCGCTCGTCGAACGGATCGAGGGAGTCCTGGTAGAACGTGGAAAGCGCCGAGACCGCCGACGACAGGACCGGCATGGGATGCGCGTCGCGCGGGAAGCCGTCGAAGAACCGGCGAAGGTCCTCATGCAGCATCGTGTGCGTGCGGATCTGGAACTTGAACTCGTCGAGGGCGTCTGCACTGGGCAGGGCGCCGTAGATCAGCAGGTACGCCGTCTCGAGGAACGTCGACTGCTGGGCGAGCTGCTCGATCGGGTACCCGCGGTAGCGCAGGATCCCCTTGTCGCCGTCGATGTACGTGATCGCCGACGAGCAGGCAGCGGTGTTGAGGAAGCCATGGTCCAGCGTCACCCGACCCGTCTGCTTGAGCAGCGGCCCGATATTGATGCCCGACTCTCCGACGGTGGCGGGCACCTCGGCGAGGGGCAGTTCACCTTCGGGATAGGTGAGGACGATCTCTGACACGGCAACCTCCTGAGGGGGAGCGTACCGACCGCTCCCACGTTGTCGATCCGGACCTAGGTCCCGGGTGAGTGACTCATCTCACTCGGTCACGAGCCGGGCGGCTGCCGTCGCGATGTCCGCGTCGGAGCCGGTCAGTGCGATCCGGACGTGCTGGGCGCCAGCCGGACCATAGAAGTCGCCCGGGGTCACGATGACCCCGCGCTCGGCGCACCACCGCACGGTGTCCCAGCAGGGTTCCTCGCGAGTGGCCCACAGGTACAGCCCGGCCTCGCTGTGGTCGACGCGGAAGCCCGCGGTCGCCAGGGCGGTGCGCAGCACGTCGCGCCGGGCCCGGTAGACCTCGCGCTGCTGCTCGACGTGGTCGTCGTCGTCGAGGGCCACGATCGCAGCAGCCTGGATCGGCGACGGCACCATCATCCCGATGTGCTTGCGCACCGCGAGGAGGTCGGCGATGCGACGACGGTCGCCGGCGACGAAGCCGAACCGGTAGCCCGCCATGTTCGAGCGCTTGGACAGCGAGTGGACGGCCATGACGTTGTCGTGCGAGTCACCGCAGACGGACGGATGCAGCACCGACACGGGAGCGACGTCCCAGCCGAGCTCGATGTAGCACTCGTCGCTGACGACCACGACGCCGTTGGCCCGCGCCCAGGCGACGATCTGCGCCATGCGCGGCGCGGACAGCACGCGGCCGGTGGGATTGCCCGGGGAGTTCAGCCACACCATCGATACGTCGTCGACGGACTCCGGCTCGTCGGTGGCCACGCACTCGTGACCGGCCAGCAGCGATCCGACGGCGTACGTCGGGTAGGCGATCCGGGGAATGACGACGCGGGTGCCGGGCGTCAGGCCGAGCTGGCGAGGCAGGGAGGCCACCAGTTCCTTGGTGCCGGTGGCCGGCTGGATGGCCGCCGGGTCGACGTCGACGTCGAGACGCCGCGACAGCCAGCGCGAGCAGGCGGCGCGGACCTCGGGTCGTCCGGCGGTGGTCGGGTAGCCCGGCGCGTCGGCCGCAGCCCGCAGGGCGTCCTGGACCAGCGGGGGGGTCGGGTCGACAGGGGTGCCGACCGACAGGTCGACGGCGCCACCGGGATGGCGCCGGGCCTGGTCGGCGAAGGGAGCAAGGACGTCCCAGGGGAAGTCCGGAAGCAGGTCGGCGAGCCGGCCCGCGGTCGTCACCAGTGGGCTCAGTGGTCGTGCTCTTGCGGCGGGACCGACGCCAGCAGCGGAGCGTCGAAGTCCTGGGCGCCCAGCTTGGCGGCACCGCCCGGCGAACCGAGGTCGACGAAGAACTCCGCGTTGGCCGCCGTGTAGTCCTTCCACTCGCCCGGGACGTCGTCCTCGTAGAAGATCGCCTCGACCGGGCAGACCGGCTCGCAGGCGCCGCAGTCCACGCACTCGTCGGGCTGGATGTACAGCATCCGGTCGCCCTCGTAGATGCAGTCCACGGGACATTCCTCGATGCAGGCCTTGTCCTTCAGGTCCACACAAGGAAATGCGATGACGTAGGTCACCTGAGCCTCCGGAAGTCGAGCGCCGGGAAAGGCCGGCTGCGGTCCGGACACAACTTACACAACCGTCCCACCCGCCGATCGTCGAGCCGCCCTAGTCTGGTCGCGTGCGCCTCTATGACACCCGGCAGAAGGACGTCGTCCCGATCGTGACCGCGCGCTCGGGGGTGCTGTCCATCTACGCCTGCGGACCCACCGTCTACCGGGATGCGCACGTCGGCAACATGCGCACGTTCCTGCTGACCGACGTGATCCGGCGGGTGGCCGAGCTCGAGGGGCTCCAGGTCCGGCTCGTGCAGAACATCACCGACGTGGGGCACATGGCCGACGACACCGGCCTGGCCGACGCGGACGCGGCCAGGACGACGTGGACGAGGGCCAGGGCGACGTGGACGAGGGCCAGGCCGGCACCGAGGACAAGCTCCTGCGCCAGGCCGCCACCGAGGGTCGCAGCGCCCTCGACATCGCCCGCGACTACGAGCAGCGGTTCCACCGCGACCTGTCGGCCCTGAACATCAAGCCCGCCGAGGCCTACCCCCGGGCCAGCGAGTCGGTCGATCTGATGATCGACCTCATCCAGCGCCTGATGGACTCCGGCCACGCGTACGTGGGCGGCGACGGATCGGTGTTCTTCGATGCACGGTCGTTCCCCGGCTACGGGGAGCTCAGCGGCAACCGGCTGGACGACCTGCGACCGGGCCACCGCTTCGACGGCGGGGTCGATCCGGCGAAGCGCTTCCACGCGGACTGGGCGCTGTGGAAGAAGGCCCAGGACACCCGCACGCAGCTCGTGTGGGACACGCCGTGGGGCGTCGGCTTCCCCGGCTGGCATACCGAGTGCAGCGCCATGAGCCTGGCCCTGCTGGGCGAGACCATCGACGTGCACACCGGCGGGATCGACCTGCGCTTCCCGCACCACGAGGACGAGCGGGCGCAGAGCAACAGCGCGACGGGCAAGGACGTCGTCCGGCACTGGGTGCACGGCGAGCATCTGCTCTTCGAGGGCCGGAAGATGAGCAAGTCGGCGGGGAACGTCGTCCTCGTCACCGACGTGATCGCCCATGGCCTCGACCCGCTCGCGCTGCGCTTCGCGCTGCTGCAGCATCGCTACCGGCAGCAGATGAACCTCACCTGGAACGCCCTCGAGGCCGCGGACTCGACCCTGACGCGCTGGCGGCAGAAGGTCGCCCTGTGGGCCACGGCCCCCTCTGCCGCCATGCCCGCCGACTACGTCGACCGCGTCACCGAGGCCCTGGTCGACGACATCGACACCCCGCGCGCCATCACGATCCTGCGCGAGCTCGAGAAGGACGACACCGTGCCGCCCGGCGCGAAGTTCGAGACGTTCGCCTACGTCGATCGCGTGCTGGCTCTCGACCTCGTCCGGCTGGTCGGACGCCCTCAGCCGGAGGCCGAGGAACTGCCCGATGACGTTGCCCTGCTGGCCGATCAGCGAGCCGCGGCACGCGCGGCGAAGGACTGGGCGGCCAGCGACGCACTGCGCGACGAGCTCGCCGGCCTCGGCTTCGTCGTCGTCGACACTCCCGCCGGCCAGGAGATCACGCGGGCCTAGTTGGCGAACGTGTCCGGCGGCGTCGTCGGAGCCGGGTCCGGCTTGCTCGACGGCTTCGGCTTGCTGGACGGCTTGCTCGAGGGCTTCGCGCTCGGACTGCTCGACCCGCTGCTGGCACTGGCCGACGGCTTCGGCTTGCCGGAATCCGCTGAGCCGGGCTTCTTCCCGCAGATGACCTTCGGCGCCGGCTTGTAGTGCGTGGTGATCGGCTCGCGCTTGACCTCGGCGCCGTCCTTGTAGAACACCCGGTCCACGGTGATCCAGAAGCCGTCGACGCCCTCCTGCCCCAGGCACTTGTCCGACGGGTCGTAGACCGTGTCGAACGGGATGTCGTGACGGCGCTTGCTGGTCTCGGCCTCGATCTTGTCGTAGACCTTGGTGCCCCAGAACGTCGCGTTCATGGAGCCGTTCGTCATCTTGGTGGTGATGAGGACCGGATAAGGATTGGTGTTCTTGAACTTCATGTCGAACAGACCCCACGCCACCGTCGCCTCGAGGCCCGGCTTGTAGCGCGAGATGTAGATGGAGTGGGCGACGGTCTGCACGCGCTCCATGCCGGCGAAGAAGGCCGCCGTCCACATCGTCGTGGTCGCCGTCGAGACCCCGCCACCGAGCTGCTCGTCGAAGATGCCGCCCTCGCCCACGACGAAGCCCTTGGTGTAGCCGTTCGCCTCCGTACGCTCCTTGATGGTGTCGTTCATCGAGAACGTCTCGCCGGGCATCAGGATCGTGCCGTTGATGCGGCGGGCCGCCTCCCCGATGTTCTGCACGCGGTAGGCGGCGTAGGGGAAGTGCTGCGTGAAGGACGAGATCTTCTCCTTGATGCCGAGCGCCTGCGCCTGCTCGGTGGTGAGCTTCGGCTCGCGGACGCCCGCACCGACGGTCACGGTCCGCTGGTCGGCCGGCTTGTCGAGGACGCCCTGCACCGCCGCGGCCAGGTCCTCGTCCGAGACCCCCTTGCCGACCACGGACGGGACGACGACCGGTGCGCCGTGCTTGATCTTGAAGGTCGCGTCGTTGCCCTTCGTCTCAAGCGGCTTGAGGTCCTTCTTGATCGCCGCGTGCAGGATCGCGCCGTCGAGGACGGGCGTGAACTGGGTGCCCCCTTCGCTGAAGCTCAGGGCCCGGGCGATGTCGGACGCGGGGATGGTGGCGGTGATCGCATCGGCCTTGACGGTCACCGGAGCCGAGACCGCCGTGGTGGCCAGTGCGGCCGCCTGCTGCGCGGCCTCGGCGGAGATGCCGGGCTGCACCTCGGTCACCGTCGCCGGGATCGGGGCCCGTGGCTTGAGCACTGCGTCGACGAGCGCCTGGGCGGTCGCCTCCGTGTCGAGCTCGCGGCCGACCTGACCCTCGGTCAGCTTCGGCGCGCCGCCCTTGATCACCAGCGTCGGGTTCTGCGGCGGCTGTCCCACCGCGTCGGCGATGGTCTGCATCTGGGTGTCGAGAGCGGCCTTGTCGACCGTCACCACCAAGGGCAGCGTGGTCGCCCCGAAGAGGTGGCTGACGAGGGTCACCGGGTTCCACGTCCGCCCGAAGGCGGGGTCCACCGATGCCGCGGCGTCCAGGCGGATGCCCGCCTGCGCCGGCTTGACCACGATCGTCTTGCCGTCCGAGGTCACCTTCAGTCGCTTGCGGGCCCCGGGCCCGTACTTGGCCGTGACGGCAGCGGCGGCCGCGTCAGGGCTCAGGCCGCTGATGTCGACGCCCTCGACGCTCGTGCGCGGCGGGGCGGTGTCGCCGGACCGCAGGCCGGTCATGATGTAGAGAGCAGCCACGCCCACGACGATGACGCCGAGGACGACGAGGATCCACCGCAGGACAGGCGTCATCACGACGGGTTGCCTTCCCCGTCGAGCACGTTCCCCCGTCTTCACGTCATTCATGATTCCCTAGCGGATCGTAGGCGCCAGTCGAGCAGGTTGACGCCTCAGGTCGGTCAGCCGTTCCGCGGCCGTCGCGCGGCGGCGGGAAGCGGAAAAGTCGCGGCCGCCGAGCCGAGGATGACGCCGCCGAGCAGGTACGTCATCTGCCGACTCCCGCCCGACAGTGCGACGTCCCCGGAGGGCGACTCCGCGGACAGGGCGATCGTCGCCGCCAGCCACCCGAGGAGGACCGCCCAGCTGCCCCACCGGCTCCGGAGCGCCCACGTGCCGGCGCGGATGCCGACCAGCAGGGTGATGAGGACGAGGACGCACGCCCCACGGGATCGACCAGATCCCCCAGGGGGTGTCCACGATCCAGCGGGCAGCCTGCACGAAGGCCCCCACCGTTCCGATGGCAAGGCCGAGCACGACGAGGCCAAGCGCCCCGAGGACCCGGGTCATCACTCAGTGATCCCCGCAAACAGGTCGGTCTCCCGGCCCTCGCCAGCGCCCCGCGCACCCTTGACCAGCCGGTAGTACTCGGTCCCGAACGCCTTCGAGCCGACATTGTCGGCCAGCGCGAAGAAGCCGCTGTCGACGGAGACCTGGGTGCCATGCGCCCTCAGCGCGGACATCTTCTGGTCGAGGAAGGCGCTGGCCTCGATCTCCGTGGTGACGAGGGCGTCGTCGCAGGCGAAGGGAAGGTCGTCGGGGTCCATCGCGGCGAAGTCGCCCTCGACGCCCTGCTCGCGCATGGCGATGATCCCGGCCCGCAGGACGCTGCGGGGGAAGGCCGTCCAGTACACCTTCGAGACGACCCACGCCGGGCCGAGGTCCGGACGGAAGGACGCGGCCTCCGCCAGCGCCACGGCGTAGTGGGTGACCCGGTGAGCCTGGATGTGATCGGGGTGGCCGTAGCCGCCGAAGTCGTCGTAGGTGACGACGACCTGCGGGCGGAGCTCACGGATCAGGGTGACCAGCTCGGTGGCGGCGACGAGCAGGTCGGTGCGCCAGAAGCTCTCGGGGCGGTCGTTCGGGGGGGTGCCCACCATGCCGGAGTCGCGGAAGCGTCCGGGGCCGCCGAGCAGTCGCCAGTCCGTGATCCCCAGGGCGGCCATGGCGTCGGCGAGCTCGGTCTGCCGGTGCTCGCCGAGCGCGTCCTGCTGATCGGCGGCCAGGTGCGACAGCTCCGGCAGCAGGATCTCGCCCTCCTCGCCCAGGGTGCAGGTGACGAGCGTGACCTGGGCCCCCTCCGACACGTACTTGGCCATCGTCGCGCCGGTGGCGATGCACTCGTCATCGGGGTGGGCGTGTACCAGCAGGAGGCGTCGAGTCACGAGGCAAGGCTACCCATCCCTACGATGCCCGGATGACCATGACGGAACCGACCGGCGACCTCCCGCAGCAGAGTGCGGCCACCCGCCGCTTCCGGCTCGGAGTGCCGCGTGCGTTCCGGGTTGGCCCGGACGGCCGTCGGGTCGCCTTCCTCCGCAGTGCCGGCGGCCGCGACCCGGTCGGCAGCCTGTGGGTGGCCGAGGACATCGACGGAACGCTCGTCGAGCGCTGCGTCGTCGATGCCCGGCTGCTCGCCGACGGGTCGGCCGACCTGCCCGCGGCCGAGCGGGCCCGTCGCGAGCGCATGCGCGAGACCACCTCGGGGATCACGGCGTTCACCGCCGACGCACAGCTCGGCCGGGCCGTCTTCGCGCTCGACGGGGTGCCGTACCTCGTCGAACTGGACGCCCAGCGGCCCGGTGCCGTGTCCCTCCCCCATCCCGGGCCCGTGGTGGACCCACAGCTGTCACCGGACGGTCGGTGGGCGTCGTTCGTCAGCGAGCGCGCCGTCTACGTGGTCCCGACCGACGGCGGCTCCGAGCCGAGGTCCCTGTGCGAGCCCGATGGCCCCGACGATGCCTGGGGCCTGGTGGACTTCATCGCGGCGGAGGAGCTCGGGCGCTTCCGCGGCCTGTGGTGGCTGCCCTCCAGCGACGCCCTCCTCGTCGAGCACGTCGACGAGGCGGACGTGGCGGTGCGGTGGATCAGCGATCCCGCCCACCCCGAGCGCGAGCCGCATCCGCACCGCTACCCGGTCGCGGGCACGGCGAACCCGGTGGCACGGCTGTTCCGCGTGGACCTCGACGGCCGTCGGGCCGAGGTGGCCTGGGATCACGACGCGTATCCCTACCTGGCCACAGTGCAGGCGCACGACGAGCGGGGCGCCATCATCAGCGTGCTCAGCCGGGACCAGCAGCGTCAGCTGATCCTTCGTCTCCCGACGGGGTCCGCCGAGCCGTCAGTGGTGAAGGAGCGGGTCACCGAGCCGTGGGTCACGGTGGTTCCGGGCGTTCCTTGCCTTGCCGCGGACGGTCGCCTTCTCGAAGTGATCGTCGACGCCGCGACGGACAGCCATCGGCTCGTCGCCGACGACGTACCGCTGTCCCCGTCCGACCTGAACGTCTCGGCCCTGGTCGACGCGTCGGCCGAGGGCCTGCTCTTCACCGGGACCTCGGAACCGAGCGAGCAGCACGTCTACCGCATCGGCGTGGACGGTGCGGTCGTGCCGATCACCGAGGGCGCCTCCGTCAACTCCGTCGCCGGACGAGCGGAGGCGTTGGTGCTGGTCACCACCGACAGTGTCGAGCCTGTCGTGCGCGTCCGTGCGCAACTGCCCCTGACGAGCGGCGCCATCGTCTCCCTCGCCGAGCGCCCGTGCGTCGACCCGGTGGTCGCGTTCCACCGGGTGGGCGAACGGGGGATCCCGGCGGCCGTGCTGTGGCCCAGCGGGCATGTTCAGGGATCCGGCCCGCTCCCCGTCGTGATGGCTCCCTACGGCGGGCCGCACGGCACGCGAGTCACGCACTCCGCCCTCGCCTTCGCGACCGACCAGTGGCTGGCCGACCAGGGTTTCGCCGTCGTTGTCGTCGACGGGCGTGGAACTCCAGGGCTGCGCCCATCGTGGGAGTTCGCCGTCCACCACGACCTCACGAACGTCGTGCTCGAGGACCAGGTCAGTGCGCTGCGGGGCCTGGCGGCGGACCACCCCGACCTCGACCTGACCCGCGTCGGCATCACCGGCTGGTCGTTCGGCGGATTCCTGGCGGCTCTCGCCGTCCTCGAGCGACCGGACGTGTTCCACGCGGCGGTCGCCGGCGCGCCCGTCACCGACTGGCGGCTGTACGACACGGCCTACACGGAGCGCTACCTCGGCCATCCGGATGAGCAGCCCGAGGTGTACGACGCCAACTCACTGCTGCCGCGGGCACCACGGCTGACTCGTCCGCTACTGCTGATCCACGGTCTCGCCGACGACAACGTCATGTCGGCGAACACGCTGCAGTTCTCCAGCGCCCTGCTCGCGGCCGGCCGACCGCATGCGGTCCTGCCGCTGACGGGCGTCACCCACATGACCCCTCAAGAGGTCGTCGCCGAGAACCTGCTGCGGCTCGAAGTCGAGTTCCTCACCAGTCATCTGACCTGAAGTCCGGTGACGTGAAGTCCACGCCCTCCGGGCGTGACGACCCCGCGGACTCCACATCGGCGATGACCTCGCTCGGCGACTGCACTATCGGGGCCTCCAACTCGACGATGCCCGGGTTGGGGCCGACGATCAGGTCCGAGCCGAGGCTCTCGATGACCGGGAAGTGGCAGGCGACCTGGTGGCCCGGCGCGAACTCGACGAGGGCGGGGACCTCGACCCGGCAGCGGTCCTGGGCACGGAAGCAGCGCGTGTTGAACACGCACCCGGCGGGCAGGTTGATCGGACTGGGCAGGTCACCCTGCAGGACGATCCGCTCCCGAGTCTCCTCGACGTCGGGATCGGGCACCGGCACCGCCGACATCAGCGCGTGCGTGTACGGGTGCAGCGGCGATGCGTACAGCGTCTGTCGATCGGTGATCTCGACGATGCTGCCCAGGTACATGACAGCGACTCGATGCGACATCTGCCGCACGACAGACAGGTCGTGCGCCACGAAGACGTAGGCGATGCCGAATTCGTTTTGCAGGTCCTGCAGGAGGTTCACGACCTGGGCCTGGATGGACACGTCGAGGGCCGACACGGGCTCGTCGCACACGACGACCTTCGGCCGCAGCGTCACGGCGCGGGCGATCCCGATGCGCTGGCGCTGTCCGCCGGAGAACTCGTTGGGATAGCGGTTGTAGTGCTCCGGATTGAGGCCGACACGCTCCATGGTCTCCTGCACGGCACGCTTGACCCCGCCGGTCGGGTTGATCTTCTGCACCTCGTAGGGCGCAGCGATGATCGCACCGACGGTATGCCGCGGGTTGAGCGAGGAGAACGGGTCCTGGAAGATCATCTGCATCTCACGGCGAAGTGGCACCATGTCGTGCCGGGACAGACCGGTGATGTCGCGACCCTCGTAGAAGATCTTGCCGGCCGTGGGATCGATGAGCTTCAGAAGGGTGCGCCCGGCGGTGGACTTTCCGCACCCGGACTCGCCGACCAGCCCAAGGGTCTCGCCCGGAGCAACGCCGAGGCTCACCCCGTTGACCGCGTTCACCGTGCCGATCACCTTCTTGCGGAGACCGCCCTTGGTGATCGGGAAGTGCTTCACCAGGCCCTCCGCGTGCAGGATCGGCTCAGCACCGACGACGGGGGCGCTCATGCCGCTCCTCCGGATGGACCGACGACAGCCGCAAGGCTCTCCTCGGCGAAACGGCGGCGCTGCTCCGCGTCGAGGTGACAGCGGACAGCGTGGCTCGACGTGATCGACAGGAGCTCGGGGCGGACCGTCGCGCACCGGTCGTCGCCCAGCCAGGCGGCCGCCCCGCAGCGCGGCTGGAACACGCACCCGCTCGGCAGGTTGATCAGGGACGGCGGCTGCCCAGCGATCGGCGTGAGCCGATCGCTGATCGCATCCAATCGCGGCACGGACGACAGCAGACCCACCGTGTACGGCATCTGGGGCGAGTAGAAGATGTCGCGAAGGGAGCCGCGCTCCACCAACCGGCCCGCATACATGACCGCAACCTCGTCAGCGACGTCAGCGACCACGCCGAGGTCATGGGTGATGAGGATGATGGCGGTGTTGTACTGCTCCTGCAGCTCGTTGAGGAGCTCCATGATCTGCGCCTGCACGGTGACGTCGAGCGCCGTCGTCGGCTCGTCCGCGATGAGCAGGGACGGGCCGTTGATCAGCGCCATCGCGATCATGACGCGCTGACGCATGCCGCCCGACAACTGATGGGGGTAGTCGTCGATGCGTCGCTCGGGGTTGGGGATCCCCACCTTCTCGAGCATGCGCAGGACCTCGGTGCGGGCATCGTCCTTGGAGATGCTGCGATGCACGCGCACGGCCTCGACGAGCTGCTTGCCGATCCGGTAGAACGGGTGCAAGGACGCGAACGGGTCCTGGAAAATCATGCTCATCGACGAGCCCCGCAGGCTTCGCAGCTCGTCGTCCGACGCGCTGATCAGCTCGTTGTCGCCGACCCACGCATGACCCTCGACCTGGGCGTTCCGCTTGTTCACCAGTCCCATGAGCGCCTGTGATGTCACGCTCTTGCCTGAGCCGGACTCGCCGACGATGGCCAGCGTCTTGCCGCGATCGACGCTGAAGCTGACTCCGTCGACGGCATGCACGAGCCCGTCCTCGGTCGGGAAGCTGACCTGGAGGTTCTCCACGCGCACGTAGTCGGTCATGACAGCCTCACGCGGGGATCGATGACGGCATAGAGCAGATCGACGATCAGGTTAGCGATCACGATGAAGAAACCGGCCACGAGCACGCATGCCGTGATCACGGGCAGGTCGGAGTCAGCCACAGACTGGAGCGCGAGTCGGCCCAGGCCCGGGAGCGTGAAGATCGTCTCGGTGACGACGGCGCCGCCGAGGAGGCCAGCAAGGTCGAGCCCCGCGGCCGTGACGATCGGAGTGAGCCCGGCCCGAAGCGCATGCTTGCGGATCACCTGGCTCTCGGTCATCCCCTTGGATCGTGCGGTCCTGATGTAGTCCTCGCCGAGGGTGTCGAGCATCTGGTTGCGCGTGAGGCGGATGTAGAACGCAGCGAAGAGAAGCGCAAGGGTGATCCACGGCAGGATCATCGTCTGCAGGAACTGGAGAGGGTCCTCCGTGGGCGGAACGTAGTCCGGGTAGGGCAGCAGCTGCCACTTGATGACCACGAAGAACAGCAGCAGCAGGCCGATGAAGAAGGACGGGAACGAGTAGCCGACGAGGGCGGCCCCCAGGGTCACCCTGTCCTGCCACTGGCCACGCCTCAGCGCCGCGTAGATGCCGAGGAGGACTCCAGCGCAGATCCAGATGATGAAGGCGCCGACTGCGAGGTAGATGGTCACCGGAAGCGCCTTGAGGATCAGCGGGGTCACCTCCTCGCCACGGCGGAAGGAGTAGCCCAGGCACGGCGCGTGGCACTCGAACGTTGCGGTGCCGGAGCCGTAGGTGCGGCCGAAGAAGATGCCCTTGACGAACTCGAAGTACTGCTGCCACAGCGGCAGGTCGAGGCCAAGGCGCACTCGGTTCGCCTCGATGATCTGCGGGGTGCAGGCCTTGCCGCAGGTCAGGGCGGCCGGATCAGCCGGGAGCCAGCTGAACAGGAGGAAGACGAACATGCTGAGCAGGATCAGGATCAGGATCCCGGTCAGCAGTCGCCTGACCACATAACCGCTCACGTGTGCTAGTTCCTAATCCCTGAGGTCGAGTCGAATCGGATCGAGTCACGTGGTGGCCCCGGAGGCATGCGCCCCCGGGGCCACCACTGCGTGCTGCTAGCTCTTGACGTACAGGTCACCGAACGCCATCGAGCCGTACGGATCCCACATGTAGCCGTTGCCGACCTTCGAGCCCCACAGGTACTGGGTCTTGCCGAAGACGGTGGGCACGACCCACGCCTGCGACATCGCGTACTTGTTGAGCTCCTGCCACACCTTGCCCTGTGCGGTGCGGTCGGTCATGCCCAGAGCGTCAGCGGTCTTCTTCTCGAAGGTCGGGTCGTTGACCAGGCCCATGTTGAAGCCGCCCTTGGTGCTGAACAGCTCAGGCAGGACGCTCGACGCGTTCGGCCAGTCCGGCGCCCAGCCGGAGCGGATGAGCTCCTTGGCCTTCTTCGGGTCCTGGACGATCGCGTAGTACTGACCGGCCTCGATCGGCTCGAGCTTGACCGTGATGCCGGCCTTGGCCAGCGCCGACTGGTACGACACGGCCATCTTCTCGTCGACAGGGGTGTTCATGTACTGGTAGGTGAGCTCCTTCATCGGCTCGCCCGACTCGGCGATGAGCTTCTTCGCCAGCTCCGGGTCACCGGTGTCGGGGACCTTCTGGCCGAACATCGTCTCCCACATGCCCGAGGGCGCGTAGTCGAGTGCGAGGTTGGGCTTGACGACGCCGTCGGCGAGGATGCCGGCGAAGTCGCCACCACGAGCGGCGAGGATCTCCGCACGGTTCACCGCGACCGCGATGGCCTCACGCTGCTTGAGGTTCGGGACCAGCTTGGTGTTGATGACCATGTAGCGCGCGTACGGGTCCAGAGCGTCGACGGAGCGGTCCTTGAACCGGGGGTCGCCGCCGCTGAACACGGTGGCGAGGTTCTCGGGCTGCAGGCCACGCATCTGCGCGGCGGTCTGGTCGTCACCGGCGTCAGCGATGAGACGCTGGTCGATCGCAGCGGCGTCGATCGCGAAGGAGAGGACGACCTTGTCCGGGTAGGCCGGGTGGTAGGAGTCCGAGTCCTTCTTCCAGTTCTCGTTGCGCACGAGGACCATCTTCTGGCCCTTGGTGTACTCCTGGATCTTGTACGGGCCCGTCGCGACGAAGCCGTCGTCGTACTTCTCACCGGTGTCCTTGGCCTTCGGCACGGGGGAGAACGCGGGGAGGGTCATCGTGTACGGGAAGTCGCCAGCCGCACGGACGAGGTTGAAGGTGATCGTCTTGCCGTCGGCCGAGCAGGTCACAGCCTTGTCGAACGAGGCAGTGTCGTTGGCCGCATCGGTGCTGAACGGACCCTTGTAGGTCGAGGTGCCGTCCGCTGCCTTCGGGATGTCGAGCAGCGAGATCGCGTACGTCGGGCCATCGGTGATGATGTCCGTCGCGAAGGTGCGCGACACGCCGTACTTGACGTCGGCGCAGGTCACGGGTGTCCCGTCCTGGAAGGTGACGCCGTCCTTGAGCGTGAACGCCCACGTCTTGGCGCCATTGGACGACGTACCGAGGTCGGTCGCCATGTCCGGCTGCAGTTCGAGGCCGGCTGCGCCGGGCGCGAACTTGTACTGGACCAGCGTGCGCGTGAGGTAGCCGGTCAGGAACGCGATCTCGACGCCGGTGTACACGCGCTGAGGATCGAGGTGGCTGATCTGCTCATCGAGCGTGAGGACGTTGATCGTGCCGCCGGCGGTGCCGGTACCACTTCCCCCGGCAGCAGCGCTGCCACTTCCGCTTGCGCTACTGCTGCTCGACCCGCCGCCGCCGCATGCCGCGAGCACCAGAGCGCCCGTCGTGGCCAATGCCGCAAGGCGCAGGCCGTTGTTGATGGCCTTACCCATGTGTTTCCTCCTTATCGAGGATCGCGCAGGTGCGCGATCCCACTCCGGCCAGGTTGGCCGGAATCCCGCCATCGTCAACGGGAAGCCTGAGTGCGAGGCCGCGAGCGCCTCGTGCGGGTGAAGTCACGTCGTGTCGCGTCATCGGGCGTTCCGGCCCATGCGCGGGTCAAGTGCATCGCGAACGGCATCGCCGAAGACGTTGAAGGCATAGACGACGATGACGAGCACGGTGCCGGGGATGAACAGATAGGACGGGACGACCGCGAAGTAGCGCACCGAGTCGGACAGCATCTTGCCCCACGACGGCGTGGGCTCGACGATGCCGACGCCGAGGAAGGCCAGCGTCGCCTCCGCTGCGATCAGCGTGGGGATGGAGATCGTCACGTACACGATGATCGGCGCCCAGAGGTTGGGAAGGATCTCGCGGAAGAGAATGCGCCGGGTCGGTGCGCCGTTGGCAACGGCCGCCTCGACGAACTCGCGCTCCCGAAGGCTCAGCACCTGGCCGCGGATGAGCCGGGCCAGGTAGGGCCAGTAGAAGAACGTGAATACAAGGATGAGGTAGGCCACTCGGGCGACTTCCGGGCTCATGCCCGATCGCCTCGAGCCGCTGGGTGATCACCGTGCTCAGCGCGATCAGCATGAGGATCTGCGGGAGGGCGAGCAGCAGGTCGGTGGAGCGGCCGATGACCGTGTCGACCCACCCCTGCTTGTACCCCGCCAAGGATGCCCATGACTGGTCCCAATCACGCCGATGAAGAACACCGACGTGAACGAGATGAACAAGGAGATGCGCGCCCCGTAGAGCAGCCGGGCCATGATGTCGCGACCGGTCAGCGGCTCGACACCCAGTGGATGATCCAGAGAGATGCCGCCCCAGGGGCCGCGCGGCAGGCTGCCGGTGGCGGGGTCGAGCGCGGAGTTGTCGAAGTCGAAGGGGCTGAGGCCGAGGACCGAAACGATGAGCGGGGCGAACAGCGCGATGGCGAAGATGATGATCAGCAGCCACATGGCGAACATGGCGCCCTTGTCTCGCCGTAGCCGCCGCCAGGCCAGCTGCCGAAGCGACAGTCCGGTGACGACCACGTCAGCAGACGCGGCATCGGACGTCGTGCCGACTGCAGCAGTGCTCACCCGGTGCCCTTCGTCCGCCGGCTCGCACCGGATGCTGCTCGTGACAATAAACGTGCGCCGACGATCAAGCGCGTTATGCGTGATCGGATCGACGCTAGCCGGTAGAGGTTACGACACGGTCGCCAGCAGGTACCGACCAGATCACCCAGCCGGCACATACGTCACCAAATCGTGACCTTTGCGGCACCCGGCCCTTCTGAGCGGACACTCTCCGGCCCGATCCCCCGTCAGGGGGACGTCCTCCGGCGATTCGGCTCAGCCGACCGAGATGGCATCCGACACTGCGTCGGCGAGGGGGAAGTGGCAGGCGACGAGCTGCCCGTTGCCGATGTCGACCAGGGGCGGGGGCTCGGTGCGGCAGCGGTCCTGGACCTGGAAGCAGCGGGTGCAGAACCGGCAACCGGCGGGCGGATCGGCCGGGCTGGGCAGGTCGCCGCTGAGCAGGATGCGCTGGCGCTCCCGCTGGATGACGGGGTCCGCGATCGGGACGGCCGACAGCAGCGCCGCGGTGTAGGGATTGCGCGGCGAGGTGTAGATCTGCTCCGCCGGGCCGTACTCCATCACCTTGCCCAGGTACATCACCATGATCGTGTCGGCGATCTGGCGGACGACAGCGAGGTCGTGGCTGATGAAGACGTACGACAGTCCGAGGTCGTCGCACAGGTCCATCAGCAGGTTCATCACCTGGGCCTGCACCGATACGTCGAGGGCCGACACCGGCTCGTCGGCGATGATCACCTTGGGTCGCAGCGCCAGGGCCCGCGCGATGCCGATGCGCTGGCGCTGGCCGCCGGAGAACTGGTGGGGATACCGGTTGATGAACTCGGGGTTGAGGCCCACCCGGTCCATGAGGTCCTTGACCGCCTGCTTGCGATCCATGCCGGCCGGCAGCGCGTTGGGATGGATGTCGAACGGCTCGCCGATGATGCCGCCGACCGTCATGCGCGGGTCCAGCGAGGTGTAGGGGTCCTGGAGGATGATCTGGAGGTCGCGGCGGCTGCGGGCCATCTCCTTGCCGGACAGCGTGGCGAGGTCGACACCGTTGACCGTGACGGTGCCGGACGTGGGCGGCTCGAGGCCCATCAGCAGACGGCCGATGGTCGACTTGCCGCAGCCGCTCTCGCCGACGATGGCCAGGCAGGAGCCGCGCTTCAGGTCGAACGACACGCCATCGACGGCATGCACGGTGCCGACCTTCTTGCGGAAGACGATGCCCCGCTCGATCGGGTACTCCTTGACGAGGTCACGGACCTCGATGATGTTGTCGCCGGATCGGGTCTCCGGGACGACCGCCTCAGCCGACGCGCTCACCGGCATACACCTCCTGGGCGATCCAGCACATGCTCGAGTGGCCCGGCGCCACCTCGACGAACGGGGGTGACGGATCCGAGAAGCAGGCTTCGATCGCGCGCGAGCACCGCAGGTGGTACGGGCAGCCCGGCGGCACGGCCAGCAGGTTCGGCGGCAGGCCGGGGATCGCCGGCAGCCGCCCCACCTTGACGTCGAGCTTGGGGATCGACTCCAGCAGGCCGACCGTGTACGGGTTCGCCGGGCGTGGCGTACATGGCCTCGACGTCGCCGGTCTCCATGACCCGCCCGGAGTACATGACGACGATGCGCTCCGCGACCGATGCGACAACCCCAAGGTCGTGGGTGATGAGGATCAGCCCGGTGCCCGTCTCACGCTGCAGGTCCTGGAGCAGCTCCATGATCTGTGCCTGGACCGTGACGTCGAGCGCGGTGGTGGGCTCGTCGGCGATGAGCACCTTCGGCCGCAGGGCGATCATCATCGCGATCATGATGCGCTGCCGCATGCCGCCGCTGAACTGGTGCGGGTAGTCCCCGATACCGCTTCGCGGCGGCCGGGATGCCGACGTGGCCCATCACCTCGATGGCCTGGGCCTTGGCCTGCTTCTTCGAGGCCCCCTGGTGGACGCGGTACATCTCGGCGACCTGGTCGCCCACGCAGGTCACGGGATTGAGGGCGGACAGGGCGTCCTGGAAGATCATCGACAGGTCGCTGCCGCGCAGCTTGCGGTGGTCCTTCTCGGACAGGTCGACGAGCTCCTGCCCCTTGTAGCGGATGCTGCCCTTGGGGATCGACGCGATCTTCATGTCGAGGATGCCCATGATGGCCTGCGCCGTGACGCTCTTGCCCGAACCGCTCTCGCCGAGGATGGCGATCGTCTCGCCCTCGTTGAGGGTGAAGTTCATCCCGTTGACGGCCTTGACGATGCCGTCGCGCGTCGAGAACTCGACGAACAGGTTCTCGACCTCGAGGAGGTGATCGGTCATCTCGTCATCACTTCCGCGTCTTCGGGTCGATGGCGTCGTGAACGGCCTCGCCGAGCAGGATGAAGGCCAGCACCGTCGCGGACAGGAAGATGGCGGGGAAGAACAGGGTCCAGGGCGCCTGGAAGAAGACGGCCTGGGCCTCGGAGATGATCGAGCCCCAGGAGAAGTTCGGCGGCTGGATGCCCAGGCCCAGGAAGCTGAACGTCGCCTCCGCCGTGACGTAGCCGCCGAGACTGATGACCGCGACGACGATGGCCGGACCCATCGCGTTGGGCAGCACGTGCCGGACCATGATCCGGCGGTTGCCGGCGCCGAGGGCCCGCGCAGCGAGCACGAAGTCCTGGTTCTTGGCCTCGATCGTCGTCGACCGGATCATGCGGGTGGTCGTGACCCACCCGAGCACCACCAGGACGAAGATCACGCCCCACATGCCGGGGCTGCCGAGGGCGGTCAGGATGACGATGCCGCCGAGGAGGATGGGCAGGCCGAAGAATACGTCGGTGATGCGGGACAGGACCGAGTCGAGCCAGCCGCCGTAGTAGCCGGCGATCACGCCGATGAACGCTCCGAGCAGCACGGTGGCGAGAGTGGCCACGACCGCGGTGATGACGCTCGGCCGGGCGCCGAAGATGGTGAGGGCGTAGACATCGCAGCCGAGCTGGTCGGTGCCGAACCAGTGCTCCGAGCTTGGCGGCATCAAGGAGTCCATCAGGTTGCAGCCGCCACTGAGGCTGGACGTCTTCTCCTGGTCGGCGAACCAGTTCGGGAAGACCGTGATGAGCACGATGAAGACCACCAGCACCGCGGAGATCCAGAAGTACCACGTGCGGCGCAGGCCGTACCAGGCGTCGCCCCACAGGCTGCGGGGGTTGCCCAGAGCCGTGTGGTGCTCAAGATCGGCGAGGGTCCGCCGGTCACTGTCGATGCCGGTTCTCGGCTGGTCGCCGGGGATGAAGTCGGGCGCCTCGATGTGGCTGTCGCGGACCTCGTTGATGTCACTCATAGCGAATCCGCGGGTCCAGGACGCCGTAGAGCAGGTCGACGACGAGGTTCATGATGAGGTAGATGATGACGAGGACGGTGACGATGCCGACCACGACGACGCTCTCATGCAGGCGCACGCTCTGGTACAGCTGCTGGCCGATGCCGGGGATGTTGTAGATGCCCTCGGTGATGACCGCACCGCCCATGAGCGTGGCCAGATCGGCTCCGAGGAACGTCACGACGGGGATGAGGGAGTTGCGCAGCGAGTAGCGGCGTCATGACCGTGTGCCCGGGCAGGCCCTTGGCGCGCGCCGTTCTCACGAAGTCGCTGCCGAACGCCTCCAGCAGGGACTGTCGGGTGAGCCGCAGTGCATAGGCCAGCGACAGGCTGGCGAGGACGATGGCCGGGAGGATGTAGCTCTTGGGCCAGCCGTCCTGGATGCCGGCCGGTTCGACCCAGTGGAGCTTCACCCCGAACACCCACTGCATCACGTAGCCGAGGACGAAGACGGGGATCGGCGACGACCACCAGCGTGCCCGTCAGCGAGAGGTTGTCGAAGAACTTGCCCTTGCGCAGGGCGGCCCAGATGCCGAACCCGATCCCGAAGATGACCTCGATCGCGAACGCGGTCAGCGCGAGGGTCAAGGAGACCGGCCACTTCTGGGCGAAGATGTCGGAGACGGGGACGCCGTTGAAGGTGTGCCCGAAGTCTCCGGTGAAGATGCCCTTCATGTAGAGCAGGTACTGGACGATGAACGGCTGGTCGAGGTGGAACTGGGTGCGGATGTACTCGATGTACGCCGGGTTGGTCTGCTTGCCGATGCTGAGGTTGCGGAGCGGGTCGCCTGGCAGCGCGAACATGATGGCGTACAGGAGGAAGGTGGTCCCGAAGAAGACCGGGATCATCTGCAACACCCGGCGGATGGCGTAGCGCCCCACGAACCCTCCCCTCAGCCGACTGCTGGTTCAAACAGGGCTAATCGTGCAACAGGTGGGGGCGCCCATGTCGGGCGCCCCCACCTGTTGGTGAATCAGTTCTTGCTCAGTACCTGGATCTCACCCACGTTGATGTTGCCCTGCGGGTCGATCTTGACGTTGCCCACGTTGGTCGAGTAGCCGGCCATCGTGTTGCGGAACTCGATGGCGTAGGCGACGAAGTCGTCGTACACGACCTTCTCCGCCTCCTGCCACTTGGCGATCTGGGTGGCGGAATCCTGTGCGGAGTTGCCCTCGGCGATGAGCTTGTCGAACGCTGGGTTGCTGTAGCCGATGTAGTTCGACGCCGATCCCGTGCCGAAGAGCGGGGCGATCATGTTGGCCAGCGTCGGGTTGTCAGCACCCCAGCCGAGCGTGCCGATGAAGCCGGCGTCGTTCGGGCCCAGCTTGGCGTACGCATCGAGCATCGCGCCGAAGTCGGGGAACAGCTTCAGGGTGCACGCCACGCCCAGGTTGGCCTGGATCATGTCGCAGGTGGCCTTGAGCGCGGTGTTCGCGCTGCCCTGAAGGGCCGCGATCTGCACCTTGTTGCCGGGGATGCCGCCTGCCGAGGCCAGCAGCGCCTTGGCCGCCGCCGGGTCGAACTTGCACGCCGTGCCGCAGACGTCGGTGCCGCCGCCGGGGATCGTCGACGGAGCGAACGAGTCGGCCGGAGTACGGGTACCGAAGTACACCTTCTGGTCGATCGTCGCGTTGTCGATCGACATCGCGATGGCCTTGCGGACGTCCTTGCTCTTGTACGTCGTTCCCTGCTGCGGGAAGAAGTACCAGGAGAAGGACAGGGCGCCCGGGGTGTTGATGTACCGGTCACCGAGGACCGACGGGGCCTGCGAGAGCGCCGACGAGGGCATGTTGGGCACCACGTCGACGTTGTTGGCCTGAAGGTCGGCCCACTCGGCGTTGGCATCGTTGTAGATGCGGAACTCAACGCTGTCGGCATTGCCAGCCGTGCCCGGGTAGTCCGGGTTCTTGACGATGTCGATCTTCTGGTTCGGCGTCCACGGCACGTCCATCTTGTACGGACCGTTGCCGATCGGCTGCTTGTTGTAGGCCTCGACGTCCTTGAATGCGACCGACGGCATCGGCAGGATCTGCGGGCCGGCGACATAGTTGTAGAACAGCGCTCTCGACCAAGCGGATTGACCAGGGTCATCGTGAGCTCGGTCGGGCTGACGACCTTCAGGCCCTCGAGGGTCTTGGTCGTGGCGCCCTTGGTCGAGACCTTGTCGTATCCGACGACGTTGAGCTGCGAGGGGCCGAAGACGAAGCCGAGCTGCTGGCCGTTGTCGGCGTACGCAGCGAAGTTCCAGGTGTCCACGAACGTCTGGGCGGTGATCGGCTCGCCGTTGGTGAACTTCCAGCCGTCCTTGATCTTGATCGACCAGGTCTTGCCACCGTCAGGAGTGGTGATGGAGTCGACGAGCTCGGTCGTCTGCGGGCGCCATTGTCCCGTCCGCCTGCACCACGAACCGGAACAGGCCGGTGAACATCTGGTTGAGGACGTTGAGGCAGTAGAGGTCGTAGCAGTTGCTGGGGACCAGGGTCTGCGGGTTCTCCGACGCGATGGAGAACGTGCCTCCGGTCGAAGCAGGCGCGCTGGCCGGTGCGCTGGCCGCGCCGCTGGCGGATGAACTTGCCGCTGAACTGGCCGCGGTGCTGGCCGAGCTGGAGCTGCTGGAGCTCGTGCTCGAGCCGCCACAGGCGGTCAGGACCATAGCGGCGGCGGCGGTCACAGCAGCTGCTGCAGCCACTCGACGTCGAGTGAACATGAAACCTCCATGAGGGAATCCGGCAACGGAAGCGCTACCGGCGAGTAGCAGTATGCCAACAGGATGCACCCGTTTTGCCCCCGGGAGGTGTCGGAGGGGTAACAGTTGGGCCTCATCGCTGCCCGAAGGCAGGACTGAATCGGTTCAGCCCTTGTTCTTCCCGCGGCCGGCCTTCTGACGGTCCGAGGCGCCCAGGATGACCTTGCGGATCCGCACGAAACCGGGCGTGACCTCGACGCATTCGTCCTCGCGGCAGAACTCGAGGGCCTGCTCGAGGGACAGCACCTTGTGCGGGATGAGGGGGACGAGGATGTCACCGGAGGACTGACGCATGTTCGTCAGCTTCTTCTCCTTGGTGGGGTTCACGTCCATGTCGTCCGAGCGCGAGTTCTCGCCGACGATCATGCCCTCGTAGACGTCGGTGCCCGGGCCGACGAACATCGTGCCGCGGTCCTGAAGGTTCGCCAGCGCGAAGCCGGTGGTCGCGCCCGTGCGGTCGGCGACCAGCGAGCCGGTGGGCCGGGTACGGAGCTCGCCGTGCCACGGCTCGTAGCGATCGAAGACGTGGTGGAGCAGGCCGGTTCCGCGGGTCTCGGTGAGGAACTCGGTGCGGAAGCCGATGAGGCCGCGGGCGGGCACCAGGTACTCCATGCGCACCCAGCCGGTGCCGTGGTTGACCATCTGCTCCATGCGCCCCTTGCGGAGGGCCATCAGCTGCGTCACGACGCCCAGGTAGTCCTCGGGGATGTCGACCGAGAGGCGCTCCATCGGCTCGTTGACCTTGCCGTCGATGATCTTCGTGACGACCTGGGGCTTGCCCACGGTCAGCTCGAAGGCCTCGCGACGCATGAGCTCGACGAGGATGGCCAGCTGCAGCTCGCCTCGGCCCTGGATCTCCCAGGTGTCGGGACGCTCGGTCGGCAGCATGCGGATCGACACGTTGCCGATGAGCTCGGCCTCGAGCCGCTGCTTCACCTGGTTGGCCGTCAGCTTGGTTCCGCTGCGCCCGCCGAGCGGCGAGGTGTTGATGCCGATGGTCATCGAGATCGACGGCTCGTCGACCGTGATGACCGGCAGCGCGACGGGGTTGTCGATGTCGGCGAGGGTGTCGCCGATCGTGATCTCGGGCAGTCCGGCCACGGCGATGATGTCGCCGGGGCCCGCCTCGGCCACCGGAACGCGGTCGAGTGCCTCGGTCATCAGCAGCTCGACGATCTTGGCCCGCTCGATCGAGCCGTCGTGCTTGATCCAGGCCACCTGCTGGCCCTTGCGGATCGTGCCGTGGTGGACGCGGCACAGGGCGAGGCGTCCGAGGTACGGCGACGCGTCGAGGTTGGTGACGTGGGCCTGCAGCGGCATGTCGGGATCGAAGCGGGGGGCCGGCACCGTCGTGAGGAGCTGACGGAAGAGCGGCTCGAGGTCCTCCTCCTCCGGCATCCCGCCGTCGGCCGGACGCGTCAGCGAGGCCCGGCCCGCCTTCGCGCTGGTGTAGATGATCGGGAACTCGATCTGCTCCTCGGTCGCGTCGAGGTCGAGGAACAGCTCGTAGGTCTCGTCGACGACCTCGGCGATCCGCGAGTCGGGGCGATCGACCTTGTTGATGACGAGGATGACCGGCAGGTGCTTCTGGAGCGCCTTGCGCAGCACGAAGCGGGTCTGGGGCAGGGGACCCTCGGACGCGTCGACGAGCAGGACCACGGCATCGACCATCTCGAGGCCGCGCTCCACCTCGCCACCGAAGTCGGCGTGGCCGGGGGTGTCGATGATGTTGAACGTGACGCCGCCCTCGGGGGCGGCCGGTCCGACGTACCGCACGGACGTGTTCTTCGCGAGGATGGTGATGCCCTTCTCGCGCTCGAGGTCCATCGAGTCCATCACGCGGTCGTTGACGTCCTGGTTGGCGCGGAAGGCGCCGGACTGCCAGAGCATGGCGTCGACGAGGGTCGTCTTGCCGTGGTCGACGTGGGCGATGATGGCGATATTGCGGAGGTCTTCACGAAGTTTCACCCGTTGACCTTACGGGCTGGACCGCGAATGCCCGAAATCGTCCAGTGCCGACTACGCCCCACCGGTGATGACATCCTGTGGCGATGAAGTTCTACTCCGACATTCCGGCCCGTCGCGCCCGACAGCTGCTCGGTGACATCGGGCTCGTCGCCTGGTCGCTTCTGTGGATCTGGATCGCGTCGCACCTGCACGGGCTCGTCATGAACCTCGCGACCCCAGGACAGGCCATGGCCGACGGAGCCACCAGCCTGGCCGGCAGCATCGACAGCGCCGGGCAGTCGGTGTCGGGCCTCCCGGTCGTCGGCGACTCGCTCGCCTCGCCGTTCCAGGGGATGGGGGACGCGGCGCGAGCGATCGCCTCGGCCGGCGCCTCCGAAGCGGACGCGGTGTCCAAGCTCGCCCTGTTCCTGTCGATCGCGCTCGCCTTCCTGGCCATCGCGTCGTACGCGATCTTCTGGATCCCGTTCCGCATCGCGTTCATCCGCAAGGCCACGGCGGCCCGTGAGCTCGCCCACGGCAGCGACGACCTCGACCTGTTCGCCCTGCGGGCGCTCGCCCGTCAGCCGCTGACTGTCCTGGTGAGGATCGATCCCGATCCCGCTGCTGCGTGGCGAAGGGGCGACGCGCGCGTCACTCGCGCTCTGGCTGAGCTCGAACTGCGTTCCGAGGGCCTTCGCCCGCCCGCACCGAAGACTGCGGTGCAGCAGGGCTGACGATGGAGGACCCCGACGTCATCGGCCTGACGTGGCCCGCCGTGCGCAAGGCCGCCGTGGCCTACGCCGCCGAACCGCCGTCCGGCGCAGTCGATCGGCTCGTGGACATGTTCGGCCGCTCCGAGTGGGAACCCAGGTTCTTCGCCGTCTGCGCGATCGGATCGCTCGCGGGCAGCGACCCTCGCGCGCTTGACGCCCTCCGTGCGTTCGCGGACTCCGAGCCGGACTGGCAGATCAACGAGGGCCTGGCATTCGCGTTCGACGACTACTGCGCCGCCGTCGGGTACGAGGCCGCTCTCCCGGAGATCCGCCGATGGCTGGCGTCAGGACATGCGAACGTTCGTCGCACCGTGTCCGAGGGCCTGCGCCGATGGACGGACGCGCGCCGCCCCTACTTCCACGACCACCCGGAGCAGGCGGTAGCCCTGCTCGGGACCCTTCGCGGCGACGAGAGCCCCTACGTGCAGAAGTCCGTAGGCAATGCGATGCGCGATGTCTGGCGGGCACACCCCGACCTCGTCCTCGCCGCCATCCGGGAATGGGTCGCCGAGGATCCCACGGCGAAAGGCCGCCGCACCGTGGCGCGCCTCGCCCTCAAGAACGCCGTCGTCGACGACCCGACGCTCGAGCGGCTCTGGAAGCCCTGACCCATGGAGGAACGATGACCGACGTACCACTGCGCTGGGACTTCCAGCAGCCGGCCCGACGCACGCACTACTTCGAGGGGAGGCTGCTCACCGCCGCCGACCTCGGGCAGGACCAGGACTACCACCGCGGCATGCGGTACCTGGGCAACCGAGCAGTCGGGTGCGGGAGTCGTCGAGGGACTCACAGTGTCGATCGTGGACTCGCGCGTCGAGGTCGGCACCGGATTCGCCATCGACGCGCTCGGTCGCGAGATCGTGCTCGCCGAGCCCGTGGTCTTCGACGCCGACGACTCCTGCCTGGACTTCGGCCGCGAAGCGCTCGTCACCGCCATCTGGTCCGAGGAGCCGGAGGGCGTGATGGTCGACGCCACCGGGGCCGAGCAGTTCAGTACGTGGCTGGAGCGGCCGATCATCGAGGTGCGGCAGCACGCGCAGGCGCCGATGCTCGTGCTGGCCGGCCTGCGCCGAGGCAAGAAGAAGGGGTTGACCGTCGATCCGGGTCGTCAGGACGCGTATCGGCTGCGCGGCCTCTGATCGGCGAGTCCGCGGAAGTGCGGCGAGTCGTCAGAAGGGCGGCGGGTCGGGCAGGACGTCGATGACGACCGGCGGCGGCTGTGGCGGGAGTGCCGCCCTCGCGCGGCGCTCGTACCTGCGCTTGGCCGGAGACTCCCAGACGCACGAGCCATCGCGCTCGCTGCGCAGGATCCGCCAGCCTCCGATGCGTCTTCAGCTGATGGTGGCGCAGACACAGCGCGCCGAGATTCTCGATCGACGTAGGGCCCCCGTCGTCCCACGCCTCGGCGTGATCGACCTGGCAGCGGGAGGCCCGGCGGCCGCACCCAGGGAAGCGACACGTCTCATCGCGGGCCACGAGGTAGGCACGCAACCGATCGGACACCTCGTAGGTGCGACGACCCAGGTCGAGCAGGTGCCCAGTCAGTGGGTCGGCGACGAGGCGACGCATGGTCACGGCGATCGCGGGATCGGCAAGCAGGTCGCGCAGCGCGTCAGCCCCGATCGGACCTGCCCCTCGGATCTCGATGCCCGCCGAGGCCTTGGAGTTGCTCGCCTCGGCGCCGTCGTCGGCGCGGGCGGCCAGGCCGAGCAGCGTCGGCAGGTCGACGACGACGTCGAGTCGCGCCTCCAGCCGTGGCGCCGAACCATCAGCCGCACGGGTGCCCGGCAGCGCCGAGAACCAGTTGCGCGAACGCCTCGACCCGACGCTCCCCCATCGTGGCTCCACAAGAGGTCGCAAGGTCCGGATCATGGGCGAGCGTGTCGATGACGGTCAACACGGCATGCGCGGACTCCGTGGTCATGCGCGCCACAAAGGTGGACATGCCGTCGAGGTCGTCCCACACGTTGACCTGCCGCGTGCACAGGGCTGCGTTGCGACGCCGGAATTCGCCGTCCGCGTCGATGGCGCGAACGGCCCGGCGCGCTGCAGCGCGAGTCATGGCCAGCGTTGCGGACGTCGCCACGGGCAGCACCCGTCGCTCAAGCGCCGCGCACCCGTCGGCGAACATCTCTCGCTCGGCTTCGTCGCGCGCATGCCGGCCCGGCAACCTGCTCGCTGCCTCGGTGATCACGTGCACGTGGCTCGGGCTGATAGCACCATCAGCCAAGGCGGACTTCGTCGCAGCCAAGCGGACCGGCCAGGAGTCGCGCGACATCGATCCTGCGCTGCGCCGTCGCGGGAGACCAACGCAGCGCCGCGGCAACCTCCTCCCGGACTGCATCCGCGATCCGAACGGCCCGCTCCTCGTGGCTCATGCGATCAAGGACGACGTACTCGTCGATCACCCGATCGGCGGAGGCGACGGCGACCAGCGCATCGGCCTGGAGGGCATGCAGTCGGGCGATCTCCCGCTCCAGCTCGGCCACACGCTCGATCGACATGCCTTGAGACTAGGGCAGGGGTCTGACATCCATGCCGCAGAAATCCCAGCAACCGCAGTGCTTTTCCACAGGATGTGCCTGGGGATCTCTAGCAGGGAGCGATCGGTGTAAGAGTCAGGGACACTGGCCCGCTGCGCGTCTGGCTGCCTACGACCGGGATGTGGATCGTCGACTTCCACGAGAAGTTGAGGGTCGACGACGATCCGTCCGGGGCGGCCGCGATCGTGTACTTGCCACCGCCGGACATCTTGAAGGGGGCATTGCTGACCTTGCCCTTGAACACGGCAGTGCCGGAGGCAGTCGTCGGCGGGCGTGAAGGTGAAGGCGCCGATGGCGTCACCGGACGTCTCGGCAGTGAACGGCTTCGTCACGTCGCAGGTCTTGCCGGTGACCTTGATGCCGGCCGGCACCGAGGCGATCGTGCCACTGATCTCGTACGCGCTGTTCTTGGTGTCGAAGACGACGTCGGCCTTCGCGACCCCGCGCTTGGACCGGGCCTCCAGCGCGACGGTCGCCGACTTGTCCTTCTCGGCAGGTGCGACGTAGGTGAACTTCGCGTCGGCCTTCACCTTGGTGCCCACCGGATCGACCGAGGTGTCGCCGTTGAGCTGCGCCGTCACCGTGCCGCCGACGGGGCCACCGTCGATCTTGCTGCGCGGGGCGGCGCTGATCGAGACGGAGGTCGACGGCTTGAGGCCCTTCCGCTTGCTGGGGTCGGTAGTGGGCTCGAGCGTGACGCAGCGGCCCGACTGCCAGCCATTCTTGGCGGCATCAACCGCCTTCTTCTGCATCATCATCGCCGTGAACATCGACCACCGACCCTGATCCGTGACGAACTGGTCCGTGACGGCGCCGCCAGTGCGATTGACCTTGCCGCGGTAGTTCCCCTGGTCGTTGCCCGTGACCGTCCAGCCGACCGTCTGGTCGGCGTACTGACCCTTCGAGTTCTCGAACTTCGCCGACTGCGTACGGGTATCAACGTCGTAGGAAACCAGATCGGCATCGTCGTCGACCTGGCCCTTGATCTCCATCTCGATGGTCAGGTTCGAGCCGGTGCTCCCGCCCCCGCTGGTGATGGAAGCGGTCATCGTCGTCTTGGACGTGAACTGGCCCTTGGGATCCGGACACGGCGCGACGGTGACGGCCGTCTTGAGCTTGCCGGTGATGCCTTCGGCCGTGAACTCGCCCTCGACGCCCAGCGTCGACTTCGCGAGGTCGCCCTCAACCGTCATCGATCCCTTGGCACCCTCCGGAGGGTGGCCAAGGGCTTCTGACTCCGGGCCTGTCTTGGCTTCCCGGCGCCACGTCCTTGGCTGCCGACACGGCGGCGTCCTGCATGAGGTTGCCCATCATGAAGTTCCCGAACATCATGCCGCCCATCGTGGGAGCGTCACCCGCAGGGATGAAGGCACCGAACCGCCCGAAGTCAGGTTGATCAACCTGGCTCTGCGCGAACTGCCGGGCTTTGGCGCTGAGCGCCGCGTACGCGGCATCGGCCTTCGCGGCACTCCCGAGTTCCTTCTCGAGACCCGACATCGTGATGAGCTGCCGATCGATGCTCTCGGTCACCGCAGCCAACTGAGCCTGCTGCTCCTCCGGCTGGCAACGCGGCGAATGCCTTCACCGCCGCGAGGCCCTCAGAGACCGACGACGACGCTGCGGGGGACGATGCTCCGTCGCCCGAAGCCGGGCTCGAGGTGCAGCCGGCGAGGGCGCCACCGACCAGTGCCGTCGCGACGAAGCAATGCATGATCCGAGAATTGCGCCCCTGGCTCATGCCCGTTCCCCGTTCGGCTTGGCCGTGCATGACCCCACGATGAGCGGACCCTACGGGAACTCAGCGGTTGATGCGCCCCCGCTTGGGCTTCGGGAGCTTCACGTCGATGCCGCCGAAGATGGCCGCGCCCTTGATCACCAGGACAGGGGCATCGGGCGCTCCCCCGGTCGACGGCACGTTGACACCGCCGAAGATGCCCACGGCCTCGCTGCGCACGATCATCCCCTCGGGAACGATGATCTCCAGCCCGCCGAACAGGCACACGGCCGTCAGGATCGTCTCCTGGCCGGTGAGGATCGCCTGCGTGAAGTCGAGCTGCCCGCCACCGAAGATGCAGGTGGCGTTGAACTCTGCGGGCACCGTCCAGACGCCGACCCGCTTGACCTCGCCGAAGATGGCCAAGGGGCTGACGTCTGCCGTGCCTGCCGCTCCCGGCCGGACCAAGGGCGTGCCGGGGGTCGGCGCTCCGGGCACCTGCACGCCGTTCGTCGGCGGAACCGCCAGCGTGCCGGGAGGCACGGGCAGGTCGCGCATCACCGGAATGAGATCTCCATAGGTGGCCGCCTTGTAGACCTCGGTCAGCCGCTCGTCGTACTCGGCGTGGTTCAGGCGTCCGTCCGCGTACGCGTCGCGCAGAACCCCGGCCACCTTCTCTCGGTCGGCGTCGGACGCACGCATGCGCAGCGCGTCCGCGACCGGATCGGTCGGCTCGGGTGGCTGCGTGGTCATGGTCCGAGGCTATCGACTCGTCCTACCATCACTCCATGTCGACAGCCCAGGAACTCGGAGACCTCATCTACGCCACCGCCCTGCAGTGGGTGCCACGCGAAGGCGGCATCGCCCAGGTCGGTCGCGATGCGGTCTCGGTTGTCGTGTTCGGGCACCAGCCACGCGGGCTGCGCGGCGTCCACCACCCGCCCACCTGCATCCTCGCCACGGTGACGGACGGCAGCGTGCAGGCCACGATCGCCGGCGGGCGCCCCGGGATCTCCATCGGCTACGTCCTGTTCACGCTGTCCACCACCGGCCGACCGATCCAGGAGATCGCCGACGAGACGGTCGAGGGGATCAGCAGGTACCTGGCGTCGACGACGAGCTGAGCTGCCGCTCCCAGTCGGCGCGGTCGATGGCGTACTCGACGTCCCCGAACTCGTCTCCCGGGATCCGATAGGGCCAGTCCGCGCGGAATTCACGAACGAGCGTCATCCCCACCTTCTCCATCACTCGCCGTGATGCGACGTGGACGGCCATCGTCTCGGCCAGCACCCGCTGCACGTCGTCACCAGCGAATGCGAGGTCGATCACCGCCCGGGCGCCCTCGGTTGCCAGGCCCTTGCCCCAGTGGTCTCGGCAGAGTCGGTATCCGAGCTCTGGCTCGGCCGCTGAGTGCCCTTCCCCTGGCCGCAGGTGGAACCAGCCGACAAATCGACCTGAATCACGTGCATCGGCCGCCCAGAATCCCGTCGCGTCGGACTCCTCGTAGTAGCGCAGCCATCGGGGAAGGATCTCGTCCTCGATCTCGCGCCGCGGCGTGGCCAGCCCACCGGTGATGAAGTGCATCACCTCCGGATCCGAGTCGAGGGCGGTGAGGTCGTCGACGTCGCCATCCGTGAACTGGCGCAGGACAAGTCGCGACGTCCGAAGAAGCACCTCTCCCGGCTGCACCAGGTCTCGATCCTCAGGCCAAGAACGCCTGAAGCGAGTCGAAGTAGCTCTCCATGCCGGCCTTCGCCCGATCCGGCTCGCCGCCGGGGAGCTCGCCGTACTGAGCGAATCGCACCCAGGTGGACCCGTCCCGACCCTCGAAGTCGACGATGACGATGTGGCTGGGTCCGGACTCGTCGCGCGCCGCGAACTCATCGCCCGACACGGTGTAGAGCATCGTGTGCTCGAGCCGGACGTTCTCCACCACGTCGGTGTAGCGGCCGAAGAAGTAGGCGACGAAGTCGTGCTCCGGCACGGCCACCGCTACCGACCATGCGCCGCCCACCTCTGCATCTGACGTCACCGATCCGGGGACGTTGAGGAGAGCGGTCGGGTGGTACCACGCCTCCAGCGAGACGGGATCGGTCCACGCCGCCCATACGGTCGCGACGGGACTGTCGAACACGCGCTCGACCGAGTACAGGAAGTTGTCAGGCATGGCGAGAAACCTACACAGGGCTCACTGCTGGCCGACCGCGAGCGGCACATCGGCGATGTCTCGTGTAGACGGTCAGGCCCATCGTCCGTGCCAGCTCGCATTCGAGATCGGCCCCCCGTGACTCGCCGGGGATCCGGAACACCGCATCGCACTTCGCCAGCAATCGATGTGCCGCGGGGTACTGGTACTCGGCGAACTGAGGTGATGCGTGGTCGGTGCCACCCGCTTGCAGGATGACCGGCCAGGACAGCCACTCGGCGACTATCGCCAGGTGGCCTCGTTCGTACAGTGGCAGCGCCATTGCCTCCATGCGTTCGAGGTTCGCGCGGATCCTCGCCTCGTCTCCGTCGGTGCCCGTCATGTACGGGACCGGAGATGAGGATCAGCATTGACTTGACATCGCCACTCATGACCGCGCTCGCAGACGGTAGGTCAGGTGGACGACTCGATCCCCTTGGATCACCGTCGGATTCTCCAGCATCCGTTGGGCTCCCGGGCCCGCTCCGAAGAAGCGCTTGCCCGCACCGAGGAGGATCGGGACCAGGCTCAGCTGCACTTCGTCGACCAGGCCGGCCGCGAGCGCCTGCCCGCCCACGTCACCTGCGTTCACCGACACGTCCCCGTCAGCCGCGGCTGCCCGCGCCTGCGCGACGGCGCTGGCGACGCCGTCGGTCACGAAGGTGAAGGGAGCGTCCGGGAAGTCCCAATCGTCAGGTGGGTGGTGGGTCACCACGAATACGTGGTCGCCCGCTGCCGGCACTCCGTTCCAGCCGTTGGTGATGTCGAACAGGTGCCTGCCGATAACGGCGGCTCGGACGCTGCCCAGGGACCGGATGTACGAGGCACTCGCCTCGCTCACGTGGAAGACGCGTTCGGCATCGCCCATGGTCACGGCGACGTCACCATTCCCATACCAGTCGAACAGACCTCCTACGCCGTCGTCGACGTCAGCGATGAACCCGTCGAGCGACACGGAGGCCGCCATGATCACCCGTCCCACGACGCCACCCTCCGACTCAGCTCCGAGGCGAGTTGGACCGAAGCCTCGATCTCTTCTCGACGATTCGAGACGCTCTCGACATTGAACCCGAACGGCACTCCCAGTCTTGTGCAGAACTCTGCGAGTTCCTGGGCAGTCCGAAGACATTGATCGTACGACGCAGCCAGAGCATCCTGAGCGTTCCTCAGGTCATTCTGGATCCACTTCGGCACGTTCACTCCGAGCCATTGAAGGAACTCAAGAGTGCGCAGTGATCCACAGACCGACAGCGTGAACACGAAGGGAATCGGAGACAGCCCACCGTTCGCCACAGGCGTCGAAGTAGTCCGACACAAGATCCTTTGAAGCGTTGACGTCGTACACAACCTGCGAGACGAAGAAGGCACAGCCGTTGGCTTGCTTGGCGATGAGCCTGAGGTGCTCGTGACTGCCCGTCATATGTCGCTCGGGTATTGCCACACCGCCGAGGAGGAGTTCTGGGCGGGTACTGCGCCACACGGCTTGGGCTGAACGCAAGTCAGTCAGAACCGACCGTTCGCGCGTTGGGGCTCCGACGAAGACGCTCAGCACCCGTTCCGGATCCTGCTCCAGCAGCCATTCGGTGAGGTCTGCCTCCGAGTACTTCCCGACCGATCGGTAGACGATGACCGGCTTGCCCCACGCGCCGAGACAGTCCCCAAAGAAGTCCGCTGGATCCATCGTCGGGAGGTACGGGAAGGGGCGCGGCCCAGGATTCCTGTCGCTCTCATCATCAATGTCATAGAGCACCAGGCCATCGACATCAACCGACGCCAGTCGCTCCAGCGTGATGTCAGCAATCCGCTGCACTTCGTCGGGCGGGGTGGTTCGACGTGGCGGAGTCACGCCGAAGAGGACAAAGCCGCCCTGCCTACTGGCAATGCGCTGTCGCACGTCCATTTGAGACCTCCAGGTCTCACCCTTGGAGCTACACGTTGAAGCGGAACTCCACGACGTCGCCGTCCGCCATGACGTAGTCCTTGCCCTCGATGCGCACCTTGCCCTTGGCCTTGGCGTCCGCCATCGATCCGAACGTGACGAGGTCGGTGAAGGACACGACCTCCGCCTTGATGAAACCCTTCTGGAAGTCGGTGTGGATCACTCCCGCAGCCTCCGGCGCGGTCGCCCCCTTGGGGATCGTCCACGCGCGTGCCTCCTTGGGCCCGGCGGTGAGGTAGGTCTGCAGGCCGAGCGTCGCGAAGCCGACGCGGGCCAGCGCATGGATGCCGGACTCGTCCTGACCCACCGACTGCAAGAGCTCCAGAGCCTCGTCCTCGGGCAGCTCAACCAGTTCTGCCTCGAGCTTGGCATCCAGGAAGACGGCCTCGGCCGGCGCGACCATCTCCCGCATGCGCGCCTTGAACTCCTCGTCGCCGAGCTCCTCCTCGTCGACGTTGATCACGTAGAGGAAGGGCTTGGCCGTCAGGAGGAACAGCTCTTTCAGCGGGGCCGGATCGAGACCCGAGGCGAACACGGTCGTGCCGGCGTCGAGGAGCTCGCGTGCCTTCTCGGCCGCCTCGAGGACGGACGCCTTGCTCTTGTCGAGGCGCGCCTCCTTCTGCAGGCGGGGCAGCGCCTTGTCGAGGGTCTGCAGGTCGGCGAGGATCAGCTCGGTGTTGATCGTCTCCATGTCGCTCTCGGGCGACACCCTGCCCTCGACGTGCATGACGTCGTCGTCGGTGAACGCGCGAAGCACCTGACAGATCGCGTCGGACTCGCGGATGTTCGCCAGGAACTTGTTGCCGAGGCCAGCGCCCTCACTCGCGCCCTTGACGATGCCGGCGATGTCCACGAAGACCACGCTCGCCGGCAGGATCCGCTCGGAGCCGAAGATCCTCGCGAGATCGTCCAGGCGCGGATCAGGGACCCCCACCACCCCGGTGTTCGGCTCGATCGTCGCGAACGGGTAGTTCGCTGCGAGGACGTCGTTCTTCGTCAGTGCGTTGAAGAGCGTCGACTTGCCGACGTTGGGGAGTCCGACGATTCCGATGGTGAGGGCCACGACGGACGATCCTAGCCACGGCCATCGACCGCGCTTCCGTCGAAGCCGCAAGGTGTTGAGTACGGTACCCACGTGGCGTCGAACGACGAGTGGGTCGGATCCGGATCCGTGGACCCGGCTTTCGCGGAACTGTTCCGCGCGGAGAGTCTCCCCTCGGCACCTGCTGAGGCCATCCCGGAGGCCGAGCCCGAATTGGGGCCTCCGGCCAGGCCCGAGGCCGAACTGGAGCCCCCTGCCGCACCATCCGTCGCGGAGTCGGCGGTCGACACGGGCCGGCTGTTCCGCAGCCAGGGCGTCAAGGGCGGCACGACCGCCGTTCTGGCACTCACGTCCGATCACGGCGGGCGACTTCGCACCCTGGCCCGCACCGATGCCGACGCGTCCGTGGACGCCTTGCCGGTGCGGGTGCCGCTTCCCACCGAGCAGCCGCTAGGCCCTCCCGCAGCTACGCCGGACGACGGAACGACGGACGACGAGCACCAGGCGGAGGACCTCCGTGGCAGCGACGTCCGACAGCCGACCGGCGCGACGGACCCCACGGGCACGGTCCGACCAGGGCGGGCTGACCGCGCTCGCGGTCTACGGCCTGATCATCGGCGTGACCCTCATCGTCGCGCTTCGTCAACGCCCTGGTCGCTAGCGGAGACGTCGGGTGGCCGACCGGTGTCGCCCTGCTGGCGGTCACGGTCTACTGCGCCCTGAAGGTGCGTCGTGAGGACGACACCGTCGCCATCATCACCCCCCCGATTGCCTTCTTCCTCGCCGCCATGACCGCCGCGCAGCTGTTCCTGGGGTCCGCGGAGCGATCCCTGCTCAACCGGGCCGTCGTGGCGTTCTTCACCCTCGCCGACAACTGGTTCTGGATCATCGGGGCCACGGTCGCCGCCGTGGTGATCGTGATCGTGCGTCGCCGACGCGCCTAGCAACGCCCGTCCGGGTCAGGCGTTCTCTGCCGCCTTGATGTCGCGCCGCAGTTCGGGCGGCAGGGCGAAGATCAGGGTCTCCTCGGCCGTCTCGACCTCATCGACGTCGTCGAAGCCAAGCCCCGCAAGCCAGGTCAGCACCTCGTTGACGAGGAGCTCGGGAACCGACGCGCCGCTGGTGAGCCCGACCGTGTGCGCCGACGCGAACCTCGCCGGATCGAGCTCTGCCGCATTGTCGACGCGAACCGCGTCGCGAGCGCCGGCCTCGAGGGCGACCTCGACCAGACGGACCGAGTTGGACGAGTTCCCCGAGCCGACGACGATGACGATGTCGCATCGCTCGGCGATCGCCTTGACCGCACCCTGCCGGTTCTGCGTGGCGTAGCAGATGTCGTCGCTGGGCGGACTCATCAGGTGCGGGAACCGGTCCTTGAGCGCGTCAACGGTGGAGACGGTCTCGTCGACCGACAGGGTGGTCTGCGAGAGCCAGATGAGCTTGTCCGGATCGGGGACGTCGACCGTCGCCGCTGCCGCGGCGTCCTCGACGAGGATCATCGCGTCGGGCGCCTCCCCCATCGTCCCGACGACCTCCTCATGCCCCTCGTGCCCGATGAGCATGATCTGGAAGCCCTCGTTCGAGAACCTCCTCGCCTCCGAGTGCACCTTGGTGACCAGCGGACAGGTGGCGTCGATGGTCTTCAGGCCGCGAGCGGCCGCCTCGTCGTGGACCGCCGGCGCGACGCCGTGCGCGGAGAACACCACGGTGGCGCCTTCAGGCACCACGTCGAGCTCGTCGACGAAGACGGCGCCTCGCGCCTCGAGGTTCTCCACGACGAACCTGTTGTGGACGATCTGCTTGCGCACGTACACGGGCGGCCCGTACAGCTCAAGGGCCTTCTCGACCGTGACGACGGCGCGGTCGACACCGGCGCAGTAGCCGCGAGGGGCAGCGAGGAGCACCTTCTTGGCCTTGGTCATGCCGTCATCGTAGGCGCTCTCGCGACCCCCCGCTCCGGGCGCATTGCGGACCACCACCCACCGAACGGACGGCCCTAGGGTGTGGCCCATGGCACTGGAGACCAGCCCCGAGTCGCCGATCCCGGTGCGCACGGTCTCCCGGATGCTCGGTGACTGGATCGGGCGCCTCGGCGCCGTCTGGATCGAGGGCCAGGTGGCCGAGTACCGGCCGCGACCGGGTGCGCGCAACCACTACATCACCCTGCGCGACACGGACGTCGACATGTCGTTGACGGTGGTCGCGGACTCGGCGATCCTCGGCCGCCTCGACCCGCCGCTGGCGGAGGGCCAGCGGGTCGTGGTGCACGCGCGTCCCGACTTCTGGGCGGCCCGCGGTTCCCTGAGCATGCGCGCGCGGGAGATCCGCCCGGTCGGCCTCGGGGCGCTGCTGGCCGAGCTGGCCCGGCTGCGCGAGCTGCTCACCGCCGAGGGCCTGTTCGCCCCCGAGCGCAAGAAGCCGCTCCCCTTCATCCCCCAGCGGATCGGCCTGATCTGCGGTCGGGCCAGCGCCGCCATGCAGGACGTCCTCGTCAACGCCCGAGAGCGCTGGCCGGCGATCGCCTTCGAGGTCCGCGAGGTGCCGGTCCAGGGGGTCCAGGCGGTGCCCGCGATCACGGCCGCCCTGGTCGAGCTCGACGCCCTGGCGGAGGTCGACGTCATCGTGCTCGCCCGCGGTGGCGGCTCGGTGGAGGACCTGCTCCCGTTCAGCAACGAGTCCCTGGTGCGCGCGGTCGCCGCCTGCCGCACCCCGGTCGTCAGCGCCATCGGTCACGAGCAGGACGCGCCGCTGGTCGACTTCGTCGCCGACCTTCGGGCGTCCACTCCCACCGATGCCGCTAAGCGAGTGGTGCCCTCGTGGGCGGAACAGGTACGCCTCGTCGCCGGACTGAGGGGACGCAGCAACCGCGTGCTCCACAACCTTCTCGAGCGCGAGCTGCAGGGTGTCGCCCATCGACGCGACCGCGCCCGACGGATCCTCGTCAACCGCTTCGATGCGAGCGGCAATGACATCGAGCACCTGGCCGCGCGGGTCCGGGCCCTGTCCCCCGCGGCCACGCTCGACCGCGGATACGCGATCGTCATCAACCCGTCCGGCGGGATCGTGCGCAGTCCGCGCGACGTCGCGGCCGGCGACCTGCTCGACATCCGCATCAGCCGAAGGCCGCCTAGCGGCCATCACTACCGAGGACGGGGCCGATGGCCAAGAAGCCTGACGAGATCACCGGCGAGCCCACGTACGAGCAGGCTCGCGACGAGCTGGCCACCGTGGTCGCCACGCTCGAGAGCGGCGGCCTGACCCTCGAGGAGTCCCTTCGACTCTGGGAACGAGGCGAGGAGCTCGCCCGGTACTGCCAGACGTGGCTCGACACCGCACGGCTGCGCATCGACGCGGCCGGTGCCGACGCCGAACCGGATTCCTAGGACGTCGAGGCGGCGACCGGCTGGAGCGAGGCGGCCAGGATGGCCAGCTCCTCCCACGGGGCCGTGCCGCTGACGATCGTCTCGTCGGCACCCACCGCACGGACGAGCGACCGACGGTCGCCGTTCTCCCAGGTGTCCCAGACCGTGCCAGCGATGTCCTTGCTCCCGGTCGACACCCCGTCGCCAGTCTGCTCGGCCAGGTAGGGCGGCTGACGTCGCAGTCGACTGCGACACCTGCGCGTACTGATCGGACGGGGTGACGTAGCCGAGATGGAGCACGGGGGCGTCGGCCGAACGGTCGGTCGGCTCCCAGCGCGCGCTGGTCGCCCGCCACCCGTCGGGCAGGTTCTGCGGCGCAGCGACCGGGAATTCGGCCTGGGCGGCCGCCATGGACACGACCGGTGCGGTCTCGACGACCTTCACCGCATCAGGGTGCGGGCGCGTGCTGACGAGGACGATGACGCCGACCAGGGCCAGCACGACCGCCATCGATCGCACCATGTCGGCCATGGTCTTGCGCATCCGGGCGTTCGGCCGGCCGGTGGGTCGGACGTCGGCCGTCGGCTCCTCGGAGGTCACCGTTCCATCATGAGGCACGACGCACGCGTCCGGACCTTCGGGCTGGCTACGCTCCCAGCATGACGTCACCTGCGAACACGCCCGAGGTCCCCGACCGAAATCTCGCCCTCGAGCTCGTCCGGGTGACCGAGGCCGCCGCCATGGCCGCGGCCCGGTGGGTCGGTCGAGGGGACAAGAACGGCGCCGACGGGGCCGCGGTCAACGCCATGCGCCAGCTGATCGGCAGCGTGTCGATGAACGGTGTCGTCGTCATCGGCGAGGGCGAGAAGGACGACGCCCCGATGCTGTTCAACGGCGAGCGCGTCGGCGACGGGACGGGAGCCGAGGCTGACGTCGCCGTCGACCCGATCGACGGCACCACTCTCGCCGCCAAGGGCATGCCCAATGCCATCGCCGTCCTGGCGGTCGCCGAGCGCGGCGCGATGTACGACCCGAGCGCCGTGTTCTACATGGAGAAGCTCGTCGTCGGTCCTGACTGCGCCGACGCCATCGACATCAACGCCCCGATCGAGGCGAACCTCGCTGCCATCGCCAAGGCGAAGGGCGAGCACGTGAACGACCTCACCGTCTGCATCCTCGACCGCCCGCGCCACGCGGAGCATGGTCGACGCGGTGCGCGCCGCCGGCGCCCGCATCAAGTTCATCAGCGACGGCGACGTCGCCGGCGCGATCATGGCGGCTCGCGACGGCACCGGCGTCGACCTGCTCGCCGGCATCGGCGGCACCCCGGAGGGGATCATCGCCGCCTGCGCCATCTCCTGCCTGGGCGGCATGATCCAGAGCAAGCTGTGGCCCCGCGACGAGGCCGAGCGCCGCAAGGCCCTCGACGCGGGCCACGACCTCGACCGCGTGCTCACCACGACGGACCTGGTCACCGGCGAGAACATCTTCTTCTGCGCGACCGGGATCACCGACGGCGAGCTGATGGAGGGGGTCCGGTACACGCCCGCCGGGCCGACCACGCACTCGATCGTCATGCGCGTCCAAGAGCGGCACGATCCGCGAGGTCCGCAGCGAGCACCGCCTCGACAAGCTGTCCTCGTACTCGGCCGTGGACTTCTCGACGACCGGCATCGACCGGGCTTGCCTCGTGGCCCCTTGTCGGGCCATGCTTTCCCGTGGAACCGCTTACATAGGGATTTATCGAGGACGGGTAACGATGATTGTCGAGCATGACGCGGCGCGGGCGAACGCGCTTGCGGGGGCCCGCGACCGGCTGGCGGCGGCCCTGGCCACCGACCCCGACCGGGTCGAGGTGCTCACCCGCTTCGACCGATGGGCCGACGACCTGTGGGACGGCCTGGCCGTCACGTACGACCCCGTAGCCGTGCTGCCGGCATTGGTCGACGTCATGGCCGCCGTCCACCTGGCCCGGTCCGCCCGCCTGCGCCAGCGCGACCGCGAGCGGGTGCTGCGACCGGACTGGTTCCAGTCGGCCGACGCGGTCGGCTACGTCGCCTACGCCGACCTGTTCGCCGGCGACCTGACCGGGCATCCGGGGCCACATCGACTACCTGCGCCGACCTCGGGCGTGACCTACCTGCACCTCATGCCGCTGCTCACTCCCCGGCCGGGCGCCAACGACGGCGGGTACGCCGTCATGGACTACCGCTCGGTGCGCGCCGACCTCGGCACCATGGACGACCTGCCGCGCTGGCCGCCGACCTGCACGATGCAGGGATCTCGCTCACCCTCGACCTCGTCCTCAACCACGTGGCCCGCGAGCACGAGTGGGCGTTGAAGGCCAAGGCGGGCGATCCCAAGTACCGCGACTACTTCTACGTCTATGCGGACCGGACGATCCCCGACGACTTCGAGACAGACGCTGCCCGAGGTCTTCCCCGCCTTCGCGCCCGGCAACTTCACCTGGGACGACCAGCCTCGACTCCTGGGTGTGGACGACGTTCAACGAGTGGCAGTGGGACGTCAACTGGTCGAACCCCGACGTCTTCGTCGAGTTCGCCGACATCATCGGCTTCCTCGGCAACCAGGGCGCCGACTGCATCCGCCTCGACGCTATCGCGTTCGTGTGGAAGCGCCTGGGCACCAACTGCCAGAACCAGCCCGAGGTGCACGCCATCACCCAGGCCCTGCGGGCCTGCGCGCGGATCATGACCCCCGCCGTGATCTTCAAGGCCGAGGCGATCGTCGGACCGAAGGACGTCGTCGCCTACCTCGGCCAGGGCGAGCACGCCGGAAAGGTCTCCGACCTCGCGTACCACAACTCGCTCATGGTCCAGATCTGGTCGGCACTGGCCGCACGCGACGGACGCCTGCTGGCCGTGGCGCTTGTCTCGGTTCGCCCCGATTCCCGGTCACCGGCGCGTGGGCCACCTACCTGCGCTGCCACGACGACATCGGCTGGGCGATCGACGACGCCGATGCGGCCGAGGTGGGCTGGAACGGCTACAGCCACCGGGCGTTCCTGGCCGACTTCTACGCGGGCGACTTCCCCGACAGCTTCGCGCGCGGGGTTCACTTCCAGACCAACGCCGAGACGGGCGACCGTCGCACCTCCGGCAGCGCAGCGAGCCTGGCCGGGCTCGAGGCGGGGCTGGCCTCAGGGGATCCCGCGGCGATCGACGAGGCGATGGACCGCGCTCGCCTGCGCCTACGCCATGGTGTTCGGCTTCGGTGGCCTGCCGCTGCTCTACATGGGTGACGAGCTGGCCATGCTGAACGACCATGCGTACCGAGCAGGACCCCGCCAAGGCCGCCGACAACCGGTGGATCCACCGACCGGCCATGGACTGGACGCTGGTCGACGACGACTCCTCGGGCGACAGCGTCGCCAGCCGCATGCTCGCGGTCATCCGCCGATTGGTGACCGCGCGCAAGTCGCTTCCGGCCCTGCACGCATCCGTTGCCACCGACGTCTTCACGTCCGACAACCCCGCGGTGCTTGTGTTCCGTCGCCGCCATGCGGCCGGCAGCATCGTGCAGGTCTACAACCTCAGCGAAGGCACCCAGTACTTCGATGCCGGTGTCCTGTGGCCGCTCACCGGCAGCCAGCTGCGGGAGCACCTGTCCGACTCCGCAATCGAGATGACCCCCCGCATGGCGATCCCCGCCTACGGCGCCTGGTGGCTGACGTCGGCACAGGACGACTAGCGGGCACCACGGTCGCCTTCTCCGCCCTCGGCGGGCATGCCCGCCGAGGGTTAGCAGCGCCACAGACGTCGATCGCGACGAAGATCTACGCTGGCCCCGTGACCGACTTCCGCTATTCCGAGATGCTGCCCCTCGAGCCCGACGACACTCCCTATCGGCTCCTCACCACCGACGGCGTCGAGGAGGTCTTCCTCGGCGAGCGCTCGTTCCTCACGGTCGAGCCGGAGGCGCTCCGGTTGCTCGCCTTCGAGGCGCTGAAGGACATCTCGCACCTGCTGCGCCCCGCGCACCTGCGCCAACTCGCGTCGATCCTGTCGGACCCGGAGGCGAGCCCCAACGACAGGTTCGTGGCGCTGGACCTGCTGAAGAACGCGAACATCGCCGCGGGCTACGTGCTGCCCATGTGCCAGGACACGGGTACTGCGATCGTCATGGGCAAGCGCGGCCAGCACGTGCTGACCGCTGGCGACGACGAGCGCGACCTCTCGCGCGGCGTCTTCGACGCCTATGAGCAGCTCAACCTCCGGTACTCCCAGATGTCGCCGCTGACGATGTGGCAGGAGCGCAACACCGGCTCGAACCTGCCGGCGCAGATCGAGATCTATGCGAACACGCACGTGGGCCATGAGGCGGAGTACGAGTTCCTGTTCATGGCCAAGGGCGGGGGCAGCGCGAACAAGAGCTACCTGTACCAGGAGACGGCTGCCCTGCTGAATCCCGACTCGTTCTTCCGCTTCCTCGACGAGAAGCTGCGGTCCATCGGCACGGCCGCCTGTCCGCCGTACCACCTGGCCATTGTCGTCGGCGGAACCAGCGCGGAGTACGCGCTCAAGACGGCGAAGTACGCCAGCGCCCACTACCTCGACACCCTGCCCGTGCACGGGACGGAGGACGGCCGCGGCTTCCGCGACCTCGAGATGGAGCAGCAGGTGCTGGCGATGACCCAGGGCTTCGGCATCGGCGCCCAGTTCGGCGGCAAGTACTTCTGCCACGACGTGCGCGTCATCCGGCTGCCGCGGCACGGGGCGTCCTGCCCCGTCGCCATCGCGGTGTCATGCTCGGCCGATCGGCAGGCCAAGGCGAGGATCACACGCGACGGCGTGTTCCTCGAGCAGCTCGAGCACGATCCCGCCCAGTACCTGCCCGATGTCACCGAGGAGCACCTCGACGACGAGGTCGTCCGCATCGACCTCAATCAGCCGATGGACGCCATCCGGCAGCAGCTGTCGACACTGCCGATCCGCACGCGGGTCTCGCTGTCCGGTCCCATGGTCGTGGCGCGCGACCTCGCGCATGCGCGGATCAAGGCGATGCTCGATCGCGGAGAGCCGATGCCCGAGTACCTACGCAACCACTGCGTCTACTACGCCGGGCCGGCCAAGACGCCCGCGGGCTACGCCTCCGGGTCGTTCGGCCCGACCACGGCCGGGCGCATGGACTCGTACGTCGACCTCTTCCAGAAGGCCGGCGGCTCGTTCGTCATGCTCGCGAAGGGGAACCGCAGCAAGGCCGTCACCGATGCCTGCCAGGCCAACGGCGGCTTCTACCTCGGCTCCATCGGCGGCCCCGCAGCCGTGCTGGCACAGGACAACATCCGCAAGGTCGAGGTGCTCGACTTCCCCGAGCTCGGCATGGAAGCGGTCTGGCGCATCGAGGTCGAGGACTTCCCGGCATTCGTCGTCGTCGACGACAAGGGGAACGACTTCTTCGCCGAGACGCTGCGACCGGTGGCGCTGAACATCCCGGTAGGGCCGCCGCGCTGATCCGCGTCGACGGAGGCGAGGCCTAGAAGCAGTGCAGCCCGCCGCCGCGCCAGTTGCCCTTGCCGGCGCCGCCGTGCCAGATCGTGTAGAACGCACGGTCCTGCCAGTAGCGGTTCCAGGTGTTGGGCGCGGTGCGGCGCAGCGACCGGAGGATGCGGACGCCCTCGGCGCCCATCTCCTTGCGCACCTCGGCCTCCATCGTGCGCGTCGCGCCGACGGCCAGCCCCCGGTTCATCTGGTACGCGCCGAAGTAGCGGCCGCCGCCGACGGACCGATAGTTGAAGTTGCTCTCACGATCCATGATGCACTTGCGGATCGCCTCGACCTCGGGCTGGAACCAGGCGCCCTTGTACAGGCTCGGTCGCCAGCCCTGGAGATCACGCGAGGCGCGGTTGCCGCGCGCCAGTGCGACCGCGCGACTGGTCGTCGCGGACGCGACGGGCTTCTTCGCGACGGGCTTCTTCGCGACGGGCTTCTTCGCGACGGGCTTCTTCGCGACGGGCTTCTTCGCGGTCGGCTTCTTCGCGGCCGGCTTGGCCGCGTGCGCGTTGTGGAAGGTGATGGCCGCCGCGCGCTTCTTCTGCAGGCGGATGACGCGAACGGCGTGGCGCGCCTGGGCGGCGATGAGGGTGGCCGAGTGGGCTGACGACACGTGCGCGGCCGGAGTCTGCGCGGCCGCCTGGCCGGCAACAATGCCGGTCGAGGTGAGCAGGGCAGCCGTGGCGAGTGCCACGACGGCGGTACGACGCATCAATTCGCTCCTGGTGGTCCGGGCCAGTACACGCGACAACGAGGACCTACGGTGCCGAAGAATGATCACGTTGTCACGTTCGGACAGCGTGGGGACCCTCACATGGGGTGTCCGACATTTCGGACATTAGTTACACCCCGTCACACTCCCTGAGGGGCTGACGCGATCCGTCTGTGACGGGGATCACATGCCTACCGTGTCCGATTAGAGCTGAATGTCCTCCAGCATCTCGGTCACCAGTGCCGCGATGGGCGACCGCTCCGACCGGGTCAAGGTGACGTGCGCGAACAGCGGATGGCCCTTGAGCTTCTCGACCACGGCGACCACGCCGTCGTGCCGACCGACCCTGAGGTTGTCGCGCTGGGCGATGTCGTGGGTCAGCACGACGCGGCTGTCTCGACCGACGCGGGACAGCACGGTGAGAAGGACATTGCGCTCCAGTGACTGCGCCTCGTCGACGATGACGAACGCGTCGTGCAGCGAGCGACCGCGGATGTGCGTGAGCGGAAGGACCTCGAGCATTCCCCGGTCCACGATCTCCTCAACGACCTCCTGTGTCGTCACAGCGCCGAGGGTGTCGAACACGGCCTGGCCCCAGGGGCCCATCTTCTCTGCCTCCGAGCCCGGCAGGTAGCCGAGCTCCTGGCCGCCGACGGCGAAGAGCGGACGGAACACGATCACCTTGCGATGCTGACGACGCTCGAGCACCGCCTCGAGTCCGGCGCACAGTGCCAGGGCGCTCTTGCCCGTGCCGGCGCGGCCGCCCAGCGAGATGATGCCGATATCCGGGTCGAGCAGCAGGTCGAGAGCCACGCGCTGCTCGGCGCTGCGGCCGTGGATGCCGAACGCCTCGCGATCACCGCGCACCAGCCGGACGCGCTTGTCGCTCGTCACGCGCCCGAGGGCGCTGCCGCGGTCGGACAGCAGGACCAGGCCGGTGTGGCACGGCAGATCTCGTGCCTGCTCGAGCTCGATGACCTGCTCGTCGTACAGGCGGTCCACGTCGGCCGACCCGACCTCGATCTCGCTCATCCCGGTGTAGCCGGTCTCGACGACGAACTCCGCGCGGTACTCCTCGGCCGGCAGGCCCACCGACGACGCCTTGACGCGCATCGGGAGGTCCTTGCTCACGAGGATGACCCGGTGACCGTCGGTCTCGAGGTTGCGGGCCACCGCCAGGATCCGGGTGTCGTTGTCGCCGAGCTGGAGCCCGCTCGGCAGCACGTGGACGTCGGTGTGGTTCAACTCGACCCGCACCGTCCCGCCGGCCTGGCCGACCGACATGGGCTCGTCCAGGCGGCCGTTCTCGACGCGAAGGTCATCCAGCAGGCGCAGCGCCTGACGGGCGAAGTAGCCGAGCTCGGGATGACTGCGTTTGGCCTCGAGCTCGGTCACCACCACGATGGGGATGACGACGTCGTGCTCGTCGAAGCGCAGCAGCGCTCGCGGATCCGAGAGCAGGACGGACGTGTCCAGAACGTAGGTGCGTCGGGTGCTGGCATCCGGACGAGCAGCGGGCACGTGGTCCTCCCGAAACGGGCCACCTGCCCGGTGACCCGGTGCTGTGTGTGTGCAGGGGGCGGCTGCCCTCCGCTGTCCCTAAACCGTACGGTCCGGGTGGGGTGCGGCTTCGCTGACACGCCGCGCGAACAGCGCGATGCCGACGAGGACCAGGGACGCCGTGGCGGTGACCGGGAGGCGGCCGACGACGCCGACCGAGAACGCAGCCGTGGCGGCTCCCAGGCTCCACGCGATCGGGAAGGCCGCAGCGCATCGGGCCCGCCGCAGCCATGAGCCCTGCGAGCGGTCCACGGTCCACGCCGTGCCGTAGCGCACCGCGTCGACGAACGCGTTCGTGGAGGCGAGCACCGGCGCGCGCACTCCGTGCCCGCTGATGAAGACCATGCCGAGCATCGCGACGGAGAAGGCCGCGCACCGAGGCCGCACCCGAGCAACGGGGAGACGGAAGGCGAGACACCGCTGCCGCAGGCTGTTCCGGGAGGCAGTGTCCGAGCCGATGACGAGGTTTCCCCCCTGGTTGGCGGTGAAGACTCCGAGGTGTCGGTACCCCACGGCGTCGATGGCCCCGGAGATCCCGGTGACAAGGATGACGATGAGGAGAGGCTGCCGGAAGACGACGCTGGCGTCGACGTCGACGATCGAGGCCTCGTCCGGATGCGCGCGGCTCACGCGCCGTATCGGCGTTGCCGGTCGGCATAGGCGCGCAGCGCGCGCAGGAAGTCCACGTGCCGGAAGTCGGGCCAGTAGGCCTCGCAGAAGTAGAACTCCGAGTGCGCGCTCTGCCACATCAGGAAGCCGGAGAGTCGCTGCTCGCCCGAGGTGCGGATCACGAGATCGGGGTCGGGCTGACCACTGGTGTAGAGGTGGTCGGCGATGTGCTCGACGTCGATGAGCTGCGCGAGTTCGTCGAGCGACGTGCCCTGGCTCGAATGCTCATGCAGGATCGCGCGAACCGCGTCGACCACCTCGCGTCGACCGCCGTAGCCGACCGCCACGTTGACCAGCGAGCCCTCGACGTTCGCCGTGGACTCCTCGGCCTCCTTCAGGAGCCGAGCCGTGTGGGCGGGCAGCAGGTCGAGCGCGCCGACGGGATGCAGCCGCCAGCGCCGCTGCTCCACCAGGCCGGTCACCGTGGTCTCGATGATGCCGAGCAATGCCTCCAGCTCTGGCTGGGGCCGGTTGAGGTTGTCGGTGGACAGCAGCCACAGCGTCACGACCTCGACGCCGGCCTCGTCGCACCAGCCCAGGAAGTCCACGATCTTCGCCGCGCCGGCGCGATGCCCGGCCGATGAGGACGAGCCCTGGGCGCTCGCCCAGCGCCGATTGCCGTCGAGGATCACTCCCACGTGACGCGGCCGGCGATCGGCCGGGATCTGCGTGTTGAGCCGGCGTTCATAGACGCCGTACACGAGATCCGACAGCCCCACGCGAGCTCCCATTCGTTCAGCGGGTCAGGGCAGCAGGCTACTCCCCGGGGGACATCCGTCGAGTGCCGATGCGACGCGCGAGATCGTCCACGTCGACGGTGGGCCGCTCGCAGACGAACGCCCGGCACACGTACGCTGTAGGGCGTTCGTCGATCATCGGCCGATCACGCAGAAGCGGCACCCCGTCGTCATCACGGCGGCCCGCACCGGCCGCCACGACCGCGCCGGGTGACGGGGTCATCAGCGCGGTGTGCCACATCGTCGCGACGTGCTGCGGATCCCCAACGACAGCGATCTCGAGGGGTCCGGCGGCAAGCGCCGACGCAGCCACCAGCCCCCATCCGACGGCGCGCGGGGCGCGCTCGGCCAACGTGCCGACGATGCCCAGGGAGCGTTCGGCGATGCCGCGGTACTCGAGCAGGCCGGTGACGGCCGAGTACGTCACGCAGGCATTGGCGACCGCGAACCAGCCCGACGGCTCGGCGTTGTCCGACGGGTCGCGGGGACGCTGGATCAGCGCCGGGGCGTCGTCCGCCGTGTCGAAGAACCCGCCCTCCCCGTCGGCGAAGTGCTGGATCGCCACGTCGAGCAGCATCCCGGCGAAGGCCAGCCACTCGTCGTCGCCAGTGACCTGGAACAGCGCGAGAAGGCCCTCGGCCACCGCGCCATAGTCATCCAGCACCCCGACGTTCTCGCCCGGTCGACCGTCCCTGGACGTGCGACACAGCCGATCGTCGTCGGCCGCGCCTAGGTGGACGGCGATGAGCAGGTCGGCTGCCCCGGCCGCCGCCTCGACCCAGTCGGGCTCCCGCAGCAGCGCTCCCGCCTCGGCCAGGGCCGCGATCGCCCAGCCGTTCCACGAAGCAACGACCTTGTCGTCGCGGGCCGGATGTGAGCGTCGTGACCGTGCCTCGTGAAGCCGGCGGCGCACGTCGGCCCAGCGGTCGGCGTCGTCCGGCTCGTCGCGCAGCTGCAGGGTCGACAGGCCGCGCTCGAAGGTCCCGGGCTCGCTCACGCCGAGCAGGTCCGCAGCCCAGGCACCGTCGTCGACGCCGAGCGCATCGACGAGCTGCCCCGGACTCCAGGAGTAGTAGACCCCCTCGCCATCGGCGGTATCCGCATCCAGGGCGGCAGCGAAGGCGCCCTCGGGCGTCGTCAGCTCGTCGATGACGAACCGCGCCGTCTCGCGCACCACCCGCTCCGCGAGCGGCGAGCCCGTCAAGCGCCACCAGTGCAGGTACACGCGAAGCAGCAGCGCGTTGTCGTACAGCATCTTCTCGAAGTGCGGCACGACCCAGTCCGCATCGACGGAGTAGCGCGCGAACCCGCCACCGACCTGGTCGTACATTCCGCCGCGGGCCATCGCCGTCAGCGTTCCCTCTGCCATCGTCAGGGACGTCTCGTCGCCGGTCAGTGCGTGATGGCGCAGCAGGAACTCGAGCACCATCGACGGCGGGAACTTGGGTGCCGCCCCGAACCCTCCTCGTACCGCGTCGTAGTCCTGCGCCAACGAGCGCACTGCGGCGGAGAAGTCGTCCGTCGTGGGCAGGTCACCCCCGCTGGCAAGACCCGTACGGGCCACCAGTGCCTCCGTGATCCGCTGTCCCGCCGACAGCACGTCATCGCGGCGCTCCGTCCACGTGTCGCTCAGCGCGGTGACCATCTGGGTGAACGAGGGCATCCCCTGGCGAGGCTGCGGCGGGAAGTACGTTCCCGCGTAGAAGGGCTGCGCGTCATGGTCGAGGAAGACCGACATCGGCCAGCCGCCGTGTCCCGTGAGCGCCACCGTCGCATTCATGTAGACCGAGTCGACGTCGGGACGCTCCTCCCGGTCCACCTTGATGCTGACGAATCGCTCGTTGAGCAGGGCTGCCGCAAGCGGGTCCTCGAACGTCTCGTGCGCCATCACGTGGCACCAGTGGCATGCCGAGTATCCGATCGACAGGAACACCGGCACGTCGCGACGGCGCGCTTCCTCGAACGCCTCGTCCGACCACTCCCACCAGTCGACCGGGTTGTCGGCATGCTGCAGGAGGTACGGACTGGTCGCGGCACTGAGTCGATTCGTCACCTATCCATCCTCCGGGAAGAGACCCGTCGGGGCGAGCCCGATCACGGCGTTGCTCGACGCACCCGATCGGCGAGGTCGGGCCGGCCCTCGCGGGCGTATGCGGCGGCGACGCCGTCGACGTCCACTGGAGGTCGGTTCTGACTCATCTTGACCTTCGCCTGCACCCGCGTGATGCGCAGTTCCACGCCGACGATGGCCCGCAGCTGACCTTCGACGAATTCCCGGGGCGCGTCGTCGACCGCCCAGGGATCTGACCGGCCCGTTTCGTGCCGCTCGGTGAGCCGACGCACGAGGACGCCGACCCAGGCAGAGTCGTCATGGACGACGAGGCTCCCGTACGCGTGGACGGTCACGTAGTTCCATGTCGGGACGACGCGGCCGTGCTCGGCCTTGCTGGCGTACCAGCTCGGGCTCACGTAGCCGTCGACCACGTCGGCGATGAAGAGAGCCTCGCCGGATACTGGCGACTTCCACTGATCGTTGTTCCGCGCCAGGTGGGCCAGCAGCGCCCCGTGCTCACCGACATCCAGATCGACGATGGCCGGAAGGAACGTCGCGACCAGCCCCGAATCGCCGACCGTGACCAGGTTGCCACGGTGGATTCCCGACAGGAGCTGCCTCGTGGTCGGCTCATCGGGGCGGAAGTGGTCCGGTGTGTACACGGCGCCAGCATGCCACCGCCCAGGGCCACCGGCCGAGGCATCAGCCGGCGCGCAGCACCAGCAGGTACTGGCCGCCTCCGGGTTCGACCTTGGTCGTCACGGAGAGGTCCGGGGCGAATCGGGACAGGCGGTCGACGAGCCAGTCGGCGGCCCGATCGGCGTCCGTCCCGGGTCGGGCAGCGCGCGACGACCTCCTGGCCGCCCTTGCGGCCGAGCCGCTCCACCGTCGGCACGATCGGAGCGGGATCGACGACGAACAGGTCGCCGGACCAGGCCACGACAGGGGTGACCTTCCCCTTGCGCGTGTTGCAGGCCCGATGGGCGAGTCGTTCGTTGCCGACCGGTCCCTTCCTGCCCTTGGTCACCAGCCCGGCATCGACGCTCGGCCCCCGGTCGGCGTTGACGGAGGCGTCCGGGTCGACTGGCTCGTCGCACAGCCAGCAGCGCCAGCCGTCACGGTCGCCAACCTCGTTCAAGTCGCTCATGGCCGCAACGTACGCGAGCCCGCCCGGCGCTCGGCATCGGGCGGGCTCGTCGTACGTCGGGACGGTCAGGCGCGGATCGCCTCGGCGAGCTGCGCGAAGTCCTCGACCAGCCGCGCCATGTCGGCATCGGTGTGCGCGAGCGACACGAGCCACTGCTCGTCGAGACCGGGCGGGGTGAGGATGCCGCGGTTGACGCCCCACAGCCAGCTCAGCTCGGCGATCTCGAAGTCCGTGCGCTTGTAGTCGCGGTAGTTGCGCACCGGGGCGGTCGCCCAGGTGACGGCACCCTTGATGCCGAAGCCCACCGTGTGCGCCGGCAGCTCGTACTGGTCGATCACCTTGTCGAGAGCGCGCAGCGCACCTTCGTTGATCGCCTCAGCGGAGGCGAGCGCCTCCTCGGTGCACACCTCGTCGACGGCCTCGGCAGCCGCCATGACCAGCGGGTTGCCGTTGTAGGTGCCGAAGTGCGGCATGCGTCCGTCGGTGACCGCCGCCATGACCTCCTCGCGACCGCCGAAGGCGGCCAGCGGCAGCCCGCCGCCGATGCTCTTCGCGAGGGTGACGAGGTCGGGCGTGACGCCGAGGCGACGCGCCGCGCCGGCGTAGCCCGCGGTGAGGCCGGTCTTGACCTCGTCGAACACCAGCAGGACACCGGTGGCATCGCAGGCCGCGCGCACGGCAGCGAGGTAGCCCGCGTCGGGAAGGACGATGCCGATGTTCTCGAGCACGGGCTCCATGACGACCGCCGCGATCTCGTCGGCGTGGGCGTCGAGGATCTCCTGCAGGCGGTCGAGGTCGTTGTAGGGAACGACGTAGACCGTGCCGGCCTCGACCTCGAACGGCACCACCGGGGTGGGTGCCGACTCGGGGCCGGCCTCATCGACCGACGGCTTCACGGACACCTGAAGGGCGTCGTAGCCACCGTGGTAGCCGCCCTCGATCTTGATGATGGCCTTCTTGCCGGTGAACGCGCGCGCCGTGCGCACGGCGTACATCGTCGACTCGGTGCCCGAGTTGGTGAAGCGCAGCCGGTCGAGGCCGAAGCGCGCCTGGAACTTCTCGGCGACCTCGGTGGCCGTCGGGGACGGCGTGACGAACAGGGTGCCGGTCGACTCGAGGGCCTCGATGACCTTGGCGACGACGACGGGATTGAGGTGGCCGACGAGCATCGCGCCGAAGCCCATCGACAGGTCGAGCAGCTGCCGGTTGTCGACGTCGGTGAGCCACGCGCCCTTGGCGGAGGCGATCGAGATCGGGTACGGATCCCAGTGCTGGAAGGACGAGGTTACGCCGAGCGGAAGCGACTTGCTGGCGCGGACGTTGTGCTCGGCCGAGGCCGGCGTGCTGGCCGTGAACGTGGCCCACTCCGCCGCCAGCAGCGACGTCACCCGGGCGCGATCCAGCGGAGTGGACGAGGCCGGCAGGTAACGCCAGGTGGCGGGGTCGTTGGGCGGGAAGGCGGCGGTCGATGAACTCGCGTCGGTCGTCATGAGGCAGAACTCCAGGGTAGAAACGGCGAATTCCGTCGAGTGTAGCGGCAAATCTGCGAATTACACCCCCCTTTTCGGTAAAGATGGTAGTGAATCCGCACATCACGGCGATGCCCCGGCCAGTGCACCGTACCTCGCGGCTAGGGTCGCGAAATGGGCGATCATCTGCACATCTGCCCCCTGTGCGAGGCGACCTGCGGCTTGCGCATCACGGTCGACGAGGACCGCGTGCTCGCCGTGCGCGGCGACGATCGGGACGTGTTCAGCCACGGCTACGTGTGCCCCAAGGGCACCGCGATCGGGGAGCTGCACGCCGATCCTGATCGGCTCCGCACCCCTCTCCTGCGCGATGCCGGCGGGGACCCTGCGGCCATGTGACTGGGACGAGGCCTTCGATGTCATCCGCCGGCGTCTGGGTGCGGTCGCCGCCGAGCATGGACCCAACGCAGTAGGCCTCTACCTGGGCAACCCGAACGTGCACAACCTGTCGAGTGCCTTCTACCTTCCCGCGTTCATCCGGGCCCTCGGCACCGTGAACCGGTTCTCGGCCAGCACCGTCGACCAGTTCCCGAAGCAGGCCGCCTCGGCCCTCATGTTCGGCACCGGCCTCTCGGTGCTCGTCCCTGACATCGACCGAACCGACTATCTGCTGGTCCTCGGCGCCAACCCGCTGGTGTCGAACGGCTCGATGATGACGGTCCCCGACATGCCGGGGCGACTGCGCGCCCTCCGCTCGCGCGGTGGTCGCCTCGTGGTCGTCGACCCCGTGCGCACGCGGACCGCGCGGGCGGCCGACGAGCACGTGGGCATCCGGCCCGGGTCGGACGCACTGCTGCTGGCGGCGATCGCCAACGTGCTCGTCACCGAGGGACTCACGCGCGCCGGGCCGGGCTGCGCAGCATCTGCAGCCCGGGGCACTCGAGACGATCGCCGCGGCGGTCGGCCCATTCACGCCGGACGCGGTGTCGACGGTCACCGAGGTATCGGCCGACGTCATTGCCCGACTGGCACGCGAGCTGGCGGCGGCGCCGCACGCCGCGGTCTACGGACGCATGGGAACGACCACGACCGGACTGTCCACGTCACCCGACTCCTCCCTGCACCTGGGCACCGTCGCGTCGTGGCTGATCGACGTCGTGAACCTGCTGATCGGGGCGGTCGACGAGCCGGGCGGCGTGATGTGGGCCCTCCCTGCGGCGGGCGGGCCGACGACCGAGGGCACGCCCGGAACCGGCCGTGGCGCCCTCATCCCCGGCCGCAAGCGCACCCGTGTCCGCGGGCTGCCGAGCATCTTCGGAGAGTTTCCCGCCGCGGCCCTCGCGGAGGAGATCGACACGGCAACCAGGCGAGGGCACGCCGATCCGGGCCCTGTTCGTGATCGCCGGCAACCCAGTCGTCTCGACACCTGACGGCCGTCGGCTGGAGCGCGCGTTCGCCGACCTCGACCTGCTGGTGAGCATCGACCCCTACCTCACGGAGACATCGCGGCACGCGGACGTCGTGCTTCCGGTCCCGTCACCGCTGGCCCGCACCCACCTGGACATCGCGTTCGGCAGCCTTGCCGTCCGCAACACCGCGCGCTTCTCCCCACCGGTGTTCGACCGCGAGCCCGGGGAGCTCGACGAGTCCGACATCCTCCTGCGGCTGACCACGCATCGCCTTCGCGATCGCCTCGGGCGGACCCGAGCCGAGCACCGACGACGTCGACGACCTGATCGCCCTCACCGTCGCGCAGCAGGCGTGCACCGACGAGGCGTCCCGAGGCCACGGCCGCGAGGTCGCCGACGTCCTGGCCGCGGTGGCACCGCGTCGCGGGATCGAGCGACTGCTCGACCTCCGCATCCGCTCAGGTCCGTATGGCGACGGCTTCGGCGCATTCCCCGACGGCCTCACCCTGCAGCGCGTGATGGATGCCCCCAGCGGCATCGACCTCGGACCCCTTCAACCACGACTGCCGGAGGTGCTGCGGACCCCGTCTGGGCGCATCGAGCTCGCACCGGAGGTCCTGCTGAACGCGCTCCAGTCCGTCGAGGTCCTGCTGGCCACCCCGCCGCCCGTGCCGCCCCTCGTCCTCGTCGGCCGCCGCCAGTTGCGCAGCAACAACTCCTGGCTGCACAACACGCCGACGCTCGCCGGCGGCTCGAACCAGTGCACGCTGCTCATGCATCCAACGGACGCGTCGCGCGTAGGGCTCGTCGACGGGCAGAGCGCGCGCGTGGCCACGTCGACGGGCACGACGGTCGTTCCCGTGCGCATCACCGACGACGTGCGTCCGGGAGTGGTGTGCATGCCGCACGGCTGGGGCCACACCGACACCGACACCTGGGGCGCGACCGCGCATGGCAACCCGGGAGCCAACGTCAACGCGATCGTCAGCTCAGCAGTCCTCGACCCGCTCGGTGGCACGTCAGCGTTGGCCGGGATGGCCGTGGACGTGTCGCCGGCCTGAACCTCAGGGGCGACGGCCGGACAGGTCAAGCACGCGGTGCTGCAGTTCGGCATCGGCAGCAAGATCGGGGCTGGGGCCGCTGCCGAACATGCCGGACGCCGCCATCATGCCGGCCATCGGCTCCAGCACCTCGAGCAGAACGGTCAGCACCTCAGGGTCGATCCGGTCGTCGACGCCGACGGCGCGCGCGAGGTCCCACCCATGAAGCGCGTACTCGGTGAGCCGGAAGCCGAGCAGCTGACGACCCGGCATGTCCATCGCGGGGTGGTGGACGATCTGGTCGAGGGCACCGGGCACGGCAAACGCAGCCGCCTGCTCGGCGCGGCTCGTGTCGAACGCGCTGACGACGTCATCGTCGTCCGCGGACCTCGCGAACTGTGCGAGTGCGTCCTCCCGGCTCCCACCCTCCAGGATCGCGACCGCCATGCGGTTGCCGCCGATGACATGGTCGACCAGGGCGCGCACCGACCGACCCTCGTTCCCGGTCGGGGCATCCCACTGGTCGTCGTCGATCTGGACGAGGATGGCGGAGAAGCCCTGTGCAGCACGGTCGAGGACGTCGAGTTGGGTCATGGCGTGACCCTAGACCCGGCAGGTGACACACTTCCCCGGCAGGCGACTGAAGGGGCACCGATGCTGCGACAGGCGACGCGGATGGCCGCGGCCGGCGTCCTCGTCCTCGGATCCGCGGTGCTGGCCGCCCCGTCGGCGTCGGCGCAGACCGACGTCACGGTCATGACCCGCAACCTCTACCTCGGTGCTGACGTCACCCTCGCGCTCGACCGACTGCCCGACCTGCCCGCGGCCGCGCAGTTCATGTGGGATCAGGTCACGGCAACCGACTTCGCTGCACGAGCCCCTGCCCTCGCCGCCGACCTCGCGGCAACCCACCCCGACGTGATCGGCATCCAGGAGGCCACGACGTGGTCCTGCCGGCATGGGCTGTTCTCCAGCACGATCACGGTCTACGACTTCACCCAGGAGTTCCTCGACGCCACGACCCAGGCCGGGGTGCCCTATGTGCTGGCGAGCGCGCACGGCGCAACGGCGTCGAACCCCGGCTACCGCATCGGGCCAGTCCCGTTCCTAACGCGCATCCATGATCCGGCCACCTTCCAGCCCTTGTTCGGCTCGGACGATGCCGACTGCGGATTCGTCATCGCCGACGCCCTCGCCGTCCGCGCGGACCTCGCCGGGCAGGTCCTCGCCGCGGGCACCCACGACTACCGGGCAAGAGCAGCCGTCGTACCGGTCCTGTTCACCATTCCCCGGGGCTACGCGTGGGCCGACATCAGGATCGACGGGAGCACGGTGCGCTTCGTCACCACGCACCTGGAGTCGCAATGGAGGCCCGGGCAGGTGCCGACGTCGGCACGCCAGGCGCAGGAGCTCGCCGACGGACTCGCCGACACGGCGATGCCCCTGGTCGTCATGGGTGACTTCAACAGCGACCCGCGCGACCCGCGGCCGGCGGAGGCGAATCCGGGCGACCAGCCCGAGGTCGGCGGAGCATGCCCGCAGCAGACGGGGTCGGATCCGACGTGCAGTGCGTACTGGTCGATGGTCGATCGCGGGTTCGTCGACGTCGGCCCCGATCCCCTGGACCCCGCGAACTACACGTGGGGTGCCAGTGCTCTGCTCGCCGGCCCGGATCTCGATCGGCTGCCGGACGCTCTTGCCCTGGGCAACCCGTACGGCTTCACCGACCGGCTCGACTACGTGTTCGTCGACAACGGCATCACTGTCAACGCCGCCGGACTCGTCGGCGCGACGTGGCCGGCGGCCGACGACACCTGGAACTGCACGACACCAGCGCAGGTGGCGAACACGCAGGTGGCCGCCGCCGAGATGGACCTTCCCGTGCCAGGCACCGGAGTGTGCCTGCCCACCGACCACGCCGGCGTGGTCGCGTCCCTGCACATCCCCGACTCGACCGTCCTCGATCCGGCCCCGCTGTCGTCGGTGCGCTTCCCCGGGCTGCTCTGGGTACCGGTACTGGCCCTTTCTTTGCTGTGGCTTGCTGCAGCGGTCTGCCTGGCGGTCGGCCTGCGCCGTTCATCGGCCGCTCGCCAGGGGAGATGATCAGGCCGTGCCGGACATCACCCTCGCGCCCTTCAGCGTCGACGACGCGCGCGCTGTCCTCGCCGGCCAGCGAGTAGCCGCCTGGGCCATCGGCTATCCGACCGCCGGCGACCTTGAGGTGGCCACGCGGATCACGGAGGGATCGATGCACCCGGTCGACGCGGACTTCCTCTGGGGACCCTGGGCGGTGTGGAGCGGTGACACCGTGATCGGCGGTGCCGGGTTCCACGCCGCGCCCGACGACACCGGAGCCGTCGAGATCGGCTACGGCATCGCCGAGGAGTGGCGAGGGCGCGGCGTCGGAACCGGCGCCGTGCTGGAGCTTCTGCGACGGGCGCGCGACCACGGGGCCGCGCGCGTCGTGGCCGGCACCGACCAGGACAACGCCGCCAGTCAGCGGGTGCTCGAGAAGGCAGGGTTCACGTGCACCGGATTCGTCGAGGCGGAGAACGAGGTCCGGTGGGCCATCGAGTTCTCCGCAGAGGAGCACGCATGACCACTTCATCCCGGGCCGTCCTCGTCACCGGAGCGTCCCGCGGGATCGGTGCGGCAATCGCCCGCGCCTTCGCCGGCAATGGGGATCACGTCGCCGTGCACTACGCGTCTGGCCGACAGGCCGCTGAGGACACTCAGGCCAGCCTGGCCGGCACCGGGCACGTCATCGTGCAGGCAGACCTGCGCGATCCTGAGGCTGTGCGTGCCATGGTCGATAGGGCAGCGAGCACGCTGGGCCGCATCGACGTCCTCGTCAACAACGCGGGCATCTTCGTCTCGCATCCGATCGAGTCCGTCGACTACGACGAGTGGCAGCGAGCGTGGCGCGACACGATTGACGTCAACCTCATCGGCGCCGCGAACGTAACCTGGTGCGCCCTTCAGCACATGCCTCGGCACGCGTCGTCCCGGATCATCAACGTCGGCTCACGGGGGGCCTTCCGGGGTGAGCCGAGGAACCCGTCGTACGGGGCGAGCAAGGCGGGCATCGCGGCGTTCGGGCAGTCGATCGCGAAGTCCCTCGGCCACGAGGGGATCGCCGTCACGACGATCGCCCCCGGCTTCGTCGACACGGACATGGCGGCCGCCTCGCTGGCCGGACCACGTGGCGACGAGATCCGGGCTCAGAGCCCGTTCAATCGCGTTCCGACCGCCGACGAGGTGGCGTCGGCCGTGGTCTTCCTTGCATCAGCGGAAGCCGAATGGGCCAGCGGCTCGGTCCTGGACTTCAATGGTGCCAGCTACTTTCGGCTCTAGGCGGTCAGCTCTCGGCGGTCAGTGGCTGGTCGCCCGCGTGTATCGCCGGACGGCGAGGGTCGCGAACACCGCGATCAGCACCGTGCACGAGAGCAGCGTGTAGAGCTCGGAGTGATGCAGCGGCCAGTAGTCGGGCTGGATTCCCGTCGGGTTCCCGAACAGCTCGCGACACGAGAGAACCAGCGCCGAGATTGGATTCCACGCCGCGAAGGTCTGGAGCACCCCCGGCAGTGAGTTGATCGGGACGAAGCAGTTCGACAGGAACGTCAGCGGGAACAGCCAGATCAGCCCTGCCGTATTGGCCGTCTCGGGGTTGGGCATGTACAGGCCCACCCATGCGCCGATCCACGCCACGGTGTACGCGAACAGCAGGAGCAGTGCGTACGCCCACAGCGCGTTGAGCAGTCCGTTGTTGATCCGCCAGCCGACGAGGTAGCCGGTGACGCTGAGCACCACCAGGACGAGGATCTGCCGGGTAGCGTCGGCGAAGGTGCGACCCAGAAGCACGGCGGGCGGCGACATCGGCAGTGCGCGGAAGCGGTCGATGATGCCCTTGTGAAGGTCCTCGGCCAGGCCGACGGTGCTCGACGCGGCGGCAAACGCCACCGTCTGGCCGAAGATGCCGGGCATGAGGTACTGCCGATACGCGTCGGCGCCGGCATCACCCGGGATCGGGATGGCGCCCCCGAACACGTAGGCGAACAGGAGCACGAAGATCACCGGCTGGACCAGCGAGAAGAACAGCAGCTCGGGCACCCGGATGGTCTGGATCAGGTTTCGGCGGGCGACGATGAACCCGTCGTTCAGGGTCCAGCCCCACAAGGGTCGGGTGCGCATCTGCGGCTTGCTGTAGGCGAGGGTGCTCATGACGCCTTCTCCTTGCGTCCGCGACCGCGGGACTTCGGGGCAACGGACTCGTCCTCCGCGACGTGACCGGTGAGGGACAAGAACACGTCGTCGAGGGTGGGGCGCCGCAGGACGATGTCGGACACCTCGATCCCCTCGGTGTCGAGGGCGCGGACGGCATCGACGAGCACCGTCGATCCGCCCGCCACCGGCATGAGGATCCGCGCTTCGTCGACGATCGCATCACTGGTGCCGATCGGCCGGAGCAGCTCGACGGCCCGACCGACCCGCGAGGCGTCGGTGACGGCGATCTCGATGCGGTCGCCGCCGATCTGGTCCTTGAGGACGTCCGCGGTGCCGTGCGCGATGACGCGACCGTGATCGATCACGACGATGTCCTGGGCGAGCTGGTCGGCCTCCTCGAGGTACTGGGTGGTCAGGAGCACCGTGGTGCCCTCGTCGACCAGCGCCTGGATCACCCCCCACATCCCCAGCCGCGACCTGGGGTCGAGCCCTGTGGTGGGCTCGTCGAGGAAGAGGATCGACGGCTTGGCGATGAGGCTGGCCGCCAGGTCGAGCCGGCGGCGCATGCCCCCGGAGTAGGTGCGGGCCGGCCGATCGGCCGCCTCGGTGAGGTCGAACCACTCGAGCAGTTCGATGCTCCGCGCGCGCACGTACTTGGGCGACAGGTGGTACAGCTCGCCGAACATCCGCATGTTCTCGCGTCCGGTGAGGTACTCGTCGACCGCGGCGTACTGCCCGGTGAGGCCGATCGCGTGCCGCACGGCATCAGGTTCCTTGACGACGTCGTGCCCGGCGACGAAGGCGACGCCGGCGGTCGGCTTCAGCAGCGTGGAGAGGATGCGGACCGTGGTCGTCTTGCCCGCCCCGTTCGGCCCCAGCAGGCCGACGACCTGCCCTCGCTCGACGACGAGGTCGATGCCGTCGAGCGCCTTGACGTCTCCGAAATGCTTGGCCAGACCCTCGGTGTGAACTGCGGAATCCCTGCTCATCCCTGCACCTTATGGGGTGTTTGCCTCCTGCCGGAGAGGTGCCGGACGATAGGCAGCGACGACGCCGTCGACGATCTCGGACCAGTCGGTCGGCTCCAGTCCGAAGGTCACGCGCGCGGCAGTGTCGTCGAGCACGTAGGGGCGTTCGCGCTGGTAGGCGGTCTCCTTGAGCTCGCGGATCACCGGCTGGAAGATCCCCAGCACGGAGAGCAGGACACCCGGCACGGCTTTCGACGTGATCGGGCCGACGCCCGCCGAATCGGCGAGATCGTCGACGACCACGCGCGCGGTCCGCGGGGCGTTGCTCGGCACGTGCCAGGCACGTCCCCACCCGCGAGGGTCGCTCGCCACCGTGATGAGGGTGCGCGCGACGTCGACTGGCGCCGTCCACGTGTGCGGCTGGTCGATGTCGCCCAGCAGCTGCGCGGACTTGCCCGCGAGGATGCGCGGCATGCCCCGATCGCCGAAGACGCTGGCCTCGCCCGCGCAGATGTAGTCCGATCCGCGGACCTCGGTGGCCCGCACGCGGCCGGCGTCGTTTGCGGCCTTGGCCTCGCGCCACATCTGGATGCGAACCTGCGCCTTGGTGCCGGTCGCGGCGAGGGGCAGATCCTCGGTCATCGGCACGTCCACCGGCCCGTAGCCGTACAGGTTCGAAACCGTGGCCAGCACGGCGCCGGTGCGCTCGGCATAGTCGAGGAACGCCTGGGCCATCGGCGGCCACAGTTCCACCCACGCGTCGTACGGCGGGTTGACGCAGTTGTAGATCACCACGGCATGCGGCTCGGCCGCGAGGAGGGACTCGACACTCGACGCGTCGGCCGAGGCCTTGCGGATGCGCGGATGATCCGGTCCGCTGCCGCGGCGGGTGGCGACCACGACCTCGCGACCGGCCTCGGCAAGGAGGAGGGCGACGGCCGACCCGACCTCGCCGGCTCCGACGACCAGATGGGTGCCCTCGAGCGGGGCGACGGACAGTTGCGACATGGTGACTCCTTCATGGACTGATGCTCTTATCTGTGAGCAGTGCTCACAATGACACCCTTGGACCGACAAGTCAAGAGCAGTGCTCTCGTTTGTTGCTACCGCTCTCGTTCTGCGACAGACTGGGCCCATGCCGCCCACGACCGCGCCCCGCACCGCTCGCGAGCGGGCCCGGGCGGAGATCACCGGGGAGATCCTCGACACCGCACGTGATCACCTCGCGAAGGACGGCGCGGCGGCGCTGTCGCTGCGGGCCGTCGCGCGCGACCTGGGCATGGTGTCGTCGGCCGTCTACCGCTACGTCCCCAATCGCGACGCCCTGCTCACGATGCTCATCATCGACGCCTATGACAGCCTCGGAGCGGCGGTCGAGAGGTCGGAGCGGGCCGTCGCGCGAGTGGACTACCTCGAGCGCTTCGTGACCACGTGCCATGCCGTTCGCACGTGGGCACTGGCGCACCCGCACGAGTACGCACTCATCTACGGCTCCCCCGTCCCCGGCTACGCGGCGCCCGAGGACACGATCACACCGGCGAGCCGGGTTCCGACCGTGCTGATCACCATCCTCATCGAGATGTACGCCGCGGGACAGGCGCCCATGGCGAGCCCCGTCGCTCCGGCCGTGTCGTCGGCCATCGCCAGCATCCGCGAGTTCTCCGGCGGCCTGTTGCCCGACGACCTCCTCCTGCGCGGCATGGCGTCCTGGAGCGGTCTGTTCGGCGCCGTCTCCTTCGAGCTGTACGGCCACCTGCACAACGTCGTCGCCGACGGCCCGCGCGCCCGTAAGGCCTATTTCGACCACCAGATGCGACGGGTGGCCGAGGGCCTGGGCCTGGGATAGCGGCTCGCGATGGCCAAGCACGACGACTACGAGCAGATTGCATTCGAGACGCGCGCGCAGTGGCGCGCATGGCTGGCCGACAACCACGAGACATCTCCCGGCGTCTGGGTCATCTACGCGAAGAAGGGCGCCACCTTCGCGTCCCCGACCTACGAGGAACTGGTGCTCGAGGCATTGTGCTTCGGATGGATCGACAGCATCCTCCGCCCGGTGGATGACGAGCGCACCAGGCTGTACTTCTGCCCGCGCAAGAAGGGCGGAGTGTGGGCGGCCACCAACAAGGCGCGGATCGAGTCGCTCGAGGCGGCGGGCCTGATGACTCCCGCGGGGCGTGCGGTCATCGATCGCGCCAAGGCGGACGGCTCGTGGTCGAAGCTCGACAACAGTGATGCGCTTGCGATGCCCGCCGATCTCGTGGAGGCCTTCCGGTCATATCCCGGCAGCGAATCGGAGTGGGAGTCCTTCCCGCCGGGCATTCGCAAGCAGCTGATCTTCTGGGTCGAGGACGCGAAGCGCGCGCCGACCCGGGCGCGCCGGGTCGATGAGATCGCCAGGCTCGCGCAGCAGGGCATCCGCGCCAATCAGTGGCAGCCGAGAACCCCGTGACCAACGCCTTCGCCTGGGTCGATGCGACAGTCGACGCCCTCACTCCACTGGCCGACCCGGCCAAAGCCGTCCCGATGGCCGCCTACATGAAGCACGTCGCCCCGTTCCTCGGCGTCACGACGGTGGATCGACGAACGGCGCTGAAGGCCGGCTGGGCCGACCTCGGCGGCATCGACGAGCCCACCCTCGCCGCGGTGTGCGACGAGCTGTGGGCCCTCCCCCAGCGGGAGTACCAGTACGCCGCCTGCGACCTGATCGCCCGCAGTCGGCTCGCGCTGTCCGCGCCGTTCATCCTGGAACCGGTCCAGCGGCTGGTGGTCGCGAAGCCATGGTGGGACACCGTCGACTCCCTCGAGACAGCGGCGATCTGTCCGGTCACGGCGCACCATCCCGAGCTGCTGCCGTTGATGTGGTCGTGGCTCGAGTCCGATGACCGGTGGCTGATCCGCGCGGCGATCCAGCACCAGCGCGGCCGCAAGGCCGACACCGACTTCGACGTGCTCTACGCCATGTGCGATCGGCACGCGACCGACCGGGAGTTCTTCATCGCCAAGGCGATCGGCTGGGCGCTGCGCGACGCGACTCGCTGGGATCGCGAAGGCGTGCAGTCCTTCGTCGATGACCACCCCGGCCTGTCGGCCGTGGCCCGGCGCGAGGCGCTCAGGGGCTTGTCTCGGTCATCCCTTCCTTCAGCCGGCTCAGTGCCGACGTGAGCTCGGCGGGAATGACCCACACCTTGTTGGCATCGCCCTTGGCCACCTCGGGCAGCGCCTGGAGGTACCGGTGCGCGAGCTCGTTCGGCTGCGGGTTCGCAATGCGAAGCCCCTCGTAGATCTTCGTGACCGCGGTCGCCTCCGCCTCGGCGGAGATGACGCGCGCCTTCGCTGCACCGTCCGCGCGCAGCACGGCCGCCTGGGCCTCGCCCTCGGCCGCGAGGACGACGGACTGCTTGGCGCCCTCCGCCGTGAGGATCGCGGCCTGCTTCTGGCCCTCCGCGGTGAGGATCGCGGCGCGGCGCTCGCGCTCGGCCTTGAGCTGCTTCTCCATCGCCTCCTGGACGGTCTTCGGCGGGTCGATCGCCTTCAGCTCGACCCGGTTCACCCGGATGCCCCACTTGCCGGTCGCCTCATCGAGCACGCCGCGCAGCTGGCCGTTGATCTGATCGCGCGACGTGAGTGCCTCCTCGAGGTCCATCGAGCCGATGACGTTGCGCAGCGTGGTGACGGTGAGCTGCTCGATCCCGAGCAGGAAGTTGTTGATCTCGTAGGTGGCCGCCTTGGGCTCGGTCACCTGGAAGTAGATGACCGTGTCGATCGAGACGACGAGGTTGTCCTCGGTGATCACGGGCTGCGGCGGGAAGGAGGCGACCTGCTCGCGCATGTCGACGCGCGTGCGCACGCGGTCGATGACCGGCACGAGAAGCGTCAGCCCCGGATACAGCGTCCGTTGATACCGGCCCAGCCTCTCGACGATCGCCGTGCTGGCCTGCTTGACGATCACCACGGTGCGGGAGATGACGATCAGCGCGAACAACAGCACGAAGACGACGACGCCGAGTGAGACGAACAGGTCCATGACGACTCCAGGCCTAGAGCGGATCGATCGGGTGAACGAGGGCCGTCGCTCCGTCGATACGGGTGACGACGACGGGGGTGCCGCTGGGCACTGGCACGCTGGTGACGTCAGGGTCCAGCCGTGCAGACCAGACCTCGCCACGCAGGTTGATGCGACCGGCGTCGACGGTCAGCTCGCTGATGGCCTTGGCGGTCGGCACCCGGCAGTCGATCGACACCCGTGCGGGTCTGCGGCGTCGCGCGCCGCAGGTGCCGCAGGGCCACCGGTCGCACGAAGGCGATGCCGAGGATCGAGACGCTGACGCCGATGACCGCCTGCAGCCAGAGGGGGGCTCCCACGAGAGCAGCGACCCCGGCAGTGGCCGCTCCGACGCCGATGAGCGCGAAGGTGAGGTCGGTGGTGAACACCTCGATGCCCACCGCCGCGAGGGCGGCGATCAACCACAGCAGCGCGGGCGACATGGGCCACCTCCCCCGCCACTGTAACGCCCGAATCCGGCTTCTCACCCGATGCCGAGCGCGATCCGCAGATGCGGTGTAATTTCACCTCTCATGACGCAATTGCGCATCACTGAAGCGGCTGCCCTTCTCGGCGTCAGCGACGACACCGTGCGCCGCTGGCTCGATTCCGGCCGGCTGACCGAGTCCTCTGCCCCCGGACGGACCGCGCGGCGTCGACGCCACCAGCGTGGCGGCGCTGATGGCCGAGCAGGTGCCCGCCACCGAGCCCGTCGTACGACAGTCGGCGCGCAACCGCTTCCCCGGCATCGTCACCCGCGTCGAGCGCGACAAGGTGATGGCGCTCGTGGAGATCCAGGCCGGGCCGCACCGCATCGTGTCGCTCATGAGCCGCGAGGCGGCCGACGAGCTCGGGCTCGAGCCGGGCTCCCGTGCAGCAGCCACGGTCAAGGCCACCAACGTCGTGGTCGAGCTGGAGGAGACGTGCATGAGGAGGAACCGAATGATCGCGCGTGGTCCGCCGCTGCGGCCGTGCTCGTCGCGACAGTCGCCGGCGCCAGCACATCCGCGGCCGCGCCGGACGGCCCCATGGCGCCGCCAGTCGTGACCGGCACGATCACTGTGTCGGCGGCCGCGTCCCTCACCGACGTGTTTCCCGTCATCGCCCAGGCCTTCATGAAGAAGTACCCGGGCACCACCGTCAAGCTCAACTTCGGCGGGAGCAGCGCACTCGTCGAGCAGATCAACGCCGGCGCTCCGGTCGACGTCCTGGCCACGGCCTCCGAGCCGACGATGTGGAAGGCCGTCAACGCCGGTCACGCCGGAGTCCCGCTGCTGTTCGCCAAGAACACGATGGCCATCGCGATGCCACCGGGCAACCCGAAGGGCATCAGCCGCAGCTGTCCGACCTGCAGAACCCCGGCGTGCAGGTCGCCGTCTGCGCCGTGCCCGTCCCGTGCGGCATCGCGGCGCGTGACCTGTTCAAGCTGAACGGCATCACCGTCAAGCCGGTCACTCAGGAGCTCGACGTACGCGCCGTCCTCGGCAAGGTCATGGCCGATGAGGTCGATGCGGGCATCGTGTACGTCACCGACGTCAAGTCCGTCGGCGACAAGGTCACGTCGGTGACGATCCCTGCGGCGAACAACGTCACGACGACGTACCCGATTGCCACGGTGGTCGGCGCGCCCAACGTCGTCGCGGCGCGGGCCTTCGTCGCCTACGTGCGGTTCACCCCATCGGCGCAGGGAATCCTGCGCGCCTACGGTTTCGCCAAGCCCTGGTGAGCCGGAGCCGCGCAGCACGCCCCGTGGTTCCTCGTGATCCCGGGCGTGATCGCGCTGGCCTTCCTCGTCGTGCCACTGCTGGTCCTGCTGTGGCAGGCGCCGTGGGGCTCGTTCGCCAGCATCGTCAGCTCACCGACGGCACTGGAGGCCCTCCGCCTCAGCCTGTTCACGTCACTGCTCGCCACCGCACTGTCGTGCCTGGTCGGCATCCCGCTGGCGTGGCTGCTCGCGCGCGAGGTGCTGCCCGCCACCAACGTGCTGCGGGCCTTCGTGATCGTCCCGCTGCTGCTGCCGCCGGTGGTGTCCGGCGTCGCGCTGCTCGCCGCGTTCGGCCGACGCGGCTCGATCGGCGCAGTGCTCTACTCGGCGTTCGGCATCCAGCTCCCGTTCACCACTGCGGGCGTGGTGCTCGCCGAGGCCTTCGTCGCGATGCCGTTCCTCATCATCACCCTCGAGGGAGGCTTCCGGTCCCTCGACCGCCGGTATGAGGATGCGGCCATGACGCTCGGCGCGTCGTCCTGGACGGTGTTCCGGAGGATCACGCTGCCACTCGTCGGGCCATCCCTCATCGCCGGAGCCGTGCTGTGCTGGGCGAGAGCGCTCGGCGAGTTCGGGGCCACCATCACCTTCGCCGGCAACTTCCCCGGCGTCACGCAGACCATGCCCTTGGCGGTGTACACCGCACTGGAGTCCGATCGGTCGGTCGCGATCGCGCTGAGCATCATCCTGCTGGTGGTTTCCGTCGGCGTTCTCATCGCACTGCGCGGCCGGTACATGCGACCGGCGGTGTCGTCATGACCGTCTCGGCGGACTTCACGTCTCGCCGCGGCGCGTTCGAGCTGGACTTCGCCGCGACGCTCCAGCCCGGAGTCGTCGTCGCGATCATCGGGCCCAACGGTGCCGGCAAGTCGACGTTGCTGCGCACTCTCGCCGGGCTCAGTGCGGTCGACACCGGCAGTGTCCGCATCGACGATGTCGTCGTCGACGACGGACGGTCCTTCGTGCCGACCCAGGATCGCGCGGTAGGCGTCGTATTCCAGGACTATGCGCTCTTCCCGCACCTGACCGTGCTCGAGAACGTGGCATTCGGCCCGCGTGCCCGCCGCACCGGCAGGCATGCCGCCCGCGCGCGGGCGCTGGATGCACTCGACCGGCTCGGCGTCGCCGACCTTGCCGACCGTCGAACCGGTGACATCTCCGGCGGGCAGGCGCAGCGCGTGGCGCTGGCTCGCGCCCTGGTCACCGAGCCGCGGCTGCTCCTGCTCGACGAGCCGCTGTCGGCCCTCGATGCCGAGACCCGCGAGGCCGTGCGCACCGAACTCGACGTGGCGCTGGCCGGGTTCGACGGCTGCACCGTGCTCGTCACGCACGATCCGCTTGATGCCCTGCTGCTCGCCGACCGGGTGATCGTCCTCGAGGGGGGTCGCATCGTGCAGGACGCATCGCCGGTCGAGCTCGCCCGGCGACCACTGACGCCCTACGTCGCCGCGCTGATGGGCGTGACCCTGCTGCGCGGCACGGCTGCGGACGGGCTGCTGACCGTCGACGGCGGCGGGGTGCTGCACCTCGCCGACCACGAGATCCGCGGGCGTGCCCTGGCGGTCGTTCGCCCCGAAGCCGTCACGCTCCACCGTCATGAGCCGGAGGGCAGCGCCCGCAACGCCTGGCCGGGGCAGGTGGCTGCGCTGCAGCCGTCGTCGGACCGCGTCCGCGTCCTCGTCGACGGGGAACCGTCGGTGATCGCCGCCGTCACACCCGCAGCGGTCGCCGAACTCGGACTGACCCGCGGCACGTCGGTGTGGATGAGCCTGAAGGCGGTCGACGTCGACGTGTACTCGACGCCCGCGCACTAGGGTTCGCTGCGTGGCCGGCACGTTCGAGGAGCTCGTCCATCCGAGCTGGGTTCCCGCGCTCGCACCCCATCAGCCGACGCTGACCCGCATCGGCCAGTACCTGCGCGAGGAGACCGCCGCCGGTCGGCCCTGGGCACCGGCGGGCTCTCGCATCCTGCGGTCGTTCGAGCAGCCCCTCGAGGACGTCCGGGTGCTGATCGTCGGCCAGGATCCGTACCCCACCCCGGGCCACGCCGTCGGGCTGTCGTTCTCGGTCGCGCCGGAGGTCCGCCCGCTGCCCCGCAGCCTGCTGAACATCTACCGCGAGCTCCAGGACGACGTCGGCTGCGCCCGCCCCATCAACGGGGACCTCAGCCCGTGGACCGGTCGCGGGATCATGCTGCTCAACCGCGTCCTCACGGTGCGCCAGGGCGAGTCGGGGAGTCATCGCGGGATCGGGTGGGAGGACATCACGAGCGCCGCGATCGACGCGCTCGTCGAAAGGCCTGACGCCCCGCTGGTCGCGATCCTGTGGGGTCGAGACGCGCAGTCCCTGGCGCCTCAGCTCGTCGACGTGCCGATCGTCGCCACGGCGCATCCAAGTCCGATGTCGGCCGACCGGGGCTTCTTCGGCTCCCGGCCGTTCAGCCGGGCGAACGCGCTGCTCGACGAGATCGGTGGCGAGCCCGTCACCTGGGCGCTGCCCTAGTACATCGCCCTAGGCGGCTTTGCTGACCGAGCGCAGGAGGGCCTTCCGCAGCTCGTCGCGATCGACCTCGAGGTCGTCGAGGATCCGGCACGCACGACCGTCGCCGGCGCGCAGGATCCCGAGCAGCAGGTGCTCGACGCCGATGCTCCGGTCCTTCAGCCAGATCGCCTCGCGCAATGCCAGCTGCAGGGCCTTCTTCGCGTGCGGGCTCATTCCCTTCAGGCGGCGCGTGCGATTCATCGCGCTTGGCTCCGCGCCGAGCTGATCACTCATCCGGGCGAGTACCGCGTCGAGGTCGATGCCGATCGCGGCGAGCGCAGCAGCATCGTCCGCCCCGAAGTCGCCCGCCGGCCCACCACGGCTGGCCATTGCCGCGCGCACGCGTGGCTCGTCGATCCCGAACTGCGCCAGGGTCGCACGGTTGCCCGCGTCGACCGTGACGGCGGCGAGCAGGAGGTGCTCGGTGCCGATGTGCTGACTGCCCGCCGCGATGGCCTCGGCTCGGGCCGCCGTGACGACCGCCCGGGCGGTTGCACTGAAGCGCTCAAACATGGGAGTCACCGTCCTGCTTCTCGAGGGCTGCGTACTTCTTGTGGACCGCCTGCCGGGACACCCCGAGCACCTCGGCGATGTCCTGCCACGACCACCCCAGGCGCCGGGCCTGGCGGACCTGGGCGCCCTCCATGAACTCGGCCAGTCGGCGGAGCGCGGCTGCGGCCTTCAGGCCCGTGCCGGGGTCGGGATCGCCTGCTGCCCGCGTGAGGGAGTCGATGTCGGCCATGCGTCAACTATTGCTGACACACGCCGATGTGTCAACACATGTTGACGGAGGACGGCTCCCGCCGGTCAGGCGGTGTCGAGGATGCCGCGGGCGACGACGTCCTTGCGCACGTAGTGCTCCGCGACGAACGACATGAACGGGATGGTGCCCGCGATCAGCACGCCGAGGGTGCGCAGCAGGGAGTAGCGCATGCGGAACGCCAGGTCGACACCGGTGATGAGGTAGACGAAGTAGAGCCAGCCGTGCGCGATCCACAGATAGCCGTACAACGCCGGACGGGCGTCGGGATCGTTGTAGTCGAGGAACAGTCGCCCGACGACCAGCCACACGAACGCCGTCGCGAGGACGACGCCGGTCACGTACGCCATCACTCGGTAGCGAAGGAACGCGCCCTTCATGCCCAGCCTCCCGGTACCTCGTTCGAGCGCGGCGGATCCGCGCCCGCCCGCTGGCAGGTGATGCCGGCGACGGCGATGCCGAAGGTGGCGGCTGCCACCGCGTGCTCGAGGTTGTGGACGTCGTCTCGGCCGAGGCCGTTGTGCATCCAGTACGCGAGGAATCCACCGCCGAACGAATCGCCCGCGCCGACCGTGTCGACGACGGGCACCCTCGGCACCGCCAGCACGATGTCTGCGTCGGTGTCCATGACGTGCACGGCGTTGGCACCGTCGGTGAAGAGAACGACCGCACCGGTCTCGATCTGCAGCATCGCTGCGGCATCGAGCGTGTCGACGCCCGGGAACATGAACTCCAGGTCGTCGCCGGAGACCTTGACGATGTCGGCACGCGCCAGGACTGCCTGGAGGGCGGTGCGGAACACCGGCGACCCCGTCATCACGCTCGGACGGCAGTTGGGATCGACCATCACGAGCTGCTCGTCGTTCGCTGCCGCCACGACCGCGACGGACGCATCGGCCAGCGGCTGCAGGACCAGTCCGAGCGTTCCGACATGGATGACCTTGTCGTCGAACGACAGGTGCTCGAGCGCCATCTGCGGGGTGACCGAGGCGGCCGAGGTGCCCTCCAGCAGGAACCGGTAGGTCGCCGCACCGCCCTCGTCGATCTGCGCGATCGCCAGCGTCGTCGGCTCTGCCACCTGGTGACCGAGGCCCAGGCGCACGCCGTCGTCGTCGAGCAGGCGCTTGATGCGGCGTCCGAAGGAGTCCGTCGAGACGCCGCCGAGGAACGTGGCCGGGATACCGAGGCGCACGATGGTGCGCGCCGTGTTGAGCGGGGCGCCGCCGACCACCGACGTCACCTCGCCGTCCGTGTCGACGATGATGTCGACGAGGGCCTCGCCGATGACGGTGATCACGGGAGCCAACCGTAGTCGAACGCCCCGGCTAGTCTCGGCGCAGGGAATGACGGAGAGGGGCAGACCGCCGATGGGCAGCGTGCGTCGCCTGTGGACGCGAGTCGTCACCTCGCTGCGCGCCTCGATCGGCGACGTCACGTTCGGCATGGAGGACGGCGCCGTCTCGGTGGCCGGACTCGTGTTCGGCGTCTCGGCCGGGACCGACGATGCGAGCATCGTCGTCCTCGCTGGCGCAACCGGCGCCGTGGCCGGAGCCGTCTCGATGATGGCCGGGCGCTACCTCGACGTGCAGTCGGTGGGCCATCGCGCCGATGCGCTCATCGCCGCCACCCGCGAGCGGATCGCGAGCGATCCGACCCCCTATCTGGCCCGCGCCGACCGACGACTGCGGGATTCAGGCTTCGACGACGAGGAGACCTCGACGATGACGCGGGGCCTGCGTCGCAACCCCCAGGCCCTGCTCGACCACGTGGCCGCATACGAGCTCGGCGTCGCCGTGCGCGCCGAGGTGTCGCCCTCGACGCATGCCGTGTGGATGTTCATCGCCGACCTGATCGCCGCGAGCATCCCGGTCATCCCCTTCGTGCTGTTCGACATCCAGACCGCCCGCATCGTGTCCCTCCTCGTCACGGGCGCCCTGATGGCGGTGCTCGGCATCGCCCGTGGCCGAATCGGCGGGGTCAACATCTGGTGGACCGCCCTGCAGACCATGGCGATCGCCGGCGCGGCCGCGCTGGCCGGCGTTGCGATCGGCCTGCTCGTCGGCTCCTGATCAGCCCGGCGCGTCCTGCGCGTCCTGGGAATCCTCCGCGTCCTGGGAATCCTGCGAATCCATACGCAGCCAGCGAACGAACACGACGATCGCGAACAGCGCGAACAGCCACCACTGGAAGGCGTACACGAAGTTCTGCAACGGGAACGGCACGTTGCCGGTCTGCACCGTGGCGGGGACCGGCACGGGCGCCGGCGTGATCTGCGGATCCTGGTCGGTCAGCACGACATAGCCGGGCAGCACCGGCTCTCCCCAGATCGCCGACAGTCGGTTGTGGTCGATGGCGACGACCGTGCCGGGGGCGGTCGTGGCGTCGGCATAGAAGGTCTCGTCCGGCTGGATCACCCCGGTGACGTCCACGGCCTGCGTCGGCGGGTCCGCCCCCGGCGCGTCCGCGCTCGGCAGCCACCCGCGAAGCACGGCGGCGAGTCGCCCATCGTCGAGCCGCAGGGCCGTCGCCACCCACACGCCGGGCCGTCCCGCGAACTCGCGGCTGCTGACCGTGACCTGCTTGCCCGGGTCATAGGCGCCGGCCAGCGTCACCGGTCGGCCGATGACCTCGTCCGGCAAGGTGGCGAGGCCGGGCGGGAGCGCCTCGCCGATCGGGATCGCGACGGAGGCCGAGGCCCGCTCGGCCTCGAGGATGGTCTGGGTGCGGTCCCACTGCCACCGCCCGAGGAGCACGGCCGCGACGACGAAGACGAGCGTGACCCCGGCGAAGGCGAGCCAGCGCGGCGTCAGGGCGAGCCGAAGGGACCCGCGACTAGCCTCGCGACTCATCCTGAGCGTCCTCGCCCCTCTCGACCGCACGCTCGGTCAGCTCGCGATCCTCGTCCTGCTCGAGGTCGTGCGGACCCTCGGGCAGTTCGGGACTGATGCGCTTGATCTGCTTGTTGAGCGAGCGCCAGAGGAGGAACAGGGCCGCACCGAGCACCACGACGAAGAGTCCGGCGATCGGGCCCGCGTCGTCGATCAGTTTCGCCATCTGCGAGCGCTGGTCCTCCGCGCTGCCGAGCACGAGCAGTGCGCTGACGATCACGAGCCCTCCCGAAGGCCGGCGAACAGGTCGTCCTCCGGCAGTGCCGTTGGCACGCTCGATCGAGCGAGCTCGAAGTCCTCGGTCGGCCACACCCGGCGCTGGAAGTCCAACGGCACCTGGAACCACATGCTGTCGGGGTCGATCTGGGTGCGGTGCTCGAGCAGCGCGCGATCGCGCACCTCGAACCATTCCGAGCATGGCACCTTCGTGGTGATCCGGTCGATGTCGTCGGGTCGGTCGTCCCAGCGCTCGAGCCAGTCGTGGTACGGCGAGTCGAGATCGGCGTCGATCATCGCCAGGTGCAGCGCCTGCACCCGGGCCTTGCTGAAGGTCTGGTTGTAGTAGACCTTCTGCACGTGCCAGGCATGCCCGAGCTCGGCGAACGCGTCGGGGTCCCCCGCCGCATCGATCGCCGCCATGGTCGTCTCGTGGGTGCGGATGTGATCGGGGTGCGGGTAGCCGCCGTTCTCGTCATAGGTGGTGACCACCTGCGGGCGGAACTCCCGGATCAGTGCGACCAGGCCCTCGATGGTGTCGCCCACCGGCAGGTCGGCGAAGCAGTCGGCCGGCAGCGGCGGGGGCGGGTCGCCCTCGGGGAAGCCGGAGTCCGGGAAGCCCAGCCAGGCGTGGCGGACGCCGAGCACCTTGGCGGCGCGGGCCATCTCGTCGCGCCGCACGGCGGCGAGGCCACGCTCGTCCACCTCGGCCTGGGCTGCGGCATTGAGCACGTCGCCACGCTCGCCTCCGGTGCACGTGACGACCATGACGTCGACGCCCTCGGCGACATATCGGGCCGTGGCCGCCGCGCCCTTGCTCGACTCGTCGTCGGGGTGCGCGTGCACGGCCATGAGCCGAAGGGTTGCTGCCACGGGGATAGTCTCCACTACGTGCCATCGCCCTTCACCCGGGACCAACTCAGCCCGGCCATGCAGGAGCGCTACGGCCTCGACAGGCGCCCGGTGGGCCGATGGATCGGGGTGGGCCTGGTCGTGGTGGCCTTCGCCGGCGCCCTCCTCTTCGTCGCGAGGGGCCTGACAGCCGATTCGACCACCGTTCGCCTGATCAACTGGAAGGTCCAGGCTCCCGATCACGTCGACATCACCTTCCAGGCGACGACCGACCCGACCCGCGCGCTGCAGTGCGTGGTGCGGGCGCAGGACAAGAACCGCATCGACCTCGGCTATGCGACCGTGACCATCCCCCCGCGCGCCGACGGCCGGATCGTCTTCACGACGTATCCGCTGCGCACGATCGCGCCCGCCTATACGGCCGAACTGCTGGGCTGCGAGGCAGGTACCGCCCCTCGGGTGCCGCCTCCGCAGTTCCCCCCTGGCGTGGTGCCGCCCGACCAGCCCTGGACGTAGCCGCCGGACCCTCGTCCGCTCTGGGCTGATCCCGTCGCGCAAACGCCCGGCACGACGTACCGTCGTCGGGTGACCTCCCTCGCTCCGGCCGTCCCCGCCCACCTGTCGCGCACGCGCGGAGCCCTGATGGAGTCCGGCTACGAACCGCGATCGGTCAAGGCGGAGATCCGCGCCAACCTCGTGTCCCGTCTCGCCGCGGGCAAGCCCACGTTCCCGGGGATCGTCGGCTTCGAGGACACCGTCGGACCCCAGCTCGAACGAGCCCTCATCGCCGGGCACGACGTGGTCCTGCTGGGCGAGCGCGGCCAGGGGAAGACGCGGCTCATCCGCTCGCTGTCCGGACTGCTCGACGAGTGGATCCCGGTGGTCGAGGGCTGCGAGATCAACGACGATCCGGTCGAGCCGATCTGCGCTCGCTGCCGGCGGCTGCTCGCCGAGCAGGGCGACGACCTCGCGGTCGGCTGGCGCCACCGCAGCGAGCGCTTCGGCGAGAAGCTCGCGACGCCGGACACGTCGGTGGGCGACCTCGTCGGCGACGTCGATCCCGTCAAGGTGGCGGAGGGCCGGCACCTGGGTGATCACGAGACGATCCACTACGGCCTCGTGCCCCGAACCAATCGCGGCATCTTCGCGATCAACGAGCTGCCCGACCTCGCCGAGCGCATCCAGGTCGCGCTTCTCAACGTGCTGGAGGAGCGCGACATCCAGGTCCGCGGCTACCAGCTCCGGCTGCCGCTCGACCTGCTGGTCGTGGCGAGCGCCAACCCCGAGGACTACACCAACCGCGGCCGCATCATCACCCCGCTGAAGGACCGCTTCGGCGCGGAGGTGCGCACGCACTACCCGGTGAGCCTTGCCGCGGAGACCGAGCTGATCCGGCAGGAGGCCCGCATCGAGGCCGTTGTCCCGCACCATGTTCTCGACGTCGTCGCGCGGTTCACCCGCGAGGTGCGCGAGTCACCGTCGGTCGACCAGCGCAGCGGCGTGTCGGCACGGTTCGCCATCGCCTGCGTCGAGGCGCTCGCCGGCGCGGCGGTGCGCCGCTCGGCGATCAACGGCGAGGCCGAGGCGGTGGCCCGCATCGGCGACCTCGTCGGCGTCGTGCCGACCCTGCGCGGCAAGGTCGAGTTCGACGTCAGCGAGGAGGGCCAGGAGGAGCAGACCCTGCAGCTGCTCGCCCGTCGCGCCACCGCCGAGTCCTGGCGGCAGGCGCTCGGGGGCGGCGACCTGCGCCCACTGCTCACCGCGCTGGTCACGTGGTTCGACGAGGGCAACTCGCTCGTGTCCGGCGACACCGTCTCGTCCGCGACCATCCTCGACGAGCTGGGTCCGGTCGACGGGCTGGGCCGGCTGATCACCAGCCTCGAACCGGGCATGGCCGAGTCCCCCGGCCTCGCAGCCGCCTGCATCGAGTTCGCCGTCGAGGGGCTGTGGCTGACCCGACGGATCGACAAGGACGACATCGGCGGGATCAGCAGATACGGGGCTTCGTGAAGGGCTTCCGCTACGGCCGCTTCAACGACGGCCCCGATCCGCTCGCGGCGCCTCCCGACGTCGCCTCCGGCGTCGACGACCTCGCCCGGCGGGTCATGAGCGGCCAGTCCCTGTCGGAGGCACTGCGGGACCTCATGCGCGAAGGCCTCGACGGCCGACGCGGCCTGCAGGAGATGGCGCGGCAGATCCGGCAGCGCCGCAAGGAGTTGAGCAAGTCGGGCCAGATGGACGGTCTCCTCCAGGATCTTCGCGAGCTCCTCGACCAGGCCCTGACGGCCGAGCGGGCCGAACTGTTCCCCGACCCGTCCGACGACGCGCGCTTCCGCGAGGCGATGCTCGACAACGTCCCCGACGACATCGGGCGGGCCGTGCGCGAGCTGTCGGACTACGACTGGCGGTCCGACGAGGCCCGCGCAGCCTTCGAGCAGATCCGCGAGCGGCTGCAGCGCGACGTGATCGACCAGCAGTTCAAGGACCTCAGCAGGGGCGTCCAGAACATGTCGTCGCCCGAGGCCCGCGCCGCGATGAAGGAGATGATGGGCGACCTCAACCAGATGCTGGAGCGCCATCAGCGCGGCGAGGACGTCAGCGAGGAGTACGAGCAGTTCAAGGAGAAGCATCAGCAGTTCTTCCCCAACGCCCCCGACACGATCGACGAGTTCATCGACGAGCTCGCCCGCCGCGCCGCCGCCATGCAGCGGATGATGCAGTCGCTCTCTCCCGAGCAGCGCGCCGAGCTCGCCGAGGCGATGGCACAGGCCCTCGCCGACATGGACCTCCAGTCCGAGATGGCCGCACTGCAGGACAGCCTGCGCACCCTGCGGCCCGAGTTCGGCTGGCGCGGCAGCCAGCACATGTCCGGCGAAGGTCGCCTCGGACTGCCCGAGGCCACCGACGCGCTGGCCGAGCTGGCCGACCTCGAGAGCCTCAACGACGACTTCGCCGAGGGCTTCGACCGGGCCAACCTCGACGACATCGACGAGGAGGCCGTCGAACGCGCCCTCGGCCGGCAGGCCCGCGACGACCTCGAGGCGCTGCGCCAGCTGCAGCGCGAGCTCGAGGCTCAGGGGTACCTCACCCAGGACGGCGAGACCCTTGCAGCTGACGCCCAAGGCGATCCGGCGGATCGGACGCACGGCCCTGCGGACGGTGTTCGAGTCGATGGACAGCGCGACCCGCGGCAACCACGAGGTGCATCGGTCCGGCGCGGCCGGCGAGCTCACCGGCACGTCCCGGGCCTGGCAGTTCGGCGACGAGCAGCCCGTCGACGTGGTCAAGACCGTCCGCAACGCCGTGCACCGCCAGGTGATCGCCGGCGACTCGTCGACGCGGCTGCACCCCGACGACTTCGAGGTGCACGAGACCGAGACCGTGTCGCGCGCTGCCGTCGCCCTGCTGATCGACCAGTCCTTCTCGATGTACATCAACGACACGTGGCGCGACGCGAAGATGATGGCGCTGGCCCTGCACGCACTCGCCAGCACCGCCTACCCGCTGGACGCGCTGCAGATCGTGTCCTTCGCGAACGTCGCCCGGGTGGTCCACCCCCACGAGCTGCCGAACCTCGAGGCCAGCTACGTGCAGGGCACCAACCTCCACCACGCGCTGATGCTCGCCGGGCAGTTCCTCGACCGGCATCCCGGCTCGCAGCGCATCGTCATGGTCGTCACCGACGGTGAGCCGACCGCCCACCTCATGCCTGGCGGGCAGGAGTGGTTCTCGTGGCCGCCGACGTCCGAGACACTGAGCGAGACCGTCGCTCAGGTCGATCGGATGACCCGACGCCGGGTGCCGATCTCGTGGTTCCGGCTCGGTGACGATCCCGGCCTCGAACGCTTCCTCGACGGCATGGCGCGCCGCAACGGCGGACGGGTCCTGTCGGTGTCCGGAGACCGGCTCGGCGACTTCGTCGTGACCGACTACGTCCGGACCCGACAGTCGGCCGGTCGCTGACGCCAACGTCCGGTTACCCTTCTGCGCTATGAGCGAGCAGCCGACCACGTGGTTGACCCAAGAGGCGTACGACCGCCTGCAGGAGGAGCTCGCCTATTGCGAGGGCCCCAAGCGCAACGAGATCAAGCAGCGCATCGCCGCCGCGCGCGACGAGGGTGACCTCAAGGAGAACGGCGGCTACCACGCCGCGCGCGAGGAGCAGGGCAAGAACGAGGCCCGCGTCCGCCAGCTCAAGCAGCTGCTCGAGAACGCGCAGGTGGGCGTGCCCGACGCCGCCCACGACGAGGTGTCGCACGGCAAGGTGATCACCGTCCGGTTCCCGGCGTGGGACGAGGAGGAGACCTTCCTGCTCGGCTCCCGCGAGGAGGCCGCGCACGCCTCGATCGAGGTGTACAGCCCCACGTCGCCGCTGGGGGCGGCCGTCCTCGGCAAGCACATCGGCGAGTCGGCGACCTACCTGCTGGCGAACGGCAAGGAGATGACCGTCGAGGTCCTCCACGTGGAGCCGTACTCCTCCTAGCCGTCAGTCAGTCCGCCGTCGGCACCGAGTTCGACCGTTGCTGTCACAACCGCGCCGAGTTCGACCATTGCTGTCAGTCCGGCTCGGCCTTGCGACGCCAACGGTCGAACAGGCGGCCGTCGCCTAGTCCGCGGCGGTGAAGCCGTGCGAGATGGTGCGATAACCGGCGGCCGACAGCGACTCCAGCAGCGACGCGCAGTGGTCGCGCCCACGCGTCTCGACATGCACGACGATGTCGACCTCGTCCACCTGCAGCCCGGCGTCGACCCGGTTGTGCTCGATGTCGACCACGTTCGCGTGCATCGACTGGATGTCGTTGAGCAGCCGCGCCAGCGAGCCCGGCTTGTCGGGCATCCGCACCACGAGGGTCAGGTACCGCCCGGCCGCGGCCAGGCCGTGCCGGATGATCCGCAGCAGGACGAGGGAGTCGACGTTGCCACCGGAGATCACGACGGCGACGGGCGGCTCGAAGTCCTGCGGACGCGCGAGCACTGCCGCAGCAGCGGCGGCGCCGGCCGGCTCGACCACGAGCTTCGCCCTCTCCAGCAGCAGCAGCACCGCGCGGGACAGCTCGTCCTCGGTGACCGTCGTGATCTCGTCGACGTAGCGCCGCACAAGGCCGAAGGGCACGTCGCCAGGCCTTCCCACCGCGATCCCGTCGGCCATCGTGGCCATCGACGACAGCCGGACCGGCTCGCCGGCGACGAGCGACGCGGGATACGCCGCGGCCGCCTCCGCCTGGACGCCGATGACCCGCACGGTCGGGTCGATCGACTTGACGGCCAGGGCCACGCCGGCGAGCAGCCCCCCACCGCCCGTGCACACCACCACGGTGCGCACCTCCGGCAGCTTGCGCATGATCTCCAGGCCCAGCGTGCCCTGGCCGGCGATGACGTCGGCGTGGTCGAACGGATGGATGAGGACGGCGCCGGTGTCCTGCGCGAAGCGGGTGGCGGCGTCGAGCGCCTGGTCGATGGAGTTGCCGAAGAAGCGGACGTCGGCGCCGTAGCCCAAGGTGGCCTGGACCTTGGGGATGGTGGCGCCCTCCGGCATGAACACGGTCGCCTTCACCCCGAGCAGCTGCGCCGCGACGGCGACTCCCTGGGCGTGATTGCCGGCGCTCGCCGCCACGACGCCCCGGGCCCGCTCATCGTCCGAGAGCCGTGAGATCCGGTTGTAGGCACCGCGGATCTTGAAGGACCCGGCCCGCTGCAGGTTCTCGGTGACAAGGCGGACGGGTCCGTGGACGCGCTGCTCCAGCCAGTGTGCCCCGGCGAGCGGCAGCTCGCGGATGACTCCGTCGAGCACCGCGGCGGCGGCCTCCACGTCGGCGAACGAGACGCCCAGGTCATCGCTCATCCGGTCATCCTGTCACTCAGCCGGTGATGGCGGGCCCCTTGTCGGGGAGTTCGTGCTGCTTGCCCAGTCGCGCCCGAGAAGCCGCGCCACGACCCGCGTCGGCCGCCGATCCGCTGGCCGACCGGACCGCGCCGGAGTACCCGCTCCACGAGCCGCGCGCGCGGGACTGCTGGCGGTGGAACGAGCGCACCTCCTCGGACTTGCGGCGCAGCACCAGCGCCCCCGAGGTCGACGACGTCGCAGCCTGCGACCGGTCGTGCACCTGGATCGCCTCGGCGCGCGCCTCAGCCAGCCGTTCGGAGATCCGCTCGACGTAGGCCCGGTAGAAGGCCGCGCGTGCGGTCACGGCGGTATGCGGTCGCCGCTCGCGCCGGCGGGACCGGGCGACGGCTGCCAGGTACGTCTCGCCCTTCCAGGTTCCCGCGGACAGGTACGCCTGGCTCGCATGGACCATGTGCACCGCCAGGGCCGCGTAGATCGTCTCGACGACGTCGAGGTCGGCCGGCATCCCGTAGGCGATGACGTACGTGGAGTTCGACGCGACGTCGACCTGGGCGTCGTTCGCATGCGCAATCGCCACGAACAGCGCGATCAGGTGCTGGTTCGCCCGCTTGGCCTTCTCGCCGATGCTGGTCGTGCGTGACTCAGGGAGCTGCCGCCCCTCGCGTCGGGCGGTGCGGGCGCGCGCGACGGCGAGGTCGACGCTGGCCAGCGTGGCCAGCTGCTGCGCCTTCATCAGGTACGCATCGGCCTCCGCCTCGTTGTCCGTGCGCTCTGCCTTCGCCAGCAGGGCCGAGATGCGGTCGAGGGTCGCACTCATCGGTCACCCGGGACGTGCACGCCCGCCTCCGCGTAGCCGGCGCGCAGCAGCAGGGCCGCAGCGTCACCGAGCACGATCCCGGCCAGCCTGCACATCGCCCGAACGTACGCAGGGCCATGCCAGTCGACGCCCTCCGGGGCAGCGCACAGGTGATGGGCGATCTCGTGCAGCAGCACCGCCTCGCGCGCCGCCCACAGTTCCTTGAGCGGGACGGCGATGGTGTGGCCTGCTGGCTCGTAGTGCGCCTTCGCCTGGCCGGCCCGCTCGCGCACGTGGACCGGAGCCGGGCTCCACTCCGCGACCACGTCGGGCAGCGCCAGGACGGCGTCGACGTAGCGGCGCACCGAGTCGAGGTCGCCGAACCGTCGCTGCATCGGGACATCCATCCGGGACCCGAAGAAGTCCACCACGCCGCCACGATCGAGCACAGCGGACCACTGGTCCTCCGCGGCGTAGACGGCGGATCGGCTCATGGCCGGAGGATAGGGTTCGACGGTGACACGGCAGCACGCGCGGCCCAAGACCGACGGACGGACCGCGTGAGCACCGGCCGGCGGCTCGGCAGCGCGATGCGGCGCACGCCCCTGCTCAAGGGCCTGCCCCGTGAGGTCGCCGTCCTCTCCGCTGTCGCCTTCTGCGTCGCCCTCGGCTTCGGGATCCTGGCGCCCGCGCTGCCGGTGTTCGCCCGCGACTTCGGGGTGTCCGCCCTCGAGGCCAGCGCGGTCATCAGCGTCTTCGCCCTCGTCCGGTTCATCACCTCGCCGTTCGCCGGCGCCCTGGTCGACCGGCTCGGGGAGCGAACCGTCCTGGCCACCGGCCTGCTCATCGTCTCGGCCTCGAGCTTCGCCGCCGGCTTCTCGCAGACGTACAGCCAGCTGCTGATCCTGCGCGGCATCGGCGGCATGGGCTCCAGCATGTTCACGGTCTCGTCGATGGCGCTGCTGCTCCGCGTGGTCGACAGCGACCAGCGCGGCCGGGCGGCCGGCGCCTTCCAGGGCGGCTTCCTCCTCGGCGGGGTGGCCGGACCGGCCGTCGGCGGCCTGGTCGTCGCCTGGTCGATCCGGGCTCCCTTCTTCGTGTACGCCTTCACGCTGCTGGGCGCGGCCGCGGTGACCCTGGTCTTCATGGCCCGCAGCCGGCTGCACGAGCGCGAGGAGCTCGTCTCCCATGGGGAGGCGAACAAGCTCGAGCAGCTGCGCGTGGCCCTGCGCGACCGCGCCTACCGGGCCGCGATCGGCACCAACCTCGTCAGCGGCTTCGTCGTCTTCGGGATGCGCTCGGCGGCCGTTCCCCTGTTCGTCACCGAGGGGATGGACCGCGGGGCCTCGCTGACCGGCATCGGCTTCCTGGTGGCGGCCGCCATCCAGGCCGTCCTCCTGCTCCCGGCCGGTCGAATGGCCGACACCGACGGCCGACGCAAGGCCCTGCTCATCGGCACGAGCTGCCTGACGGCGGGCATGGTCGTCCTCACGATCACCGACGTGGCCGTCAACGGGCTGGGCACCCAGGCGATGGCAGGGACGGTGCTCTTCCTGCTCGCTATGGCGATCCAGGGGGTCTCGGCGGCCTTCCTGGGCTCGGCCCCGGCCGCCGTCGTCGGCGACGTGATGGGCGGGCGCAAGGGCGGCATCGTCGTGGCGACCTTCCAGATGATGTCCGATTTGGGGGCAGTTGTCGGTCCGCTGGTGGCCGGTCTCCTCGTGGATTCGCTCGATTTCGACTGGGCGTTCGCCGCGGGTGCGGGGCTCAGCGCGCTAGCGGTTATCTTGGTAGTGCTAATGCCCGAGACGCTGCACCGGCAGCGCGCGACCGACAGCCAGAGGCCCGCCACCGCATGAACCAGCACGCCGCGCCCGTTCGAAGGCGCGCCCTGACCGCTGTCACGGCAGTACTCACGATCGTGGGCACCGTGGCCTCCATCGCGCTGCTCACCTCGTTGACTCCCGGTTCCTCGAGCGCAAGTGCCGCCGTCGTGGGCGCGGAAGCGACCCCCAGCGGCGTGGCCGTCGGGATCGGGCCGTCCACGGATCCGACCGCCGCCGCGTCCGCCAGCGCTGGTCCCGACGGCCACCGCGACGGTCGGCTCGATCGGCGACATCAAGAACGTCGTCCTCGTCCTCGCTGACGACCTCGACTGGGCCCTGTTCGATCGAGTGCCGCGACTCGCCGCGCTGAAGGACGAGGGCATGACCTTCACCAACAACACGGTCACCGACTCGCTGTGCTGCCCATCGCGCACGTCCATCTTCCGCAGCCAGTACCTGCACAACCACCACGTGGTGTCGAATATCGAGGCCACCGGCGGCGGCTACCAGACCTTCAAGAAGCTCGGCGAGCAGCGCGACTGCCTGCCGGTCTGGCTCAAGTCCGCCGGCATCACGACGGGGCTGTTCGGCAAGTACCTGAACGGCTACACGAGAACGATCGCGGCAAGGCGAGCATCCCGCCGGGCTGGGACGCCTGGGCCGTGCCGGCGTCCGGCGCCGACAGCTACTCGCGGCTACAACTACGTGCTCAACGACGACGGCCGCTGGCGGTCGTACGGGCACCGGCCTTCCGACTTCCTGAACGACGTCGATCACCAACCGCGCCCTGGCCTTCATCAAGTCGGCGCCCGACGGCTTCTTCGCGGAGATCGCGAGTTTCAACCCGCACCGCCCGTCGCCGGTGGCCGTCCGCAACAAGGGCACGCACCTGCTCGACGTCGCCGTGCGCTCGCCGAACTACAACGCGCACGGAATCAACGAGCCGACATGGATGCGCAAGCTCGCCGATCTGCCCCTCCAGGCACAGATCGGGATCGACCTGCAGTACCGGGAGCGGGCGCAGTCCGCGGAGTCCGTGGCCGACACGATCGACGCCGTGCGCGCCGAGCTCAACGCCACGGGCAAGGCCGCGAACACGCTGATCGTCGTCACCTCCGACAACGGCTACCACCTGGGCAGCCATCGCATGCGGGCCGGCAAGCGCACGGCCTTCCGCGAGGACACCGTCGTGCCTACGGTGGTCATCGGGCCAGGCGTCCAGCCCGGATCGACCGTCAATGCGATGACGTCGACGATCGACCTTGCCCCCACCTTCACCGAGCTGCAGCACTCCACTGCTCCCGCGTGGGTGGACGGCCGCTCCCTGGTGCCGATCCTGTCCACCGGCCAGGTGCCGACCGACTGGCGCACCGCCGCACTGTCGGAGAGCATGGGTCGGTCCACTCCCAAGGACCCGGACTACCAGCCCGACGCCCCGCCGCGATTCACGGCACTGCGGACGCCCCAGTGGCTGTTCGTGGCGTACCGCGACGGCGAGCGTGAGCTCTACGACCTGACGGCGGACCCGTACGAGCTCAACAACGTCGTGGGCACGACCGACCCGGCGACCGTAGCGGCTCTGAACTCGCAGCTGCAGGCGATGCGTGCCTGCGCGGGCGCGAGCTGTCGCGTGGCGGACTCCATCCCCGTGCCGCCGCCCCCTGCGGGGCAGCAATCTGTCGAGAGCCCCCCGGCACCTGCCCCTTAGGAGCTCGGGGACTTCGCGCGGGCCTCGAACGCCGCGTACGCGTCGACGAGGTTGCCGAAGATGTGGTCCGGTCCGATCCGCTGGTCGATGCCGTACTGCTGGAGCAATGCGGCCAAGTGGGTGTCCACGCGGGTCAGGCAGAGAGTGATGCCCCTCGCCTTGGTGAAGTCCATCAGCCCGTGGAGCGACTGCCCGGCCGAGTAGTCGACGTCGTCGAGGGATGACGCGTCGAGAACCAGCCACTCGACGCGGGTGGGCGCGCTTGCCACTGACTTCTCGACATCATCGACGAAGCGGTTCGCGTTGGCATAGAAGAGCTCCGCGTCGTAGCGGTAGATGATCAGGCCGGGGGCGCTCTGAACGCCTGGGGCAGCAAGCTCGTAGCTGATCTCCTCGCCGGATCCCACCGTGACGATGAACTTCTTCGGGCTGTACTGGCGCCGGATGATGTTGAGGATCGACACGACGATCGCGACGATGATGCCCTGCTCCACGCCGACGGCGCAGACGACGACGGCGGTGATCACGGCAATGATGAACTCGCCCTTGGTCGCACGGAGGACGCGGCGCAGGCCCTTGATATCGACCAGGTCGATGCCGATCACGAACACGATGCCCGCGAGCACTGACTTGGGCATGTTCGCGAGAACTCCGGTGAAGAACATGGTGAAGAGCAGCACGATGACCGACATCGTCATGTTGGCCAGCTGGGTCCGGCCCTTCTGCTCGTCCAGGATCTGGGTCTTGGTCGGACTGCCGTTGACGACGAACGTCCCGCTCAGCCCGGCCGCGAAGCTGGCGCCGGAGAGCCCGATGATGTCGCGGTTGATGTCTACGGGGTCGCCGTGCTTCATCGCGAAGCTGCGTGACGTCGCAGCGCTCTGGGCGATGATCAGGACGAAGCAGGAGAACGCGATTCCGATGATCGTGGCGGCGTTCGCCTCAAGGTCGGCCAAGGTGATGCCCTGGGGCAGGCCGATCGGCGGGAAACCACCCTGCACGGCCCCGACGACGGCCACCCCGTTCGCCGAGGCGTCGATGGCGGTCGACACGATGATCGTCAGCACCACGGCGACGATGGCGCCGGGGACCCTGGGGGCGAACTTCTTGAAACCGAAGATGCAGAGCACCGTGAACAGGGCGAAGGCGAACGTCTCCCACTGCACTTCGTTCAGGTGCGTCAGCAGGTACCACTGCTGCTGAAGCCAGGTACCGGTGCCCTTCGCGATCCCCAGCATGTCCGGCAGCTGCCCGGTGAACACCTGAACGCCGACGCCGGTGAGAAAGCCGATGAGCACGGAGGCGCTGAGGAAGTCGCCGAGGAAGCCCAGCCGGAAGATGCGCGCCAGGATGAGGAGGAAGCCGCAGCACAGCGCGATGACGCTGCAGTAGGCGAGCCATTCCGGCGAGCCGGGGGTGGCCCCGCTGATCGCCGCCGCACCGAGCCCGGCGGCCAGCAGCGCGGCCGTCGCCGAGTCGGCACCGACCACCAGCAGCTTGGACGAGCCGAGGAGCGCGAAGACCAGGGTCGGGAAGATGACCGTGTACAGGCCCGTGACGATCGGCGTCTGCGCGATCGACGTGTAGCCCATGACTTCAGGGATGGCGATGGCCGAGAGGGTGACGCCGGCGATGATGTCGGTGGACAGCCACGACTTGTTGTAGCCCTGCATCCACGCCGGGATGATGTCCTTCGCGGTGAACGCCATGGTGCCTTCTCCTCCGTCGGGCGGTCGTCGCTCGCAGGCTACCGTCGCCGAGCGCTCTCGGGGCCTAGGCTGACGCAATCGTCGATGAGCAAAGGGTTGGCATGCAGGTGAAGCAGTCCCGCCTCGTGCGGGGTTTCCGCGTGTTCTCGTCGGGTGCGGACGCCGCGCGGATCCGGCGGCCCACCGACGTCGTCCTGCTCATCGTGTCGCTCCTCGGCATTGCCGCCCTCGCCGTCGTCGCGCCCGGCCCTTCGGCCATCGACGAGGCGCTCACCTCCCTGCAGAAGGCCCTGCAGTCGTTCGGCGGGTGGGTGTGGGAGGTCGGCTACGCCCTGCTCGTCGCCTGGGTCCTGGTGCTCGTGCTGCTGACAGCCATCCGGCGAGTGCGGGTACTGGTCGACTACCTGACCGCCGCCGCAGTCGGGCTCGTCCTCGCCGTCGTCGTCGGACTGCTGGCCGGCACGACCGCATCGCAGACCCTGCAGGGCCTGCTGGCCGCCGGGCCCCCCGAGTCCTACCCGTCCGCCCGGATCGCGCTGGTCACCGCCGTCGTGGTGGCGGCGTCACCGCACCTGGCCAGGCCGTTCCGCTACGTGGGTCGGGCGGTGCTGGCCTACGGCGCGTTCTCCGCCGTGGTTCTCGAGGCCACGCTGCCGATCGGGGCGCTCGCCGGACTCGCCATCGGCATGACCGCCGCCGCCGTGACCCACCTGATCTTCGGATCCCCCGGAGGGCGTCCGACTCCGGAGAGCGTCGACAGCGCCCTGACTGATCTGGGAATCGACGCGCACGACGTGGCCGAGACCAAGGTGCAGCTGTCAGGCTTCGCGATGTTCACCTGCGCCGATGCGAGCGATGATCCGCTGCTCGTCAAGGTCTACGGCCGCGACGCCTGGGACGGCCAGCTGATCACCTCGACATGGACCGCGCTGCAGACGAAGGGGCAGTCCCCTCGGCTTCGCACCGGCCGCGTCGAGCGAGTCGAGCACGAGGCCGTGGCCACCCTGATGGCCGAGCGTGCCGGGGTGGCGGTGCTGCCCGTCGCCGCCGTCGGCCGTTCGGCGGACGGCGACGCGATCCTCGTCACCCGACTGCGCGGCGCCCCGCTTGCGGAGCTGCCCGACGAGCAGCTCACCGATGAGCTGCTGCGATCGATCTGGCGGCAGGTGAAGCACCTCCACGAGCTGGGCATCTCGCACGGGGACATCGACGACTCGCACATCGTGATCGGCCCCGACGGGGCGCCCGCACTGGCCGACTTCGGCGAGTCCCTCGTCGACGCGAACCGCTCCGACCTCCTGGTGGACCGCGCTCAGCTCGTGGTCACGCTGGCCCTGGCCGCGGGAGTGAGTCGGTCGACGGCGGCCGCGCTCGACGTGATCGGCGCCGACGGGCTCGCCGAGACCCTGCCCCTGCTGCAGCCGGCCGTCCTCGGCCGGGCGATGCGCCACCGCGTCGAGACCGGCGAGTGGAGCATGGAGGACCTTCGGTCGGCAGCGATCGCGGCTGCCGGCGTCGATGCACCCGAACTGCTGCAGATCCGTCGCGTCACGGTGAGATCGGTGCTGACCACCGTGCTCATCGCCGTCTTCGCCTACTTCATCATCACGAAGCTGGCCGGGGTCGACTTCGCCAGCATCTGGGACGAGATCAAGGGTGCCGACTGGGCGTACTTCCTCGCCGCCCTGCTGCTGTCGCCGTTCGTCCAGGTGTCGTACTCCTTCGCCACGCTGGGCGCGTCGATCGTGCCGTTGCGGTACTGGCCGGTCCTCATGCTCCAGTACGCCATCCAGTTCATCGCCCTCGTCCTGCCGGCGACCGCAGCGCGGCTGGCACTGGAGATCCGGTTCTTCGAGAAGTTCGGGATCCCGGGCGGCGCCGCCGTCTCGATCGGCATGATCGACTCGGTCAGCGGCTTCATCGTCCAGATAGCGCTGCTGCTGATCATCACGCTGTCGGGACTGCCGGGCTTCACCTCGTCCCTCATCCCCAGCAACAGCACGTCGTCGTCGGATGACAGCAGCTCGTCACCGAGCGTCCTCGCACTCGCCCTGGGACTCGTCGTCCTCGGTGTCCTCATCACGGCGCTGGTCCCGCGCTTCCGCAATCGGATCCGGCAGGCGATCCCGAGGTGGCGCGACGCGGCCCGCCGCCACGCCCTGGCGGCCCGCGACGTGCTGAAGGTGCTGCGCCATCCGGCGAAGGTCGGCGAGATGCTCATCGGCAACCTAGGGGCGCAGGTCATCCAGGCCATCATCCTCGGCCTGTGCCTGAACGCCTTCGGGTACGAGGCGCACCTGTCCCAGCTGATCCTCATCAACACGGCCGTCAGCCTCTTCTCCGGACTGATGCCGGTTCCCGGCGGAATGGGCGTCGCCGAGGCAGGGTTCACCGCCGGCCTTCAGGCGATCGGCATCCCGAGCGCGGTTGCCATCTCCACGGCGATCGCCATGCGACTGGTGACCTTCTACCTGCCGCCCATCTGGGGTTCGGTCTCCATGCGCTGGCTGCGCAAGAACGAGTACGTCTAGCCCGTCAGACGACGTTGATGGCGCGCGCGATCACCAGCGCCGCGGTGGCCAAGGACACCAGTGCCTCGCACACCATCATCAGCTTCGCCCACGGCTTGACCGCGGACACATCCGTCGGGCTGAAGGCGAGTGCGGTGGCGAACGAGAACGCGAGGTAGTCGACGAACTTCGGATACCAGCCCTCCGGCACATGGCCGGTGTGCGTCATCTCGGGGAAGATCAGCGCGGGCGACGGACCCGAGCCGTTCGCGCGTGCTGCGGCGCCACCCCTGTCGAGATCCCAGTACCACAGGGCGAACGCGATGACGTTCGTGATCCACACCGAGGCACCTGCATAGAGCAGGTCGCGGGCGGTGTCGAAGCTCGAGTTGTCGAGGATGCCCTGGATCAGCAGCGACACGGACAGGGCGTTGGCCAGCGTGATGAACCCGAACAGGATGCCGGTGACCACGCGCGTCCACTTCGCCACCCGGTCGATGCGACCGGGGTCGGCGATGATCAGGACGACCAGGACGACGGCGCTCAGGGCGGGCACCCAGACCGACTGCTGCGCCTTCAGCTCCGGCGGCAGGAGGGCATGCAGGACCGAGGCGGTGATGACCGCCAGCGCCATCGGCCAGCGGTGCTCTCCGCGACGCACCCCCTGCTCCGTGCTCATCGCGTCAGCTGCCCGCCAGCGCCTGATCGAGGTCGGCGATGAGGTCGTCGATGGACTCGATCCCGACGGACAGCCGGACCAGGTCCGACGGCACCTCGAGGGGACTGCCGGCTGCGGAGGCGTGCGTCATCCGACCCGGGTGCTCGATCAGCGACTCCACGCCGCCCAGTGACTCGCCCAGCGTGAAGACACTGGCCCGAGCGCACACGTCAAGGGCCACGTCCTCTCCCCCGTTGGTGCGGAACGAGACCATCCCGCCGAAGTCCTTCATCTGCCGGGCAGCCACCTCGTGCCCGGGATGCGACGCCAGCCCCGGCCACCGCACCTCGGCGACCCGCGGGTGGTCGACCAGGAAGTCGACGACGGCTCGCGCGTTGGCGCAGTGCCGGTCCATGCGCACGGCAAGGGTCTTGATGCCGCGCAGCACCAGCCACGAGTCGAACGGGCCGGGCACCGCGCCCATCGCGTTCTGGTTGTATGCCAGCTGGTCGCCGAGCTCGGCATCGGCCGTGACGAGCGCGCCGCCCACCACGTCGCTGTGTCCGCCGAGGTACTTCGTGGTGCTGTGCACGACGGCATCGGCACCGAGGAGGAGCGGCTGCTGGAGGTACGGCGATGCGAACGTGTTGTCGACCACGAGGATCGCCCCGGCGGCATGGGCGACCTCGGCGATCGCGGCGATGTCGGCGATGTTGAGCAGCGGGTTGGTGGGAGTCTCGATCCAGACCACCTTGGTCCGGCCCGGGATGATCGCTGCGGCGATGGCCTCCGGGTCCGTGACCGGCGCAGGTGTGAAGTCCAGGCCCCACGGCTGGGCCACCTTCGCGAACAGGCGGTAGGTGCCGCCGTAGGCATCGTCGGGGATCACCGCATGATCGCCCGGCCGGCAGACCGTGCGCAGCAGGGTGTCCTCGGCGGCAAGTCCGGACGCGAACGCCATCGCCCGGGCACCTGCCTGGCCGGGCGCCTCCAACGAGGCGAGGCACTCCTGCAGGGCCGTCCGTGTCGGGTTGGCGCTGCGCGAGTACTCATACCCGGCACGCAGGCCGCCGACGCCGTCCTGGGCGAAGGTGGAGACCTGGTAGATGGGAGTGACGACCGCTCCGGTCATCGGGTCCGGCTCCTGGCCGGCGTGAATCGCGCGAGTGTCGAAACCATGCATGTGACGTACCCTAGGGCGATGTCAGTGTTCGGTTTCAGCAAGTCCCGCATGGTGGGACCCCAGGACGCTCTCCCCGGCCGGGCGAACCCCGTCCTCCCCGATCCCGCTCCGCATGCCGTGCTCGGCACGTCGCTGGTCGGCCCGTGGCCCGAGGGCACCGAGGTCATCTACGTCGCGATGGGCTGCTTCTGGGGTTCCGAGGAGCTCTACTGGCGCCTGCCGGGGATCGTCACGACCAGCGCGGGCTACATGGGCGGCTACACGCCGAACCCCACGTACGAGGAGGTGTGCACCGGTCGCACCGGCCAGACCGAGACCGTGATGGTCGCGTACGACCCGGCAGTCATCTCCACCTTCGACATCCTCAAGGCCTTCTGGGAGAACCACGACCCGACGCAGGGCTACCGGCAGGGCAACGACACCGGCACGCAGTACCGCAGCGCGATCTACTTCACGAACGACGCCCAGCGCGACCTCATCGAGCGCACGCGAGCCGCCTACGGCGACGTCATCCGCGCCCGTGGCTACGACGACATCACGACCGAGGTGGCGTCGGCCGACGACAGCACGTACTTCCTCGCCGAGGACTACCACCAGCAGTACCTCTACAAGAACCCCAACGGCTATCGCTGCCACGCCAACACCGGCCTGGCCCTGCCGGCGCTCGTCTAGTCGCTGCCGATCACGCCGCCGCGTTCGTCACGCCCGGGGCAGCGTGAAGCTGAAGTCGGAGCCCTCACCGAGCGCGCTGGTCACCTGCACCTGACCGCCGTGGGCCTCCACGATCGACTTGACGATCGCCAGCCCGAGGCCGCTGCCCCCGTACACCCGGGATCGCGCCTCGTCGGTCCGGTAGAGCCGTTCGAAGACGCGATCGCAGTCCGCGGGGCTCAGGCCGATCCCGTGGTCGACGACGTCGACGCGTACCAGGTCCGGACCATCCGGCGTCGCTGTCGCGATCGTCAGCTCCACCGGCGAGTCCTCACCCGAGTACCGCAGGGCGTTCGACAGCAGGTTGTCGATCACCTGACGCAACTGACGGCGGTCCCCGCTGACCCATGACTCCGGTCCGCTGGCCTGGACGCTGACCGAGCGCTCGGGGTGTGTTGCCCGCGCCGCATCGACGGCGGCCTCGACCACCTCCTGCAGGTCGATGCCCTCTCGCTCGAGTGGACGCTGCTGGTCGAGTCGGGCGAGCAGCTGCAGGTCGTCGACGAGGCTGCCCATGCGCATGGCCTCGTCCTGGATGCGGGACACCGCCACGTCGGGATCGCTCGCGGCGCCCTGCTCGAGCAGCTCGGCGTAGCCCCTGATGCTCGTCAGCGGGGTGCGCAACTCGTGGCCAGCATCGGCGACGAAGCGCCTCATGCGCTCCTCGGACGCCCGAGCCTGGCTCTCGGATTCCTGTTGCGCCGCAAAGGATTCCTCGATGCGGGTGACCATGGTGTTGAAGGACGTGGACAGCTCATGCACCTCGGTGCTCGATGCATCGTCCGAGACCCGCAGCGTGAGGTCGCCTGCAGCGATCTCCTGGGCCGTGTCCGCCATGACGTCGAGCGGCTTCAGGCTGCGACGGACGAGGACGTAGCCGATGCCACCGGCGATCACGACGACGGCCACGCCGACCAGCAGCTGCAGCAGCACCAGGCGCGTCACGGTGGCCTGGACGTCGGCCATCGGGTACGCCGCGATCGCCCAGCCGGCTCCCGCCGAGAGGACGGTCACCTTCATGCGCCACTGGTCGTTGCCGTCGACCGACCCCACCGAGAACGGCACCTCCGACAGGAGCGGCAGCTCACCGGCACTGGGCACGATCGGGGTGACCCCGGGGTCGGAGTCGGGGGTGCTCAGGACGGTCGAACTGCCGTCGGAGGCGACGATCTGGAGGAAGAACCGCGACGGCGGCCGCGCCGGGCGGCTGGCGTCGTCCTGGTCGGCTGGCGGTGGGGCGTTGCCGAACTGCTCCAGGCGATGGCTGTCGGCCACGAGCTGCTCGTCGATGCGGTCCACCAGATAGCCACGCAGCGCGGTCGTCGCGATGAAGCTCGACAGGAACAGGCCGATCGACAGCAGCAGCACGAGGACGATGGTCAGCTTGACCCGGAGCGGGCGCCGCCTCATGCGCATCACGACTTCGCTGTCCGCAGGACGTAGCCGACGCCGCGGACGGTGTGGATGAGCGGCGGCGCGTCGACATCGACCTTGCGGCGCAGGTACGAGATGTAGGACTCGACCACGTTCATCTCGCCGCCGAAGTCGTACTGCCACACGTGGTCGAGGATCCGTGCCTTGCTCACGACCGTCTCCGCGTTCTCCACGAGGTAGGCCAGGAGTCGGAACTCCGTGGGCGACAGTGAGATCTCGCGCCCGTCGCGGAAGACCTCGTGCGCCGCCACGTCCAGCTCGAGATCGGCGTACGTCAGGACGTCGCGGCGGACGGCCTGCGGTGCCCGACCCGTGCGCTTGAGGACGACGCGGATCCGGGCGACCACCTCGCTGAGGCTGAACGGCTTGACGATGTAGTCGTCGCCACCGATGGTCAGGCCGGTCACACGGTCGTCGACCGCATCCTTGGCCGTCAGGAAGAGGACGGGGAACTGGTACCCGTCGGCCCGCAGGCTGCGCACCAGGTCGAAGCCGTTCAGTCCCGGCATCATCACGTCGGTGACCATGAGGTCGGGCTGGACCTCCTTGGCGAGCGACAGCGCGGTCTTGCCGTCGAGGCAGGTCACGACCTCGAAGCCGTGGAAGCGCAGGCTCGCCTCGAGGAGCTCGACGATGTTCTGCTCGTCGTCGACGACGAGCAGACGGGCTTCGGGTGCAGGAGTGGCCACGGACCAACACTCCCGCATGCAGCCGTGTGTTCGCTGTGCGAATCCTGTCAGTTTCCTGTGAACCGAAGTCACAGGGAACCCCCACTGGATTCACAGGGTCCTCACAGGAAGGCTCATGACAATCGTGGCATGAAGCGTCGGATCGTCTGGATCAACATCGGGCTGGCCTTGGTCGTTCTCGCAGCGGGCGGCGGGGGCGTACTACGCGTTCTTCGCGCCCAAGCAGCAGACGGCCACCGGAGGCCGGGTCGTCGCGGTTCAGAAGGGCAGCGTGGCCGAGACGGTCACCGCCACGGGGACCGTGGCGACGGCCGGCACTCTCGATCTGTCGTTCTCCACAAACGGCACCGTGGCCAAGGTGAAGGTCGCCGACGGCGACAAGGTCAAGAAGGGCCAACCCCTCATCCTGCTGGATTCGTCCACGGCCCAAGACGCGCTCGTGAACGCCCGCAGCTCGTATGTCCAGGCCGTCAACGGCAAGGCACAGGGCGCGGTGTCCCTCGCCCAGGCGCAGCTGTCGATCGCGCAAGCGGCCAAAGCCGTCGACGACGCCAAGAAGAACGCCGGCCTGAACAAGGCGTCGTACGCCCAGGCGATCTCGACGGCCAAGGCCACCCTGGCCAGCGCCAGGTCGAAGTGGTCCGACGCCTGCCTGGATCCCAACGGTGTGTGCCCTGACTCCGACGCCTGGGCGCAGCTCAGGGCCGCCGAAGCCGATGTCGTCACCGCCAAGACGGCGTACGACCAGGCCGTTCAGTCCGCGTCGGCGGGCCAGACGACGAACACGATCAAGAGCAACCAGGCGCAGGTGGATGTCGCATCCGCCCAGGCGAAGCAGAACAGTGACTGCACGACGTACGGATCGTCGTCGCAGCAGTGCTCGTCTGCAGTCGATGGCGTTCGATCTGCGCAGCAGCAGCTGGAGCTCGCACAGAACAGCCAAACCACCGCCGCGACGCAGGGCCAGCAGACGCTCGTCAATGCGGATGCCAAGGTCACCCAGGCGAACATCTCCCTCAAGCGGCTGCAGGGCTCCCTCGCAAAGTCGGCCCATGATGCTGTCAAGGCTGCTCAGGAGGGCCTCGACGCGGCACAGCTGAGTCAGAAGAAGGGGCTCGCGACTGATCAGCAGGCTATCGACAAGGCCCAGCAGTCGCTGGCTGACGCACGTCTGTCCGAGCAGGCCGCGGCGGTCGGATCGGGCTCGACGTCCGCAAATCAGGCGCAGATCGCGGTAGCGAAGGCCGGCCTTTCCGCTGCTCAGAAGACCGTCGACGCGACCGTGCTGATCGCCCCGACCTCGGGCAGGGTCGCGTCCATCACGGTGACCAAGGGCGCAGCCGCACAGGCCGGCACCACGGTTGCCACGCTCCTGCCGAAGGGCAAGTACGACGTCACCGCGGACTTCGCCGAGGCCGACGCGCTCAAGGTCAAGGTCGGCCAGAAGGCCGCCGTCACGTTCGACGCACTGCCCAACACATCAGCAACCGGAATCGTCACCGCGGTCGACACCCTTCCCACCGCAGGGCAGAACGTCACCACCTACGGCGTGACCGTCACTCTCGACACCGCCCCGACAGGGCTCAAGCAGGGCATGAGCGCAAGCGTGGTCGTCACGGCCAACGAGGCCGCCGACGTCCTGTGGGTGCCCACCGCGGCCATCACCACCGCTGGGGGGCAGAGCACGGTGACCGTTCGCAAGGACGGCAAGGACACCACGGTTCAGGTGACCACGGGTCTGGCCGGCGACACCGGCACCGAGGTCACGTCGGGCGTCTCGGAAGGCGATCAGCTCGTCGTGAGCACGGCAACGAGCGGCAGCAGCGGATTCGGCTTCCCCGTGGGCGGCATCCCGGGTGGGCTGAGCGGCGGCCGTACCGGTGGCGGGGGGAGAGGCTGATGGCCCCCGTCATCTCACTCGAGGCGATCACCAAGGTGTACGGCATGGGAGAGACAACCGTGCATGCGCTGCGCGGCATCGACTTCGCCGTCGAGCGCGGCGACTATGTCGCGATCATGGGCGCGTCCGGCTCGGGCAAGTCCACGCTGATGAACATCATCGGAGCGCTCGACAACGCGACCGCTGGTCACTACGAACTCGACGGCATCAACATCGATTCGCTCGACGAGTCGGCGCTGTCCATCGTGCGCAACCGAAAGATCGGGTTCATCTTCCAGTCGTTCAACCTCATCCCGCGCACGTCGGCCCTCTCCAACGTGGAACTCCCCCTCCTCTACCGCGGAGTGGGCCGGCGCGAGCGCACGGCACGAGCAACCGCGGCACTCACCGCGGTCGGGCTCGAGGGCCGCATGGACCACGAGCCGAATGAGCTCTCCGGCGGACAGCAGCAGCGGGTGGCCGTCGCCCGGGCCCTGGTCGCCGAGCCGTCACTCCTGCTGGCCGACGAGCCGACGGGCAACCTCGACAGCAAGTCCACCACGGACGTGCTCGACCTCATGGATCAGATGCACGCCGAGGGTCGGACGATCGTGATGATCACGCACGAGGACGACGTGGCCCATCGGGCCGACCGCGTCATCACTCTCATCGACGGCCTGATCGCCGATGACCGCTGGAATCGCCCCCGCGGTGAGCGGCGCCTGGCCAGCACCGGAATCGAGCCCTCGTGAACCTCCTCGAGACACTGCGCATCGGCATCCGAGGCGTCGCCGCCAATCGGCTGCGCTCGGGACTGACGATCCTCGGAATCCTCATCGGCGTGGCCGCCGTCATCGTGCTCGTGGCCGTCGGAAACGGCTCCTCGCAGGCTGTCACCAGTCGTCTGGAGCGACTCGGCACGAACACACTGACCATCCGGCACGGTACCTTCGGCCCGCCCGGGTCGACTCCGCGAACGCAGTTCAAGGACCTCACGGTGGCCGATGCCAAGGCCCTCATGGACACCACGGTGTCACCCGACGTGAAGAGTGCCGCACCCGTCGTGACATCGCAGGCCACCTGCACGTACGAAGGCACGACGCATTCGACCGACGTCACCGGCACCTGGCCGAGCTACTTCGAGGCGTCCAACTCCAAGGTCGCCACCGGCACGTACTTCGTCAACGACGACGTCCTGAACAGCCGACGCACCATGGTGATCGGCAAGACCGTGGCCACCGACCTCTTCGGAACCGTCGACCCGATCGACAAGGTCATCGAGTGCGGCGGGATCCCGTTCACGGTGGTGGGCGTCCTCGAGTCGAAGGGGTCGTCCGGCTTCCAGGATGCAGACGACGTCGCGATCGCACCGCTCAGCACGGTCCAGAACCACCTGACCGGCTACGGCAGCCTGGACTCCGTGCTGGTCGAGGCCAGTTCCTCCGGCGTGATGGACGCCGCTCAATCGGAGGTCTACTCCGTGCTCGACGAGCGGCACAGCATCACCGACACGAGCAATCGCGACTATCAGGTCCTCAATCAGGCCAGCTTGCTGTCCACGGTCCAGGACACGACCCAGGTCTTCACCGTCCTGCTGGGTGCGGTGGCCGCGATCAGCCTGCTCGTGGGCGGCATCGGCATCACGAACATCATGCTGGTGACTGTGACCGAGCGAACGCGTGAGATCGGCATCCGGAAGGCCATCGGCGCCAGCAAGGGCGCGATTCTCGGCCAGTTCCTGGTGGAGGCCACGGTCCTCTCGATCATCGGCGGACTGGCGGGGGTGGCGCTCGCGCTCTTCGTGACGAGATTCCAGATCGTCGGAATCACCCCGGTGATCATGCCCATCTCCGTGATCGGCGCGTTCGCCGTGTCGGTCGCCCTCGGCCTCTTCTTCGGCAGCTACCCCGCGAACCGAGCCGCATCCCTCCGACCGATCGAGGCACTGAGACATGAGTGAGCCCAACGCCGTTACCTACACGGACGCGCTGCCGCCGGACGACAAGGCCAATGACGACGACCTGGCGGCGCTCCTCGCGAAGCGGCAGCACGCCAAGCCCAACCGGATGACGTGGGCGCTCCTCACACTGCTGGTCCTCATGGCGGGGTTCGTTGGCGGTGCGGCGGCGTATGCGCACTTCGGTACCACGAGCAACCAGAGCACGCGCACTTTCGCCGGATTCCCTGGCGCAGGGGCGTTCCCAGGTGGCGCAGGCAGTTCCGCGGCGGGCGGCGCACCGGCAGCGGGCGGCTTCGGCAACGCGACCATCGGCACCGTCAAACTCGTCGATGGACAGAACCTTTACCTCACGACCACGAACGGCGAGACGGTCAAGGTCAAGGTCCCGGCATCCACCCCGGTGACCGCGCAGAAGGACGTCTCGCTGACCGACCTCGCAAGCGGGTCAACCGTCATCGTCCGCGGCGAGAAGGCCTCGGATGGCACCGTGAGCGCAACGTCGGTGTCGCAAGGTGGATTCGCCGGCGCCGGACAGCGTTCGAGCGGGGCGGCATCGTCTGGCGCGCCGACGAGCGACACGAACCAGCAGCCCAGTTCCCTCCCATCCTCACCCCCGTCTCAAGGAGCCCCGTGATGCCCAGCCCCACACGACCAGCCGCCCTCGTGACCGGCGGAGCTCTGCTGCTCCTGCTGCTCTCGGCGTGCGGCGGCAGCGCCACCACCGACGCCTCGACCTCCGCGGCCGCCGCCGCGCCATCCGCGACCGCATCGACCGGTGCAGCCGGCGGGCCTGGTGCGGACTTCAGTGCCTACCGCGACTGCATGTCCAAGAACGGCGTGACGCTGCCCGACTTCGGCGGCCAGCGCGCGAACGGCGCACGTCCCAGTGGCATCCCGACCACTCCCCCCAGTCGGTGCGCCATCCGGTGCCCCAGGGGCTGGCGGCGCGGGCGGCTTCCCACTGCCCGCGGGCGTCGATCAGGCGACCTTCGACAAGGCGCAGGCCGCGTGTGCCTCGCTCCGACCGCAGTTCGGCAATCGCGGCTTCCGGGCAGGTCGATGCGACGGCCCTTGCCGCGTTCAAGTCCTGCCTCACCGATCACCAGGTCGCGGTGCCCGCGGGCAACGACTTCATGCGCCGGCTGGATCGCACGGACGCGAAGGTGAGCGCGGCTCTCAAGACGTGCGCACCCCTGCTGCCACAGCCGGGTGCGGGTAACGCGTCGGCGACACCGGCGCCCGCCGCCACCTAGAGACGCTCGGCGGCTGGCCAGGTCGGCGTGCCGTCACGCAGAGCCAGCACGAGGAGCTCGGAGAGTCTGGGCGGCATCAGTCGATCCGTCGTCGTCGAGAGCTCGTCCGCCGACCACCATCGCCATTCCAGTGTCTCGAGCTTCTCGTCCTCGGTGAACCCTGACGTATCGACCTCGAGCGAGTCGACGCGTGCGAGGAACCACGTCTCGCGGCAGTCGTAGCGGATGCCACTCCAGGTGATCAGGTACTGGCGCTCCGCGATCGTCGGTCCGACGACGGGGTCGGACCAGCCGGTCTCCTCCCGCAGTTCGCGGACGGCCGCCTGCCGGTGCGTCTCCCCCGGCTCGAGCGCGCCACCCGGCGGCATCCAGAACGTGTCACCGAGGTCCTCACTGACCATGCGGAAGAGCAGGGCGCGCTCGGAGGCATCAACGAGCAGCACCCGTGCCGTCGGGCGCAGGGTCGCTCCGGGCGCCGCGGGACCGTCCATCGTCACCGCGTCAGGTAGCCCAGGAGGTCCTGACGAGTGATCACTCCGGTCGGCTTGCCGTCGTCGACCACGATCACCGCGTCGGCCGCCTGGAGCGCTTCGATGGCCGCAGCGACGGGCTCGCCGGCCCCGACCATCGGGAGGGCACCGGACATGTGCGCGTCGACCGTGTCGGCCAGTTGCGCGCGACCGTTGAAGAGGTCATCGAGCAGGTCGCGCTCGACCACCGAGCCGACCACCTCGGCCGCCATCACCGGCGGCTCGGCGCGGACGACGGGCATCTGCGAGACGCCGAACTCACGCAGGATGTCGATGGCGTCGCGCACCGTCTCGGTGGGATGCGTGTGGATGAACGGCGGCATCCTGCCCGACTTCCCGCTGAGAACGTCGCCGACCGTGCGATCGGCGTCGGACTGCAGGAAGCCGTACTTGCTCAGCCATTCGTCGTTGAAGACCTTGGACAGGTAGCCGCGTCCGCTGTCGGGCAGCAGCACGACGACGATGTCGCCCGGCTCGGCCTTCGCGGCGACCTGGAGGGCCGCGACGACGGCCATGCCGCAGGAACCGCCCACCAGCAGGCCCTCCTCGCGGGCCAGTCGGCGCGTCATGTCGAAGGAGTCCTTGTCGGACACCGCGATGATCTCGTCGGGAATCGTTGCGTCGTAGGTCGTGGGCCAGAAGTCCTCGCCGACGCCTTCGACGAGGTAGGGACGCCCCGTGCCACCGGAGTAGACCGAACCCTCGGGGTCGGCCGCGATGACGCGGACCGTTCCGCCACTGACCTCCTTCAGGAACCGTCCGGTGCCCGAGATCGTGCCACCGGTGCCCGCACCGGCCACGAAGTGCGTGACCCGTCCGTCGGTCTGCGTCCAGACCTCGGGGCCGGTCGTCTCGTAGTGGGACAGCGGATTGTTCGGGTTGGCGTACTGGTCGGGCTTCCACGCGCCCGGCAGCTCGCGGGCCAGGCGATCGCTCACGCTGTAGTACGAGCGCGGGTCCTCAGGATCGACGGCGGTGGGGCACACCACGACCTCGGCGCCGTAGGCCTTCAGCACGTTCCGCTTGTCCTCGCTGACCTTGTCGGGACACACGAAGACCGTGGAGTACCCGCGCTGCTGCGCCACGAGGGCAAGGCCAACACCGGTGTTGCCGCTCGTCGGCTCGACGATGGTTCCGCCGGGCTGCAGCGCTCCGGACTTCTCCGCCGCATCGACCATGCGGACCGCGATGCGGTCCTTGACGGAACCGCCGGGGTTGAGGTACTCGATCTTCGCGAACACCTCGGCCCCGCCGTCGGGAATGACTCCACGAGTGACGCTGCGCAACCGCACGAGCGGGGTGTTGCCGATGAGATCGAGGACCGAATCGTGTACCTGCACCGCTCGACACTATCGCCATAGGGTGGCTTCGTGAGCGCCCCTGCAGTCCTCCTGGCCCCCGGAGTCGTCCGCATCCCCACGATGGGGGACTTCATCAACTCGTTCGCTTTCCTCGAGGACGACGGCAGCGTCACCCTCGTCGACTGCGGGGTCAAGCAGGCGCCCCGGCGCATCGTCGCCGCACTGGAGCACCTCGGCAAGCACCCGCGCGACGTGAACCGCATCCTGCTGACGCACGCCCACTCCGACCACGCGGGCGGCGCACACGAGATGATCGAGCGCACCGGAGTGGACGGCGTCGCCATCCACGAGGACGACGTGCAGTACGCCGAGGCGGGCCACAACGCGCCACCCGACGTCACGACGACCACCGGTCGACTCTTCCTGCGCATGCCCGGCACCACCTTCGAGCCGTTCACCGTGGCTCAGCACCTGCACGACGGCGAGGTGCTCGACGTCGCCGGCGGCCTCCGCGTCGTCCATACGCCAGGGCACACACCGGGCCACGTCTCGCTCATGCACGAACGGACCAGCGTGCTGATCACTGGTGACGCCCTCTTCAATCCGCTGTCGAGGCTCAGCTGGCCGCTTGCCGTCATCTGCACGTCGGCTCGCCAGAACAAGGAGTCCGCGCAGGTCTTCGCCGATCTCGAGTACGACGTCGCCGCCTTCACCCACGGCCCCGAGATCCGCGACAATCCGCGTGAGGCGATCCGCTCCTTCCTGCTCAGGAAGGCCGGCGCGTGAACGACATGGTCGACCTGGACGACGTCGCTACTGAGCTGCGCCGGGTGGTCGATCGGCTCAACAGTCTCCCGCTCCCCAAGGTCGAGGCCGTCCTGCCGCAGTGCCACGACACGGCCGTTCTCATCGTCGACCACACACGGCTCCTCGACCCGAGGATGCCGGGTGGCACGGAGCTGCCCGTGGTGGGCGCGACAGCGGCCGGAGCCCAGCTTGCCGTCGTGGGAGGCGACTACCTCTTAGCCGCTGGTTCGCATCATGGCGTTGACGCCGGCACCGTGCGCGACGCCTTGACGGACCTGCGCCGCACCCTCCCCTGAACCCGTTCGAGGCGCCGAATTGCCTTGTGGACAAAGGATTTCCGCTCGAGGGTCGATGTCAGACCCTCGCTCTAGTCTTGCCTCATGTTCCACTGCGACGACGTTGACACCGACTCGGTGCTGACGTCCGTGCGCGTGCGGCTGGCCCTGCTCGTTCGCACGCGCCCCACTGCAGACATGGTTGTCGCACTCGACGCTATTGACGCCTCACGCCTTGGTCCGATCGACGCGGTGACGTACCTCCAGGCACTCTCGCGGGTGAGCTCGTGGCTCGCCTCGCGACGCAACAATGCGCTGGTGGCTGCTGCGTCACCTACGCGGCAGGTGGAGGAGTGTCGGCTCATCCAGCCCGACAATGACGATGAGCGACGAATCCTCATCGCCGACGTGGCACGCGAGGAGATCGCAGCAGCGCTGCGCCTGTCGCCGGCCACCGCCCAGCGGCAGATGGATGCGGCCCGCCTCCTGGCCGGTCCGTTGTCCGATACGGCGGCGGCGCTGGCTCGCGGCGAGATCAGCCAGAGTCACGCCGATGTGCTCGTCGAGCACGCCGGGCGGCTTCCCGGGGCCGCGGCGGTCCTGTGCGGCGACGGGTCGGTCCTGGAGCGGAAGGGGTTCGAGCGATCGTGCGCGACGCTGCAGTCCCGGGTCCTGCCGACGGCCCGCGCCAGCACCGTCTCGCGCACCCGCGCCCAGGCGAACCGGGTGATCCTCGCCATCGACGCCGAGGGCGTGCAGCGACGCCGGCGTGCCGCCATGTGCACCCGCGACGTCTACGTCTCCGACCAGCTCGACGGCATCAGCGTCCTCATGGCGCGCATGGCCACCGAGCAGGCCCACGCGCTCCTGGGAGTGCTCGACGTGGCCGCTCGTGCCGCGCAGGCTCGCGCCGGCAACGACGACGCTCGCGCCTGGGCGAGCGCCGCGTCAACCTGCTGTTCGACGCAGTGCTCAACTCCACCCGTCAACCTGGCGATGGCGGTACGGCACCGGTCGCGGCGCACCTCGACATCGTCATCGACCTGCCCACGCTCATGGCACTTCGCGAGGAGGGCGGCGGTCCCGAGGGAGCCGGTCGCGCCTCGACCGGCGCGGCATCGCTGCGCGGGGCCGGGATCATCCCGGCGGTGGCTGTTCGGGAGCTGCTGGCGGACCCTGAAGTCTCCTTCACCATGCGACGCGTGGTCAGTGACCCGCTCACGGGCCACCTGCTCGACTACGGGCGCCGCACCTACGCCGTTCCGGACCGCCTGCGTGACTTCATCGTCGCCCGCGACACCACCTGCCGGTTCCCTGGCTGCAATCGTCGAGCCGACCGCTGCCAGATCGACCATGCGCGGGCCTGGAACGACGGCGGATCGACCGATCCGGCCAATCTTGGGGCCTTGTGCGTCCGCCACCATCAGCTGAAGACTCATGGCGGCTGGCAGTTGTCCGTCTCACGTCGCGATGGCTCCGGCACCTGGACCTCGCCCCAGGGCAGGACATACGAGCATGCCCCCGGCCCCGTCCACGGTCCTCCCCCGTTCTAGCGGGACCACATCGACGGCGTACCGTGGAAGCCCACCAGGGAAGGAGACCGCCCATGAACAGCTTCTGCCCGACATGTCACAAGAAGCGGGTCCACGGCGATCCCGACGCGCGACACGTAGGACCGGTGGGTTTCTGCTCCGAGGCCTGCATGATCGGCTGGTACCAGGATCCACGCCATGACCGGAGACTGGAGAGCCAGGTCGTCGACGAGGATCGGCGAGACCCGGCCGCCTAGTTGCGGGTGAAGATCGCCAGCAGGCGCAGGAACTCCAGGTACAGCCAGATCAGGGTCACCAGCAGGCCGAACGCCATGCGCCATGACTCGCGCTCCGGGGCGCCCCGGCGGATGCCCTGGGCGATGGCCTCGAAGTCCATCAGCAGGAAGAACGCCGCGAGCAGCACGCCGATGACGCAGATGGCCAGGCCGATGCCGGTCACCCCGTAGAAGCCCCAACCACCGCCGACCCCGAACAGGGCCGCGATCAACGAGGCCAGCGCCGAGCAGGAGGTACGAGACCATCGCGACGATCATGATGCTCTGGAAGCGCTTGGTGACCTTGACGACACCGGTCAGGTACAGCGCGAGCATCACGCCGAACGTGGTCATCGTCGCGATCACGGCCTGAAGGACGATGCCGTAGTACTGGTTGGACGACGCGTAGGCGTTGTACCAGTTGCTGATGCCTCCGACGAAGAGTCCCTGGATCGCGGCGTACAGGATGATCAGCGGTGGCGACGGCACCTTCTTGGCGGCGTTGACGAAGCCCAGCACGAGTCCCGCGATCATCGCGGCCCACATCACCCACGGGGCACTCTCGACGATCTGGTAGCCGGCTACCGCGAAGACCACGCAGATCGCGAAGATCAGGCCGGCCTTGACGATGACATCGTTGATCGTCAGGCGCGCTCCGCCGGCGGCCGTGACCTGCTGGAAGGCGGCGTTGACGTCGGCGCCCGAGGCACCACCGGTGGCAGCCTGCGTGTAGGCGCTGACGCCCTCGTCGTAGGCGAAGCCGGACTTGTCGGTCTTCTCGTAGCGGGTCAGGACGGGGTTCGATGACTGCATGAATCCACGTTAACTGACAACGGCAAAATCGCCAATTGCATCCTGACCGGTGCCCCCGATGGGATTTGAACCCATACTGTGCCGGGTTTAAGCCGGGTGTCTCTGCCAGTTGGACTACAGGGGCCAGGGCAACTTTATGCGCGGATCACGGGAGACCGGCCGCCAGCCGCGCCTGCGCGAACACGTCGTCGAGCATCGGCTCGGTGAGCCTGCCGGTGAAGGTGTTCTGCTGGCTCGGGTGGTACGAGCCGATGACCGTGACCGCATGCCCACCCGGCGCCTCGGCGCGCATCGCGGCGCCGTGCCCGAACGCCACCCGAGGCACCGACCAGCCGGCCCTGCGCAGGGCAGCGACCGTCGACGTCCACGCGACCGCCCCCAGCGCCACGATGACGCGCAGGCCGGGAGTGACAATCGTCAGTTCACGATCCAGCCAGTCTGCGCATGCGTGGCGCTCATCGGTCGTCGGCTTGTTGTCCGGAGGTGCGCAGTGCACCGCGGCGGTGATCCTCAGTTGGGTCAGGCTCTGACCGTCGTCGCGGCTGGTCGACGTGGGCAGTGCGGCAAGGCCGGCGCGATGAAGGGCGGCGAACAGCCAGTCGCCGCTCCGATCGCCGGTGAACATGCGACCGGTCCGGTTCGCCCCGTGCGCACCGGGCGCCAGCCCGACGATCCAGATCCGCGGTGACGCGGCGCCGAACCCCGGGACGGGTCTACCCCAGTAGTCCTGGTCCGCATACGCGGCGCGCTTGGTGATTGCCACCTCCTCGCGCCAGTCGACAAGGCGCGGGCAGCGACGGCACGCGACGATGGCCGCGTCGAGCTCGGCAAGGGTTGCCGGTTCAGGCTCCACAGGCGCGGAAGAACTCGACCGTCCGCTGCCACGCCAGCTCGGCGTTCGCCTGCTGGAACACCTCGGGTCGCGCGTCGTTGAAGAACGCGTGGACGCTCTCGGGATACTCGAAGATCTCCGCCGAGCCGCCGTTCGCCGCGATCTCGGCCGCATAGGACGTGATCGCCGGACCGGCCCACTCCTCGTCGGATTTCGCCTTGTGCACCAGGGCCTTCTTGCCGGCGTAGGTCGCCCAGTTCGGCGCGTAGTCGGGCCACGGCATCGCCGGGTAGAAGGACGCGACGCACCCGATCGACGCCGAGACGGTGGGGCCGAGCAGCGCGAGTCCGCCACCCATGCAGAAACCGACGACGCAGACGGTCTCGCTGGTGACCTCGTCACGCGCGAGGAGCGACGCTGCCGCCGCAGCGAGGTCCTCACCCACCTGGGCGATGTTGAGGCCGATCATCAGTTTCTGCGCCTCGTCGGGCTCGGTGGTCTCGACGCCTCGGTAGTGGTCGACGGCGAGCGCCACGAAACCCTCGTCCGCGAAACGCTGGACGACGTCCTCGATGTGCGGGACCAGACCCCACCACTCCTGGATGACGATCACGGCAGGTCCGGAGCCTGACGCCGGGATCGCGATGACTCCGGGAACAGCCTCGCCCTTGATGTCGACCGTCGTGTTACGCATGAGCGGCAGTGTAGGCCGGGACGCTGTGACGCTACTGACGACCCGCCAGCAGGTCGCGGTACCACAGCGAGCTGTCCTTGGGGGTGCGCTCACCGGTCAGCTCGTCCACGCGGGTGATGCCGAATCTCATCGTCCAGCCGGACGCCCACTCGAGGTTGTCGAGCAGGCTCCATGCGTAGTAGCCGCGCACGTCGAAACCCTTGTCGCGCAGGCGCAGGACCGATCGAATGTGGTCGTCGAGGTACTGCGTGCGGATCGGGTCGTGGACGCCCGTGGCGTCGACCTCCTCGTCGCACGCGATGCCGTTCTCGCACACCCAGATCGGCACTCCGGGGAGTGCGTCGCTGATCTGGCGGAACGCCAGTTCGAAGCCCTCGGGGATGATCTCCCAGCCCATGTGGGTCAGGGGGGCCCGCGGCGCGAACGACATCGGTGGACAGCCCGGGAACATGCTGGCGTCCTGGCCGATCGCCTCGGCGTCGCTGCTGCCGGGCTCGGCCACCCGCATCACCGAGTAGTAGTTCTCACCGATCCAGTCGATCGGCGCGGCAAGGATCGGGTTGTCGTCCTCGCGGACGAACGACCAGTCCGTGAGCGAGGCGCAGTTCTCGCGGATGTCGGCGGGGATACCGCGGCCGCCCAGCAGGTCGAGGAAGATCCGGTTCTGGATTCCGTCCACGTGCGCAGCGACAGCATCCATGGATGGCGATTCGCTGATCACCGGGATGACGTTGAGCACGATGCCGACGTTCTTGGCGCCGGTGGCACGAAGCCGCTCCACGGCCAGCCCGTGGCCCAGGATCAGGTGGTAGGCCGCCGCGAGCGAGGTGCCCGGCTCCTTGCGCCCCGGAGCGAAGTAGCCCGCGCAGTAGCCCAGGAAGGCCGAGCACCAGGGCTCGTTGAGGGTCGCCCATCGCTCGACGCGATCGCTGAAGTGCTCGCCCATTACCTGGGCGTAGTCGGCGAAGCGGTACGCCGTGTCGCGGTTCGGCCAGCCGCCGGCGTTCTCGATCGTGCTGGGGGTGTCCCAATGGAACAAGGTGGCCACCGGCGTGATCCCGCGTGCCAGCAGGCCGTCGACGAGTCGGTCGTAGAAGTCGAGCCCGCTCGGTGACACGGCGCCGGACCCGTCCGGCATGACCCGCGGCCACGACACCGAGAAGCGGTACGCGTCGACGCCGAGCCACGCCAGCCGGTCGAGGTCCTCCTCGAGCCGATGCACGTGGTCGGTGGCCGGATCGCCCTTGGCGCCGTCCTTGATCGAGCCGGGGATGTCGGCGAAGTCGTCCCAGTTGCATCGTCCGCGTCCGGCGACGTCCCCTTCGATCTGCCATGACGAGGTGGCCACGCCCAACTCGAAGTCGGACGGGATGTCGAGATCCATCGGTGATTCCCTTGGTCGTTAACCCTTGACGGAGCCGGCCAGCAGACCGCGCACGAAGAACCGCTGCAGCGAGAAGAAGACGATCAGGGGCACGATGATCGCCACGAAGGCTCCGGCCGTCACCAGGTGTAGCTGGGCCCCATAGGAGCCCTTGATATTGGCTAGATAGACGGTAATTGGAGCCACGTCTGGTGTGCCCCCGGCGAAGGTGAGGGCGACCAGCAGGTCGTTCCACACCCACAGGAACTGGAAGATGGCGAACGAGGCGATGGCCGGCACGGTGAGCGGCAGGACCAGCTTCCGGAAGATGAGGAAGTGGCTCGCCCCGTCGACGCGGGCCGCCTCGAAGAGCTCGCGCGGCAGCTGGTTGATGAAGTTGTGCAGCAGGAAGATCGCCAGCGGCAGTGCGAACATCGTGTGGGCGACCCACAGCGGCACGTAGGTGCCCGTCCACAGCGACTGGCTCGATCCCGGCTTGTTCAGGTCGGGGAACACCGGGATGGGACCGAGGCTCCAGCCCTTGTTGAACAGCGTCAGCAGCGGCAGCAGCGACATCTGCAGCGGGATGACCTGCAGGGCGAAGATCGTGAAGAACACGAACGTCGAGCCCTTGAACGGCACCCACGCGATGGCGTAGGCCGCCATGCAGGCGATGATCAGCGGGAAGATGGCCGCCGGGATGGCGATGGCGAACGAGTTGAAGAAGTACGGCGCGATGCCGTTCGGGATGACCGAGCCGCCGGTGATGACCTCGCTGTAGTTGTGCAGCGTCATCGTCGGGTCGGTGAAGATCGTCCACCAGCCGCTGTTGGTGGCCTGCTCCGCGGGCCGCAGCGACGTGACCAGCAGCCCGAAGGTCGGGATGGTCCACAGGATCGTGATGATGATGACGAGGCCGGTCGCCCATGGACTGCTCAGCTTGCGCCGCGCCGCCTCGGGGATCGACTCCTCGCGCCCGACGATGTCTGGCTGCGGCATCGGGATGATCTCATGCGCTTCGACGCTCATCGGATCGTGCGCTCCTTCCGCAACTGCATCACGTTGTACACGATCAGGGGGATGACGCCGACGAACAGCACGACAGCAAGTGCGCTGCCGCGTCCGACGTCGAACTGGACGAAGGACTGCGCATACATCTCGTTCGCGATGACCTGCGTGCCGAAGTTGCCGTTGGTCATGGTGCGCACGATGTCGAAGATCTTCAGGACGGCGATCATGATCGTCGTGAACACCACGATCAGGGTGCCTCGCACCATGGGGATCGTGACTCGGCTGAAGAGCTTCCAGCCGGTGGCCCCGTCGAGCTCGGCGGCCTCGACGACGTCACCCGGGATGGCCTTGATCGCCGCTGACAGGACGACCATGGCGAAGCCGACCTGGATCCAGATCATGATGACCATGAGGAAGAAGCTGTTCCAGGGCTGCCACAGCAGCCAGTTCGGCGGATCCTGGATGCCTGCCCACTGGGCCAACTGACTCAACAGGCCGACCTGCTGCTCGGCCGGGTCGCGGTACTCGTAGACCAGGCCCCAGATGATGCCGGCGCCGACGAACGAGATGGCCATCGGCATGAAGATGAGCGACTTGGAGATGGACTCGCGACGCATCCGATCGAGCAGCAGCGCGAGCATGAGGCCCACGCCGGTCGAGACGAGCGGCGCGATGATGATCCACGCCACCGTGTTGGTCAGGAAGGTGCGGTTGTCCGGAGTGGTGAAGATCCACGAGTAGTTCGCGAGGCCGACGAACTTCTTGCCGCTGGCGTCCTTGAAACTGCCGAGAGTGGTCAGGAAGGCGGGCGCGATGAGGCCGTAAGCGAGCAGCAGCACAGCCGGACCGAGGAACACGATCATTGCTGCGGGGCCCTGCAGCTTCCCCTTGGCCCGAGAGCCGATGAAGAAGATGATCAGCAGCAGCGCGATGAAGATCGCGACTGCGGCGAGGCCGGTGCCGATCTTGGCGAGACCGGCGGTTAGTTCGGGCACCGCTCCTCCTTGCCTGAGTCTATCTGACGACTGCCTACGGATGACGAAGCCGGGGCCTGCAAGATGTTCCTACACCCTGCAGGCCCCGGCTCTCAGTCATTCCTGATAACTAGCCGAGCGTCCGATCAGGACGCCGGCCAGGCTGCGTCGATCGCCTGGAGAACAGCCTGCGTCGGCTTGTCCTCTGCGAACCACGCGGTCATCTGCGTCCACTCCGCACCGGCGCCAACGGCGGCCGGCATGAGGTCGGATGCATCGAAGCGGAAGACACCGTTCGGGTCGGTCAGGTACTTGGCCGACAGCTGAGCGATGGCATCCGTGTAGGTGTCCAGCGGCACGCCGTTGTTCGCCGACACCCAGCCACCGGGCTGAGCCGCGCGAGCGGTCGCGTACTCAGGCGAGGACAGGTACGTCTGCACGGCCTGGACCTCGGGACGATCGGAGAACGCGGTGGTGAACTCGCCGCCACCGACGACCGGGTTGGCTGCCACTGCGGCATCCATCTGGGGCAGGTAGAAGGCGAACACGTCGCCGTCCTCAGCGACCTTGGCGCCCTTCTTGAACGAGTCCCACTGGGCCGCGTAGAAGGAGGCCTGCTGCAGCATGCCGCACTTGCCGGTCAGGATCGGCTTGCCTGCATCCTGGAAGGCGGTGGTGGCGATGGTCTGGACGTTGCCGAAGCCCGCGTTGACGTAATCGGGGTTCTTCATCCAGCCAGCGACGGTGTCCATGGCCTTGGTGATCTCGGGCGAGTCGAACTTGACGGTGTGCGCGACCCACTGGTCGTACACGTCGCCACCGGACTGACGCAGGACGACCTGCTCCAGCCAGTCGGTCGCCGGCCAGCCAGTGGCTCCACCGGACTCGATGCCGCCACACCACGGCTTGATGCCGTCCTTGACCATCTGGTCGCTCAGCTTGATGAGGTCATCCCACGTGGTGGGGACGGTGTAGCCCTTGTCCTTGAAGACGGACGGCGAGTACCACACGAAGGACTTCATGTTCGAGCTGTTCGGTGCGCCGTAGAAGGTGCCGTCAACCGTGCCGTAGGTCTTCCACGCCGGGTTGAAGTACTTGTCGACGTTGTCGGCGACTGCCTGCGGAGCCGGAACGGGGCCACCCTGCGACACGAGCTTGGCGAGGAGGCCGGGCTGCGGGATCCACGCGAGGTCGGGAGCGTTGCCACCGGCGATGCGGGTGGGCAGCTGAGCCTCGAACTGGTCGCTTCCTTCGTACACGATGTCGATGCCGGTGCAGTCCTCGAACGGCTTCCAGGCATCCTCGTAGCGCTGCTGCTCAGGGGGCAGCACCGACGTGAACAGGGTCACCTTCGTGCCCTCGTGACCGGTGTAGGCGGCGTACGCCTCACAACCGGCTGCTGCTCCGCCACTGGCCGCTGCGCTACCGCTGGCTGCCGCGCTGGCCGCCGTGCTGCTGCTTGCTGCCGCGCTGCTGGCCGGGGCCGCGCTGCTGGTGCTTTCGCTCGAGGTGCTTGATCCGCCACAGGCGGCGAGCAGCATGCTGGCTGCAACGCCACCGATGAGGATCGCTGCCCCACGGCGCCGCATGGATGCGGTCATGGATTCTCCTTGCCCTCACAGAAGCGACGGAGGAGGTCCCCGCCGCATGGTCCGGTCTCGAACTGATCTGTCTCGCGAGACGTAAACGCTGTCATCCTGTCTCGTAACGGGGCGGGGTCGCAACCCCTAGGGGGCTTTTGCCCCGCTGCAAACCATCACAATTTGATATACCCGCGCAGCGCCCGAGCGCATGCAACATCGTTACATGGCAGTCCCTCAGAGCGGCTGCCAACGCTTGCGTCGTGGGATACCGTGACGGCACCACTTCCACTACGGATCGTCCGGCACGTTCCTGCCGGTGAAGGGATGCATTTCCATGACCAAGCAGGTCAAGTACGACGATGTCTCGCTCGTCTACCCCGGGGGCACCAAGCCCGCCGTCGCGCATCTGGACCTCGATATCGCCGAGGGCGAGTTCCTCGTCCTGGTCGGCCCGTCCGGCTGCGGCAAGTCCACCTCGCTGCGGATGCTCGCCGGCCTGGAGCCGATCTCCGCGGGCACCATCTGGATCGGTGACCGCGACGTCACCCACGTGCCCGCGAAGGACCGCGACATCGCGATGGTGTTCCAGAACTACGCCCTGTACCCGCACATGTCCGTGGGGGAGAACATGGCGTTCGCGCTGAAGATCCAGAAGGTCCCCAAGGACGACATCGACCGCCGCGTCAAGGACGCCGCCGCCCTGCTCGACCTGACCGAGTACCTCGAGCGCAAGCCGAAGGCCCTGTCCGGTGGCCAGCGCCAGCGGGTGGCGATGGGCCGCGCGATCGTCCGCGAGCCCGAGGTGTTCCTCATGGACGAGCCGCTGTCGAACCTCGACGCGAAGCTGCGCGTGCAGACCCGCACCCAGATCGCCGCCCTCCAGCGCCGCCTGGGCACCACCACGCTCTACGTCACCCACGACCAGGTCGAGGCGATGACCATGGGCGACCGGGTCGCGGTCCTCAAGGACGGCATCCTGCAGCAGTGCGCCTCCCCGCGCGAGCTGTACGACAACCCGGCCAACGCGTTCGTCGGCACGTTCATCGGCTCCCCGTCGATGAACATCATCCCCTCGCTGATCACCGACGCCGGCGTCGACATGAACGGGTTCACCGTCCCCATCGAACGCGACGTGCTGGCCAAGGCCACCAGCAAGATCGTCATCCTCGGCGTCCGCCCTGAAGACCTGGCCCTGGCCACCGAAGGCGCCGACATGACCGTCACCCTGGTCGAGGAGCTCGGCGCCGACACCTACGTGTACGGCACCTACGCCGGACCCGACGGCCCCGTCGACCTCGTCGCCCGCGGCCAGGGCATGGCCGCCCCCAAGATCGGCACCGTCGTCAAGGTCGCACCGCAGCGCATCTACGTCTTCGACAACGAAGGCGCCCAGCTCCGCCTGTCCTGATTGATCGCATTTGGCCCCCTTCGGGTATTGCGCTGTTCGGGAACGTCAGGTTCCATGAACACAGCAACCGACCCGGAGGGGGCCAGATGCGCATCGGGCTGATTGCCCCGCCATGGGTGCCGGTGCCGCCGCCTAGTTATGGCGGCACGGAGGAGGTCGTCGACCAGTTGGCCCGCGGCCTGCAGGCGGGCGGTCACGAGGTCATCCTCTTCACGACCGGCGATGCCACCTGCCCGGTCCCCCGGAAGTGGGTCTTCGCCCAGGCACCTCACGATATGAACTTCTCGATGCCCGAGTGTCGGCACGTGCAGTCCGCCTACGACCAACTGGCCGACTGCGACGTGATCCACGACCACACCACCGTCGGGCCCATCTGGGCGAAGGCTGCCGGCACACCGATCCCCATCGTCGTAACCGTCCACAATCCGTTCACGGAGATCAGCGAGCCGGTATACCGTCGGCTGGCGATGTCTGCGTCGATCGTCGCCATCTCACGCAGCCACCGCGCTTCGGCGCCCCGAGTACCTGTCAGGGCCGTCATCCCGCACGGCATCGATCCGGCGCAGTACCGCCCCGGGACCGGCGCGGGTGGATTCGCTCTGTTCCTGGGGCGATTCGCTCCGGAGAAGGGTGCAGCCGCCGCCATCCGTATCGCCCGTCAGGCAGCCATTCCACTGGTCATTGCGGCCAAGATGCGGACGCCGGAGGAGCGTGACTACTTCGACAGCCAGATCCGGCCCGAGCTCGGCCCCGACACGACGTTTGTAGGTGAGGTGTCCAAAGGAGAACGCGACTCGTTGCTCCGGGATGCTGTTGCCCTGATCAACCCCATCACGTGGAGCGAGCCCTTTGGCCTCGTGATGATCGAGGCCTTGGCCCACGGCACGCCCGTCGTCGCCTACCCGAACGGTGCTGCCCCGGAGATCATCGAGGAGGGTGCCACCGGCTTCCTGCCGAGCAACGAGATGGATGCTGCACTCGCGCTCGCCGCAGCGCCGTCCCTCGATCGAGCACGGTGCCGCGTCGCGGTCGAGACGTACTTCTCGGCTAGGCGGATGGTGGCGGACTATGAGCACCTCTACGGGCAGGTCGCGTTCCGCCAGAGTCGCCGGACCGGGTAGGCGGATGACCGAGTCCTGGGCATTCACGGGGGCTCCCCCGCGGATCGACTCACAGCCTTCGCTCGTCACGCTGGTCGATGGCGCGACCTTCTGTATCAGCACGTCGGCCGGCAACCTCATCCCGGGCGCGCCCATGGGCCTGTTCGTGCACGACACAAGGGTCCTGACGAACTGGGAGCTCCGGATCGACGGCGGACCGCTCGAGCCGCTGGCTGTCGATTCGGCCGACTCCTTGGGCGCAACCTTCATCACACGTGCTCGACGTCGACCGGGTCGGCCCGAGAGCACCATCCTCGTCACGCGTCACCGCGAAGTCGGCGACGGCATGACGGAGTCCATCCGCATCCACAACCTCGCGAACGAGGCAGCCGCACTGACAGTGGAGATCATGGCGGGATCCGACTTCGCCGACCTGTTCGACGTGAAGGAGGGCCGAGTCCCCCCCGAGGATCACACGTCGAGCGGTGTCGACGTGAACGGCCTCATCATGCGAAGGGAGCAAGAAGGGGTCGACCTCGGAACGCGGGTGTCTGCAGTCAGCGATCCATCAACGCCGCCTCGCCTCACCCGAGGCCGCATTGCGTGGCAGTTCGCACTCGAGGCGCGAGGCGAGTGGTCCTGCGAGGTGATGGTCGAGGCCCTCATCAACGACACCCCGATCGCGTCACTGCCGCAATTCGAGGAGGGTGAGCGCGCAGCAATGCGGCGTCTCCGCGACTGGCGCGTCGGGGCTCCGGTCGTGACATCGCCGCATTCGGGACTCGCACGGACGCTGAGCCGCAGTCTGGAGGACCTCGGCGCCTTGCGCATGATCGACCCGAGGAATCCGGATCGGATGGGGGTCGCTGCTGGCGCGCCGTGGTTCATGGCGACCTTCGGCCGTGACTCCTTGCTGACCGCATGGATGGTGCTGCCGGTCGACCTTCGACTGTCCCTCGGCGTCCTCCAGACTCTCGCCGACACCCAAGGGACACGCACGGTCGCGCTCACCGAGGAGGAGCCGGGGCGCATCCTGCACGAACTGCGTCGCGGCCCCGCCTCGTCACTGCCACTCGGTCCTGGCGGCGCCTACTACGGCAGTGTCGACGCGACTCCCCTGTTCGTGATGCTGCTGGGCGAACTGCGCCGGTGGGGCCAGGCACCCGATGACGTCGATGCCCTTCTGCCGCATGCCGACCGTGCCCTCGACTGGATCCTGCGGCACGGTGACCGGGACGGAGACGGGTTCGTCGAGTATCGGCGGGCGACGGATCGAGGCCTGCCGAATCAGGGTTGGAAGGACTCGGCTGACGCCATCAGCTTCGCCGATGGCACGCTCGCCGAGGCGCCGATCGCCCTGGCGGAGGTTCAGGGATACACGTACGCCGCCTATCTGGCACGGGCGCACTTCGCCGTGGAGATGGGTGACAAGGAACTCGCTGACTCATGGATCGAGCGGGCCATGAGGCTGAAGGGCGCTTTCAACGAGGCCTTCTGGCTGCCCGACAAGGGCTACTACGCCATCGCGCTGGACAAGAACAAGAGACCGGTCGACGCCTTGGCTTCCAACATGGGTCATTGCCTGTGGACCGGCATCATCGACGCGTCGCGCGCGGAGTCGGTCGTGTCGCACCTTATGAGCGACGACATGTTCAGCGGATGGGGCATTCGCACCCTCGCCACATCGATGGCTGCCTACAACCCGATGAGCTACCACAACGGCTCCGTGTGGCCGCACGACAACGCCATCATCGCCTCGGGAATGAGTCGATACGGCTTCATCGACGAGGCCGAGCGGGTCGCCGTGGGTGTGCTCGACGCTGCGGAGCTCCTGGACGGACGTCTCCCTGAGCTCTTCTGCGGGATGAGCCGCACTGAGTTCCCCCGCCCGATCCCGTATCCGACCGCCTGCGCCCCCCAGGCGTGGGCCGCCGCCGCACCCTTCCTGCTGTTGCGAACGCTGCTACGGCTCGAACCACGGCTCCCGGCAGGAGAGATCCGACTTGCTCCGGTGATACCCGCCGCATTTCTCCCGCTCCGCGTCTCGAACCTGAATATAGGAGGGCGACGCATTGCGATAGACATGACGTCCGAGGGCTTCACCGTCGAAGGCCTCGCATCGGATCTCGCCGTCGTGCCAGAACCCCGCCCCGTGATGACACCGTTTCACCACGACCCACGGCTATGACTGGATCCAGGCACCGGTATTCGGCGGCAGAACGATGACACTGTCATCGGAGGTGACCGCCGGGTCGCTGGCGAGCAGGATGGCACCCTCGATCGGGCTCTCAACCATGTCATCAGAGAAGTTGACGACGCAGGCGAAGCCCGCACCACGCCGCAAGGCAAGAACTCCGGTCGGCGACTGAGCCCACCACACCGGCTGCCCCGCACTGAGTCCCGAGTGGGCGTGGCGAAGCCGAAGCATCCCTCGGTAGAGGGCCAAGGTGCTTCGGGCATCGTGGGATTGCGCCTCCACCGTGACGTCGACCCATCCCAGCGGCGTCGGGAGCCATGTCGGCACGGGCTCGGCATCGCCAACCCTGTCATGGAAGCCATACGGGGGTTCCGAGCCACGCCACGGCAACGGCACTCGTCCGCCGTCCCGGCCCTTCTGCGTGCCTGCCGTGCGGAACCACACGGGATCCTGCCGAGCCTCGTCGGGCATGTCGGCATCCTCGAGCCCGAGTTCCTCACCCTGGTAGACGTACACAGCGCCCGGCAGCGCGTGAGCGATCAACGCAAGGGACTTGGCACGCTGCCGACCCAGTTCGCCTCCGCCCATACGCGTGACGACGCGCGGCATGTCGTGGTTGGACAGCGCCCACGTGGGCGGTGCACCCACCGTGCGGAGCCCTTCCATCGTGTCGTCGACGACGTGCCGGACCCGATCGGCATCCCAGCCGACACCCATGAAGTCGAAGTTGAAGATCTGGTGCAGGGTGTCAGGCGCAACGTACCGAGCGGCCCGCTCAGGTGGCACCCACGCCTCCGCGACGGCCATGCGGTCACCGGGATAGGAGTCCAGCAGCAGCCGCCACTCCCGGTAGATGTCCTGGACCTCGTCACGATCGAGCAGCGCGGAGTTGGCCACCCGTCGACGTCGCACCGCCGCTTCGGGGGAGCCGTCGTCCAGGTCCATGCGCAACGCCAGGATCAGACCCTCAGGATCCTCGATGTCCGGATAGGACATGTCCTTGGCGAGTCCGAGGGCGACGTCGACCCGGAACCCGTCGGCGCCCATGTCGAGCCAGAACCTGAGCGTCTCCAGGGCATCCGCATGCACATCCGGATTCGACCAGTTCACGTCGGGCTGGCTTGCATCGAATAGATGCAGGTACCACTGACCGGGTTCGCCGCCGGGCTCGGTGATCCGCGTCCAGCCCGATCCGCCGAACATGCTGCTCCAGTTGTTCGGCGGCTGATTCGCCGGCAGGACCCCGACCATCGAGGAAGTGGAACCGCTGTCGCTCAGGGCTACCCGGTTCGGAGATGAGGGCGGCCTGGAACCACGGATGCAGGTCGGAGACATGATTGGGCACCACGTCCATGAGGACGCGCAGACCTCGAGCGTGCGCCTCGACGATGAGTTCACGGGCATCGTCGAGAGTGCCGTAGATGGGATCGACCGAGCGCGGGTCGACGACGTCGTAGCCGGAATCGCGTTGAGGCGAGGTGTAGAACGGCGACAGCCAGATGGCGTCGACCGACAGCGCCGCGATATAGGGAAGTTCGTGGATCACGCCTCGAAGGTCGCCGGTGCCGTCGCCGTTGAGGTCGCGAAACGATCGCGGATAGACCTGGTAGATGGCGGCGGAGTGCCACCAGGGGACGGGAGTCGGCGTACCCGGCACGTCAGCCTCGGTAAGGCGCCGTCGTGCCGCGCACGATGAGCTGCGTAGGAAGTCGGATGGAGTCGGGTGCGGCGTCAGGGCCGGGCGTGCGCAGCTGGAGGACGAGAGCCTCGGCGGCGATCCGGCCCAGATCCTGGACGGGCTGGACCACGGTGGTGAGGTCGAGGAACTCCGACATGTCGTGGCCGTCGATCCCGACGAGCGAGATGTCGCGGCCGGGAGTCAGGCCGTGACTGCGCATCGCCTTCATCGCACCGAACGCCATCTCGTCGGACATCGCGAACACGGCCGAGGGCGGACTCTTGTGCGTGAGCAGCGCGGTCATCGCCTGCTCGCCACCGGCGATGGTGAAGTAGCCGTACGCCTCGAGCTGCGGATCGACGGGAACGCCCGCGCCCTTCATCGCCTGCTGGTAGCCGCGATAGCGATCGTGCTCGGCGGTGTACGGGGCATCGATCGGAGCTCCGGCGATCACGCCGATGCGCGTGTGTCCGAGGTTGATCAGGTGCTGGGTGGCGATCTGCCCGGCGAGTACGTCGTCGATGGTCACGCTGGGCACGCCGTCGAGCGCGACGCCGATGAGGCTTGTCGGCATGTGCAAGGACAGCACCTCGTGAAGCTGGGCGTCTTTCGGCGGGAGGGAGATGACCAGGACTCCGTCGACACGACGGCGCAGGCGCGGTGCCGGCGGCAGCCGGTGCTGTCCGTCGGGCGTGCTGACGCTCATCAGGAGGAGGTCCATCCCCGCGTTCTGCAGGACTGACTCGACGCCGGACAGCACCGTCGAGAAGAACCACCGGGCGATGTACGGCGTGATGACCGCGATGCTGCCCGTGCGGCCGCTGGCCAGCCGGCTGGCACTGGGTGAGATGACGTAGTCGAGATCGGTGGCGATCTTCTGGATGCGCTCGCGCGTGGACGAGTCGACGTTGGGGAGTCCGCGAAGCGCCCGGGAGACCGTGGCCGTCGAGACGCCTGCAGCGTCCGCGACGTCCTTGATGGTGATAGCCACGGCAAACCCTCCTGTCGTGCGAGTGTAGGGAGGGCGGGACGCCTGACACAAGCGGTTACATGAAAGGTTGCACCGTCAATGACGTCTCTTGGGGGCGCAGCCTGTAAACGATGCCATCGAGGATGTCCGTTTCGGAGACCACGACCTCGACAAACCCCCCAGCCCGGACGATGGCGTCGAGAATCATCGCGCCACCGGCGATCACGTCGACCCGCCCGGGGTGCATGAAGGGCAGCATCGCCCGCTCGGCGCGGGTCATCGCCAGCAGGCGTCGGGTCACCTCACCCACCTCGGCCGCGCTGATCGTGCTGCCATGCAGCACGTCGGCGTCGTAGGCGGGGAGGTCCATCGCCATGGCCGACACCGTCGTCACGGTGCCGGCGAGCCCGACAAGTGATCGCGCCCCTGCCGCCGGCACCTGCGCGAGGGCGGCCGCGACCGAGCGCTCGATGTCACGCCACGCCAGGTCGATCTCGTCCGCGGTCGGCGGATCGCTGCGCAGGTGGCGCTCGGTCATCCGGACGCACCCGATGTCGACGCTGGCCGCCGCCTCGGGAACATCGGTTCCCCGGACGAACTCGGTCGAGCCCCCGCCAATGTCCACGACGAGGGCGGGCAGCGCAGCGCGCCCAGCCGGCAGCCCGAGGATGGCCCCCGCGAACGAGAGCTCCGCCTCCTCCGTCCCGGTGATCACCTCAGGATCCACGCCGAGGTGGCTGCGGACTCCGTCGGCGAACGCCTGACGATTGCGGACGTCGCGACTGGCCGATGTCGCCACGAAGCGGATGCGCTCGACGCCCAGATCGTCGACGACCTTCGCATACTCGTCGAGGGCGGTGAAGGTGCGCTCGAGCGCCGCGGGCGCGAACTCCCCCGTCCGGTCGACACCCTCCCCCAGCCGCACGATGCGCATCAGTCGGGTGCGCTCGTGCATCGTCCCGTCGGCATCGACATCGGCGACGAGCAGGCGGACCGCGTTGGTCCCGCAGTCGACGGCCGCGACGGTCGTCATTCCGCCCTCTCCGCGCATGGCCCCGGGGCCCACCACTCGCCCAACGCCTCGACCACCTCGTCGCCGAGTGGATTGACGCCCGGCCCGCAGGCCAGCGAGTGCGCCGCCAGCACGTGCAGGCACTTGACGCGCGACGGCATGCCGCCGGCACCCACGCCGTCGACCTCGGGAACGGTCTGGATGGCCTCGCGCTCGGCGAGGTAGGACTCGTACGCGGCGCGATACCGTCCGGCGAGTTCGAGATCCGTCGACAGCCTGGCCTCCATCTCGCGCATGAGGCCACTGCTCTCCAGCGTCCCGATCGCCGAGGCCGCCCGGGGGCAGGTCAGGTAGTACAGCGTCGGGAAGGGCGTGCCGTCGGGCAGTCGCGGGCTGGTCTGGACGACCGCGGGGCAGCCGCAGGGACATCGGCAGGCGACCGCCATGACCCCGCGGGGGGAGCGGCCGAGCTGCTGGGTGATGGTGTCGACGTCCGCGGGCGTCAGGGGGTCACGGACGGGGAGTGGCGGCATGGTCATCGGCCTCCTGCAGTGCCCCCCACAACGACGAGTACCACGGCCCCTGGCCGGCAGCTGCGTCCGCAGCCGTGCCTGCGGCAGCGGCCGGTGTCCCGAGAGTGACATACCCGACCTCGCCCGGCAAGACGAAGTGCAGGCGGCGGCGGGCCTCCGCGGCCACGAAGGCCGGATCGCTCCATCGCTGCTGCTGGACCTGCAGGTCGGCGACGCGCAGCTGGGCGGAGTCGACGTCCGCCTTGAGGCTGGCGATCTGCGATCGCTGCGAGAACCAGGCGCGTGCGGGCATCGACAGTGCCACGACGAGCGTCGCCAGGACCAGCGCGAGGATGACTGCCCGGGACGTCAGCGACACACGACTCGCCTTGGGCAGCACCTCAGCGCGCGGGCGCGCGTCGGTGGTCGGGGCGCTCACGTGTCGATGGTGTCACGAAAGGGCAGGCCGATCGGCGACCGAAACGCGTGATCGACGTCAGCTCTTGGCCGCGAACCGCGGGAACGCGCCTGCGCCGGCGTAACGGCTGGCATCGGCGAGCTCCTCCTCGATGCGCAGCAGCTGGTTGTACTTCGCCACCCGCTCGGAGCGAGCCGGTGCACCCGTCTTGATCTGGCCGCAGTCGGTCGCGACCGCGAGGTCGGCGATCGTCGTGTCCTCGGTCTCGCCGGACCGGTGCGACATCATGCAGCGGAAGCCGTTGCGCTGGGCCAGCGTGACCGCGTCGAGCGTCTCGGTGAGCGAGCCGATCTGATTGACCTTGACGAGGAGTGCGTTCGCTGCGTCCTCGTCGATGCCGCGCTGCAGGCGCTCGGGGTTGGTGACGAACAGGTCGTCGCCGACGATCTGGATGCGGTCGCCGAGCGCCTGGGTCAGGTGCACCCAGCCGGCCCAGTCGTCCTCGGACAGCGGGTCCTCGATCGAGACGATCGGGAAGTCCGCCACCAGGCTCTCGTAGTACGCGGTCAGCCACTCGGCCGAACGAGCGGCGTCCTCGAAGGTGTAGGAGCCGTCCGCGTAGAACTCGGTCGCAGCGACGTCGAGCGCGACGGCGATGTCGGTGCCGTACACCAGGCCCGCGCCCTCGACTGCCGTGCCGATGAGCTCGAGCGCAGCGCGGTTGTTCGGCAGCGACGGGGCGAAGCCGCCTTCGTCACCGAGTCCGGTGGAGTACCCGGCCTTCTTCAGGACGCTCTTGAGCGAGTGGTAGACCTCGGCGCCCTGGCGCAGAGCCTCGGCGAAGGTGGCCGCGCCGATCGGCGCGATCATGAACTCCTGGATGTCGACGTTCGAGTCTGCGTGCGCGCCGCCGTTGAGGATGTTCATCATCGGGACGGGCAGAACGTGCGCGTTGGGGCCGCCGACGTAGCGGAACAGCGGGAGCTCGGCCGACAGCGCCGCCGCACGAGCGACGGCCAGCGAGACGCCGAGGATCGCGTTCGCACCGAGACGAGCCTTGTTGGGAGTGCCGTCGAGGTCGATCATGACCTGGTCGACGATGCGCTGCTCGGTCGCGTCGATGCCGTACAGCTCGGGGGCGATGTCGTCCTCGACCGCGGCGACGGCCTCGAGGACACCCTTGCCGCCGTAGCGAGCGCCGCCATCACGGCGCTCGGAGGCCTCGAAGGCGCCGGTCGAGGCACCCGAGGGGACGGCGGCGCGAGCCACCGTGTCGTCGTCGAGCAGGACCTCCACTTCGACCGTGGGGTTGCCACGGGAGTCGAGGATTTCGCGGGCGATGATGGATTCGATGAGAGCCATGCCCGCAGTCTATTGGGCCGCCTAGGGACCGATGCAATCGCTTGCGTCACACCCGAGGTGGGCGACGGCAACCCCCCGGAGCACCGCTGCCGCTCCGGGGGGTTGCCCTCATGCCTGGGTCAGGCGGCGACGGCGTCGAACGCGTAGCGCCAATGACCGTCCAGCCACTGCGGGTCACCCTCGAGCATCGGCGCGAGCTTCTCCTCGTACCACTGTGCCTGCATGGGGTCGTCGGCCAGCTTCTTGTAGCTGTCCTCGCTGTCGAAGAACACGCTGACGACGATCGTCGCGCCGTCGTCGCACATCATCACGTCCTCGTGCAGGAAGCCGGGAACATGACGCTCCCTGATCCACTGGCGCACTGTCTCGGCCATGGCCTCGCCCGACGATGCATCCATGGGCTGGCGAAGGCGACCGATCATCACTGTTCCGTATCGATCCATGGGTCCTCCCGAAACGACCCCCAGCGGCACGAGTGTGCTACTCCACGTGGTCGCCTGCAAGGCCCGATTCAGCCCACGCCCGCAGGTCAGATACCGAGCAGGGTCCGCAGGTGCCGGGGCCCGGGTGATCCCTTGGACAGCAGCAGGTCATGGACCTGGCGGGACGACCAGTCCGGATGCAGGACCCGCAGATCTGCGGCGATACCCGACACGGCGCGATAACCGGCGAAGTACGTCGGCAGCTGCCCCGCCGTGAGCTGGGCGCGCCGCCACTTGCCCGACGCCTCGCCGTCCTCCTGGAAGCCGCGGCCGGTCATGAGGGAGATGGCCTCTGCCTCGGACATGTCGTGAGCGTGGACGGAGACGTCGAGGATGGCGTTGATCACCCCGCGCGCCTGCATCTTCAACTGCTGGAGGCGAAGCTCGAGCCAGGCCGCCCGTCCATCAGCGGGGGCGTAGCCGGCGTCGACCATCGCCTCCTCGGCATACACCGCCCAGCCCTCGACGAACACGCCACTGCGACCGAAGCGCCGCACGGGCGTGGGCGTCACCAGTCGCTGTGCGTGGGCCAGCTGCAGCACGTGCCCCGGCATGGCCTCATGCACGGTCAGCGTGTGCAGCTGCACGGCGTTGTACTCGCGGTAGAACGACGCGACCCGTTCCGGCGTCCAGGACGCGGGCGTGGGTGCCACGGCGACCACCGTGGCAACGGCGGCCGTCTCGAGCGGACCGGGAGCATCGCAGTAGGCGACCGCGACGCCGCGGTGGATCTCCGGCATCTCGAGCACCTGGACGTCGAGCTCCGGCACCTCGACGAGGTCGTGCTCGCGCACGAAGTCCGTCGTCCGTGCCAGGGCATCGCGGACGAGAGGCAGGACCGTGTCGTCGGTGACGACCGATCTGCCTGCGACGAGGTCGAGCACGTGTCGCACGGCGTCGTCGTCGGCCGTCGGAAGCCCCAGGTACTCCGCGGCCGTCTCCCGCAGCTGCTCGTTGAGGAGGTCGAGGTGCGCGAAGGCGTCGGTCAGCAGCTCGTCGGCGGTGACGTCGTCGTCGAGGCTGTGCCACAGCGTGGCCGCGTACAGGTGCTGGCCGAGACGCGGACTGCGGTGCGACGACGCCAGGCGGTCGTCCAGCCAGCCAGCGAACCGGACCACCGCGTCATGGGCGTCGGAGGTCACGGCATCGTCCTCGACCAGCCGGCGCACCTCGTCGTCGATCAGTGCCGCGGTTCCGCTCAGCTGGGCGATGGCCGTCTCGACGTGGATGCCGGGCATGTCGCCCAGCTGCGTGCGGGCGTCGGCGAGGAAGTCGGGGACCGCCCGGAGGCGTCCGGCGAGGCTCTCCCTGCGTTCGTCCTCCGGGGCGAAGTCCCTCGTGACGAGGAGGTGGAGCGCGGTGCCGGGATTCCACACCATCGGATTCCACGTGTGCGGGCGCAACTCGGTCAGGTCGAAGTGGGTCCGCAGGAGCCGGGCCCGCAGGATCTCGAGGTCGACGAGATCCTCGACGTCGAGCTCCACGTCGTCAATCGCATCGAGCCGCATGACGTCGTCGTCGATCGCGCGCACCGCTTCGGCGATGCCCGTGGTTCCGAGATCCGGCAGTCGCTGGTCGTGCCGGTGGTCGCCGAGGGACGTCGCGGCAACGGGATCGAGGCGGAGCAGGTCGTCGACGATCCGAACGGCCAGCTCGTGGAACTCCTCGGTGGCGCTCACTCCACGCCTTCGACGTCGCGAATGGCCGAGATGCGCCGGCGGGACGCCCCGCGGACGGCGGACTCAGCGTCGAACCCACGCTCGCGCCCGAGGGCGACCAGGGCAAGGATGACGTCTCCCAGTTCGGCCTCGGACTCGATCCGCAGGCCGGCTGCCTGCTCGGCGCCCGGCAGTTCGGGGAGCTGCTCGGCCAGTCCGGCACTGCGCGCCAGGACCTTGCCGCCGTGCACCAGCGCGGGCAGGGCGGTGGGGATGCCGTCGGTGACCGATGCGCGTCCCTTCTCCTTGGCCTTGAGCGCGTGCCAGTTGGCCTCGACCTGCTCGGGAGTGTCGGCGGTTGCGTCGCCGAAGACATGCGGGTGCCGCGAGATCAGCTTGGTGATGATGCCGTCGGCCACGTCGTCGATGGTGAAGCCCGCGGCGCCCTCCTCCGTGGCGATGCGCGCATGGAAGACCACTTGCAGGAGCAGGTCACCGAGCTCCTCGCGCAGTGCTGCCTCGTCCTGCTGCTCGATCGCCTCGACGGTCTCGTAGGCCTCCTCGATCAGGTACTCGACGAGGGACTCGTGCGTCTGCCGCGCATCCCACGGGCAGCCGCCCGGCGAGCGCAGCCGATCCATCACCGCGACCAGGTCGAGCAGACGCTCGCCCGGTCGGGTCACCGGAGTCGGGTCGGTCACTTAGCCAGCGCGGGAGGGGCAGTCAGGTCGCTGCCGCCGGGGGTGATCTGCAAGGAGAGCGGATCCCAGGTGCCGAAGCGGGGGCTGGCCTCCACGCCGAGGTCCTTGCTCAGCTTCGCCACCTCGTTGACGAGTGCGGCACCCTGCTGCTCGGCCGAGCCATGCGGGTCGAGCTTGACGCCGAGCTGCTGCGCCTGAAGGTCGAGTCGAACCACAGCGTTGATCTGGTTCGGGGCCACGCCCTGCTCGGCGAAGATCTTGAGGACCTGGTCGCGGCCGCCGGCCTGCTGGTCGAACTGCGAGAGCTGCTGGTCGATGTCCCCCTGCGTGATGACGACGCCGTGCGTGATCGCCAGCTTGTTGACGAGCTCGAGGCTGATCATGCGGGAGAGGGTCTGCGCGGTCAGCTGCGCGTTGGGCGTGTCGACGGGCTGACGCTGGGCGACGAGGATCGCCTGGACCTGGTCGGTCAGCTGCTGCTCGGTGATGCGACTGTCACCGAGGGTGGCGGCGGCACCGGCCTGCGGCGCAGAGGTGGTGCAGCCGGTGATCAGCAGGCCCGCGGCGAGCAGGGCGGCCGCGGCGGCGGTTCGACGATTGCGGACCTTCGTCATCACGATCTCTCCAACGGTGGTGCCGGTAGCAGGACGGCCTTCACGAGGTCGGACGCCCAGGTCAGCAGTTCGGTGTCGCGTAGGGCGGTGCCCCCCATGAGGGCGGTCGCCGGACGCGGCACCACGATCGTACGGACCGCCGGCTTGATGAGCGTGCGCGGGTAGAGCCGGGTCAGGCGCATCTGCGCCGACTCGGGCAGCTGCACGGGCTGGAAGCGGATTCCCTGCCCTTGCAGGACGACCTCGTTGAGGCCGGCCGCCCGCGCGAGCACCCGGAAGCGGGCCACGGCCAGCAGGGACTCGACGGGATCGGGAGTGGGGCCGTAGCGGTCGAGCAGCTCGGCACCGACCTCGTCGACGGCGGCGTCGGTGGTGGCGTCGGCGAGCCTCTTGTACGCCTCGAGGCGCAGGCGCTCGTGCGGCACGTACTCGGCCGGGATGTGCGCGTCGATCGGCAGCTCGACCTTGACCTCGAGGGACTCGCGTGCCGGCTCGTCCTTGTACTCGGCGAGGGCCTCGCCGACCAGGCGCACGTACAGGTCGAACCCGACGTCGGCGATGTGCCCGCTCTGCTCGCCGCCCAGCAGGTTGCCCGCACCACGGATCTCGAGGTCCTTCATGGCGATGTGCATGCCCGAGCCGAGGTCGGTGTGCTGGGCGATCGTGGCGAGCCGCTCGTGCGCGGTCTCGGTCAGGGGCTTGTCCGGTGCGTAGAGGAAGTAGGCGTACGCACGCTCGCGACCCCGGCCGACACGACCGCGGAGCTGGTGCAGCTGCGACAGGCCGAAGGTGTCAGCCCGGTCGACGATCAGCGTGTTCGCGTTCGCGATGTCGATGCCCGGACTCGACGATCGTCGTGCACACGAGCACGTCGATCTGCTTGTCCCAGAAGTCGAGGATGACCTGCTCGAGCGCGCCCTCGCTCATCTGGCCGTGGGCGACGGCGATGCGCGCGTCGGGAACGAGTTCACCGATGCGACGCGCCACCCGATCGATCGACTCCACCCGGTTGTGCACGAAGAAGACCTGGCCCTCGCGCATGAGCTCGCGGTTGATCGCGGCCCCGATCTGCCGGTCGTCGTAGGGGCCGACGAACGTGAGGACCGGATGCCGTTCCTCCGGCGGGGTCTGGATGACGGACATCTCGCGGATCCCGGTGACGGCCATCTCCAGGGTCCTGGGGATGGGCGTGGCCGACATCGCCAGCACGTCGACGTTGGTGCGCAGCGCCTTGAGATGCTCCTTGTGCTCGACACCGAACCGCTGCTCCTCGTCGATGACGACCAGGCCGAGGTCCTTGAAGCGCACGCCGGAGGTGAGCAGCCGGTGCGTGCCGATCACGACGTCGACGGTGCCGTCGGCCACGCCCGCCAGGGCTGCCTTCGCCTCCTTGTCGGAGCTGAAGCGCGACAGGGCGGCGACCTTGACGGGGAACGCGGCGTAGCGCTCGCCGAACGTGGACAGGTGCTGCTGGACGAGGAGCGTCGTAGGCACGAGCACCGCGACCTGCTTGCCGTCCTGGACGGCCTTGAACGCGGCGCGCACCGCGATCTCGGTCTTGCCGTAGCCGACGTCGCCGCAGACCAGTCGGTCCATCGGCACGAGGCGCTCCATGTCGGCCTTGACCTCGTCGATGCAGGAGACCTGATCGGGCGTCTCCACGTACGGGAAGGCGTCCTCCAGCTCGCGCTGCCACGGGGTGTCGGCCGCGAAGGCATAGCCCTTGCTCATCTGCCGCGCGGCGTACAACCGGATGAGCTCGCCGGCGATCTGCTTGACGGCCTTGCGTGCCCGTCCCTTGGCCTTCTGCCAATCGGCGCCGCCGAGTCGATGGACGGCCGGTGCCTCGCCACCCACGTACTTCGTCACCATGTCGAGCTGATCGGTCGGCACGAACAGGCGGTCCGGCGGCTGCCCGCGCTTGCTGGCCGCGTACTCGAGCACGAGGTACTCGCGTTCGGCTCCGGCCACGGCACGCTGCACCATGTCGACGTACTTGCCGACCCCGTGCTGCTCGTGCACGACGAAGTCACCGGGCTTCAGGCTCAGCGGGTCGATGGCGCGGCGACGGCGCGACGGCAGGCGGCGCATGTCCTTGGTCGACGCGCGCTGGCCGACGATGTCGGTCTCCGTGATGACGCTCAGCGCGCACGACTCGGCGTGGAAGCCATGGAGGAGTCGCCCGCGCGTGACGGTGACGCGGCCCGGCTGCGGAGCCTGCGAGAGGTCGACGGCCTCGACGACGGCGATGCCGGCGTCGGCGATCTCCTCGACCAGTCGCTCGACCGATCCGTGGCCCTCGGCCAGCAGGACGACGCGGTCCTGGCGCTGCGTCCACTCCCGCAGGTCGCTGAGCGCGCGCGCCGAGTCACCGCGATAGGACTCGAGCTCGTGCGCCGCGACACGGATGCGGCTGTCGTCGAGGTCGGCGTCGGTCACCAGCGGCGTGAACTGCCACCACGCGTCGTCGCGTCGACGGGCGATGTCGCGGATGTCGTCGAGTGCGACGTAGCTGGCGGCCGCAAGGTCGATGGGCGCAGCGTTGCCCACCGTCGCGTTGTGCCACGACGCCATCAAGAACTCCTGCGCGGTGCGCACGACATCGTGCGCGCGCTTGCGGATGCGCTCAGGCTCGAGGAGGACCACATGGGCCCGCCCCGGCGCGAGCTGGAGCGGCGTGGTCATGCCGTCGGCCAGCACCGGCGCCAGGGACTCCATGCCCTCGACGGCGATGCCCTCGGCCAGCTTGTCGCACATCTCCGCAAGGACGGGAGACTGCGCCGCGAGAGCCGCCGCCCGGCTGCGGACCTGATCGGTGAGCAGCAGCTCGCGGACCGCGGGCGCCCACAGGCCGTCCTCCGAGAGGGTGAGGGAGCGCTGGTCGGCGATCGCGAACGCGCGCACCTCCTCGACGCTGTCGCCCCAGAACTCCACGCGGAGCGGGTGCTCCTCGGTCGGCGGGAACACGTCGAGGATGCCGCCGCGCACGGCCACCTGGCCCCGGCGCTCGACCAGGTCGACGCGCTCGTAGCCCAGCCCGACGAGCCTGCTGACGAGCTCGCCCAGCGGCGCCTCATCGCCTGCGCGCAGGCGCACCGGCTCGACGTCGCCGATCCCGATGATCACCGGCTGCAGGAATGCCCGGATCGACGTCACGATCACGTCGATGGGCTGGGTGTACGGATCGGCCGCATCGGGATGGGCCAGCCGCCGCATGATCGCGACGCGGCGGCCGACGGTGTCCGATGACGGCGACAGGCGCTCGTGCGGCAGCGTCTCCCAGGACGGGAAGACCACGACGTCGGCATCGGGCAGCACGCCCATCAGCGCGGTGGCGACGTCCTCCGCCTCACGCCCGGTGGCGGTGACGACGAACACGGGACTGCCAGAACCTCGGGCCACCGCAATCTGCGCGGCCAGTACGGGATGGATGGATCCCGGCGCCTCGACGACCGAGCCCGCACCCGTCCGCACGAGGTCGCGGACCTGCACGAACCCGGGGTCGTCGTGCAGGCAGGTGAGAAGCGCGGAGAGGTCCACTAGCGGGCTGCCTCCTGCAGGGCGGCGCGCAGGTGCTCCACGAGCGCCGGGTGGCTGACCACCAGGTCGGTCACGTAGGGAGGCATCCGGTTGAACTGCACGGCGCTGCCGTCGACGTGCGACGGGACGAAGCCGTAGTGCATCGCCACGCCGTACGGCGCCGCAACGTCCCACTCGAAGAAGCCGGTGTCGTGGACGTAGGCCTCGGCGCGGCCGCTGATCAGCTCGTTGACCTTGGCCCCGACCGAGCCGACATCGACGATCTCGACGCCCTGGTCGGTGACACCGAGCTCGGCCAGCCGGTTGGCGAGCAGGTCGACGGTCGCCTGCAGGGTGGCCGGCGGACGGCTGCGTGACGCGACGACCCTGATCGGCCGGTCGGTCGGCAGGGCAGCCGGCGCGGCGACGTCGTCGAGCACCGACCTCGTGAGCTCCTGCGCGGGCAGGTCGACCGTGGTGGCCGACAGCTCGCCGCCGTCGGCATGCCACAGGGCGATGTGCACCGCGAAGTCGCGGCGGCCCTGGCCGTACTCCCACGTGCCGTCAAGCGGGTCGACGATCCAGACGCGCTCCGCCGACAGCCGCAGGTCGTCGTCCTTCCCCTCCTCGCTGAGGATCGCATCGTCGGGTCGGACCGCGGCGATCTCGGCGACGATGAACTCGTGCGAGGCCCGGTCGGCCTGCTTGCGCAGCGCGTTGGCGGCGTCCTTGTCGGCGATGGGCCCGAACGACTCCCGCAGGTCGAGCAGAAGGGCGCCGGCGCGTCGCGCGATGTCCCTGGACAGTTCTGCGTCGGATGACATGACGGCCCTTCTCGAGGTGGCGGAAGCGATCAGGCGGGGTCGGCGTTGAAGCGGTTCTGCGTCGGTTCGAGCCCGTCAAGAACCAGGCCCTCGATGGCGCCCGAGCCGCGCGACAGCAGGTCGGGCAGCTCCTTGCGCTCCGTCGAGCCGAACGGCTTGAGGACGAACTCGGCCGGATCCTGCCGACCCGGAGGGCGGCCGATGCCGACGCGCACCCGGAAGAAGTCCCCCGACCCGATCGAGCGGCGGATGCTCTTCAGGCCGTTGTGCCCGTTGTCGCCGCCGCCGAACTTGACGCGGAGGGCGCGCGAAGGCGATGTCGAGCTCGTCGTGGACGACGACCAGGTGGTCGGGCTCGATGCCGTAGAACGACATCAGGCCCTTCACCGGACCACCGGACTCGTTCATGAACGACATCGGCTCGGCCAGGACGACCCCCACCACCGAGCCGGGGAGACCGATCTTGGCCTCGGCGGCCTGGGCATGGGCTCGCTTGTGCCGGGCCAGTCGGGCGCCGAGGGAGTCGGCGAACTCGTCGACCACCATCGCGCCGACGTTGTGGCGCGTGGCGGCGTACTCAGGTCCGGGATTCCCGAGGCCTATGACCAGCCACGGATGGGACAACGGACTGCGCTACTCCGCTGCAGGAGCGGTCTCGACAACAGCGTCGGCGCCCTCGGCAGCCTCGGCGGCCTCGACCTCGGCCTCATGCTGCGCGGCGTCGGCGTACTCCTCGGCCTTGTGCTCGGCGTCCTCGACCGCGTGCTTGGCAGCGTCCTCGGGGTTCTCGCCGGCGGCGACAGCCTCCTCGAGCGCCTGCACGGCGGCGGCGGCGTCCATGCCCGCCTCCTCGGCTGCGGCGGTCGCGGCCTTGATGGCGTCGGCCATCTCGCCGCGCTCCTGCGCCTCTGCCTTGGTGATGATGACGAGGTCGATGTGATCGAGGCTGCGCTTGACCGGGTCGCGCTGGATGTCGCGCGGCTTGACCAGGACGGTCGAGCCCTCGACGGTGACGGACAGCACGACGCGCGGCTTGCGCAGCGCGAGGTCGAGGTCGTGGGTCGGGAGCGCGCAGTGCACCAGTTCGGAGCCCGAGCCGTAGATCACGGCGGGGATGTTCCCCTCACGGCGAATGCGGCGGGCAGCGCCCTTGCCGAAATCGCTACGGGGAACAGCAGTCAGCGCAACGGTGGTCACTTCGGTACTCCTCGGTCATCGTCGGTCACCTCGGCAACGCCGGCGGGCGCCGACCACGTCGATCACGGTGCGAGTCTGCCAACTGCTCAGGTCCTGCACCCTCGCCGAGGATGACGGAAGTCTACCTGCCGCGGCCGGTGCTCGTGCCATGGGGTTGGCAGCCGACCACCGGGCTCGGACTAGTGCGAGGAGCTCTCGGGCATCGTTGCGCGCACCTCGAACAGGCTCGCCTGGCCGCCGCCCTCCTCGAACATGCTGGTGACCGAGCCGTCGGTGAACACCTCGGTGATCGCCTTGGCCAGGATCGGCGCGATCGACAGGACGGTCAGCTTCTCGAACTGCTTAGCGGCCGGGATCGGCAGCGTGTTGGTGACGATCACCTCGGAGATGTTCGAGTTCTGCAGCCGTTCCTTCGCCGGATCGCTGAGGATGCCGTGCGTGGCGGCGACCACCACGTCGGCGGCGCCGTTCTCGAAGAGGGTCTCCGCCGCCTTCACGATCGTGCCGCCCGTGTCGATCATGTCGTCGACGAGGATGCAGACACGGTCGCGGACGTCACCGACGACCTCGAACACGCGCACCTGGTTGGGGATGTCCGGATCGCGGCGCTTGTGGATGATCGCCAGCGGCGCCCCGAGCATGTCGGTCCAGCGCTCGGCCACCCGCACGCGGCCGGCATCCGGCGAGACGACGGTGATCTTGTCGCGCGGCAGGCGCGCGGCCAGGTGGTTGGCGAGCAGGGGCATGGCGAAGAGGTGGTCGACCGGGCCGTCGAAGAAGCCCTGGATCTGCGAGGTGTGCAGGTCGACCGTCATCAGGCGGTCCGCGCCAGCGGTCTTGAACAGGTCGGCGATGAGCCTGGCCGAGATGGGCTCACGACCGCGGTGCTTCTTGTCCTGGCGGGCGTAGCCGTAGAACGGGACGATGACGGTGATGCGCTTCGCCGATGCGCGCTTGAGCGCGTCGATCATGATGAGCTGCTCCATGATCCACTTGTTGATCGGCTCGGTGTGGCTCTGCAGCACGAAGGCGTCGCACCCGCGCACCGACTCCTGGAACCGGACGAAGATCTCGCCGTTGGCGAAGTCGTAGGCGAGCGTCGGCGACAGCGGGACGCCGAGGTCGCTGGCCACCTCCTGCGCCAGCTCGGGGTACGAGCGCCCGGCCAGGAGGATCAGCCGCTTCTGGTTCGGGATGAGGACGTCTGACACCGAGGCTCCTACGCTTGTTGGGACGGATCGGCGGACAGGTGGGGGGACGCTGCGTCGCTGGCGCGCGCGGCGGCGTCGGCGGCGGCCGATCCGGGGCGGCGGCGCTGCGACCCAGTCCTCGATGTTGCGCTGACGGGCTCGCCCGACGGCCATCGCGCCCGGCGGCACGTCGTCGGTGATGACCGACCCGGCTGCGGTGTAGGCGCCGTCGCCGATCGTCACCGGTGCGACGAGCATGGTGTCGCTGCCGATGCGCACGTGGCTGCCGACCGTGGTGCGGTGCTTGTCGACACCGTCGTAGTTGACGAAGACCGTCGCCGCACCGATGTTGGTGCCCTCGCCGATCTCGGCGTCGCCGACGTAGGACAGGTGCGGCACCTTGGCGCCGTCGCCCACCACCGAGTTCTTGATCTCCACATAGGCGCCGGCCTTGGTCCGCGCGCCCAGGACGGTGCCCGGTCGAAGGAAGGTGAACGGGCCCACCTTGGCGTCCTCGCCGATGACGGCGAGCTCGGCCCAGGTGTGGACGACCTCCGCGCCGGCACCGACCTCGCACGCCGTCAGCGTGGTGCCCGGGCCGACGACGGCACCCGTCGCCACCGATGTCGGGCCGCGCAGGGTGACCTGCGGTCGGATCGTCACGTCGGGCTGGAGGTCGACGTCGACGTCGAGCCACGTCGATGCCGGGTCGAGCATCGATACGCCCGCGCGCATCCAGGCCTGATTGATGCGGTCACGCATGATGGCCGCCGCCTCGGCGAGCTGCACCCGGTCGTTGACCCCGAGGATCTCGGTGGGGTCGCCGACGAGGCAGGCCGCCACGGCGTCACCGTCGGCGCGCAGCAGCCCGACGACGTCGGTGAGGTACTCCTCGCCCTGCGAGTTGTCGGTGGTCAGCCGGGTGAGCGCCGTGGTCAGGCGCGGCAGCGTGGAACGCGTACATCCCGGAGTTGATCTCGTCGATGCGTCGCTGGTCGTCGTCGCAGTCCTTGTCCTCGACGATCGCGGACACCCCGCCGTCGGGGTCGCGGACGACCCGGCCGTAACCGGCGGGATCCTCGAGGCGGGCGGTCAGCACGGTCGCCGCCGAGGCGGCGCCGTCATGCTCAAGGAGGAGTGACCCGAGAGTGGCACCGGTGAGCAGCGGAGTGTCGCCGGTGAGGACGACCACCGGGCCGTCGGACAGGACGATGTCGCGGGCGGCGAGGTCGTCGAGCGCGACGCGGACAGCGTGCCCGGTGCCGTTCTGCTCGTCCTGGACCACGGTGATGGCCCACGGCGCGATCTCCTGGACGTGCGCGACCACCTGGTCGCGCTGATGACCGACGACGACGACCAGGTTCTCGGGCTCGACCGCCGACGCGGCCTCGATGACATGGCCGAGGAGTGAACGGCCGGCGACGGCGTGCAGGACCTTGGGGGTGGCGGACTTCATCCGCTTGCCCTCACCGGCGGCGAGGATCACGACGACCGACGGGCGACTGCTGGTCACATCTGGTCCTCATCGAGTCGGGCCGGATTAGCGCCCTCACCCTATCGACCGACGCTCCCGGGAGAGGAGTCGAACCTCTGTTCACGGATTCAAAGTCCGCTGTCCTGCCATTAGACGACCCGGGACCACCGCGTCATGCGGCAGGCAGAACTGTAGACGCGGCCGCAGCGCACGGGTTGACCGAAGTACCTACGGTCCCGTAACCTACGGGAGCGTAGGTTACGCAGGTCACCCCCAAGGAGTCACATGACCGCTACCCCAGAAGTCCTGCCGCGAAGCGGGCCGACCGACGAGCCCGTACAGCCGAGCAGCCTGGGGATGCGGATCGCCATCGGCGTCTTCGTCTTCGTACCACTGATCGCCGTTGCTCGTGGCCATCCCCGTGGCCTGGGGCGGCTGGCTCTCGTGGGTCGACGTGGCCCTCGTGATGATCTTCTGGGCGCTCACCGGCCTGGGCATCACGGTCGGGTACCACCGCTTCTTCACCCACCGGTCCTTCAAGGCCGGCCGCGGAGTGAAGATCGCGCTCGCCCTCATGGGCTCGTACGCGCTCGAGGGCTCCCTCGACCAGTGGGTCGCCGACCACCGCAAGCACCACAAGTTCTCCGACGAGGTCGGCGACCCGCATTCGCCGTGGCGGTTCGGCACGTCGAAGAAGTCGGTCGCGAAGGGCCTGCTGTGGGCCCACGTCGGCTGGCTGTGGGGCGCCGAGAACACCTCGATCGAGAAGTACGCCCCCGACATCGCCGCCGACAAGGACCTCGCGGCCATCTCCCGCTACTTCCCCGCGGTCGTCGCGGCGACGCTGCTCCTGCCCGCCGTGCTCGGCGGCCTGATCACCTGGTCCTGGGCCGGTGCCCTGACCGCGCTGTTCTGGGCCGGCTTCGTGCGCGTCGCCCTCGTCCATCACGTCACGTGGTCGATCAACTCCATCTGCCATGTCTTCGGCAACCGGCCGTTCGTCTCGCGAGACCTGTCGAGCAATGTCGCGTGGCTGGCCATCCCGTCCTTCGGCGAGTCATGGCACAACCTCCACCACGTCGACCCGACCTCGGCCCGGCACGGCGTGCTGCGCGGCCAGGTGGACCTGAGCGCGATACTCATCCGCACGCTCGAGAAGTCGGGCCTGGCCACCGACGTGCGCTGGCCCAAGCCCGACAAGGTCGCCGCGAGGTTGAAGGATCCGGCGCTCGCCAGGCGCGTCCGCGGCTACTCGCCGACCCCCGCCGCCGCGCTCCCCGCTGCCACGGAGTCGATGTGAACGACGAGATCGCCATCATCGCGACCGACGTCCCGTCGGACGACCCCACCGTGGTGGAGCTGAGGCCGCGCGAGGTCCGGCGCCCCCCGCGCCGCGAGCGCGTGCGCATGAGCGGCCAGGAGCGCCGCGAGCAGCTCCTCGACGTCGGGCGCAAGCTCTTCGCCGAGAAGGGCTTCGAGGCCGTCAGCGTCGAGGAGATCGCCGCGAAGGCCGACGTCTCCAAGCCCGTCGTCTACGAGCACTTCGGCGGCAAGGAGGGCCTGTACGCCGTCGTGGTCGATCGCGAGATGACCTACCTGCTCGTGTCCATCGCCGAGGCGCTGGGCATGGAGGACGGCCGCGACGTGGCCACCATGAACGCTCGGGTCCTGCTCGAGCGGGCCGGGATGGCGCTCTTCGACTACATCGACCGCTACCCCGACGGGTTCCGCATCCTCGTGCGCGACACCCCCGCCATCAGCGACCCCGAGGTCGCCGGCCATCACGTCGGCGGCACCTTCGCCGGCCTGCTCGTCGACGTGGCAGCGAAGGTCGACGACCTGCTCGCCAGGCAGTTCCGGGTGCACAAGATCAATCCGAAGTGGGCCCCGCTGTACTCGCAGATGCTGGTCGGCATGGTCGCGCAGACCGGCCAGTGGTGGCTCGACGTCCGCAAGCCCAAGAAGGAGGAGGTTGTCGCGCATCTGGTCAACCTCGCCTGGAACGGCCTGCAGAACATGGAGCCCAAGCCGACCCTGGTGACGGGCAAGCACTAGCCGGCCGACCCGACGCAAAGAATCTTGATATCGAGATTCTTGACGTAGCATGAGGACGTGACCGCGGACGAGGTCGACCGCATTGCGCTCGCCTGGCAGCGCGAACGCCCCGATCTCGACGTCGCCCCCCTGCAGGTCCTGTCCCGCGTCAGCCGGCTGGCCCGGCACCTCGACCTGGCCCGACGGCAGTCCTTCGCCGCCCGATCCCTCGACACCTGGGAGTTCGACGTCCTGGCCGCCCTGCGGCGGGCCGGCGAGCCCTACGCCCTGTCACCGGGCCAGCTCGGCGCCGAGACCCTCGTGACGTCCGGCACCATGACCAACCGCATCGACCGGCTCGAGTCCCGGGGCCTGGTGCGCCGCGAGCCGGATCCCACCGATCGGCGCGGCGTCCGCGTCGTGCTGACGGATCCGGGCCGCAAGGCCGTCGACGACGCGATGAGCGACCTGCTCGCTCGCGAGCACGCGCTGCTCGCGACGATCGACGAAGCCGACCGCCAGGTGCTGGCGGACCTGCTCCGGGTGCTGGTCCAGCAGTTCGGCGACTAGGCCAAGCGGTTCGCGCTGGTCAGCCGCGCGCGAAGTAGCTGTCGAGCCCGGCGAACAGCCATCTGGCGTACTGCTTCTGACCCGACTTCGACGTCATGCGCGCCGCGTCCGAGGCGTTGCGCATGTTGCCCACCTCGACGGTCACCGTCGGCACGTTGCTGAAGTTCAGCGACGTCGTGTCGCGCGAGACCATCAGCTGACCCCCGATGTAGTTCGACGGGGGCGCGCCGGCCGTGCGCATGCCGTCGATCATGGCCTTGGCGAGGCGGCGATCCTTGCCGACGACATCGTCGGTCCAGCCCTTGATCAGGGCGGGGGTCATCGCGAAGAACCCCTTGTTCCCGGCGGCGGCTCCGTCGGCGTGGATGCTCACCATGGCGTCCGCCTTGACCCGGTTGGCGAGCTTGGCGCGGTCCCATACGCACGGGCCCCAGTCGTTGCGACTGTTCGTCGTCCGGGTCATGACCACCTTGGCGCCGGCCCGCTCCAGCATCCTCTTCAGCCGCTGGCGCGACCTCCCACGTGAACGTGGCCTCCGGGAAGCCGCCGTTCGTCGCAGTGCCGGTCGTGTTGCACGACTTCGTGATGGCACCGTTGAAGACCGTCTGCGCGAGCTGCTTCGCGAACCGCGGGTTGGAGTTGCCGAGCTGGTGGCCCGGGTCGACCACGATGACCTTGCCGGCAAGAGGCCCGGGAGCCGCTGCGGCGGGCGCGGTCGTCGGCGCCGCCATGAGCGCGGCGAGGACACCCGCCGCAGCCGCTGCCAGCACCGCCCGCCTCATAGGACGGCCAGCATCCGATGGTTGCCGAGGGTGTTGGGCTTGACGCGCTCGAGGCCGAGGAACTCGGCGACGCCCTCGTCGTACGACTGCAGCAGCTGCTCGTAGACGCCGTGGTCGACCGGGGTGTCGTCGATCTCCTCGAAGCCGTGCGCCGCGAAGAAGTCCACCATGAAGGTCAGGCAGAACACGCGCTTCACGCCGACGCCACGGGCCCGGTCGAGCAGGGACTTCAACAGCTGCGAGCCGATGCCCTTGCCGACGAAGCCGGGATCCACGGCCAGCGTGCGGACCTCGGCGAGGTCCTCCCACATGACGTGGAGTGCCCCGCAGCCGACCACCTGTCCGTCGAGCTCGGCGACGAGGAACTCCTGCACCGCCTCGAACAGCGTGACAGTCGCCTTGGACAGCAGCCGGCCGTCGGTGGAGTAGGAGTCGATGAACGTGCGGATCGTCCGGACGTCTCCTGTGCGGGCCGGGCGGATGACGAGCCTGTCGAGCACTACGGGGTCGCTCACTGTGCGCGCTCCGGCTTGACCAGCGGAAAGAGGATCGTCTCGCGGATGCCCAGTCCGGTGAGCGCCATGAGGATCCGGTCGACGCCGACCCCGACCCCGCCCATCGGCGGCATCCCGTGCTCCATCGCCCGCAGGAAGTCCTCGTCGAGGTGCATGGCCTCGGCATCGCCGCGGTCGGCCAGCGCCGCCTGCTCGACCAGGCGCTCGCGCTGGATGACGGGGTCGACGAGCTCGGAGTAGCCGGTACCGGTCTCGGCGCCGTTGATGTAGAGGTCCCACTTCTCGACGACCGCCGGCTTCGTGCGGTGCCCGCGGACGAGCGGCGAGGTGTCGACGGGGTAGTCCATGACGAACGTAGGGCCGGTGAACGTCGAGACGACGTGATGCTCGAACAGCTCCTCGACGAGCTTGCCCGGCACCGCCGTGGGGTGGAACTCGATGCCGTCCTGCTCGCACAGGGCGACCAGGTGCGTGCGGTCCGTCGACGGCGTGATCGTCTCGCCGAGGGCTGCGGAGAGCGAGTCATACAGGTCGACCTGAGGCCAGATGCCCGACAGGTCGTGCTGTGATCCATCGTGATGCGTGACGGACAGCGTGCCGACGGCGGCGAGCGCCGCCTCCTGGATCAGCTCGCGGGTGATCGTGGCCATCACCTGGTAGTCGGCATACGCCTGGTAGAACTCGAGCATCGTGAACTCCGGCGAGTGCGACCGATCGGCGCCCTCGTTGCGGAAGTTCCGGTTCACCTCGAACACGCGCTCGAGACCGCCCACCACGGCGCGCTTGAGGAAGAGCTCCGGCGCGATTCGCAGGAAGACGTCGATGTCGAAGGCGTTGGAGCGCGTGACGAACGGTCGCGCCGTGGCGCCGCCGTGCATCGTCTGCAGCATCGGCGTCTCGATCTCGAGGTAGCCGCGACGGGTCAGGCTCTGCCGGATGGACGAGACGACGGCGACGCGCTGGCGGGCGACCAGCTGCGCCTCCGGACGCACCACGAGGTCGACGTAGCGCTGCCGCACGCGCGTCTCCTCGTTCATCGGCTTGTGCTGGACCGGCAGCGGACGCAGCGCCTTGGCCGCCATGCGCCACTCGTCGGCCAGTGACCGACAGCTCACCCCGCTTGGAGGTGATCACCTCGCCGGCGACGAACACGTGGTCGCCGAGGTCGACGAGCTCCTTCCAGTCCGCGAGCTGCTGCTCGCCGACATTGGCCAGGGACACCATCGCCTGGATCTCCGAGCCGTCGCCGGCTCGCAGGGTGGCGAAGCACAGCTTCCCGGAGTTGCGGGAGAAGATGACGCGACCGGCGATCCCGACCCGCTCGCCGGTCGCGGTGTCCTCGGGCAGGTCGGGGTGTGCCGCACGCACGGCAGCGATCGTCGTGGTGATCGGCAGGCCGATCGGCATAGGGCTCCATGCCCTTGCCGGCGAGCTGCTCGCGCTTCTCGCGCCGGATCCGCATCTGCTCGGGCAGGTCGTCGTCCGGTTCGGCGAGGGCGGCATCCGCCGCTTCGGTCGTCACAACGGGCAAGGCTATTCGATGGCCGAGAGGCCCCCGACACGAGCAATAGGCTTCCCCGATGAGCTCCGTGCCCCACGACTGGCCCACGCCGGGCACGATCGACGGCGTCATCTTCGACATCCACTCGACCCTCGTCGACCAGGGCGACGCCGACGAGTGGCTCGATGCGGCCCTCGCCGTCGCCCCGCATCCCCTGAGTGCGGCGGAGCGGTCCGAGCTGGTGGCCTTCCTCGACCGCATCTGGGAGGGGGCCCGGATCACGGATCCCGAGAGCAGCCGCGACCTGTCGTTCGAGGCGCACTCACGGGTGTTCCACGAGCTGATCGCGGCCGGTCCTGGCGTCGATCGCCCGTTGGCGAACGCCCTGTACGACGTCATGCTCGACACGTGGCGCGCCTACGACGACAGCGTCCCGACTCTCCGCGCGCTGCGCGAGGCGGGAGTCGGCGATCTGCCTGGTCTCCAACGCCGGCGTGCCCATCCGCACCGTCCTCGACCGCGACGCGATCAGCCCGTGGGTCGACGCGGTCGTCCTCTCGTACGAGGTGGGCTGCGTGAAGCCGGATCCGCGAATCTTCGAGGCAGCCCTCGCAGCGCTCGCACTGCCGGCGGCCAGCGTGCTGATGGTGGGTGACAACGCCAACGACGACGGCGGTGGCGCGGCCTTGGGCATCCGGACGCTGATCCTGCCGCGCACGACCGGCCGCGTGCACGGCCTGGCCGCCGTCGTGGCGCTGGTGCTGGGGATGCGCGAGCGGAGCTAGCCGACCTCGGCGTTCTTCTCGAACACCAGGCGCAGGCCGGTCAGGGTCAGGTCGGGCTCGTGATGCGTGATGGCGCGGGACTCCCCCACGACGATCTCGGCGAGCCCGCCGGTCGCGACGACGGCCGTGACGGGCCCGAGCTCGGCGCAGATGCGGTCCACGAGCCCGTCGACCTGGCCGGCGAAGCCGTACAGCGCCCCGGACTGCAGCGCCTCGACGGTGTTCTTGCCGATCGGCGAGCGCGGTCGCACGAGCTCGACCTTGCGCAGCTGAGCCGCCCGGGACGCCAGGGCGTCGAGGGAGATCTCGATGCCGGGCGCCAGTGCGCCGCCGAGGAACTCGCCCTTGGCGGACACGACGTCGAGGTTGGTCGACGTGCCGAAGTCCACGACGATGCAGGGGCCACCGAACAGGTGGTGCGCGGCGATCGTGTTGACGATGCGGTCGGCGCCCACCTCCTTCGGGTTGTCGGTGAGGACCGGGACCCCGGTCTTCGTTCCGGGCTCGACGATGACGGTCGGCACGTCGGCGAAGTAGCGGGCGAGCATCACGCGCATCTCGCGCAGAACGGCCGGCACGGTGCTGCACAGCGCGATGCCCGTCACGGCCGCCGACTCGGACAGCAGGCCCCGGAAGGTCAGCACCATCTCGTCCGCGGTGGTGCGCGCGTCCGTCTTGATCCGCCACGAGGCGATCAGGTCGGCATCGTCGAACATCCCCAGCACAGTGTTGGTGTTGCCGACGTCGATGGCGAGAAGCACTACGACTCCTGTCGCAGGTCGGCGCCGATGTCGAGCACCGGCGCAGAGTGGGTGAGAGCTCCGACGGCAAGGTAGTCGACGCCCGTTGCCGCTACTGCTGCGGCCGAGTCGATCGTCAGTCCGCCGGACGCCTCGAGGAGCGCCTGCCCCTGGTTGCGGCGCACAGCCTCGCGCATGTCGTCGACCGAGAAGTTGTCGAGGAGCACGAGGTCCGCGCCCGCCTCGAGCACCTCGTCGAGCTGCTCGAGGGAGTCGACCTCCACCTCGACCGGGATCCCCGGGAACTCGGTACGCACGGCGCTGAACGCCTCGGCCACGCCTCCTGCCGCGACGACGTGGTTGTCCTTGACGAGAGCGGCGTCCGACAGCGACATGCGGTGGTTGACCCCGCCGCCGCAGCGGACTGCGTACTTCTCCAGGCGTCGCATACCGGGGGTCGTCTTACGGGTGTCGCGGACGTGCGCTCCCGTGCCGGCGATGGCATCGACCCAGTGCGCTGGTCGCCGTGGCGACGCCGCTGAGGTGACCCAGCAGGTTGAGGGCCGGCCGCTCGGCCTGCAGGAGGTCGTGGGTCTCGCCGCTGATCGACAGGACGGTGTCACCTGGCTGGACGCGGTCGCCGTCGGACCGCAGCTGCCGGATCACTGCCTCGCCTGCCGCACACGTAGGAGAACACGGCGGCCGCGACGGGGACCCCCACGACGACGCCGGACCCACGGGCGACGAGGTCGAGCGTCGCGCGTTGTTCCGCGGGAACCGTCGCGACCGTGGTCACGTCGACGCCGCCGTCGAGGTCCTCCTCGATCGCGCGCACGATGAGGTCGAGCAACCTGGTCGGGGTCGAGACCGGCCGCAGCGAGCTGGTCGCGGATCCCCGCCGTCGATCCGTCCGTCGCGTGTCATTCGACAGCTCCCGTCACCTGTTCGAGGCGAGTGCTGATCTCGCCGTCCTCGTCGACGTTGGACACGAGTCGCGCCCGCCAGCGCGCATCATCGCGGTCAGGGAAGTCCTCGCGCCAATGCGATCCCCGCGTCTCCTCGCGATCGCGGGCATGACGCACGAGCACGCTCGCGATCTGGTGGATGTTGGTGGTCTCCCAGTCCTCGGTCGACGGCGTCGCATCGTCCGAGCCGGCAAGCTCCGACAGGCGGTTCGCCGCGTCGCCGAGGGAGTCGGCGCTGCGCAGGACGCCCGCGTGCGTGTCCATGACGGTCTGGATGCGCCGTCGGACCCGGTGCGGCAGCAGGCCCGTGGTGACGGGCAGCGTCAGCGGGTCCTGCGCCTCGAGGGCGTCCTCGGCGACCGCCGTGACGATGCGCCGGGCGAAGACGAGCCCCTCGAGCAGCGAGTTCGATGCGAGTCGATTGGCCCCGTGGACGCCGGTGCAGGCCACCTCACCGCAGGCGTAGAGCCCCGCGATCGACGCGCGCCCCCACAGGTCGGTGCGCACACCGCCGGACACGTAGTGCTGCGCCGGTGCGACCGGGATCAGGTCGGTGACCGGGTCGATGCCGCGGCTGCGGCAGGACTCCAGGATCGTCGGGAAGCGCTGCAGCCACAGGTCGGCGCCCAGCGTCCGCGACCATCGAGCCACACGTGCGGCGAGCCTTCGGCTCGCATGCGGCGCATGATCGCCTTGGCCACGATGTCGCGCGGCGCGAGGTCGGCGAGCGGGTGCTCGTCGAGCATGAACCGCTGGCCGTCGGCATCCAGGAGGACCGCACCCTCGCCGCGCACAGCCTCGGAGACGAGCGGCTGCTGCCCCTTCGCGAGCGGGCCGAGCCACATCACCGTCGGATGGAACTGGACGAACTCGAGGTCGGCGATGTCGGCACCGGCGCGCATGGCCAGGGCCACGCCGTCACCGGTGGACACGTACGGGTTCGTCGTCTGCCCGAACACCTGGCCGAACCCGCCCGTCGCGAGGATCACCACGGGTGCGAGCGCGGCCCCGATGCCGTCGCGCTGGCCCGAGCCCATCACGTGCAGTGTCACGCCCTGCGCGGCACCCCGCGCATCGCGTAGGCAGGTCGAGCGCGAGCGCGTTCTCGACGACCTCGATGCCCGAGTCCTCGCGCACCGCCGCGACGAGAGCGCGGGAGATCTCGGCGCCCGTGGCGTCGCCGCCCGCGTGCGCGATGCGATCGTGCAGATGGCCGCCCTCGCGGGTCAGGGCGATCGCGCCCGACTGCGTCGCGGTCGAAGCGCGCCCCGATCTGGATGAGCTCGCGCACCGCCGCCGGACCCTCGGTCACCAGGATGCGCACGGCCTCGTCATCGCACAGTCCCACGCCGGCGACCAGAGTGTCGTGCTGATGCGCCTGCGGGTGAGTCGTCGTCGGCCAGGGCCGCCGCGATACCGCCCTGGGCCCAGCGCGTCGAGCCCTCGTTGACCTGCGCCTTCGTCACGAGCAGGACGGTGCGGCCGATGGCCCGCAGCCGCAGTGCGGCCGTCAGTCCCGCGACACCCGATCCGACGACGATGACGTCGGCGCGCGCAGTCCAGCCCGGGCGGCGGCAGTCAGCCCCCTCGCGATGCGCATCACGCCCCCAGCCGCACGAATCGTTGTCGATGAGACGAGTGTGGCCCGACCCGGGCCGCGACCAGCACGCGAGCATCCCCTCGGGACGGCGGCGCGCCCAGCCCGGGGTCGGTGACCACGAGATAGTCGACCTCGACGCCGTCGGCACGATCGAACACCGCACGTCCCGCGGCGACCACGGCATCGGCCCCGCCTGCGCCGCGCTCGCACGGCGTCGTCGAGGGCCTGCGGGATGACCGCCGCGGCGCGCGCGCTCCTCCGGCGACAGGTAACGGTTGCGACTGCTGCGAGCCAGGCCGTCGGGCTCGCAGACGGTCGGGACTCCGATCACCTCGACCGGCATGTTCAGGTCGCGGACCATCCGGGTGATGAGCACGAGCTGCTGGTAGTCCTTCTGACCGTAGAAGGCGACGTCGGGCGTGGTGAGCGCGAGCAGCTTGGCGACCACCGTGAGCACACCGCGGAAGTGTCCGGGTCGTGAGGCTCCCTCGAGGATGCTGCCCAGCGGACCGGGGTCGATCGTGACCGAGTCGGTCGCGAAGCCGGTGTCGTTCCCGTACACGTCGACGACGTTGGGTGCGAAGACGACGTCGGCCCCGGCCTCCTCGCACACGCGGATGTCGTCGGCGCGCGAGCGCGGGTACTTCTCGAAGTCCTCGCCCACCCCGAACTGCGTCGGATTGACGAACATGGTCACCACAACCGTGCCGTCGGCGCCGACGTGGTCGCGCGCGCGGTGGATCAGCTCGGCGTGCCCGTCGTGCAGCGCGCCCATCGTCATCACGACGGCGCGCTGCCCCGACGCCCTGGGTACCGCGCGCATCTGCTGCGCGGACGACACGACGTCGATCACGGGACGCTCGGATCGGGCGGGGCAGCGAGCACCTCGAGCAGCCGGGCCGCTGATGTCACGTCGATGAGCCCGGCACCGAGCGCGCGGTCGGCCGTCAGCCGCGCGAGCGCCCGATACGCCGCGCCGGCGACCGGTGAGACCGCGCCGATCTCGTGCAGGTGAACCGCCACGGTCGCGGCGTCGCCCCGCGCCACCGGACCGGTGAGTGCGACGTCGCCGTGTCGAAGCGCGTTGTCGAGCGATGCGCTGAGCAGCGGCGCCATCAGTCGCTCGGGCTGCTCCATGCCGGCGTCGCGCAGAAGCTCGAGGGACTGCAGCACGACCGCCATGAGGAAGTTCGCGCCGAAGGCAACGCCCGCGTGATACAGCGCCCGAGCCTCCTCCGGCACCCAGATCGGCTCGCCGCCCATCTCGACAACCAGGGCCTCGGCAACCGGCCGCACGGCGTCGGGCGCCGTGACGCCGAAGGGGCAGTCCGACAGTCGCGCGAGGTCCACGCTCGTGCCGGTGAACGTCATCACCGGATGGATGGCGAGCGGGATGGCTCCCGACGTCGCGGGCGGGATCCAGCACTGCGGTGCCGTAGCGGCCGGACGGATGGGCGACGAACTGGCCCGCATGCAGGGCGCCGGTCTCGACGAGGCCGGCCACGAGTCCGGGCAGGACGTCGTCGGGGACGGCGAGCAGGACGAGGTCGGCATCCTGAGCTACTTCCGGCGCGGGCCGGATGGGCACACCGGGCAGCAGCGCCTCGGCCCGAAGACGTGACAGGTCGGAGACGGCGGAGACCGCGACAACATCGTGCCCGGCCCGGCGAAGGGCGGCTCCGAGGACGGCCCCGGCGCGCCCGGCGCCGATGACTCCGACGCGTAAGCGCGGTGGTGTGCTCACCTGACGGAGCGTAGACCGCACTAGCGTGATGACCCGTGCCGGATGACGTGCTGCCGTGGTCGGTGGCGTGGGAGCGGGCGGCCTTCGGGCCGGACGGCTTCTACCGACGCCAGCACCCCGGCTCGCACTTCGCCACGGACGTGATGGACGGCGACGCAGTGGCCCGGCGCATGGCCCGGCTGATCGAGCCCGTCACGACCGCCCTTCTCGTCACGCATGCAACCGTGACGGTGACCGACGCCGGTGCTGACGACGGCCGTCTCCTGCGACAGCTGGCAGGACTGATGGACCCTGCCCTGGTGGAGCGGATCACGTGGCGGGCCATCGATATCCGGCCTCGACCCGCCGGCCTTCCGGCGTGGCTCTCCTGGATCCAAGGGGACGTCCGCGACCTCGCGACCCACGAGCCGCCCGCACCGGGCGTCGTCATCGCGCACGAGCTGCTCGACGACGTGCCCTGCGATGTCCTGGAAATCGACGACGAAGGGCAGCGACGCGTCGTGCTCGTCGACCCGGCTTCCGGGGCCGAGGTGCTCGGACCCCCGCTGACCGATGCCGCCGCCTGCAGCGAGAGCGGCGTCGACGCTGCCGCGATCGACGCCTGGTGCGACCGCTGGTGGCCGCGTCGCGAGCCGGCCGGACGGATCGAGGTCGGCACGTCGCGCGATGCCCTGTGGGCCGCCCTGGCCCGCACCGTCAGCGTCGGGCTCACCGTTGCCGTCGACTACGGCCATGTCGCGAGCGAACGCTCGACGGGCGAATGGGACGGGGGCACGCTCAGCAGCTTTCGGGGCGGTCGCGCGGTGAGCGTCGTCGCCGACGGGTCCTGCAACATCACCGCTCACGTCGCGATGGACGCCTGCGCCGCTGCCATCCCGTCGTCGCACGCGCGACTGGAGCGCTCCCGCGAGGGCTGGTGGTGGCTTGTCCAGGAGATGGGACGATGACCGCATGACGAGCGCAGCCGAGGGACGAGTACTCGGCGTCGGAGCCGCGGCCTGGCTGGACGCCGACGAGGAGCTCGTCCTCCGCGAGTTCCACCCGTCGGCACACGCGGGCTTCCGGCTTCAGGTCGATGTGCGCGACGACATCGTGCAGCGGGCGGACGTGGAGGTGGGCTTCATGCACCGGGGAGCGGAGAAGCTCTTCGAGTCACGCGACTACCGCCAGCTGATGATGCTCGCCAATCGCCATGACTGGCTCTCCGCATTCTCGAACGAGCTCGTCATCGCGCTCGTCCTCGAGGAGGCGACCGGCATCACTCCGCCCGAGCGGGCCACCTGGACCCGCACGCTGCTGGCCGAGGCCAATCGCGTGATGGCCACGCTGGCGTTCCTCGGCGCGGTGGCCGAGCGCTCCCACGATCGACAGGTGATCTTCGACGCCCGCGAACGCCTCGTGCGAGCGCAGGAGATCGTCACGGGCGGGCGGGTGCACCCCATGTTCACCCGGATCGGCGGCGTGGCCGCACCGATCTCTGCCGCGGCGCTCGACGACTATGCCGGCATCATCGCGGACCTGGATTCCCTCGGAACGCTGATCGCGGACGCCATCCTCGAGTACGCCGAGTCGCTCGTCGGCATCGCCGCACTCGACCGTCCGGCCGCGATCGGCTTCGGCGTCAGCGGCGCCGTTGCGCGAGCGAGCGGCCTGGACCTGGACCTTCGTCGAGACGACCCGTACCTGGCCTATGCCGAGCTGACGGACCTCATCGGGGTGCCGCTGCACACGGGTGGGGACGCCCGCGATCGCTACCGGGTGCTGGTCGAGCAGTTGCCCACGAGCACGTCGATCATGGCGGCGTGCGTCGACCGTCTGCGCTCTCTTGGCGACGGGCCGCATGACGTCCTCCTGCCCAAGACGGTGCGCGCACCGGAGGGGGTCACCTACGGCTCGATCGAGGGGCCGCTCGGCATCACCGGCTGCCTGCTCGCCAGCATGGGCGACAAGCTGCCCTGGCGTCTGAAGATCCGTTCGGCGTCCTTCGCCAATGCGCAGGCGATGCAGGCCGCCCTGGTCGGGACGCCCTACGACCGGCTCGCCGACGCGGTGATGTCCTTCTTCTTCGTCGTTGGCGACATCGACCGCTGACCAGTCACCTTTCGTCGAGTGGCCAGTTGTCGGGGTGATTCGGCGCGCGAACACCCCGACAACTGGCCACTCGACGTAGGAGCGGGGCTCGCTGCGCTCACTCCTCGCCGTGCTCGCGCAGGTACGTGACGAACCGGGCCCGAAGCAGCGCCTCGGTCGTCGGATCGAGCTCCTTGTCGCCCACCATCTCGCGCCACGCCCGCACGCTCTCGATGATCGTGCCGCCGACCGCACCGAGGTCGCCACCCTCGCCCTCGATGGCGAACATGGCCGGCATGTGCGAATAGAGGTCAGTGAAGAACCCGACATCCATGTGCTTCTCGGCGCGGTGGAACGCCTTCTGGCGAAGGTCGTCGAAAGGCAGGTCGTCTAGGGCGGTCTCGCTCATGGCCCCGACCCTATCCCGCCCTCATCCGGCGCCGGTGAAGTCGTCGGGTGGACCGATCGGGAGCCGGCACACGTGCTCGAGCCAGAGGCCGGCCGCGACGAGTGCCAGGGCGCCCAGGCTCGCCAGGGAGGCGGCCCAGAAGGTGCTCGACCCGCTCGGCGTCCCGATCGACGGCACGATCCCGATCGCGATGCCCGCATAGAAGCCGGCGACCAGTGCGCCGATCCGCGATGCCGCCATGGCCAGCGCCGCGGTGCGGGCGGCCACCAATGGAGGCATGGGCTTGGCCCCCGGCTTGCGCTGGAGCCTGGGCCGGCTGGTGTACGTCCAGTAGGCGACGCCGGCAGCGACGAGCCACATGGCCGCGGCAGCCAGCCAGGGCACCGGGACCAGCCGCCCCGCCCAGGAGTCGACCAGTTCGACGACGCCCCAGCCGACGGCGGCAGCCAGCACCGCCGCCGCCACGAGGCTCCACACGCGGGTGGGCTTCATCGGATCCATGCGTCAGTCCGCCCGCGGGACGCTGATCACCGCGTCGGTGCGGCGCACCCCGGAACCATCCACCGTGGCAAGCAGCTCGGCGACCGACCCGTAGCCGACCAGCGAGGCGTCGGGATCCGCGTCGTGCCAGGGCACCAGGACGAAGGCCCTTTCGTGGGCGCGCTGGTGCGGGATGACGAGGTCGGGCTCGTCGACGATCGTGTCGCCCATCGCGATGATGTCGATGTCGAGGGTGCGCGGGCCCCAGCGCACGTCCCGCGTGCGATGCCAGTGCTCCTCCACCCCCTGGGTGGTGGAGAGCAGCTCATGCTCGAGGAGAGACGTGCGCCCGGTGACGACGGCGTTCATGAACATCGGCTGCTCCGGCCCGCCGACCGGCTCCGTCTCGAAGACCGCCGATGCCCCCGTGATGTCGATGCCCTCGATCGCCGACAGGTCGTCGACGGCGCCCTGGAGGATGCGCGTGGAGTCACCCAGGTTGGAGCCCAGTCCGAGCACGAACTCACGCATCGCGGTCACGTCCCCGGGTGATGCTGACCTCGACGTCGTCGAACGGCACCGCGATGGGGGCCTGTGGCTTGTGCACGGTGACCTCGACCTGCTCGACCGCCTCCCAGCCCAGGCAGATGTCCGCGATCCGCTCGGCCAGGGTCTCGATGAGGTCCACCGGCTCGCCGACGATGACGGCATGCACCTGGTTGGCCACGTCGCCGTAGTCGACGGTCCGGGCCAGGACGTCGGAACGGCCGGCGGCAGAGGTGTCGAGGCTGAGCGTCACGTCGACGACGAACGGCTGCCCGTCCGCGCGCTCGTGGTCGAACACGCCATGGTGCCCGGTACCGCGGATCCCCCGGATCGTGATGCGGTCAGCCATCTGTTGCCCTCCCCCGCGACCAGGCTGCCGCCACGCGGACCGCGTCCCTGCTGCCGCACACATCGTGCACCCGCACGGCCCAGACCCCGTGCGTCGCGGCGATCGCCGAGATCGCATCGGTGGCCGCGTCCCGCTGGTCGATCGGACGCGGCAGTCCCGCCTCGTCGGAGAGGAGCGCGCCGAGGAAGCGCTTGCGCGAGGCTCCGACGAGCACGGGGTAGCCCACCTCGAGGAGACGGTCGAGGTGGCGAAGGAGCTCCCAGTTGTGGTCGGAGTCCTTGGCGAAGCCCAGTCCCGGGTCGATCACCAGCCGATCGGGCGCGATGCCGGCGGCAACGGCCGCTGCGACCCGCTGCTCGAGCTCGGCAATGACGTCGGCGACCACGTCGTCGTACCGCGCGAGCTCGTTCATGTGATCGCTGTGGCCGCGCCAGTGCATGACGATGAACGGCACCTTCAGTGCCGCCACCGTCGCGTACATGTCGGGGTCGGCCTGGCCACCGCTGACGTCGTTGACGATGCAGGCGCCCGCCTCGACGATCGCCTGTGCGGTCGAGGCCCGCATCGTGTCGATGCTGACGGGGACGCCGGCCGAGACGAGGCCCGTGACCACAGGTAGCACCCGATCGAGCTCCTCAGCAGCGGAGACCCGCTGCGCGCCGGGCCGAGTGGACTCGCCGCCGACATCGACGACATCGGCACCCTTGGCATGGAGCTCCAGACCGTGGCGCACGGCCGCGTCGGCCGCCAGGAAGGATCCGCCGTCGGAGAAGGAGTCCGGCGTGACATTCAGGACGCCGACGACAAGAGTGCGATCGAGATCAGCCAGACCTGCGGGCAGTCCGTTCGGCCGACGGATCATCGACCGAGGATGAGCGACATCGCCTCCGCGCGCGTCGCGGGATCGCGAAGGCTGCCGCGCACCGCGCTGGTCACTGTCTTCGCCCCGGGTTTGCGCACCCCACGCATGGACATGCACAGGTGCTCCGCCTCCATGACGACGATCGCCCCGCGCGGCTGAAGGATCCGAACGAGGGAGTCGGCCACCTGCGTGGTGAGCCGCTCCTGGACCTGGGGCCGCTTGGCGAACACGTCGACCAGACGGGCGAGCTTGGACAGGCCGGTGATACGGCCGTTCTCGTTGGGGATGTAGCCGATGTGGGCGACGCCGTGGAACGGCACCAGGTGGTGCTCGCAGGTGCTGTAGAGCTCGATGTCCTTGACCAGGACCATCTCGTCGTGGCCGATGTCGAAGGTCGTGGTGAGGACCTCGTCGGCGGTCATCCGGACGCCGCGGAAGATCTCCTCGTACGCGCGGGCAACGCGGCCCGGGGTGTCCTGCAGGCCCTCGCGGTCGGGATCCTCGCCGATGGCGATCAGCAGGTCGCGGACCGCCCGTTCGGCCGCGACGAGATCGAAGGATCGCACCGGGAGGTCCTCAGGCAGCGACACGGCGTTGACGCCGGTCATGCGAGCTCACTCACCTCGGCGGAGTCACCCGGCTGTGCGTCGTCGTAGTCGCTGTGACCGTTGGAGGCCCCGTGGCCGTTGGAGCTGGCATGCCCGTTGAGGGCCGCCGTCTCGCCAGGAGTGAGAACCGGGCCGCGCTCGTCGGGGCGGCGGCGGGCCGAGCCCGTCCAGGCCGGCCGCACCTCGCGCAACTGCAACTCGGCGAAGATCTCCTCGATCTCGCCCTTGTCGAGGGTCTCCCGCTCCAGCAGGGCAAGCACCATGGCATCGAGGACGTCGCGGTTGGCGACCAGCAGGTCGTAGGCCTCCTGGTGCGCGGTCTCGATGAACGCCCGAACCTCCTCGTCGATCGCCGCCGCGACCTCCTCGGAGTAGTCGCGGATGTGGCCCATGTCGCGGCCGAGGAAGACCTCGTTCTGCTCCTGGCCGTAGCGGATCGCGCCGAGCCGCTCGGTCATGCCGTACTGGGTGACCATGGCGCGCGCCACGGCCGTCGCCTTCTCGATGTCGTTGGACGCACCCGTGGTCGGATCGTGGAAGATGAGCTCCTCGGCGGCCCGGCCGCCCAGCATGTAGGCGAGCTGGTTGAGCATCTCGCTGCGCGTCGTGGAGTACTTGTCCTGATCCGGCAGCACCATCGTGTAGCCGAGGGCGCGCCCTCGAGGCATGATCGTGATCTTGTGGACCGGGTCGTTGCCCGGCAGCGCCGCGGCGACCAGGGCATGGCCCGCCTCGTGGTACGCGGTGATCTTCTTCTCGTGGTCGTCCATCACCCGGGTGCGCTTCTGCGGCCCGGCGATGACCCGGTCGATGGCCTCGTCGAGCGCGATGTCGTCGATCAGCTGGCTCTCGCCGCGCGCAGTCAGCAGGGCCGCCTCGTTGAGGACGTTGGCGAGATCGGCGCCCGTGAAGCCCGGGGTGCGCCGGGCGACCGCCAAGAGGTCGACGGCCTCGGCCATCGGCTTGCCCTGCGCGTGCACGGTCAGGATCGCGAAGCGGCCGAGGAGGTCGGGTCGCTCGACCGCGATCTGCCGGTCGAACCGTCCGGGGCGCAGCAGGGCAGGGTCGAGGATGTCGGGGCGGTTGGTCGCGGCGATGAGGATGACGTTCGCGTTGACGTCGAAGCCGTCCATCTCGACCAGCATCTGGTTGAGGGTCTGCTCGCGCTCGTCGTGCCCCCCGCCCAGGCCGGCGCCGCGGTGACGGCCGACGGCGTCGATCTCGTCGACGAAGATGATGGCCGGCGCGTTCTCCTTCGCCTGCTGGAAGAGGTCGCGCACGCGGCTGGCGCCCACGCCGACGAACATCTCGACGAAGTCGGAGCCGGAGATGGAGAAGAACGGGACACCTGCCTCGCCGGCGACGGCGCGGGCGAGGAGGGTCTTGCCGGTGCCGGGCGGACCGTAGAGGAGAACGCCCTTGGGGATCTTCGCCCCGACGGCCTGGAACTTGGCGGGGTCGGCGAGGAAGTCCTTGATCTCCTGGAGCTCCTCGACGGCCTCGTCAGCGCCGGCGACGTCGGCGAACGTGGTCTGCGGCATGTCCTTGCTGACCATCTTCGCCTTGGACTTGCCGAACTGCATCACCTTCGAGCCGCCGCCCTGCATCTGGCTCATCAGGAAGAAGAAGAGGAGAACGATGAGGGCGACCGGCAGGAGTGAGACGAGCAGCGTGACGAGCACGCTCTCGGTGGGCACGACGACGTTGTAGCCACCCGGGAGCTGGCCGGCGTCGGCCTTGGCCTGGAGCTGCTCCTGCAGGTTGACGCCCTGGCCCTGCACGTACTGGGCCCGCGACTTGGAGCCGTCCTTCAGGGTGAGGTCGAGCACCTGGTCGCGGTCGACGATGGTGGCGGTGTCGACCTTGTTCGACTGGATGTCGGAGATGGCCTGGGAGGTGTCGACCTGAGTCGGCGCGCCGATGCCCGAGAGGAAGCTCGAGCCGATCAGCACGAGGAGCACGGCCAGCGAGATCCAGAAGATCGGGCCGCGCAGGATTTTCTTCAGGTCCACCGCATCACGGTACTACGAGGGGAAAAGGGCCACGACCGCGCGCACGGGTTCACGATTACGCCCGTCGCTGAAGGGCGCGAGCCCCGTCAGGAGCCCGCTCAGCCGCCGTACACGTGCGGCGCGAGGGTTCCGACGCAGCGCAGGTTGCGGTAGCGCTGGGCGTAGTCGAGGCCGTAGCCGACGACGAACTCGTTCGGGATGTCGAACCCGATGTACCGGGGGGCCACGTTGACCTTCATCGCGTCGGGCTTGCGCAGGAGGGTGAAGACCTCCACGGACTCCGGGTTGCGCGACGTGAGGTTCTTCAGCAGCCACGAGAGCGTCAGGCCCGAGTCGAGGATGTCCTCGACGACGAGGACGTTGCGGTCGCCGAGATCGGCATCGAGGTCCTTCAGGATGCGGACGACGCCACTGGACGTGGTGCCCGACCCGTAGGACGACACCGCCATCCAGTCCATGTCGACGGTCCGGTGCAGGGCCCGGGCGAGGTCGGCCATCACCATGACGGCGCCCTTGAGGACGCCGACGAGGAGGAGGTCCTTGCCCGCGTAGTCCTTGTCGATCTGGGCGGCCAGCTCGCCGAGCCGGGTCTGGATCTGCTCCTCGGTGAGGAGGACGTGCTCAAGCTCGCTACTGATGTCCTGAGGATCCACTCGTCACTCCGTCTGGGTATCAGTGCCGTGGCTCGCCCGAACCGAGCGCAGGCACAGCCTTCCATACGCGCGGGCGGCCACGACAGCGCCCGGCAGGCTCGCCTCCCCCTGTCCGCGCCAGTCGGTGACGAACTCCTCCACTCGCCCGACGTGGTCGACAGTGAGCTGGTCCGCACGGGCTGCCCGCGACGATGCACATGCGCCGGATCACCCGCGTGCGGATCGCGCGGGGCAGCGCGGCGAGGTCGCCGCAGTCAGCCGTGATCTCACCGGCGGACCATCACGATCAGCCGATCTCCCTCGCGGCCAGCCCAGTCGTCGAGGGCGTCTGCGTCGTCGCGCAGGAGGTCCGCCGTGCGGGACAGCCCGAGCACCGCCCCGGGACCCACGGCAGCGACAAGGTCGTCGAGCAGCGCGCGGACCCGCACCCGTGCAAAGGCCGGGTCGTCGTTGTGCGGGTCGGTCCAGGCGTGCTCGCCCAGCGGAGCGAGCAGGTCGGCGGCCACGACGCGTACGTCGGCGCGGCTCAGCCGCCAGGAACGGCCGGCGCCACGGTCCGCTGCGCGCCCGCATGCCCGAGAGCGATCGCGCTCCCGAGCCTCGCGCCGAGTCGCAGGAGGACGGTCTCGGCCTGGTCCTCGCGGGTGTGCCCGAGCAGGACCGTGGCGGCGTCGAGTTCGACGGCCACGGACTCGAGGGCCGCGTACCGAGCAGCCCGGGCAGCCGCCTCGGGCCCACCGTCCACGCCGACCACCACGCGTCGCACCGTGCAGCCGTCAAGGCCGAGCCGCGTGCACACCTGGGCTGCCCAGGCCGCGATCTGTGCGGAGTCCGCCTGGAGCCCGTGATCCACGACCACCGCGTGGGTCCGAAGGCCGCGCTGGCCGGCCACCCAGCTCGTCACCCCCGCCAGGGCCAACGAGTCTGGACCGCCGGAACAGGCGACCAGGACGCAGCTCGCCCGGCGGCACGTCGGCCAGTGCCCGTGAGACCGCGGCGCGCGCCGTCAGCATCGCGGCCGAGGACGCTCGCGTGCTCATGACGCCTGGGTGCGACGCCAGCCACGCGTCGGGATCATGCAGGTCACTGCGCGTGGGCAGTCGATCCGGCGACTCCCACACCCGGTTGAAGCCCGTCATGCCGACTCGTTCGACGACGTGCCGCACGAACGCTGCACCGTCGCTGTACTGACGCAGCTTCGCGTCCATCCCCAGCGCCTTGCGCGCGACGTTGTCGAGCGCGCCGGGCTGCTGGCGGCGCTGGGAGAAGCGCTCGCGGATCAGGTCGACCGACGGGATGACCGCGGGGCCTACGTCGTCCATCACGACGTCGGCGTGACCCTCGAGCAGCGACATCAGCGCGGTCAGTTCGTCGAAGATCACCCGCTGCTCGGGCGTCTGGATGGCCTCGACGACGCTGACCTCGCTGTCGGAGCGCAGCGAGCGGATGAGCGCATAGCCGAAGGCGACGAGCCGCTGCAGCGTCTCGCGCGCACCGACGTCGGACGCCTCGAGCAGTGCGCTGATGCGGTCGGCGAGGTAGTCGCTCAGCCACGGCACGGCACCGAACTGCACGCGATGGGTCTCCTCGTGCAGGCAGACCCAGAAGCGGAAGTCGCGTGATGGCACGTCGAGCTGGCGTTCGACGTGGACGATCGTCGGGGCAACCAGCAGCAGGCGTCCGGGCGTGCCGACCTCGGTGAAGGCCTCGTACTGGCCGAGCACCTTGCCGGACATCCAGGCGAGCACGGCGCCGAGCTGCAGGGCCGTCCCGCGGGAGCCGAGGGTGCGCACGACGGCCGGCGCCGCCTCCGTCCGTTCCGAGAGGCCCTCCCACAGCGACAGCACGATGCGCATGCTGTCGACGTTCGAGGCGATCCATCCGGGCCGGTCGACCACCACCGCAGACGCCGCAGCAGGAGCCGACATCCCGGTCACCGAGGCGACCGGTTCCACGGCCTCGCGCGCGAGGTCGCGCAGCATCCGCACCGCTGATCGCGTCTCGTCCGGCGGGAGGTCCGGACCCTTGGGGGCGAGCCTGGTCGCCGTGGCGACCGCAAGGTCCCAGTCGATGGGGTCGGTCATCGCGCCCCGAGCGGGGCGTCCGGCGCCGGCGGACGGGCGATGACGCCCTGGAGGGCGCCCTCACCGAGCGCGTGAAGGCTGTAGTCGCCCGCCTCGAACGGGAACGAGGACGACGTCGCCCTTGGTGACCTCGAGCGAGCCGTCAGCGGTGCGCAGGACGCCGGTGCCCTCGAGAACGAGGACCACCGCGAAGCCCGCATCGACCGACACCGGTCCCTCGCCGGCCGCGAAGTGGTGGGCGCGGAAGTAGGAGTCGGCTGCGGCCGGCATGACCGACGAGAGCCCCGCCGCCTGCGACCATCTCGCGAGTGACGGCGAGGCGGTCCTGGTCGCTCTCCGAGATGGCCGACAGGTCGACGGCCTGGAGGGCCGTGTCGAAGCCGAGGTCGAGGTGGCCGTCCTTCATGCCGTCGACCGCGAGGCCCTGCCATTCGAGCAGGATGGAGAGGTCGGTGGGCTCCTGGAGCTCGAGCACGAACACGCCGGCCTGGACGGTGTGCGGGAGCCCGGACGGCACGAGCATCGCGTCACCCGGTCGCACCACGCGCGAACGCAGGGCGCCCATCAGGGCGTCGCTGTCGCGCTCGGCGACCCAGCTCGACACCTGGTCGAGGGTCATCGTCTCGGCGAAACCGACCCCGATCTTCGCGCCCTCCGGGGCGTCGATGACGTACCAGGCCTCGGTCTTGCCATGGGCGAGGCCGAGGTGCGTGCGGGCGAACTCACGGTTCGGGTGCAGGTGCACGGGCAGTCGCTGGTCGAGATCGAGCAGCTTGATCAGCACCTCGGTGCTGGTGCCGTACCGCGCGACGTGGTCCGGTCCGAGCCACGCCTGCGGATCGGCCTCGACGGCCTCGATGAGCAGCCGGCCGTCGGGAAGCGTGCTGAAGCCCTGCGGTGCGAGCCCGAACCGAGCCGTCGTGGAACCGAGCCACTCCTCGGGGCGGTTCGGGCCACCCGGGCCGTGACGCAGTGCACCGATCCGGTCGCCACCTCGGTAGAAGTGGTCGAACTGGTTGCACGGCAGGAGCATCGGCTTCATTGCTGGCTTCCCCTATTCCGGAGTTGTTGACCTTGTCACTGGCATCCGCAGGTGGCCAGGCGACTGGCCACCCGGTCCATTGTCTCGCGGGCCTTGGCGATGGACGGCACCTTGTTCGAGATGATCCCGAACACAAGGACGCGACCCTGCTGGTCCTGCACGGTGCCGACGAGAGCCACGACGCCGGTGAGCGTTCCGGTCTTGGCGCGGACGACTCCGCGACCGGCAAGGGTCTGCTTGGACGTGTACCGATCGGCAAGCGTCCCCGTCAGGCCGGCGACCGCGAGTCCGGGTGGGATCGAGGCGAGGTCGGGGTCGGTCGCTCGCGCCGCGTCACTCATGACGTCGGCGAGCACGGTCGCCGGCACGCGATCCTGCAGCGACAGTCCGCTGGCATCGACGATCGACACTGCCGGAGGTATCGATGCCCATCTCGGCCAGCGTCTGCACGGTGGCCGCCGCACCACCGGTGAAGCTCGGGATCGCCGAGCAGCTTGCCGCCGGCCAGATGCGCGAGCGCCTCCGCGTAGTTGTTCTCGGAATCGGTGAGCATCCGCTGGACGATGTCGCCGACGGTCGGGGACTGCACCCGGGCGAGCTCGGTGGCCGCGACATTCTTGGCGCCCTGCTTCACCGAGGCGACGGTGAGGCCCTGGTCGCGCAGGAAGCCGGCGAAGGCGTCCGCCGCCTGCCGCGCAGGATCCGCGACCCGCGAGAACGAGCCGGGTCGCACTCGACCGCCGTCGACCACGAGGGCGGTCACGGGGGCGACCACGCCTGCCGAGGGGTATCCCTTCGGCCACCCGGGGCCGAGAACGGGGCCGGTGAACGCGGTGTCGTCGTACACGACCTTGACGGGCTTGCCCGTGGTCATCGACTTCGTGGCGAGCTTGGCCAGCGCCTTCAGGGACGCGCTGCCCCCGGCCAGCGGATTGCCGCCCTTGGCGCGCACCAGCGTGGGGTCACCGCCACCCACGAGGTAGAGCGTCGCGCCCTTGCGGTACACGACCGTCGGGATCCGCGTCTGCGGGCCGAGCACGTTGAGGACGGTTGCCGACGTGGCCAGTTTCAGGGTCGATGCGGGGATCCTGGGCGGTCCCGGCCTGGTCGTCGAGGAGGACGGTCGACGTCGACGGGTCGATCACCACCACCGAGGCCTTGCCCAGGCTCTTGCCGATCAGCGGGGTCACGGCGGCAGCGACTCCGCTCGCCGTGGGGGCCGCAGCGGTCGATCCGGCGACAGCGACCGGCGACAGGACGGCCGGCGCAGGCGGAGGCGGAAGGGTGCCGCCGTCGGCGGTCGCGACGGGCGCCGACAGCAGGGCCACAGCGAGGCCCACGACGAGAACGCCCGTGATGCTGGCCGCGCGGCCGATGCGCACCGGTTGCCGCACGTCACACTCCTCGCCTCCCGGCGACATCGACGCCGGCTCGTAAGGAAGACTAGGGCACGACGTGCGCGGCACCCCCCACGTCGCACCACTGATCTGGAGGACCCGTGGCCGTGGAGCCGTTCGACTTCGACGTGACGATCGAGATCCCCGCGGGCAGCCGCAACAAGTACGAGATGGACCACGAGACCGGCCGGATCCGGCTGGATCGCATGCTCTTCACGTCGACGCGTTACCCGCACGACTACGGCTTCATCGAAAACACCCTCGGCCAGGACGGCGATCCCCTCGACGCGCTCGTCATGACCGCCGAGCCGACCTTCCCCGGTGTGCTCATCCGCTGCCGCGCGGTCGGGATGTTCCGCATGACCGACGAGGCCGGCGGCGACGACAAGGTCCTGTGCGTGCCGGCCGGAGACCCGCGCCAGGAGCACCTGCGCGACATCTTCCACGTCGGCGAGTTCGACCGGCTGGAGATCCAGCACTTCTTCGAGGTCTACAAGGACCTCGAGCCCGGCAAGAGCGTCGAGGGCGCCACCTGGGTCGGCCGCACCGAGGCCGAGGCCGAGATCCGCGCCTCATGGTTGCGCTTCGACGAGTCGGGTCATAAGCCCCACCACTAGCACCCGATCGGCCCCTTGACCCGCGGCACCGCACCCCGGACGATCGAAGCGGAACCCGGGAAGGCGGCAGTGGCGTGACGAAGATGGCGGACGAGGCGACTGGGGGCACGCCCGAGCTCCAGACGCTCAGCGTGCCCGTGTCCGGCATGACCTGCGCCGCCTGCGAGCGCAAGGTCGCCAAGGCACTTGGCAGCCTCCCGGGTGTCGAGCACGCCGCCGCCTCGTCGCACTCCGGACGCGCGACGATCACCGCCGCCGAACGCCCCTCCGACGAGGCCATGAACGCAGCCCTCGCCAAGGCCGGCTACTCAATCGGCACAGATCCGTGGGTCTCTCCGGACTTCAAGGTCTGGCGCACGTTCGTGCTGGCCGCGATCGTCGTCGGGCTCGCGATCTACTTCGCGTGGACGCTCGGGCTGAGCGACCTGCCCGCCCGGCTGACGGATCCCAACTCAGGCGGGCTGATGCTCGTGTTCGTCCTGGGCCTGACTGCCGGTGTCTCCACCTGCATGGCGCTGGTCGGCGGGCTGGTGCTGGCCGTCTCGGCCTCGCATGCCGCCATGATCGCGCGATCCGGAGCACCGGAGCCGTCGTTCGGCGTTCGGATGCGCCCACACCTGATGTTCAACGTCGGTCGCATCGTCGGCTTCTTCGTCCTCGGCGCCCTGCTGGGGCTCCTCGGCGGGGCACTCAGCCTGCCGCCGGACCTGATGGGCCTCCTGCTGGTGGGCGTCGCGGTGGTCATGGCGCTCCTGGGCCTGCGACTGACCGGGATCTTTCCGCGGCTGGCGGCCTGGAACCTCTCCCTGCCTTCCGGCTTCAGTCGCCTGGTGGGCATCGGGGACTCGGCCGAGGCCTCCTACAGCCCGTGGCGCACGGCGATCATCGGCGCGGCCACGTTCTTCCTGCCCTGCGGCTTCACGCAGGCCGTGCAGCTGTACGCGCTGTCGACGGCGACGCCCCTGACCGCTGGCCTGATCATGGCCACCTTCGCCGTGGGCACGACGCCCGGCCTGCTGGCTCTCGGCGGGCTGCCCGAGATCGCCACCGGGAAGTCCCGCGAGACGGTCCTGCGCATCGTCGGTGTCGTCGTGATCTGCTTCGCGGTCGTCAACGCGCTGGGCGGCCTCCGTCTGCTCGGCTACGACGTCGGCTCGTCCCAGCCGTCGGCCGCGGTCACCGCTGCGGCGTCGCAGCAGCAGGTGTCCCCGAACGTCAGCATCGCCAATGGCGTCCAGACCGTCACGATGACCCAGGAGCCACGCGGCTACGTGCCCGCCGACACCGTCGTCTACGCAGGACTGCCGATCACGTGGGCCATCAACGCCACCTCGCCGTACGACTGCAGCGCGTTCCTTCGGGTGCCCGACCTCGGCGTCACCGCCAACCTCGTCGCGGGTGCGAATTCGGTGGACCTGCCCGCCCTGAAGGCCGGCACCACGTCGTTCACCTGTGTCATGGGCATGTACAGCGGCACGCTGGTCGCCGTCGAGCCGCCGCCCGGCGTCACCGTCGCGTCCTGACCCTGCGCCGCACGACCCCAACGAAAATGAGGACCAAAGTCCTGCCAAAAGGGCCGTTCCTAACTTTGTTCGAACTTTCACAAGGAATACCCTTGGGGGTATGAAGAAGATTCTGGTTCTCGGCGGGGGCACCGCCGGCACGATGGCCGCGAACAAGCTGCGCAAGGCCCTTCCGGTGAGCGACTGGTCGGTCACCGTCGTCGACGCGGACGACAAGCACCGCTATCAGCCGGGCTTCCTGTTCCTGCCCTTCGGGACCTACAAGCCCGAGCAGGTCACCAAGTCGCGGCGCAAGTACCTCAGCAAGGGCGTGTCGCTCCTGTACGGCGAGGTCGACAGGGTCGACGCCGACACGCACGCCGTTCTCCTCGCTGACGGGCAGCGCCTCACCTACGACTACCTGATCATCGCGAGCGGCGTCACGCCCCGTCCCGACCAGACGCCCGGCATGCTCGACGACATGGGCGGCAGCGTCCACGAGTTCTACTCGTACGAGGGGTCCTCGGCACTGGCCAGGAAGCTGGCGGCGTGGCCCGGCGGCAAGCTCGTCATCCATATCACCGAGATGCCCATCAAGTGCCCGGTGGCCCCGCTGGAGTTCGCCTTCCTCGCGGATGCGTACTTCAAGGGCAAGGGCATGCGAGACAAGGTGGAGCTGACCTATGTCACGCCCCTGGACGCCGCCTTCACCAAGCCCATCGCGGCCGAGGCCTTCGGCAACACCCTTCAGGAGAAGGGGATAACCGTGGTTCCCGACTTCATGATCGAGAGCGTCGATCCCGAGGGGAGGAGGATCGTGGCGTACGACGAGACCGAGGTCCCTTACGACCTGCTCGTCACGATCCCGCTCAACATGGGCGCCGACTTCGTCGCGCGCTCAGGCCTCGGCAACGACCTCAACCTCGTGCCGGTCGACAAGTTCACGCAGCAGTCGAAGGCGCACGAGAACATCTTCGCGCTCGGCGATGCCAACGACATCCCCGCGTCGAAGGCCGGATCGGTCGCGCACTTCGAGGTCGACATCTTCATGGACAACTTCCTCGAGCTGGTCAAGGGCCAGCCCATGACCCACAAGTTCGACGGGCACGCGAACTGCTTCATCGAGACCGGTGACCGCAAGGCGATGCTCATCGACTTCAACTACGACACCGAGCCACTCCCCGGGCGGTTCCCCTACGGCTCCATCGGCCCGATGGGACTGCTCAAGGAGAGCCGGCTCAACCACGTCGGCAAGCTCGGGTTCCGGTGGGTCTACTGGAACATGCTCATGCCCGGCCGACCGCTGCCCATCGCCAGCCTGATGTCGCTGTCCGGCAAGCGCACCGATCTGATCTCAGCCAAATAGACAACCACGCACAAGGGATGGAAAAGATGCCTACGACCACCATCAACGGACGCGAAGTCGCCGTCGACGATGAGGGATTCATGACCGAGTACGACCAGTGGGACGAGGACATGGGCGCGGCCCTGGCCACGGCCATCGGCGTCGAGATGACCGACGATCACTGGAAGGCCATCCGCTTCCTGCGTGATGACTACAAGGTGCAGGGCGAGACCCCGACGATCCGTCGCGTGTCGACGGCCGGCGGCATCGACACCAAGCAGCTGTTCGTCCTGTTCCCCAAGAAGCCGGCCAAGAAGATGGCCTACATCGCCGGGCTGCCCAAGCCGCACGGCTGCGTCTGAACGACGCGACTGCAGACGTAGATCCGCCAAGAGAGGCAACGACAATGACCGCACTGAACGAAATGATCGTCCCGTCCTTCGATGACGACGTCGAGACCGGCCGCAAGCTGGCCATCATCTGCTCCAAGGGCAGCCTGGACATGGCCTACCCGGGCCTCATCCTCGGCAACGCCGCCCTGGGCGAGGGCGTCGAACTCCACCTCTTCTTCACCTTCTGGGGATTCGACATGATCACCAAGGGCCGGATGGAGAGCCTGAAGTTCTCACCGGTCGGCAACACCGCCGCGCACATCCCCGCGGCACTCGCACCGCTGCCCGGTATGACGTCGATGGCCACGCACATGATGCAGAAGTCGATGGATGCCCTGGAGATCCCGGCCGTTCCGGAGTTCCTCGACCTCATCGTCGCGTCCGGCGGTCACCTGTGGGCCTGCCAGATGAGTGCGGACATGAACAAGCTCAAGAAGGAGGACCTCTACGACGGCGTCGAGGCGATCATCAACGCGAGCGACTTCATCGAGATGACCGAGGGCGCCCAGCTGCTGTTCATCTGACGCCTCACGATCGAAGCGCGCCCCCATCCTGCGGGGCGCGCTTCGGCGTCTCCCGGACAATTCGGACGCTGTTCACGCCCCGGTCCCCACGCGTGTGCCGGGAATCCTCGCGCCACCGGTTGCCTAGCCGGACCGGGCATCGGGCCCGGGCTTCGAGGAGGCAAACGCATGAGTGCTGGGTACAAACTGGCAGTGATGGGCACCGTGGCGGCCTGCGCCGCAACGCTGCTCGTCGGTGGTTCCATGACGGCTGCGGCTGCCGAGGGTGGCAGCCCCTTCGGCGACGCCGGCAACGCGAATCCCCGCTTCGGCATCGAGGGCAACGTCCTCAGCCCGGGCCTGTCGCAGACCTCGGTCGCGTGGGGTTCGCTCCCGCTGACCAACCCCGACACGGCCAACGGGATCACCTATTACGGCTACAACACGATCAACCCCGGTCCGCTCACGCAGGACGCGCACGAGGCGTTCAAGACCGAGCCCGACAAGAACGTGTACCTCGCGGTCAACGGGCACCACTACCTCTACCAGGGTCACGAGACCGGTCCGCGCGGCTACGTCACGCGCATCGACCTCGACCAGACGAACCCCGCCCAGCGCGTCTCGCTCGTCACCGATGTGGACGCCAACGGCGCGGCGCTGCCGACGTTCGACGGCATCACGTGGGATCCCTTCAGCCAGCAGCTCCTGCTGACGGCCGAGTCGTCCTTCCCCAAGGGCGGCGTCTGGGCCATACAGCTCGATGCGAACGGCGACGCAGTGACCGGCAAGGCGGTCGCCCTGCCGGCGCTGGGTTCCGGAGGCTACGAGGGTGTGCAGAACGACTCCGACGGCAACGTCTGGATCGTCGAGGACATCGGCGGCTCCACCGTCCCGGGCACCAACGGCAAGAAGCCCAACAGCTATGTCTACCGGTTCGTGCCGGTGGACAGGACCGACCTCACCCAGGGCGGCACGCTGCAGGCGCTGCAGGTCCTCCGCAAGGACGGCACCGCGGTGACGGCGGCGCAGCTCGCCAGCGGCGTCGACCCGATCATCACCGACCTGCACACGTACGGCACCTCCCTGAAGACCACCTGGGTAAGCGTTCACACCGGCCCGGGCGCCTACAACGCGACCACGTCGGCGGCTGCGGCCAGCGCGACGCCGTTCAAGCGTCCCGAGAACGGGGTGTTCCGGCCGGGCACGAACTTCGGCGAGTACTACTTCACCGAGACCGGGGACACCAACGCATCGTCCACCCTGCCCGGTGCCTTCGGTGCCGTGTTCCGCCTCAGCCAGAAGTCGCCCAGCGCGATGACCGGCACGCTCTCCCCCACGCTGATCGGTGATGTGGAGCACACCGGATTCGACAACATCCAGTTCGCCAGCAACGACGACCTGCTCGTTGTCGAGGACGCCGGCGACACCCTGCACGGCCAGCGGAACGCCCTCGACTCCGGCTACGTCATCACGCTCCACGGCAACAACGACAAGCCGGAGAAGGTCGTGCGCTGGCTCGCCGAGGGTCGCGACGCCTCGTCCTACTTCGACGTGGCGACGCCCCCCGGCAACAACGACGGCGACCAGGAGATCACCGGCATCCACGTCTCCGACGGCGACGCGACAACGGCTGGCGTGCTCGGCGCCAAGACCCCGCGGCTGTTCGACGGCACCTGGCGGGCGTTCTGGACGCAACAGCACGGCGACAACACGACCTGGGAGCTCTCCGGGGCGAAGTCGCCGCAGCAACGGCTGATCAACCCTCCAGGCACCTCCCCGCGTGCCCCCGGCCAACGGCCGGGGGCACGCGCGTCTCGGCAGGCCGACACACTTCAGGCGTTCACACGTGCCACGATGACGCAATGGCCGGGCCGGTCGACCCCTCGCGCACAATCGAGCAGTTGGTGGACAACATGTTCGACCAGGTCTTCTCGGCTGCCGAGCGTGCCGAACTCCTGACGTGGATCCGTCGCTGGGAGATCGAGAATCCGAACGTGGACGCGGCGCATCGGGTGACCGGCTGGATCGACGTCGCCTACGCGTTCCAGGTGCGCCGGACCCGGCCCGTGGCCCAAGCCGACGGCGAATCAGCCGGTCGCGTTCGGCCGGTGGCAGCTCAGCCCTGAACGTGCGCCGCTCGGGCGGCGTCGTCGCCCGATGCCTCACCCCGAAGAAACAGCGGCGGCACGGGCGTGTAACTGCCGCTGAAGAGCGGCGACGTCACGATCATGTCCGCCGTCGTGCGGTTGCTGGCGACCGGGATGTTCCACAGGGTGGCGATCCGCAGGAGCGCCTTGACGTCGGGGTCGTGCGGCTGGGGCTCCAGCGGATCCCAGAAGAAGATCAGGGCGTCGATGACGCCCTGGGCGATCCCCGCGCCGATCTGCTGATCGCCACCGAGCGGTCCACTGAGGAACAGGTCCACCGGCCGCTCCAGCCGCTCCTGCAGGATCCGTCCCGTCGTGCCCGTCGCATAGATGCGATGACGAGCCAGCAGGTCGCGATTGTGCCCCGCCCAGTCCGCCAGCTCGGACTTCATGTGGTCGTGAGCGACCAGCGCGATGTGCCGTTGCCCCCCGGTGCGCTGCTGATCCTCAAAGCTCCAGTCGGCGACGAAGTCCGCATTGTCCCATGGCATGACGGTGCCGCGGCATCATGGCCGCCGGCGTGACGCGGAGCGAATGCCCGATGGCTACTCGGCGAAATCTCCACACGCCCGCCTACGGCGGCCGCCGGACCGTCAGTCGTGCGGACCATCAAGCGGCGTCGCCGCGACCTCGTGCACCTGCTCCCACAGTTCCGACAAGAGGGACCGTGCCGCCTCCTGCTGGGCGGTTCCGTAACGACCGGGACCGGTCGACTGGACGTCAACCCACAGGGTGTCATCGTCGACCCAAACATGCCCGCGAGCCATGTGCTGTCCGGCGAGTCGCATGACGGGCAGCAGGCGCAGGGCGGCGAACGCGAAGGTGGCCGACTCCGCAGGCTGCAGGCTGCGCTCGACGCTGATCTCGGCGGAATAGCCCTCGACGTCCTGCGCCACATCCATCAGTGGCGGGGGGATCGGGGGGATCTCTACCAGCACACTCATGACGGTAATCAGGTCCGGGCGATTACTCCACCCCAGCCGGAAGTGTTCACCGGTCGTTCATGAGGCGGACGGCGCGGCGGACGGCACGACAGACGCGGCAGATGACTCGGCGGACGGCGCGATCGTCGCGCCGTCCGTAGGCACCGTGACCTTCAGCGGCGTGAATGTCTGCAGGCGGATGGGCTCGGGCAGCGGGGTGACTCCGAAGGACTCGAAGCCGCCCTGGCCGGCCAGCCGCAGCATGTACTGAGCGGTCGACAGCGGCAGCGGGTCACTCGGGTCGTCGCAGATCACCAGATGCGCCACTCCGACGATCGGCCAGCCGACCAGCGGCTGTCCCTCGGCGAGCACGATCTTCGACGCCGCCAGGTCGAAGTTCCCCTCGACTGGCACCCCGCCGACGGCGGGACTGGCGAACATGTTGCCCTTGTCGTCCTTGGTGATCGTCGTCGCACCGACACCCACCTTCTGCAGCTGGGTGTCGTCCGGCGCGATGACAAGGTCCTTGACAGGGACAGTCGCGACCGGCACGGAGTTGCCGATGGCCTGGACGATCGGGATGACGGCGACGGTGCCCTCGGTGGCGGTCAGCTCGGCCATGAGGTCGGTCGTCGTCGGGAACTTCGTCCCGGTCTCGAGAGTGCCGACGGTGCCGCCGGTCCAGTCGGCGGGCGCCTCCTTGCGTCAGCCACGAGGTCATCGCCTCGACCGAGCCGGTCGGCGTCTCGACCGATGCGACCGCGATGTCGGGCAGCCCGGTGAGGTCGACCCCGGGGTTGGCCTCGGCGATCGCCGGGTCCTCCCACGAGGTGATGGTGCCGGTCAGGATCTTCGCGGTCACCTGCGGCGTCAGGATGAGTCCCTCGAGGCCGATGATGTTGTAGGCGATGGCCACTCCGTAGCCGAACGCCGGCACGACGATGACCGAGCCCTTGCAGGTCTTCTGGAAGGCGGCCACCTCGTCGGTGGTCGGGGCGCGGTCGAGGATCTGCAGCGAGGATGGGTCTCCCGCCGCGGCGTCGCTGATGGTCTGCTCGGCGCAGACGCCGGAGAGGTTCGCCGACACCGGTGCCGTGATCCCTGCGAAGTCCTCGGGCACGGTGACCGGCTGGTCGCCCTTCTGACACACGATCGAGTTCTCAGCCTTGGCTGCCAGCACGTCCGGCGGCAACGGTGGCGTGCACGCGGTGAGGGCGGCGGCGGCAACAACAGCGAGGACGATGCCCCGGGTGAACATGGTCTTCCGGGGCATCGTCCTCGTCCTCTTGCTGTGGCGACGGATCGCTGCTGATTCGGCGCGAACTACTGGATCTTGGTGACCAGCGTCTTCGCGGCGGCGAGCACCTTGCCGCCGAGCGGGACGTAGCCGAGCGAGGCGGCCTTCGACGGTCCGCACTTCTGGAGCACGTAGTCGAAGAACTGGCGCACGCCCAGGCCGTTCGGGCCCTTGCCGTCGGTGCGAGCCAGGCCGTAGCTGAAGATCACGGCCGGGTAGGCGCCGGAGACGGGGGCGTTGTAGTTCAGCGTCACGAGGCCGTTCGCGCCCGACGTTGTTCTGCGTGGCCAGGTTCTTGGCGGCGGAGGCAGTCGACGGAGCGACGAACTGGTTGAGCGCGTTCTGGATGCGAGCGACCGGGTAGCCCTTGGCGTCGCCGAAGTCGACGTAGCCGATGGTGCCCTCCTTGGAGTTCACCAGCGACATCACCGAGGCGTTGTCCTTGCCGGCCACGGAGTTGGCCGGAGGCTTGCCACCGGGGAACGCGGTCGAGAAGTCGTCCTGGACCTTCGACCAGATGGTCGGCGCCCACGCGTTCAGGTACTGCAGGGTGTTGTTCGACGTGCCCGAGTTGCCGGAGCGGTAGGCCACGGTGACAGGGACGTTCGGGATCGCCGCGGCGATGCGCGGGTTGTCCTTGAGGATCTCCGGTGCGCGCCACGTGGTCAGGTTGCCCGACAGCAGCTTGGCGAGCGTGGTCCGCTTGAGCTGGATCGACGAGCCGAGCGTGCGCCCGGTCGTCTTGCTCGTGAGCTTGATCGGGAAGGCGATGGCGCCACCGATGTTCGGGCACGTACTCCCAGCCGAAGGTCGGCTCGCCCGACGAGTACGCGCTGTCGGTCTGGGCGTACACGAACTGGCCCTTGGTGAAGTTCGACTTGCCGGTGCCGGAGCCGGTCGAGGTGTACTGGATGTCGAAGTTGCTCTGCGACGCGTTGAAGTCAGCCGCGCAGGCATTCAGGAACGGGTAGGGGAACGAGGCTCCACCACCGCTGATGGTGTTGGCCGCGTGAGCGGGGGCAGCGATGGCGACCGTCGAGGCGGCGACCGCAGCGCTGGCAAGGATCGCAAGAGTGCGACGCACTGAATTCTCCTTCGTAGGGGATGGGTACTACACCGTCAAGTTAGGGAGCGGCAGTGACCCGTTGGGGGGCGTTGATCGACGCCCGCCCGACGACTGGGTGAACAGTGGGTGTACGGGTGAACGGCGGGTTAACCGAAGCGACCGTTGACGTAGTCGAGGGTGCGCTGGTCCTGCGGGTTGCCGAAGATCTCGGTGGTCGAGCCCTGCTCGACGACGTGCCCGGGAGTGCCGTCGGACGCCAGGAAGAACGCCGTGTTGTCGGCGACGCGCACGGCCTGCTGCATGTTGTGGGTCACGATGATGATCGTGATGTCGCGAGACAGCTCGCGGATCGTCTCCTCGATCTTGAGCGTCGAGCCCGGATCGAGGGCGGAGCATGGCTCGTCCATCAGCAGGACGTGCGGCTGCACCGCCAGCGAGCGCGCGATGACCAGCCTCTGCTGCTGCCCACCCGACAGGTCGCCCGCCGCATGGTTGAGGCGGTCCTTGACTTCGTTCCAGAGTCCGGCGTGCGTCAGGGTCTGCTCGACGATGTCGTCGTGGTTGCTGCGCTTCATGCCGGAGAGCTTGAGGCCCGACAGCACATTTCCGCGGATCGTCATGCTCGGGAAGGGGTTCGGCTTCTGGAAGACCATGCCGATCTTCAACCGGATGTGCACCGGGTCGATCTCGGGCGCGTAGATGTCCTTGCCCTCGTACAGGACCTCGCCAGCAAGTGCCGCCCCGGGGATCAGTTCGTGCAACCGGTTCAGCGTGCGGATGAACGTCGACTTGCCGCAGCCGGACGGTCCGATGAGCGCGGTGACCGTGTTCTTCGGGAACGCGATGTTGACGCCCTCGAGCACCTTGCGCTTGCCGAACCAGACACTGATGTCGCGCGCCTCCATCTCGGCGCGGGCCGTGTCCGTCTTGGTGGCGAGCTCGCTCTCCAGATCCTGCACAGCAACCTCGAACTCGTCGTATTCCGTGGACATGGTCTTCACTCCTACTTGCCGGGACGCTTGGCTGAGAGAACGCGGGTAACGGTGAACAGGATCGCCACCAGGACCATCAGGGCCAGGGCGGCACCCCAGGCACGAAGGACGGCATCGGGGTACGGCTGAGCGACATTCGTGAAGATGTAGGTGGGCAGCGCGCTGATCGGATCGGAGAACGGGTTGAGGACCGTCTTGTCGTTCTTCAGGGCGGTGAGCAGCAGGGGGGCCGTCTCGCCGACAACGCGGGCGATGCCCAGGATGGCCGCGGTGATGATGCCCGTCTTCGCGGCCGGGACCACGACGCGCAGGGCCACCCGCGCCCGAGTCGAACCCAGTGCCAGCGCGCCCGTGCGCAGGTCGTCGGGAACGAGCTTGAGTACCTCCTCGGCCGTTCGCGCCACCGTCGGCAGCATGAGGATGGCGTACGCGAGGCCGGCGGCGAAGGCGCTGTTGTTCAGTGCACCGCTCAGGATCAGGACGGTGAGGATGAACAGGCCGGCCACGACGGACGGCACACCGCTCATGGCCTGGACGAAGAAGCGGACGTAGGGAACAGCGCGGCCACGGACCTCGGTGATGTACAGCGCGGTCATGACACCCAGGGGCACCGCGATCAGCGACGAGATGGCGACGATCAGGATCGTGCCGAGGATGGCGTGCCCGATGCCGCCGTAGCCCAACGGCGTGCTCGGGCTGATGTACTCGTTGTTCTGGAAGATGAAGGCGACGCTCATCGCCTGCAGGCCCTTGGTGATGATCGACCACAGCAGCGACACGAGGACGACACCGCTGAAGATGGTGGCGCCGATCGCGCTGACGATGATCACGGAATCCCCCGCCGCCTTCGTGCCGCGAACGGAGATGGCGGCGGCGACGGCGGCGAGGATCTGCAGGGGGAAGTAGATCGCCACCATGATCACGGCTCCGGGGATCTCGGAGAACGCGAAGAGCCCACCCACGACGATGGCAGGGAGCACGACGGCGAGGACGACGGCGATGCGGAATCTGGAGGTGCGGCGGCCCCACGGGGTCTGCGGCTTCTGCTCGGCCAGGGCCGGCAGTGCGGACGGGTCGAAGACGATGGTGCTCATGACTGCAGCCGCCCGGTCCGGTTGACGATGAGGTTCGCGATGACGTTGACGATCAGCGTCATCATGAAGAGGAAGAACCCGGCCGCGAGCAGCAGTTGGGTCTCGTAGGGGCCGGACGCTTCGCCGAACTTCGACACGATGAGGGTCGCGACCGAGCCGCCACCGGACTCGATGATGTTGTAGTAGTTGACCGGGTCGAACACGATCTTCAGCACGAAGAACACCGCGATGGTCTCGCCCAGGGCGCGGCCGAGGCCGAGCATCACGCCGCCGACGAGGCCGCCGCGCCCATAGGGCAGCGCCACATAGCGGAGCATCGTCCACAGCGAGCAGCCCAGCGCCTCGGAGGCGTTGATGAGCTCAGGCGGCGTACGGCCGAGCACCTCGCGGGTCACGGAGGTGACGATCGGGATCATCATGATCGCCAGCACGAATCCCGCGGTGAACGGCGTCCCGCTGAAGTTGCCGCTGTCGTTGGCGAAGATCGGGATCCAGCCGAGGTACTGGTTCATCAGCTGCTGCCAGCCCTCGGACACCGGCGCGAGCACGTAGAACGCCCACAGGCCGATGATCACGCTGGGGATGGCGGCCATCAGGTCGACCAGGTTGGTCAGCACCGTGGCCACCGACTTGGGAGCGAGGAACACCATGAACACCGACAGCAGCAGCGACACCGGCACCGCGATCACGAGGGCGATGGCGGCGAGCAGAACCGAGCCGTAGAGCATGCCCCAGATGCCGTAGTCGGGCGGGTTCCACACCGACGTCGTCAGGAACGAGAGGCCCTGCTCCTGGAGCACGGGGATCGCCTGCGCGCCCAGGAAGACGGTGATGCCCGCCAGCACGATGAGGGCGGTGAAGGCAGCGGCGGCGATCGTCCGGTTGAAGATGCGGTCGCCCCGGTGCGAGGTGGCCGCGGACTGAAGGTCGCGCAGGACCGGCGCCTCGACTTCTGACATGCTGCCGAGTCTCGTGCGCAGGGGTGGACGTCAGGTGCTGGCGAGGGAACGCACTCCGGCAACGCCGGATGAACAGCGGGTTAACGAGGGGACGAATGGGTGCCGATGCGGTGACGCTCAGGCAACCGGGCCCTGCCCCTCGAGATGCGGGTGACGCGGCAGTGGCTCGGCGAGCACTTCCTCCCGCGGGATCTCGGCCTCGACGTCCTTGGCGTGGATGGTGTGCATCATCGCCCAGATGGCCCAGCTGCCGAAGGCGACGACCACGACGGTGACGCTGATCCAGGCGAGCACCGGGGTCAGCTGCGTCAGGTGGAACATGAGGAACGAGACCGTGGCCGCGGCCGGGATCGTGACGACCCAGGCGATGAGCATCTCGCCGACGACCCTCCAGTTGGCGCCCTTGCCCGACCCGACACCGGCGCCGACGATCGAGGAGGCGGCCGCGTGCGTCGTGGAGATCGGCATGCCGACAGCCGTGGCGCCGAAGATGGCCGTGGTCGCACCGATGTTCGCCGCAGTGCCGGACGAGGCGTGCAGAGTGGTGAGCTTCAGGCCCATCGTCTCGATGATCTTCCAGCCGCCCCACAGGGTGCCCAAGGCGATCGCGGCGTAGGCGGACAGCGCCACCCACTCCGGCACGACGACGGACTTGCCGTCGTCGCCGATCTGGGTGTAGCCGGCACCCAGCAGGAGGGCAGCGATGACGCCCATCGTCTTCTGGGCGTCGTTGGCGCCGTGGCCGAAGGAGACCGCGCCGGCCGAGACCAGCTGCAGGCCCTTGAAGACCGGATGGTCGTCGTGCCACTTGAAGGCCTTCTGTATCCCGATCACCAGGTACATGGCGATGAACGCAATGGCGAACGCGACGACGGGCGACAGCACGATGCCGATGCCGGCCTTCTGCACGCTCGACCAGTCGATGGCCGACAAGCCGCCCGCGGCGAGACCGGCGCCGACGAGGCCGCCGATGATGGCATGGCTCGACGACGAGGGCATGCCGAAGTTCCACGTGATGTAGTTCCAGGCCACCGCGGCGAAGAGGGCGGCGAAGGTGAGCGCCACTCCCTCGTAGTCGGTCTTGACCGTCTTGGCAATGGTGTTGGCGACAGCCGTCCCGACGACGAAGTAGGCCAGGAAGTTGAAGAAGGCGGAGAAGGCCGGTGCCCAGCGGGCGGGCAGCGCCCGGGTGGCGACCACGGTGGCCACGGAGTTGGCTGCGTCGTGGAATCCGTTGGTGAAGTCGAACACCAGGGCGATGGCGATGACGGCCACGACGCTGATCAGAAGAACGTCCACGACGTCCACGCCTCCTCGGCAGAACCAACCTGTGTCTCGCTGAAACGGTAGTGCTTGAGCGAGGGTGAAGGTGTCCTCCAGATGAACGGCATCCGAAGAACGCGCCTTGCTGCAGGAGTTTCTCGGTCAGGGATGGACTCGCGTGGCGTTTTCGGTGACGCACCGGCGAAGGCAAGATGAACAGCAGGTGAACGCGTCAGTCCTGCCGCAGGTCGATGACCGACACCAACTGCCCCGGGACGATGTGCGTGACGTCCTCGGGAACATCGATCAGGCCGTCCGCGGTGGCCAGGCCGCCCATCATGTGCGAGCCCTGCCCCGTCCCGGTCGGGGTGACCATGCCGTTGGGCAGGAAGCGCGCCCGGGCGAACTGGCGCTTGCCTGCAGGCGACCACAGCGTCTCGGTGCAGACCGCCGAGACCCGCGGACGGAACAGGTCGGGGAGTCCGCGCATTCGCCGGATCGCCGGCCGGACGAAGTTCTCGAAGGAGATGTAACTGCTGACCGGGTTGCCCGGCAGGGTGATGATCGGGATGTGCTCGTCGCCGACGAAGCCGTGGCCCTGGGGCATGCCGGGGTTCATCGCAACCTTGACGAAGTCCACCGTCCCGAGCTCGCTCAGTACCGCCTTGACCGTGTCGTACGCACCCATGCTCACCCCGCCGCTGGTGAGGATGAGGTCGCAGCGATGCAGCTGGTCCTCGACCGTCGACAGGAACCGGGCGGCGTCGTCGACGATCGGCCCGACCCGGTACGCGTCCGCGCCCGCCTCCTGGGCCGCCGCCACCAGCATGTAGCTGTTGCTGTCGCTGATGAGTCCGACCCGAAGCGGCAGCCCCGGCTCCACGAGCTCCGAGCCGCTCGAGATGACCGCGATGCGGGGCCGGGGGTTCACGAAGACCAGACCGCAGCCGACCGCGGCGAGGATCGCCACCTGGCGCGAACCGATGACCGTGCCCTTCGTCAGGACCAACTGGCCGCTGAGCACGTCCTCGCCGGCCCGCCGGATGTAGGCCCCGGACTCGACGGAAGCCGTGACGGACACGGTCGCCGTCCCGCCGTCCGTGCTCTCGACCGGCACCACCGCATCCGCGCCATCGGGCATCGGAGCGCCAGTCATGATGCGCACGGCGTGTCCGGGCGTGACCACCTCGGTCGATCGGTAGCCCGCCGGGACGTCGTCGATCACGGCCAGTTCGATCGGGTTGTCGGCGCTCGCCCACGCGAGGTCGGCAGCGAACACCGCGTAGCCGTCCATGGAGGAGTTGTCGAACGACGGAAGCGGCCAGGGCGCCGCGACGTCGGCCGCGAGCACGCAGCCATGCACCGAGGAGAGCGGAAGTTCGATTGGGGCCAGGGCGGGGATACCTGCCAGCACCCCCGCGAGGTACTCGTCGACGCTCAGCATCTGCCCGACTCTAGTCAGGGGGCGCGTTCGACCGTGTTCTTCACGCCCTTGGCACCCAGGTTCACCTCGAGGACCCGGACGGGGACGTCGCCCTTGTTGGTGCCGTTGTGCCACACACCCTGCGCCTCCATCAGCGCCGTGCCGGTGGGGTACTCCTTCACGACACCCGCGTCGTACTCGACGGTCAGCGTCCCTTCGAGCACGTACGCGTACATCGGGGCCTTGTGGCGGTGCCACCCCGTCTCCTGGCCCGGCTCCAGCTGGAGGACGGAACTGGACACCTGAGCCGGCTTCTTCGTCGGGTAGGCAATGGGCTGGTCGAGCACCGTGAGCTGCTGCTTGTCGAGGAGGGACGTCTTGCTGCCGCCGGCGCTGCCCGACGGGGCCACCCCACTGCTCGCCGCGGCGTCGCCCGAGCCGCCGCCGCACGCGGTCAGCAGCATCAGGGCCGCGAGCGCAGCCCCCGTTGCGGTCAGCCATCGCCCTCGGGCGGATGTCGTCACACCGTCACCATAAACCCGTGATCGGCCAGGTGCCGTGATTCAGGCGGTACGGCACACTGCAGTCGGTGACCGGCCTGTCCTTCCTTCGCCCCTCGCGCACCGTCCCGGTGACGCGGTGGCGCTCGGAGTCGCGTTGGCGCACGCGACCGAGCACGTTCGCCATTCTCGCCGTGGGCCAGTGGGTGTTCGGCACCGGCGAGGCCTTCCTGGTGGCCTCGAGCCTCGGCGTCAGTCCGTGGACGGTGCTCGCGCAGGGACTCAGCGTGCACCTGGCGGTCCCGATCGGTGTGGCGACGCTCGCCGTCAGCGTTCTCGTCCTGCTGCTGTGGATCCCGCTGCGGGAGCGACCGGGTCTCGGCACCGTCGCCAACGCCATCATCATCGCGACGGCCCTGCAGGTCATGGTCCAGGTACTGCCGGACCCGCAGAACGTGGTCGTGCGCCTGGGCTTCGTGCTGTTGGGGATATGCCTGATCGGCCTGGGGAGCGGCTTCTACCTCACCGCGAACCTCGGCCCAGGACCACGCGACGGGTGGATGACCGGCCTGCACGTTCGGTACGGCTGGCCGATCAGCGCGGTTCGACTGGCCATCGAGGCCGTGGTCCTGGTGCTGGGCTGGCTCCTGGGAGGCACGGTCGGCATCGGAACGTTGCTCTTCGCCCTGCTGATCGGGCCAGCGGTGGGGTACGGGCTGAAGGTCGCGGGCCGCGTCGGCCGAACCGGCTCCGTCGATCTCGAGGTCGACGACGACGAGTTCCCCGAGGGCGAGGCCTAGGCACTCGGTCGGCTAGCGGCGATCCAGGGAGGTGAAGACGGTGACGCGATCGCGGCCGTCCCCCTTCGAGCGGTAGAGGGCGACGTCCGCCTCCTCCAACGCCTCCGCGAGTCCGGCAGCGCTACCCTCCGACACGCTGGCGACTCCGATGCTGACGCTGACGCGATCCCCCGGCGCCGCACCGGTGAAGTCGGTCTCCCGAACGGCGATGCGGATGCGTTCGGCGACGAGCAGGGCGACATCCTCGTTCGTCGCCGTCAGGACGACGAGGAACTCCTCGCCACCCAATCGGTAGATCGCGTCGACCTCGCGGATGCACGCCTTCATGACGTCGGTCACCCGCGCGAGCACCACGTCTCCAGCGGGATGACCGAAGGTGTCGTTGACGTCCTTGAAGCGGTCGAGGTCGATCGACAGGAGGGCCTCGTCGCCGACGGGTGACAGCGAGAGCAGCGCCCGCCGATTGCCCGCGCCGGTGAGCGGGTCGGTGAGGGCCGCGGTCTCGAAGAACGCCGCATCGCGAGCACTTCGTTCCTTCTCCAGGAAGGCGTCGATGCTCGCCCGGACGGTGGGTGCCACGTCACGGAGCATCTCGAGCAGGTCACCGTCGGCCTGGCTCACGTCCAGCGGGTGGATGGCCAGCAGCGCAGGGGGATCACCGGGCAGAAGCACGGCCGGCCACGCCGGATCCGGTGCCCGGTGAATCGGCTCGGCGAGCCCGCCCGCCCACATCGTCCAGCCGCGATCCTCGAGGTCGATGAACAGGGCGCAATCCTGAGCGGCACGGGCTCCGGCGAGGATCGAGTCGATGGCCGTGACCAATGACGGCGGGTCGGCCGAGGTGAGCAGGGCATCACCGATCCGCGACTTCGCCTCGGAGATCCGCAGGAGTCGCTGAAGGTCGAGGTCGGCGTCGGCGAGCGAGAAGATGCCGCAGTCGATGCCCTTGAGCCCCTCGAAGGCGGCAGCGATAACGCCCGACGGGATGACGTGCCCATGCTGCGGGGCGATCAGCTCGATGTCCGGCCACCGTTGCTGGATGCGGCCGAGGCCGGCCGACAGCAACTGCGTGCTCGGCATGTAGTGCTGGTGGAACGGGCGGGCTGACTCGACGATGTAGTCGACGTCGTGCGACACCAGGATGGTGGAGTCGGGCACGAAGCCGCCGAAGAGATCCGACGAGAAGAGCGTTCGCGTCCCGGTGTCGAAGGACACCATGGCACCCGGGAAGTGCAGGTAAGGGGTGAGCTGGAACTCCAGGCGGCGGGTGCCGTCGAGCGGCACGACCCACTCGTGCTCCTCGACCCGGTAGTAGTCGAACCGATGCCCGTAGTGCTTCAGCAGTGCCTGGGCACGCCACTCGGTCACGACGCGAACGTCGGGCCGCGTCAGCACGTCGGAGAGGTCGCGCAGGCTTGCCGCGATATCAGGATCCGGGTGGTGACAGACGAGGTAGGCGATCGACGAGAGGTCGGCGATCTGCCCGACCTTGGCCAGGGTGTCATCGATGGTGAGGGGCGAGCCCGGATCGATCAGGACGGACTGATCGCCGTTGTCCAGGAAGTACGCGTGGCACTGGAAGACATCGTTCTCCAGACGCGTGCCGACCCACCACACATCAGTGGCGATCTGGACCGGCTCGCCGGGACTCATCTGCACCCCTCAGCCTTCATTCACCCCGAAGGATCGACAGACTAGCGACCCTGGTGACGTCGCGGTCCGCCCTGCTTGCGCGGGCGACCGTTGCCGGCGCGCCAGTTGGCGCTCTTCTCGGCCCGCGACACCGGAGCGATCCACGGCACGCCCGACGGCTCGCGCGCGCCGGTGACGTCATTGAGCGTCTGGTCGCCGGGACGCACACGCGCCACGTTGGGGTCGACACCGGCTCGCTTGGTCAGCGACGACACCATGCGCTGCTGCTTGGGCGATGCCAAGGTCACGACCGTGCCCGACTCCCCCGCGCGGGCCGTGCGGCCGGCGCGGTGCAGGTAGTCCTTCGGATCGGTGGGCGAGTCGACGTGCACGACCAGGCTGATGCCATCGACGTGAATGCCTCGAGCGGCGACGTCGGTGGCCACCAGTGCCGGGGTCTCGCCCTTGCGGAACGCATCGAGCGTGCGGGTGCGGACGGCCTGCGTCTTGCCGCCGTGCAGCGCGCCGACGGGCACGCCCTGGGCGGCGAGCTGACCGGCCAGCCGGTCGACGCCGGCCTGGGTGCGCATGAAGAAGATGGTGCGACCGTCGCGGGCGGCGATCTGCGCAGTGACGAGATCCTTGTCAGCGGGGTGCACCAGCAGCACGTGGTGGTCCATCGTGGCGACCTGCGCATTGACCGGATCGAGCGAGTGGATGGCCGGATTGCGCAGGTACTTGCGCACCAGCGTGTCGACATCACCATCGAGGGTCGCGCTGAACAGCAGGCGCTGGCCGCGCGGCTTCGTCATGTCGAGGATCTCGCGCACGATGGGCATGAAGCCCATGTCCGCCATCTGATCGGCCTCGTCGAGGACGGTGATCGCAACCTCGGACAGGTCGAGGTCGCCGCGGTTGACCAGGTCGACGAGCCGGCCGGGAGTCGCTACGAGCACCGTGACACCACGCTCGAGGCTGCGGATCTGCTTCGAGTACGGCATCCCGCCAGCGATGAGCCGCACGCTGAGCCCGACGGAGTGGGCGAGCGGGGTGAGCGCGTCACTGACCTGCATGGCGAGTTCGCGGGTGGGCACGAGGACGAGTCCGAGGGGGCGCTTCGGCTGCGCACGCCGACCGGTCAGCCGGGTGAGCAGCGACAGGCCGAAGGCGAGGGTCTTGCCCGAGCCCGTCTGCCCGCGACCGAGGATGTCGCGACCGGCGATGGCGTCGGGAAGTGTCGCCGCCTGGATGGGGAACGGGGAGTCGATGCCGCCACGGTGGAGGCCGGCGATGAGTTCCTTGGACACGCCAAGGTCGGCAAAACTGGGCACAGCAGACATGAGGTGCAATCCATTTCGTGACGACTGGCGCGTCTTGGATGCACGGCCCTGGTTCGGCCACGAAAGGGAGCAAGACTCGCAAGCGGCGCTGGTGCGCCTGACATCGCTACGGCGTAGCAATAGGCGCAAGTGTACGGACGCACCATCCATTCGTGAAATCGTCCACAAGCGGCCCCGCTGCCTAGGCTGTGCGCATGGCGACCGCTCAGCGAAAGCGGAGCCGCAAGACAACGGTGATCTCACTGCTCGTCGGCGTGGTCGTGATGATCGCGGTCTTCGCCTTCCTCTTCCCGCAGATGGGCACGTACGAGCAGGCGGTCGCGCAGCTCCAGTCGATACCGCCCGTGTGGATCGCGGCACTCGTACTCGCCGGTCTCGCCAACATCGCCGTGTACCCGCTCACCGCGATCGCGGCGATCCCGGGCATGCGCTACTGGCATGCGTTCGTCGACCGGCAGGTCGGCTTCATGATCAGCAACATCATCCCCGGCGGTGGTGCTGTCGCCGTCGGCACGCAGTACTCGATCCTGTCCTTCTACGGCGTGAGCACCGCCTCCGCCGCCGCCGCGGTCTCCGCCGACGCCGTGTGGACGTACCTGATGGTTCTCGGAACGCCGGCACTCGCGGTCGCTCTGCTGGTGATCGACGGTCGATCCGCGGCGGGCTACACGACGGCCGCCATCGTCGGACTCGTCGTCGTGATCGTGTCGATGATCCTCATCGCCGCGGTGCTGCGCAGCTCCGAGTCAGCGCGGAAGATCGGCGAGAGGGCGCAGCGGCCGGCCACGTGGCTCTGGCACGTCATCCGGCGACCGGCACCTGACGTCGCCTCCTCGCTGGTGGCGTTCAACGAGGAGGCCAGCGCGATGGTCGCCCACCGGTGGCCGGCCCTCACCCTCACCAATGTCGCCGCGCAGCTGGCGCCCTACGTCGTGCTCCTCGTTGCGGTCGCCGGTCTCGGCGCGTTCCCGGCTCCGCTCAACTGGATCGAGATCTTCGCCGCCTACTCGATCGCCCTCCTCCTCACCAGCTTCCCGATCACCCCCGGCGGTCTGGGCACCGTCGACGCCGCGCTCGTCCTCCTGCTGACCCAGTTCGGGATGTCGTCGACGACGGCGATCGCGGCGGACCTCATCTGGCGACTGGTGTGGTTCCTGCCGCAGCTGCTCGTGGGCCTGGGGGCGCTCGGTATCTTCACGTTGCAGAAGCGGCGAAGGGGACGAGCAGCGTGACGGCAATCTGGCTCATCCGCCATGGCGAGACGGAGTGGAGTCGCAGCGGACGGCACACCGGTCTCACCGACGTCCCTCTGACCGACCGAGGGCGGACGAACGCCGCCGCGATCGCATCGCAGGTCGCGTCGATCCATGCCGGCCTCGTCCTGTGCAGCCCACTCGCCCGTGCGCGGGAGACGGCCCGACTCGCCGGCCTGGTGCCTGACGAGACCACAGCAGACCTGCTCGAGTGGGACTACGGCGCGTGGGAGGGCCGCACGACCGCGGAGATCCGCGCCGAGCTCGACGATCCGTCCTGGCTCATCTGGAACCACCGCATCCCGCGCGGCAGCACGCCCGGGGAGCAGCCCACGGAGGTCGGAGTGCGCGCTGACCGCGTGATCGCCCGCTGCGCTCCGGTTCTCGCGCAGGGCAAGGACTGCATCCTCGTCGCGCACGGCCACGTGCTGCGCATGCTGACCGCTCGGTGGCTGGGCCTGTCAGCGGACGCGGGCCGGCTGTTCGCCCTCGACCCGGCACGGCTGTCGTCCCTCGGCTACGAGCACGAGCAGCACGTCATCACCTCGTGGAATGCCCCGACCATCACTCCCACATCGACCTGAGCGCCGCACGCCTGTCGAGCTCGTCGCGGGCGGCCTCCTGCGGATCGATGCCGAGCAGCGGACCGGCCCATCCGGCGATCGCGTCGATCTCCTGCTCGGTGATCCCGCCGAGTGACCCGATGGTCATGCGGCGATCGATCAGGTCGGCGAGGGTGCGCGCACCCTCGTGCTGGATCCCCCACACGATCTGCGCTGCGATGTCGTAGACGCCCGGGCGGTCAGAGACGCGCTGCGCCAACGACGGATCAGCAGCCGCGAGAGCGAGCACGTCGTTTGCCGTCGTGCCGTACAGCATGGTGAGCGTCTCGACGACGGGCCGCTCGATGCCCAACCGTGCCCACGACTGGACGACACCCTCGACGTACGGCGTCGGGTCATCCGCCCACGACCATGCCGAGCTCACCGCGGATCTGCGCGTCGACACGAGGGAATGGCCCGGCCAGTACCCGGAGGAGGCAAGGACTCGAAGCAGGTGCTCGGCGGTGGCGCGACCCGTGGTCCACTTCCCGCCGAGGATCGAGAAGAGCCCGGGATAGCCCTCCGGGGCATGGTCGTGCACCTCGTGCCGGCGGCTCGCGTTGTACGACTGCGACTCGCCCGTGCCGATCAACGGGCGGACGCCGACCGTCGTGTCGATGACATCGGCGGCAGTGAGCGGGGCGACGCCGTCAGCCAGCGTCTGGTTGAGCGTGTCCAGTACCAACGACACATCCGATCGCCTCGGCGTGCGCGTCGTCCACCGATTCGTCGATCGCGGTGTCCGTCGGCCCGATCAGCAGCCGACCCATCCACGGCGACACGATGACGTGGCCGCCTGAGTGCGCGCGGGCGAACACGGCGTCGTTCTGCCGCATGCCGTCGATGCTCGACACGAGGACGTGCACTCCCTTGGAGCGCAGCACATGCACGTTCGACTCGATGCCGGTGAGCACCTCGTCGACCCACGGACCGGCGGCATTGACGACGATCGCGGCGGAGAGCTCACGCTCCTCACCCGTCAGCGTGTCCTGCACCCGGACGCCGCTCACGGCCCGATCGCCGTCATCGTCCGGCGGGCTGAAGACCAAGGAGGTGGCGCGGCAGTAGTTGATGGCGACCGTTCCCTGCTGAACCGCGGTGAACAGGAACTCGAGCAGCAGGCGCTCGGGGAACAGGTTGAGGGTGTCGTAGTAGGCCCAGGCACCGCGCAGGTCGTCACCCTGCAGCCACGGCACGTCACGCAGCACGGTGCTCTTCGACAGCCACGACGACCGGGGAATCCGAAGCGAGTCCGGAACGTCGCGGTTGCGGTCGTAGGCGAGTCCGCCGTACAGGCCGATGCCGAGGCCGATCACGGGGGCGTTGGGCCGGCTCCACGTCCATGCCGGCATGAGGAACCGCTGCTGTCGCACCAGGTGCGGTGCCGCGAGCGCCAGGATGCGCCGCTCGCGCAGGCTCTCTCGGACGACCCCGACCTCCATGGTCTCGAGGTAGCGGATGCCGCCGTGGATGTACTTGGTGGTCGCTGAGGAGGTGCCCGAGCCGAAGTCCGCCTTGTCGATGAGGACGACGGACATGCCATTCGCGCTCGCCTCGCGGGCCACGCTCACTCCGGTGATGCCTCCGCCGATGACGACGAGATCGACCTTGGTGTCCGGTGCGGGCGCGGTCGGCGAGAGTCGGACGATGCTGCCCGCCCGCACCTCTGTCACCACAGTTCCCGAGTCTAGGAGCGTGACAGGATGAAGACATGCCCGACGACGCTGCCTTCGTGCCCGATCCCGAAGGTGCGCTGCGACGAGCATTGCGCTTCTCGCTGTTCCTGCAGGGCTTCGCGGCGTTGATGATGGGAGGCGCAGCGGTGGTTCGGCTCCTGGCGTTCGGCTGGGACCCCCTGACCCTCCTGCTGGCCCTGGGATTCGCCCTCATCGTGGCCCTCGGCTTCTTCACCTGGACGAAACTGCAGTCCCTCGCGACGCCGTAGTAACCGGACGAGAGCCCTTCAGTTCACCTGTTCGCCGGATGTTGTCCGGTCTGCTAGCCTCTTTGTCTCATATTGTCCTTCCACACCCATCCCTGACGGAGCAGCCATGCGCCCCCTCGCCCGCGTCCTCATCGACGAGTCCCACCGCCAGGCGTGGACCACCCGCCCGGAGCTGGCGGCGCTGATGAACCCGGTGAATCCCGCCGACGCCTCCTACGCGATCGCGGCCGCCAGCGCGCAGCGCTCCGGACTGGCGATCAGCGTGCACGCCTCGGGGCCGATCGATGACGAGGCGCTCGCCGGTATCGACGCGCTCGTCCTGCCGCACGCCGCCGACGACGCCTGGGAGAACACCACGGGGGTCGGCAGCCCTCGACTGTCGGCCGACGAGCTCGACACGATCGAGCGCTTCGTCCTCGGCGGCGGCGGACTCGTGGTGCTCGCCGAGACCGAGCAGCCGAAGTACGGCAACAACTTCGCCGACCTCACCGCGCGGTTCGGCATCGCGATCGACAACACCACGGCGCAGGACCCGGCGCACTGCTACAAGGACGTGCCCACCTGGGTCCTTGCCGACCTCGTTCGCGGTCCACGGCATGACCTCACCGCGGGCGTGTCGGCGGCCTGCTTCTACCGGGCCGGGAGTCTCCACAGTGCCCCCGCCGGCGAAGTCGTGTCCCTCGAAGCGGTGGCCCGAACAACGGCTTCGGCGGCTCCGGCATCCGCGGGCCTCGTGATGACCGCGACGACGACCGGCGGGCGGGTCGTCGTCGCTGCCGACTCGGACCTCTTCGGCGACGACTCGATCACCGACCTTGACCACGACCAGCTGTGGCTCAACCTGATGACCTGGGCGGCCGCCGGTCGCGCAGCCCGCTCCGAAGCCGCTCGCCGCTCGACCTGGGCGGCCAGCGACGACGACTGGCTCACCCTCCAGGGCGCCGTCGAGGCCATTCGCGTGATGCAGTCGGCCGACGGATCCATCGATCTCACCAGCCACGACCAGGCGGAGGCTCAGGGCCAGGTCGACGTCATCGTCGCGGCCGTGGCAGCGCTGGCCCCCCGCTTCTCGCACCAGGCCGACCACCTGGCCGCGACGATCGTCGACCTGCAGTCGTGGGCCGCCAGTGATTTCGCCGTCCCGGACTTCCTGGATTCGCTGAGCCTGTTCCGTCCTGACCTCGGCCGTGAGAACGGCGTGGAGCACCTGGCGGTCTTCCCGATGTACACCCAGAACGGCAATCCGAACCGCAACATCGAGGCTGTCATCACGCGGACGTTCTGGCCCGAATGGCTCGCCGAGCAGGAGGCGTCGCACTACGACAACGCCGCCTTCGTGCCGATCGAGTTCGTCGCCTTCACCAAGGGCTACGACACCCACTCGGCCGTCTTCTTCCCCGAGACCGTGGCGACCCGCGAGACGCCCGAGTTCCACTGGGGTGGCATCTTCTGCGACCGCGAGGCAGCGCGCTTCCGGCTCGTCGCGCGCACGGCGACCGACACGCTGCGCCTGTCGCTGCCCGCTGACGTCGACCTGCTGTTGAACGACCAGGACCTCGCACAGGAGACCTTCGTGCTGTGGGACCTCATCCACGATCGCACGCACAGCCACGGTGACCTGCCGTTCGATCCGTTCATGATCAAGCAGCGCATGCCGTACTGGATGTACGCGCTGGAGGAGCTGCGCTGCGACCTCGCCACGTTCCGGGAGACCCTCGTGCTCGACGAGCGCGACCTGCACCTCGGGCGATTCATCCGCTACGCGATCCTCTTCGACCGGCTCTTCCGATTCACGATCACCGGATCACGCACCCGCAACTACGACGGACTCGGCGGCCAGATCATCTTCGCGTGGCTGCACCGCGCCGACGTCCTGCGCTGGACCGACAACACCCTCACGATCGACTGGGACCGCGTCACGGGCTCGATGATCGCGCTGTGCGACGAGGTCGAGGCCCTCTACCGCGGTGGCATCGATCGCTCACGTGTTGCGCAGTGGATCGCAGCCCACGAGTTCGTCGCCGGCCTGGTCGAGCCGAGCCCGGCATCGGTGTGGGCCAAGGGTGCGCAGGCACTGCCCCTCGACGGCGAGCCGAAGGCTATGGTCGACGTCGTGCTGCCCGATGAGTTCCCGCTGAACGTGTTCTTCGACTCGCTCCAGCGCAAGCTCTCCCCGACCATCGCCGAGACCGCGGGGATCACCGCATGAGTCCCGTCGCCGTCGTAGCGGGTGCCGGTGCTGCCGGCACCGCGACCGCATCCGCGTTGCAGGCGGCCGGATACCACGTCGTCCTCGTCGACCACCGACTGTCCAACGCCCGGAGGGCGGCCGACGCGGTGGGCGGCGACGCCGAGGCCTTCGAGGTGGATCTCGGCGACGTGGCCGCGACGACAGACCTGCGCGACGACCTTCTCGCGCGACTCGGCCGAGTCGACGTCATCGTGCACCTGGTCGGCGGATGGCGTGGCTCCACGACGCTCGACGCAGCGTCGGTCGAGAACTGGCTGGCGCTCAACCCTCCGGTGGTCGGCACGCTTGCGGTCCTCACCGCGGTCTTCGGCGAGGCAGTGAAGGCCTCCCCGAACGGTCGTGCGTTCATGGTCACCAGCACGACGGCCGCCCGTCCGACCGTCGGCAACATCGCCTACGCCGCAGCCAAGCGTGCCAGCGAGGCATGGATGGAGGGCGTCGCCGACTACTTCAAGGACACGAAAGCCCGGTCCGTGGTCGTCGCCGTCAAGGCCCTGCTCACCGACGCGATGATCGCGGATGATCCGTCGAAGGCCTGGCCGGGCTACACCCACGTCAACGATCTCGCCACGCGCATCGCCGCCGACTGCACCGGCGACATAGGCAACGGCGCACGAGTTGACCTGACCAGCGACCAACCAGCCTCATGACGAACGACCAGGGAGCGGCATGACCAACGCGGAACCGTGGCGCGGCTTCGCCAGCGACAACTACGCGGCGGTCCACCCGGAGGTCATGGAGGCGATCGCTCGGGCGAACACCGGTCACGACGTCGCCTACGGTGATGACGCGGTGACTGCGCGACTGTCTGATGCCGTGAAGGACCACTTCGGGTCACGGGCGGAGGTCTTTCCCGTCTTCAACGGCACCGGCGCCAACGTCGTCGCCCTGCAGGCGATGACCCGGCGCTGGGAGGCGGTCGTGTGCGCCGCGAGTGCGCATGTCAACGTCGACGAGGGCGGGGCGCCCGAGCACGGTGCCGGCCTCAAGCTGTGGACCATCCCGACAACCGACGGCAAGCTGACTCCGGAGCTCATCGATACGCAGGCGTGGGGCTTCGGCGACGTCCATCGCGCCCAGCCGGGCGCCGTCACGATCACGCAGTCCACCGAGCTCGGCACCCTGTACTCCGTCGAGGAGATCACCGCCATCACGTCCCACGCGCACCGTCTCGGGATGCACACGCACGTCGACGGCGCTCGACTCTCGAACGCCGCGGCCGCCCTGGGCACCGGGTTCAGGTCCTTCACCACGGATGCCGGCGTCGATGCGGTCTCGTTCGGCGGCACCAAGAACGGTCTCATGCTGGGCGAGGCCGTCGTCGTGCTGAACCCCGATGCTGCGCCCGGCGTCGACTTCCTGCGCAAGTCATCGATGCAGCTGGCCAGCAAGATGCGATTCGTCAGCGCGCAGCTGCTGGCGCTGCTGTCCGACGGCCTCTGGCTGCGCAACGCCTCGCACGCCAACGACATGGCCGCGCTGCTCGAAGCGCGCGTCAGCACCGTCGCGGGCGTTCAGATCGTCCGCCCTCGCCAGGCCAATGCCGTCTTCGCGATCCTGCCGGCCGATGTCACCGAGCGGCTGCAGCAGCAGTTCCGCTTCTACACGTGGGACCAGAGCACTGGCGAGGTCCGCTGGATGTGCTCGTGGGATACCACCGAGGACGACGTGGAGCGCTTCAGCGCCGCGGTCGCTGCGGAGATGTCCGCCGCCTACGCCTGATCGTCGGGGGGCTCTTCGGCAGCCCATCGAATCGACCGGTCGGCAGCGCGGGCGTGCAGGGCACGGGTGACCTGCTCGTGAGCCACCTGATCGGCGAACGACGCATCGAGGTGCAGCGCCGAGACCTTGACCGGTCCCGGCGTCGTGTCGACGTGCATGCTGGCCAGCTGCAGCGATCGCTCCCACGGTCCCTGCGTCAGGCGGACCGACTGAGTACGCACGTGCGGGATCACCGACACCCTCCTCGTGACCCGACCCGAGCGTGCCGCCAACACGGTGTCGTCCCACGCCACGGCCAGGCGTGACCACTGGATGAACGAACGCCGTCTGCTGCGCCGTGGCGCGGGCCGCCACTCGAGCGCCTCCACGTCGACGTCGGGGAAGACCCGTGCGACGACGGCATGCGCCTCGTCCATCGTGCCGACCGGCAGGAGGAGGGTCTCCTCCTTGTTGCCCTGGCGGTCCTGTCCGCCCATTCCGGCGATGTTCACCCGCACCCGAACCCATCCCTGTCGGCGCCACAGCAGCGGCTCGACGTACTCGATGGCCTGCACCCGGCCAGGGGGAACGGTCCGGGCCTCCGTCTTGGCGAGGCCGAACCGCAGCCGCAGCCCGTCGGGAGACTCGCTCACCGTGAAGTTGAAGTACTTGATGAACTCGGACACGACCATGAGGATCGGGATGCCGCCGGTCACGAGCGCCACGAGCAGTCCCCCGACGCCACCGGTGAGGAACGACACCGTGAGGATCGCGATCGACAGCAGCAGGAGGAACGCAGTCGAGCTGCGCAGCAGGAGCGAGACGGCCAGGTCGCGGGGCGCCACCGACGTGATGGCGGCCTCAGGCGCCTCGGTGGTGTCGTGCCGCAGGCCGGCAGCCCGCGCCAGGATCGTGGCGCGAAGGGCGCGCGCATCCTCGAGGGTGAGGAACTGCAGCTTGAGCTTGGATCCCTCGGCACCGGCGACCTCGACGGTGAGCTCCGCCATCGAGAACAGCCGGGCGATCAGCGGCTGGGCGACGTCGACGGACTGCAGGCGGCTGAGCTGGACCCGCCGCTCCTGCTTGGTGATCACTCCCGAGTCGACCCGGAAGTCGCCGTCGGCGTCGAACCAGTACCAGAGGTTGCGCCACACGAGGTACGACCAGCCGGCGACCACGACAGGCAGGACGACGAAGGCCACCACGAAGAGGGCAGCGCCTGCCAGGCCGAAGGCCGCGCCACTCCCGATGCCCATGACGATCACGATGAAGATGCCGATCGGCATCGCGGAGGCGCCGTGCACGAGGGGCGTGATCGGGTGCACCCGGCGGCGGCCCTGATCATCGACAGTGCCCGTTCCGGGCAGCTGGAAGCCCAGGCCGAAGTCGTCGCCGATGCTGCTGGGCGACCCGCTCGGAGGCATCGCAGGATCGGACACGGTCACAGCCCCGCGGATCGCTGCTCGCCGCGCCGCGCCAGTCGATCGCGCAGGTCGGCCGCGACGTCGGGCAGCAGGCCGGGGATGCTCGCGTCCGTCGTGGCCGCCGCGGTGTGCAGCTGGACGGTCGTGATCCCGAACCAGCGGTCGATCGGCCCCGCCTTCACATCGACGAGCTGCATCCGACCGTAGGGAACGATGACCAGCCGCCGGAACATGATGCCGCTGGTCACCAGCAGGTCGTCGCCGCGTTCGCTGTAGCCGAAGGAGCGGACGCGCCGGCCGATCAGCCACCAGAGCCACTCGAAGACGACCACCGCCGCCACCGCGACCGCCACGGGGACCCAGGTGGGCACGCCGTCGGCCACGACGAGGATCACGATGCCGGCGACCACCAGCACGTACGCCAGTGCCAGCGTGATCCGCCGGGCGGTCACGAGCTTCGGCGACACCGGTGTCCACGGATCCTCTGACGTGAAAGCGGCGTTCACCTTGTCGGTCATGCCTCAAGGCTACGGCGGCGGCACGCTCCGACGGAGGTTCAGGGAAGGACGTGCGGCCGGTTCTCGAAGGAGGTGGACAGGACGATGGTCGTGCGCGTAGAGACGTTCGCCGAGGTGCGGATCCGGGTGAGCAGCTCTTCGAGGTCTGCGGGCTCGGCGACTCGCACCTTGAGGATGTAGGCCTCCGCGCCGGCCACCGACCAGCACGACTCGATCTCGTCGATGCCGGCCAGTCGCTCGGGGACGTCGTCCGGTGCGGCGGGATCGATCGGCGTCAGCGAGACGAAGGCGGTCAGCGGAAGGCCGACCGCGCGGTAGTTGACCTCCGCCCGGTATCCGGTGATCAGGCCCCGCTGCTCGAGCCGGCGCACCCGCTGGTGGAGCGCGGAGGTGGACAGGCCCGTATCGCGCGCGATGTCGGCAAGCGACATCCGCCCGTCGGCAGAGAGCAGCCCGATGATCTGACGATCCATGTCCTCCATAGCCCCAGCCTCCCAGAGCGGTCCAGGGACCACGGGATTACCCTGTAGGTATCCGGGGAGCTCGCGAGATCGGCGGGCTGAGAGGGTAGCCGCTCCTACCGACCCATAGACCTGATCTGGGTAATGCCAGCGGAGGGACGACATGGGCGATTTCCGATCACGAGCAGCACGACGAGGCACCCTGGCCCTGGCCATCGGCTCCCTCGCACTGACGGCGGCCTGCAGCACAGGAAGCACGGCAACCTCGACCTCCTCGCCGCCGGGTCTGGCTTCAGCGACCGCCTCGTTGTCCTCACCGACGGCGGGCAGCACGGTGACACTGCTGGCCCACGACTCGTTCGCGGTGAGCGACGCACTCCTGGCCGACTTCACCAAGCGCACCGGGATCACGGTCAAGGTCGTGACCGGTGGCGATGCGGGCGCCATGGTCGCGGGCGCCATCCTCGCTGCGGGCTCCCCGACCGCGGACGCGATGTTCGGCGTCGACAACACCCTCATCAGCAAGGCACTCGCCGCGAACGTGTTCGACGCGTACACCTCGCCGGAGCTGGGCAGTGTGACCCCCGCCCTGGCGAAGGACACGTCTGGCGGCTTCGTCACGCCGATCGACTACGGCGACGTGTGCGTGAACATTGACGACGCCTACTTCGCCAAGGCCGGCACACCCGCCCCGAAGACCCTCGACGACCTGACGCTGCCCGCCTATCGCGACAAGCTCGTCGTCGAGGACCCCGGCACCTCCTCCCCGGGCCTCGCCTTCCTGCTCGCAACGATCGCCCGCTACGGCGACGGATGGCAGGACTACTGGAAGAAGCTCGACGCCAACGGCGTCAAGGTCGCCGGCTCGTGGACCGACGCGTACACCGGCGCCTTCACGGCGGGCGGCGGCAACGGCGACCGCCCGCTGGTCGTCTCCTACGCCACGAGCCCGCCGGCCGAGATCGTGTACGCAGCCGACCCGAAGCCGACTACACCATCCACCTCGGTCATGACGGACGGCTGCTACCGCCAGGTGGAGTACGCGGGCGTGCTGGCCGGAGCCAGCAATCCCGAGGGCGCGAAGAAGGTGATCGACTGGCTGCTGTCCGAGCCGGTCCAGGCCGACGTCCCACTGTCGATGTTCGTCTTCCCCGCGCGCTCCGGCGTCACCCCTCCGCGAGGTCTTCACCAAGTTCGCCGCCAAGGTCGACAACCCCCTGCAGCTCGACCCGCAGCAGGTCGCCGACAACGTGAGCACCTGGCTCGCCGACTGGGGCACGGTGATGAACCGCTGAACGTCCCGCGGTGGCTGAACTGGGCGTGGCTGGTGCCGGCCACCTTCCTCACGGTCTTCCTGGCCTATCCGCTGGGCGTGTTGGGCTCGCATGTCGTCGACCCGACGGGCTGGACGCGGCTGGTCGCCGCGAGCACCTGGCACGTCGTGCCGCTGGCGCTCGTTCAGGCGTCGGCCAGCACGATCCTGGCCGTCGCCGTTGGTCTGCCCATCGCCAACGTGGTGTCGCGCTACGGATTCAGGGGTCGGGCGCTCGCGCAGGCGGCCGTGACGGTTCCCTTCGTGCTGCCCACCGTGGTCGTGGCCCTGGCGTTCCGCAGCCTGCTCGGGCCGGGGGTCCCGCAGGGGTTCGTGCTGGTCGTGCTGGCGCATGCCTACGTCAACCTCGCCGTGGTGGTGCGCATCGTCGGATCGCAGTGGGCGCAGCATGATCCGAACTTCGAGAACGTGGCGCGGACCCTCGGCGCAACCCGCTGGACCGCGTTCAGGACCGTCACACTGCCCACGCTGCGGCCGGCGATCGCGTCCAGTGCATCGGTCGTGTTCATCTTCTCGTTCACCTCGCTGGGCATCGTGCTGCTGCTCGGCGACGCCTCCACGCGGACGCTCGAGTCGCAGATCCTGCGACAGACGTCCGTCCTTCTCGACTTCCCCGGAGCTGCCGCGACCGCCGTGGTGCAGCTGGTGCTCGTGAGCAGTGTCCTCGCCGCAGGCATGCTTGCCAGTCGCAGATCGACTCGCCGACGCATGCGGCCCGTGACGCTGCGGCCGGTGCCGAGTGATCCCGCCGGGCGAATCGGAGTCCTCGGCACCGCCGCGATAACCCTCGCGATCGTGACCGCCCCCGTGGCAGCACTCGTCGTGACGTCGTTCCGGGCCGCCGGATCCTGGAGCCTCGCCTGGTGGACGGGCGTCACCTCCGTCGATGCCGGGACCAGTCGCATCGGCTCTCCCCTGTCGGCGCTGGCGACGTCCCTCGCCTTCGCCGTCATCTGCGCCGTCGTCGCGTGCGTCGTCGGCGGGCTTGCCGCGGTAGCCGTGCTCACGCATGGCCGCACCCGGGTGATGTCCTTGCTCGCCATCGTCCCGCTCGGCATCTCGTCGGCGACCCTGGGCTTGGGCACCCTGCTCGCCTTCGGCCGGCCGCCCATCGATCTCCGCGGCTCGGGCCTGCTCGTGCCCATCGCGCACTCGCTGGTGGCCGTGCCCCTCGTGGTGGCCGTCGTCGCGCCGGCCCTGCTGGGTGCCGACGCACGACCGATGGCCGTGGCGGCCTCGCTCGGCGCACGGCCGACTCGAGCCTTCCTCACCGCCTACGGATCCGTGCTGCGGGTGGTCATGCTCGCCTCGGCCGGCCTCGCCTGTGCGGTATCGCTCGGCGAGTTCGGTGCAGCGTCCTTCCTCACCCGCGCCGGAAGCCCCACCGTTCCCGTTCAGATCGTGCGGCTGCTGAGCCGCCCCGGCGAGCAGTCCTATGGCGTCGCCGCCGTGCTGGCCGTCATCCTCGTGATCCTCACGCTCAGCATCGTGCTGCTCGTGGACCGGCTCGGGACGGGGCGCCTGCGCCCCCGGACAGCCGCCGCATGACGGTTCCGCGCCTCGAGACGCAGGCCCTGACGATCGGGTACCCGGGCCGACTCGTCGCCGAGGGCATCGACCTCACGGTGCTGCCGGGCGAGATCGTGGCCATCGTCGGCCTGAGCGGCAGCGGCAAGTCGACCCTGCTGTCGACCATCGCCGGCGTCGTGCCGGCACTCGGAGGGACGATCCGCGTCGACGGCCGAGCGGTCACGACGGTGCCGATCCACGAGCGCGGCGTCGGCCTGGTCTTCCAGGAGCCGCTCCTGTTCCCGCACCTGTCAGTTCAGGACAACGTCATGTACGGCCTCAGGCGCCAGGGCACTCCCAAGGAGGAGGCCCGACGGCGGTCCGCCGAGTTGCTCGAGTGGCTCGACCTGCCCGGCTACGGAGACCGCAGCGTCGACGAGCTCAGCGGCGGCCAGGCCCAGCGGGTGGCGCTGGCCCGGGCCCTTGCCCCGCGCCCGGCGGTACTCCTGCTCGACGAGCCGTTCAGCGCGCTCGACACCGAACTGCGCCAGCGACTGGCGCTCGACGTCGCCGCCACCCTGCGACGCGAAGGGGTCGGCGCGATCCATGTGACCCACGACCCCAAGGAGGCCGCGGACATGGCCGACCGCGTCGTCGCCATGGCCGACTTATCCCGGCCTTAGCCTCAGCGCTCCGATAGCCTCCCCAGTGGTGAGCACCGCTTCCGCGCGGCTGCCCCACTCGGAGGGGGACATCGTGAAGACGCGAACACGCAGCATTCTCGGGGCGGCGGCCATCGGCTCACTGGCCGCGGCGATGGTCTGGACGTCGGCGCCGGCAGCAACCGCGGCGCCCGGGGACTGGACCCAGCTGTCCACCTTCTCCGCCGCGACGTCGCTCCCCCGCATGTCGATCACCGACCAGCCGACTGTCGCGCGCTTCGGCTCCGACCTCTCCGTCATCTGGCGCGGACAGGGCACGAGCGGCGAGAACTACTACACGGCCATCGTCGGCGGGGCCGGGAACATCGTGTCGCCGTCTCACGAGATCATCTCGAACTGGGCCGGGGTCACCGGCGATGCCGCCCTGATCTCGCAGGGTGGGCAGCGCTTCCTCGCCTTCAGCGGGCTCCAGTCGACCACCACGGGCGCCCCCTACACCTCAGGCGCTGAGTACTACGCGACGTCGGGGGATGGGGTCACCTACACGGTCGGAGCCGGCACCCTCTCGCACACCACTACCGCCTACGGCAGCTATGGAAACGACGTCGTCGCCGGCGATCAGCCGATCTGGGTGGGCAATGCCGGTACGACCAGCGGGATCTCATGGCATGTGGGCATCTCCCCCAGCGATCCGGCCCCCGACGGCTCGGACGGCCACTTCGCCCTCACCGGCTGCTGCGGCTACGACGCCGCGGGCGCGCGCGACGCCGCCACGGGTGCGGTCTACGGAGCCTTCTTCAGCAACAGCAGCGGGACGACAGAGATGGGCGTCCAGGTGGGCAGCATCGTCCCGGCCGGGCCCTTCACCCAGGCTCCCGGGTCGGTCACGACGAACGAGTACGGCACCAACACGTCGTCGCCGTCACAGCGCATCGCGCTCGTGGGCCGCGCCGGCGGCGGGGTCTACGCCGCCTACAGCATGGGCTACCCCTCGGTGAAGTCCATCCGCATCTGGCAGGTCGGCACGACGAACACCCTCGACGTCCCCGCGCCCCAGTCGTCGGCGATCAGCCTGGCTGCCGACCCGAGCGGCCGCCTGTGGCTCACCTACATCCAGGGCGACAAGGTCAAGGTCGTTCACACGAACAAGGCGGCCACGAAGCTCGGATCGATCGGCTCGTGGGGGATCCCGCACGGCCAGGCCGACCTGTGGAAGACGGCATCCTCCGCCACCGACGGGGCCCTCGACGTGGTCGTCACCGCGAGTGACGCCAACGAGAAGGTCAATGTCTTCCACACCCAGGCCCTGCGCACCCTGAGCGTCAGCGCGTCGCCCGCCACGGCACGGCGTGGCTCGTCGGTCACCTTCACCGTCACCGACGCCGGTGATCCGGTCAAGAGCGCGACCGTGAAGTTCATGGGCCACAGCGGCACGACGAACGCGAGCGGCAAGGTCACGCTGTCGGCTTCGAGCCGTGGCAAGTCCTCGGCAACAGCGAAGAAGTCCGGCTACAACAGTGGCGCCGCCTCGGTGCGCGTGCGCTAGCGACCGCCGAAAACCCTTCCCCATCCCCAACTTTGGGGGGGTTAGGTTTACCTTGCTCTTGCTGCGCACGGGGGTGCCCTTCACCGGCGCGAACATACGTTCCTCCCTGTCCGGGGAAAACCGCTCCACGGACTTCAAGGAGGAAACATGACCCGCACGCGCACACTTTCCGCCCTGGTCGCAGCGACCGCATCCAGCGCCGTCCTTGCCGCGCTGCTCGTGACCGCTCCCTCGGCCGGTGCGGCAGCGCGCCTCGATCACGGTGCCGACGACAACGGCACGTCGCAGTCCGGTGGCAACGGCGGAACCGACTCGGCGCAGGACATCGCCGAGCGTGGCACCGCGACGCCGGCGCCCACGGCCACGACCCTGCCCGCACCGACCGCCGCCGCAGTCTTCTCGGATGACGGCGACGACGACGCCGAGGATTCAGGCGACGACTTCTCGGACGACCTCTTCGGCGACGACATCGATGAGGACGGCCTTCTCAACAATGCGTTCAGCGAGCTCGACATCGATGGTGACGGCTTCCTCGACAGCAGCCTGCGCGAGCTCGACATCGACGGCGACAAGCTCCTCGACAGCAGCCTCCGCGAGCTCGACATCGACGGCGACGGCATCCTCAACCGCTTCGATACGAACATCGACGGCGACAACCTGCTCAACTCCAAGGACGGCGATGAGGACGGCGACGGCGTCCGCAACGGCCGCGACAGCCACCCCAAGGGCGCCTAGTCCCCGCTAGGTAAGCCCATCCCCCCATGACGGCGGGGGTCAAGGATTCCCGGTCCGGATCCTCGACCCCCGCCGTCACCCCTGCGGGGCCCCTGCTAAGGACTTGTTAGGGTGCCGCGGTGACCACGACCGCAACGAAAGCAGCACCGGCCTACGCTCGCGTCCTGACGGGGCGCTGGCGCCTCATGGCTGCCAGTGCCCTCATGCTGTTCGTCCAGCTGGCCCTCATCCGCTGGGCGGGCGCGAACCTGATCCACCTGTCGTACTTCAGCAACCTGATCCTGCTGGCCTCGTTCCTGGGCATCGGCCTGGGCTTCCTGCGCTCGCGGTACCAGCGCGACATGGGCCGATACGCCCCACTCGGCCTGCTCATCGTGGTCCTGTTCATCACCTTCTTCCCCGCGACCATCGAGGTGGGCGGGAAGGACCTCATCTTCTTCACGGAGGTCACCCCGTCCGGCCTGCCATCGTGGGTCACGCTCCCCCTGGTCTTCATCGTCATCGCCATCACGATGACCATGCTCGGCGAGATCACCGGCCGGGCGTTCCGCGAGTTCAAGGCGCTCGACGCCTACCGCTGGGACATCGTCGGTTCCATCGGCGGCACCCTCCTCTTCACGCTGATCTCGTTCCTACGGGCACCCTCGTGGGTCTGGCCCGTCGTCACGTTCATCGCCCTGTGGGCGCTCTACGGCTTCAAGCTGCCGTGGGTCTCCCGCATCGCGATGGCCATCGTCATCGGCGCTCTGGTGTTCGAGTCCCTCGGCGCAGGCGTCTCGTGGTCCCCGTACTACAAGGTCAACACGACGACCTACAACGTGGGCACCGCGCAGGAGTTCACGCACGTCCAGGTCAATGGCATCCCGCACCAGAACGTCATGGACGTCAACGAGCGACTCAAGGTCGAGGCGGTGTACGGCAAGCCGTACGAGCGAGCCATCGACAACCCGCTCAACAACGTCCTGATCGTCGGCGCGGGCACGGGCACCGACGTGGCATTGGCCCTCGCGAAGGGCGCCAAGCACGTCGACGCGGTCGAGATCGATCCGCGCATCCAGCAGATCGGCAGCCAGGTCAACCCGAACAAGCCCTACGACGACCCGCGGGTCACCGTGCACATCAACGACGGGCGGGCCTTCCTGTCGGGCAACAATGACAAGTACGACCTCATCCTGTTCGCGCTGCCGGACTCCTTGACCCTCGTGTCGGGGTCGAGCCAGCTCCGACTGGAGTCCTACCTGTTCACGAAGCAGTCCATCGAGACCGCCCGCGATCACCTGACCGATGCTGGCGTCTTTGCGATGTACAACTACTACCGCGAGCCCTGGCTGATCAACCGCCTCGCCGGCACGGTGAACGAGGTCTTCGGCCACGACCCATGTCTCGACCAGTTCCAGGGGCAGTCCTTGGCCGCCATCACGGTGGCCAAGGACGCCGCCAACGCGGTCTGCGCACCCAACGCCGTGTGGGACCGCGCGGCCATCGCCGCCGCCGGCGGCGAGATCCCGGCCCCGGCGATCGACGACCGGCCGTTCCTGTACCTCAAGGACCGCACCATCCCGCCGCTCTACCTGATCATCATCGCGTTGATCCTCGGCGTCTCCCTCATCGGCATCCGCGTCTTCGGCGGGCCGTTCAAGACGATGCGCGGGTACGGCGACCTGTTCTTCATGGGCGCAGCCTTCCTCCTGCTCGAGACGCGATCAGTCACCACGTTCGCCCTCCTCTTCGGCACGACGTGGGTGGTCAATGCCTTGGTCTTCACGGGCGTTCTCCTCGCCGTCCTCGCCGCCATCGAGGTCACCCAGCGAACAGCCCGACGGGGGCACGTGATCCCGCGCAAGGTGATCATCCCGGCCCTGTTCGGCTCGCTGGCCATCGCGTTCCTCATCCCGAACGCGGCCCTGCTCGGCCTGCCGGTCCCCGTCCGGCTCGCCGCCGCCGTGGTGCTGGCCTTCGCGCCGATCTTCTTCGCGAACCTCCTGTTCACGACGCGGTTCAAGGACGCGGCCAACCCGACGGCGGCCTTCGCGGCGAACCTGTTCGGCGCGATGGTCGGCGGCTGCCTTGAGTACCTGTCGCTCGTGCTCGGCTACCAGCTGCTGCTGGGGATCGCCGCCCTGCTCTACCTGGCCGCCGTCCTCATCGGGCAACGGCTACTGTCGAAGCAGGCTGTCACGGCCTGATCCGACCGCCCGGGAGGCAGCCCGACATGGACGAGGCCACGTACACCCACTGGATGCTCCAGGTCGCCCAGGCCTTCGAGATCGCCGCAGCCCTGATCCTCGTGTTCGGACTGCTGTTCGCGTTCTTCCTCGCGGCGCGCGTCTACACCAGGACGCATGACGGCAAGGCCACCTACCGGACGCTGCGGCAGTCCTTCGGCGGCGTCATCCTGCTTGGCCTCGAGGTCCTCGTCGCCGGCGACCTGATCCGCACCGTCGCGGTCACCCCGACCCTGACCAACGTCGCCGTCCTCGGCCTGATCGTCCTGATCCGGACGTTCCTGAGCTTCAGCCTCGAGATCGAGATCGACGGCGTGCCGCCGTGGCGCCGCGGCCTAGTCAGCGGTGCCACTGTGGTGAGGAACGCCGCGCAGGAGGCGGCTTCTCAGTAGCCTTGCGAAGCGCCAGTCGAGGGAGTCGAAGTGACGGATCCAGACAACACGAGGCCGTTGGAGACCACCGTTCGCCGCGACTTCCGGCAGGCGATGTCCTACGGCGACTACCTCAGGCTCGACCTGGTCCTCTCGGCGCAGCAGCCCCTGAGCGACCCTCCCCGGCACGACGAGCTGCTGTTCATCATCCAGCACCAGACTTCCGAGCTGTGGCTCAAGCTGATGCTCCACGAGCTGCGGGCCACCCGCACGCTCCTCCAGGACGACGACCTCCAGCCGGCGCTGAAGTGCCTGGCCCGCGTCAAGCACATCCAGCACACGCTCATCGAGCAGTGGGGTGTGCTCGGCACGCTCACCCCCAGCGAGTACGCGCAGTTCCGGTCGTACCTGCAGAGCTCGTCGGGCTTCCAGTCCTGGCAGTACCGCGCCATCGAGTTCATCCTCGGCAACAAGAACCCGGACATGCTGCAGGTCTTCGACCACGATGCCGAGGTCCACGCGATGCTGCTCCAGCTCATGGACGAGCCGACCCTGTACGACGAGTTCCTCCGGTTCCTGAGCCGCCTGGGCCATCAGGTCCCCGACGACGTCCTCGAACGCGACGTCCGGCTTCCGTGGCAGCTGCACCCCGGACTCGTCCCGACGTTCGCGCGCATCTACGACCACTCGCACGAGTACTGGAAGGAGTACGAGGCGTGCGAGTCGCTCATCGATGTCGAGGACAACTTCCAGACCTGGCGGTTCCGCCACCTGAAGACGGTCGAGCGCATCATCGGCTCGAAGTCAGGGACGGGCGGGTCGAGCGGTGTGCCGTTCCTGCGCCGCGCCCTCGACCTGACGTTCTTCCCGGAGCTCTATGCCGTGCGCGGCGAGATCGGCTAGCGCGGCGACCATTCCATCCTGACGTCGGGCGTTCGCTCCTCGTTGCCGGACCCATCGGTCAGCTCGGCCTCGACGAAGTCGTGCGCCGCATAGAAGCGTCGCGCCGCCGCGTTCGCCTCGAAGACCCACAGCTGCACGCCGTCGGGGAACGCGGCCTTGGCCGTCGTCAGAAGCAGGGCGCCCCAGCCACGGCCCTGCCGGTCCGGGTCGACGTAGAGGTGGTTGAGCCACCCCTGCGCGGCTATCGCGAAGGCGATGATGCGGTCCTCCTCGACCACCACCCAGGCACGCTGTTCGGCCACCAGCGAACCGAAGAAGGCGACATCCTCGTCGGGCGTGTGCAGCACTGGCAGCCACGGCATCCCCTGACGACGACTGCGCTGAAGCACCGAGGCGATCTGCGCCGCGTCCGCGGGCTGAGCCTCGCGCAGGGCCGGCATCACGGCACCGGCAGTGAGTCCGCCACTCGACAGGTGTCGCCCGCACAGTCCTTCATCGCGGCAAACTGCCGCTGCAGGGCCAGCACGGTGTCGGCGGGTGCGGTGTCGATCACGTTGTCGAGCTCGTACGGATCGTTCGCGCGGTTGTAGAGCTCCTTCTCACCGCTGACCGACTCCACGTACAGCCACTCCTTCGTTCGGAGAGCGACGAAACCCGGGGGCGCGGAGACCTCGTAGTCGGGGTCGCCGGGCTGCGCCGTGCCCAGACTCTCGCTCAATGCCGCCGTGCGCGTGCTCGGGTCGGCTCCGAACGTCTGCGAGGTCGGGTCGAAGTAACCCGCGATGCTCTGGCCATCGACCCAGGCAGGACTGTCGACCCCGAGCAGGGCGGTGATGGTCGGCGCGAGGTCCGTCTCCGACGTCATCGCCGACACGACGGTCCCGTGCGGCACGCCCGGGCCGATCGCCACCATCGGCACCACGGTGTCGACGTCGAAGGCGGTCCGCTTGCCGCGCCGCGTGCGATAGCTGCCGACGTGGAAGCCGTTGTCCGAGGTCACCAGGACCAGGGTGTCCTTGTCGCGCCCGGTGCGCTTCAGCTCGTCCGTCACGGCCTGCACTGAGTCGGCGAAGGACTCGGCCGACTCCGCACGACGCTGCCACAGGACGTCCATGCGCCGCATGGCCGCGCTGCCGAACGGCTGGATGCCCGCCAGCCACGAGGGCGGGTTGTTGATGGCCGCGTCGAACGCAGGGTCACGCGGTGCCTGCGCGAACGCGTGCGAACCGCGGTGCCTCAGCGCGACCGGGGCCGGAAGGTGTGGGGTCAGCGAGGACAGCTCGAGGAAGAAGCGGTCCGGGGCGGCGTCGAGGAACTCGACGGCCTTGCGGTTGAGCACGTCGTTGAGGAAGTCGCTCGGCGCGTTGCCGTAGCGCTGCAGGATCCCGTTGTCCGTGAGCAGATAGTCGTAGCCGGCATAGGCCGCCGCGTTGGTGAACGGGACGACGAAGTCGTCCCAGCCCGGCTGCTTGGCCTGGGCCTCGGCGAGGGTCTGCGGGAACTCGTTGAGGTACTTGCCGACGAGTCCAGTGTGCACGCCGGCGGACTGCAGCCAAGTGGGCAGGCAGTCGGTCGGGTAGCCCTTGTCGCGGAACGTCGGCCAGCCGCCGCCGCTCACCGCATCGTTCGAGACGACCTGGTGGTTGTGGACGTACTGCCCGCGAAGGATCGTCGTGCGCGACGGACAGCACAGCGAGTCGGACACGACATAGTTCGAGAATGTGATCCCCTGCGTCTGCAGCGCCTTCAGTCGGGGCACCTCGTTCCAGAGCTTCCAGTCCAGGTCATCGGCCAGGACCAGGACGACGTTCTTGATCTGCCGGCCGGTGGTCGAGATGGGCACATCCGCGATGTTCGCCTTGGGCGTCGTGGTCAGGACGGCCTGCTGCGACGTCACCTGACGGGTGCTCTCGGCCAGCTGGTTGGCGGCGATCAGCGCGCCCACCACGACGAGCACGGTCAGGATGGCCACCGTCGCGGACAGGGTTCTCCTCGACGGCCGATGCACCGGCACAGCGTACGTGGGCCTCCCTGAGCACCCGTTGACGACACGGCGGCAGGATGGAGGCATGAGCGCCCCCCTCATCCATCACGTCACCCTCACCGTCACGGACACGGCCCGAAGCGCACAGTGGTACCAGCGCCTCCTCGGTCCGGCCACCGTCGTCGAGCGGCAGGGGCCCACCTGGGAACGGGTCCGGATGCAATGGACGTCCGGCCTGGTCATCGGCGTCACCCGACACGACACGACCGCCGGCTCGTTCGACTGCACGCGCGTCGGCCTCGACCACCTCGGCCTGGGGTGCGCCAGCGAGGCGGAGGTGCGCGCATGGGCCGCTCGCCTCGAGGAGCTCGGACTCGAGCACGGCCCGCTCGAGGAGGTCTCCTACGGCTGGGCCGTCACCGCGCGGGATCCCGACGGCATCGCGATCGAGTTCTTCTGTGCGATCAGCGCATGACAGTGCGATTTCCGCTCGACGGCGTCGGGACGGTCACGATCCGCCGCGTCGACAACGACGCACCCCGCCCGGAGGCGCCGAGCGAGTACGACGACTGGGGTGAGCGGTCTCCCGAGGCGGCCGGACTCCGCGTGGAACGCTGGCTCATCGAGGTCGCCGCGGACGGAGTCACCACCCCCGTCGGCGACCTGTCCGCGCACGCCGTGTGGAACGGACCCACCATCGGGTCACGTGCACTCAACATCGGCATCAGCCTGGCGGACGAGTGGCGTGGCCGCGGGATCGGAACGGTCGCCCAGCGACTCGTCGCGGAGGAACTGCATGCCGAGGGCGTGACCCGCGTCGAGGCCAGCACCGACGTAGCGAACATCGCCGAGCAGCGAGCCCTCGCCCGGGCCGGCTTCCAGTTGGAGGGCGTGCTCAGGGCATCGCAGCAGCGCCGCGACGGGCTGCACGACCTGCAACTGTGGTCGCACATTGATCCAGGGGCCAATCCGGCGGCGGCCACGTCCAGCGTCCTCGCATCGATCGACGGCATCGACCTCGCGCGCGCCTATCCATGGCCGACCGGCCGGCCGTGGCTGAGGGCGATGATGGTCCTGACCCTCGACGGTGCGGTTGCCGGCGCGGACGGTCGCAGCGGGTCCCTTTCGTCTCGCACCGACCGCCGCGTCATGGCCGAGGTCCGGCGACTGAGTGACGTCGTGCTCATCGGCGCCGGCACCCTGCGCGCCGAGCACTACACGCCGATGCGGATGCGTGAAGGTGACCTCGCCGAGCGGACCGCGCTCGGGCTGGATCAGGCACCGACGCTGGCTGTGGTGAGCGGCTCCCTCGACCTGCCCTGGATCGACCCCGTCTTTGCGGAGTCAGCAACCCGACCGATCGTGCTGACCCCTCCCGGCGCAGACCCGGATCGGCTCGCCGAGGCCCGTGCCCACGCGGACGTGATCGTCCTTCCGGGGGAACGAGATGGGACGACCGAGGTCGTCGAGGCTCTCCATGCCCGCGGCCTGCGCAGGATCGTGTGCGAGGGTGGCGTCCGCCTGCTCGCTGGTGTGGCGCGCACCGGCCTCATGGACGAGGTCGACCTGACGCTCTCGCCGCTCCTCGCGGCCGGTGGCCAAGTCGCTGTCGGGCCTCCGCTTGAGGGCCCGGTGTCCTTCGAACTGGTACAGACCCTTCACCACGAGAGCTTCCTGTTCACCAGGTACCTGGCCCGACGCGGTCCTGCAGCATCGGAACCACCCACCTAGACTCGGTCGATGCTGTCGTTGTCTGCGCTGTCCCGTCTTGCGCAGGAGCACGCCGCGGTGCTGGACCTGCCTGTCGCGCCGGTGCTCATCGGCCACCGCGTGTACGGACCTGAGGAGCCCGTGATCATGGGCGCCCTGAACCTGTCCCGGGAGTCCACCTACCGCGCCAGCATCGCCACCTCGATCGACGACGCCATCCGCAAGGGCCGCATCATGAGCGCTCAGGGTGCTGCGGTCATCGACGTCGGTGCCGAGTCCACGACGGCGAGTGCCTCGCGGGTGCCACCCGCCGAGCAGGCCGAGGCGCTCGTCCCCGTCATCAAGGGCCTCGTGGCCGAGGGCATCGACGTCTCCGTCGAGTCCTACGAGACCGACGTCGTCCGCGCCGGGCTCGAGGCCGGCGCGACGGTCGTGAACCTGACGGGCAGCGAGCACGAGACCGAGGTCCTGTCCATCGCCGCGGAGCACGAGGCCACGGTCATCGTGAACTACGTCCGCGGCGCGAACGTCCGCGAGATCGCCGACGTCACGCTCGATACGGACCCGATCCCCGGTCTGCTCGAGCACTTCCGCATGCGGCTGGACCGCGCCTCGGCAGCGGGCGTCTCGCGGGTCGTCATCGACCCCGGCATGGGCTTCTACTACGGCAACCTGACCGATCCAGCCACCCGGGCGCGGCATCAGGCCCGTGTCCTGCTCCATTCCTTCCGGCTACGCGAGCTCGGGGTGCCCATCTGCCAGGCGCTGCCGCACGCCTTCGACATCTTCGGCGACGAGTACCGCACCGCCGAGGCCTTCTTCGCCACCCTCGCCTTCCTCGGCGGCACGAGCATCTATCGCACTCACGAGGTGCCCCGTGTGCGGGTGGTGCTCGACTCCATGGCCTCCCTGTCACCGGGCTGACCCTCGGGTTAGGGGTGCTGCGGGCGAGCCAAAGCCGCGCGGTCGCGGCTAGCATGGACGCGATGGCGGGGGCGCCGAGCGCATCCATCGAGCTGGAACGGACCGCGGAGGACACGGGTAGATGCAGATCCGGGTGAGGGTCGCTGTCGTCTCGGCAGTCACGGCAGTCGTCGCCGCCTCGCTCCTGGGTCCGCTCTCGGGACCCGCGCAGGCATCGCCCGCCGATGGCGCCACCTCCGTCACCGTGCCCGATCTCGTGGGTGGCGACGCGGTCCTGCGGTTCCGTCGCTCCTACGCCATCACGTCCTGCTCGGCTACGTCCCTGCCGCTGTCGCTGTTCGTGCAGACCTCCAGCGGACGCTGGGTCAAGGTCGCCACCTCTGCCAGTCCCGAACGCAGCGAATCCTGTCGGTTCAGCAGCAGTTCGTGGCTGCAGACCTACAACTGGACGGTGAACCAGGTGGGCACGCCCGTCGCCTCCGGCGGCCCCAACCGGCTGAACCTGGCGCTCGGCACCGAGACGCCCCGTTCCAAGTTCGCCGCTGAGGTCTGGCCCTCGGCACCGACCTTCTCCTAGCCGACTCCGCTCAGCACTCCTGCCCGCACCGGGTGCGTGATACTGCGCTCATGACCTCCGAGCAGCCGGAGTCGCATGCCACCGCGAGCACGCGCAGCCCGACCGTCTCGTGGTTCGAGTTGTTCTACGACCTCGTCGTCGTCGCCGCCATCAGCCTGACCAACGACGTCTTCCTCGCCCATCCCTCGCTGGGGAACGCCGGGCTCGCGGTCGTGTGCATGGCGGCGCTGGCCTGGGTCTGGTTCCTCACCACGCTCTACAACAACATGTTCCCGGGCGGGGACCTCCTCCGCCGCCTGCTGCTCCTGCTCCAGATGGCCGCCATCGCGATCGCCGGACTCTCCGTCGACCAGGTGCACGGCATCGACAATCGCGTAGGCCTGCTCGCGTACGGATGCGCGCTCGCCATCGTCGCCGGGCTCATCGTCTGGGGCGGCATCACCGCGCGCTCGCGGATCCGCACGCGAAGCCTCGTCCCGATCCTCGCGGCGACGGCGATCTGCCTGGCGGGTGCCATCGACTCCACCAGCCGGTCCGGTGCCTATCTCGCGGCCGCCATGCTCGCCAGCGTCCTGCCCCTGCTGCTCACCACCTATGCGCAGTGGAGCGATGCGTCGATGATCCGCCTCGACCACCTGCGCGAACGGCTCGGACTGTTCGTCCTCATCGTCCTCGGCGAAGGGTTCGCCCAGCTCCTCAGCGCGTTGCACTTCCTGGGCACCATCCCCCGCAGTGAGGTCTTCGCCCTCGTGTTCATCCTCAGCTTCGCGGTGTGGTGGATCTACTTCGACGGGACGTTCTCCGATCACACCGTTCTGGCCACCGTGCGCTGGCGCCTGACGCTCCTGGGCCATCTGACACTCGTCTTCGGCATCACCGGAACGCTCGACATCCTCGTGCTGCTCGCAGCGGGCGAGGAGAACGAGCTCGGCGACGCGTCCCTGACGTACTTCGTGGGCTGCCTGTCGCTGGTCCTTCTCTCGTTCGCCCTGCTGACGTTCACCGCGAAGGGCCGTCTCGGGATACACGGGTGGGTGCAGCTGGCCTGCGGCGTGCTGATCGTCGTCGTCGGGCTGGTGCTCGTGCCGCAGAGCGACACGTCGACCGACGCGGTGGTCGGGTTGTCGGGGGCCATCGTCGTGGCCAACGCGATCATCGCCGTGTGGGCCGATGCGACCTCCGATCGACGCCCCTGGCGCGCCTCACTGGGACTGGCGCTCCGCGGCGAGGCAGATCCGCCGCCCGTCGAAGGACCACCGTCCCGGCCTACGGCCTAGCCGTTCGCCGCGATGTAGGCGGCCAGGTTCGTGTTCGGGTGCACGAGGATGGCCGGCGCCAGGCAGGGACTCGGAACCGCGATCGGCTGACGGATCCGCGCGTCACCGGCCGCCGAGAACGGGACCGCTGCTGAGGTGGCGGCGATCTTGCCGTTGCACACCAGGCTGACGCTGACGTTGGGGACCGGGTTCGTGCCGTTCTGCGGCGCCGTGGGGACGACCAGACCACGCAGCTCCACCCGCAGTTCGCCATCGGATACTCGCGCCCGTGAGTCCGTCGAGACCCACGGCAGCGTGCCCGGCGTCACGCCGAAGAGCGTTGGACCCCCCTGAGCCGTCGGCGTGCTGCCGATCAGGTCGGCCGAGAACTCGAAGGAGGACCGATCCCCGCCATTGTCGGTGGCGGACGCACTCACGGCGGCTGACAGCCCCAGCAGGGCAATCGCGGCGGGCAGGAGGACAAGGGTGGAACGACGACGCATCTGGTCTCCTCAGCAGTGGCAGGAGACCACTGTCACTGCCATCAAGTTAGGTTTGCCATACCTAAATTGCGGCGTGAAGGAGGCACCCGCGGGACCGCAGGCGAGGGTCGTGCGGGCTCAGCGGCGCGCCCGGCGCGGCTCGGGAACCTCCATGGCGCGGAGCACGAGCGGCTCCGGCATGAGCTCGAGGAACCGCGAGATTCCGGTCACCACCGTTCGCATCCGTGAAGTGAACATGCCGCCACGGTACGCGGACGATCGTCAAAGATCAAATATGCTTGACATTCCGCGCGGCGCAGAGTCAAGTATTTCGCACATCAGCCGCCACGCTGCCAGCCCGGGCGCGAGGATCCCACTGCCTTCGCGAGGCTCCGGGTGTTCTTCCAGACCGACGAGACCGACAGGTTGGAGCCGCCTGCCGTCACCCTGACGAGGGCCAGCAGATCCGCATCGTCGGCGTCCTCGACGAACGCCGCCACGGGGCGCTCGTAGCCGATCGGCACCCGTCCGGTGGCCAAGGCCTCGACCATGACCTTGCGGGTGAGCTTCTTGCCCTTGCTGCCCACCGCGCGGACCGCCCGGTCCACCGTCGCCTCGTCCTGGGCCCGATCCACATCGCGCGGAACCGTGAACGGCACCGCGAGGACGTCGAGCAGGGCCAGCACCTTGCCGGCGCCGATCTCGAGGTCACGCCCGCTCTCGAGGTAGTTCAGCGTCGCCCGCGAGATGCCGACCATCTGGGCCAGTTCCTTCTGGCTGATCCCGGAGGCCTTGCGATACGACCGGACGATCGCGCCGACGCTGGCGACATTCATGACCGCAGGCTAGTGCGCGGCACGGCGTGCTGGAACGATTCGCGGATGACCTCCGACGCTCCCGCGACGCGCCAGCTCGATTCCCGGATCGTCTACGAGAACGCCTGGGTGACCGTCACCGAGGACGTCATCGAGTACCCCGACGGGACCACCGGCATCTACGGCGTCGTCCACAAGCCCGACTACGCGGTCGTCATCCCCCTCGACGGGGATCGCGTGCACCTCGTCGAGCAGTACCGCTACCCGGTCAGCGGGCGGCACTGGGAGTTCCCGCAGGGTGCCCTGCGCGACGGGCGAGCCGCCTCCCCCGAGGAGATCGCCACGGTGGAGCTGGCCGAGGAGACCGGCCTGCGCGCCGAGGCCCTGACCGTCCTCGGCTTCCTCCACGACGCCTACGGGGTCGCCGACAACGGCTTCCACGTCGTCCTCGCCACCGGGCTCACCGAGGGCCCTGTGAACCGCGAGCACACCGAGCAGGACATGCAGTCAGCATGGTTCAGCCTCGAGGAGATGTGGACGATGATCGGCGACGGCCGGATGACCGACAGTGCCTCGGTTGCCGCGCTGGCGCTGCTCGGCCGTCACTCCCAACAGGGCGGCTAGGCCCACGGGTCCACCAGGACGCGGCCGAAGGGGCCGGCCTCCTGGGCCTGGTGCGCGGCCACGATGTCGTCGAGCGAGAACCGCGTCACCGGAGGCAGCGTCAGCGCGCCGGCCGCCAGGGCCGCATCGACCGCGCCCCCGGCCGCCTCCAGCGCCTCGCCTGTGACCCGGTACAGCAGCATGAAGCGCAGGGTGACGCCGGCGATCATGCAGCGACGGATCGGGATGACCGGGTCGGGACCGTCGATCGCGTAGGTGATCACGACGGTGCCCGGCGCCGAGAGGGCCAGGTCGAGATCGAGATTGGGACCCAGCGCCAGCTCGACGATCCGGTCGACGTGCCCCCCGGACCAGTCGATCAGGCGGTCGGCGGCATCCGGCTCGCGGTAGTTGACCACGAGGTCGGCGCCCGCCGCGGCGGCCACCTCGGCCTTCCTCGGTCCGCTCACGGTCGTCGCCACCCGGGCACCGGCCCAGTGCGCAAGCTCGACGGCGGAGCGGCCCACCGCGCCGGCGCCGCCGGCGACCAGCACGCTGCGCCCGGCAAGGGGTCCGTCGCTGAACAGGCAGTACGCCGCCGTGACGGCCGGCACCCCCAGGGTGGCCCCGACCTCGAACGACACCTCGTCAGGCAGGCGCCGGGCGCGCTCGGCGGGCACGACGCAGTACTCGGCGGCAGTACCCCAAAGATTGTCGACCGCCGCAGTCAGCAGCCAGACCCGCTCCCCGATGCGCGTTGTCGAGACGCCGTCGCCCACCGCCTCGATGACACCGGAGCCGTCCATGTGCGGGACCTGGAAGCCGGCGATCGGACGGGAAGTGACACCGGCCCTGGTCTTGACGTCGGTCGGGTTGATTGCCGACACCACCACGCGGACGAGGACCTCGCCCGGTCCGGCGTCGGGCAGGTCGACCTCGCGCACCTGGAGGACCTCGATCGCCGGTCCCTCGTGGTCGTACGTCGCCGCTCGCATCGTGGGCATGTGGCCTCCTCGTCGCTCGGATAATAGGGCCCATGGACCTGCGCGAACTCGTCGTCTCGTTGCCGAAGGCGGAGCTGCACGTCCACCTCGAGGGCACCCTGGAGCCCGAGCTGATGTTCGCGATCGGCTCGCGCAACGGCGTGCCGCTGCCGTATCCGGACGTCGCGGCGGCCCGAGCCGCGTATGACTTCGACGACCTGCAGGCGTTCCTCGACCTGTACTACGCGGGCACCGCCGTGCTCCTGCACGAGGAGGACTTCTACGACCTGACCTACGCCTATCTCGAGCGCGCCCATGCGGACGGCGTGGTTCACGTCGAGCCGTTCTTCGACCCCCAGGCGCACACCGATCGAGGGATCGACTTCGGCACCGTCGTCAACGGGATATCCCGCGCCCTCCACGACGGCGAGGCCCGCCTCGGCATCACCCATCGACTCATCATGTGCTGGCTCCGGCATCTGAGCGAGGCGGCGGCCCTCGACACGTGGGCCCAGGCGCAGCCCTTCCTGTCGATGATCGACGGCGTGGGTCTCGACTCCGGCGAGCAGGGCAATCCGCCCGAGAAGTTCACCGCGGCCTTCGCGGCCGCCCGGGCGGCCGGCCTGCACGTCGCCGCACACGCCGGCGAGGAGGGACCGGCGGCCTACGTGACGACGGCCCTCGACGTCCTTCGCGTCGAGCGGATCGACCACGGCGTGCACGCCATCGACGATCCGGCCCTCGTGGCCCGCCTCGCCGCCGAGGCCGTGCCGCTGACGATGTGCCCGCTGTCCAACCAGCGCCTCCAGGTGACTCCCGATCTCCGCGACCACCCGCTGAGGAGGTTCATGGAGGCCGGTGTCATCGTCACCGTCAACTCCGACGATCCTGCCTACTTCGGCGGCTACCTGGTCGACAACTTCGTGGCGATCGCCGAGGCGCTCCAGCTGTCGGATCAGGAGATCCGCACCCTCGCCGCGAACAGCCTCGCGGCGAGCTGGCGCTAGTCAGACCAGTCGCCGAGCGGACGCCCATCGCTTGAGCTCATGCCGATCGGACAGCTGAAGCTTGCGCAGAACGGCAGAGACATGGGTCTCGACGGTCTTGATGGACAGCACGAGCTCCTTGGCCACCTCGCGATAGGTGTACCCGCGTGCGATCAGGCGCATGACCTCGCGTTCGCGCGGGGTGAGGCGGTCGAGCTCGTCGTCGCTCTCGGCAACACCGCCGGTGAACGCGTCGAGAACGAAACCGGCCAGGCGCGGCGAGAACACCGCGTCGCCGTCGGCGATGCGGCGCACGGACTCGAGGAGCTCGGGCCCGGTGATCGCCTTCGTGACGTAGCCACGGGCCCCGCCGCGCACGACGCCGACGACGTCCTCGGGCGCATCGCTTACCGACAGGGCAAGGAAGCGGGTGTCCGGAACCTCGTCGACGCACGCGTCGAGGACCGCACGGCCGTCGCCTCCAGGCAGGTGCACGTCGAGCAGCACGACGTCCGGCCTGGTGGCGAGGATGACCTCGATGGCACTGGCGACATCGTCGGCCTCGCCGACGATGTCCACCTCGGATCCGATCTCCGCCCGAACCCCCGACCGCACCATCGCGTGGTCGTCGACGAGCACGACGCGCAGCGGCTGCTCGGTCATGACGCCTCCAACCGGGTGATGCGCAACCGGATCTCGGTCCCGGTACCGACCGTACTGATGACCTCAGCCACGCCGCCGTTGCGCTCCATGCGGCCGAGGACCGACTCGCGGAGGCCGTGGCGGTCGGCGGGCACCTGTGACGGGTCGAAGCCCGGACCGCGGTCGCGGACGAACACCTCGGCAGCCCCGTCCTCGATCTCGGCATAGACCGACGCCGCGCCACCGCCGTGGCGTGCCGCGTTGACCATCGCCTCGCGGGTCGCGGCCAGCAGGGCGCCAAGTGCCCCATCGAGGGCGGCATCGCCGACCGTCACGACCTCGATGGTCGCGGAGTACGCGGCCTCCACCTCGGTCGCGTCCCGCTGCAGTGCCGCCGCGAATGTTCGATCGGGATCTCCCGTGGGGGCGTAGAGCCACGAGCGCAGCGCCCGCTCCTCGGTCCGCGCCAGGCGCTGCACCTCCTTGGCATCGGCGGCGTTGCGCTGGATCAAGGTCAGGGTCTGCAGCACGGAGTCGTGCACGTGCGCGGCGATCTCGGCCCGTTCCTCGCTGCGGATCAGCGCACGCCGCTGCTCGTTCTGCTCCTGCCACCGCCGGTACGCCCACGGGAAGGCGACGAGCCCGACACCGGCCAGCAGGAGCAGCGCCGTGGCGAGCGCCTGAACGGCGGCGGCCGCGCCGGTTCGACTGACGAGCAGGCCGAGCACCCCGGCAGCCACCAGCGCCACGCCGACGACCACGCGCCAGCGGCCCGCCTCGGCGGTGGTGCCGGCCGTCTGCTTGGCGGCCCGCGCCGCCGTCGCCGACCAGCTGGCCCGGCGGTCATCGTCGGCCTGCTGCCACACGAGTGCCGCTCCGACGATCGCCAGCATGATCGGGAGCGACGGATCCGCCGAACGAGTTCAGCCCGAACGCCGCGAGCAGAAGGGCAAGGCCGATGACCACGGCCGCCACGGCGAGGAGCCGCGTGAAGTCCGTGGCGCGGATGCGCTCGGCCTCGACCGGGTCCTCGGCATCCGGCGCCAGCGGAAGGACCGCCCAGAAGGCGGCGTACAGGACCAGCCCGATGCCGCCGGCGAGGGCGAGCACGATGAAGGCCGCACGTACGCCCCAGACGGGAAGGCGCAGGTGCTCGGCGAGGCCTCGGCATACGCCCGCCACGGCCCGGCCCGACGTGGGGCGCAGGGCGCGCGGCGGCGCCGTCATCGTGGTCACGGCTCGATCATCCCGGTCGGAGGCCTCCTCACGCATCAGGGTCGACCCCTGAGGTTCCTCAGGGCAGGATCAGGGGTGAATCGGGGTTGTTCCCCGATGTGCGCCCTGCGCCGCGTCGGCAGGCTGGAGTCATGACAGAGAACACCGACACCACGGCGGGGCCGGCCTATCCCCCCGCCCCCGCACCCATGACCCGTCCGCCGCTGCGCCGAAGCCGAACCGATCGCGTGATCGGCGGCGTCGCCGGCGGCTTCGGCCAGTGGCTCGGCATCGACCCGGTGGTTGTCCGGGTCGTGCTCGTGATCCTGGCCATCTTCGGCGGCAGCGGCCTGCTCCTGTACGCCGCCGGCTGGCTGTTCATCCCCGACGAGGGCGCCACCACCAGTGAGGCCGAGCGCTTCATCGCCAAGGGACAGCGACCCGGCTCGACGACCCGCACGGTCCTCATCGTCATCGCGGCCGTCCTCATCGCCGCAGCAGTCATCAACGTCCTCACCGCAGGGCCGTTGCACGTCTGGGGCTTCAGCGGCGGCGGCTCGATCCTGCTGCTTCTCGCCGTGGGCGGCGTGGTCCTGTACCTGATCAACCGCGACCCACGAACGACGATCACACCGACCGACGTCGACGACAGTCACCACGCCGATGACGGCGATGCCGCCGACAGCATCGGGCCCGACGCCTGCCGACCCCGTCGCCACGTCGACCCTGGCCTTCGACTCGACACCCGTCGAGCAGCCCGCCTACCCCGCCACCGGCTTCGCGTACGGCGGCTACGGCGACTACCCGGGCTACCCGACGCCCACGCCCACTCCCGTCGCCCCCCGGCCGCCCAGGCCCCGCTCGTATCTCGGACTGGCGACCCTCAGCCTGTCGCTGGTCACCATGGGAGTGATGGGAGCCCTCTCGCTGTCCGGCCTCGTGGCCATCCCGCTGGTGGTGACGTTGTCGGCCGGCCTCGCCGTGCTCGGCCTCGGGCTGCTGGTGGGCACCCTGTTCGGCCGTGCCCGCTGGCTGATGGCGATCGCGATCCCGCTGCTGCTGGTGGTCGCCCTCGTGGCCGTCATCCCCGCGAACCTGAAGCTGCCCCGCGTCACCTCGGTCGGCGAGCGCTCCTGGTCGCCGACGACCGTTCAGCAGGCATCGACCCCGTACGAGCTGACCATCGGTGACGCTGTGCTCGACCTCACCGGGCTCACGCTGCCGACGACTCCGTCGGCCACGTACCCGATCAAGGCATCCGTCGGGGTGGGACAGCTCACCGTCAAGGTGCCCGCCGGGATGCGCGTGATCGTCACCGCGACGAGCGGACTCGGAGAGGTCAAGATCGACGGCCTGCCGCGACGCAGCGGCCAGAACATCACTGTCTCGTCCGAACTGCCCGGCCTGACGCCGTCGGCTGGACCCACCGTCGACCTGACCGCACAGGTCGGGATCGGAAGCCTGGAGGTGACTCGTGCGTAAGCACTCCTTCGACCTCGTGTCCTGCATCGCCGGACTGCTGTTCGTCGGCCTGTCGATCGCCTACGTCGTCGGTGCGTACACCGACATCCGCATCGACCCACGGCTCGTGTTCCCGCTCGTGCTGGTGGGCCTGGGCGTGGCCGGCCTCGCCGCGTCACTGCTCGCGCAGCACCGCTCTGACCGGGCGGTGGCCGACTCGGCCGAGAGTGCTGACTCGCTCAGCCCTTGACGGCGCCTGCCACCAGGAGCAGCCCGAGGACGAGAAGGACGATGGCCATGACCGACGCGTTGTGTCGAGTGAGCCATCGTCCCCAACCGGCCAGAACCTCATCGGCTCGTGATCCCAGGGCCAGGTAGGCGACCAGCGGGGTTGCGACTCCGAGGGTGGCCAGCAGGACGAAGAACGCAAGGGCCGCAAGCTCACTGGCCAACGGCAGTCCGGTCTCGACGACCGCGGCGGCCGCGGCCAGCGTGAGGGCGATGTTCTTGGGGTTGCCGGCGGCCTAGCAGCCCCCCGAGCCGGGCCGACTTCGCCGGAGTGGTGGATGCCAGCGCATTCATCCACGCCGGCGAACTGGCGTCCTCGTCCGATCGCGGACGGCCGAACCACTTGCTGCCCGCCCAGACGAGAAGCAGCACTCCGACGCCCCCACGGATGATCCGGGCGACCATCGACGACGAACCACTGCCGTACAGATCGGTCTGGTTGGCGACGACGACGGCAAGGCCGCCCAGGACGAGCAGCGCCACGATCCACGCGCCGACGAAGGCGAATCCGGCCGAACGCCCGCGCGGCGTCTGCAGGATGAGGATGAGGGCGATCACGGGCAGCGGGTTGACGGCGACGCCAGCTGCCAGCGGGATCAACCCGACGAGGGCGTCGCTCACCCGACCGCCCGCCGCGCACACGCCATAGGTCGACCCTAAGGCGCTGGGCACGGCGGCCCGTTGAGGGTCGGGAATCAGCCCTCAGTGACCTCGTAGATGTCGTCGGCGACCAGGCCGTGCGCCTCGCGATGCACCTCGACCGCGGCCTGGGCGTTGGGCGCTTCGACGAGACAGAAGATCTTGCCCTCCTTCTCGCTCACCCAGTAGTGCCGGTAGTCGACACCGTGAGCGCCCTGGGTCTCGACGTCCCGAGCGTGCGCGGCGGCAACGTCGGCCGCCGAGACGCCACCGTCCATGTTGTGCACGTCCATATACAGCGGCATCTGGCACTCCCTCGTGTAGCGAATGACCTGCGCTGGCCCGACGGTACGCGCGCCGGCCCCGGTGTAAATGGTATGCCAATCGGCGTAAAGAGACTCGATCCGCCACTGTCCACCGGGGATGTGCTGCGGCACGCCGCCCTAGGGCACAATCGCCGCATGGCGTTCCTCCCCGGCCGCATCGGCTGGCTCACCCACTGGGCGACCGAGGCTCCCGTCCAGGCGGGCATCGCGGGCGCGTCGTGGTCGGTGGCCGGCAGCTTCGCGCGCGGCCTGCTGCCGCGCAGCCCTATGCAGCAGGCGATCGCGACCGGAGTGGTCGCTGCCACGCACTACCAGCTCACGGCCACTGCCTGGGCCACCCTGCAGGCACTGAGCGCCGTGCCCGGGCAGCGACCCGGACCGCGCGCCAACCTGGTCATCGCGGGGGTCGGCATCGTCGGTGGCCTGGGCGTCTCGACCCTCGCCAACCGAACGGCCGAGGACTCGTTGCCGGCGGCCGTGGCCGCCACGGCCGGTCGCATCACCGCGTTCGCGGCCCTGGCCGGCGGTGCCTCCGGGCTCTGGGACACCCTGCTGCACAAGAAGCTCGGGCTGACCCCGGGACTCGACACCACACTGCTGCCCGCCGTCGCGACGGGAGGCGCTGTCGTGGCCATCAGTGTGCTGCAGCGCAGCCACCGGGCGACCAAGTACGGCATCGTCGCGCCGGACCGGCACGCCGTCGCGGGTGTCGGCGTCCAGACCGCCCTCACGGCCGGTGCGGTCGGCGCCGTGGCAGGCCTCGGCTTCGCCGCCGCCACGTCCGGCGAGCAGCTCGCCGCCCAGGCGCTCGAGGCCGGAATGGCGAAAGTGGTCCGCACCGACCTCGGTGCCCTGGGCACCGTGATCGCGCACAGCCTGATCCTCGGGACCATGACAGCCGCAGGCATCGTGGCCCTCAACAAGGCGACCGGCCAGCTCCAGCGCCGCGACGACATCGTCGAGCCTGCCTACCCCAACCCGCCGACCTCGACGCATGTGTCCGCCGGGCCGGCCAGCGCCATGCCCTTCGACTCACTGGGCAAGGAGGGCCGCAGGTTCGTCCTGATGGCACTCACTCCCGCCGAGATCACGTCGATCATGGATGAGCCGGCCATCGAACCCGTGCGCGTCGTCGGCGGGTACGAGTCCAGCGACGACATCGCCGAGCGGGCCCGCCTGACCCTTGCCGACATGGAGGCGTGCGGCGCCTACGAGCGCAGCCTCATCGTGATCGGGTCACCCACCGGTGTCGGGTACTTCAACTACTCCATCGCCGAGGGGCTCGAGTACCTCACGCGGGGTGACTGCGCCATCGTCGTGCCGCAGTACGCCCTCGTTCCTTCGGCGCTCGCCCTGACCAAGACGCTCGAGGCCGAGCTGCTCACCCGGCTCGTGCTCGAGGGCGCTCGCGACCGGATCGCGGGGATCCCGGCCGCCCGACGGCCGCGGGTCGTGCTGATCGGGGAGAGCCTCGGGGCGAACGTCGCCCTCGATGTCGCCACGGCCGCCTCCGGCGATCCGCACCTGCCAGTGCTCGACGAGCTCGGCGTCGCCGGCGGGCTCTACCTCGGCGTCCCGTTCCGCACTCGGCTGTGGCAGGAGTGGACCAAGGACGCCGCGCGAGTCGATCCGGAAGGTCGCTTGGTACTGGTCAGCCAGCCGGACGAGACCGAGCCCATCGGCGCCGGACAGTCTCGCCACCTCATGGCCGTGCATCACGACGACCCGGTGAACAAGTACGGCTACACGATGGTCGTGCAGCCACCCTGGTGGATGGGTCCGCCCAGCACGCGCCCGCCGCTGGTGCCACGCGAGACGAAGTTCCGGCCGATCACGACGTTCGTCATCGCCACCATCGATCTGCTCAACGGCATGCAGTCGAAGCCGGGCACCTTCGAGCGGCGGGGCCACGACTACCGCATCGACATCCGCGAGGGACTGCAGGCCGCGTTCGGCCTTGGCTGCACCGACGAACAGGCGGAGGCGATCGAGGTGGCCCTGCGGCAGCGCGAGCAGGACTGGGCCACTCGGCGGATGGTCGCCCGCAAACTCGACAAGGCGCGGCGCTCGATCCAGAAGCAGCTGGCCGAGTGGGGCAACCCCAATATCGCTGGAGCGGATTTCGACCCGAACAACGACAACACCATGGGCGCGCTCGCGCGGCTCGGCGTCATCAGCGGTCCGCCCGGAGCCTGACGCGGCTTCAGCCGGAAACGCGAGGTACCGTCCTTGTGGCGGTCCGGGAGCGACCGCACAACCGAGGAGTGCCCGTGTCCATCGCCCGTTCCGTGACCATCGCGACCGCATGCTTCGGCGTTGCCGTCGGTGGCCTTGCGCTCGCACCCGTCGCCGGCGCAGCGACCGGCGAGACTGCGCTGGTCAACTGCGTCGGCAAGGCCGAGATCAAGCCGAAGGAGATCATCGTCACCTGCGCGGACGCTGGCGTGATGGTCAACAAGATCACGTGGTCGAAGTGGACCAACAACGTCGCCAAGGGCGTGGGGACGCTCGTGTGGAACACCTGTCTGCCCAAGACGTGCGTCGACGGCATCGTTCAGAAGTACAAGGTCAAGGTCACCCTCGGTCGCGTCGCGTCCGCTCCCAACATCCCGGTGTTCACCGGCATGACCCTGACATTCCCGGGCGGCGGCGGACCGGCGGCCGCGGAGACCACGACATACACGATCGACCGTCCGATCCGGTAGCGCTCAGGCCTCCCTGTGGAGGCTGATGGTGAAGGACGTGCCCGACATCCCGTCCGAACGGACCTCAACGGTGCCGCCGTGGGCCGTGACCAGTTCGCGCACGACCGCGAGCCCGATCCCGGACCCGGCAGCATCGCTGTCAGCGGAGCCGCGCCAGAGCCTGTCGAACACGTGCGGCAGGTCTGCGGGGGCGATGCCCGGTCCGGTGTCCGACACCACGACACGCGCGTTCGTGGCGTCCGCGGTCACGATCACATCGACGCGATCGCCGGGGCGGCAGTACCGGGCGGTGTTCGCCAGGACGTTGCCGACCGCCTGGTGCAGTCGATCCGGATCGCCGCTGACGACGATGCCCGCGGGCGTGCTCGCCGTCACGACCAGGCTCGCCGCGTCCAGGCTGGCGCGAGCACCGGCAAGTGCCGCAGCCACCAGCGCCCCCAGATCGACCCGTTCGCGGCGAAGCGTCAGCGCCGCACTCTCCGCAGCGGACAGCTGGCTGAGGTCGTCCACCACCCGGCTCAGTCGAACAGACTGCGCGTGCAGCGACTGAAGCCGTTCGGTGTCTGGCGCGACCAGTCCGTCGCGAAGCTCCTCGAGCCCGGCCTGGAGTGCGGCAAGCGGGGTGCGCAGCTCATGCGCCACGTCTGCGGCCATCCGCTGGCGGGACTGCTCCGAGCGCATGACGTCATCCGCCGACGCGTCGAAGGACCGGGCAATCTCACCGAGCTCACCTGGTGCCTGCGCGTCGGTGGCCTCAGCCCGCGCCGAGCGATCGCCGGCGGCGAAGGCGCGAGCCACGGCCGACAACCGCGCCAGGGGGCGGGAGATCCGGCGCGACACGTAGAAGGCCATGGCCACCGCAACGGCCAACGACAGGACGGCGGCCGCGAGGATCCACGTCCAGGCGATGCTCTGGGCCGTGCCGGTGGACGGCGAGCCGAAGCCCAGTCGCACGGTGCCGACCTGCTGACCGCCGACGAGGACGGGCGCGGTGACTGCCCCCCGTCCGGCGTTCATCATGCCGCTGCCGCTGCCCTGCCGCTGCCGTTGCCGTTGCCCTGCCGTCATGCCGTTGCCCTGCATCATCCCGCTCGTCGCCGAGACCACGGCACCGGTCGCGTCCACCACCCCTAGGCCGGCGCCCGCGTTCGACGCGATACCGTCCGCGGTCCGCAGGTCCGCTCCGTCCCAGCCACCGGCCACCTCGTACGCCGCCGCTGTGGCATCGGCGACAGCGACAGCCGCGGTCTGCCGACGCTCGTCCTCACCGGCGCTGAGCCCGCGCGACGTGCCGATGAGGGATGCGACGGTGAGGGCGACCACAGCCGTGAGGGCCACGACGACGAACGCCACCAGCAGTCGTCGACCGAGGGGGCCGAGGCGTTCAGCTCCGTCAGTCATCGCGGGTGAGCCCCAGCCGGTATCCGACTCCCAGCACGGTCTCGACGATGGCGGCCTGGTCGTCGCCGAGCTTGCGACGGAGGTTCTTCACGTGCGAGTCGATCGTCCGCTCGTATCCGGCGAACTCGTAGCCGCGGACCCGGTTGACCAGTTCGGCCCGCGAGTACACACGCCCCGGCGACGAGGCCAAGGTGGTCAGCACTCCCCACTCCGAGGGGGTGAGGTCGAGGTGCCGGCCGTCGATGGCCGCCTCGTGGCGGACCTCGTCGATGCGAAGTCGCGCGTTCGCGAACAGGCGCGCGGAATCCGCCGGCTCGTCATGCGCACTCCCTCGGCCCAGGACCGCGCCGACGCGGAGCACTACCTCCTGCGGGCTGAACGGCTTGGTCACGTAGTCGTCCGCCCCCTTCTGCAGTCCCTTGATCCGGTCCTCCACCGAGCTTCGCGCGGTGAGGGCGATGACCGGGACCCGCAGCAGCGTGGCCTCCTGCAGCACCTCGAAGCCGTCGATGTCGGGCAGGCCCAGGTCGAGAAGGACGAGGTCGGCGGTGCCCGCCTCGAGGTGGCTGATCGCATCGGCGCCGGTCCCGGACGTCACCACCGCGTAGCCGGCTCGCTCCAGGTAACGGCGCAGCAGCTCGCGGATGTCGCGCTCATCCTCGACGACGAGAACGGTGGTCATGGGGCCATCCTGCCCACCCTCGATGTCAGCGTGCGTCATCGAAGGGCAATCTCCACACGATCTCCACATCGCCACCACGGCGACCACACCCTGTCGGCGCACAGTTGGCAGCACGCAACACACGACTCCTGCTCAGGCAGGGTGGCAGAGGAGATCACGATGCGACGCAGTCTCGTAGTAGCCGGCCTCATCGCCGGAGCGCTGACCGCGCTGGCTCTGGCGGCCTCGCCGGCGATCGCGGGAACCTGGCCTGGAAACGGACCCGGCAACTTCGGCGGCGGCATGATGGGCGGCAACCTGGACGACTACGGCCGCGGCATGATGGGCGGCAGCCAGAACCAGGGTGGCCGGGGCATGATGGGCGGCAGCCTGGACGACTACGGCCGCGGCATGATGGGCGGCAGCCAGAACCAGGGTGGCCGGGGCATGATGGGCGGCAGCCTCGCCGATCTGCCGTCGGGCACCCTCACGACCGCGCAGCGCGAGCACCTGGTGTCGATGGCCGACGAGGAGAAGCTCGCCCACGACGTCTACGCGGCGCTCGGCACGACGTACCCGGACCTGTGGCAGTTCGCCCACATCCAGCGCTCGGAGTCGATGCACCAATCCGCGATTCGCGGCCTCCTTGACCGCTACGGCATCGCCGACCCGACGGCGAGCCTGCCCGCCGGAACCTTCGCCACCGCGCGGATGCAGAGCCTGTACGCCGAGCTGATCGCCGGTGCCACCACCCCGCAGAAGGCGCTGGCTGCCGGCATCACGGTGGAGACGACCGACATCGCCGATCTGACGACCGGCCTTCAGGGCCTCAGCGCCCCAGACGTGCAGTTCGTGTACACGCACCTGCGTACGGCGTCCGAGCATCACCTGGCCGCCTTCGGCGGCTAGCAGCGAGTCAACGACAGCAGCGTCGCCGCGTGACGGCCGGCGCTGCTGTCACTTCGTCAGTCGCTGGCACGCATCCGACCCGGCTGGGCACAGTTCGCCGCCCCCCGCCGACAGAACGACGACCAGGTCGGCGTCCACGACCCCGTTGTCGTTGAGCAGGGTGCGCAGCTCCTGCGGCTTGACGGACGGAGCCTCGCCGATCGCACTCACCGCGACCGCACCGTCCTTAGCCGCGATCCCCGTGAGCACCCAGCTGCCCGCGCCGGCCCAGGACTGGGCGAGCGGCCTCACCTGCGCCTCGAGGAGCTGGTCGCGAGCCACCCGCGCACTGCCGAGCGTGAGCGGGACAGCCACGACCACGACGAAGGCCAGCACCACGGCGAGCGTTCGACCCTTGAGGACACCGATCGGATAGCCGCCGGCGCCCGCCACCGATCGGATGCGATAGATCAGCATCACGAGCGCGCCCGTGGCAACGATCGCGGCGACGTTGGTGGCGAAGAGCAGCAGTGCACCCGACGCATCCGAGTAGCGCTGCACGGAGAGCAGCAGCCCCACCACCGCGAGCGGTGGCACCAGCGAGATGGCGATCGCCACCCCGGGCCGGGTGTCGGAGATGTCGGAGCGCACGAGCGCGAAGGCGCCCACCGTGCCCGTCGCGATGGCTGCCACGAGGTCGATCATGCCCGGGCTGATGCGAGCCTCGATCTGCGAGTTGCCGGCGAACGCGTTGACGGGTGCGTCCACCAGGCCGAACAGGAAGGCGATGGCGATGACAGCGAGCGCCCCGCCGACAACCAGCCCCACGCTGCGCAGCAAGTGCCGATGGTCGGCCAGCACGACCGCCAGCGCCGTGCCGAGGATCGGTGTCATCAGGGGAGCCACGATCATGGCCCCGATCACCGTCGCCGTCGAGTCCGCGATCACGCCTGCAGTCGCGATGACGGCCGCCAGGCCCGGCAGGATCCAGAACCTGCTGGACTTCCGGCTGGTCAGCGATCCATCGATGAAAAGGGCGTCCGTCATCCGTGCGACGTCGGCGGTAGTGGCTGTGGGCATGTGCACTCCCCCAAGTAGCAATCGACGAAGGCATCATGCCGGGAGCCGCCATCGACGGCATGATGCCCCTGTCGCCCCTTTGGCGACCGGAGGCAGGGAGCGTCGATGACGGACAGTGGGATCACCCTCTACGGGGCCACCTGGTGCCCGGACTGCCGCAGGAGCAAGGCCTTCCTCGGCGAGCAGCGCATCCCCTACACGTACGTCGACCTGGAGGAGCACCCCGAAGCGGTCGACACCGTCCTGGCGCTCAACGGCGGCAAGCAGATCATTCCCACGATCGTCTTCGCCGACGGCAGCTTCGTGACGGAGCCGACGAACGAGGAACTCGCCGAGAAGGTCGGCCTGACCCGCGAGGCCGCCGATTCGACGTACGACGTGGTGATCGTCGGCGGCGGACCGACCGGCCTGACCACGGCCATCTACACCGCACGGGAGAACCTGCGCACCCTGATCGTCGAGCGTTCGGCGCTCGGCGGTCAGGCGGGCATCACCGAGCGCCTCGACAACTACCCCGGCTTCCCCGACGGCATCAAGGGGGCTGAGCTGGCCGAGCGCTTCGCCGAGCAGGCGCGACGCTACGGGGTGGAACTGCTCGCTGCCGTATCCGTGACCGGCATCGAGCCGCACGAGCGAGGCAGCGAGTTGACGCTGTCCACCGGGCAGCGCGTGGTGGCGGGGGCCGTCTTGATCGCCACCGGATCGACGTACCGCCGCACGGATGCCCCCGGGGAGGCTGACCTGATCGGCGCGGGCGTGCACTTCTGCGCCACCTGCGACGGGCCGTTCTACAAGGGCGCGTCCGAGCTGGTCGTACTCGGGGGCGGCAACTCAGGACTCGAGGAGGGGATCTTCCTGACCCAGTTCGCCGACCACGTCACCGTCGTGGAGAGGGGACCGGGACTGAAGGGATCGCGCATCCTGCAGGACAAGGTCGCCAACCACCCCAAGATGACGGTGCTTCTCGACACCGCTGTGAGCGCATTCACGCCCGACGACAACGGTCATCTGGCGTCCGTCCGCCTTAAGGCGGAAGACGGCTCCGAGGCGGAGCATCCCGCCGGGGGCGCGTTCGTCTTCATCGGACTCGAGCCCAACACGGGATGGCTGAAGGGGCTCGTGGACCTTGACGACGTCGGCTTCGTCGTGACGGATCGCATGATGTCGACGTCGCGTCCTGGGACGTTCGCTGCCGGCGACGTGCGCTCCGGGTCGACCAAGCAGCTTGCCTCTGCCGTGGGCGAGGGCGCTGCCGCGGCCCTCCAGATCCGCTACCACCTGGATGCCCTGCGCGACGGGTGACCGTCAACGGCATCCGCCGCGTCGCTGGCGTCGGTAGGGTGCGGGCGGAGGCCCACGAGGGAGAGAGATGCCTGAAAGCAGCAGAGTCGCCGTCATCACCGGGGCCGGGCGAGGCATCGGAGCCGCGATCGCCCGACACCTGACCGCCGACGGGATGACCGTCGCCCTCCTCGACCTCGACCGGTCCGCTGTCGACAATGCCGCGGCGGCCATCACGGCGACAGGCGGCACAGCGCTCGCGGTGGCCGTGGACGTCACGGACGCCGATCGCGTGGACGCGGCGGTCGCAGCGGTGGCCGAGCAGCTCGGGCCGCCGACCATCCTCATCAACAACGCGGGCATCCTGCGCGACAACCTGCTGTTCAAGATGACCACCGAGGACTGGGACTCGGTGATCGACGTGCACCTGCGAGGTGCGTTCCTCATGACCCGAGCGGTGCAGGGCTTCATGATCCAGGAGAAGTGGGGCCGCATCGTCAACCTGTCGAGCACGTCGGCCCTCGGCAATCGCGGCCAGGTGAACTACTCCGCGGCCAAGGCAGGACTGCAGGGCTTCACCAAGACGCTGGCCCTCGAGCTCGGTCCGTTCGGGGTCACCGCCAACGCGGTGGCGCCGGGCTTCATCGCCACCGACATGACGGCCGCCACTGCGGCTCGTCTGGGCATGACCTTCGAGGACTTCTGCGCTTTCGTGGCGGCTGAGACACCGGTGCGCCGAGTCGGCCAGCCCGAGGACGTTGCCCACACCGTGTCCTTCCTGGTCAGCGAGGGAGCCGGCTACGTGTCCGGACAGGTCATCTACGTGGCCGGTGGGCCCAAGGACTAGGAGGAGCAGTGGCCGAGTTCGTCGTCAACGCACATCGGTTCGACCCCTACAAGAACTTCAAGTTCCGCGTGAAGTGGGACGGCCGGTATGTCGCCGGCATCAGCCGGATCAGTGCCCTCAAGCGCACGACGCAGGTAGTCGAGTACCGGCAGGGCGGGGATCCCTCGACCGTGCGCAAGTCGCCCGGACGCACCTCCTTCGAGCCCATCACCCTCAGTCGCGGCGTCACGCACGACCCCGCGTTCGAGGAATGGGCGAACAAGGTGTGGAGTCCCGGCGCCGGCGCCGGCAACGAGGTCGCCCTCAAGGACTTCCGCAAGGACCTCGTCATCGAGCTGTACAACGAGGCGGGACAGCTCGTAATCGCCTACAAGGTTCATCGTGCCTGGGTCTCGGACTTCGTGGCGCTGTCGGATCTCGACGCGGGCGAGAGCGCGGTGGCGATCCAGTCCATCACTCTGCAGCACGAGGGCTGGGAGCGCGACACCTCCGTCGTCGAACCGGCCGAGCACTAGCGCGTCCCCACCCGAGGAGTTTCCGTGAGCGTCGTGGTTCCCGCAGAGGCACTCGCCGGGGCAACCGGCGAGACCGTGCACGTGGTCACCGACGGCATGACGGCCATCGCCGCCGGCAGCGGAGACCTTCCGGTCCTTGCGACGCCGACGCTGGTGGCCTTCCTCGAAGCGGCCGCGTGCCGGGCGCTTGCCCATCACCTGCCCGGTGGGGTGACCTCGGTGGGCTCGCGCATCGACGTTCGCCACCTCGCCCCGTCACCCATCGGAGCAGAGGTGAGCGCCCGCGCGCGCGTGACGGAGGTCGAGGGTGCCCGCATCACCTTCGATGTCGAGGCATCGCATCACGTCAACGGTCGCACCATCGAGATCGCGCGAGGAACACACGTGCGCGTGCTGGTCGAACGGGGCGCGTTCCTCAACGCACTGTGACCGACTAGATCCCCAGCGTGTTCCGCGGGTACGCGGCCTCGGGATCGGTCATCACGTTCACCAGGTACGGCAGTCCGGACGCCATCGCGCGGTCGATGGCCGGCCCGATCTGCGAGGGATCCGTCACCGTCTCGCCACCGCCTCCGAGAGCGACGACGATCTCGTCATAGCGCGTCGGCGCCAGATCGGCGATCACGTCGTACCCGTAGAGGAACCGCATCGGGTGCTTCTCCAGCGCCCACCCGGAGTTGTTGCCCACGATCATCACGGCGGGGATGCGATGACGAACGAGCGAGTCGACGTCCATCAGCGAGAACCCTGCGGCCCCGTCGCCGAGCAGCAGGAACAGCGGCGACTGCGGATGGACGACGCCGGCGGCCAGGGCGTACCCCGGCCCCGTGCCCAGGCATCCGTACGGCCCCGGGTCGAGCCAGCGACCCGGTTGCGCGGGCTCGACGTACTTGCCGGCGAACGACACGAAGTCCCCGCCGTCGCCGATGACCACGGCGTCGTCGGTCAGTCGCGGCAGCAGTTCTCCGTAGATCCGGGCCGGATGGATCGGGGACGCGTCGGTGCGCAGCACGTCCTGGTCCGCCGCGATCGCGGCCAGCGCCACGTCTCGCAGTGACGAAACCCACGCGTCGTCGGCTCGCGGACCGGTCGCGAGCGCGCCCAGAGACAGCCGTAGGTCACCGACCACCGTGCACGCAACCGTCTCAGCGGCTGACTGCTCGGTGGCCGCGTCGACGACATGGATCACGGGGGCGCCCGGGTCGCCGAACACGCCGAAGCCGAGCCGGAAGTCGAGCGGCGTCCCGACGACGATGACGAGGTCGGCGCCCTTGAAGGCGGCCGAGCGGGCTCGGGTGACCAGATGCGGGTCGTGCGGCCCGATGACTCCCCGGCCCATGCCGTTGGCGATGACGGGAAGGTTGCGGTCGGCGACCAGCGTCCGGACTTGCTCGACGGCATCGGCCATCCACACGCCGCTGCCGAGGATCAGCACGGGATGGCGTGCTGCCGCGATGAGCGCCTGAGCGCGACCGATGGCGTCAGGGTCGGGCTCCGCGCCATGGTCGATCGGCAGTGGCGGCGCAGGCTCCTGGGGCGCTGGGGCGAAGATCACGTCGATCGGGATGTCCCAGAACACCGGACCCGCGTGCACCGACGCCGCCAGGGCGAAGGCACGGTCGCCGTCCGCCCGGATCGCATTGACGTCATGCGTGGTCCACGCGCCCTTGGTCACGGGGGCAAGGATCGGGGGCTGGTCGAGCTCCTGCAAAGCCCCTGCGCCCCAACGAGAATCCGGGGACCGACCCCCCAGCACCACCATCGGCGAGCCGTTGAACCACGCACTCGTGATCGCACTGACCGAGTTCGTCACTCCGGGCCCAGCCGTTACCGCTGCGAACCCGGGCGCCCTCGTCAGCTTGCCGACCGCCTCCGCCGCGAAGACCGCCGTCTGCTCGTGTCGGGTGTCGACCAGGCGCAGCGGACCGTCCCGCTCCGCAGTTCGGGCATCCGCGGCTGCTTCGACACCGCCCTTGCCGCCCACCGCGGCGTCATAGAGGGGGAAGATATGCGCCCCCGACAACGTGAAGACAGAGGTGACGCCCGCCGCTCGGGCTGCGTCGACGATGTGCTGGCCACCATGCACGGGATCCATGCCTGCACGGTACTGAGCGGGTCGCCGTTTGGCGCCCGATCGGCGCGTCCGGCTACGCGGGCGGGCGCGGGCGCCAGCGCTTCCAGGTCGCAAGCGCGATCGCCCGGACCTTGCCGTCGCTGTGCAGCTCGGCCTCGATCGTCATCTCGGACTCGTCGGCAGCAACGATGCGCGCGTGCAGGTCGCTGGGCAGGTGCAGCGGAGTCGGCCTCAGGTAGCGAACGTCTAGTCCGGCGGTGACGAAGGGCAGCATGCCCTCGGCGAGCAGCCCCTGCCGGTCCGCCTCGACGATCATCGGCGTCGCACTGTGGCAGTCGAGCACCGTGCAGATGATCCCCCCGTTGAGGAAGCCGAGGCCGTTGTCATGCTCGGGCCAGGGCGCGAACGATGCGACGGTTCCCTCGTCGGCAACGAAGCTGCGCAGGCGCAGGCCCTTCGGGTTCGCCGGCCCGCAGCCGAAGCACTGCATGTCGGCAAGGAAGCGCTCCTGGATGCTGAGTTCGTCGGACACCATCGTCCCTCCGCTCTGTCGGCCGAACGCCAGCATGGCACGCACACCCCGACGACAATGGCCACCTGGCCATCGCTAGTGAGGAGGAGCGCCGATGGACTCGTCCGGTCCGCTGACGGGGCTGCGGGTCATCGAGTTCGCGGGCCTCGGTCCGGCTCCGCATGCGGCCATGATCCTGGCCGACCTCGGTGCGGATGTCGTACGGATCGACCGTCCCGGTGGCGGCGGTCTCGACCTCCTCGACGGCGAACGCTTCCTGCTCCGCCATCGACGGGCCGTGGCGGCGGACCTCAAGGACGAGGGTCAGCGTGACGACGTGCTCGCCCTGGTGGCGCGGGCCGACGTGCTGGTGGAGGGTCTGCGGCCGGGAGTCATGGAACGGCTGGGCCTGGGACCCGACGTATGCCTGGCGGCCAACCCCCGGCTGGTCTACGGCCGCATCACCGGCTGGGGCCAGGACGGACCGTGGGCGGATCGGGTCGGTCACGACATCAACTACGTCGGGCTCACCGGTGCGCTGCATGCGATGGGTTCCGCCGACCGACCACCACTGCCGCCCCTCAACCTGGTCGGCGACTACGGCGGCGGCTCGATGCTGCTGCTCGTGGGGATCCTCGCGGCACTGGTCGAGCGCGGCGCCTCCGGGCGGGGCCAGGTGGTCGACGCCGCGATGGTCGACGGGACGGCGCTGCTGGCCCAGTTCGTGCTGTCGCTGCGCGAGGCGCACCTGTGGACGGACGACCGCGCCGCCAATCTCCTCGACGGCGGGACGCCCTACTACGCGACGTATGCCTGTTCCGACGGTGGCTTCGTCGCGGTGGGCTCGCTCGAGCCGCGGTTCTTCGCCGCGCTCGTCGCCGGTCTCGACCTGGACGAGGCCTGGCTGGTCCGTCGCGACGACCGCGCCACCTGGCCGGAGCTCAGGGCGCTGCTCACCGCGCGGCTGGCCACGCGCACCCGTGACGAATGGGTCGAGCACTTCGAGGGCACGGAGGCATGCGTGACGCCGGTGCTGACCTTCACCGAGGCGGTCGCCCACCCGCACCTGTCGGCCCGCGGGTCCTTGATCGACGGTCCCGCAGGGCTCCAATCGGGGCCGGCACCACGGTTCTCCCGCACGCCCCCACGGGCGGTCACCACGGATCCGCCCGAGTCCGTCACGACCGCCGACGTCCTCGCCGATTGGCTAGCCTTCACCGATGGGCACCCGACCTGACTGGTTCGACGCGGAGCTGCTCCCCTACGAATCACGCTGGCTCGACTGTGCCGGTCACGATCTCCACTACCTCGACGAGGGCACCGGCCCGACGCTGTTGATGCTGCATGGCAATCCCACGTGGAGCTTCCTCTACCGGCGCATGATCGCGGGCCTGTCCGATGACTTCCGCTGCATCGCCGTGGACTACCCCGGCTTCGGACTGTCGACGGCCGGGCCGGGGTACGGCTACACCGCGGCCGAGCACTCATCGGTGGTCGCCTCACTCGTCCGCCACCTCGACCTGTCAGACGTCACCGTCATCGTGCAGGACTGGGGCGGGCCGGTCGGGCTCGGCGCCGCCGTCAGCGACCCGACGCGCTACAGCGGCCTCGTCATCGGCAACACCTGGGCGTGGCCGAGCAACCTCTGGACGCAGGGGTTCTCGCAGGTCATGGGCGGGCAGCTGACCGGGCGGCTGATGAGCCAGCAGTTGAACCTCTTCGTGGACCGGATGATCCCGGGAATGATGCGGCGCAAGAAACTCTCGGCGGACGAGCTGGCGATGTACCAGGGGCCGTTCCCGACCGTCGAGTCCCGCTACCCCGCCATGCTGTTCGCCCGGCAGATCCGCACCGCGAAGCCCTTCCTCGCCGATCTCGACTCGCGGCTCGCGGCGATCAGTGCCCTGCCCGCACTGCTGTTCTGGGCCGACAAGGACATCGCGTTCCATGAGAGCGTGCGACGCACGTGGCAGTCCCGGCTCGCGAACAGGGTCGATCACACGCTCCACGATGCCGGGCACTTCTGGCCGGACGATGCAGGCGAGGAGGCCAGCTTGGTTCTGCGGGACTGGTTCGACCGCCGCTAGCCCTCGGCGATCGCGACGAAGCGCAAGCGACAGTAGTCGGCAGTCCAGCCGTCGTCCGACCGCAGGCCCAGCGCGCTCGCCCGCCGATCGACCGCCGCCGCCAGCTCGTCGAGCATGGGGGCAGGTACCTCGGCCCACACCATGGCGCGGAAGTGCCGTGTCCAGTCCGCCGCGGTGGTACCGGGATCCAGGGGCGTGGGCCGCCGGAACCACGTCGCGAGCTCGACCCGGAACCCAGCGGCTTCCAGGGCCGCGGACTGCTGTCCGACGGTGGGGAAGTAGTTGGCCGGCACCGTGATGTCGAGGCCCAGGTCGTCCAGTGCGCCGCGCAGTGATGCGTCGAGGCTGGCGATGTTATGCGCACCACCCATCTCCGCGACGAACCGCGCGCCGGACCGCAGCACGCCCCGCACGTTCGCGAGCACGGCAGCCTGCCGAGGCATCCAGTGAAGCGCGGCATTGCTGAAGCAGGCGTCGAACGGCACACCGACCCCGAGATCGGAGAGCGCGAAGTCCGCGGCATCTGCCAGGACGAAGGAGATCTGCGGCCGCTCGCGCTTGGCCTTGGCGAGCATGTCCTCGTCTGCATCCAGGCCGACGACCACCGCACCGGCCGCGGCAAGTGCCTCGGCATGCCGCCCCGTCCCGCACCCGAGATCGAGGACGCGCTCTCCCGGCTTGGCGTCGAGAAGCGCGAGGACGTCATCGCCGTAACGGCCCACGAAACCGAAGGTGGTGTCGTACTGCTGGGCGTTCCAGTCATTCGTCATGGGCGAAGCATGGCAGTGGGTGCGAGGATCATTCGATCCCCGCACCCACCGCATCAGCCGAGCGGCCGTGCCATCCGCAGGTGGTACAGCGGATCACGTGGCTCGCGCCGCTCGCAGCAGGAACGCCCGGGCAGGCACGACCGGAACGGCGAGCAGCCGATCGGTCCCGTCCACTTCCGTCTCTTCATGACAGCTCCATTCGGGCATGAGTGATCGACCCACGCCGGATGAGGGTTGTGTACGTGTCATCGGCGGACGTCGGTCCTTGTGAGGACGACGACAACGCCGGGAGCAGTTGCTTGATGTGCAACGTGAACGGTTGAGGTGGAGCGGTCAACCGGGGCGCATGCCCGTCAGGGAACGCGCAGCAGGGGGGAGGTCGAAGACCTAGAAGTCCTTCGTAGTCAACATCATTGGCCCCTAACTGCCGACACCGCGATCGCAACGGCGATCACGAGTTCGTGACGATAGCGAATCCCGATTTCGATGTCCAGATGTGCGAGGGGTTCTGTCACCACATCGTTATCAGCAGTAGGCGTTGACGATCGCGGTCCACGTCAATGGACCCACCTCGCCATCGGCAGACAGCTTCTGGTCGGCCTGGAAGGCGCGCACCGCCGCCTCGGTCCGCTTGCCGAACTGGCCGTCGATCGGCCCTGGCGAGTAGCCCAGCTGGTCGAGCAGGACCTGCAGCGACTGGACGTCCGTGCCCGCCGGAGCGCCGCGCTTCAGACTGGGCAGGTTCTCGATGCCGGCGTGGCACACGTAGTCCCCGGCCGACTCGATCACCTGCGCCGATGCTGCTGCGGACGACTCGGCGCTCGGACCCTCGCTCGGAATCGTCGCTTCGAGCGTGGGCTCAGGACTGTTGCGGAAGCTGGGCGCCACGGCCTCCGGGCTGGACGCAGCGGGTTCGGGCTCCGAGGACGCCGGCGTGTCCGTGACGGTCGCCTTGAGCGAGGTGATCGTGCTGACATAGCCCTGAGGGACCGGTCCGCTGTGGTCGGGCTTGACCAGGACGCTCGAGCGCTCATGCGGTCCGAGGATCTCGGTGACCTTGGCGCTCGCGAACTTCTTGCCGTTGTCGCGGAACGTGACCGTGACGGCCACCTTCTGGGCGACATCGGCCAGGCTCTTCAGGTACATGGTCACGCCGACGAACGTCGTCTCCTGCGCTCCCAGGCTGGCTTCGGGCAGGGGCGCGGGGGTGTCACTCGCGCTCGACGTGACGGCCACCGTCGGCGAACTGACCGGAGGGGCGGTGGCAGCGCTGCTGCACCCGGCCAGGAGCAGGGCAGACGCGAGCGCTCCTGCGACGGCACCGATGGCAGCGCGACGCGGAGCCCGGGGAAGTCGTTCGGCTCGCACGCCTCCACGGTAACCCGCACGATCGGCAGATCCGGTCAGGCGACGCCGACGGCCGCGTCAGGTGCGTCGCCGGAAGAGTCCGGTGAACCGGGCCAGCAGACCCTTGGGGGCGCCAGGGTTCGGCGCTAGGGAACCCGGGGCCGGCCCACCGGCCAGACCGCTGACGATCGCCTCGTAGGTGGGGCGCGGCAGGATGGCTCCCTCACGGCGCACCGCCGCGGCGGGCACGGCCAGGACACGGTCTCGTCGCACCCAGCTCTCGCGGCCCTCGCGATCCCACGGACCCGTGCCGATGGAGATCCAGTCGCGGTCGCGATCGTGGTCCTTGCTCGACAGCATGAACGCCACCAGGCGTCGGTCGGCGCTGCGACCGACCACCGCGACCGGCCGGTCCTTGCCGATGCTCGGATCATCCTCGAAGGCGACCCATGTCCACACGACCTCGCCCGGGTCCGGCTCGTGGTCGAGCTCGGGGCTGTACTCCCAGTGCACGACTCCGTCGTAGTCGTAGGCGCCACCACGGGCCGGCGGCGGGTCTCCTGCAGAGTCGTTGGCGGCCATGGACGGACGCTACCAACCGACCATGGCGCCCATCAGATCACCCGACTCGGGTGGTGAGTCGCCATCGCGGCGATGCTGGTGGTCGGATTGGCCTATGACGACCAACGTGCCCGAGCCAGGATCGCCGCTGCCCCGGCCGCGGCCGAGCGGCGCGATCCGGCGACGGGACCGCATGCTGCTCATCGGGCTCGCCGTCGCCGTGGTCACGTTCTCGGCGATCTCGATCGCCGTGAACGCGCTGCGACCCGACGTTCCGACCACCTCGAACAGCGCCAGTCTCGACCCGCGCGTGAACGACAGCGACTACGTCATCCGGCTGGGCACGACACTCTCCGCCATGCCCCAGCAGGAGGCCATCGCCCTCGGGCGCGCCGCTTGCACATCGCTGGACAACGGCGCGACCAAGGCCACCGTCACGAGCGACCTGACGGACTCGGGCCTGACACCGAGTCAGGCCGCATCAGTGATCGACGCCGCCGTGACGGCGTACTGCCCCACGCATCGGTGAGGCAGCACTGCTCCTAGCGCGGTGACCGCTGCGAGCGACCGCGACCACGTGACGCCGAAGCGGACGAGTTGCGGCGCGGCGGGCGGTTCTGGCTCTGCGGTGCCGGTGCCGGGGTCTCGACGGGTGCCACGTACGCGGCTGCCGGCCCGGTCAGTTCGCGGATCACGTCGTCGCCGGGGGCGACGCTGTGCTGGGTCGGCGTGATCGAGGCCTGTCGCATCAGGGTGCGGACGTCGCCGCGCTGATCGGGAGTGCCGACCGTCACGACGATGCCGTCCGAGCCCGCGCGCGCGGTGCGTCCCGAGCGATGCAGGTACGCCTTGTGCTCGGCCGGCGGATCGACGTGCACGACGAGGCCGACATCGTCGACGTGGATGCCGCGCGCAGCGATGTCCGTGGCGACGAGCACGCGCACTGAGCCGTCAGAGAATGCCGCGAGGTTGCGCTGGCGTGCGTTCTGGGACAGGTTGCCGTGCAGGTCCACGGCCGGCACGCCGGCGGCGGTCAGCTGCTTGGCCAGCTTCTTGGCCCCGTGCTTGGTGCGGGTGAAGGCGAGCGTGCGGCCCTGGCCCGAGACGAGCTCGCGCACGACGGTGAGCTTGTGCTCCGAGCTGACGTGCACGACGTGATGTTCCATGGCCGGCGGCGCGCTTGCCGCGGAGTCGACGGAGTGGGTGATCGGCGAGCGGAGGTACCGCTTGACGAGCACGTCGACGCCGGCGTCGAGGGTCGCGGAGAAGAGCAGCCGCTGGCCGTCGGCCGGGGTGGCGTCCATCAGCCGGCGGACGGCGGGAAGGAAGCCGAGGTCGGCCATGTGGTCGGCCTCGTCGAGGACGGTGATCTCGACGCGGTCGAGACGCATGTGGCCCTGCTTGATCAGGTCCTCGAGGCGGCCCGGCGTGGCGACGAGGATGTCGATGCCGTTGCGCAGCGCCGCGACCTGCGGGTTCTGGCCCACGCCTCCGACGATCACGAACGTGTTGAGCTTCAGGGCCTTGGCCAGCGGGGCGAGGGTCTCGTTGACCTGCGCAGCGAGCTCACGCGTCGGCACGAGGATCAGTGCACGCGGGCGGCCCGGCTGACGGGTGGACGATGACGTGGCGATGCGGGCAACCGTCGGCAGCGCGAACGCCACCGTCTTGCCGCTGCCTGTCCGGCCGCGGCCGAGGACGTCGCGACCGGCCAGCGAGTCCGGCAGCGTGGCGCTCTGAATGGGGAACGGGGTATCGATGCCGCCGGCGGCGAGCACCTGAACAAGGGCCTGAGGGACACCGAGCTCAGCGAAGCCGGGCATGGTGGAAGCAGGCGTGGTGGAACGGGTCAAGGGGAAATCCTTTGAATCGGTGGGCGATGGCCGCGGATGCCGGCCCGATCGCGCGTTACCGCAATGGGGAGGACCGGTGTAGCACCGGTCGAGCAGACGACCTCGAGCATCTCGTCGAGACGCTCTGTCGCGTCGAGGGTAACAGGCGCGTGCAGCAAAGGCGAAATGCCGAGTTCTGGCTATGACGCGCTGACGTCCACGTCGACTGCGCTGACGGGCTGGTTGTCATGCGGCAGGTTCCGGGTGAAGGGAAGCGACAGCAGAGCGAGGAAGGCCGCCGCCAGCAATCCGGTCTTGAGCGCCCTGAGCTGCGCTGCCTCGTAGCCGTCGACGATGGCCGTCGTCGTTGCCTCATCGAGACCCGCCTCGTTCGCCGCCGCGGCGACCTGATCCGAGGACACGAAATCAATTCCCGAGGTCGCTGCCGTCGTGAGCTGGGCAGCGACCTGGTCGGTGATCCGCGGATCGGACTGGATGTTGGTGACGAAGGCGCTCGTCAGGCCCGTTAGGACGACCGCCCCGATCAGCGCGACACCCAGGGACGAGCCCAGCTGCTGTCCGGTGAACTGCAGGCCGCCGGCCTCGCCGCGACCCGACGCATCTACGGAGGACTGCACGACCTTGCCCAACTGCGAGGCCAGCAGGCCCATGCCGGCCCCGATACCGGCCATCGACACCGCGAAAGCAGTGCCTCGCAAGTCGGGTTCGATCGTTGCCAGCAGGAGGAGGATGGACAGCAGGGTCAGCAGCAAGCCGACTCGAACCACGCCGCGGATCGAGAAACGGCTGGCCAGCCGCGCGCCGACCGCCGACGCGATGAACATCGCAATCGAGACCGGCAGCATCTTGATGCCGGTCTCCAGCGCGTCCATGCCGAGAACCATCTGCAGGTACAGCGGCACGGTGAAGAAGATTCCCATCAAGAGCAGGTTCTGACTGAACAGGCCGATAAGGCCAGCTCTCAGAGGCAGGACCTGCAGCAAGGAGAGGTGTACGAGCGGGTCCTTGCCGATCGTCTCGCGATGATGCTGCCAGCCCACGAATGCCCAGATGAGCAAAGCGCCCGCGGCGATCACGAACAACGTGAGCGCGAACCCGAACGGCTCGATGGGCGATTCCTTGGGAGCGAGCCAGCCCCACGTGCTCGACTGCAGCACGCCCAGGACGATGAGCCCGAGACCCGATGCCGATAGGGCGGTGCCGACGAGGTCTAGCTTCGGCTTGGCACCCGGCCGCACAGCGTCCTTGATGAGGCGCGTCATCGCCAGGATGATCAGGACGAGGACGACCTCGCCGATGAACACCACTCGCCACGAGAGCTCGGTGGTCGCCCAGCCGCCGAGGATCGGGCCGATCGCGATGCCGGCGCCGGCGACGCCACCGATCACCGCATAGGCGGTGTTGCGCTCCTTGCCCTCGTAGTTGCCGGCGATCAGGGCGACGAGTGCCGGCATGACGAGAGCGGCGCCCAACCCTTCGAGGATGGACCAGCCCAGGGTCAGCACCGCCACCGTGGGGGCGACGGCGGTAAGCGCCGAGCCGCACCCGTAGATGACCAGGCCGACCGCGAAGGCGCGACGACGGCCGATGATGTCGCCGATCTTCCCGCCGGTCAGCATGAACATCGCCATCGTCAGGCAGTACAACGTGATGACGGCCTGGATGGTCGTCACCGTCGTGTCGAAATCCGCCACCAGCGTGCTGATCGAGACGTTCATCACCGACTGATCCAGGACCATGACGAACTGGGCGATCGCCAAGGCCACCAGTGGCCACCAACGCCTCATGTGCATCCTCCCCTCGACTACTGGCACGCTACTCGCTAGGGCAGTTCCGGATGCGTCACAGGCAGGAGCAATCGTGGGCACGATTCTGGGCATAGGCGACGAGCGCAGGCAGCAGATCTACTCCGGTGGGCTGGACGTGTCGTCCCGCGCAGGCTTCCTGCTCGGCGCCTTCTACACGGGGCTGTCGTACCAGCCCAATCTCCTGAGTCGCGGCACTCGCGATCAGGCGATCATCAGCGGCGTCGCCGCTTCGGTCGGCTATGGCTGGGGTGTGTCGGCGCACTCCTTCCTGCGCACGACGGCGGACCGCATCCCCGTCTCGCAATCGTCGCGAACCGGCTGGATCGTGTCCGGGGTCGTCGTCGATGCCGTCGCCGCAGCGGCCGGACTCGCGGTCGTCAAGGCGCTGCCCGCCCGCGAGCACGAGCCCTCGCGCCGCGCACTCATCCGTCTCGGCGGTGTCGGTCTCGCGGCCGCGGCAACCGCCGGACTCGGCGCGGACTCCCTTGAGGGCATGCGCGGCCGCCCCGGGTTCCGGGCGACGTCCGTCCTGTCCGCTGTCGCGACGGTGGCCGCCGGATATGCCCTGACGAAGCCCGGCGTCGCCACGCGCGGGTCGCTCGCCCCCGGTGAGGAGGTGGCCCACGAGAACGTCGTGCGCGACGTGTCGATTCCCAAGGCCCTGGCCAGCAGCGTGGCGGTCACCGGCCTCCTCATGGGCCTGGCCCGCGGAGAGTCGGCGATCAGCGGGGTTGTCTCCCGGGGCGCCGCCAAGGTGCTTGGCGGGGTTCCGTCCGACCACCGCGCACTGGGCCGCGTCGCCGCGTGGGGCACCCTCGCCGGCGTCGGCTGGGGCGCCGTGACGCTCACCAACAAGCTCCTCACCAAGGGGGGCGTGGGCCTGGAGCCGGCCCACGCCGAGCCGCCCGCGCTGAATGAGATCACTGGCGGCCCCGAGTCGTTGATCCCATGGAGCGACCAGACGCGGGAGTCACGTCGCTGGCTGTCGATGGTCCTGCACCAGGAGACGATCGAAGAAGTGATGGGCGAGTCGGCGAAGCAGCCGATCCGCGTCTACGGGTCGTTGGAGTGCGCCGCCACGCCGCAGGCGCGGGCCGACCTGCTGCTCGCCGAGATCGATCGCACGAAGGCACTCGAGCGCTCGGTGTTCGCGATCTTCTCCCCCACGGGCTCCGGCTACGTGAACTACGTCGCGACCGAGACGCTGGAGTACCTGACGCGAGGAGACTGCGCGTCGGCGTGCATCCAGTACTCGGTCCTGCCCTCGGCACTGTCGCTGACGAAGGTGGGCTACGCGACCGACCAGACGCGACTGCTCGTGAACGGCATCATGCAGCGGCTGCTCGCGATGCCCGCAGACAAGCGTCCGAAGTTCTTCCTGTTCGGCGAGAGCCTCGGATCGCAGGTGAGCGAGGAGATGTTCCGTGGCCAGGGCACGACCGGTCCGGAGGGAATCGGCCTCGACGCGGCCCTGTGGATCGGCACGCCCGCCTCAACGGTCTTCCGGGAGCAGCTGTGGGGTGACCGCACCATCGCCGAGGCCCCGGGCGTCGGTCCGGGCGCGTTCTACCTCCCGAGGGCGATCCGCGACTGGAAGTCGATGTCGAAGGAGCAGCTCGCCGAGGTGCGGTTCCTGCTCCTGCAGAACGGCGACGATCCAGTGCCGAAGTTCGCGGCGCCGCTCGCGTGGAAGCGACCGGACTGGCTCGGCTCGAACGACACGCGTCCGCCCGGCTCGCCCCTGCACACGCGATGGCTGCCGGTGGTCAGCTTCGTGACAACGTTCATCGACCTGCAGAACGCCCTCGTGCCCACGCCCGGCATCTTCCAGGAGGGCGGTCACGACTACCGCCTCGAGATCCCGGAGGCGCTGAGCAGCACGTTCGGCCTGACGGCCAGCGACGAGCAGATGGACAAGGTGCAGAAGGCGCTGCGCGAGCGCGAGCTCGTCTGGGAGGCGCGTCGCCAGTGGGCGAAGGCCGAGGCCGAGCCCACTCCGCGGCGGTCCGAGGCCGAGCACAAGGTCGAGGAGAAGGTCGCCACGTGGACGGGCAGCGAGGCGGGCAAGGACGACGTCGAGCGCATCGTCGACTCCAGCCTGTGATGGACGAGCGTCAGGGCAGACGGCGCGGAGAGCGCCGCCTGCCCATGGCGCTTGCGGTACTGACGGCGGCGGGCCTGTATCTGCTCATCCCCGAGGACTTCCGCCTCAACGAGACCGCCCGCATCGCCTACCCCATCATGCTGGGCGTGCTGCTGATCGTCCTCGTGATCGGCGATCCCGGACGCATCGATCGCGACCAGCGCTGGCTTCGTATCGTCACCGGGCTGCTCATCATGACGATCACCATCGTCACGGCTGTCTCCGTCGTTCGGGTCGTGCTTGGCATCCTTCAGAAGGCTGCCTTCGCGAGCCCAAGCCAGCTGCTCACCATCGGCGCGATCGTGTGGCTGAACAACGTCATCGCCTTCACGCTGTGGTACTGGCACCTCGACTCCGGGGGGCCGGCCGCAAGGGCGGGTGGTCGTGTGGTGACCCGACCTGCGTTCCACTTCCCCGAGGAGGACCTCGAGAAGGACGTGGGCCCGGACTGGTTCCCCGAGTTCATCGACTACCTTGCGTTGTCCTTCAACACGGCGACGGCATTCAGCCCCACGGACGTGTCGGCCATCCGGCACTGGGCCAAGCTGATGCTCATCCTCGAGTCGTCGATCTCGCTGACCCTCGTCGCCCTCGTCGTTGCCCGAGCCATCAACATCCTCTAGCCGCCGGAAGGAAGCACGATGGACCGAGCGCAAGTCATGCGCGCCGTACGCAAGCCGCAGTCCGCAGCCATCGCCGGACTCATCTTCGGGATCATCTTCGGCGGCGTCATCCTGCTCCTCCAGAGCGCCTCGCCGGTGCTCATGGCCGACGCCGCACACTGGACCGACCACCCCGACCAGGTGAACGCCGTCAATCGTGCGCTCGATCTCATCCCGTTCGCCGGGATCGCCTTCCTCTGGTTCATCGCCGTGATCCGCGCCCAGCTGGGGTCGCGCGAGGACCGGTTCTTCGAGACGGTGTTCCTCGGGTCCGGTCTGCTCTTCATCGCCCTGCTGTTCGCGGCGGCCGCCAGCCTGAAATCGGTGCTGATCCTGCGCGACTCAGGGTTCGCGGTCTCTGAGGAGCTCCTCGCGTCGAGCTGGGCGATGGCCCTGGCACTGCTGAAGGTGTTCGGCGCCCGCATGGCTGCGGTCTTCACCATCTCCGTGGCGACCATGGGCACGCGCATGGGCACCGTGCCGCGTTGGCTGGCCCTGCTCGCCTACATCACCGGGATCGCGCTGCTGCTCACGCCGCCGTTCCCGAACCTGTCACAGCTGCTGTTCCCCCTGTGGATCATCGTCCTCAGCTGCTTCATCCTCGTGCGAGGTCGAGCGGCCGAGCGGGCTCTGGAGGCCCAGTCGCCGTCAGCACCATGAGGACGATGCCGAGGGCGACGAACGACGTCCAGGCGGTGCCGAGCAGCCAGCCGCCCAGCACGTCCGTGGGCCAGTGGACGCCAAGCGCGATCCGGCTGACCCCGATCACCGGGCCGAGGACGAGCAGCGGGACGGCGCACCACCATCGGGTGCGCCGCGGCAGGACGACGAGGCAGACCACGCCGAGCGCGACGAACGTGGTCACGCCGGATGTCGCATGTCCGCTGGGAAACGAGTACGTCGACTCGGACAGCAGGACACCCACGGTCGGTGGACGTGGCCGGTCGATCATCAGCTTCACGAGGCTGCACAGCACCACACCGCCCAGCGCGCTGGCGAAGTAGTAGCCCGCCAGCAGGCGGTGCCGTCGCACGTACAGCGCGCTGCTCGCGACCGCGACGAGGACGACCGATACGACGTTCCCGCCGATGATGTCGAGCGCCCTGCAGAGGGCAGTGAGGAGACCGCTTGACTGCGCCCTTTCGAAGAGCCAGGAGCCCACGGTGACGTCGAGCGCCGTCCCGCCCCGGCTCGCCGACACGACGAGCGCCACGACCACGAATGCCACCGCCGACGACGCTGCGATCAATGCGAGCGCCCACCGCTCGCGTCGGAGCGCAGCAGGCGCGGTCCACGCGTCAGTGGGATTCATCCGCAGCCGATGGCGGGGCCCACTCGACGTGATGGGCGGCCTGGAAGGCGGCGGTGGCAGCGCTGATCGTCGGATAGAAGTGGTCGGCCGTCATGTAGTCGAGCAGGCCGTAGGCGACGAGCTTCGCGCGCACCGGATCCTTCAGCTCGGCGAAGACCAGATGAGTACCCCGCGCTTCCAGTTCGGGAACGAGGTCCTCGAGCATGTCGCACGCGGTGGTGTCGATATCGGTGACGGGCTCCGCCGCGATGACGATCCAGGTGGGTCGGGGGTCTGCTGCGGCCAGCCGGTGGATCTCGTTCCGGAACGTGCCGGTGTTCGCGAAGATCAGCGGCGCGTCGAACCGGTAGACCGGGCAGCCGGGCAGGACGTGGGCCTGCGGGTAGTTCGAGACGTCATGGAGCCCGGGAATCCCGTCGACCCTGCCGAGCGTGGTCCGGTACGGCATCCAGATCCGTCGGAACACATTGCCTACGGACAGCGCGATGGCGATCACGATGCCGGGCAGCACTCCGAGCAGGGCGACGCCGAGGAACGCGGCCATCGACAGCCAGAACTCGGTGCGTCGACGGCGGTACAGGTGGCGCACCCCCGCGACGTCCGCCAGGGACAGCGCGGCAGCGATCACCAGTGCGCCCAGTGCCGGCTGCGGGAGGTCGGCGAGGAGGCTCGGGAAGAACACGAGCATCAGGCCGATCATGATCGCGCCGACAACGCCCGTGAGCTGGGTCTTGGAGCCGGACTGCTCGGCCACGGCCGTGCGCGACCCGCTCGTGCTGACCGGGAAGCCCTGGAACAGGCCGGCCGCCACGTTCGACGCACCGATACCGATCATCTCCCGGTTGCCGTCGACGAGTTCGCCCTGACGATCGGCGAACGACGTGGCGGTCGAGATCGTGTCGGTGAGCGCCACGAGGGCGATGCCGAACGCCCCGACGATCAGGATCCCGAGGTCGGTCAACCCCACGACCGGCAGCGTGAACGAGGGCAGGCCCTCGGGCAGCGGTCCCACGACCTTGACGCCCTTGGCCGCCAGGTCGAACGCGATGCTGATCACGATCGCCAGGACGACGGCGACCAGCACCGCGGGCACCTTGGGCAGCCACCGCGTCAGGACCAGGATCGTGATCAGGGTGATCGTGCCGACCAGCGCTGCTGCGGCGACGACCTCGCCGTTCACGATCCCCTGCCACACGCCCGCAACATCGCCGAGGAAGTTATCGGCGTCGACGGAGAAGCCGAGGAACTTCGGCAGCTGGCCGACGACGATCGTCAGGGCGAGGCCGTTCATGTAGCCCAGGATCGTGGGCTTCGACAGGAGGTCGGCAACGAAGCCCAGCTTGCCGATGCCCGCGACGATCATCAGCGCGCCGGTGAGGATGGCCAGGCACGACGCGAGCAGCACCGCACGAGCGGGATCGCCGTCGGCCGCCACCAGCGGAAGGATCGTGGCCGCGATCATCGGTCCGAGGGCCGAGTCCGGACCGAGGACGAGGATCTTCGACGGCCCCAGGATCGCGTAGCCGATGAGGCAGAGCATCGAGGTGTACAGGCCCGTCACCGGGGGCAGGCCGGCTAGCTCGGCATAGGCCATCCCCTGCGGGACGAGCAGGGCGGAGAGCACGAGCCCGGCGACGAGATCCTTCGACAGCCAGCGCGCCTGGTACCCCGACAGGGACGGCGCGATGATCGACGGCAGCCTCATGACGCCGTTGGGTGCCGCGGCCTCACCGCCACGCCGACCACGCGGCTGGCGATCTCGCCCGCAGTGATGCCGATGAGGGATCCGGCGACCACGTCGCCCGGGTAGTGCACGCCGGTATGCACGCGCGAGTAGGCGACGGCGACAGCGAGCAGCCGAATGGGCACTCCGAGTGCCGGGGCAGCGGTGCTCACGCCCTCGGCGAACGCGAATGCCGACGCCGAATGACCCGAGGGGAACGAGGTGGAATCCGGCATCGGCACGTGCCGCTCGTCGATCACGCCGACACCGCCGCGATCGGGCCGACGACGACGGGCGACGTGCTTGAAGCCGAGGTTCACTGACGCCGAGGCCAGCCCCACCGACGCGACGCCGTTGAGCGCAGCGCGCCGCCCCGTTCGGCCGCCGAACGTCGCGAGGACGGCTGCCGTGCCGAGCCACAGCACGGACTTGTCGGAGATGCGCGACAGCCGACGGAAGAACTCGTCGAGGGTCGGGGTCGAGGAGCTCGCCACCGCGGCGTAGATCGCCTCGTCCAGGGCCGACAGTTCGGCCATCAAGCCCGAGTCTGCCTGGTCAGCCACCGTCGCCTCGTCCACGCGCCTAGTATCGCCATAAGTGCTCATCCCATGGGGGTAATGCCGATGAGTCAGGACCCAGTAGCCGGCCCCGGACTCCTGCGTCGCGTGGCGGCGATCTCGTCGCTGGCCGCCACCGCAGTGTTCTTCCTCTTCCTCGTCGTCAGCCTGCTGTCGGACATCGGCGCCCTCCTCGTGGCGCTGATCGGTATGGCACTCGTCGTCTTCGGCGCATGGTGGATCATCACCGAGCACATGCCCCGTCGCCTCGTCGGGATCGTCGCCGCGATCGCGGGGCTCGCCTGCATCGTCGTGGCAGTGATCTGGGCCAACGACGGGATGCAGGCGTTCGTCCAGAACCTGCTCTTCCTCATCGTGATCGGCTTCGTCGCCGGCGGCTGCGCGCGGTTCGCGCTCGTCCGCGATCTCCATCGCGAGGTGCCGCCCGACCGGAGATTCGCGTCCCAGCGACCCGTGCTCATCTACAACGAGAAGTCGGGCGGCGGCAAGGTCGGCCGGTTCGGGCTGCTCGACGTCGCCCGCGAGATGGGCGTCGAGACGGTCGGCCTGCACCCCGGGGATGACCTCGCCCAGCTGGCGCGCGATGCCGTGGCGCGCGGCGCCGACTGCCTGGGCATGGCCGGGGGTGACGGCTCGCAGGCCCTCGTGGCCTCGATCGCGGTCGAGTCGGGCGTGCCGTTCGTCTGCATCCCGGCAGGGACGCGCAACCACTTCGCGCTCGACCTCGGGCTCGATCGCGACGACCCTCGCACCGCGATGCCGGCCTTCCGTGGCGGGGCCCTCCGTACGATCGACTACGCGACCGTCGGCGACCGACTGTTCGTCAACAACGCATCGCTCGGCGTGTACGCGACGATCGTCCAGCAGGACGAGTACCGCGACGCCAAGATCGGGACGTCGACCAGTCTCCTGCCCGAGCTCGTCGGCGGCACCGCCGAGCCCTTCGACCTGCAGTTCACCGGACCGGACGGCGCGGAGGTGGACGACGTCTTCGTGATCCTGGTGTCGAACAATCCCTACGTCGTCGGGCCGTCGCTGTCGTCGTCCCAGCGTCCGTCGCTGACGACGGGTCAGCTCGGGATCGTGGCCGCGCATGCGCGCACCGGCGCAGACGCCCTGACGGTGCTCGCCGAGGCGACCCTGCATCTCAATCGTGGGCCCCGAGGCCTCATGCAGTTCCAGGCCACGGACTTCGAGGTGCGATCGCATGGCGGCACGGCGTACTGCGGCGTCGACGGTGAGGCCCTCCAGCTCGACACTCCGCTTCGCTTCTCGATCCACCCGCGCGGCCTGACCATGCTGGTACCGATGGACCGGGCCGATGGTCCGCTCCCGAGCGGAGGCAGGGCCCTCGACGTCCGCGGGCTGTGGGATGTGGCCAACGGCAGGCGGCCCCGCTCCTAGCGGCTTAGTAGCCGGGGAACACCTGGCGCAACTGCTCGATGTGCAGCTGCTCGAGCAGGACGGCCGCACCAGGTCGTCATCGGTCAGATCGCGCACCCGTTGCGCCAGGTCGTCGTAGTTCGTGCCCAGGACGGCGATCGTCCGATCGGCGAGCGTGGCCATGGATCTCCCTCGGTGGACGAGGTCGTAGTGAACCTTGAAGGGTCTTGCGCAATGGTTAACCTATGAGTTAACTTTCGTCCACACCGATAGAGAGCGAGGCGGGTCGTGGCCGACGAAGCGGAGAGGCTCGATGTGCTCTTCGAGGCACTGGCCAGTCGTCACCGCCGGGAGATCGTCTACCTGCTGGCACTGCAGCCGGAGTCGATCAGTCGCCTGGCCGCGAAGCGCGAGCTTTCGCTGCCGGCGATCCACAAGCACATCGCCGTCCTCGAGGAGGCCGGCCTCATCTCACGACGCAAGACCGGACGCACGACCTACCTGACCCTGCGACGCGGACCCATGCGCGCCCTGCAGTCCTGGCTCACGCAGTTCAACCCGTACTGGGGGTCGGACGGCGAGAGCCTCACGAACTACGAGGCGTACCTGCAGGCAGATCCCACCACCACACCCGAGGAGCAACGATGAAGAAGTTCGTCTTTTTGTACTACGGCGCCGGCGACCCGACCCCCGAGTCCATGGAGGCCTGGGGCGCCTGGTTCCACACCATCGAGGACAAGCTGGTCGACGGCGGCAACCCGTTCGGCGCGGGACGAGTCGTCACCAAGGACGGCGCCACCGACCTCAGCCCGTCGATGCACCCGGCGACCGGCTACTCGATCGTCAATGCGGAGAGCATCGACGCAGCGCAGAAGCTGCTCGAGGGCTGCCCCGCGAGCGACGGCACGCAGGTGTACGAGGCCATCCCGATGTAGCCCACGTCAGGCGGGCTGCTCGCCCGACACCACGAACCGGTATCCGATCCCCGGCGTCGTGATGAGGTAACGAGGACGTGCAGGGTCAGGCTCGAGCTTGCGACGCAGCTGGCCGACATAGACGCGCAGATAGTTGGTCTGCTCGTCGTAGCCCGGACCCCATACCTCGGCGAGCAGCTCGCCCGACGACACGAGAAGGCCATTGGCCTTGATCAGGGTCTCCAGGACGCCCCACTCCGTAGGCGTCAGGTGGACCGGGCTGCCGTGACGATCGACGACGGTCTTCAAGCCGAGGTCGACGGTGAAGTCGGCGGTTCGCACCGTGCGCTGCTCGGTACCGCGCCCGGATCGGCGCACGGCCGCCCGCACCCGGGCCAGCAGTTCGTCCACCCCGAACGGCTTCGTCATGTAGTCGTCGGCCCCGGCATCAAGGGCGCGCACCTTGTCGACCTCGTCGCGCCGCGCCGACAGGACGATGATCGGGATCCCGCTGTCCTCGCGGACTCGGCCGATCACCTCGACGCCGTCGATGTCCGGCAGCCCGAGATCCAGGACGATCACGTCGAATCGGTGCCGCGCGACCTCGTCGACGGCGGCGAGACCCGAAGACACGTCGGTGATCTGGTAGCCGCGCGCCCGCAAGGTCAGGGCGAGGGCCCGGCGCAGGTTGTCGTCGTCTTCGACGAGCAGGAGCGTCGTCATGAGGCGCCCTCCGACGACGCCCACGTCGGCACGAGCAGTCGTGCGGTCAGCCCGCCATTGGGCCCCGACTCCAGCTGCACCACGATGCCCATCGCGTCACCGAAGCCCTTGACGATCGCGAGTCCGAGACCTGTCCCGCCATCGGGCTGGGCACCCACGCGATGGAAGGGCCGGAACACCTCTGCACTGTGCTCGTCCGGGATGCCCGGCCCGCGGTCGATCACCTCGACCGCGACGCCCCCGTCCGCGCGGTGCGCCACGACGGTGACCGGCGCGTCGACCGGCGAGTACCGCAGGGCGTTCGACACGAGGTTCGCAACCATGCGCTCGAGCAGGGCGGGGTCCGCGCTCACCGATGGCAGCTCCGCGCCCACGCTGCACGTGGACCCGGTCATCGGCCAGGGAGACGGCCACCTGGTCGATGACGTCGACGACGTTGGTCGCCTCCGGGTGCGCGATGAGCGCACCCGCCTGCAGGCGGCTCATGTCGAGGAGATTGGTGATCAGTTCGTCGAGGCGCTCGACGGAGGACTCGATCGTGTCCATCAGCGCCGCCCGGTCGTCGGGCTCCAGCGATGCGTCCAGGGCCTGCAGCGTCTCGATGCTCACCCGCAGGCCGGTGAGCGGGGTGCGCAGGTCGTGGCCGACGCTGGCCAGCAGGGCCGTCCGGGCACGGTCCACGGCCTCGAGCTCGTCCGCTCGCAGGCTCTCCTCCTGCAGTCGCTGGCTCTCGAAGGCGCGCACGGCGGCCGACCCCAACGAGGTGAGGAAGTCGGGGTCGGGCGCGAACAGCTCGGGACCCCGTCCCACCATCCGATAGCCGTCGGCGAGCCCGACGTCGAGGACCACCGGCGCTGCCGAGATGCGACCGGACGACGCCAGCACCCGTTCCTCCTGCTCGCCCGCGCGCCCGATCAGCTCGACCTGCTCGAGCCCCAGTCCCTCGCGCACGCGCTCCAGCGCGGTCGCGGCGTTCTCCCCCTCGGTGCCGACGACGATGTCTCCGAGCAGCTCGGCCTGACGTGTCGACTCACGGGCCCGCTCCCTGGCCCGCCCGCCCACCTCGACCAGCGTCGCCGCGACAGCGGCCACGAGGGTGAACACGATCAGCGCCGCGACATTGTCCGCGCTGTCGATCGCGAAGGTGCCGTAGGGCGGGACGAGATACCAGTTGACAAGGACGGCGGCGACGAGCGCCACCAGCACCGCGAGCACCGGTCCACTGAGGACCGCCACAACCAGCACCTCGGCCAGCACGACGAGCAGGGCCACGGTGAGGTCGACCGGGTTGACGCGGTTGAAGGCCAGAACCGTCAGCCAGACGATCGCCGTGCCGATGACAGCCGCGGCGAACCGGACAGCCTGGCGTCGCGGATCGTCGACTACGCCCATGCCGTCAGTGTCCCACCGCGCGGGCGCGATCGGGCAGGGCAGCCGCGCTGGCCCGGGGCGGCAGCACGTTGTCCGGCTGCCGCGGCTCCACCGCTCCGGCCAGGACGACGGGCACGCTGGTCGTGACCACGCCGGGGACGAACAGCAGGCGGGTCTTGAGGCGAATGGCGCTCTGGTTGTGCAGGAAGGTCTCCCACCAATGGCTCACGACGTACTCGGGGATGTACACCGCGACCATGTCTCCGGGGTGCTCCAGCCTCAGCCTCTTCACATAGTCGACAGCCGGCCCGGTGACGTCACGGAACGGGGAGTCGACGAAGACGAGCGGCACCGGGATGCCCCTCTGGTCCCACGCCTCGGACAGCGATGTGATGTCGCTGCGATCGGTCTGGACGTGCAGGCCGACGAGGCTGTGCGGACGCGCTGCCCGCGCGAACGCCAGCGCCTGCATCGCCGGGGCATTGAGACGCGAGACGAGCACCACCGCATGCACTCGACTAGGCAGGGTGATGCCGCCGGGGGGCGCCTCCTGCCGCTCGTCGGTACGCACGTAGTGCTGGTGGATCGCGAGCATGAGGATGACGAACAGCGGCACCGCGATGATGACGAGCCACGCTCCATGACTGAACTTGGTAACGACGACGATGACGAGCACCAGGGCGGTGACGGCGGCGCCCACCGCATTGAGGATGCGCGACCGCTGCATCTGGCCGCGCACCCGGCCGGTCTCGGACCGCAGCAGTCGCCCCCAGTGCCGGACCATGCCGCCCTGCGAGATCGTGAACGACAAGAACACACCGAGGATGTACAGCTGCACCAGACGGGTGACGCTGGCGTCGAAGGCCACGATCAGCAGGGCGGCTGCGGTGGCGAGGATCAGCACGCCATTGCTGAAGACAAGGCGGTCTCCCCGTCGCCCGAACTGACGGGGCAGGTATCCGTCGCGACCGAGTACCGAGGCCATGATCGGGAAGCTGTTGAAGGCGGTGTTCGCCGCCAGCACCAGCACCGCGGTCGTGAACAACTGCAGGGCGAAGAAACCGATCGATCCGGCACCGAAGACGGCACTTCCCAGTTGCGCGATGACGGTCTGCTGGACGGCATCCGGGGGCAGGCCCAGCTCGACGGGGTTCTCGGCGATCTTCACTCCCGAGCTGATGGCCAGCCAGGTGACGCCGCCGAACATCACAACGGCGAGGGTCCCCATGACCGTGAGCGTCATCGCCGCGTTCCTGGACTTCGGCGCGCGGAAGAACGGCACGCCGTTGCTGACTGCCTCGACACCGGTGAGCGCCGTGCAGCCCGACGCGAACGCGCGGAAGAGGAGGAAGATGGCCGCCGCGCCCGTCGCCTGTGCGGCGTGGACGGGGTAGCTGGCGGACTCGGCCACGATGGGGTTGCCGCTGAGCAACCGGAACAGGCCCATCGCCAGCATCAGCAGGATGCTGGCGATGAAGGCATACGTCGGGAAGGCGAAGGAAACGCCCGACTCCTTGACGCCACGCAGGTTCACGACCGTGAGCAGCACGACCATCGCCAGGCTGAGCTGCAGTGCCCATGGGTCCAGGGAGGGGAAGGCGGAGATGAGGTTGGCGATGCCGGAGGTCACCGACACGGCGACCGTCAGGATGTAGTCGACGACGAGGGCGGCGGCCGCCACCAGGGCCGTCCCTTGGCCGAAGTTGTCCTTGGCGACGGCGTATGCACCACCGCCGCCTGGGTATGCGTAGACGGTCTTGCGATAGGACGCGACGACGATGATGAGCAGCAGGACCACGGCCAGCCCGACGATGGGCGTCATCGTGAGGGCCGCAGCACCACCCAGCACGAGGACCAGCAGGATCTGCTCGGTCGCGTATGCAACGCTCGACAGCGGGTCGGAGCAGAAGACCGGGAGGGCGAGCCACTTGGGCAGGAGCGCGTGTGCGGCCAGGTCGTTGCGCAGGGGCTGGCCGACCATCAGTCGCTTCGTCAGGGAGGTGCTCACATCTGCACGCTAGGAGGGCCCGGCCATGGAGATCGAGCCGTCTTGACACCTCCTTGACGGCGTCCCTGCAGTCCTGACGGGTCCTTGCCGCGAGGTAGTACTACCAAGGTGTGATGGCGGTCCCGCCCAATGTTGCGGGACAACTGACCCATGCCCTCGATGCCCAGCGGTCCCGCCCTTCGGCGCCTGATCGTCGTCGCCGCGGCGATCACCGTCGCGGCAGCCCCAGCGCTGACCGGCCTGCGGGGCAACGAGTCGTTCGCCCAGAGCGTCCCTGTGTCGATCCCCTCCGACGCCCGGGTGATGACCCCAGCCGACTTCGAGCTGCCCGAGCACAGTGACGACCCGTCACCGTCGCCGTCGCCGTCTCGCACCAAGCGGGCACAGCCGACTCCGTCCGCCGAGGCGAACCACCGCGAGGACCGGCCATCAGCTTCGCCCGACCGCAAGCGCGGTCGTCGTGACCACTCGGCGGAGCCGTCGCCCACGACCAGCAAGAAAGCCAGCCCGCGGCCGAGCACCAAGCCCTCGCGCAGCGCGCGCCCGACGACGGCACCGAGCTCGTCCGCATCGGTCGACGACCACGGCGGCAACCCCGTGGCCCCCGCGAGTCCGACCGATCAACCGACCTCCGACGCACCCTCCCCCGTGGCGCCGACCCCCAGCGCCACGGCCGACGACCATGGCGGAAACGGCGGCCACGGCGGCGGCTCGGGCAAGGGCGGCGGCGGTCAGTGAGCGGTACGGACTCCACGTTCTCAGGCCCCGTTCCACGCGGCATCGACGGAGAGCCGGCTCCCCGGTGGGTGACCGTCGCCACTGCGAGCAGCCGACGCGACCGACAGCGCCCCGTGCGCACCGGCCGGATCGTGGCGCAGGTCATCGCGGCCGCCGCCATCGTCGTCATCCTCGTGTCTGTCCTCGGCTCGGTGGCCAGCCGCAAGCTGGCCGAGCAGGAGGCGGTCCACGACGCCGCCAACACCACCGACCTCCTCGCCGACGCGGTCGTGCAGCCGGCCATCTCCGACGCCCTGGCGGCCATGGACCCGGCGGCCATCGCGTCGTTCGACGCCGTCATCCGGGAGCACGTCCTCGGATCGTCCATCGTGCGGGTCAAGGTGTGGACCCCGGACGGCAAGATCGTCTACTCCGACGAGCCGAGGGTGATCGGCGACACCTTCACCCTGGGGGACGACGAGCAGGGCGTGCTCACCAACCCCGTCACCCGCGCAGAGATCTCCGACCTGTCGAAGCCGGAGAACCGCTTCGAGACCGGTCAGGATCGCCTTCTCGAGGTGTACCGCCCGGTGTGGACGGCCAGCGGGCAGCCGCTCCTGTTCGAGACCTATGCGAAGTACGACATCGTCACGTCGCGGACCAGTGAGCTGTGGCGCGGCTTCGCCGGCATCACGCTCACCAGCCTGCTGCTGCTCGTCGCCCTCCTGCTCCCCGTCCTCTGGCGGCTGATCGACCGGCTCCGGTCGGCGCAGACCCAGCGTGAGCTGCTGCTCCAGCACGCCGTCGACGCTTCGGCGGAGGAGCGGCAGCGCATCGCAGCGAACCTGCATGACGGAGTCGTGCAGGAGCTGGCGGCGTCGTCCTTCGCCGTGGCCGGGGCGGCCGGCCAGGCGCAGTCGCTCGGAGCGCCCGGCCTGGCGACACAGCTGAACGAGGTCGTCGCCACCGTGCGGGCCAGCATCAGCGGTCTGCGGTCGCTCCTCGTCGACATCTACCCGCCGAACCTGCGCACTGCCGGCCTGCCCACCGCCCTGGACGACCTGGCGACCGCGCTGCGCGCCCGCGACGTGGTCGTCACGATCGACGTGCCCGAGGAGGTGGCCGCCCGCCTGCGCGAGGACGAGGAGCGCCTGGTGTTCCGCGTCACCCAGGAGTGCCTGCGCAACACCGCGAAGCACGCCGGCGCCAGCCATGTCGACGTGACGTTGTCGTCGCAGTCGGGGACCACGGTGCTCGTCGTCGCCGACGACGGTCGCGGGTTCGATCCCGAGGTGCTGCTCGCCGACCCCGAGCAGGGGCACTTCGGGCTCCGGATCCTCGGCGACCTCGCCGCTTCGGCAGGTGCTGCGCTCGACGTGTCGGCGGCACCGGGTGCCGGCACCCGCTGGCGGCTTACACTGCCGCGATCATGACTACTGTCCTGCTCGTCGACGACCACTCCCTCATCCGGTCCGGCCTCGCGACGCTGATCGACTCGACTGGTGACCTCCACGTGGTCGGGCAGGCGGCCGATGGCGAGCAGGGCCTCGCGGCAGCACTCGAACTGACGCCCGACGTCATCCTGATGGACCTGTCGATGCCCGTGATGGACGGCGTCGCCGCCACCCGCGGCGTCCTCGCCGCCCTTCCTGACACCAAGATCGTCGTGCTCACCTCCTTCTCCGATCGCGCCCAGGTCGACCGCGCCCTCCAGGCCGGGGCGATCGGCTACGTCCTCAAGGACTGCGACCCGCAGGACCTCGTGGCCGCGATCCGCTCTGCGGCGGCCGGCAACGCACCGATCGATCCTCGTGTCGCCCGCGCGCTGCTGCCGTCCTCACGGACCACCCCGCCCGTCGAGCAGCTCAGCGCGCGGGAGGTCGAGGTGCTGCGCCTCATCGGCACGGGCATGGCGAACAAGCAGATCGGCCGGGCGCTGGGCATCCAGGAGAACACCGTCAAGGCGCACGTAGGCAGCATCTTCCGCAGCATCGGCGTTACCGATCGCACCAGTGCTGCGCTCTGGGCACGCGAGAACCTGCCAGACGAGTGACCCGAAGCCCCCACCGAAGGAGCACGCCATGAGCAACACGACCCGCGCCATCACGGTTTCGACGCGATCTTTCTTGGCTGCCTCGGGCCCGTCGGGGTGGCGCACGCCGAGCAGGGGACGAAATCGCCTCGGGTCACCGAGACCGCCCTGTGCGGCTCGATCGCCACCACGATCAAGGTGTCCGGCGAGGACTCGGGTGCCGAGGTCGAGTACGAGCTCGACCAGAACGTCAACGGCCGTTCGTGGTCGCTCACGCTCAAGCGCAACGGCAGCGACGCTCCGCTCCGCCACGCGCACGACCAAGACCCCCAGCGGCTCGCTGCACTGGCGGGTCGTGACCTCCGGGCCATCCGCCGGGACGTTCTCGGTGTCGGCCACGAGGGGTGCCAAGACCTGCACGATCAAGGCGACCCTCTAACCCATCGGTACTAACACCAAGGTGCGATTGCCGGTTGGACGCGAAGACTTGGATGCTTCTGGCAACGGAAGAAACCCGAAGCCCTCAAGGAGAACCCCATGAACCGCAATGCACTTCGCCTCATCGCCGTCACCGCCGCGATCGCCCTCACCACGATCGGCAGCGTCTCCGTCGCCCAGGCCAAGCAGGGTGCTGACGACGCCACCCCGCACGTGTCCTCGTCGGCCAGCGCTACGCCTGGCTCGGACGACGCCGTGCCCCACGTGTCCGGTGCCGACGACGCCACCCCGCACGTGTCCGGTGCCGACGACGCCACCCCGCACGTCTCGGGTGCCGACGACGCCACCCCGAGCGCATCGGCCAGCCCGAGCGCCAGCGCCTCCGCCAGCTCGCACCGCCGCCACCACTCGAGCCACAAGCGCGGCACCACCGCCACGCCGGCACGCACCACACCGCCTCGCACGCCTGAGCCAACCCTCGCGGCCCGCACCCGGCCGCACACGAGAGCCCTCGATCCGGACCGGGATCGAGGGCTCTCCTCCGTCCGCAGGCGAGGGATCTGCAGGATGGGGGGATGCCCGTCGTCGTGCCAGCAACAGCCGAGGGCGTCGTGGCCGCCATCGTCGCGCTCGCCCTCGGCGCCAGCGGTCGCGTCCGGCTGGCGATCGACGGGGCCCCCGCGAGCCGTCCCGCGGAGCTGGCCGACCTTGTCGTGGCCGGGCTGGCGCCTCGTCCGGCGCTGCACCTGCCTACCGAGCTCTACTGGCAGCCGGCCAGCCTGCGCTTCGAGTCCGGCCGCGAGGACCCTGACGCCTGGCTGACGCGGTGGCTCGACGTCGCCGCCCTCCGCCGGGAGGCCCTCGACCCGTTCCCGGGCTCCGGGCGCGTCCTGCCCGGGCTGCGCGATCCGGTCAGCGATCGCTCACTTCGCGGGCGCCCGGTCGACCTGGCCGAGGGGTCGGTGCTGGTCGTCTCCGGCAGCGCTCTCCTCGGACGCGGGCTGCCCTTCGATCTCGTCGTCCACCTGCACCTGAGCCCCGCCGCGCTGCTCCGCCGCACGCCCGACACCGAGCACTGGATGCTCCCGGCGATCGAGCGGTACGAAGGTCAGGCGCGGCCAGCGGAGGTGGCCGACCTCGTCGTGCGGGCCGACGATCCGCGCCATCCGGCCCTCGTCCATCGGACCGGACCACCGTCCGAACGCGGAAGCCAAACGGCCGGTTAGGTACTGCGGGGTGCACGACAAGGGTGGGTCAAGAACAGTAAAGGACATCCCCTCATGTCCGATTTGTACGGATTCGCCGGGGCGATCCGGACATAGCCTCAGCCCGTCATCAGCAACGCACCCGCACATGGAGGTACCCCGTGAAGAGGATTGTCACGGCAGGAGTGGCCGCACTTGGGCTCGCTCTCGTCGTCCCGCAGGTCGCCCATTCCGCCGAGACCCATCGTCAGGTCGGCGCCACGTACACGATGGCCCAGGTGGCCCAGCACAAGACGATCACCGACTGCTGGTCGGCCGTGAACGGCGGCGTCTACAACCTGACGAACTGGCTGCCTCGCCACATGTTCGGACCGTTCACCGTCGCAGCCATCTGCGGCGTGGACTCCAGCGCCATCTTCAACAGCTTCAACCGCGTCCCGAACCGGGTGTCCGGCCATGGCGGCGAGAGCGGCCGAGGCGGGCATGACGGCGGCGACGATCGTTCGAAGGTCACCGCCACCGACGTTCGGGCCGCCCGGTGGTTCGCCCGCGGGACCGACCACGGACATGGCAACCGCTTCGGCCGCAACCCGGCCCTGCGGTCGATCTCGCGCTACCGGATCGGCACCCTCGTGGTGACGGCACCGGTGCCGACGCCGACGGCCACCCCGACCGTCACGCCGGGCGACGCCGACGGCGACACCTACGCCCACGGTCACGCCGACGGCGACTCACGACGCCGACGGCCACCCCGACCGTCACCCCCACGCCGACGGTGACACCGACGCCTACCACGTTCACCCTGGCGCAGGTGGCCCAGCACGCGACGCTGTCCGACTGCTGGACGGCGATCAACGGCAAGGTCTACAACCTGTCCGACTGGGCGCCCTCGAGTCACCCCGGCGGCACCTCGGTCCTGCTCACCAACATCTGCGGGAAGAACGGCACCACTGCATTTACGATCCAGCACGGCACGTCCAGCGGCCCGGCAGCAGTGCTGTCGACTCGGCAGATCGGCACGCTGGTCTGACGGCGACATCACCTCGATCGAGGGCGGCTGCGGAGGTACTCGCAGCCGCCCTCGGCGTCTGGTGACCTACCCAGGCAGCACCAGCCCGGCGTACCCTTGAATCGTCAGGTTGCCGGGGGGCGGCGCGTCCTTCACCTCCGGGAGGTCCGCATCATGACCCGTTCATCGACGATCCACCGCACCCTGCGCTGCCGGGTCGGGCTGCACACCTACATCAAGGCGATCAACGACGAGGGCACCCGGTTCCTCGTGTGCGAGCGGTGCGGCAAGGAGTCCTTCCCGTCAGACTCGCCCGGACCGACCATCCTCACCTGAGGCGCCGGTTCAGTTCAACGGTCAGTGGTGGCGCGCGTCGCGGATGTTCACGACGAGGACGATCACGGCCAGCGCCGCGAACACGCACATCGAGACGAACTGCCAGTTCTGCAGGAACGCGACGATCAGGTTGGCGACCAGGAACACCAGCAGCACACGGCCGATGAACGCCAGGAAGTAGCCGCGGGCGAAGGCCTCGACGGCCAGGATCGCGACCAGCATCCAGATGGCGGCAATGGGCCGCGAGTAGTCACTGGGCAGGAACAGCGAGGCGACGAGCAGCAGGATGATCGGGGTGCTCACGACCGACCAGGCGCTCAGGAACCTCGAGCGGCCTCGCTGACTGGCACTGATCGGCGTACGGCGATGACGCAGGTGCGCGTGCGGATCCACCGCCTTGATGCCCTGCTGCTGCGCCCGCACCATGCGGTCGCGCTCATCGCGAAGGCCGACGGCGGTCATCCGCGCCAGCGTCACGGCATGCTCGTCGTCGAGGAGGGCCCGCACCTCGGGTGCGTCGGGCGCCAGCCCCGCGGCCTTCTCCCCCAGCAGGAGCCGCCCCTCGACGGCCTCGGCATCCAGCCGGACGAGTTCGGCGTCGATGGCGTCGATGCGTGCGGCGACCAGCGCCATCTCCGCCGCGGGGTTGGCCGCCACCTTGGCCAGTCCGGCCCACCCGACGGGGTCGCCCCACGAGTCGCGCACCGTGGCATCGCGGTCGTACCGGGGTCCGGCCGGGCCGCGTTCGCCGCCCAGCTTGTCCTTGGTGTCGTGTCCCCACAGACCACGGAAGTCACGAACCCAGGGGGTCGTGTCGTCGATGACGACCGGCGTCCACGCCAGTTGCTGGCCGGGGCCGATGCTCGGGCCGTCACCGCGCGCGTAGTCGATGTACGGGATGCCCAGCCCCGACCCCTGCGCCGCTCGCGTCCACGGCGTCAGGACCTTGGCGATGCGCCGGATCGCCGGGATGACGCCGCCGAGCCGCGGGGGCACGACCGTGATGAGGTAGTCGCCAGCGAGGTAGGCACCCGAGTGCGAGCCCGCCCCGGCGAAGACCACGGGGTGACGATCGTCCACAAGGGTCAGGTCGGGGTCGTCCCACCGCCGACGAAGGTCATCGCCGACCTCGTCGTGGGCCGAGAACACGACCCATCGCGGGTACGGCAGCCCGTCGGAATCGACGGGTCCGGCGCCATCGAGGTAGATCGTCACCTGCTCCCAGTCGGACTCATGCTCGTTCACGCCGGAGAAGCCGGAGCGCCAGTTGTTGAAACTGTAGAAGAACCAGTACTGGCATACGATCCAGTCGCCGTCGCGCAGGACGCGGGCGTGGTATCTCGGCCTGGCCGGCTCGAGGTAGCTGTTCTGCAGGTCGAGTGACGCGACGGCGCTGCCGCCGGGGACGGCTCCGCGAACCAGGAGCGACATGCGGCTCAGGGTGTCGATGGCCCGCCCGGTGAGGCCCACCTCGGCGAGGCGACTGCCCGCACGGAACTTCGGCCGCTCGGTCTTGAACCACGCTCGAATGCGGTCACGACGCCGGTGCGGAACGGACACGCCGCTGAGGGAGTAGCCCGGCCCGTCGAGCTGGAGCCCGCGGCGGGCGAGTTCGTCGAGGTCGAGGGAACCTGGCTCGGCGACCCGTTCGATTCGGCCATCGGGAAGCTGGAGCCAAAGGCTGGAGTGTCGGACGTACTCGTCCACTCCGACGGGCAGGAAGAACTCACCCTGGGTGAGGCGAACGACGGGCTCGAATGCGCGGAGCAGCCGTAGATCGTCCGCCTCCCCAGGTACGGTCACGGGCTACACCCTGCCATGACCGTGCCACCCCGGTGGCCACCTGGCCCAGTCGGTCAGTAGGGCGTCGGGATGTGCAAGGACGTGAAGTCAGGCTCGGTGTACTTCGCCGGCTTGCGCTGGCGCGGAGGCAGCTTGACGTCGCGCGCCACCGCGGGCTCGTAGGGGATCTGGTTCAACAGGTGCGTGATGATGTTGAGGCGCCCACGCTTCTTGTCCTCGGTGTCAGCCACGTACCAGGGCGCCCAGCCCGTGCTGGTCTTCTCGAGCATCGCGTCTCTGGCCTTCGAGTAGTCGTACCAGTGCTGGTACGACTTCAGGTCCATGTCGGTGAGCTTCCAGGTCTTGCGCGGATCGTTGATCCGACCCTCAAGGCGACGGGTCTGCTCCTCTGGGGTCACGTCGAGCCAGTACTTCACGAGGATGATCCCTGCGTCGACCATCGCCCGCTCGACGAGCGGCGTCTGCTCGAGGAACCGTTCGGTCTGCTCGGGAGTGCAGAAGCCCATGACCCGCTCGACGCCCGCCCGGTTGTACCAGCTGCGATCGAAGATGACGATCTCGCCGGCTCCCGGGAAATGCGCCATGTAGCGCTGGACGTACATCTGCGACTTCTCGCGCTCCGACGGGGCCGGCAGTGCCACGACCCGGAACACCCGCGGGCTGACCCGCTCGGTGATCGCCTTGATGACGCCGCCCTTGCCCGCTGTGTCGCGGCCCTCGAACACGACGATCACCTTCGCACCGGTCGACTTCACCCAGTCCTGGAGGGCGACCAGCTCGGCGTGCAGCGGCTTGAGGGCCTTCTGGTACTCCTTCTCCTTCATTCGCGGCAATGGCCCCTCGGTCTTGGAGTCATTCTTGCTCATGCGTTCTCACTCTCCTCGAGGGCGTGGCTAGGCGGAGGCGCTCGACGTGTGCGCGCGAGCGGGCTCCACGGCCGAGCGGACGTCGGCGGCCGAGTGGTCGTCCGCGGCGACGAGGCGTGGTGCGCGCCGACGCCGGATCCACTTGTCGACCTCGACGACGATCGGGCCGATGAGGGCAAGGCTGATCACCACGAGCCATTGGCTGCCGGTCAACGACTGCGTCATCAGGCCACGCTGCATGAACGGCAGCTCGGTCGCGAGCACGATCAGGACCGTCGGTGCCGCCAGGATTCCGAGCGCCTTCAGCACCGGGGCGGACAGGCCGCTGACCGGGTCGCGCCGCAGTACGAGTCCGCCGAAGACCGCACCGAGGGCGATGACGGCGAAGCACATCGTCATCGACGCGCTGGCGACGTCCGTGCTCGGCGCATCCGGGCCCCACAGCAGGCAGGCGAAGGCGGGCAGGAACCGGACCGCGCCGTAGAAGATCCATCGGGAGACGGCAGCGCCGTTCGTCAACGGGACCTTCGGGTCGCGCGGGGGCCTGCTCATGATGTCGGGCGCTCCCGGATCGACGGCAACCACCAGGACCGGGAAGATCACGATCAGGAGGCCGACGAAGAGGACCATCGACGGCGTCAGCGCGACGCCGTCGTTGGTGTTGAAGATCGTTGCCGCGACGAACAGCAGCACCAACGACAGCAGCTGCGTCATCTGCACCCGCACGAACGACACGATCTTGTCGTAGGTGATGCGGCCCAGCTCGACGGCATGCACAAGCGTTCCGAAGTTGTCGTCCGTCAGGATCATCCGGGCTGCCTGCTTGGTGACCTCGCTGCCCGACCCCATCGCCACGCCGATGTCCGCCTGCTTCAGCGCGGCCGCGTCGTTGACGGCATCCCCGGTCATGGCAACGATCAGGCCTGTCTCCTGCATCACGCGCGCCAGCCGGAGCTTGTCGTCGGGGGTGACCCGGCCGAACACATGGAGATCGGGCAGGCGGCTCTTGAGCTCGTCGTCGGTGAGCTGCTGCAGCTCTGGGCCGCTGATGGCCCCCGGCCCGAGGCCCAGGCTCTCGCCGATGGCCGCCGCCGTCACGGCATGGTCGCCCGTGATCATGCGGACGTCGATGCCGGCATGGAGGGCGACCGCGACGGCGTCCTTGGCCTCGGCACGGAGCGGATCGATGATGCCCACCATGCCGGCGAAGGACAGGCCTTGGACGAACGACATCGGATCAGCCTGAAGCGCCGGCACGTCGCCCTCGTCCACCAGCCGGGCGGCGAAGGCCAGGACGCGCAGTCCCTTCTCGCCCATCCGCTCGTTGGCCGCGTCGATGTCGGACCGTGCCTCGGCTATCGGCAGCTGGCTGCCGCTCAAGGGGCCGCCGGACTCGGTGCATCGGGCCACGACGACGTCCGGGCCGCCCTTGACGAGGCCGACGATGCGCTCCTGCCCGTCGAGCTGCACGCGATGGAAGGTGGCCATGAACTTGTACTCGGAGTCGAAGGGCACCTCCGCCAGGCGCGGGTAGGCACGGCGGGTCTCCTCCGCGTCCACGCCGAGCTTGGCAGCGAGCACGACGAGCGCCGCCTCGGTCGGGTCGCCCACGACATCGCCGCTGTCGCTGACGGTGGCGTCGCTGTCGAGAGCCAGCCCGTAGGCAAGCCGCGTGAAGTCCGGTACGGGCACGCCGGCAACGGAGAGGATCCGCCCCGACTTGCGATAGCCCTCGCCCTCGACGGTGAACCAGTTCTGGTTGGCGAAGATCGTCGACACCATCATCTGGTTCATCGTCAGCGTGCCGGTCTTGTCGGTGTTGATCGCACTCGTCGCACCGAGCGTCTCGACGTCGGAGAGGTTCTTGACGACGGCCTTGGCATCGGCGAGCCGTCGCGCGCCTTGCGACAGCAGGGCGGAGACGAATGCCGGCATGCCCGTCGGGATCGCTGAGATCGCCATGGCCACGCCGAGCAGCAGCACCTCGCTCAGCGGAAGGCCTCGGATCAGGCCCACCACGACGATGACCGCGACCGCAGTCCAGGCGACCACGCCGATGACCTTCGTCAGGGTGTCGAGCTCCTGCTGGAGCGGCGACCGGGTGCGAGTCACCGAGGAGAGCATGCTGGCGATCTGGCCCATCTGGGTGTTCATGCCCGTCGCCGTCACGACCATGGTTCCGGTGCCGCGCGTGACCGACGTGTTCTGGAAGAGCATGTTCGATCGATCACCCAGCGCCACGTCGGCGCCGTCGAGGGTGCCGGTGCTCTTGCCGATCGGCGCGCTCTCGCCGGTCAGCGCGGCCTCCTGGGTCTCCAGGGTCGCCGACTGGATCAGTCGACCGTCGGCCGGCACGATGTCGCCCGCCTCGAGCTGGACGATGTCGCCGGGGACCACGTCCTCCGCGGGGACGAGCAGCAGCTGTCCGTCGCGGACGACGCGCGACTGCGGAACCTGCAGCTTCGACAGCGCATCGACGCTGGCGCGGGCCGCCATCTCCTGGCGGGTGCCGAGGGAGAGGTTGAGGACCACGAGCAGCGCCACCACGATCGCCGTCGAGAACTCGCCGATGAGGAGGCTGACGATCGACACCGCGACGAGCATGAGGTTCATCGGGTCGCGCAGCTGCCCCAGCGCGACCGCAGCGATGGACGGTGGCTTCTCCCCGGTGATGTGGTTGGGCCCGAAGGACGCCAGTCGGGAGGCGACCTCGGCGGAGGTCAGGCCGTCGACGGCCGACGTCTTCTGGTTCGCGATCACGGCCTCGGCAGACAGCGCGAACGGTGGGAGCTCCTGCGGACTCTGCGGCGCGGTATCGGTCATGACTCATTGCCTCCAGCCATCGAGCGTATCGTTCGAATGTGCGATGCATCGGGTCTGTGCGTGGGTCCTGCTGATGGGCGCTGGCCACTCCCACGGGCCGACGCAGAGCACGGGCCGCCTGCACCGTCGTCGAATGCTCATCGTCCTCGGCCTGACCACCGTCGTCCTCGTCGCGGAGGTCGTGGGCAGCTGGATCACTGGCAGCCTGGCGCTGCTCGCCGACGCCGGTCACATGTTCACTGACGTCGCGGGGATCCTGCTGGCCGTGCTGGCCGTGACCTTCGCCAGCCGGCCGGCCACCGATGCGCGGACCTATGGCTACTACCGGCTCGAGATCCTCGCGGCCGTGGTGAACGCCGTCCTGCTCTTCAGCGTCGCCGTGTTCATCCTGGTCGAAGCCTGGCAGCGGTGGGCCCAGCCACCAAGCGTCGACGGCGGCCTCATGCTCGTCTTCGCCAGCGTCGGGCTTGTGGTCAACCTCGTCGGACTGTTCCTGCTTCGCGCTGGATCGCACGAGAGCCTGAACGTGAAGGGCGCCTACCTCGAGGTGCTCGGCGACACGCTCGGCTCGGCGGCCGTCATCGTCGCCGCACTGCTCATCGCACTGACCGGCTGGGAGCGGGCTGACGTCATCGCGTCCATCCTCGTCGCGCTCATGATCCTGCCGCGCACCTGGACGCTTCTGCGTGAGGCGATCGACGTGCTGCTCGAGGCCACTCCGAGGGGCGTCGATCTCGCCGAGGTCCGACAGCACCTGCTCGGGACGGACGGCGTGATCGAGGCGCACGACCTGCACGTGTGGACGCTCACGTCGGGCATCCCCGTCCTGTCCGTCCACCTCGTGGTCGACGACGACGTGCTCGCCGACAACGCCGGCGGCAGGGTGCTCGACGACCTCGGCGAGTGCCTGGCCCATCACTTCGACGTCGAGCACTGCACCTTCCAGCTGGAACCGGTCGGCCACGCCGAGCACGAGCGCACCCCGCCGCACTGACACGGACGGTCAGCGCATCAGCTGGTGATGTCCTTCTGCGAGAACCGGGCCCAGGCCAGGGCGAGGAACACGACGACATAGGCGGCCGTGAGCAGCAGTCCCTGGCGCATCTGGTCGAAGAACATCGGATCGCGGAACAGGTCGGCGAAGGCCGGCCAGTAGTGCACCAGGAGCCACGGGTGCAGCCACTCGACCTGCGGGATGCCGTCGAGGATCCACATCGCCGTCGACACCACCGTCACGGCGATCATCGCTCCGATCGGCTGCTCCGTGAGCGTGGAGATGAACAGCCCGATCGCCGCGAGTCCGGCCAGGCACAGGCCGAGGTACAGCACGGTCAGGCCGAGCCGGCCCAGCGCGTCGAGGAGCGTGGCCTCGTTGCCCGACAGCAGGGTGGCCGGCCCCAGGCCGAACAGGATGCCGCCGACCAGCAATCCCGTCGCCGCGACGACGATCACCCCGATGAACCCGCCGATGACGAGCGAGACGTACTTGATCGCGAGCAGGCGGGTCCGGTGCACGGGGACGGTGAGCAGGTACCGGAGGGTTCCGATGTTGGCCTCGCCGGCGATCGCGTCTCCCGAGAGCGTCGCCACGGCGAGCGGCAGGAACAGCGCCAGCTCGATCGTCAGCGCCGTCAGCGCCACGAAGATCCCGTTGGACGTGGCCGCCGACATGAAGTCCGGTCCGCGCCCGTGCCGTGGCTGGGAGAACTTCAGGGCGATCGCGATCAGCACCGGAACGGAGGCGAGGACGAGGAGGCCGGCCTGGTTGCGCCGCCGGCCAGTGATCATGCGCAGCTCGGAGCGCAGCAGGCGCCACGAGGCGCCGACGGTCGACGACCTCCGCGCGACCGGCGCCGTCGCCACGTCAGCGGCTGACATCGAAGCCCTCCCCCGTCAGCGACACGAAGAGGTCCTCCAGGCTCGGCACCTGGACGGCGAAGCCGCGCACGCCGACGCCCGCGGAGACGAGCCGTTCGACGATCCGTTCGGGTTCGACGTCGGACGGAGTCGCACGGACCCCCGATGCGGTGAGCACCACATCGGTCAGTCCCAGTCCGACAAGGACCTCGGCTGCGGCCTGAGGCGTGCTGGTCGTCACCTCGATGAAGGAGCGCGCACCCGAACGGACCTCCTGAACGGTGCCCTGCGCGACGAGGCTCCCCTGGCGCATCACGCCCAGGTGCGAGCACACCTGCTCGACCTCCGACAGGAGATGGCTCGAGACCAGGACGGTCGAGCCGTCGGCCGCCAGGGAGGCGATCAGCGACCTGACCTCCCGCGTGCCCTGCGGGTCAAGCCCGTTCGTCGGCTCGTCGAGGATGAGCAGGTCCCGCGGAGTGAGCAGCGCAGCGGCGATGGCGAGTCGTTGCCGCATGCCCAGCGAGTACGCGCGGTACTTCTTGCGCGCCGCTCCCAGCAGGCCGACGCGATCCAGCGCGCCATCGACGCGGTCCCGCGAGGTCGAGGCGTCGGCGAAGCGGTCAGCGGCGTCCAGCCGAGCGAGGTTCGCCCGCCCGGACAGGTACGGATGGAACGCCGGACCCTCGACCAGCGAGCCCACACGAGGCAGCACGCTCGACGCCTGCGTGGGAACCGGCGAGCCGAGCACCGCGATCTCGCCGGCCGTGGCATGCACGAGACCGAGCAGCATGCGGATGGTCGTGGTCTTGCCCGACCCGTTCGGCCCGAGGAAGCCGTAGACCGCGCCGAACGGAACGTTCAGATCGATGCCATCGACGGCCGTCTGGGCACCGAACCTCTTCGTCAGCGCCGAGGTGGCGATCGCAACGTCGGCGTCGAGCAGCGGTGCGGACAACGAGACGGCTGCTGCTGCCTGCGTCACTGCGCAGCCAGCGCCGCGCCTACGGTCTCTGGCGTGACGGCGCCGAGGGCAACCCGTCCGTCATCAGTGAGGATCACCGAGAAGAGCGTTCCGGCCAGGACCCGACCCGTGCCCCATGAGCCCTTGGTGGTGGGCAGGGCGGCGAGGAGCGCCATGGCCTGATCGGCGCCTGCAGACGATCCGTCCGTCGAACCACCCGCGAGTGCCGCCGTGGCATCGGCGGGAATCCTCGCGACGACCACCTGGCTCCAGCCGGTGCCGACGACCGTGGGCCGCGCTGCATCCGCGGGCATCGTCGCCTCGCTCGGCTTCTTGCCGTGGTCCGGCGCCGCATGCTCGGTGACTGTCGCGCCGGGTGGCGGCGAGAAGGCGAAGACGCTGGCATCGGGCGTGGCGAAGTCGACGTCGGTGAATCCGACCTCGTACGCGGGATTGGGCTGCTGTGTCGAGAAGACCTGGACGCGAAGCGGGACGTTCGTCTCGGAGTCGACGGCTACGACGACCCGGTCGACCAGGGTGTCGGACTGCTTCGGCGTCAGCACCAGCTCATAGACCGGACGGCCCGCCACCTTGTCGGTGCCGGTGGTCGAGACGGTCGTCGTGCTGTCGAGTGACGTCAGGGCGAGGTCCGCGGCCTCCTGTGGAGTGCTGGGAAGCGTCACCCCGTCGGGCAGTGCTGGGGGGGTCATCGAAGCGTCGTGCTGCGGGAGCACATAGTGATCGGCCGTTGCGGCATCGCTCGACCACTTCCAGACGTCCTGACCGCTGCGAACGATGTCGGTCTCCGAGGCGTTGCCGAGCAGCGACAGGCGGGCCTGGCCCGAGCCGTCCGACCAGACGCGCAGCGTGTGGGTGCCGCTGACCAGTGCGGTGAGGTCGGCTCGCGGAGCCATCCCGGTCGGCAGCGTCGGCAGGCCGAGGTCGGCCGTCGCGACGACGGTGCCGGACACGGCCGTGGCGTTCGGGGACTGCAGTGCGACGAGCAGCTCCTGGGGCGTCTTGGGCGGCAGGCCGGCGTCGGCGGAAGCGACGACGGTGCCGACAGTCGTTCCGGCGAGGATGAGGGCACCGGCCGCGACCGGCACCGCCCAGCGCAGTCGAGGACGGCGGTCGAAGATGCTCATTGGTCCATGATGCGCCCACCGGCGCGGAAAGGCGACACCGGTCCGCACCCGCTCACGCTGGTACCGACGATCGCTCCGCCGAATCGACCCGATCGACGAGCCTGGTCAGCAGGGCCCTGACGTCGACGTACTCGTCGACCGAGCCGGCCAGGCACTGCCCGATCACCTTCGGCACCTCCCGGGCCCGCTCGCGCAGCGCGCGGCCCGCACCGGTCAAGGAGATCTCCACCGATCGCTCATCGACGCTGCTTCGCGCTCGCGCGATCAGGCCGGCCGTCTCCAGCCGCTTGAGCAGCGGAGAGAGCGTGCCGCTGTCGAGACTCAATCGCTCCCCGATGCGGTGCACGCTGAGCCCGTCCTCCTCCCACAGCACCAGCATCACCAGGTACTGCGGATACGTCAGTCCCAGCGACTGGAGCACGGGCCGGTACAGGTCGGTGATGCCGCGATGCAGGCGGTACACGAGGAAGCACAGCTGGTTGTCGAGCAGCAGCGCCTGGTCGGCCGCGGCGTTCCCGGTCATGCCGATTCGAGCAGGGCCGCGATGTCGGGCTCGAGGTCCTCGGGCGACGTCTTGGGCGCGTAACGCTTCACGGTCGTGCCGTCGGGACCCACGAGGAACTTGGTGAAGTTCCACTTGACCGAGGATCCGAGCAGCCCGCCGGCGCGGCCCTTGAGGAACTCGAACACCGGGCTGGTGTTCTTGCCGTTCACGTCCACCTTCTGGGACAGCGGGAACGTCACTCCGTAGTTGACCTTGCAGAACTCGTCGATCTGGGCGTCGTCACCTGGCTCCTGGTGCGCGAACTGATCGCACGGGAAGCCGAGGACGACCAGGCCCTGGTCCTTGAACTCCTCGTGCAGCTTCTGCAGTCCGTCGTACTGCGGGGTGAAGCCGCACTTGCTGGCCGTGTTGACGATCAGCACGGGCTGGCCGGCGTAGTCGCCGAGGGAGACCTCCTCACCGCGGTTGTTGGTGAAGGACAGGTCGTGGAGGCTATTTATATTGGACACAACTGAATTGTGTCCTTCTTTTCTCGCTCCGTCAAACCGAGGACCGCCGCGAATGCCGATAGTCACGAAAACGAAACACGGCACCCCTAGGGTCCGGACAACATCAGGGTCACTCAGGGAGGAAGCAGATGGCGGACACGCACGTCCACATGCCGTACGAGGTCACCGAGGCCGAGCTCGTCGAGAAGGCCAAGCTCAAGAAGCACTTCGGCCGGTTCGACATCCTGTTCTTCCTCATCTGCACGCTCGTCGGCGTCGACACCATCGGCACGGTCGCGTCGAACGGCGCCCAGGCCTTCACCTGGCTGATGCTCATGGCGGCCGTCTTCTTCATCCCGTCCGCGCTGCTCTTCGCCGAACTCGGGACGGCCTTCCCTGAGGAGGGCGGCCCCTACGTCTGGGTCCGGCTCGCCTTCGGACGACTGGCCGGGGCGATCAACAACTTCCTCTACTGGGTCACCAACCCGGTGTGGCTCGGCGGAACACTGGCCGTCAGCGCCGCTGCCGTCTTCGCCACGTTCTTCACGTCGGACGCGAACCTCAACTCGTGGCAGTTCTACGCCTTCACGCTCCTGTTCGTGTGGGTCGGCGTGCTCGCTGCGATCCTGTCGTTCAAGGTCGGCAAGTGGATCCCGACGTTGGGCGCCTACTCGCGCTTCCTGCTGCTGGGCTTCTTCAGCATCTCGGTCGTGGTCTACGCGATCCAGAACGGCGTGCACGGCTTCGGCTTCTCGGACTTCTCGCCGACCTTCGCCGGGGCGGTCTTCCTCGTGCCCGTCCTCATCTTCCAGTTCGTCGGCTTCGAGCTGCCCAGCAGCGCGGGCGACGAGATGAAGAACCCGCAGCGTGACGTGCCCTGGGCGATCTTCGGCAGCGCGACGGCGACGATCCTGCTGTACGGCGTGCCGATCCTCGGGATCCTGCTCGTCCTGCCGACCGACCAGGTCACCAACCTCGGCGGCTTCATCGACGCGATCAAGTCGGTCTTCACCGTGTACGGCGGCAGCATCGACGCGGACGGGGTGGCCACGCTCTCGGGCATCGGCCTCATCCTCGGTGACCTCGCCGCGATCATGTTCATCCTCGCCCTGCTGTCGTCCGGCGTGGCCTGGATCATGGGCTCGGACCGTGCACTCGCCGTGTCGGGCTTCGACGGCGCCGCACCGCGCTACCTCGGCGTCATCTCCGCACGGTTCGGCACGCCCGTGCGAGTCAACGTGTTCAGCGGCATCCTGTCGACGCTCGTGCTGGTCGGAGCGCACGAGATCACCGGCGGCAATGCGGAGAAGCTGTTCACCACCGTGCTCGGGCTGGCCATCTCCACGACTCTGGTGAGCTACATCGGCATCTTCCCCGCGCTGGCTGTCCTGCGGCGGAAGATCCCCGGCGTGAAGCGGCCGTACCGCGCGCCGATGGCGACGTTCCTGTCGATCTGGCTGACCGTGCTGATCCTGTTCGCCAGCATCCAGCTGTTCGTTCCCGGCTTCGGGGTCGACTGGTTCGGCGACGACTTCCGGCCGTCCGCGTGGGGCGCCGACGAGCGGTGGCAGTACCTGCTGACCGAGCTGGTGCCGCTCAGCATCTTCATCCTCTGCGGGGTGCTGTTCTGGGTGTCCGGCCGCAAGACGCGGATGGACCTCGCCACCCAGGCGGAGATCGACGCAGCGCCGATCGCCTAGCGACGACAACCGAACGAGGGGGCGGCCAGCCGGCCGCCCCCTCGTCGTCGATCAGCGTGCTGCGTCAGGCCTTGTCGCCCTCGGCCTCGGCCTTGGACTCTGCCTCGGCCTCCTTGGCGGCGGCCTTCATCTCCTCGGCAGCGACCTTGTCGACGGCCTTCGCCACAACGCGGTCGGCCTTGTCGAGCGCCTTCTGGATCTCCACGACGCTCGGGTCGGAGACCAGCGCGATGATGCCGGAGTGACCGGGCTCGATCGCGTCCTGCAGCTCGTCGGCGAGCTCCTTCTTGTGGTGACGCTCGACGAGCGCACCGCTGGCGGCACCGGCCGCGCCCAGCACGACGGCGCTGGCGAGGATCGACGGCGGGAAGATCACGCCGAGCACGACGCCGCCCACAACGCCCCAGCCGAGGCCGCGACGGGTGGTGTGATCGGTGACCTTCTGGATCTCGAGCTGGCCGTCGTCATTCCTCTTGACGACGACGACGCCCTCGATCTCGACGGTGCGGCCGTCCTCGAGGGACTTGAGCAGCTCGTACGCCTGCCACGCGATCTCGGTGTCGTTGAAGTCGGCCACGATCAGCGTGTAGGCGCCATCGCTGATGGCTGCTGCGTCGATGGTCAGCTCAGCGTCGTCCTGCGCGCCGGCCGGGGTGGTCTGGTCTGACATGTACTGCTCCTTGAGAGGGGTGGATCGGTTGATGGTGGCTGGACAAGCGTCCGCCACCCCCTCAGCCTACGGAGGCAACTACTTCTTCGAGTAGGTGAGGACCTGATCGGCTCCGGTGAACAGGCCGAGCTGACCCGCGCTCACCGCGTACCCGGTGACCTTCTGGAGGGTGGCGAGGTACTCGGACTCGGCCTTCATCTTCGCCGGGTCGCCCGCCATCATCGTGGAGATGATCGGGCCTAGCTTGATCCGTCCGTCCGTGTGCGCGGCATAGGTGGCGCTGTAGGAGTTGACCCCGCTGTCGCCCCTGGCCTGGTTGGACGTGAACTCGAGCGTGATCCCGCTGTCCACCAGGGGCGCGGTCGTCGACGACGTCGCTCGGAGGAGCCACGCGGTTCCGCTGAGCTCGGCCCCACCGGTGGGCTGGGGCGAGCCGGGCGCGACGGCGCTGGCTCCCGTCGCTGAGGATCCCCCTCCACAGGCTGCCAGCACGGGCACCAGGAGGACGGCGGCGGCGAACCGCATCACCTTGGCCGTCGTCATGGCTGCCACCCTAGGGTCTGGCAGGCTGTTCGCATGACCGCGGTCTTGCTCGCCCTCCGCTTCGTCGTCGAACTCTGCCTGCTCGCAGCCTTCGCCGTGATCGGCTGGGGTGCGGTCGCCAATCACGCCATCGGCATCGTCGTCGGACTGCTCCTGGCGCTGGTCGTGGCGCTGATCTGGGGAATGCTCCTGTCGCCTCGCCGCAAGCTCGACCTGCCCGTCGGGGTGCGCGTCGCGCTCGAGCTGGTGCTGTTCGGCGCGGCAGCCCTCGGCCTGGTGGCCGCCGGGCACGCACCGTGGGGAATCGCGCTGATCGTCGCCGAGGTGCTCGTGCTGGTGGCGCTGGCTCTGCGCGGCCTGCCTCCTGGCAGTGACGTCAGCGAACAGCTTCTGCCGCGCACCTAGGCGGTTGCCGACTCCCAGCCCCAGTCCGGGAGGGACCAGGTGGCCGAGCGAGCGCGATCGCGGATCTCACTCCTCTGACGAGCCTGGAAGGCGTAGGCGACGTCGATCCAACCGGTGACGCGGTGGGCGTTGTCGACGTCGGGGTTCGCGTCCTCCCACGCCCGGATCCACGCCAGCAGCTCCGAGCGCTCCTGGGCGTCGAGCACCCGGTCGAACATGTGGTCGACCAGTGTCTCGAGGTGTGCCGGGAGCCCGACTCGTTGCGCCACGGCCACATCCTTGCAGGGGGTGCGCCCCTCCGCTACCCCGGATGCGGAGGGGCGGTGCTGGCCCTGATGACCAGTTCGGCCGCGATGCGCGGGGACTTCACCGGACGTCCTTCGAGCGACGCCAGAACCAGGCGAGCCGACTGGACACCCTGCTCGAAAAGGGACTGCGCCACGGTGGTGAGCGGCGGCCTGGCGCGGGACGCATCGGCGATGTCATCGAAGCCAACTACGGACAGCTGCCGGGGAACGGCAATGCCTGCCTGCCGAGCCCCCTCGAGCACGCCCAGGGCCAGGACATCCGTCGCAGCGAAGATGGCGGTCGGCCGGCTGCGAAGGTCGCCGGCGAGCAGCTCGGCCGTCGCCTGCACGCCGCAGGCATGCGTGTTCTCGTCGGCGACCCGGACGTGCACGTCGGGAATCGGCGACCCCGGCCTTGGCGAGCTCGTGCACGAAGCCCTCGATCCTCGACCGCAGTCCGATGCGCGGCGCACCCCGACGGCCCCCAGCAGAGGAGGCCTGCCGACCAGGGCGGGAGATGATGCCGAATCTTCGATGGCCGAGCCCGAGCAGGTGCTGGGCCACCTGCACCCCGGCTGCTCGATTGTCGACGCCGACGAACGGCACTCCCGGCAGCCGAGGGCTGCCCGCAGTGACGATCGGGAGCTGGCGACTGGTCACCGCGCCGACGGTCGGGTCGTCCTCGTCCATCGCGCACAGGATGAACGCGTCGACGATGGCACCGCGCACCAGCGACCCATCGAGGTCCGCCTCGCCTGGAACCATCAGCATCGCGCAGCCGGCTGAGCCGAGCTCGGTGGAGACGCCTCGCAGGAACTCCACCAGCCCGGGATCGGTGAATGCGAACGCCAGGCCCTCGCTCAGCAGCACGCCGACAGCACCCGACCGGCCGCGCCGCAGCGACCGCCCTGCGGGGTCCGGGCCCGGATAGCCGAGCTCGCGGGCCGCGGCAAGCACCTTCTCCCGCGTGGCCGCGGACAGCTGGTCGGGCCGGTTGTAGGCGTTGGACACCGTCATCCGCGAGACGCCGGCCGCCTTCGCCACCGTGTCGAGGGTCGGACGATCGGTCACGGGACTCCCTTCGACCACGATTTGAACTCCCCGCAGCGTAGTTGTATCGTTACAGTCTGTATCCATAAAGAACGTGAATCGAGCTCATCGTGCTTCTCCAGTCCCTTGCCCAGCCGGTCGCCTACGTCGGCGCCGCCCTGGGTGTCGCCATGGTCATCCCCCAGCTGGCCCGCACCGTCCGGCACCCGAACCTGCCCGGCGTCAGTGCGATGTCGTGGGGCCTCCTGGCCCTGGGCAGCCTCATGTGGTTCGGCTACGGCATCCGCACGACAGCCATCCCGCAGCTCCCCGGCAACGTCTTCCTCATGTCGGGAGCCGTGGCCGTGGTGATGCTCGTCCCGAGCGCGCTCTCCCGCCGCAAGCGGGCACTGGCCATGGGCTCGGCGGCCAGCGTCCTCGTCGCGCTCGCCATCGTGCTGCCTCCGCAGACCGTCGGCTACGTCGCGTTCAGCATCAGCCTGTGCTCGGCCTGGCCACAGCTCATCGAGTCGTTCTCGAACTGGCGGTCAGGAGTCGTCTCCGGTGTCTCGCTGACCATGATGTCGGTCCGGCTGACCAGCATCCTGTGCTGGATCTCCTATGCCGTGCTCGCCTCCGACCGTCCCGTGATCATCTCCGCCACCTTCGGCCTGATGTCCACCTTGGCCGTCCTGGGCATGGAGGCGTCACTGCGCCTCGGCCAGGAGCGGGCCCTCCTCGCCGCGCCCGAGCTTGAGCTCGAACGAGCCTGATCGACGGGTCACCACCGCTCTGGCCGGCCAATAGCCGCCACCACCCGGCTGCGGTTGCAACCCCGACCCCGCCGCGCTGCACTGGAGATGCACCGAGCGCGGAGCGGCGGCATGAGTTCGGATGACGTTCCCTCGGGCGCTGAGGTCGAAGGACGTGATCAGCATGCAGAACTGGGTACTCCCCCTGAACCAAGTCGGACTGGACGTGGTCGAGCTGGCAGGCGGCAAGGGCGCCAACCTCGGCGAGCTGATCAAGGCGGGGATGAACGTCCCGCCGGGCTTCGTCATCACCGCGCCGGCCTATCTGTGGGCGCTCGACGAGTCCGGCGCACGCGAAGACCTCAACGCGCCCGTCACTGACCGCTCGGATCAGGAGCAGCTCGCCGCGGTCGCCCAGCAGAAGCGCGCCATCGTCGAGGGCGTCAAGATCCCCGACGCACTCGCCGACCAGGTGCTCGCCGCCTACCACTCGCTCGGGGTACTCGTGCCCGTCGCGGTGCGCTCGTCGGCCACGTCGGAGGACAGCAAGGACACCTCGTTCGCCGGGATGAACTCCACCTTCACGAACATCGTCGGCGACGACGACCTGCTCGATGCCGTCCGTCGGTGCTGGGTCTCACTGTTCGGCGACCGGGTGGTCTCGTACCGCGCCAGCCAAGGCATCGAGCTGGAGCCGGCCCTCGCCGTCATCGTCCAGTGCATGGTCGACTCCGATCGCTCAGGCGTGATGTTCACCGCCGACCCGTCGACGGCCGACACCGACCGTCTCGTCATCGAGGGCGCCTTCGGGCTGGGCGAGGTCGTCGTCGGCGGCGAGGTCGAGCCCGACACCTACGTGGTCGACAAGAGCGGTCCCCGGCTGCGCTCGGTCCGCGTGGGCACCAAGGCATTCGCCATCGTGCGCGGCCCCGACGGGCGCGACCAGCGCATCGACCTCGATCCCGAGCGCGCCACCATGCGGGTGCTCACCGACGACGAGGTGGTGACCCTTGCCCGCACCGGACTCGCGATCCACGCGTACTACGGAGCACCGCAGGACATCGAATGGGCGACGTCGGGCGGTAACTGGTTCATCCTGCAGTCGCGTCCGATCACCACCCTCACCGCTCCTCCGGGCCAGTCACCGGCCGGCAGTGTCGACGCTCCCGTCCTCCTCAAGGGCCAGTCCGCGTCGCCGGGAATGGTCGCCGGCGCCGTGCGCATCCTCACGTCACCCAAGCAGGGAACCACGCTGCAGAACGGCGAGATCCTCGTCGCGACGATGACGAGTCCCGACTGGGTGCCGACCATCCGGCGTGCCGGTGCGCTGGTGACGGACGGCGGAGGCATGACCTGCCACGCCGCCATCGTCGCCCGCGAGCTCGGGGTGCCGTGCATCGTGGGCACCCGCGTGGCCACGAGCGTCCTGCACGAGGGCCAGGTCGTGACCGTGGACGCCTCGGGCGGCCGCGTGCTCGCCGGCAACGTCGTGCCCACCGCCGAGGCCTCGCCCGCTCGGACGTCGTCGCGGAGCGATCCGGTGGTGACCATCGAGCCGCTCGCCACCCGCATCTATGTCAACCTCGCGGTCGCCGAGAAGGCGGAGCAGGTCGCTGCGCAGCCGGTCGACGGTGTGGGTCTCCTGCGGGCCGAGTTCATGGTCACCGACGCCCTCGGCGGCATCCATCCGCGCGAGCTGCTGGCCCGCGGTGGACGCCAGGAGTTCGTCGACAAGATGTCGGCCTCACTGCTGGCCATCACCACTCCCTTCGCTCCCCGGCCGGTGATCTATCGCAGCATCGACTTCCGGACGAACGAGTTCCGCGGCCTGGAGGGAGGCGAGCACTACGAGCCGCAGGAGGAGAACCCGATGATCGGGTATCGCGGCTGCTACCGGTACGTGAAGGAGCCGGACCTCTTCGCCCTCGAGCTCGAGGTGCTTGCCCGCGTTCGCGAGCAGACTCCGAACCTGCACTTGATGATCCCGTTCGTCCGCACGCGGTGGGAGCTCGAGGCCTGCCTTGACCTCGTCGATGCCAGCCCCCTCGGTTCGCAGCGCGGCCTGCACCGCTGGGTGATGGCCGAAGTGCCGTCGGTCGTGTACCGGATCCCCGAGTACGCATCGCTCGGCATCGACGGGGTGTCCATCGGCTCCAACGACCTCACCCAGCTGATGCTCGGCGTCGATCGGGATTCGGAGGTGTGCTCCGAGCTGTTCGACGAGTCCGACGCCGCAGTCCTGGATGCCATCCGGCGGATCATCGAGGCCAGCCGGGCGGCGGGGATCACGTCCTCGCTGTGCGGCCAGGCGCCGTCCAATCGGCCTGAGTTCGCCGAGCAGCTGGTGCGCTTCGGGATAACGTCCATCTCGGTGAACCCGGATGCTGTGGATCGAAGCCGCAACGCCGTTGCGGTCGCCGAACGTCGGATGCTGCTCGATGCAGCGCGAAGGAGTTGATCATGGACACGACTCGCCATGCGGGGAAGGTCGCCATCGTCACGGGCGCGGGGAACGGCATCGGCAGGGCGACGGTGATGCGACTGCTCAAGGAGGGCGCGACCGTGATCGGCTGCGACGTGAGCGCCGAGGCGTTGGACGAGACCCGAGGCCTCCTCGAGGCTGACGGCCTCAGCGCCGAACTCGTGCTCACCGACGTGACCAAGCAGGAGGATGTCGACGCGCTGGTGGCACGCGCGGGCGATCGGGTCGACATCCTCGCCAACGTGGCGGGCATCATGGACCACTTCCTGCCCCTCGGCGACGTCGACGATGCCACGTGGTTCCGGGTGATGGACGTCAACGTGAACGGCGTCATGCGGCTCACCCGGGCCGTGCTTCCCCTGATGGAGAGGGCCGGCAAGGGCGCGGTCGTCACGGTCGCCTCCGAAGCGTCGCTCGGTGCGGGCGCCTCGGGCGTGGCCTATGCCACCTCGAAGCACGGGGTCATCGGACTGATGCGCAGCGTCGCGTTCTACTACGGTCCCAAGGGCATCCGCAGCAATGCGGTCCTTCCTGGTCCGGTGCAGACCAACATCGCCGCGTCCGCAAGCCCCACCGCACCGTGGGCGATGGAACGTGCCATGGGCAAGTTCGCGACCATGCCGGCAACGCCAGCCGAGCCCGATCAGATCGCCACGGTGATCTCGTGGCTGGCGTCGGACGAGGCCTCGAACGTCAACGGCGCCTCCGTCACGTCCGACGGCGGCTGGTCAGCGGCCTGACGCGCTGGTGGTACGGAGCTCCTTGCGCCAGACCAGCTTCAGGCCCGACCAGTCGGTGTCGATCGCCGCTACCTTGACGTCGACCAGCCCCAGCGCCAAGGCCTCGTCACGAATGAGGTTCTCGTTCACGTCGCTGACGTGTCCCGCCGCCTTGCGGGGCCAGGCGACCCAGATCGCGCCGGACGGGAAGATGCGCTCCCCCCAGGTCGCCATCGGCACGAGATCCTCGGGATCACGGGCGAAGGCCAGGAGGACGTCCACCGGCGTGTGCGCCGTCCCCCGCGCCACCATCACGGCGGCCGGCAGCGATTCGGCGAACTCCCAGCCCCGGGGACGACCGACGACCGCGAGGCGCACGTCACCCACGATGCCGAGCTTCTTCAGTTGCGGCGTTCCTGAGTAGCCCGCGTCGGGCACGCCCGCCACTAGTGGAAGATCTCCGCCCGCTTGAGCAGGTCGTCCAGCCCCGGCTCGTCAGGGTTCCACGGCAGGCCCGGATGGATGACGGAGACCTGGCAGCTCTCGGCCGCCTCCACGAGCTGCGCGAACGTACCGGCCTTGAGATCGGCGATATAGGCCTGCTGGTTCTCGTTGTAGGCGAACATCGTGCTGTTGATGAGCGTGCACTCGTTGCATGTCGAGCAGCGCGGCGTCTCGATGAAGGCCTCGTCCGGCGAGCGTTCCTGATCGGGCACGGGGGCGGGCTCGGGCAGTTCCGGGACGGCCTGCTGCGATTCCGGTGGCGGTGCGGCAGCGGAATCCGCTGACCCGGTGGCGTCGGGGACGATCGTCTCGACGGGCCGGTCGGCCAGGGCGCGCTCGGCGTAGGAGTTGTGGACCCCACCCAGCTCTTGCAGGCTGTGCCACATCGACAGGCACCGCCGCGCCTCGCGGATCAGCTTCTCGTCGACGATCACGCGGTGCAGTGCGTCGGCGGAGTCGATGAGCATCGTGCTGGGCACCTGCTCCACCTTCGTTCGACCCTCCGACGCGACGACCGTCTCCACCGGGACGAGCGCATCCGTCCATTGGTCGCGCGGCACCCGCGCCAGATGACCGGCGAAGCGCGGATCGGCCGCGACGAAGTCCACCATCGAGAAGGCCACGTCGTCCCGAGCAGCCTGGAACCCGGCATCCTGGTAGACCAGCGGGTGCACCGGCCAGTCTCGCTCGGGCTGCGGGTTGCCGCCCAGGGAGAACCGATGCGCCCAGTCGTTGCCCTGCGACGGGTCGTAGACGAAGACGGGGAAGGTCCGCGACTCCAGGGCCGCAGCGGAGACAAGGTAGGCGGATGAGCCTGCGGCTGCCGGGCTGGCGCCGGAGAACACGCTGAACAGCGTCGGTCCCAGGTAGTCCAGGCCCCGGCGGATCGCCTCTCGCAGCTCCATCAGGCTCGAGCTCGGTGCCTGCAGCACGAAGACGTCGGTGAGGCCGACCGCCGTGCTCGCCAGACCTCGACTGTGCATGGCGAAGGCGAGATGCCCGTCCCCGACAGCCGACGGCTCGATCACGTCGTCGCTCTGCACGAGGATCGTGAACGGCAGGTCGGCCGACAGGATGTCGAACAGCTGTTCACGCTCGTGGGCCTCGAGCTGATCGGCGTTCAGATGCACGAAGTAGTGGGGGAACATGACGAGGTCGGTGGCGTCCAGTCCGTCGCTGCCGAACGACACGAAGAGCTGGTCGTGCTTGTCCTCGTCGTAGGTGCCCGTCACCTCCAGCTCGGCGATCGCCACGGCTCGCGCCAGCTCGATGGCCTCCGGCAAGTGCTCGTGGTAGGCCTTGAGTGCCGTGGCGCAGTCGTCGAAGACGAAGGTGTAGCAGTCGTCGTTCGCGGCCACTGTGCGGAAGAAGCGCTGGCCCTGCAAGGTGGCGAGCAGTCCCTCGATCCGCTCTCGACGCGCCACGGGAAGCTGGGTTCGCGGGGCGGAGTGGGTGAGGATGCGGGACATGGACTCGAAGTCGAAGGCATCGAGCGGGCCGGTGCCGAACGACGACTGAAGGCTCTGGGCGCTCCGTCCCTCAGCCGAGTTCTGGAAGTCGGCCTTGAGGATGTCGGACAGTCGCACCACGAGTCGCTGGATGCTCGACCCGGCTCGCGCGTCACGGATCCTGCGCGAGCTCTCGCACGCGTGCGTGAACAGCTCAGCCGGCAGCCGCTCATCGCAGTCCACCACCACCCCGTCGATCGCCAGGTGGGCGCGAGCGGCCGACAGGCTGCCGGCCACGTCGGGGTCGGCCGCCTCGAGCTCAAGCGCCGCTCGATCCCAGAGATCCGAGAGCACGCTGCGGCTGCCGTCAGCGACCGCCCGACGCACTGACGTCTCGAGCCGGAGGACGTGCTGGCTGATCCGGCCGTGGTCGGCGCCGCCGCCCACGTGGGCCAGGACGTCATCGATCACGGCGGACAGCGGCTCGGCGAACGTGCCCGTCGGGCCATCGACCAGGACGACAGGGAAGTCATACCGCAGGGAGGCGAGGTCGCGGTATCGGGCGAACAGGGCCGGCACCAGCCCGGCGCCGTCAAGGGGCTCGAGGCCCGTACCGGTGCGCTGCCCGGTGAGATGGAAGGCGATCTGGCCCTGAAGGGTGGCGTCCATGTCGTCCTCGTCAGACCGTGTACTTGTCGAGCTCGGCCTCGAAGCCCCGCCGCACCATGTCGTCGGTGCGCAGGACTCCTGTCTGCCGAGTCTCCTCGTAGCAGGGCACCTCGTCGTTCCGGTAGAGGATTCCCACCGGGATCACCTCGTCCGACGATGCGATCTCCCGAGCCCGGTCCATGTCGCTCGGGTCGTGCTCGAGCTGGTTGGGGTAGACCTTGGCGAGGCCGTCACTCACTCGGAGACCGTCGCGATGGTGCAGGAGCTGCACCCGGCTGGGATCCTGCATCCACGGTTCGAGGGACTTCGGCAGCCACTCCGGGCAGCGCTGGATGATGCGGACGAAGGACAGTCCCTTGTGGTGATAAGCGGCGTTCACGATGTCGAACAGGCTCTCGGGAATCCAGTCGACCGCCTGTGCGACGAAGGAGACGTTGGCGACGCCGAGCGTCACCGTCAGCGGATTGAGGGCCTCGAGGTAGCTGCCCCGCGGAGTCGTGTTGCTCTTGGTCCCGATCGGCGAGGTGGGCGACGCCTGCATCTTGGTCAACCCATAGATCTGATTGTCGTGCAGGAACACCGTGAGGTTCATGTTGTAGCGAATGGCGTGGATCCAGTGCGCCGCTCCGATGCTGCACAGGTCGCCGTCACCGGTATTGACGAAGACCGTCAGGTCCGGGCGGGCCATCTTGACGCCCTCGGCGATGGGGAGGGCCCGACCGTGGATGCCGTGGAAGCCGTACGTCTTGAGGTAGTGGGGGAACCGGCTCGAGCAGCCGATGCCCGAGACGAAGACCGTCTTCTCCGGGCGCAGCGCCTCGTCCCTGCAGAGCCTCTGCACGGCAGCGAGGATCGCGTTGTCGCCGCAGCCGGTGCACCAGCGAGGCACGCCGCTTTGATAGTCCTCGAGGCTGCGCCGCTCGTCGACGAGCTCGAGCAGGCACTGGGTCGCGGAGAACTCCATGGTCGTCATACCCGCACTCCCAATGTCGTCAGCAGGACCTCTCGCAGCATGCCCGGCTTGATCGGCCGACCGCGTACCTCGCTCCAGCACTGCACGTCCACCAGGTAGCGGGCGCGCAGCAGTGTGGCGAGTGCCGAGTAGCGACGGTTGGACTCGTCGATGACCTCGTCCGCGACGTCGTCGCTGTAGTTCGTCTCGACGGCGATGACCTGGTCGAAACGCTGCATGATCTCCTTGATCCCCGGGGGCAGCGGGTTCAGGAATCGCAGGTGCATGGACGACACGGCGTGCCCCTCCTCGCGGAGCGACTCGACGACCTCTTCGATCGCTCCCTTCGTGCTTCCCCAGCCGACCACCAGGAGGTCGCCCGACTCCGGGCCGAACACGTCAGGCGGCGACAGCGTGCGCTGCAGCGACGCGAGCTTCAGGCTGCGGGCCCGCATGCCGGCCTGGTTGACGTCGGGGTCGTAGGCCACGTGGCTCTCCGGATCGTGCGCAAGGCCGGTGACCGTGTGCATTCCGCCAGGCTGGCCGGGAATGAAGCGGCGGGCCAGCCCGGTGGTGTCGTCCCAGTCGTACGGCTTCGCGCCGGCCGGCACCGGGCTCTGGTCGATCGGCGGGGCCAGCCATGACGGCGAGAACACCGGGCGGGGGTACGGCTGTTGAGACGTTGCAAGGCTCGCGTCGGTGAGGACCACGACCACCATGTTGAACACCTCGGCGATCCGGCGCGCCGTGATCATCGAGTAGAAGCAGTCCTCGATCGTCGCCGGGGCCATGACCACCTTCGGGGCGTCGCCGTGGCTGCCGTATATGGCTGTCATGAGATCGCCCTGCTCGGCCTTGGTCGGCTGGCCGGTCGACGGGCCGCCCCGCTGGACATTGACGACCACCAGCGGGATCTCCGCCATGACGGCGAGCCCGATCGCCTCCTGCTTGAGGGAGTAGCCCGGGCCGGAGGTGATCGTCACGGTGCACTTGCCCGCATAGGACGCGCCGATCGCGAAGGCGCACGCGGCGATCTCGTCCTCGGCCTGGTGAACGATGCCGCCCACCTTCTCGAACACGTCGGAGAGGTAGTGGGACGCCGACGTGGCCGGGGTGATCGGGTACATGGCGCACAACTCCATCCCCGAGGCCATGACGCCGAGGGCGATAGCGGTGTTCCCGTTCGTGACGATCTGCTGCTCGGCCACAGGAACGGCCGGGATGCGGAAGTGGATGTTGAGATTCTGCTCCGCCCACGCGTGCCCCGCCTCGAGCAGCATGACGTTCTGGTCGATGACCTGCTGGGACTTCTTGCCGAAGGTGAGGGCAATCTGGTCGCGTCCGGCCTGGAGATCGAAGCTGTAGATGCGGCACAGCATGCCGAGGGCGAACATGTTCTTCCCCCGCTTGGGATCCTTGACCAACTTGCGGCACTCGATCTCCATGGGCACCTCGTGCACGCGGTAGCCGGCGGCCACGAGCCGGTCGTGGGCCTCGATGTAGGACGCCCTGATCCCGGGATCGGGGCTGTCTCGCCACACGCTCTCCAGCAGGATGATGCAGTCCGGCTTGAGCTCCCTGTCGCGCACCCGGCCGAGCAGCACCTGCTCATTGAAGGCGATGACGAGATCGGTCTCTCCCCCGCCGTTGGTGACGCGGCCCGCACCCATCCTGATCCGGTTCCCGCTGGCACCCGCAACACTGCGGGCCGGAGGACGGATCTCGGCGGGGATGATCTCGGTCGTCCAGATGCCGTTGCCCATGCGAGCGGCGATGGAGCCCAAGGACTGGCCGCAGCGCTGCGCGCCCTCGCCCGAGTCGCTGATGATCTCCACGATGTGCTCGTCCAGGACGACAGTCGCCTCCATCACGTCACAGCCCTTCCGCCGCGGCCAGGTGAGCGCGCACGAAGTTGCGCTCCGCACCGTCGATCCCGAACAGGCGCGGACCGTCGCCGATGTAGGGCCGGCCCGGTTCCCGGATGCCGAGATACGACTTCATGCTCGCGGCGGCCCGCCGACCGGCGCCCATGGCCTCGATGACTGTCGCTGCTCCGGTGACGATGTCGCCGCCCGCGAAGACGCCGGCGATCGAGGTGGCCAGCGACTCGTCGGTGTCGATGTATCCCCACGTGTTGAGCCGCAGCCCCGACGTCTGCCCCATGATCGGATTGGCGTTCGTGCCGATGGCGTAGACGATGAGGTCCGCGTCGAAGTCGAACTCACTGCCCGGCACCGGCACCGGCCGGCGACGCCCGGATTCGTCGGGCTCGCCGAGGTCCATCTGGATGCACCGCATGCCACGGACTCCCCCGTTTCCGTCGTCGAGGACCTCGACGGGTGCGGTGAGCCAATGGAAGAGGATCCCCTCCTGCTCGGCGTGATGCACCTCCTCGGCGCGTGCGGGTGCCTCGACGCGAGATCGGCGGTAGACGCAGTGCACCTGTTCGGCACCGAGCCGCATCGACACCCGCAGTGCGTCCATGGCCGTGTTGCCTGCGCCGACCACGGCGACGTTGCGCCCCTTCGGGAGGGGAGTGTCGTACTCCGCATCCTTGGCGCGCATCAGGTTGCACCTGGTCAGGAGCTCGTTCGCCGACAGGACGCCGTTCAACGAGTCGCCGGGGATGCCGAGCATGGTGGGGTAGCCGGCGCCCACGCCGACGAAGACCGCGTCGTAGCCCATCTCGCCGACCATCTGCTCGATCGTGAAGAGCCGGCCGACGAGCGTGTTGCACTCGAAGGTGACACCGAGACCTCGCAGCGTGCCGATCTCGGCATCGACCACCGCGTTGGGCAGGCGGAAGTCGGGGATGCCGTACCTCAGGACGCCGCCGGGTTGGTGGAAGGCCTCGAATACCGTGACGTCGCAGCCGGCTTTCGCCATGTCTGCCGCGCAGGCCATTCCGGCTGGCCCGGAGCCGACGACGCCGACCTTGAAGCGGGTCGGCTCGATGTACGGCACGCTGGTCCAGCCTTCCGCGATCGCCGCGTCTCCGACGAACCTCTCCAGTCGCCCGATGGCGACCGGCTCGAGGGAGTCGCCTACGACGCACACGCCCTCGCACTGGTTCTCCTGCGGGCAGACCCGTCCGCAGACGGCGGGCAGCAGGTTGGTCGCCGTCAGAACGTCGTAGGCGCCCCGCACGTCGTTCGCACTGACCTTCTCGATGAACGCCGGGATGTCGACGTTCACTGGGCATCCCGACACGCACGGCTGATCGGGGCACATGAGACAGCGTTGGGATTCGCGGACGGCGTCCTCGGCCGTGTAGCCGCAGGCCACCTCGTCGAAGTTGTGCGCGCGCTCGAGTGGGTCCTGCTCCCGCATGGGCGTGCGTTCCTGCGGGATGGTGCGGATCGTCCTCTTCTTCGCCATGGCTGCCTCCGCTACCCGACCGCTTCGCCGACGATCTCGGACGCGCGCCGGACGCGGCAGCTGTCCTCCCAGGCCTCGAGCGCGGAGCGCTCCTCGGCGCGGTACCGCCCCAGCCGCGTCATCAGGTCGTCGAAGTCGACGAGGTGCCCGTCGAAGTCCGGTCCGTCGACGCAGGCGAACTTCACCTGCGGGCCGACCTTGACGCGGCAGCCGCCGCACATGCCGGTGCCGTCGACCATCACCGGGTTGAGGCTGACCATCGTGCGGATGCCGTAGGGGCGGGTCGTCTCGGCGCAGCCGCGCATCATGATCGGCGGGCCGATCGCGACCACCTCATCGATGTCGGGGTGCGCATCGATGGCTCGCAGGATCCCCTCGGTGACCAGTCCCTTGATGCCCACCGATCCGTCGTCGGAGCAGATGATGAACTCGTCGCAGGCCTCCCGGAACTTGTCCTCCCAGAAGACGAGGTCCTTGTTGCGGAACCCGATGACGCCGATGACGTAGGCACCGGCCTCCTTGTAGGCCCGTGCCTGCGGGTACACCGGGGCGACCCCCAGTCCCCCTCCGACGCAGACGACCTTCTTGGCGTGCCCCGTCTGGCTGGGGATGCCCATCGGCCCGACCATTCCGTACAGGGCGGCGCCGACGCGGCAGTCGGCCTGCATCTGCCGGGTCGTCTTCCCGATCGCCTGGATGACCAGGGTGATCGTGCCGTGCACGCGGTCGAAGTCCGCGATGGTGAGCGGGATGCGCTCACCGGGCTCGGTCAGCATGACGATGACGAACTGCCCCGGTTTCGCGGCCTTCGCCATCAGGGGATGACGGACCTCGAGCAGGAAGGTGACGTCGGAGAAGTCCTCACGTCGGACGATCTCGAAGTTGGACATCTATGCGGCTTCCCCGATTCTCGCGTTCGCCTCGACATGCCGGGTTGATACACCGATCAACTTTCCCAGTCTCGCCCCGCATCGGGGCGGACACACGGGACGGAGGGCGGTTCCGCGAGGGCACTAAGTCCCGACCCGCCGGCCTTGAGGTTGTGGGGGGTGATTCGCCGCAGGCGAACCCCCACAACCTCAAGGCCGGCGGGGGTCGAGGACGAAGATCCGCACGGGGCGCTCGGTGATCCGGACCCGGTAGGCGGCGAAGCCCCGGTAGAGCATCGCCGCTCGCGACCACACGACGTCGCGCTCCTCCTCCGTCGCCGCGCGAGCCGCCACCTGGACGGTGCGATCACGCCAGCTGATGGTCGCCTCCGGGTTGGCCTCGAGGTTGAACGCCCAGGCCGGTGCCTTCGGCTGGGCGTAGTTCGTGCCGATGACGGCGATCGCATCGCCAAGCGGCACGCCCATCACGGGCATCGTGCGCTCGAGGCCGGACTTGGCGCCCGTGGTCGTCAGCAGGATGACCGGAATCCCGATCACGACGCCCGGGACGGTGACCTTGCCGCCGCTCCACCGGTGCAGAGGTCGGTCGATTCGGTACAGCGTGCGTTGGAAGAACCACGAGCCGGGCTTCGTCGCGCCGAGGACCTGGAAGCCGCGCTGGACAGGGTTGGGCAGCCCGGGGCGGTAGCCCAGATCCTGCCTGAGTCCCATGACGTCATCGTAGAAGTCCTGACCGCCACGGCACCGGACTTCTACGATCACCGGAAGTGCACGTGACGAGGAGACCCCATGCCGATCGACTCCATCGACGACCTGAGAGCGCATGTCGCGCTCGCCACTCGCGTGGAGCTGTCGACCATTCCGCCCTACCTGTACTCCATGTACTCCATCCGCGATCAGGCGTCCGCGCCCGCCCGGATCATGGCCAGCATCGTCGTCGAGGAGATGCTGCACGTCTGCCTGACGACCAACCTCCTGCTGGCCCTCGGCGGCGAGCCCGACTTCTCGCGCGAGTCCATCCCGGCGTATCCCGGGATCCTCACTCACCACAAGCCCGATCTGCCCTTGGAGCTCAAGGGATTCAGCGTCGAGCTCGTGCAGGAGATGTTCATGAAGCTCGAGCGGCCTCAGCATCGCCACGCGCCTCCGGAGGACGACGACTACGAGACCCTCGGACAGTTCTACGCGGCTCTGATCTCGGCGCTCGACAGCGTCGGCCGGACCACCGAGCTGTTCGCGAACCCCCAGCGCGATCGCCAACTGGCCGATCCGTCCTTCTACGGCGCCGTGGACTTCGATGCCGACGACAGCGGCAGCCTGATGATGGTCGACAGTCATGACAGCGCCCTCGCGGCGCTCGAGGTGGTCATCCACCAGGGCGAGGGGGTCGGCCACCACCGCTGGGCTGATCGCGGGCACTACGAGCTGACCCACTTCTACAAGCTGGAGCAGCTCGCCTCGGGCGTCATCGAGATCGGCCCCACCTGGCCGGTGCTCGACAACCCGTGCACGGCGGACCTCCCTGAGGACGTGAGAGGCGTGTCAGACCTCTTCAACGCCCTGTTCCGACTGACGATCCTCACCATGGCGGGACTGTTCTCGGGCGAGGGCGAGCAAGGTCCGGAGATCGGGCGGCTGTACACGCTGATGAAGGGCTGCCTCGCGCCGACGGCCCAGTACCTGGTGTCGATGCCCGTGGGCGGTGACCGCACGGCGGGGCCGACGTTCGAGTACTACGAGTTCGGCGACGATCCGCGAGCGGAGGTCGCCGAGCTCGCCGCGTCGGTCGCCCGATCCCACCCGGCATTGGCGGACGTGGCCGCTCGCCTGGCGTAACGACCCGACGTGCGCCTCGGCCGGATGCCGGGCACGAAGTAGAGAACCAGCACGATGAGCGCGGCCAGCCCGACGCCCACGGCTGCGACACCGGTCCACGGGGACAGCTCACTGCCCCCCAGCCGCGTTCCGGGCGCGGGACCGAAGGTCCAGGTGAAGGGAACACGCACGGTCGGCTCGCCGGTTCGCTGGACGGTGACCTCGAACGGCGTCGGCCCCTCGTTCTGGATGTCGGCGATCGCCACCCAGAGGTGGTCACCCTGCGGCACCGCGGCCAGGGGGGCCGCCGAAGCCATCGACATCGTCACGCGCGACACCGGGGCGGGCGCCGGCCGCCTGGTGTCCAGAACGCCGATGGTGACGAAGTTGCGTCCGGGTCGACCGGGCCCGACGTCCGCCGTGATCACGAGATCGCTGGCCAGCGCGGAGAGCACGCCGGACGTCGCGGCCTGGTCGGGAGCGGGGGCCCAGACCACGGGGGATGCCGGATGGGTGGCAGCCAACGTGGACGCGGCGAGCACCACGCCTCCGAGGACGACGGCTTCGACTCCGACCACCAAAGCGGTCCGACGGCGACCGCCGCCGAGCACGAGAAACCAGACCGTCGCACCAGCACAGAGCAGGCCCACCGTCAGCAGGCCCAGTTTCAGGAGTAGAGCGTGGCCGTAGTCGGTGTTGAGCAGTGCACCGACGGACGGCAGCAGGCGACCGGCCAGCAGCAGCCCGGTGACCACGCTGACGGGCACCATCACGAGGGCGACGGGGGTGAACGCGCGGGCTATCGCGACCGCCCGCAGCCGATCGCCGCTGCGAAGCGAGGGCACCGCGACAGCTGCCACGACGGCCGCGCCGCACGCCCACAGCATCGTCGTGACCGTGTGCAGGGCTCCGACAGCAGCGACGAGAAGACCGGCGGACGTGGGGTGACTGGTCGACGTGATGGCCGCGAGCGCCAGGACGAGCAGGGCCGGTGCCGCCCACCCGACGCCGGTCGACCGGCGAGCGGCGAAGGAGGATCCATCCAGCCGCTGCTGCGGCGACGGCCACGACCCACCTCAGGGTGAACTGCCACGCCGTGGCGATGGGCAGCCAGCCGCCCACGTCGGCGATGCGCGCCAGGTACAGCACGGACAGCGCGAGGGTGGCGACGACGCCGAGTCCGGCGGACGCCATGGTCGCCCGCGGTAGGACCGGGGTCACTGCGTCCTCGGTCCGCATCGCCCGCAGGCGCCGGGACAGGACGCAGGAGGCCAGCGCGAAGCCGATCGCCATGAGCGCGATCCAGCGGATCACCGACTCGGCGAAGCTGTCGGCGTTGGCCCACGCTGGGGCGTCATCCTGTCCTGCTGCAGTGACCCCCGTGCCGATGCCGAACACGATCGAGCCTGCCGTGGGATGCAGGTCATCGCTTGAGATCGTCCGCCAGCGCACGAGATACCGGTCCTTGGCGAGTGGGACCCAGCGGGATGCGCAGGATCGGACTGTTGACGCTGCCGTCGCCGGCCTCGGCAGGCGCGAGCGCGATTCGCCGTCCGGCCCCGTCGAACAACTCCACGGTCGAGGCCGCCACCTGGACGTCCTCGGTGAACACCAGTTCCAGTGTGCCGGGCGAGCGGTCGTACGTCGCACCGTCCGCCGGTGTGCTCTGCTGGAGCAGGGCGTGCGCCTGGGCGGCAGTCGGTGCGACGAACGGAGCCGCAAGTACGACGAGGAGGACCAGCCATCGCAGCGATGAGCCGATCCGAAGGCGGGCGCTCATTCCACCGGAACTCCGGTGAGCGACGTGCCCGCGATGTTGAGGTCGATCTTGTCGCCGCGATGCACGTTGCCGTCCTTGTTCAGGTAGATGAGGTAGTACGTCTGGCCCGGCCGAAGGTCGTGGCCATCACGCATCGCCGCCACACGATCGAAGCGCTCATTCGTGCGCTCGTTGTGCATGATCGGCGGCTTGTCGGTGTTGCCGGTCCACTTCGTGGCCAGCGACGGATCGAGCACGATGTACCGCACGTCGAGGAGGCCGCCGTCACCGGCGAGGGACACGCGGGTGACCCGGATGCCGGCCTTGCCCTCGACCTGGGCGTCCTGCGGCACGTGGGGCCGCTTGTGCCCGGAGTCCGCGTTGACGATCCCGGCCACCCCTACCCCGCCGCCGACCACCAGGGCGGCGGCGAGGAGGGTCAGGCCGAGCTTGCGTCGACGCGTGAGCGTCCGCTGTGAGCCGACTGCGCGTCTGAGCTGTTCATCGTCGTCCTCCTTGTCAGAACGCGTAGAAGGCTGAGTTGTAGGCGTCGAAGGTGACGACGCCGCCGCCGTAGGTGCCACTACCCGCCGGTGCCAGGGTCATGCCCAGGCGCCCGTTCGTGACGGTCCGCCCGCTGGTGTTGCGGCCGGTCAGCGTGGCCGTGGTGGCCCCGACCTTGAGGGTCACCGTTGCCGATGCCGCCGAGGTCCAGTCGACCTGGACGGTGGCTCCGGGGGCCAGCGGTTATCGGCGTCGTAGTGTTCGCCGCAGCATTGCCGTTGTTCGCACTGACCACGAGGCGGACCCGTGCGCCACTGGCGTCCTTCTGAAGCTCCACCCGGAACCGCTCGGTCGCGCCGCCGCGGGCCTGGTAGATCGTCAGCCAGCGGGTGTTCGCCATGTTGCTCATGCCGCTGGCGTTGACCTGGAACTTCACGTGGTACGTCGCCACGGGGGCCGTGGTCGGCGTGGTCACGTAGGCCCGGCTGCTCGTGGTGTTGCCGGTGTTGCTCGTGACCTGGGCCTTCAGACCGAAGCTACCGGTCATGGCCGCCGTGGCGTCCCTGGTTGCCGTGCCGCTGTTCTGCTGCGTTCGAGACTGCCACGGACTCGGGAACGTCGCGCCCTCGAAGCCGTCGGCGAAGAGCGACGCGAGCTTCATGGTGATCGGTCGATGACCCCACCCCACGTGCCTGCCGAGTTCCGGCCCGAACGTTGACGACGTAGTTGCCCGACCGTGCGGCTGCCCAGCGCGATGTTCGCCGAGATCGGCACCGTCTGCCCCGGAGGACCAACGGTCATCGCGGTACCAGGCCCGGCCCAGGATCGGCGCCGATGAAGTACTCGGCCGAAGCGATCGTCTGCCCGGCTCCGGCATTCGCCGTGCCCGCTAGGGCCACGGTCGTGACCGTTGTCGCTGGCGATGGGCGTCAGCGTGAGTCCGGTGACGGTCACCGCGCGGTTCATGACGAGCGTGCCGGTCGACACCGCTCCCCAGTTGCCCGCCTTGTCCTTGGCGCGCACCGAGATGGTCGTCGGTCCCTCGGGCAGCCCGACGAGCTGGCTCAGCGGGATCGTGGCGACGATCGTGGACGTGGGTGCATTGACGACCATCAGGAAGCCGCTGCCGGGGGCTCCAGCGTTCCCGATGAAGCCCTCACCGGAGACCACGCCCGAAGGCGTAATGCCCGGATCGCTGGGATCGCTGTAGGGCGCCCGGACCTCGATCGACGTCGCGTCGTACGCCACCCCTTGCGTGCCGTTGTTCGGCGACGGGGTGACCACGACCGTGCCCGTGGTCGGCGTCGTCTTGTCGACGAGGAACGCCGCCCCCACCGGCGAGCCGACGGGGCCCGCTGGACCGATATTGCCCAGGTCATCCGTGCCAACGGCAGAGATGTAGTGCGGGCCGTCGGTGAGACCAGCGACCGTGGCCGCCGGAATCGAGCCGTTGAAGGCAACGGTCGGTCCACTCGCCGCCGTCAGCGTGCGGCGGAACGGCCGCCGCCGTCGAGCGCCCACTGAACGCTCGTGACCTGTGCCACCACCGACATCCGAGGCAGTGCCGCTGAACGGCAGATCGGCGGTACCGTTGACGGCAGTGCTGGCCGGGAGTGATGCCAGCGACGGTGGGTCCGGTCTTGTCGACCTGGAAGGACGTCGACTGGAAGGCGCCCCAACCGGTGCCGTCCTTGCCTCGGACGAGCAGTTGGTGCGTCCCGGTCGGCGAGGCCGGCCGACCGAGGATGGTGCCCGCTCAGCGTGACGCTGGGCGAGTTGGGCAGTTCCGCTCGGATCGACCGTGGCAGCGCGATGCCGCTGCCAGGGGCGACGCTGGCGTCGTCGATGACGAACTCAGCGGCGACTACCGACGTGTCATCGGTGATGCGTGGCGCTGAAGGGCAGGTGTCGTCCGTGCTCACCCGCGTCGGCGGCGTGATCGTGACGGACTGCACCACAGGTGCGCTGTTGTTGACTGGCGGCGCACCGCTGGCCTGCAGGAAGGTGAGACCGCCGCCGAAATTGACCACGTTGCCCGTACCCAGGGCGCCGTCGTTATCAAGGCGCATCGACGAGTCGTAGACGGCGTACTTGAGCCCCTCGGCTGCCGGGATCTTCACCAGCATGTCGAGCGTGTCGCCAGCGGTGACGTTCTCGGCTGCGACGCCGTACGGAATCTTCAGCTTTCGCGCCGACTCGGCGATCACGGTCTGGGTCGTGCCGAGCACGCCGATCGAGTGCTGCACGATCCCGCCGTTGACCATCCGCAGGAGGGTCGTCCCACCGGCATCGACAGGGATCGGCGTCGTCGCGGGGTACGCGACCCCGTTGAAGAGCCGGAAGTGCGGCTGGAAGTTGCGCATGTCGTACGTCCCGGGATTCGCATTGAGGCCCGGGTCGACATCAGAGATGACGATGACCTGCTCGTTGTTGTACTCGGTGCCCGTGCCGTAAGCCGTGCCCGAGGGGTCCGGCAGGACGACGAGAGCGCCGACCAGGCCCATCGCAGCCTGACGGGCACCGTCGCAGGTGCCGCCGGCCTCGTAGATGAAGGTGCCGGGCCGCTTCGGAGTGAAGGTGTACTTGGCGTCGGATCCGCTCGCGGCGCCCGTCGTGTCCTCCGCGAAGTCGTCCATCTGCGGAAGCGACAGCGAGACCGATTCCGTCGGCACCTGGTTGTGCAGCAGGATGCTCATCGGGCTCGAGCTCTCGGTCACGACCAGGGTCGGACCGACTGGCACGGTGACGTTCCCCGCGGCCGAGTCCACGAAGCTCCAGATCGGCACCCCGGTGACCGTGGCGGTGAGGTTCGTCGTGCCGGCCTTGGCCCACAGTTCGCACGTCGGCACGCCGTCACCATCGGGAGGGCACACGCTCGTGGGCAGCGCCGCAGCCGGCGCATGCACGAGTGACGGCGCGGCTGCGATCACCGCGGTCGTCGGTGCGACGGCTGCGGTGGCGGCCATCACCCCGGGGGCTCGCAGTGTCCCCGCACCCAACAGGGGTAGGGCGAGGGACACTGCGAGGGTCCCGCGGAGGAGGGAGCTCCGGAGCATGGTTGAGACAGGCATCGTCCTGCCGCCCTTCGTCAGCTGGCCGTTCACGGGGTGGCTCCGGGGCATCCAGCCGGCGGATCGATGCGGATGAGCGTCATCATCCCGCCGAAGGTGGCTCCGTAGTTCGTCGCTTGCTGCAGCGCATGGCTGTGGGCGACGTGGTAGTACTCACCGCACTGGTTGTTGTTCGTGATCCCGGCCGGCAGGTCGCCGGTGTGTCCGAGGTACGGGCTCTCGCTGAACCACGTATCGGGGGTGATCAACTGGTCCTGCAGCGGTGGCAGGTCGACGGGGATCGGGTTGCTGTTCGGATCCCAGTGCTCGACGTCTGTCCACTTCAGCGTTGTGTCCACGGTCTGTCCTGGCCCGACGTCGATGAGGAACTTCTCGTAGCTCGCGTTCGCGGCCGTCGCCGTCGCGATCAGCGGACTGCCGTCGCGTCCGATCACGTTCTGGTCGTTGCCATGCGGGATGGAACGGGTAGGTGCCGAAGCCGGCGTTGAGGTACCGAATGAGTGCTGGCTTCGCGTTCGAAGCCGCGTCGTAAGGCTTGATGTGCACCATGGCCCCGTAGGGCTGTGCCGGCAGCCAGGCGACGTTGTTGGGGGCGATCGTGTCAGGCATGCGACCGACCGTTGATGAGGAAGTAGCGAGAGTTGAACGCAGGCAGGTTGACCGGGCGCTTACGCTCGACGGCCAAATGGAATGCCGGATCGATCTCCGACAGCAGGTGGACGTACTCGTGCTGCGGGTCGAACTGCGAGGCCGGGTCGTCGTAGGCCTGGCCCTGCAGCATGGCACCACCGGAGTCCGTCGGGCGGACGATCAGGGCGCCGTAGAGGCCCATCTGGACCTGCTTCGCGACGTCGGTCCCTGATCGGTAGAGGAAGGTACCCGGCGCGCTTGGCGGTGAAGGTGTACGTCACCGTCGAGTTCGTCGCCGCCGGCTTGGCGAGCGAGGTGACCTGCCCTGAGCCGTTGAAGACCGGCTGGTCGGGATTGCCGTCCGCCTTGACGCCCGTCTGGCCGGGGAAGGAGATCGACACCGGCTCCGACAAGGTGTTCTTCAGAGTGATGGTGACGTCCGCGCCCTCCGGGACGCAGAGCGTCGGCCCAGGGAGCTGGAACGCGCCGCTCGAGCCGGCGTAGCCCCACATGAAGATGCTGTTGCCGTCCGGAGTGAGGATGTATCCGCTTGTCGCGGTGAGGTTGAACGAGTTCGACGCGGAGGTCTCGCAGGCGAGCCCCTCTGCGGGTGCCGCCTGGGCACGATCTGCGCCTGACCAGTAGAGGAGGGCCAGGACCATTGCGGCTATGGCGAGAATGGCTGCGAAACGGCCTCGCTGCCTGAGGATGGATGTCATGTCGGTCCTTCCCCGCTCAGACGATCTGCTTGTAGGCGTCGAGGACGCTGTCGGAGGTGTTGGTCGGGAAGACCCGGACCTCGGTCATCTGCCCGCCGTAGCCGGCGTCGCCGCCGTTGTCCAGGTAGGCGTAGTTGCGGTCGTACAGGCGGAAGGCCTCGTAGCCACCGGCTCCCGGTGTGATGCTCGTCGGCATCGTCACGATGACGTCGCTGCTCTCGCCCGGGCCCACCTCGACTGTGTTGGTCTCGTAGGTGATGTCGCGGTTCCGGTCCACGAGCGGGCTCGCGTCCTTGGCGATCACTCGCATCGGAATGCCGTTGAGAGTCATCGCGTGGTGCTGGTACCCGAGATTCGCGATGCGCAGGAGCACCTTCTCGCCTGCCTTGCCCGCCACGACACTCGAGATGGGGTTGTAGCGCAGGCTGTAGGCGCCGTCGGATGACGGAGGCTCGACGTTGTCGAGCGGATTGCTCGACGGCATCAGCGTGTCGGGATACGCCCGACCGTTCATCAGCCAGAAGCTCGGCTTGAACTCCGTCCAGTCCGTGGTCTGGATGTGTGCGTCACGGTAGTGCGCCTCCACCCAGAGCTCGGTGAGCATGAAGGTGTAGTCGCGGTCATATGCGGTCGACGTGTGGTTGTAGGCGAACGGTCCGCCTGACACCTGCGTGTTGAGGATGGGCTTCACGTAGACCACGCCGGTCATGCCCATCTGCACGTGCTCCACGTCCTCGAAGTGGCAGTGGTACATGTACGTGCCGGGGTCGTGAGGGCGGTAGTAGTAGGTGAAGTCGCGCCCGATCGGCACAGAGATCGAGAGCTCCGGCACGCCATCGAAGAGCGGGATGGCGTTGGTGAAGCCATGCCAGTGGATGGTGTGGCCGTCGGTGAGGTCAGGTCGCTACCGACAGGCCGAGGTTGCTCAGCGTGATCCGCACGGCGTTGCCGTCCGTCCCAGGTACCGACGGGTCGTACTGGTCGAACGCCAGGATCGGCGCCGAGATCTGCGCCTTGCCCCGCTCGTTGACCACCTGCGCGGGCGCGACACTGCTGACGTTGCGGAACCCGAACACGTAGACGTTGTAACCGTCCGGCGCAAGGGGGTCCGGCCAGAACTGCCCCTTCGGTGAGGCACTGCGGCATGCTCGCCCATCCGTCGGTGCCCGCCAGGTGGAGTACCTGATTGCCCGCACCCGGCGGCACGAGCGCCTTCGCCGCACTCCTCGGGCCGCCCGTCGCCGAGGCCGAGCCCTGCTGCAGCATGCGCGCCGCGAGCAGGCCGCCGCCAAGGACCGCACCACTCTTGAACAGGTTGCGCCGAGTGAGGAACGAGTGCTCCTCGGGGCGAATATCGTCGCTGGTCACAATGACTCCTGTCGGGTTGGCGAGTTCACGGACGCTCGTCGGCGCCGGCTTCATGGCGCTTCGTCGTGGTGGCCGGAGGGAGGTACCGGCGGTTGCCGTCGATGTCGAACTGCGGGGCATCGACGTTCGTGGCCACGGTGTACCAGGGCAGGCCGTAGGTCTGCCTGGCAACGCCGACGTTCACGGCGACCGAGCCGGGATTCAGGTGGTAGTTCCCTTGCTGATCCGGCGCAACGTTTCGCGCGAGGATGACCGACTGCCGGAAGCCTGGGAAGGTCCGCAGCGTCGATACGTCGATGCCGACCGAGTACGGGTTCACAAAGTTCACCGCCGCGGTGTTGTCGGTCACCACGTCGAACGGTGCCGCCGTCCCAGTACTGAGGGCGTTAGCCACGTTGGTGCCGGGAATCGTGGCGCCAGCCGGTGTGGCCTGACCCGCGTTCGGCAGGGTCAGCACGCTGTACGTCGGCGACAGGACGCCTGACCCGTCGGCGGCGCCCATGTCCCAGTAGTTGGGCGGCGCCGCATCGCCCGCCAGCCCGATGCCCGTGACGTTCACGCCATCCCACGTCCCGGCCATGTTCTGCCAGAACACGTTGTTGCGCAGGACCGGGTTGCTGAACACCGAGCGACCCGCAGCGAGCGTCGCCTGCAGCTGGATGCTGTTCTTGCCCGTCGACAGTCCAGCCGGAGCAGGATTGCCGTCACTGGTCACCGCAGTCGCGCTGGTGATGTTCCTGGCGACCGTGTTGTTGACGAACTGCACGTTAGACGCATCGTCGATCGCCACGCCGCCACCCTCGTGGGTCGACAGGTTGTCGGCGATGATGTTGTTGTTGATCGTCATCAGGTCGTTGTTGACCTGCAGGAGGCGGATGCCGCCGCCGTCGTCGTTGGCGTTGTTCACGACGATCTCGTTGGCCGTGATGCTGACGGGGCCACTTCCTGGCGAGATGTTGTTCGCGTTCGCCGGGAGGTCGCCGGCGACCATGATGCCGCCACCCTCGTCGTAGGACTCGTTCAGCCACACGCGGTTGTGGTCGATGACACCGTTCGGGCTCCTGCCAAAGGCGCTCACGCCGCCGCCGTACTCCGACGAGAAGTTGCCGCAGATGTCGTTATGGTCAACGGAGTAGTTGTTCGACTCGTCGAACAGTCCGATGCCGCCGGCGAGGTTCGTTCCGCCGTTGTCACGGATGCGGTTGTACGAGATCCGGATGTTGTCGTTGTTGTCGCCGTTGGTCCCGGTGACGTTGTACGGCGTGCCCACGCGGACACCGCCGGCGTAGGAGCCGCTGTTGCCGATGATGAGGTCGTTGGTGACCCGCAGGTTGTGCGCCGCGGCGTGTACGTACACGCCACCGCCCTGCGTGACCGTGGCACCAGGCGCGCCGAATCCGGTCACGTTCGCACCGGAGATGGCATTCAGGTTGCCAGCGATGTCCTGCTGGTAGCCGCCGGTGATCCTCAGGCCGTCGATCGCGGCGAAGCTCGGTCGACGCGCCCGCCGAGAACTGCGCCGTTGGTCCGAGGCAGAACCGTCACGTGTCGGCACGTCAGCGCACCCCGTCGGGGCCAGCATGCGGCTTGCCCGGCTAGGGCGAACCACGCGGTACCCGTGTCGCCGTCGGCATTGAAGCCCTGGCCGTCGATGACCGAGCCAGGAACGTGGGTGCCGTCCGCGTAGACACCGCCCGGACCGTAGCCCTGGAGCTTCGACCTTGCGGTTGAGGATCGACGTTCTCGATGTAGGCACCCTCAGGATTGAAGGCCGTCGTGTCGCTGGGCTTCGGGTGGACCAGGATCAGGTAGCTTGGCCGACGAGTTGGCCGGCGATCGAGTTGATCGCGTCCTGGATGTGTCGGAACTGACCACCACCCGGACCGACGTTGAAGATCGTTGGTCGGTATCCGAGTCGGATTGTGCAGCCCTGGATGTGCATCGTGATGGCGCTGCTGCTCCACAGGCCGGAGCCGACCATTGCGGATCCTCAGCTGGTACTGACCACCAGCGCCGTTCATGAGATCGTTCACGTTGAATGTCAGTTGCCGTCCGTTGGCGCTCCAGTTGGCCGCGCTCGGCGTGACGTCAGTCGGCCGACAGCCCCCGATGCAGCGACCAGTTGCGACGCTGACTCTGCGGCGTCCGTGCAGCCGAAGCCCTGACCCGTGACGGTGATCCGGCGTGCCGCCGGGCCGGCATTCGCCGATACGTAGGGCGACGACACCGCGAACACCTCGGGGGTGGTCGGGCTGACGCTGCAGTCAACCGGCTGAGGAGTCGTCGTCCCCGGCGTGATGATCACGGCACCACTCTGTGTGGGTGCGGTATCCGTCACGGTGAACAGTCCCGGCCAGGCCTGGAAGTTGGTCGCGATGGTCCGGTACCGCGGGTTGAAGTTCGCGTTGCGGTGACCCGGCTGGCCGGGATCATTGCCCACGAACCGATACATGCCCGGGCATGGACCCGCTGGCAGCGGGCAGTTGTAGGACGACGTGGACGGCTCGATGGCCTCGTAGAAGCCATTGAAGTCGGTGGTCGTCGTGTCGATGAGATTGCCGCTGAAGTCGTAGATGCCCATCGGCACGCCGGGAAGGCCCTGCGCCTCGCCGTACTGGACACTGCGCTTGTCCCACGACAGGCCCAGGTCGTTGATCGTCAGGCCCCAGAAGTGCGTGGGAAGGGGTGTCTGGGTGAAGAGGTTGAAGTTCGGGGCCGTGGCCTGCTGACCGCGAACGGTCACGAGCTTCTGGTCGCACAGCGGGCGCTCGAGGCCCTCGTACGGGCTGCCCCCGCCATCGGCGAAGTTGCCGTTGGTGACGTGGACGAGCTGGTCAGCGCCGACGCACGGTGAGACGCCGAGTCCGCCGCCCTGTGACGGAGGTGCCTCCGGCGGGCTCGCCGGGCCACCACCCTGCGATCCGCTGCCATCCTGCGCCGCGGGACCGGTGTACGGGAAGTTGTCCTGCGGCAGGTAGTTGTCCCCGTCGAAGATGTTGACGTCCTGCTCGCGGGTCACCTGGTAGATCGGGTTGCCGAGGGCGTCCTTGGGGATGTCGACGGCGACGACGTAGTCGTCGGGGATGAGCGGCTGGGGATGACGCCAGGTGGCCAGGTCTGTACAGGGGGGTCGTAGAGCGGAGCCCGTCAGGGTTGTTGACCGGGTCGTCCGGCGGGTACAGGTTGAGGTCAGACGTGGCGAAGCCGTAGTTGCCGTTGACGGTCTGCGCGAAGGCACCTTGAGTGGCATCCGACGGATTCGTGATGGCGCCATCGGACGGCGCCTCGACGCAGGTGGCACCCGCGGCGGTCGGCAGGGCGGCAAGGTTCAGAGGTCGATCCGTCCCACTGACGAGGCACGCAGTCCTTGGGCGCGTTCCACGACTCGCTGATGTAGGGGGTCGTCAGTTCGTGTGCGATGTCGGCCTGCTCGTGCCCGCTGGGCGTGAGCTTCGGGTCGCCGTTGGCGTCCTTGAGCACGGGGTAGAGGTGGACCGGGACCCCCGGGATGCCGGGCTGGTACGTCTCGCTCACCGAGTACGCGGGGTCGAGTTCGTTGCGGGTCGTGTCGTAACTGATCGTTCCGACGATGCCGCCGTTCGTCCCCGGGTCGTAGGGCTTCACACCCCAGTCGACACGAGTCGACAAACCGAGGATCGGCATGGTGTTCACGTCCACCCCAGGTCCCAGAATCGTCGTCTCCTCGGGGTCGTTGTCTCCCTGGACGGTGATGCCGGTGGTCATGAAGCGCGTGTTGAAGTTCTCGAGCACGAGCCACTTGGTCAGCGGGTATGCCTCGCTGAACTGGTACTCGCCGGCGTCGTTGGTGGAGACGGTGTTCTGCATCTGGTCAATGAGGGAGTTGTCACGCTCGCGGAGGGTCAGTGCCGTTCCGGGCACGCCCTGCTCCCCCGGGTCCTTCTTGCCGTTGCCGTTGGTGTCGACGAAGACACTCCCGTAGATGCGGGACGTCCAGCCCGACAGGTAGGTCTTCTGCGTGTCGACGCTCTGGCCGTTGGACACGGTGACGTTCGTGCTGAAGATGATGTAGTCTTGGTTGTCGTCCCAAGCGGTCAGCTGGTAGGTGCCGTCCGGTACGCCCGCGACGTCAAACGTGCCGTCCTTGTTCCCGCGGCCCATGTAGACCATCTGGTCGCCATTGCCGAGGTCCGACAGGGCGATCCACGGTCGGTCGATGGGTGGGCCCTCCTTGCCGCCGGCCGTACCCGTGCCGCCGGGGATGGTCACGCCGCCATTGCCGCCCACGTAGGTCAGTCCCGCGAGTACTTGACCGGTGACGTGCGCCGACCCTCCTGGCGCAGATTTCGGCTCGATGTAGCCGAACTGGACCCACGGAACCGGCTCGCCGCCGACAACCATCTCGGTGTCGTTCCCGGTCTCACCGGGCATCAGCCACACGTCGTGGTCGTGACCGCCCTCGAGAGTTGTCGTCTGGATCCAGTCCTTCTTGTCGGCCGGCTTGCTCAGTGTGACGCCGTAGCGGTTGGAGCCCAGGTTCGGAATGGTGATCAGACCGGTGTTGTCGCTGAGGCAGTGACCGCCCGGGTTGGCGCTGTCGATGATCGGCCTGTTGTCGGCATCAAGCAGTGTCTGCCCGCTGCCATCCTTCTTGTAGTTGGTGCACAGCCGATTTCCGAACCAGTCGGTGGTGACCTCGCTCAGGACGTCCGTCAAGTGAGCTTCATAGCCAGCCATCCCGTTGCCGTCCTCACCGTCGACCTCGAACGTCGCGTCGACGGGAGCGTTGTCGTGGAAGACCTGGATCTTCATGGTGGCCAGCGGGATGGGATATGGCTGCAGGGGGACGGTGACGTCACTGCTGCGCGGCAGCGTGAAGTGCGCGCCGCCGAGGGCGTAGCCGTCAGCGAGGACCGAGATCAGGTAGCGGCCACCGGGCACCGAGTTGGGAAGGCTGATGGGCGTGTCCCCCTGATCACCGGACGCGATGACGGGGATGTTGCCCGGGGTGGTTCGGATCGACGGCCACTGGCAGAACGAGGTGACTCAAGGAGCGTCGCCGCTGGTGTCACGCAGCGGATCGGGATTCGCGGCCGAGGGCACGCAGTCGGCCACCGCCTGCGTGGGATCTCCGGTGTCGTCGGCAGTGATGATCCAGGTGAACTTCTTGCCGGCAGCGATGGGGTCGCCCTCGGTGACGTTGCCAACCGTCCGCGCGTTGACGAGGTTGAGCGTCACCGTGTTGGTCGCGGCGGCCGCGGGCGGCGCAACCGCCACGATGGTCACTGGCAGGAGGGCCGCCAGGACGGAGAGGACCGCTCCCGTGGAGATCCAACGGGAACGCGCTGTAGCAACGAGACCGTGAGTCATGTCCGTCCACCCCTTCGATGGCACGCCAGCCGATGCCTGACGAGTGATCGGACGCTATTGAGGGGATAGGTAAGGCATGGGTTAAGTGACGGCTTCGTCACGCCCGTAATGACCGTTTCGTCATGTTCGGCTCGAGGGCTTGGGCTGAGTGCCGGGACGTGCTAGTTGGTCGGGACCATTGGCCCTCCAACTGGGGACCTACGCCGGTTGCGGATCGCAAAGTCGACCCGAAAACTTCTGGCGCATCGCGCCCCATATCGGCATAATCCCCCACAAGGGGTTAGGTAAATTTACCAATTTTGGGGTTTTCATGAGCAACGTCCTTGTGATAGACGACGAGCCCGACATTCTTCGGTTCATCCAGCGTGGGCTCACGGCGGACGGTCACACGGTCACAGTGACCACGGACGGCGCAGACGGCCTTCGGCTCGCGCGACAGCAGCACCCGAACGTCATCATCCTCGACCTGATGATGCCCCGACTCGACGGCCGAGAGATCCTCCGTGCTCTCGCGTCGAACGCCGTCAAGCCCCGGGTGATCGTGCTGTCCGGTGTCACGGACGTGCGCACCCGCGTCGGCTGCCTGGAGGCAGGAGCCGCGGACTACCTGCTCAAGCCATTCGCAATGGCCGAGCTCATCGCTCGCGTGCACGCGCAGACGCGCTCATACCGCGATGACGAGTTCCCCGACTCGGTAGAAGCGGGTGGGCTCACGCTCGACCTGGTGCTGCGGACGCTGCATGTCGATGGACGGACGGTCACATTGACGAACCGGGAGTTCCTGCTGCTACAGCACCTGATGAGCAAGCCTGATGTCACGTGCTCTCGCCAGGAACTGCTCTCCGAGGTATGGGGTTACAGCTTCGACCCAGGCACGAATGTGGTCGATGCCTGCGTCCGAAGGCTGCAGGTCCAAGATGAAGTCCGACGCTATCGACACCATTCGCAACGTCGGCTACACGCTCCGCTCGGCATAGGCCATGACCAACAGGGGGCTTGTCGTCGACTGGACACTCGCGGTCTTCTGCATCGCGATGCTGGCGCTGATGTGGATTTTCGCGGGCGAGGAGACGATCCCCTACCACTTCCTGTTCCTCGCGGTCGCGATCGTCTACGGTTTCCGCGTCTGGCGCATGCGCAAGACCGTCCTGGTAGCCGTCGCGATCACTCGCGCGACGGGCGCACTCTTCGGCCGCGCCCTTGTCGACGGGTACATCTCACTCGACGAGACATCGGAGATCCTGCTCATGCCACTCCTGCTGATGGCGATGGTGTGGCACGCCCGTCGCCGGGAGGAGGCTCTTCAGGGCCGTCGCCGGATGGCGACGGTGAACGAGGAACTGCTCGTCCGCCAGAACGAGTTCCTCCGGGAGACGTCCCATGCCATCCGCACTCCGGTGACGATCGCCCGTGGATACGTCGACCTGGCCAAGGCGGAATCAACCCAGGAGGAGATCGGCGAGCACCTCGAGGTGATCAACTCGCCAGCTCGATCGCACCGAGAAGCTCAGTTCTCGACTCCTGTCATTGGCGGCCCTGGATGCCAACGGCATCACGCACTTCGACATGATCGACCTGTCCGAGATCACCCGACGCGTCGCCGCTGATTGGGCGGTTGACACGGATCGCTGCTGGGTCCAGGAGATCGGCTCGCCGCTGTGGATCCTGGGCGATGTCACGTCGATCGAGGCGGCTCTCGACGCCCTGATCGAGAATGCCATCCACTTCACCTGCAGTGGCTCGACGATTCGCATCACCTGCCGCAAGCTCGACGGGAGCGCCCTCATCGAAGTGGCCGACTCCGGAACCGGTATCGACGCGGAGGACCTGCCCTACGTGTTCGACCGCTTCTGGCACCGTACGTCGCCGAGTGGCTGCGTCGGCAGTGGTCTGGGCCTGTCGATGGTGTGGGCGATCGCCTTGGCTCACGGCGGCAGCGTCGTAGCGGGAACGGCTCGCCGAAGGTGGGGCAGTGGTGTCGATGGACTTCCCTCGGCCGACCGCACCCCGCACGACGATGTCACCGAAGGTGGCCGACCGGCGCTGGCGCCGTCCGTGTCCCGTCAAGTCATCGCCACGAACGGCTCGATGTCCGACTAGCGGCACCCGGCCAGCAGCTGATCGAGCATGGATGGATATCGGGTCGGCTGACCGCAGGCCCACACGGCGGGGCAATGGCCGCGTGGCAGATGACGGCGGGGCCGCAGTGTCGATGGACTTCCTTCGCCCGACGGCACCACGCACCACCACCATGTCACTTAAGGTCGCTCGGCCGACGGCGACGACGTCCTTCTCAGGTCAGGTCATCGCCACGAACGGCTCGATGCCCGACTAGCGGCACCCGGCCAGCAGCTGATCGAGCATGGATGGATATCGGGTCGGCTGACCGCAGGCCCACACGGCGATGCCATGGCCGCCTGGCAGAGGGTGAAGTTCGTTGTCCGACTGACCGTTCAGGCTTCGCGGCGGCCTTCTTGCCCACGACGAGCTTGACGTAAATCGCCTTGCCGGTGCTGCCGTGATCTGGATCGGGTAGGTACCGGGCGTGTGCGCCGCGAACGCGGGCAGCTTGAGCTGGTGCCTGGCATTGGCGCGCGCCGACCCGAGCAGGACCCAGGCACTGCCGATCTTGATCTTGATCTGAAGCAAGCCCTTCGCCTTGACACCCGGCACGACGATCCGCGAATACGTGTTGATCGTTATCCGGATGGCGGGCGCCTTGCTGAGCACGCTTGCCGCGGGCTTATTGGCGAGCACGTTCTTCGCGGCGGTCACCTGAGACCCGACGGCTAAGACGAAGCCGCCTTGACTGAGCGCAACCTTGCTCGTCTTCACGGGGTTGATCGTTCCCGCGGCCGCGGTTGTCACCCCGTTGGTCGACGCGACCGTGACGGTCGTGCCGAGGGAGGCCACGCCGGTCTTGGGCACGGACTCGGAACGGTCGAACGCCGCCGTGGCCTTCGCGACCACCACGATCTGGTACGTGTCTCCGGGCGTGAGCCCGTCGATGGTAACCGGGGACGACGATGTATCGACGCTCGTTATGAGAATGTCGCCAAACGAGTCGTACACCTCGACGGTGTAGATCTGCGTGGATGGCGCTGCCGCCGGTTCGGTGAAGAACACCTGAAGCGATCCGGCCTTGGCTCCGCCGATGACGGAGCCGATGATCGGCGGGCTCAGGACTGCCTTCGACACAGTGACCGTCAGGCTGGCCTTACCCGTGACACCATTCGCATCCGTGCCGACGACGTCGTAGAGCGTCGTGGCCTGGATCGTCCGCGGGATGCCCGATACGACGCCCGTCGAGGTGTTGAACAGCAACCCCGCCTGCAGAGCAGGACTGATCGAGTAGGTCACTGGCGCTGTCATCCCCGATGCCGTCATCGTCCGAGAGAACGTGCTCGATCCCACGGACGCGTTGACACTCTGCGTCGCCGGCAGGAGCGAGCCGCCGATCGTCACGGTGATGGGACCAGTCGCCTTGACGCCGTTCTTGTCGGTGACAGAAACCGTGTAGTTCGCCCCCGACACTGCTGTAGCAGGGCGCCCGGTGATGGCCCCGGTCGTCGGGTTGATGGTGAGGTCCCCTGGGGTTGTTGCGCCAGGCAGGAGCGGAACGGTACTGAAGGCGAACGGGGCAACCAAGCCCGCAGCGGTCGCGGCGGCCGTTCCGAACCCGATCACGGGCGTGATCGCCGTCCCGACCTTGCCCGTGACGGCCAGGGGGGTGGAGCCGAGGACTCCGTCAACAGTCACGGTGATCGTCGCCTGCCCGAGCACGCTGTTCCCGGGCGCTCAACAGCTGCTTCACGGTGAAGGGTGTAGCCGGCACCGGATGCGTCGGCGTTCCCGACACGACCCCATTGGTCGCAGAGAACGTGAGCCCGGTCAGCGCCGTGAGATCGGGTGAGATCGAGTAGGCGGTCGTCGGTGACTCCGGGAAGGCCGTCGACGGCGTCGCGACGGCCACGCCGACGGTGCCCACCACCGATTGGGTCGGGGTGGGAAGCGCCGCGAGAACCGTGAGGTTGAAGGTGGCCGAGCCGGTGGCCCCCGCCGTATCGGATGCCGTGACCGTGACCGGCGTCGCCGCCTGTGCGGCTGTGGGGGTGCCGGACAGGACGCCGCCCGCGGAGATCGTCAGCCACGCCGGGGCACCCGTCAGCCCGAAGCTCAGGCCCGCGCCAAACCCTTCCGCGGTCGCTGCCGGACTGCCGGTCAGCGGCTGGCCGAAGGCCACGGTCATTTCGGGGGCGGGTGGCGTCACCTTGGTCACGGTGATGTCGATATCGGCGGTCCTGACCACGGGGACAGCGGCGCTGTCCGTCGCCGTGATGGTGTAGGTCGCCAAAGCAGCAGCAGCGCCCGGCGTTCCTGACAGCTGCCCCGTCCCAACCGTCGCGGCGTCGCCCGCGTCGAGGCTCAGACCGTTGGGCAGCGGCGAACTGCTCGTCATCGTGACCGGCGGCGTCAGGCCCGTCATGTCCACCGTCGCTGTGGCTGCGATCGCGGTACCCACACTTGCGAGCACCGCAGGATTCGCGGCGCGGGCTGGCGTGGCTAGTAGCGAACTGAACACCAAGAGAAACAGGCTCACTGCCGAGATCGATGCGATCGAACGTCGTCCCACATGCATCTGCATAGTCGCCACTTCCTCGGATGCCTCGACAGCAGCCAGGCGCTAGGACTGGCCGAAGGTCGACTGATTCTCGACGCTAACCGAGGGGCGAGAGAAGGTACAGGTCGCGAACGTCAGATGACGAAACCGTCACGGCTATCCCTTGATCTGCCTGTTCTGATCGGCCCAGAAGTCACGTCGGATCAGGTACTTCTGCAGCTTGCCGGTGGCGGTACGGGGAAGGGCGTCGCGGAACTCGATCCGCTTGGGGCACTTGTAGCCGGCGAGCCTCGTGCGGCAGTGCGCGATGACGTCGTCGGCCGACAGATCGGTTCCATCCGTGACCACCGAGGCCGTGACCGCCTCCCCCCACCGGTCATCCGGCGAGCCGACGACAGCGACCTCGCGCACATGCGGATGGCTCATGATCGCGTCCTCGACCTCGATCGACGAAACATTCTCGCCGCCGGTGATGATGACGTCCTTCTTGCGGTCACTGATGGTGAGGTAGCCATCGTCGATCGTGCCGCCGTCGCCGGTGTGGAACCAGCCATCGGCCAGGGCCGCTGCCGTCTCCTCGGGCTGGTTCCAGTAGGCCTCGAGCACGACGTTGCCCCGCGCGAGGATCTCCCCGTCGGGGTCCGTCTCGATGTCGACTCCCAGCGCCGGAACGCCCGCGCGACCGAGCAGTCGAGCGCGTTCGTGCGCATCGACACCGTCCCATTCGGCTCGTCGCCGGTTCACCGTCAGGAGGGGCGCAGTCTCGGTCAGCCCGTAGATCTGGATGAACTCCCAGCCGAGTTCCGTCTCGATCCGCTCGATCGTGCGGGTGGGCGGCGGCGCACCGGCGACCACGACCCTGACCCGGTCACGGCCGGGGATCGGCCCGTCCCAGGAGCCCGCCGCATCGAGGATCATGGCCAGTACCGCGGGAGCGCCGCACATGATCGTCACCCCGTGCTCGTCGACGCGCCGCAGGATCTCCGCGCCGTCGACCTTGCGCAGCACGATGTGCCGTCCGCCGACGCCTGTGACGGCGTACGGCATCCCCCAGCCGTTGGCATGGAACATCGGAAGGGTGTGCAGCAGGACGTCGCGATCGCTCAGGGTGAGGTGCAGCCCCATCAGCATCGCGTTGGTCCACAGATTGCGGTGCGTGAGCTGGACGCCCTTGGGCCGCGCGGTGGTGCCCGACGTGTAGTTGATCGTCGCGGTCGCAGACTCGTCTCCCGCCCACGGCACGCCGACGCGACCGATGGGGAAGATCACGTCATCGCTTTCGCCGAGGACGAACCGGTGCCTGGCCGTCACCTCGGCCAGGACCTCGTCGACCTCCGGGTCGACGAGCAGCACGTCGGCACCGCTGTGCTTGACGATGAAGTCGATCTCCGGCGCGGCAAGGCGGAAGTTCACCGGCACCAGCACTCGCCCCGAGCCCGAGACGCCGAAGAAGCTCGTCAGCAGCCTCGCCGAGTTGTGGGAGACGATGGCGACCCGTCCGCCGACGGGCACGCCCATATCGTCGAGTGCCGCCGCCAGCGCCCGGGATCGAGCCGCGAGATCGCGGTACGTGAGCGGTCCCAACGGTTCGGCCGGCTGGTCGCGTTCGTCGACGACCGCCACTCGGTCGGGATAGACGACCTCAGCACGCTTGAGGAAGTCGTTGACGTTCATCGGCGTGAACATGCGCTCACGCTAGGTGGTCGGCACCCCGTCAACAACCGCTTCAGGCAAGGATGGCGTCGATCTGGCCCATCGCCTCGCGTAGTCCCTGCTCCATGCCCATCGCGAGAAGCTGCTCCATCGCCTCGAGCGAGGCGAAGGTCGACGTCATCGTCATCGTCACGCCACCGGGACGGTCGTCGATCTGCACGCGCATGATCGTGACGGGCATCCCGGCCTGAGGCTGGCCCATGTCGTCCGCGAAGCCGTCCTCGATGACGAGAGCTCGCGGTGCCTCAGACTCCAGGACCCGCCACCAGCCGTGGTGCTTCTCGCCCTCGGGGCTGGTCATGTAGTAGTTGACGGAACCGCCCGCCGTGAGGTCGTGGTCCACGACGGTCGCCGGGATACGCCGGGGGCCCCCACCAGCGCTCGAGCTGACGCGGGTCGTTCCACAGCCGCCAGGCACGTTCCGCCGTGACGTCGTACTCGGCGATGACGACCATCGTCAGCTGCTGGGTGTCCTTCTCAACGCTTGTCACACTCATGGCTTGCCCTCCTGGTTCGGCTCGGCGAGGAGACTGCCGATGCGGTCGAATCGATCGCGCCACAGCTGCTCGAGGGAGTCGAGAAGTCGTTGGGCCCGTTGAACGGCCTCGACGTTTCCGACCACGCGCTGCTCCCTCCCGTGACGCTGCTTGCTCACCAGGCCCGCACCCTCGAGCACGGCGACGTGCTTCTGCACCGCCGTCATGCTCATCGCGTAGCCCCGCGCAAGGTCGGAGATCGAGTGCTCGCCGACGAGGGCCCGTCGCACGATGTCGCGGCGGGTGGCGTCGGCCAGCGCGTGGAACAGCCGGTCGACGTCGGCATCGGAGATCTGATCTACAACCATTTGGTTGTAGTTAAGCACGCTCGTTCACGCCGCGCAAGTGACGGGTGGATGCGCCCGTTACCGACGCAGGCTCAGCCGCATGGGCGCCGCGGTGAGCAGCGCTCCTCCCCTGGTCACCGCCACGAGGGTGATCGTGTGCGTCGGTCCGACGTGGGTGATGCGGCCGGAGATGACCCCCGTCCGGTGATTGACATGCAGCCCCTTGGGCAGCTTCCCCTTCGAGGTGCGGAAGATGGCAACGTCGCCGACGCCGCTCACCGTCGGCCTGATCGATACGCGCTTGCCCACCCGAACGTGCGGGTGCGCCGGGTAGCTGAACGACGACGCCCCTGACGTGTTCACCACGAAGATGAACGACGCGGCCGCGCTCCCGCTCGCACTGGTCTCGGCAACGCGTAGCGGTGTGGGCAGGGACACGACGCGGGTCGGCTTCCCGACGATCCGGCCCGTGCTGGCGTCCAGCCTCGTTCCGCTAGGCAGCTGCCCGCAGACGAGCCGATAGGACGTGCCGTTCACGGGCGCGTTGCTCGTCGCTCCGATCGCGATGCCGCGACCCACACTGCCGATGTTCTGCGCCGCGTACTGCAGAGTCTGTGAGTCGGCGTCGACGCGCGTGGTGAACTGGCTCGTCCTCGCAGGGCCGTTGGCGAACCTGGCCCGGATGACGGTCACCCAGGAGCCGGGCTGCGTCGTCACGCCGAAGAGCACTCCGTACGTCCGGTCGAGTTGCATGCCGGGCGGCAGAGCGCCGCCGACCACCGTGAACGACGTCGCCTTGCCCAGACCACGGGTGTTCGGCGCCATCGTCAGCTGGGACCCGACCGTCGAGTACTGGGTCGGGTACAGGGTGCCGTTGGGGGCAAGGCATGGTGCGTCGATCCCGGCGTCGCCGGTGGTGGCGGCGAGGGCGCCATTCGCCCCGCTGCCTGCCCCGTTGCTCGTGCCGGGCACGGTCGATGCTGGAGCGGCCGGAGGAGCCGCGACTGGCTGGGACGGCGATGAGCCGACTGCGGTCGGGGAGCCGGCATTCGACGGCCTGCCCGCCGTTGCGGCTGGGACGCGTCGCCGACTTCGGATCACCCTCCGTGCTCAAGGCGGTCGGACCAAAGCCGATGCTGCGCAGAGTCACCGTGTGCTTTCCCGCCGCCAGCCCGCTCAGGGTGAACGCTCCGCCGGCCCCGTTGACCGGGGCCACGCCACCCGGCCGAGTCCACGGGCCTGCGTCCACCATGTACTCGATGCCCTGCACCGTCCCCGGACTGACGACCGAGTAGTTCACCGAGAGCAGGCCGCCGGCCGCGGGCACGAGGCTGTCGATGCGTCGGCTTCCCGAGGGGCGGGACGGACACCGAAGGGGTGACGCACGTCGCCACGACCGCGTTGTCGCCCGCACGCCTGGCCGTGATCGTTGCCGTGTACGACGACCCAGGTGTGAGGTACTCGTAGGGGACCTGGACTTCCGTGCCCGGCGTCACGGACTCGACGGGGAGGCTGGTCCCGCCGATGACCAGTTCGTACGTGGCCGCATCCGGATTGCCGGCCATGAGACCGAAGACCAGGGTCTGCGACGGGTCGTTGACCGATGGCCGTGCAGCCCGTGAGCGGCACGGAGACCGGTGGCTGTGCGACTCCCTGCGCGGCAGCGCTACTGGGGGCCGAGTACACATGGCTCGTAATGAGCAGGCCGATGCTGCTCATCGTGAGTGACCCGGTCGGGCTCACCGAGAACGTGATGTCGCCGCTGCACGGCGCGAGGGTGCCGGTGCTCCACTGCGACGTGAGGCCGGAGAACGCGCTCGTGGTGCAGGAGTACCTGCCGGCCGGATCCGGGATTCTCAGGTATCCGGTTGCCGAACTCCCCGTGACCTGGAGGTTGACGACAACAACCGAAGCGGTGGTGCCGAAGCCATCATCGATCGGGAAAGTCACGTTCGAGTAGTCCCAAGTGATGGACGCGGCCGCCGGTGTCGACGCGATCAGAAGAGCACCCAGCAGGAGTGCCGAACTGCTCACGGCAGCAATGAGTCTCTTCATCCTGGCCCCCCTCGAAGCGCGATCCCGCAAGCCTACGTCGTGTAAGGACTCGAAGGCCTGCGGTGGCGATCGTCACGACAACGCGTGTAAGGTCGCAATCAGCGCTGTAAGGAATCGAGCGGGGGACATGGCAAAGGACGTGCGACTGGGGGTGTCCTCACGCATTCGCCCTGCGTCGGGGCGCAAGAAGCGCTGGCGGGCGACACCCGAGCACACGTTCCCCCTCCCCGTCATCGTCGATCACATGTTCGTGGACCCCCTGACCCGCGAGGTCGGCTGGCACTTCGAAGCGACGATCGACCTCGTCGATGACGAGCCGCAGCTGGTGCGCCTGGACGTACGCGGACCGCAGGGCCTCGACCTCGTACGCATGCAGCGGGAGTTCCGCTGGGCCTCACCGGTGGAGGTCGTCCGTCGATCCGTCCCCGTGATGCTCGAACGGGGCATCGATCCGTTCGACTTCGACCTGCCCGTGACGGGCTTCCCCGAGGCGGCCGAACTGCGGGGGCCGGTCAACGCGCCGCTCAGCGACGAGTTCCTGGAGGACATCGCTCGCGAGTACCTCAGCGTCGGACGCGGCTATGCCCGGACGATCTCGCAGGAGCGGCAGGTGTCGCCGCGCACCGTGGTGAGCTGGGTGGAGAAGGCCAGGAAGCGCGGCATCCTCACCCGCGTCCCCCAAGGCGGCTACGGCGGATCGATCGTCCCGAAGACGAGGCGACGGCCCTCCTGACTTCGATCACCTTTCATCGTGGAATGTGACGTAGCCTCTGTCCGTGACGGCAGTGACGGAGGAAACGGGCGACGACGGGGCGCCCGGCTTCTTCCGCCGCAACCGCGCTCCTCGGCTGATATCCGGCGTCATCGTCAGCGTGGTGCTCGTGGCCGCCTATCTCGTCGGGATCCAGTCCTACCGCAGCGGGCTGGCGCAGACCCTCCCGGAGCAGTCGCCTCCAGCGGACGGCGTGTCCGTGGTGATCGTCCCGGAGAAGGTCTCCCCCGACGACCAGACCCTTCCTGCTCGCGTCCTGGTGTTTCCGTCGTCGTCGCTACTGGACTCGGCCGGCCAGTTGACCCAGGAGCTCGAGGTGCGGGTGCAGCCCGCCGTGTCCGGGCAGACGCTTCTCTTCCCAGCAGGCGAACCGCCGGCGCCCCAGGGCGTCGTGCTGCCGGCGGCCGGCGTCGTGCAGGAGTACCCGTTCGACTCGTACGCAGTCAACGCCGACGTCCATGTCCACTCCCTGTTCGCCGACACCTACGACGCGCTGCCCGTGCAGGCGTCGGTCTTCTTCCGCGTGCCGGGGTGGGCGTTCAACGGAGCGGCGAGCACCACGAGCTCTGCCGAAGGGGTGACCGCCTCGGGAACCGTCGTCCGGGACACCTCCACGAGGTCCATTGCCATCCTCCTGCTGCTGCTCATGATCACGCTGGCCACCATCGCCATCCTCGTGACGGGGTCGGCCACCCGCGGACGCATGAAGCTCGAGCTCTCCGTGGCCAGCTGGATGACGGCGCTCTTGTTCGCGCTGATTCCACTGCGCGGGTTCTTCCCGGGGTCGCCGCCCATCGGCTCCTGGATGGACATCCTGGTGTTCTTCTGGGTCGAGCTGATCCTGATGCTCTCGGTCGCCGCGGTCGCGGCCACCATCCTGATGCGCGCGCGAGACGCCCGCCACCACCCCGAGGAGAACCGATGACGCGCACCCGCACCACCGCCATGGCATGTGCGGTCCTGGCGGGTCTGGTACTCGTCACACCGACAGCCAGCGCGCACCCGCAGACCACCGACGCCGCCCAGAAGCGTCCGGTCTCGTCGATCGACAAGACCCGACCCATGTCGGCCGCTGATCGAGCCGCAATCGACGTCGCGGCGAACAAGGCCGTGGCGGGGTCGATCGATCAGGCGCCCGGGCTATGGCTCGCCGTCTGGGACCCGGCCAAGGGCTACTACGAGCAGGCCTACGGCCAAGCCGTCGTCGGCGGCGCAAAGGCCACGGTGTCCGACCACTTCATGATCGGCTCCATCACCAAGACGGTCTTCGCGACGGCCGTCCTGCAGCAGGTGGCCAAGGGCCGGCTCGCGCTCGGCGACACCGTTCGCAAGCTCGATCCGGCGCTGGCGAGGAAGTTCCCGAAAGCGGCCACGTACACCGTGGCGCAGCTGTTGAGCATGCGGACACAGATCCCCGACTACGCGGACGCTGCCGTCGCGCTGCAGGTCGCCGATCCGCAGCATCACTTCACGCGCAACGACCTGATCGCCCTGGGGTTCGAGCAGGGGAAGAAGCAACCCGCCATCGGAGGTTATTCCACGACGAACTACATCATCCTCGGCGTGATCCTGGACAAGCTCACTCGCAAGACGCCAGAGGCCCTCGTCAACGGGGTCTTCGCCCAGGCCGGAATGACGCAGTCGAAGCTGCCCGCTACGTCTGGCCCGCTGCCTGCACCTGCGGCCCATGGATACGTCGGCGCGCTGTACGGCTCTCAGTTCGTCGCCATCAACCCGGCAGTCACCGGCACCACGGACGTGTCCACCTGGGCGTTCGACTGGGGCAAGGAGGGCGGCGGCGCCTACTCGACGATCGGCGACCTGGCCACCTGGGGCGGAACCTGCTTGGGCAACTCGCTGCTGCCACTCGCCGATGGTCGCCAAGCGACTGGTGTTCACCGCGATCAACGTCGGCAACTACGGTCGCGGCATCATCCGCCAGGGCGCGTGGCTCTCGCACGAGGGCCAGGCGATCGGCTACGAGGCCAACGTCGCCTGCAACCCGAAGACCGGCGCCGTGAGCGTCTGGGCGGTCAACTCGACCGAGGGCAGCATGATGCTGAACGACGCCCTCGGACCGGTCGCCTATCCCGAGTACTACGCCGCCACGCAGGCGAAATGACGGAAGTTGTGCGCCCCTGGGTCGTGGCAGCGGCCGCGATCGTCGCAGCGATCCTGGCCGTGGCGCTCGCTCCGTCCAGCGCCGCCGTTGCCGTCGTCAATCCGCGCCTTGCCGCATGCACTGAGGCGTGGAAGGTGGTCGGGTCCGAGCAGGCCGCCCTGGGCAACGGCGACGCGTCGGCGTGGGAGCGGCTTGGGGACGCATTCATCTCCCTGTCGGATGCGAGCTTCGACGGGCCGCTCAGCAACGCTCTCGGAGACGTGGCGAGCACCCCGTCGAACGAGACCCTGGCGGCCCTCGGCACCGTGTGCGCGAAGCTCGCGGTCACCGCCCACAAGCGGTCCGTGCCACGGTTCACGAGATTCAGCTACGACAGTGGCGTCGTCAGCGGCCTGAGCCCGGCCGCCAACGCCCGCGCCAACGCGAGTCTCGCCCGAGTCGTCGACAGTGCGACGAGCGCGGCGAGGCGGGCGAATGCGGCGCCCTGCCTGGCGGCCCAGCGGACGTGTGCCTACTTCGTCCAGTCGCTTCAGCAGCGACGCTGCCTCCCCGGGTTCGTATGCGTCCGCATGGCCTCCGGACTCCTGGCCAGTGGCGCCAACAGCGGCCAGGACTGGGTCGACACGTTCGCCTTCGACGGCCTGACCGGCGAGGCTGCCCCCCTCTCGCGGATCGTCCCCAGCGGTCAGGAGACCGGCTTCATCGCGGGAGTGAACGCCGCCGTGGCGGCGCTCCTGACGGCGAAGGGCCTGGGTGACGACCCGTTCTGGACACCTAGGGTCACGATGCCCGACGTACGGTCATGGCTCCCCCAGCCCGACGGGATCCACATCTGGTTCGACAAGTACGCGGTCGCGCCGGGCTACCTCGGCGTCGTCCACGTCGTGGTTCCCTGGCCCGCCGCGCCAGCACCCGCCTGACGCTTCATGTTTAGGGCTTGACGCGACCCGTCTCGTAGGCCCACATCGCGATCTCCACGCGATTGCGGGCGCCGAGCTTGCCCATCAGGCTCGTCAGATGCGTCTTCACCGTGCTCAGGCTGATGTGCAACTCGTCAGCGATCTCGGCATTCGTCAGGCCGCGCGCGACCGTGAGCAGCACCTCCTCCTCGCGCTCGGTCAGCGCGGCAATCGGCTGCGCAGGGACCCGGCCCGCCTCGCCCGCGGCGAAGGTGGCGAGCAGCCGCGCGGTCACGCTGGGCGCTATCAGCGCATCGCCGTCGGCAGCCGCATGCACCGCCTGGCTCAGCATGGCCGGTCCGCAGTCCTTCAGCAGGAAGCCCCGGGCGCCCGCCTTCAATGCACCGTGCACGTACTCGTCGAGGTCGAAGGTCGTGATCACCACGACGGCGATGGGGTCGGCGACGTCAGGACCAGCGAGCTGCCGGGTCGCCTCGATGCCGTCGACGTCAGGCATGCGGATGTCGAACAGGCACACGTCCGGACGCAGTTCGCGGGCCAACGCCACCGCGTCGCGACCGTTGGCTGCCTGCCCGATCACCTCGATCCCCGGCTGCGCGTCAAGGATCATGGCCAGGCCGGTGCGCACGATCTCCTGGTCGTCGGCGACCAGCACGCGGATCGTCATGCGTCGGGATCGGTGCGGGGCAGCTGAGCGGTCACGACCCATCCTCGGTCTGCGCGTGGGCCGGCGTCGAATGTCCCGCCCAGCAGCAGCACACGCTCTGCCATGCCCACCAGACCGTATCCCTTGTCGGCACGACCGGCGGCCACCGTCTCGCCATCGTCCATGACGCTGATCGACACGATCGCGTCGTCGGCCTTCACCCGCACGTCGACGACGGTGGCACGGCGCGCATGTCGAAGGGCGTTCGTCACCGACTCCTGAGCCAGGCGGTAGGTGGCCGCATCCGACGGCCGGGGAGAGGTTGGTCACGTCACCGGTCACCTCGACTCGGACGGTCGGTGTGGCGACACTCACGTCAGCCAGCCGTGCGACATCGGCCACCCCTCGCTGGGGAGAGTGATCGGCGGAAGCGCCGTCCCTCAGCGCTCCGACCATCGCGCGCATCTCGGTCAACGCACGCGTCGCCTCCGACTCGATCGTCCGCAGGGCCTGCTCGACCGCCTCCGGGCGGGAGCCTGAGATCAGCTGTGCGGCCTGGGCCTGGATCGCGATCGCCGAGACGTGGTGAGCGACGGTGTCGTGCAGCTCACGCGCCAGCTGCTCGCGCTCGAGGAGTCGGTACTCCTGCACCTGCCGCGAGCGCGCGCTGATCGAATACCGCACCGCGAGGCCAAGCGCGGCCGGCGTCAGCAGGAACGTGAACCCGACGAGCAGGTCCAGCGGACGGCCGTTGACGACCTCGCGCAGGACGTGAGTCAGGAGGATGAAGGCGATTGAGATCACCATGTCGCGGCCCGATGCCCATCGGCAGACGGCGTACGGCAGGACGATGAGGACGGCCGTCGCGTAGAGACCCGCTTGGCCCGGACCGCTGTTGCTCGCCGCCAGATCGAGGACGGTGGCCGCACCGAACGCGACCAGCACGACGGTCAGCGGCCGGGTGCGTCGCCACAGCAGCGTGAACGCGATCGCCACGCACACGACGAAGGCGACCGGCCGCCACGTCACGTCCGGGCGAACCAGCGCCTCGACGACGGCCAGGGCGATCATCACGCCGACGAGCAACCAGTCACGCCACACCCGGGTCGGGGGGTTCGCCACGGCCGGCTCGTCCCACAGGGAGCGCATTGCCCGTCGCATCACGTGATCAGCGTAGAGAGGACAGCGGCAGGCGCATCGGCCGTTCGGACGAGTGCCGTGTCCGCCCCCGACGAACGATGAACTCGACCACCGCCAGGTTGAGCACCCACGCGGCACCCATGAGCAGCGCCCGCTCGGTGGGCGTCGGCTCGCCTAGGACCAGCGTCCAGGGCAGGATCATCAGGACCTGGGTGCCAGCACCCATCCCGATGGCATAGCCACGCATCATCCAGAGGCGATGGTCCGCGACGTTCCGCCTCAGGATCGACACCACCCCCAGCACGAGCGAGACGGCCATCAGCGTGCCGAACACGAGACGGAAGGCCTCGAGCAGGGCGTTGTCGTGCGCGGGAAGGTCGTAGAACGCGGCCATCCACATCCCCGAGACCGCGGCGGCCAGCCCGCACGGCACGAGCACCCGTCCGGCGAGCCGATGCCAGCGACCCCGTCGAAGGGTCGGCACGAACTGGAAGGCGCCCAGGATGCAGAACGTGGTGGCCCCGATCACGTGGACGATGACAGGCAGGGGCAACGCGAAGAAGCGCGCGTTCTCGGACGTGACCGGGGCACCCCCGGCCAGCTGTGTCAGCCGGGCTGCCCCGGCGGCCGCCGGGATCAGGCTGAGGGCGATCAACGCTGCCGGTACGGGCCACTGCCGCCGTCGGTTCGCCATGGTGATCCCTTCGCCGCTGCTCGGCCGGGTGCCGGCACGACGATGGTGGCGGAGACCGCCGGGGCTCCGCCTCGGTGAAAGGGTCAGTCCTGACCGGCCCGGATGGTCGACGCGGGCGTCGTACTTTCGGCCGGTCGCCCTGTGCTCCCACGGCCCGGCCGCTCGCCGGATACCAAGGCCACCACCGAGCCGACCGTCACCACGACGAAGCCAACGAGCATCAGCCACGTCAGCGGCCGGTCGGTGAAGAACTCGTCTCGGGCGCGCACCGCCGCCGCGAGCATGAGGATGAGCATGATCAGCTCGACCTGGAGCATGAGCCGCACATTGATCCATCGCGGATCGCGAAGGACGCCCAGCACGGCGCCGCCCAGGCAGAAGATGGCCCCGACCACGCGGCAGGTCAGCGGCGTCAGCAGCCACGGCCATATCGGGATCACCTGGGCCGGGGCCAGGAACATCGCGACGCCGGTGACAAGCGCCGCGGCGCCGACGACTGCCATCGCCCAGCGCGCCGCTGCCGGCAGTGTCGGCTCGTCATCGTGCGCCGGAGCTCGGTATCTCCCATTGAGCAGCCAGGCGAGCAGCACCAGGAAAGGAGCCACGAAGTACAGCGCGGCCCATATCCAGAAGGCGACGTTGCCGTGGCTGAACTTGTCCCAGTGAAGCACGGTTGCCACGCCCAGCAGCGCCGCGAAGAGCGCCACCGCGGGGAACCCCGATTTGACTGCCGCCCAACGCCTTTCGAACGGAACGCGGCAGAAGAAGTAGAAGCCGCCCAGGTAGGCGGATGCCAGCACCATCGCGGTCATCGACGGCTTGATGGGCCAGGCGAACAGGCGACCCGAGTCGCCGGGGAAGAAGTAGAGGATGACGAAAGCCACCACGAGGAACGGTGCGATGAATACCGACAGGCCCTTGGTGAACGCGAGCACGCGATCATCACGCGGGCTTTCACCCTTGTGCATGTTGTCCGAGAATAGCCTCGCCGACGCTGCGCGGGAAGGAGTCCTGATGAGCCTCGACGACCACGAGCCGGCGACCGGAGCCATAGCCGCGGTGATGGCGACGATGCAGGACCGGCTGCGGTTCCCTGCCCGCCGGTCAGCAGGGACTCAAGGCTTTCCTGGCAACCTACCTGCGCACCACCGCCGCCGTCGGCACAGCAGTCGACCGCGGCTCTTTCGAGGACGGGCCGTGGGTCGAGTCGTGGGACGTGGCCTTCGCGCACCTGTACCTCCGGGCGCTGGATGCCCACCTCGACGGAGGAGCTGAGGTAGCCCGCCCCTGGCGGCTGGCATTCGGCGCCTCGTCCGTCCCTGCCTCCGTTGAGGCACGTGCTGCTCGGCATCAATGCGCACATCAACTACGACCTGCCGCAGGCCCTCCTCGCCGTCATCAGCGACGACGACTTCGCCAATCCACGCGTTATCGGCCGGCGGCAGCGCGACCACCAGCGGATCGATGGCGTCCTGGCAGCCCGAGTGAGCGCGGAGGACGGCCAGCTGAGGTCCGTGTCCCGCGTGAGCGGTGCTCGATCGGCTCCTCCGTCCGGCCAACGAGGCGGCGTCCAAGCGGTTCCTGCGGGAGGCACGGCAGAAGGTGTGGCACAACACCCGTGAACTTCAGCGGGCGCGCCTCGACGGACCGGAGGAGTTCGCTGCTCGACTCGCTGAGCTCGAGGTCCTGAGCGCCGCCAAGATCAACGACCTGCTGGCTCCCGGACAGGTCCTGCTACGACTAGCCGTGTCGGGATTCGGCGTGACCCTGCCCCCACCCGGATAGCCGCACCTCGAGGATCCGCCCATTGCCTGCAGGCGATTTCGCGCCTACCCTCGTGGACGAGCATCGGGAGGTCCGGATGACGACCCAGGGTGACTTCACCATCACGATCAACGCTTCGCCCGAGACCGTCTGGAAGTGGGTAGGCGACCTGTCCACCCATGACAAGTGGTCACCGCATGACTATCGCGTCGAGTGTGTCGCCGGCGAGCCGAACACGGTTGGCAGCACCTACCGCTCGGTCGGCTGGGTGCCGGGCGACAAGAGCCACAAGAACGAGGTGGAGATCACCGAAGCAGTGCCGAACGAGCGGCTCGTCCTGCGGGCGCACGACGATCAGGGCGACTTCACCAACACGTTCACGCTCACGCCGGTGCCCGGCGGAACCCAGGTGGACTACCGGATCGTGTTCCCGGCGATGACGGGCATGTCCGCCGTGCTGGTTCCCGTGGCCTTCCCGCTGTTGGGCAAGCCCGACATCCGCAAGCGTATGGCCATGCTGAAGACAGCGGTCGAAACGAGCGCGTGAGCTACCAGCCGAGCACCTGAGGGCCGTACGTCAGACACACCCCTAACGCGGTCGCGACGACGAACACCGTGATCAGCGCGGCCGCGATCACGCGGTGCGTGCGGGTGTAGGTGCCGCGCATCGACGGCGGCATGTAGATCTGCGGCAGGGGTGAAGGTCCTCTGAGCTCCAGCCAATGCGGATCCACGTCGGCGTCGGGATCGACGTCTGGCACGTCCACGTACTCATTCGCCTGCATGACCCCAGTGTGGGTCTCCTCGCCCGCCGGGACAAGGCGACTACGCCGTGGTCTCAAGGACATTCGCCGTGGGACCCGGCGGCGGCTGCCACGGCCACGGCTCGCCGGCCGCTCGCGAGCGGTCGAGCCGGCGAAGGAACACGGCGATCAGGACGCTCGTGCAGGCAGCCCAGAAGCACCACAGGGATGGCACGCCGCGGCTCACCCCCCAACTCAGCGCACCGACCACGACCACGTTCGTCAGGCCCCAGACGAAGAGGATCCGCTGACCCGACAGGAGCAGGGCACCGCAGGTAGCCACGACGTAGAGAACGGCCGAATAGCTGCTCGTGCGGACGACGTTGAAGTCGATGTAGTTATCGCATACCACGGCGCTGCCACGACCCGAGACCAGGCCGACGAGGAAGTCGAAGGACGCGTAGGCACCCGCAGCCGTGAGGGCAACGAGGGCCGCCCGGCGCCAGCCCGGCGGCTCGATCAGCAGGATCGCCACGGGCACGTATACCGGCAGCAACACGAAGGCCACGGCGAGGTAGAACGCCGTGGCGGTGTCGAGACTTGACGTCGAGACGTGACCCTGCAGCCCGAGCCAGACGACGGCCGAGGTGAATGTGTGCACGGCGAAGATGGCGGGCAGGGCGGCCAGTGCGACGAGTCGGGGCTGTGGCAGTGCCGTACCGCATCCACCGCGACCACCGACATGACGAGCCCGGCGACAACATCGACCTGCGGAGACAAGCACATGGCCAGTCCAGCCTCTCCCCTGACGGGGTCCCCTCGACAGTACGCCGGTACCTGCCCCGATGACCGACCCGCCGCGCCTCCAAGGATCCCCATGCATTCGCGAGAGACTCTTCCCGTGTCCCACCCGATCAACGAGGCCGCCCAGGCCGGCGCCGACGCACCCAAGCCCAGCGGGTTGAAGAACCCCGGCTACGAGATCTTCATCGGGGCGCTGTCGATCTTGTCGATCCTCAACCTCATGTTGATGTATGCCATCCAGGATCAGACCCTCGACTACGTCCTCATGATCATGAACGTCCCACTGACCCTCATCTTCATGATCGACTTCCTGTACCGACTCAAGACCGCTCCGGACCGGAGCTACTACTTCTGGCGCAACTGGGGCTGGGCCGACCTGCTGGCATCCCTGCCCTTCGAGCAGACGAAGATCCTCCGCCTGTTCCGCCTGATCAAGGTGTATCGCCTGCTCCGGGACTACGGCGCCAAGAACGTCGGCCGGGCGATCGTCAAGGACCGGGCCGGCAGTGCCCTGCTGATGCTGCTCCTCATCGCCATCCTGGTGCTGGAGTTCGGCAGCCTGGAGATGCTGCGCCTGGAGGCCCACGTCCCGGGTGCCAATATCACGTCGGCCTCCGACGCGATCTGGTACATCATCGTGACGATGTCGACGGTCGGCTACGGCGATCAGTACCCGATCACGAATCCAGGCCGCGTCCTCGGCACCGTGATCATCGTGGTCGGTGTGGGCATCTTCGGCACCCTGACCGGCTACCTGGCGAACCTGTTCCTCAGCCCGGCCAAGAAACCCGAGGACGAGGACACGCTGCCGACGGTCGCCCACAAGCTGGCCACCCTGCGAGACCTCGTCGAGCAGCAGCAGCAGGCGATCGCCGAACTCGAGTCGATGATCGAGACCGACCGTTGAGCAGAGGTTGTGGGACTCTGCGCACCGTGCTTTGATCCGGGCATGACGGTGACCCCGTTCGACGGGACCGTGGACGCCATGGCGGCGGTGATGGCGACGGCCCGGGCGCGGGACGACCGGATAGGTGAGTTCGCCGCCATGTACGCGGCGGTGACGCGACGGGTCCGCGTCCTTGCCGCGCAGGGCAGTTTCGCCGACTCGGGGCGGATGGCGGGATTCGTCGACCTCTTCGCGGCGCGCTTCCTGGACGCTGTCCGGGCGCGCGACGAAGGAAGGCCCGTGACGCGATCGTGGTCGGTGACGTTCTCTGCCTCAGGTCAGTGGCGAACCGGAGTGCTGCGGAATCTCCTGCTCGGCATGACGGCGCACATCGGGCTCGACCTGGGCATCGTCGCGGCCGAGGTGGCCACCGGCCCGACCGGTCACGGACTCGACGCCATGCGGGCGGACTTCGACTCCATCAATGCGGTGCTCGCCTCTCTCGTGCCCGCCGTCGAAAACGCCGTCAGTGAGCTGTCGCCGGCGATCGGGCTCCTCGACCGGGCCGGCGGAGCGGCGGATGCCTTCGCGATCGCCCGGGTGATCAACGTGGCGCGCGACATCGCCTGGGCGAACGCCAATGAGTTGGCCCCCTTGGACCCCGCCTCGCGGGCGAGAGCCATCGACCACCTGGACGAGGAGGTGGCCGAGCGAGCGAGGCTGATCGCGAATCCGGGCTTCGTCATGTCGAGCGTGTTCCTGCCGATCCGCCTGATGGAGCGTCGGTCCCTCGGGGACTCGATGGACGTGCTCGGCTCAATCACCTAGTCGAGGCGGCGAAGGGCTGCCGGAAGGAACGCCGCGCCGGTGACCGACCGCCCTAGCGAGTCGCCGGGATTCTGGATCGCGCAGGTGCGCAGCGACAGGCAGCCGCAGCCGATGCAGGAGTCGAGTCCGTCGCGGAGAGCGATCAATGCATCGATCTGCTCGTCCAGCCGCTTGCGCCACTGTCGCGACAGTCGCGTCCAGTCGGCGCGGGTCGGGTTGCGCCCGTGCGGCAGCGACGCCAGCGCCTCCTCGACGTCCGACAGGCTCGCACCGATGTTCCGTGCGGCCCGGATGAAGGCGAGCCGGCGCAGGACCGCGCGGACGTACCGACGCTGTCCACCGCTGGTGCGCGTCGAGGCGATCAAGCCGAGTCGCTCGTAGTAGCGCAATGCGGACGGAGCGAATCCGCTCCGCGCGGAAACCTCGCTGACGGTCAGCAGGTCGGTGGAGTTCTCCATGCGCGCCCCTTGACTTGAAGTGCACTTCAACTTTCATGATGAACGCGTCGATGGAATCGCGCAACGAGGTGAGCCATGCAGGTCGGTCTGGTTACCGGGGGGTCGCTCGGCCTGGGCCGGGCTGTAGTGCTGGGTCTGGCTGGCCAGGGGTGGACGATCGTCACGGATGCCCGTCGCAGTGAGTCGCTCGAGGACTTGGACGACGCAGACCTGTCGGGCCGGATCATCACGGTGGCCGGCGACGTGGCCGACGCCGACCACCGCGCCGCCCTCCGATCCGCGGTCGAGGCACTGGGCCGGCTGGACCTGCTCCTGAACAACGCCAGCAGGCTCGGCCCCAGCCCGCTGCCGCTCGTGCGCGACCATCCGCTCTCGGACCTCGAGGCGATCTTCGCACGTCGACGTGATCGCCCCCATCGCCCTGTTCCAGGCGCACCGCGACCTCCTTACGGCCAGCCACGGTGCCGTCGTGAACGTGTCGTCCGATGCCGCGGTCGAGGCCTATCCGAACTGGGGCGGCTACGGCGCGGCCAAGGCTGCCCTCGACCAGGTGTCCGCGGTGCTCGTCGAGGAGGAGCCCGACATCGACGTCTACGCCTTCGACCCCGGTGACATGCGCACCGAGCTCCACCAGTCCGCGTTCCCCGAGGACGACATCTCGGACCTGCCGGAGCCGGAATCCGTCGTTCCGGCCCTTCTCACGCTGATCGCGAGTCGGCCGCCGAGCGGTCGCTATCGCGCAGTGGATCTGAACGCCAGCGGGGTCTCGTCATGACGATCCTCGACGTCGAGTCGCCCGACTTCACCGTGCCGAGCGCCAATGTCGCAGGCGAACCGCCGGAGGCTCGAGGGCTGCGACGCGACGAGGTTCGGCTGCTGGTGTCGGACGGCCACGGTCTCGCGCACCGGCACTTCTTCCAACTGCCCGACCACCTGCAGCCAGGTGACCTCGTCGTGGTCAACGACTCACGAACTCGGCCTGCGGCGGTGGACGCGCTCCGCCTCAACGGCGACCGGGTGTGCATCCACTTCTCGATGCCGTCGGACGACGGCTACTGGATCGTCGAGATCCGGCCTCTCCGACCTGGCCGAGGGTCCGGTCAGGACCGTGGCGGCGGGCGATCAGCTGCACGTGGTCGGTCCGGTGACCGTGACGCTGGTCGAGCCGTATCCCGACTGGTCGGCGACGCGGACGCGACTGTGGAGGGCCCAGGTGTCCACCGACGACGTGCCGCGCTTCCTCGAGCATCATGGCCGCGCGATCCGGTACGCCTACGTTCCCGAGGAGTGGCCCCTGCATCACTACCAGACGATCTTCGCCGAGCGCAGTGGCAGCGCGGAGATGCCCAGCGCGGGACGTCCTTTCACGTGGAAGACCGTCAGCGACCTCGGCCGGGCCGGTGTGACACTGGCCGCGATCACGCTGCACGCCGGCGTCTCCTCTCCCGAGGCAGGCGAGCCGCCGACTCCGGAGAGGTATGCGGTTCCCCCACTGACCGCGCGACGCGTCAACACCGCGCACGCGAACGGGCATCGCGTGATCGCCGTCGGCACGACCGTGACGCGTGCACTGGAGTCCGCCGCCCACCCCAGCGGGATCGTGTTCGCGCGGCGGGGCTGGACCAACCTGGTGCTCGGCGCTGAACGTCCTGCCTGGGTGGTCGACGGCCTCATCACCGGCTGGCACCTGCCCGGCAGTTCGCATCTGGCACTTCTGTCAGCGGTGGCGGGTGGCGAAGCGGTCGCACGGGCTTACGACGCCGCCCTGACGCACGGCTACCTCTGGCACGAGTTCGGGGACAGCTCCCTGCTCATGGCGCCCAGGGATCGAGGGCGTCGATGACGGCGAGCGCGGCAACGCGAAGGTCGTCCTCCGACCGCGGCAGGTACAGGGGCCCGGCGCCGTCGGTCAGCAGCACGCGCGCCTGCGCCACGCCCCTCACGTCGACCGGACCCGTGTCCAGGCGATGCGACAGGACCTCGAGCTCGTCCTGGGCGCGACCCAGCGGACGGCTGGGGATGGACAGATGACTGCGCGGAGCCGGCGTGCTCCAGGGACCGGCGAGTCGGGCGTACGCGCCCGCCAGGGTGCGGCGCATCGCGGGCGCCAGCAGGAGCCGCGCACGAAGGGACAGCAGCGCCGAGGAGTCGGCCGATCGTCCCGAGGCCAGCTTGCGATCAAGGCTGGATGCGAGCAGCCGAGCCCGGAGGCGGTCCCACAGATGGATGACCCGCGGCACGGGCTGCCCGTCCGCGTCGAGGAGGATCACCACCTCCGTGACGACGCTTGCCTGATGCATGTCGACGATCCGTTCTCGACCGGTCAGCGACTCAGTGACGGAGGTCGCGGCCGTACTTGCGCTTCAACTGCCGTATCGGATCGCTCTGCTCGTCCTGGGTCGCCGGGCCGAACATCTGGAGCAGGGCCCACTGACTCCAGTAGGCCGCGGCATGGGCATCGCGCTGCAGGGCCGATCTCAGGGTCATGCCGAGCACCTCTCTTCTTCAACAGGTTAGGTACCCCTTACTCCCCATGTCAATGCGGAGCGGGCCGGCGAAGGGAGTCGAGATGAGTGCTCACCCGGGTCACGTGATCGTCGGCGGGGGTCTGGCCGCGGCGAGGGCGGCAGCGGCCCTGCGCGACAGCGGCTTCTCCGGCTCTGTGACGATCGTCGGCGACGAGGTGCACCAGCCCTACCTGCGACCGCCCCTGTCGAAGGAGTACCTGCAGGGGTCCTCGGGTGCGGACGCACTGATGGTCCAGCCCCGCGACTGGTACGACGACAACGATGTTGCCCTCCTCCTGGGAACGACGGCGACCGACCTCAATCTCGACACGAGCACGATCTCCTTGTCCGACGGCTCGGAACTCGCCTTCGATGCAGTGCTGATGGCAACGGGCTCGCGAGCTCGCCAGTTGAATGTGCCCGGCGCCGACGTCGACGGTGTCCTGTACCTGCGCCGCGTCGAGGACAGCGATCGCATCAGGGAGTCGTTCGCGCTGCGACCTCGGGTGGTCATCGTGGGCGCTGGCTGGATCGGCCTGGAGACCGCTGCGGCGGCCCGCATGGCGGGTCTAGACGTCACCGTCCTCGAGCGGGACAGCCTGCCGCTCAAGCGTGTGCTCGGCCCGGAGGTCGGTGCCTTCATCGCGGACCTGCACATGACGAAGGGCGTGACGCTGCGTCCCAGCGTGCAGGTCGACAGCCTCGTGGCCTCGAAGGGCCGCGTGACCGGCGTGCGCCTCGCGGACGGCGAGGTCGTGGACGCCGACGTGGTGATCGTCGGCGTCGGAGCACGTCCGAATGTCGAGATCGCCGAGAGGGCGTCCTTGGCGGTGAACGACGGCATCGTCGTCGACGAGCAGCTGCGCACGGCGCATCCGAAGGTGTTCGCGGCCGGCGACGTCGCCAACGCGTTCCACCCACGCCTTGGACGGCTGATCCGCGTCGAGCACTGGGCGAACGCCAAGGATCAGGGCTACGCCGCCGGGCTGAACATGGGCGACGTGCTCACGACGTATGACACCCTGCCCTTCTTCTACAGCGACCAGTACGACGTCGGCTTCGAGTACACGGGTTACGCACCGAGCCGGTGGCTACGACTCGGTGGTGTTCCGGGGCGACCCGGCAGACCGCGAGTTCATCGCCTTCTGGCTCGACGCCGGACGAGTCGTGGCGGGGATGAATGTCAATGTGTGGGACGTCAGCGAGGTCATAGCCGACCTCATCTCGCGGCGCCTCGTGCCCGATGTGCGCAAGCTCATCGATCCGGACGTCCCGCTGTCGTCGCTCGCCGAGGCGTAGCCATGACGGTCGTGGGTCAGTAGAGAGACCGCGCGACGCGCACCATGTCATCGGGGACCGTCTTGAGGCGACCGGCAACCTCCGCGATGTCCACCAGCTCGATCCGATCGCCCACCAGCGCAGTCATGACGGAGGAGGCGCCCGCGTCGACGGCGTCGGCCGCCGCCACCCCGAACCGGCTGGCGAGGAGTCGGTCGGTGGCGGTGGGCGTCCCGCCGCGCTGGGTGTGACCAAGAATGGTGACGCGGGTGTCGAACCCTGTGCGCTCCTGCAGCTCGACCTTGATCCGTTCGCCCATGGCGCCGGCGACGATGGCGCCGTAGGGGCCCTCGGGCGCGGTGAAGTCGAGGGTTCCTGGCTTGGCCGTGGCGCCCTCGGCCACCACCACGATGGACGACGACGCGTACGAGCGATGCCGGTGCCGCAGCTGACCGGCGACCTCGTCGATGTCGAAGGGATCCTCGGGGATGAGGATCATGTCGGCGCCGCCGGCGATGCCCGCGGCGATCGCGATCCAGCCGACGTGGTGTCCCATCACCTCGACGACCATCACCCGGTCATGCGACTCGGCCGTGGTGTGCACCCGATCGATGGCCTCGGTGGCGATGCTGACCGCCGTGTCGAACCCGACGGACCGATCGGTTCCCCACACGTCGTTGTCGATGGTCTTCGGGGCGCACACCATGCGCACGCCGGCCTCGGCCAGCTTGCCGGCGGCCATCAGCGTTCCGTCGCCGCCCACGCAGATGAGGGCCTCGATGTGCTCGTGCCGGAGGGTGTCCAGCACCGCGTCGATACCGCCGTTGTCCTCGTGCGGGTGGAAGCGGGCGGTGCCCAGCATCGTCCCGCCGAGGGGAAGCACGCCGCGGACGTGATCGCGGGTCAGCGGGAACAGGTCGCCGTCGACGACGCCTCGCCAGCCGTGGCGGAAGCCGACGAGCGTATGGCCGTGGAAGGACCCCTGCTTGACCACCGCGCGGATGAGGGCATTGAGCCCCGGACAGTCGCCACCACCGGTCAGCAGGCCAATTCGCACGAGCCTGACACTACGCAGCCAGCCCGATCGATGCAGATGATCGCCTCACTCGAACGGCGCGTCCGACTCCTCGAGCTTCGCGATGCCGTCGGGCGTGCCCAGCCACCTGATGACCGCGAGCGTCCACTGCGCGCACATGGCGACGAAGATCGCGAGCGCGAAGAGCAGGGCAGGAGGACGCAGCGCCGCCAGTGCAACGGCAAGTGCGGCGATCAGGTAGCAGCCGAACACCGCAGGTCGGTACATCGCCTGCAGCCGGTCGAAGTCGTCGAGCAGTCGCATCACCCAGGCGGCGGTGATCATCGCGAGGGCCACGAAGCCTCCGAAGAGCCAGGCGGTCGGCGCAGGCGTGCCCTCGTCCGACCCATGTTCGATGAGGCTGACCGTCGCCGCGCCGACACCGGTGAGGGCGAGGCACAGTGGCAGTTGAGCCAGGTTGTAGAGGTACCGATCCCGTGTCCTGGGCCGCGGCGCGCGCATGGCCACGAGGTCGAAGTAGGTCCACCAGAAGGCGATGCCCACTGCCAGTCCTGCGAAACCGGTGAGGAAGGTGCGTGCACTGAGGTCCGTCACCCCGCCGAGGCCGGCGACGACACTGGCGACCACCTCGCCCAGCACGATGATCATGAACAGAGCGAACCGTTCGAGGAAGGATTCGGTGGCCAGCGGTGCGGCGGCTTCCATCTCGCCCTCGGATCCTCGACCGCTGAAGGCGAACAGGAGCATGCCGAAGACGAAGACGACGACGAAGGCGCCCCACATCCAGACGCGGGTATCGGCGGACACGAAGATCGAGATGCCGATCCACAGCGTCATCAGCGTCATCGAGGTCGTGTAACGACGGGTGATCGGTCCGTAGACGGGGTCGTCACGCTCGAGGCGCGTCACGGCGATCCACTGCCAAACGAGGATGGCCAGGAAGATCGAGTAGCACACGGCGAAGCCTCGTCCGCCCGGTCCGGACGCATCGGTGGCGAAGACGGCCATCGCCGCGATGGCGAACATCTGGAGGAACGTCATGAGCCGGTTGCGGATGTCGGGGCGACCGTGCGCATCGTGCAGCAGTGAGCCGTTGTACCAGCCGATCCACGTCAGACCGAACAGGATCGCGAAGGTCAACACCGACTTCACGGTGACGCCCTCATGGAGCCCGAGGGCGATCCGGGCGATCAGGACGACGTAGATGAGGTCGTAGAAGAGCTCGAGGAAGCTCACCCGCCGCTCGGTCAGGATGTCGCGATGGGACCGTGGCCGCTGCCAGAAGTACCGGTACCGTCCCAGCTCCATCGACGATCCTCGCTCGTCCGCATTCGCGCCACGTGGTCGCGCACCAGTGTGGGCCACCGGGATGGATCCTGTCAGCAGGCGACCAGCAGGTCGTCCCCCGTCGTCCATGCGTGTCCGCCGGCTACGACATAGGCGGCCACCGGCTCGTTCAGCAGGCGGGTCAGGCCTGCGGGCCCAGCGACCACCAGCGCGGTTGCGAGAGCGTCGGCAAGGCCGCCGTCAGCGGCGAGGACGGTTGCCGACTCGACTCGCGCGGATCGTGCGCCCGAGCGCGGGTCGACGATGTGGTCGCCTTGCTCGTAGCGGCCGGACGTGGCCAGGTGCGCATCCTTCACGAGGACGGTGCGGATGACCTGGTTGCGGTCGCGTGGGTCGGCCACGCCGATCCGCCACCCGTCGGCATCGGGACCGGCGGTGCCGCGGCATGTCACATCGCCGGCGGCATTGACCGAGACGTTCGCAAAGCCGTGATCGACAAGGATCTCGGCGGCGCGGTCGGCGCCCCAGCCCTTGACATAGCCACACGGGTCGAAGCCGTCGGCCATCCGCCAGGCGTCGAAGGCGCCCGCCGTCATCGTCTTCGCGCGTGCGCAGCCGGCGATCACCTCGCGCACCGGTGCGGGCGCGTCCGCGGGCGCCAGCGACCCTCGCCGAATGGCCGTGACGGACGAATCCACGCGGAACGGCGAGAGCCAGGCGTCGATCCGGTGCAGCTCCGCGGCAGCCGCGGAACAGGCCGCCTTCGCCGCCGATCGGTCGATCGACTCGGCGCGCAGGTCGAAGGTGACCACCGTCGCCCACACCTGCTCGGCGTGGACGTAGCGATCCCACTGGCCGCTCATGCGATGCCCGCCTGGACGAGGGCCGACTGCAGGCTCTGCTCGAACGCCGCCGATGTGTAGGAGGCTCCCGACACGCCATCGAGCCGTGCCGACTGCGCAGCCACGGCCTGCTGCTCCAGCGCCGGGACGGCCTGGGCGTTGATCTGCGCGGACCTTCCGTCACTGTCGGGATAGGACAGCGTGGTCACCGCGGTGATCGTGCCTGCCTCGACCGTCGCCTGCACCTGAACCGGCCCGAACTGGGTCTGGACGGTGTCACCGGTGTAGGTCTGCGCGGAGGTCGAGGTGTCCGCCGACGCACTGGCAGTCGATGTGGTCGCGGCCGGCTCGCCCGCACGCGCGGTGGCTCCGAGGATCGCGCCCGGCTGGTAGCTGAGCACAGCGGTGGCACCGGCGATGGTGCCCATGGTGATGAGGATGGCGCGCTTCATGATCTTCAGCTCCTAGAACTCGAACAGCTCGTGGTGGATGCGGTCATCGGTCACGCCGAGTTCGGCGCTGGCGGTGCAGACGTCGTCGACCAGGCCGGTCGGCCCGCAGACGTACACGTCACTCTTCGTGATGTGGGGAGAGAGGCGTCGCAGAGTGCGCGCGTCGATCGGGTGCTCGCGACGGGAACCGGCGAGCACGTGGACCCGTATCCGACCGCCGCTGCGCTCCTCGATCAAGCGCAACTCGTCCACGAGTGGCGCCGGCTCGCTGTGGACGCGGTACACGACATCGGCCGTCGCCTGAGCCGGGAAGCTCGTCCAGCAGTGCGCGGATCGGAGTGATCCCGATTCCGGCGCCGACCATGACGAGGCTGTCAGTACGGCGACGATCCATCCGGAAGGCCCCGTACGGCCCTTCGATGAACACCGGGGTGCCCGGCGCCAGAGAGGTCAGCGCCGAGGACTGGTCGCCGAGGTTCTTGACGGTGATGCGCATGCCGGCTGTCGACGGCGCCGCCGACAGCGAGTACGGGTGACCCTGCCACCACCACCGGCGGGAGCCGAACCGGAACGAGAACCACTGGCCGCCTTGCGCACCGAGCCGTTCGAGGTCGCGACCCATGATGTAGACGTGGGCAGTGTCCGCGTCGACCGGGACCACCGCGGCGACCTTGGGCGCATGGCGGAACGACTGCAGAAGGGGAGCGCCGAACCGGAACACCACGATCGCGGCAGTGATGGCGACGTACAGGCCGATCCACCAGGCCCTGGCCACCGGGGCGTTCGCGAAGACGCTGCCACCCTCGATCTGGTGCCCCAGGCCCAGCGCCACGGCAAGGTAGAAGTACAGATGCGCGATGTGCCAGGTCTCGTACTTCATCCGTGACCGGATCCGACGCCAGGACATCACGCCGAGGCCCACCATGATGATGGTGGCGGCCATCGCCGGCAGCATCCACGCGTACGTGAACGTCATCGTGAACAGCTGGCTCCACCAACCCGCATTCGCTGCCTGCGCGTAGCCGAGGGTCGTCAGCACGACATGCGCCACGATCAGCACCAGCGTCCAGGGGCCTAGCTTCCGGTGCCAGGCGGTGAGGCGATCCTGACCGACCTCATGTTCGAGAACCGGCAGGCGAGCCATCAGCAGGATGCTCAGCAGTGCGGTGTAGGTGCCGGCCATGGCGGTGACGAGCCCCAGCGCGTTCGCGATCGCTCCTGGCGTCGACCAGTCGGTCCCGATGATCACGGGTGCGGTGATCGCCGCCGTGATGCCGCCACCGACGCCCGCGATCAGGGCGGCAAGGTCGCCGGCCCGTCGTCCGCCAGACGAGGGGCGGATGCTGGGACGTGGTGGCATGGACGTCCGCGTCGGGGTCCTCTGCAGCGATGTCGTTGTCATGCCTGCACTCTGGCGAACCAACATTCGACGAACGTCAGAGCAGGCTGTGAGGTTCCTGTGAATGCGAGGACTGCAGAGTTGCGGGGACGCTCCTGCTACTTACCGCCGCCGAGGAGCCGGACCATCAGGCGTTGAAAGGCGTTGAGCTCCTTGGGCGGCTGAGGCTCCTGGGCGGAGTCGCCCAGGGCGGGGATGCCATGGCTCTGCAGGAGACCGACGATCATGTTGGCCTCGTGACGCGAGCCGACCACCGCAACCGTTACCTGCACGTGATCAGTATCGCGCCCGTGATCCTGCTCCCCGTGACGAGATGAGCCCGGCCCCCTCCGCAGGTAAGGAGGGGCCGGGCTCGTTGGGGGGTGGGCGAGGTCTTACGCGGAGCTGCTGGCCGGAGCCGTCGGTGCGGTGCCAGCAGCCGGCGGAGCCGTCGGCGCACCGTTGGCGTCGGGAGCGCCGCCGGAGCCACCGGGACCGCCTGTCTGCGTTCCGGTGACGGTGAAGTCGGCGCCCACCTGCATGATCACCATGTCACCTGCCGCCGTCACGATGTTGGGATCGGGCGACGTCGCACTGGCGGAGGCGTTCGGGGTGTCGTTGGTAGCGGCGTTCGCGGAGGCGGCCCCGATGATGGCCGTGCCCGCGCCGAGTGCGGCAAGCACGAACGCGGCACTCGCGATGCCCTTGGTGAGCCTGGAGTTCTTCACGCTGTCCTTCCCTCGTCGGATCTGCCCCCGGGTGGGGCTCGATGGGACGAGAGTCACAGCCGGTGCTGGCAACTCCCTGAAGGCGAACTGCCGAGCGGCTGTCAATCACACCCCGGTGCCGCGGACGCCTCCTACTGTGGAGGAGTGGAACTGGAGTTCACCGGAGTGCTGTGGCACTGGCGCGGCCCTTCGCCGTACCACTTCGTCACCGTTCCGGAGGACGAGAGTGCAGAGATCGAGGCGGCGGCTTCCCTCGTCACCTACGGCTGGGGCATGGTCCCGGTGACGGCACGGATCGGCACCACGACGTGGACGACGTCTCTGTTCCCCAAGGACGGCGGCTACATCGTGCCGATCAAGGACGCGGTGCGTAAGCCCGAACACCTCGAGGTCGGCGATCTCGTGACCGTCCGTCTGACCATCCACACCTAGGGCGTGTCTCTGAACTCATGTCAGCCAGAGGATGATCGCGGCGAGGACGACTCCGCCTCGGAAGACCACTGCGTGCTTGTCGTAGCGGGTCGCTAGTCCGCGCCAGTTCTTCATGTGGTTGAACGCCCGCTCGATGACGTTGCGGTTCTTGTAGTCGGAGGCGTCGAAGTCCACGGGGCGTCCACCGCGTGAGCCCTTGTTCTTGCGATGCTGGATCTGGTCGGACGGTTCGGGGATCACCGCGAGGATTCCGCGAGACCGCAGGTGAGCGCGGTGCGTTCGAGCGGAATAGGCCTTGTCGGCGCGCAGCGCGACTGGTGTCGTCCGTGGCCGGCCTGGCCCGGACCGCGGGATCCGAAGCTCGGCAAGGAGCTTCGGCAGCGCAGGGGAATCATTGGCCTGACCGGGAGTGACCGCGATGACCAATGGAAGGCCGTTGCCATCGACCAGCGCGTGGGTCTTGGTTGTCAGCCCACCACGGGATCGACCGATCGCATGATCGTCAGGTTCGCCGGGCGGAACCTTGTAGTTCGATTCTGCCCCCTGTGTGGGAGCTGGGCCCGCCCTGCGACCTCGCAGCGGTCGCACCGTGCTGATGAACCCTTGATGAGGTGGAGTCGACCGAGACCCTCCAGTCGATCTCACCGCGCGCGTCAGCCGCGACCTGCAACGCCGTCAGTACCTTGTCCCAGGTCCCGTCGGTCGAGAACCGGTGGTGCCGCTTCCAGACCGTCTGCCACGGACCGAAGTCCGCAGGAAGATCACGCCAGGCAATCCCCGTTCGATAGCGATAGATCGCGCCCTCGACCAGCGGTCGGTGATCCCGCATGGGCCGACCCATCGCGCCTTTCACCGGCGGCAACACAGCCTCGATCTGCGCCCACATCTCATCGCTCAGTACCGCTGTTCGGCTCATCTGCCCAGCATCAAGCCGGAACCCCGCTCAACATTGGAGACACGCCCTAGTACCCACAATTCGCATTCCTGACAATCTGGACATGCCCGTTCCCGCGCGGAAGCATGACCCCCAGACCTTTCGCCCATTCCAGCGAGGAGGAACAGGGCATGAATCGACACGTGACACCCGCGCTGATCGCAGCAGCAGCCGTCGGAGCGCTGGCCGCTTCCACCCTGTCAGCGTCGGCCGCCGACAACGGACACGGGAACGCCAACGGCGGCCTCAACGGCTACAGGCACATCGTCGTCATCTACGAGGAGAACCACAGTTTCGACAACCTGTATGGACAGTGGGGCGCGGTCAACGGCCAGAAGGTGAACGGCCTGTCGAGTGCCCGGCCGGCCCGAACTGTGCAGGTCAACCAGGCCGGCACTCCGTTTACCTGCCTGCTCCAGAACGACGTGAACTTCACGTCGCCGCCGCTTGCCTCGACGTGCACCGACGCCACGACAGCGACTGCCTTCAGCAGTGCGTTCGCCAATGCCCCGTTCAACATCACCGACACGGTCGCGCCTACTGATACGACGTGCCCGGCGCCGGGAGTGTTCGCTGCCAACGGCGTCCTCAAGGGCACCGGCCTTCCGGGTGGATGCACCGAGGATCTCGTCCACCGCTACTACCAGGAGCAGTATCAGATCGACGGCGGCCGGATGGACCGCTACGTCACCGGCAGCGATGCGGTCGGGCTCACGATGGGCCACTACGACACGACACAACTGCCCATCTACCAGTACCTTCACTCGGCCGGTGCACCGAAGTACGTCGTCGCCGACAACTTCTTCCAGGCGGCGTTCGGCGGCTCGTTCCTCAACCACCAGTGGCTGATCGCCGCACGGACCCCGGTCTGGGAGGGGAGTGCCGTCAGTGACGGCGGCACGAACGACCTGCATTCGGCGGTCGGCCCGGACGGCATGCCGAAGACGTATCCCCTGCACACCGCACCCTCCTACGTTCGTGACAACGCGCTGACCGAGTGGTGCTCGATTCCGCCCGCGCTTGTGGCGACTGTCCCGGCTCCCCCCGCGGGAACGACGTGTGGCGACTACGCCGTCAACACGATCCAGCCGGCCTACCAGCCGTACGCGCCCGGCACAGCCGACTCCCGGCGGCTGCCCCCTCAGCACGCGGCGACCATCGGGGACGAGCTCGACGCCCAGGGCGTCGACTGGTCCTGGTACTCCGGCGGCTGGGACAACGCCGACGGTCACACCCAAGGGCTGGGGTGGACGAACGGATCAACGCCCGGTGTGTGCACGGATCCCAACCACATCACCTCGTCGGTCTGGCCCAACTGCCCCGACAAGCTGTTCCAGTTCCACCACCAGCCGTTCAACTACTTCGCGAACTTCGCACCGGGAACGGCAGCCCGCGCGGCTCATCTGCAGGACGAGGCCTACTTCCTCGCGGCCGCTCAGGCCGGAACGCTCAAGCCCGTCAGCTTCGTCAAGCCGATCGGCGCGGAGAACGAGCATCCGGGATACGCGAGCGAGTCGTCGGGCAGCCAGCATCTCGTCGACCTCATCCGGACGATCCTGGCAGGCCCCGATGGCAAGAACACGCTCATCATCGTGACCTATGACGAGTTCGGCGGACAGTGGGATCACGTGTCGCCGCCCACCCGTGCCGGAGTGTCCGACATCTGGGGCCCCGGCACGCGAATCCCGGCGCTCGTGGTGTCGGCGAAGCTGACGAAGTCCGGCGTCGACCACACGCCGTACGACACGACGTCGATTCTCACGACCATCGAGAAGCGATTCGGCCTGCCGCCCCTGACGTCACGTGATGCCGCTGTATCCAGCCTGATTCCAGCCCTCAAGAGCCAAGGGGGCAAGCCCCAGTAGGTCACAACGGCACACGAAGGAGCCGCTTTCCGCGCGCTCAGTCTCCGGCCAACGCCCCTCCGGTCATTCCCACGATCATGTACTTCTGCACGATGAAAGCGAGAATCAGAACGGGCACGACGGTCACGGTGCCTACGGCGCAGATCTGCCCCCAGAACGTGCCGATTGGGGTCATGAGATTGGGGACTGCGACAGGCAGCGTCGCCGTGCTCTTTCCCGTGAGGATCAGCGCGAACAGAAACTCGTTCCAGGAGTTGATGAAGCAGAAGATCGCGGTCGCTGCCAGTCCTCCTGCCGTCAGAGGAAGGATGATCCGGATGAACGCGCCGAACATGCTGCAGCCGTCGAGTTGCGCTGCTTCGTCCAAGGACTGGGGAATGGCAAGGAAGAAGCCGCGCATCATCCACACCGTGAAGGGAATGGAGAAGGTCAGGTGCGCCACGATGACCGCGAAGTAGGAGCCCCCCACTCCCAGCTTGTTCGCCAGCACGAACAGCGGCACGGATAGCACGATCGCCGGCAGCAGACGAGCCGCGAGCAGGAGCAGTAGGTAAGTCCCCTGAAAGCGCCCGCGATGTCGACTCAGACTGTAGGCGGCCGGCACGCCGATCACGAGTGCGAGAAGACTGGACACTGTGGCGACGATGAGGGAGTTCTTGAGGTTCCCGCCAAAACCCTTGGTGCTGAATGCCTCGATGTAGTTCGCGAACGTCGGGGAGAACGTCAGCTGCGGAGTGCTTTCAAAGATCTCAATTCGGTGCTTGAACGAGCTGAGCACCATCCAGATCATCGGAGACAGGTACGCCAATGCGAGTATCCCGAACACGACGAAGGCAAGGCCCGTCTTGATTCGCCTTGATGGCGCAACCGACGCGGTGCTCATAGCTGCGCCTCGTTTCTTGTCAGCACTCGATACAGCACTCCGCACAAGGTGAGGACGAAGGCGAAGGTCACTAGTCCGAGAGCGGCGCCGTAGCTGAGATCCCAGTTCGAGGAAGCTGATGCGGTACTGGTAGAGGTCGTTCACCGTCGTGGCCGAACCTGGCCCACCACCGGTGAGGATGTAGACCTTGTCGAACTCCCTGATCGCCTCCGTCGCTCGGAACAGGACGGCGACGACGAGAACTGGCTTGAGCATCGGCAGCATGATGTAGCGGTACGTCTGGAAGGTGGATGCACCGTCGATGCTCGCCGCCTCGAACGGTGAGGTGGGCAGCGCCCTGAGCCCCGCGATGACCATGAGGGCGATGAAGGGGAACCACTCCCACACATCGACGAGGATCAGCGCCGCCAATGCCGTCGGCCCCTGGTTCAACACACCACCGTTCGGGTCGAGGCCGATCCTCTCCATCACCCATGTCAGGTAGCCGAACTGCGCGTTGAACGCGAAGTTGAACATGAGTCCGACAATGAGCGGCGTCGTGATCATGGGCAGCAGGAGCAGGGACGTGATCGCCCTGCGGAAGCGCGCCAGCCTGTCGAGCATGACGCCGACGACGGTTCCGAGGATGGTCTCGAGCGTCACCGCACAGACGACGAAGATGACGGTGACACCGACCGCGTGGAAGAAGTCGGAGTCGTGGAGGATCCGCTGGAAGTTCTCCAGGCCCACCCACTGGCCGGTGCGCCCCGGAAGGACGAGGCTGTAGCTCTGCAGGCTGAGGCTGACGCTGTAGATGAGTGGAAAGAGCACGATCAGCACCAGGACGAGCAGGCTCGGCCCCTGGAATCCGACCCGCTCCCAGCGACCGATCTGTCGCTGGGAGCGGACCTTCACTGCTCGGGACCCGCCCTTTCGGCCACCCGATGGTGGCGCAGGGGTTACCTGCTCTGCGGCCGAAAGGGACATGGTGGCTCCTACTGGTAGGTGACCGGGAGGGCGCCCTGCATGAGCTCCTGGAATTTCGCCTGGCCTTCGTCCAGCGCGTCCTTCGCGCTCGCCTGACCGCTCAGAACCCGCGAGAGCTCAAGGCTTACCAGATCCGAGATGCCGCTCCACTGAGGGATGCGCGGACGCGGACGCGACTCGTTGAGGCTCACCAGTTCCTGCTTCCAGTAGGGCAGCGACGAGATGAGCTCGGGATCGTTGAACGTCGACGTGAGCGACGGGAGGCCGCCACCGGTCGCGAGTTCCTTCTGCACCGGCTGGGAGAGCGCCCAGGCCATGAACAGTCGGCCGCAGTTCTGGTTCTGGCTCGCCTTGTTCACCGACCAGGTCCAGCTTCCCAGGTGCGCCTGAGGGGCCGTGCCTTCCGCCAGCGTGGGAATGCTCGGTGTAGCCCATCTTGCCGACGACCTTCGAGGCCTCCGTGTCCTCCATGGCACCCGCGGTGTCGCCCCACGTGATCGACTCGGCCGCCGTGCCCTGCTGCAGGGCTGCCGTCGTGTCATCCCAGGTGGCTGAGGTGTAGCCGGGCGGCGCAAACGGCGTCAGCGCCTTCTCGTAGTCCAGCGCGGTGATGTTCTCCGGTGAGTTCAGCGCGGGCTGGCCATCCTTGCTGAACAGATCGCCGCCCTGGCCCCATGCGTAGTTCATCCACTCCAGGACGGTCGCCACGTGCCGCTTGCCGGCAAGGGTGACGCCGTAGAACGGCTCGGAGAGCGTCTGCCCGGCGAGCGTGGCACCGGCCGGTCGCGTGAAGAACTCCGCGATGTCCTTGTACTGGGCCCAGGTCTTGGCGGGAGCAAGGTCGTAGCCGTACTTCGCCTTGAAAGCGGCCTGCTCGTCCGGGTTCTCCATGAGGTCCTTGCGGAAGAACATCATCATGACGGCGCTGTTCGACGGCATGCCGTACCAATGGTCCTTCCAGTTCGACGACAGCTTCCACATGCCAGGAATGATGTCCGCCGTGGAGAAGTCGGTTCCGACACCGGTCGGTGGCGTGCTCACCATGTCGTCGATCGGGGCAAGGTAGCCCTTCTCCGCGAAACTCCCCAGGTACTCGTAGGGAATCGACAGGACGTCATACGTCCCCTTGTTGCCCGTGAAGTCCAGCACCGCCTTCTGTACGAGGCTGTCATACGGCGCCTGCTCGATCGTCACGTCGATTCCGGTCTTGTCCTTGAAGTCCGGCAGGAGCTTCTCGATGATCTGACTGTTGGCCGTCGCCTCGGCGATCACGCTGAGCGACGTGCCCGTGCACTCCTGCGACCAGCCTGCCGCCGCCGCACTGCCACCGGCGCTCGCGCCGCTGGCTGCTCCTCCTGAAGCGGTGCTCCCGCTTGACGAGCAACTGGCGAGCAGCACCGACAGCGTGACCGCACCCGCGGCGACTGACCATGCCCTCGTTCGAGGTTGTGACATGTGTTCCCCATTCCTTGACGAACTGCTCGGACGAGCCGCAGATGGACGTTGATTCAGCCGATCTCAGTAATGACCTTTTCGAAGACGTTCAGTGCGAGATCCATCTCCTCGCGCGTGACGCACAGGGGAGGCTTGAACTTGACCACGTTCCCGAGTCCCGCGTACTTCGTCGTTCCGAAGATGACTCCGTAGTCCATGCCCCGTCGGTACACCTCGAGAGCCTCCGTGTTCGCAGGCTCCTTGGTGTTCGGATCACGCACGAGTTCGACTCCGATAAGCAGACCCGGGCAACGCACATCACCGATGATCGGGTGACGCGACTGCATCCCCCGGAGGGCGGCCGTCGCGTAGCGGCCCATCTCGGCGGCATTCTCGATGAGACCGTCCTCCTCGAGAACGTCGAGAGTCGCCAGGCCCGCTGCCAGGCTGACGGGGAACTGACCGAAGGTCAACGCGTCGTCACCCGGTGCGAACGGAATCAGGTCCTCGCGAGCGAGGATTCCGTTGAGTGGATAGCCCCCGCCCGCGGCCTTGCCGAACACCAGGATGTCGGGCGTCACGCCGTAGTAGTCCGCTGCCCACATGGCACCGCTGCGCCCATATCCCGTTTGGATCTCGTCGAAGACGAGGAGGACATCGAGTTCGGTGCAGATGTCTCGGACGTAGCGGAAGTACTCGGGCGGGAAGTCCGCCTGCGTCCCATTGCCCTGCACCGGCTCCATCACGAAAGCCGACGGCTTCTGCGACTTGCACGCAAGAATCGCGCTGCGAAGATCGTCCGCGCAACGGGCCGCCCACTCGGCGGGCGACACCCCTTCGGGAGCGCGGTACGCGTACGGGGACCGAACACGGATGACCGGCGGAATGAACGCGTCGAACTTGCGCTCCATGTGCGGCCAGCTCATGCCCATCGTCGTGAAGGAGCGACCGTGGTATGACTCCTGCAGCACGATGATCGGGCCGGCCGGATTGCTGTTCTTCAACGCCAGCTTGACTGCCGACTCCACCGCCAGGCTGCCATGCAGGCAGAAGCTCACCTTGTTGAGGTTGCCCGGTGCGATCTTCGCCAGGCGGGAGGCGAGAAGCAGCAACGGGACCGAGTCGTAGTTCGATCGAACGTGCGTGATCTGACGTGCCTGGGCGTCGGCGGCGTCGAGGACTCGGGGGTCAGAGGCGCCAATGTTGTTGGACCAGGCTTGCGAGGTGAAGTCCAGGTACTCACGTCCGTCGGAGTCCCAGATCGAGGACTTCGAGGCGCGCGTGAGAATGATCTTGGGCTCGGAGCCGGTGGACCATCCGCCCAGGATCGCTTCTCGCCCGGCGGCGAGATCGGCATCTCCGTAACCAGCGGGCAACATGACGTCTCCGTTCTGAGGACAGTGGCTGTTGGGTTCAGAACGTAGGTACGGACGACGGATGGCGGAAGTCCGAAGATCTGATGTCTTGATAAGGCGCGCTTATGAGTGGCGCCGCGTCATCTCCACGAAACGCACGGCTGCGGGCGCGGTGTCCTTCCCCGGCCACGCGAGGACGGTAGTGCCCATGGGTGCGTCGGAGATCGGCACGAACACCACGCCCGGACGCTTGTAGTACCGCGGCGCGGACGCCATCGTGATGCTGATGCCCTTGCCCTGGGCCACTGCAGTGAACTCCGCTTCGAACGTTGCTGCCTCCGCCGCGACGTGCGCAAAACCCTTGCCGCGGTAGTCCTGAGCAAGCCAGTACGCGCGCCACGTCCCGGCGCTTGCCGGTGCCGCAATGATCGGCTCGTCGAACAGCTCGGCGAGCTTGACCCGACGCCGACCGGCTAGCCGATGATCGCTGGGAAGACAGGCGACCCAGCCCTCCTCGCTGATCGTGCAGCGTCTCGATCGGCTCGACGTCGATCGGCGGTCGGACGATGGCCAAGTCGACGCTCTGAGAAGCCAGACCGGCGGTCGGATCCGAGAAGTCGTACTCGATCGTCTCGACGCGGATCGCGGGGTAGAGGTCGGAGAACTCCCGCAGCAGCTTGGGCAGGAGGTCGAGGCCCGCACCGATCAGGTAGCCGATGCGCAGCAGGCCGTTGGTACCGTCGGACCATCGCCGCGCGGATGCCACGGCCTCGTCGATCGCGGCCAGGGCCGGCCGCAACTTCACGGCGAAGTCGGCTCCGGCGGGCGTCAACGCCACATTCCGGGTGTTGCGGATGAGCAACGACACGCCGAGCGACTTCTCCAGCTGCTTGATGCTCTGCGACAGCGCTGGCTGGGAGATGAACAGGATCTCGGACGCCCTGCGGAAGTTGAGCTCCGTGGCGAGTACAGCGAATGCCCGCAGCTGTTGCTGCGTCGCGTCCAACGCGGCTCCTTCCCATCCCCCATCACACCTAGACGAGTCGCAGCGAGCGTACATCTGGGCGATGTGAGCCTCGGGGATCGGCTGCACGAGGATAGCGGTCACGGCAACACCCCCAGCGAGAACAGCCAGCAGGAGCAGCCATGGACGACGCAGACATCGACGCTCGCTTCGCGATGGCCGCCAGCGTCATGGCCGAGGCAGGCCGCACTCGCACTGCAGTACAACCAGCGCCTCGAGACTCTGACGATCGAGAGCAAGGGGCCCCAGGATCTCGTCAGCGAAGCCGACCGGGAGGTCGAAATGCTGATCCGCGAGCGGATAGGCGCGCACTTCCCCGAGGACGATTTCGTGGGGGAGGAACTGGGTTCGAAATTCGACGGCGTAGGCGTGTGGGTCGTCGATCCGATCGACGGGACGCAGGACTTCCTGCTCGGCTTCCCGACGTGGTGCGTGTCGATCGCCTTCGTCGCGAACGACGAACTCGTGTTCGGCCTGATCACGAGCCCGGTCACCGGCGACCGCTACGCGGCGCGGAAGGGGGAGGGCGCCACGTGGAATGGGCAGGTCATCAGTGCGTCGCCGGCGACGTCACTGAAGGATGGCGTCACGTCGGTCGGGTACTCCACCAAGAGCACGCCGGCCGACCTGGCGCACATCCTCGACGGATTGACGACCGCGGGTGGAGTTCTGCGATCGGTGGGCTCCGGCGCCCTCATGATCGTGTGGGTCGCCACCGGCCAGTGCATCGGCTATGTCGAGATGTACATCAACGCGTGGGACTGCTTGGCCGCGCTGTGCATCGTCAAGGAGGCGGGAGGTCGCTCGAACGACTTCCTGGCCGAGAATGGGCCGGCCGGAAACGGCCGGATCGTCGTCGCGGCACCCGCCCTCTATACCGAGTTGGAGAGCCTCCTGCCCACGAAGTCGTAGAGGTCCGGCGCGATCGAGGTGATCGTGTCCATCGCCTCGGCGCCGTCGCAGGAGAGCAGCTCGATCTCGACGATCTCCGATCGAGCCCTGACCACGCGCCAGGTCCCGCCGGCGCCCTCCCAGCGGAGCAGCCGTTGCAGATCCGACGAAGGCATGGCCATTCCCTCACCGTCCTACGAGGCCAGGGCTCCCGTCAACGTTACGTCGGGACGGGAGTCCAGCCATGAAGGCGTGCCCGACCATGCCTACGCCGAGTGACGGCTTCACCTGCGCTCCTCACGATCGAGCGGCGAGGCGAGCATCACTCCGGCGGGCCCCAGTAGAACATGTCGAAGCGATCGGCTCCCGCGGCAACGGCCTCGCTGTACGAGAAGGCCGCCTCGTACAGCGCGTCATCGATGATGATGCCGTCGAGACCGTGGGGGACGAGCTCGTGCAGAGCGTGCAGATCGCCGAGGTGGCTGATGCCGCCACGTGCCATCACCGGACGGTTGGTGCTCGCACAGAACTCGCTGAGAAGGTGCCGGTCGCCATGCTTCCAGTGGTGCGACTCGGCCTTGTCGGTGACAACGAACCTGCTGCAGCCCGAGCGCTCGAGCTGTGCCGCGATCTCGAACACATCCGGTTGCCGGATGTCGAGGCCGACGGCAACTCGATCACCGTGCTCGCGGACAGTGGCACTGGCCCAGTCGAGATCCGTCGCATCGATGACGACACGACTGGCCCCAGTCCGCAGTGCCAGCACAAGGCTTGCCTCGTCGGCGACGGCACCCACGTACTGCAGATGGGCCGAGCCGCTGACGATGTGCGCATGGCTGGCGCCCTGCCCGTCGATGGCGTCCTGGTCGACGACCTGGATCCAGGCGGCTCCCTTCGCGACCCACGACGAGATGGCGTCAGCAGGGCTGCCGGTCGCCGTCGACGGACCGAAGTCGCGGGGCGCAAGCCGCGCCCGTCCTGCGGAAATGGTGACGACGGGCAGGAGCGCGAGAGGGTACTTGGCCATGCGCGAACCCTAGCCGCGCACGCAGTAGCGTTGCGCTGACGGTCGCTCGGCAATGCCGCCACATCACCCTTGAGACAAGGAATCCCATGTCAGACACCAAGTCGCGCCCCTTCGGCGTGACCCTCGTCTTCCTGCTGATCCTCATCGTCGGAGTGCTCGGCCTGATCGCCGGCATCCTCGTGCTGTTCAACCGGGGCGACAACCAGGCCCTCGGCTGGACCTACGGGATCACCATGATCGTCATCAGCGCCATCTACCTTCTCGTGGCCAAGGGCATTGCCAACGGCAGCCGGGTGTCAAGGCTGATCGTGGGGATCATCACCCTCATCTCCCTGGTCGGCGGGATCTGGGTCGCCCTGGTTGCGAGCGGCTCGCGGCTCACCGGCGTCGTCCAGGCGGCGTTGGCGCTGCTGATCCTGTTCATGCTCTACAACGCCCGCGCCAGCCGGTTCTTCCACAGCTGACGTAGCCGCGGCAAGGAGCGCCCATCGCCGGATGACCGGTCGGTCATGCGGCGGCTGTTCGTCATGATCCACGGCTACCGTCCTTGAGTGCGCAGATTGCCAGCACCGCTGCGGTCGCGCGCAGTCCTGCGCTGCATCGGTCTGATCGCCGCCCTGCTCGCGCTGGGGTTCCTCGCTCCGGTCTCGCCGGCTGCTGCGCACACGTCTCCAGTGGCGTCGACGCCGAAGCCGAACGTGACCATCCGTGCGCTGCCCGAAGACGTCACGATGACCTTCGACGGACCGCTCGACGTGTCACCGAGCGCCAAGGAGAGCCTGCTCGTCGTCACCGACCCGATGCATCACTTCATCAATGCGCCCACCGCGACGATCGAGGGCAGCACCTTGTCCACCGTCCTGAGCCCGACGATGCTGATGGACGGTCGCTACACAGTGTCCTTCCGCGCGTGGGCCGAAGACGGCTTCCCGTCGCAGGGGAGTTGGTACTTCACGGTCGACGCCGGCGCCGCCGACGATGAGTCCGACCAGCCAGCCCGGGTGACCCCCGTGCCCATCAGCGGCACCACCACGCTGGCGGTCACCGCGACGTCCGCAGGCGTCGTCGACGGCGCCGGATCACCGGGCGGCTCCGCCACCGGCACCTTCGACATCGACTTCGCCTCCGCGAACCTCTGCTACCGGATCAGCCACCCGCGGCCTCACGGACATCACGGCCGGCCATGTGCACTCGGCGAACCAGAGCCGCATGACGATCTCCGACGAGATCTCGCTGCCCATCGACATCTCGTCCATCGATGCGGCGACACCGACCTGCTCCCGTCAGGACCCGCAGACGCTTGCCTTCCTCGCCAGCGACCCCACGCGCTACGTCCTCATGATCCACACCGCGGACTACCCGGAGGGTGCCGTCGCCGGTCCGTTCACCCTCGTCTCGTCGACGGCGACACGACGCCGGACCCGTCATCGACCCTGTGGCGCCCGATCATCATCGGCCAGGCGATCACCCTGCTCGCCGTCGTCGGGCTGCTGGCCATCGCTCTCGTGCGCACGTCCGTCGGGCATGCCGGGCCCGTCGAGAAGACTCAGATGGTCGTGAAACGATGGTCAACCGGCGTTTGACGACCATCCGGTCTTCTCGGCTAGAGAGGTGGGAGGTCGCTGCTGGGTCCGCTGGGCCAGTTCACGGCGAGCTCCTCGAATCCGCGTGGCTCGTCCGCCGTCTCGGGCACCGTCTCGTCGGCGGCCGGATCACCCGTCAACGCGCGCGCGAGTCGCTGCAGCAGGGCCCGGACGGTGGCCTCCGCCACCCGATGCAGGGCAACGCGATCGAGCGTCGAGCCGATGACGCCCAGGGGTGGACGGTAGGCGCCCTCGATCGTCAGGTCGGAGTCGTCAGCACCGGCCGGCGTGATCTCGAGGTTGGCGTCGAGCTGCGGGAACATCGCCCCGCCCGGCCCGGTGGCGACCCACCGCAGCGGGAGAACCAGCGTGTCGTCGTTCATGTAGGCGGGCAGCGCCTGGACCAGGACCTCCTTGGAGATCCCGCGTACGCCGGCCCGCAGCAGCAGGCTCCGGCCCTCCCCGAAGGCCCGCACCGAGACGTCCTGGAGACCCTCCGCGGCGACGAAGTCCACCAGTCGGCGACGGGCCATGCCCGCCGTCACCGGGAGGTGAACGCGCTCCGCCAAGAACATCTCCTCAGGATGAGACGCCGTGCGGCCGTCGCCCAGTGACCAACGTCCCGGACTCGGCTGCGATCAGCCCCGCCACAGGTCGCGGCACCATTATGGCTTGACGTGGCATCATTATGATGCCACTATGGGGCCATGGACGTGAATCCCTACCTGCAGGCCATCCGCGAGGACGTGTCCCGAGCCGCCGAGGCCTGGGGCAGCGACGGACCCGAGCTGGCCGACCGGCTGCTGGCACCCCTCGAATCGGCGCTCCGCCTGGCCCTCCTCGAGGCGCTGTCGGCGGCCGCCGCCGAGATCACCACCGAGCTGGCTCCCGGATCGGTCGAGGTCCGCCTGCGCGGACGTGACCCCGAGTTCGTCGTGACGGCTCCGCCCACCGCGTCAGCGGACCCCACCCCCATCGACGCGCCCCCGTGGTCTCCGGGCGACGGTGACGACGCGTCCATGACCCGCATCAACCTCCGCCTGCCACAGGACCTCAAGGATCACGTCGAAGGGGCCGCACGGCTGGCCGGCCTCTCCGTCAACGCCTGGCTCGTTCGCGCCGCAGCTGCCGGCCTGGGCGGTACCTCGTCGGACGCCCCGAAGCGACCCCGCTCTCGCGGCGGCGACCACTACTCCGGCTGGGTTCGTTAGTTCCCCGCCTGACCCCCTCCCCTTCCTCATCACCAAGGAGCACGTCATGCCGTCTTTCACCACCCCCACACCAGTCAGCGCGACCATCCAGCTCCCCTGTGGCGCGATCCGCATCGAGGCGAGCGATCGCGACGACACGGTCGTCGAGGTCACGCCGAGCAACTCGGCGCGCGATCGTGACATCGCGGCCGCCGCGCAGACGCGCGTCGACTTCGCCGACGGCACGCTGCGGGTGATCGCCCCCAAGGGCCAGGGCGGAGGCATCCTTCGCAAGTCCGGATCCGTCGACGTCGTCGTCGCGCTGCCGGCGGGCTCGATCGTCGACGCCCGCACGGGCCTTGGCCAGGTGCTGTTGGTCGGCAGCATCGGCGATGCTCGCGTGCGAACCGGCGCCGGCGACGTCCACGTGCAGGACGCCACCGCCGTCGACCTCGTCACCGGACTCGGTGCCATCTCCGCCGGACATGTCATCGGCAACGCGACCTGCACGACAGGATCAGGTTCGGTCCGCCTGTCCTACGTCGATGGCAGCGCCCAGATCAAGAACTCCAACGGTGACACCTGGCTCGGCGGCGTCAGCGGCGTACTCAAGGCAAAGTCGTCCAACGGCAGCATCCGCGTCGATCGCGCTGGAGCAGATGTCAAGGCCTCGACCGCCAACGGCGACGTGCAGGTGGGCAGAACCGAGCGCGGCACCGTCGATCTGCGCACGGCCCTCGGGAGCATCGAGGTCGGGATAGCCGACGGCGTGGCCGCCCGCCTCGACCTGCACACGTCCTTCGGCGCCGTGCGGAGCGAGCTCGACGCTACCGATCGTCCGTCGCCCACGGACGGAACGGTGACGGTGTCCGCGCAGACGAGCGCCGGCGACATCACCATCCGCCGCGCGCCTGAAGGGGCAGCCGCCTAGCGAGCGGGAGTGCAGCCGCTGGGCGGCCAACCCACGGGAAGGTGCTCGGTCACCTGCGAGGACTCGACAAAGGGAGCGGCTAGGTCACAGGCGGCGAGCGGGTCCCATGAGTTCCACAGTCGGACGTTGCCCACAAGCTCGGCCGACGCCAAGGTGCGGCCATCCGGACTGAACGCGAGGGACGACACCGCGGATCCACCTCCCGCACTCACAGAAACATCAGCCGCCACGCCCGGATGGCCGACCATCGGGTCGGCGATCGGGGTTCCGGAGGACGGATCCCACAGTTGCACGGCGCCGCCGACCCCGGTGCCGGCCGCGAGGATCCGGCCGTCAGGTGAAAAGGCCAACGAGGTCACGGCTTCCTTGCCCTTCACGTGAAGCTGGCGCACCGAACGACGCGAGTCCGGATCCCACAGTCCGATCTGACCGTCAGCGCCCGCCGCGGCGACGACCTTCCCGTCGGGACTGAATGCGAGCGACGACACCGCGGCACTGCTCCTGCTCGTCGAGCCTTGCGCCGCGATGGGCGCACCGACGACGGCTTGGGTGGAGGGGTCCCACGACCAGAGGGTCCCGTCGTCATAGCCCGCGACGATCAGCCGATCGCCGGGCCGGAAACCCAGGGCAGTGACCGAGGTGGGCACACCGTCCGCCGACGGAGGCGGCCCGGTGAGCGAGCCAACCTGTTGCCACGAGGTCGTGTCCCAGAGTCGGACAGCACCGGTGTCGTCACTCGTGGCCAGGAGTTCGCCATCGTGGCTGAATACGGCGAGGTACACGCCGCCATCCTGTGGCGCGAGCGCGTGCAGGCGCTTCCGGGTCGATGGATCCCAGATGTCGACAATCCCGTCGCCATGGCCGACGGCGAGGAGACGCCCATCGCGGACTGAACGCCAGGGACTTCACGCCGTTGCCGTCATCGGCCAGGACGGTGGGGTGGAGGAGCGGCGCGCCCTTCGCCTTTCCGGTGGCCGGGTCCCAGAACTGCACGGCATCGCCGTGATCGCCCGTGGCCAGGAGCGTGCCATCGGGGCTGAAGGCGACCTGGCTCGCTCCCGAGGTGGGATCGCCCAGCGGACGGCCCAGCGGGGCACCAGAGCCTGGCCGCCACAGGCGCACGGCGCCATCGGCGTCGCCCGTGGCGATCAAGCCGCTGGTGGCTACCGCCAGGGCATGCACGCCGCCAGCACCGACCGACACCGGCGCCCCCACCGGTCGGCCGCGAGCCGGATTCCACACCCTGATCGTGCCGTCGTCGCCGACGGAGAACACGCGTCGACCGTCCCGCCCGAAGGAGACGCCGTCGACCCTTCCCGCATGCCCGATCAACGGAGCGCCGAGACGGCGATGGGTGCGCGCATCCCACAGCCGGACGGTGCCGTCGGCTCCCCCGGTGACCAGACGGCGGCCGTCGGCGTCGAAGGCCAGCGCAGTGACCTCACGCGACAACCCGGCCAGCTCGTGGCCGGTCAACGGCTTGCCGACGGATCGGTGGCTTGCCGGATCCCACAGCCTGATGGATCCGTCGTTCCCCGCCGCCGCAAGGACCCGACCGTCCGGGCTGAAGGCGAGCGCTCCGAAGGCCACGCTCCCGCCCTTCAGGCGTTCGCACCTCCAGGCGCCTTCCCCGGCCGGCACGCAGACGACGCCGTTGGTCGCGATGGGCGGCACTGGTGCGATGGCGCCGAGCGACTCCTGGGTGCGCGGGTCCCACAGCGAGATCCCGCCCAGGTCGCTGGCGGCTGCCAGCATGCGCCCGTCGGGACTGAACGCAAGGGAGTTCACCGAGGCGCCGTCCTTGGTACTGATCTGGATCGGCCGACCCGACGGGGCGCGCGAGGTCGTGCTCCACACCCGCACGGTCCCGTCCCTGCTTCCCGACGCCAGCAGCTTCCCGTCAGGACTGAACGCGACCGACGACACCTCGTCGACGTGACCCTCCAGAGGAGGGCCCACCGGCGCACCCGTCGACGCGTTCCACAGCCGGACGGTCCCGTCGAGCCCCCCGGAGGCGAGGAGATCGCCGTCCGGGCTGAACGCGACCGACGACACGGCATCGACGTGTCCCAACAGCGGCGGGCCGAGCTGCTGCAGTGTGCGACCGGCGAAGGCCGCACGCGCCCGAAGGAGGGCCGTTGTCGAGTCGGTCAGGGGGGCAGCGGGCCGCGTGGCTGCAGAGCTCTCGGCGGCCAGGCGCAGCGCCAGGGCGCTGTTGGCGGGGGTCACGTCGCGTGCAGCGGCCGTCAGTCCGAGAGCCACGGCCTTGCGCAGTTCCGTCACGGCCCTGGTCTCGGATGCAACGGCGGCGGCACGCTGCTCGTTCGCCTCGTTGGTCTGCCGAAACGCGTAGGCCGCTGCGATGACCGCGATGACGGTCAGGAGAGCGAGAGCCGCGACGGCTGCGCGACGCCACCGCCGGAACCGCTTCTGCTCCCGCACGTCGTCGCTGGCCAGTTCGTACTTCGACTTGCCATGGATGGGCGCCGCCAGATCGGTGACCTTGTCGCGGAAGGCCGCCGATCTAAGGTCCCAGGGCGAATCGGCGCTGACATCGATCCACAGTGGCTCCGCGGGCAGCACTCCTGGCTGCGTGAGCGCCGGCACTGATGCATCCGACGCCACCGGATCAAAGCACTGGTTTCTCTCGTCCCAGTCCAGATTCCCGGCTACGAGCACGATGAGCATCCGATCGGGGCCGTGGCGTGTCAGCCAGTGGACGACCTCCTTGTCGACCCACTCCGAGGCTGCGGCGTGCGGTGACAGCACGACGACGAGGAACCGGGCCTCGTCCATCGCATCGGTGATGCGACCGAGCAGGTCGGGCGTCGCGGTGAGGTCGGTGTCGTCGCGAAAGACCCGCAGCGCGTTCAGCCGGCCCATCCGTCGGGCGATCCGCTGCAGCCCCGTTTGAATGCCGGCGGCGACGGGACGGTCCCCGTGCGAGTAGGACACGAACGCGTCGAACCGGGTGGAGCCGACACCGTCGGCAGCCTCACTCGCCGTGTCCTGCGTCGTCGCGCCGGGTCCCCTTGTCATCGCGAGAGCGCACAGCCCTTCGGCGTCCAGCCCTTGGGCAGAAAGTCGACCAGTTGAGAGGCACCCACGTAGGGCTGGGCGAGCGTGCACGCCTTCCCGGGCATCCCATGGCGCATCCCACAGGCGCAGCTGCCCGTCCTCCCCGGCCGACGCGAGGAGCGATCCGTCCGGGCTGAAATCGACCGTCCGCACGATGTCCGAGTGCCCGGCGAGCAGCCGGCCCACGGCGGTGCGGGACGCGAGGTCCCACAGGCGAACGGTGCCGTCGCCGCCGGCGGATGCGAGCATGCGACCGTCGGGACTGAATGACAGTGCGAAGACCGTGCCGGTGTGGCCCACCAACCGCTGGCCGGCGGCGGCTCCGGAGCTCGCGTCCCACAGGCGCACCGAACCGTCCTTCCCGGCAGACGCGAGCAGCCGGCCGTCGGGACTGAAGGACAGGGCGCGGATCGTGTCGCCCGGATCGGCGACGATCCGACCAGCGACCGGGTTCGCCTCGAGATCCCACTCGCGCACGGATCCGTCGAGTCCGGCGGAGGCCAGGACGTGGCCGTCCGGACTGAACGCGAGCGAGCCAGCGGCCCCCCCGTGCCCGAGAAGGGGTGCCCCGATGGGCGCGCCGGTCACAGGATCCCACAGGCTGATCGCCCCGTCGGCGGCGGCCACCGCGAGCTGTCGACCGTCGGGGCTGTACGCCACGTCGAAGACCGTTCCATGGTCGCCGACCATGGGCGTGCCCACCTCGGAGCCGGTGGCCACGCTCCAGGTGCGCACCACGCCGTCGGCTCCACCGGTCGCCATCGTGTCGCCGGACGGACTGAAGGCGACCGTCCGTGCCACGAGCGAGTCCGCGCGAACCGTCTCCTTCGGGGTCTCACCCGAAAGCGCGTTCCACACCTCGACGACGCCGTCGCCCTCGGCCGACGCGACCCAGGTGCCGTCGGGGCTGAAGGCGGTCGCGGTGACGAAGCCGGACTCCGTGAACAGACTCCGTTCCACGGTGTCGCTCGCGTTGAGATCCCACCGACGCACGGCACCGTCGCTGGAGCCGGAGGCAAGGGCGTCGCCGCCCGGGCTGAATGCGAGGGAGTAGACCGCGCCGGTCTGGCTCGCGAGCGGGCGTCCGAGCTGATCCTGCGACCGCGGATCCCACAGCCGCACGGTTCCGTCGTCGCCCCCGGAGGCGAGGAACTCACCGCCCGGCGAGAACACGACGGTCTCGACAGCCGAGTTGTGCCCGGTCAGCGGCGACCCCACCTCGTCCCCCGTCGCAGCGCTCCACAGCCGGACGAAGTGATCGTCCCCGCCCGTCGCGAGCAGGCGTCCATCCGGACTGACCGCGACGGCGTTGAGGGCGCCGGACGTCGGGCCCTTCGTTGCTCGCACGAGGCGACCTGTCGACGTGTTCCAGAGCCGGACGACACCGTCATCACCCGCCGTGACCACGCGCGACGCATCGGGGGTCAACGCCATGCTGAAGATGCCGCCGACGCGAGTGGCGAACGGCCGCCCGACCGCCTGCCCTGTCGCCGGATCCCATAGCTGGACGCCGTCCTCGGTTGCGCAGGCGAGGAGGCTGCCATCGGGGCTGAAGGCGAGGGTGTGGATCACGCCCGCCTTCGTGGCCAGCGGCGGGCCCAGCGCCTGCTGCGACTGGGCGTCCCACAACTGGAGGGTGCCATCGACGGAGCCGGTGGCAATCACATCGCCCGACGGGGCGTAGGCGAGGGCAGCGACGATGCTCTCGCCGAGCGTGATCGGCTGGCCGACCGGATCTCCCGAGACGGCGTCCCACGTGCGCAGGGTTCCGTCGAAACCCGTTGACACCAGACGGCTTCCGTCAGGGCTGTACGCGACCGCGTACACCGTGCCCTCGTGTCCGGCAAGGCGATCGCCGACCTGCTGCGCGGTCCGATCCGAGAACGCCGACCGCGCAGCCACCAGTGCGCTCGTGGCCTCCCGCAGCGGGGTCGGCGTCGCTGCGGCGCTCTCCGCCGCGAGGGCCAGGGCAAGTGCGGAATTCGTGGGGGCGACGTCGAGCGAGGCAGACGCCAGGCCGAGTGCGACGGCCTCGTTCCGCTGACGAACCGCCTCATTGCGCTGCCGATCGGCCTCCTGTCGCTGCTGATCCGCCGCGAGCTTCTGCCGCTGGGCCTCGTTCCGCTGCGCGAGTGCGTCGGCGCGAGCAGCGACCGCCTTCTCCCGCTGGTTCACCGCGATGATCGCGGCGACCAGGGCACCAATGGTCAGCAGGATCAGGCTCGCGACAGCCGCTCGGCGCCAGCGGCGGAACCTGCGCTGCTCGTGCACGTCGTCGCTGGCGAGTTCGTACTTGGACTTCCCGTGGATCGGAGCGGCCAGGTCGGTGACCTTGTCACGGAAGGACGCTGACCTCAGGTCCCACGGCGAATCGGCGCTGACGTCGATCCACAACGGCTCCGACGGCAGGGCACCCGGCGCCTGCAGTGCAGCGAGTGCCGCTGTCGATCGGTCGGGGGCGAGCCGCGCACCGGCCTCATCCCAGTCCAGGGTCCCGTCCGCGAGCACCATGAGCACGCGATCCGGTCCGAAGCGCTCGAGCCAGTACGACACCTCCTTGTCCACCCATTCGGACGCTGCGGCCTCTGGCGAGAGGATCACCACCAGGAACCGCGACGAGTCCATTGCGGAGGTCAACCGGCCGAAGAGATCGGGCGTCGCGGTCAGGTCCGTGTCGTCGCGGAACACCCGCAGGGCGTTCAGCCGGCCCATCTTCCTGGCGATCCGCTGCAGCCCCTTCTGCACGCCGGCGGCAACCGGACGGTCCGCGTGCGAGTACGAGACGAAGGCGTCGTACTGCGACGGGCCGGACTCCGCCCGCGCGCCTGCTGGCGGGTCTGCCGTGGTCGACTGCGGGCGCTCCATGCCTCACCCGTCAGGGGTCGGTGCTTCCGTGCTGTCGTCGACGCCGGCGAGAGTCGATGCTGTCGCGTCGGAGCCGCCTTCGGCCGCGGCCTCCTGAGCCGCCATCTCCTGCGCGTCGGCCTCCGCGCTGCGCGCCCACAGCTCGACGTCCTGCTGAAGGAGGGCCTCGACCTTGCGCACATAGTCAGAGACCGCCTTGCCGCCCGTCGCCGCGTCGATCTGGAACGGGGCGGGTCGTGATGCATCGAGCAGTGACAGCGAGGCCAGCACCTGCCGTGACTGCTCCTCGTTGCGCTCGAACCCGGCCATCAGCGCGTAGCCGGTCAGTGCGGACGCGGCCGCTCCTGTCGCCGCCGCGAGAACGGCCCACATGCTGCGCGATCCGACGGATGAGGCGGCCATCGCGCCGATGAACGCCGTCACGGTGTACAGCAGCGTCGAGCAGTCGAGGATCTGCCGCCTTCCGCGCTGCGCCACCTTGAGTCGCTGCTGGTGGTACGCGAGTTGGTCGGCGACCCGCCGCTGCTCGTATGCGGAGAGGAGTTCGCGGCGTCGCACCCGCTCACTCACGACTTCGGCTTCCCGTGCCGGAGCCGCGCAACGTTCTGGGCGAACTCCTGCCGTCGCCTTGCCTCCGCGGCCTTGTCGCCCAGCGGTTCGAGAGTGAGTCGGTAGAAGTACGCCGACTTCAGCCCCTCGGCCGCCGTCCGCTGTCGCAGGTACCCCTCGAACGACCCACCCCGTCGCGCCGCGGCCGTGATCGCCGTTCCGGCCGCGGCGAGAGTGGTGACCGTGATGGCCGGCCACGTGGTGTCGGGGATCGCGACCTGCACAGCAGCGAAGGTGGTCGTGGCCGCGCCCACGAGGACCGTCGCGAGTCGCATGGATCTGAAGCGTCGCTGCTCCTCCAAAGCCTCGGTGTCCGTGGCGATGTACGCGTCGCGGACCGCCTCCTCGGCGTCGGTGATCGCGTCGGCCAGCTTCGGGTAGCGCACGCGCGCCGCGTACCCGAGAAACGGCTCGTACGACGGCCGCGGTCGGCGAATCGGGGGAAGCGCCGACAGGGCCGCGACCCGATCCCGCAGCCGTCGGTGCGTTCGCCTGGACAGCAGTCGGGAGAGGAGTCCGCCGATGGCGAGGGATCCGTCCGCTGCATCGACCACGACGACGTCGCCGGCGTCGGGCGGCGTCGTCGCCAAAGAGTCGGCCAGGCGCCCCGATCCCGCGACGACGACGACCGTTCGCCCGGCGTGCAGCTGTCCGTCCACCTCGCGCTGCGACACGTCGCCACCGCCGAGCAGCACCGCCACCACCGGGGAGCCGGCAGCAATGGCGTCGATGACCCGCTCGAGTTGCGGCGTCTCATCGCCCCACGCGCTGCCGTCAGCAAGGACGACGTGATCGTGGTGCTCCTCGAGTCCGATGCCTCCGGCCGCGTCGTTGAGTGCGCCCTCGGGCACGACGCCGATCAGCCGGGCCCGACCCGCGCACGCCCGACCGACCAGGCGGATCATGCCGGCGTCGGTGCCGCCGGTGACGATGACGGCGTTCGCGCGGGCGGCCGCCGCGACGATCGCCTCGACCACGGGGGACAGTTCATGCGCGAGGGATCCCGGGACGGTGGACGTCGTGCCGAAGACCGCGATGACGCGGTGGCGGCCCCGCATACCGAGCCGTGATCTCATCCGCCGGTCGGACTCACCCCCCGCGAAGCGCAGGGTGTCGACGCGTGATGAGGCAAGCCCCTCCATTCGTGGAGGGTATTCCCCTGAAGGGCTATTCGTCTTAAATATCCCGTTTGGCACCGCGGGTTTGCATGACCGTCACGTCATGCGGGCGGGCAGGACATTCGAGATCAGCACCTTGGTCGCGTTCTCGGCGTCGAGCGCCGTGGCCATCGCCTGGGCCGCCTCCTCGATGCGGAACACGTGCGACACCATCTCGGCGAACGGGATGGCGGATTGATGACGGGCCAGCAACGCGAGCGTCCCGGCGTACGCCTGAACATCCTCACCGCCGGTTCCGATGATGTTGAGGCTGCGCCCGCAGATCTGCGCGGGGTTGAAGGCCTCCGGGCCCATGTCGACGAACGCGCCCACCTCGAGCAGGGATCCGGCATCGCGCACCAACGTCGTGGCCAGCGCGAACGATCCCGGGAAACCCGTCGCGTTGACGACGACGTCGGCACCCTCGCCGCCGGTCACGTCGAGTACCTGTGCGCGCACGCCGGGGTCCTCACCGATGGTCGACGTATCGACGAGGACGGCGTCGGCGTTGACCAGGCGCTGAGCCAGAGCCAGTCGCTTCGGCGACTTGTCGATGGCGATCACCCGTCCCGCCCCCATCAGCGCGGCCTTCACCAGGTGCGACATCCCCAGGGAGCCGACGCCCACCACGGCGACGCTGTCGCCCGGGCGGAAACCGCCCGGGCGGCGGATTGCCGAGATGCGCTCGAGGGAATGCGTCACCGCGAAGATCTCTGTCAGCACGGCGATATCGTCCGGGAGTTCGTCAGGCACGCGGAAGATCGGCGTACCGGGCTTCAGGTAGATGTACTCCGCCCAGCCGCCGTACAGGTATGGCGCCTCGGCGCAGGACAGCGAGTTGCCGTAGTTCGCCAGGTTGCGACACAGGTAGTACGGGTCCTGGCGCAGGCAGTTGCGGCACGTGCCGCACGCGACGTTGGGGGCCGGCACGACGCGATCCCCGGGCTGCAACGGCCGGCCATCATGGGCCACCGCGCCGCCGGAACCGACGGCCTCCACCACGCCGAGGTTCTCGTGCCCCTGGATGATCGGGAACGGCGTGCTCCGCTCCATCTCCGTGCCCTTGTACTGCACCGTCTCACCTCGGTAGGTGTGCTTGTCGGTGCCGCAGATCCCCGAGGCGGTCATCTTCACGAGCACCGCGCCCGGCTCAAGATCCGTGGGGAACGGGTAGTCACGGATCTCGTAGGTGCGCGGCGCCACCAGTGTCGCCGCCTGGACTGTGGCCATGTCGGTTCCTCCGCTCTAGTGCCAGAACGAGTCGGGGTGCTTGATGTCGGGCTCGGTGCCATCGAGCATGTTGATGGCCGCGATGTCGTCATCGTCGAGCACGATGTCCTGGGCACGCAGGTTCTGCACCAGCCGCCCGCGGTCCGACGACTTCGGGATCGCGCACAGGCCGACGTTCACATGCCAGGCCAGCACGACCTGCCCCCGCGTGCAGTCGTACTTCTCTGCGAGCTCGCCGAAGATCGGCAGTTCGAGCAGACCCGTGCCCTGACCCAGCGGCGACCAGGACTGCGTCACGATTCCCAGCTGCGCGTTGAGCGCACGAGCCTCCAGCTGGAGGTAGCGGGGGTTCACCTGCAACTGGTTCAACTCCGGCGTGACGCCCGTCGCCGCAATGATCCGATCGAGGTACTTGGGCAGGAAGTTGGAGGTACCGATGTGTCGGACCTTCCCCTGCTCGCGCAGCGCGATGAGCCCCTCCCACGCCTCCACGTACTGGTCGAGGTCGGGGTTCGGCCAGTGGATGAGCATGAGGTCGATGTAGTCGACGGCCATGTTTCGGGCTGCGTCCTCGAAGGCGCGGGCGACTCCGGCGACGGAGTGGCTGTGACGATTGAACTTCGTGGTCAGGAACACGTCCTCGCGGTCGATACTGCTGGCGCGCACGCCCCGCCCTACGCCGATCTCGTTGCCGTACGCGAAGGCCGTGTCCACGAGCCGGTATCCGAGGTCGATCGCCTCCGCGACCACGCGCTCGCATTCGACGTCAGCCATGGGCCAGGTCCCCAGGCCGATCCACGGAATCGCACGACCTGCCGCGAATTCCCTGCTCACGGCTGCTGCCCGATCACCTGGACGCCGGCAGCCCGCTGGACGGACAACTGGACATCTCCCCCGGCCACGCAGGACAGGACGTGACCGCCGGCCGAACGATCCGCCGTGATCCCATGCAGGTGCAGCCCTGGAGCGCCTGTTCCGGCGAGGTCGGGCCCGGTACGGAAGCCCACCAGGACCGCGCGACGCTCGCCGAGCTGGAACACGGTCTGGCCAGACACCGCGGAAGCGAGCGCCGGGTAGGGCTTGGTCTGCGCTGCGACGCTTCGGGTGACGAGGTCGGTGAACGTTCCGCGGACCCGGACGGCCACGATGCCGACGTCGGTGGCGGCCAGCTGATTGACGACGGCCAGGAGGTTGGCGCACGTCGTTCCCGGCGCGACGGGTCCCGATCGGTCCGGTGCGAAGGTGATCGCCTCGAGGAACGGCGTGCTCGCATCCCCGGCCGCTCGCTGCGGAACACCATCCACTCCCACGCGATAGGGAGTGCCGCCGACCATGACGAGTTCCCCATCGAGGTGGTCGAACGTCCCCAATCCGAGCGAGTGACCGCGGGCCACCGCATCGACGGAGGTGAGGGCGTCGTAATCGGGCGAGATCAGGTAGTCGTAGGTGCCGGCCTGAGCCACCCACGCCGGACCGTCCGCCGCCATCGCCGGAACCGAGCCCACGAGCAGCACGAAGGCACTCGCGCACGCCGACCCGACCATCGTCAGTCTGCGACCCAGCATCCGGTTCACCCCTGATCTATCGCGTCGCGGCAGCCTAGCGAAGGGCTCGCGCGACCGTCAGAAGGCGACTGAGGCGAGCGGGCGATAACGTGCCGCCACGTCCGACGAGGCAGCGGGCCACGGGCCTGATCAGGTCGAAGCCTGGCGCGAAGGCCTGACCATGGCGCTGTACGTCAGCCTGTCGCTCCTGGCGGTGATGGCTGCCCTGCCAACCGATCAGGCGACCTCGGCGGGCAGCCTCGCGCTGACCGTCGCCCTGACCTCGATCGGCCTGATCCTGGCTCACCAGGTGGCGTTCCGGATGTCGACAAGGCTCATGGCGAAGGGGAGCCAGCTCGACGGCGACGCGTCGCAACTGCTGACCGCACAGCTGATCGGCGGGGCCTGTCATCACGGTGCTTGCGGTACTGCCGATCCTGATCCTGGGTGCTCACGCGTACCGGGTGTCGATGGGGCTGCTCCTCCTCTTCGTCATGGTCGTCGGGTACCTCGTGGCACGCTCCGCACCGACCAGCCGTGCAAGGGCCCTCCTCTACGTCGGCGGCGTCGTGGTCGTGGTGATCGGCGTGCTGATCGTGAAGTCGCTCGTCGGTCACTGACGGGCTCAACGAGCGACGAGCCCCGGATGGGGCGGAGAATTTCCGCAGGGCCCCGTGCTGGGGTCGTGGAGGCTGGCCATGAGCCATCGTCTGAATCCCTTCGCCAGAGTCGCCGCAACGATCGGGGTGATCGCCGTCATCGCTGCCCTTCCGGCACCGGGAGCAGGGGCGAGCGCGAGGGCCGCCACGCACCCGCTATCGGGAACGGAGTCGAGCGCGGGGCACACCGTCACCTGGTCGATCGGCGGCGCTTTCCCCGTTCCGGCTGACCGCCCGGACCTGCTGGCCTACCCGTACGACGGCGTCATCTATCCAGCGTCCACGGTGACGTTGTCCGGATCCGAGACCTTCACCCTCGGGGCGGGCCTGGTCACCAACCTCGACATGACCGCGTCCCTCGGATTCATGATGGACGCCAAGGACACTGCCACGTTGCGCAAGCCAGTCTCGGCCGGCACGTACACCTTGCCGTTCGATCTCAAACTCAAAGTGCCGGCGTCGCGAAGTGCGGTGGGCAAGTCGGAGGCGCCACCGGCTCCGTTGAACACCGTGCAGGCCATGGTGGACTCTCGAAACTGCAACGACAACGGCGTATGCGATGGCCCGGAAGTCATCATGTACCTGGCGTTGCTGCCGGGTAAGGCGCCCAAGACGGACCGGATACCTCCCACGGTGCGAGCAGTGCCCACCCATCACGTCGTCACGCTTGGGCATCAGATCCCTGCGGGCTACAAGGCGTTCGACTCTGACGGACCGGTGAAGGTCCACGCCGATCTGTTCTCCGGCGGCGACCTTGTCGGCTCGATGGCCACGTCGGGGTTCGTCGCCTCCGGGCACGAGGGCGTGCTTCGCTTCCCCGCCGCGACCGGCGGGACCGGGCCGTTCTTCTACTGCCTCTGGGCGGAGGACAAGGCCGGGAACCACAGTCCCGGCGAGCCGAAGTCCGACTGCGCCTGGCTCTCCCGCGAGGTACCGCTCGTGAGCGTGTCGAACGGGTGCGGCACGGCCGCTTGGGGGACCGGACCGGAATGGGTGCAGAACGCCCTCGGCGACACCCGCACCTACGGCCCCGCCACTGTGCAGGTCCGACCCGCCTGCAACGTGCATGACGCCGCCTATCTCGGCGCCACCGTGTACAACGAGTTCACCAAGAAGGTCGAGGACTTCCGCACGACGTCGCGCAAGCAGGCCGACCGGGAATTCCTCGACAACATCCGCGCGATCTGCGCGAAGGCCCTCAAGGGCCCTGCCAATCGTGCCGAGCTAAAGGACTGCCGCAACGGGGTGGGCCTCAAGGGACTGTCCACTCTGAACGGGGCCGTCATCGGCGGGCTGACCTACTTCGACGCGGTGCGCACGTTCGGCGGAGTCGGATACGACTGGGACGCGTCCGTGCCGGGAACCCAGCAGAGCAGGCCATCGTCCACCGTCCCGCACGGCGGGGGACGCAACGGCGCCTGAGCCGAAACGGCCTCACTCCATCACGATTGCGGTGCTGCCTGAATACTGGGCGGATGACGGAGGCCGCGGTTCGTGCGACTCCGTCCGCCGTGCTGCACCTGCTTCGTCGGGCGACGTACGGGCCGACACCGACATCGATAGCCGATGCGACCTCTCGCGGGTCGACCGCGTGGCTCGACCGGCAGCTGACGCCAGGGAGCATTCCTGACCCGTACGGAGACATCGTGCGAGGGCTCTACCCGGAGGCAGGCTGGACGATCCCACAGGTCCATCGTCAGGTAGCACTGGGCCACCTTCCCCGGTATTCGTGGGACGTCATGCAGGCGCTCGGCCAGTACACGCTCGCGATGGCGACATGGAGTTCGCGGCAACTGCTCGAGGTCATGGTCGAGTTCTGGAGCAACCACCTCAACGTGGCCAGTCCATCCGATGGCGTGTGGGACTCCCGGCAGGACTACGACCGAAGGGTGATCCGCCCGCACGCCCTGGGCAAGTACAGCGCGATGCTGGCAGCGAGCGCCGCACACCCGGCCATGCTCGCCTACCTGAACCAGGCCGAGTCGACGCGGATGGCGCCGAACGAGAACTACGGCCGCGAACTGCTCGAACTGCACACGGTCGGCGTCCACGCGGGCTACAGCGAGGCGATGGTGCTCGACTCGGCGCGGATCATGACGGGCTACACGATCCAGTTCGACGAACGCCGACCGCGATTCGGGGAGTATCGATACGACCCCTCCATTCACTGGAGGGGTCACGTGCGCGTCCTGGGGTTCTCGCATCCCAATACGGCTGCTGACGGTCGGGCCGTCGTCGACGCGTACCTCGACTACCTCGCCCACCATCCGGCGACGGCACGCAGTATCGCGCGCAAGCTCGCTGTGCGATTCGTGTCGGACGAGCCCACGCAGGCGCTCGTCAACCACCTGGCGTCGGTGTACCTCGCCAGCGACACCGCGATCGCGCCCGTCCTGCGTGCACTCTTCGCATCGCGCGAGTTCGCCGCAGCTGACGGAGCGAAGGTCCGACGTCCCTACGAGGACCTCGTCGCCACGTTGCGCGCGCTTGGCTATCGCCTGCTCCCACGCCAAGCGGGCGCTCCAGCACGACGCAAGGGGCCGGAGGCGCTCTACTGGATCGCTTCGTCGCTGCAGCAGGCGCCCCTCGCATGGACGCAGCCGGACGGCTACCCCGACACGGCCGACGCCTGGGGCGCGGCGGGCGGGCTGCTGCACCGATGGAACATGCACCAAGGCCTCGCCGGTGGATGGTGGCCGGCGAAGGATCGCATCCTCGTGCCACAGCTCCCCTCGCTGCTGCCGCGCACCCTGACCACCTACGGCGCGCTGATCGCCTCGCTCGCCGCTCGACTCACCGGCGAGCACCTGCCGGCCCGCGACGCGGCGACCGTGCTGGCCTTCCTCGGCAAGGCCCCGAACGACCACGTCCATGCAGGCGACCCCGCGGTGACGTGGGATCTCGTGCGAACCGTCGCACTGCTGCTCGACACCGCAAACCACGAGCTTCGATAGGAGGAGCGGAATGCCCCCTGCATCGATGTCCCGCCGATCCTTCCTGGGGAGGACGGCAGGCCTCACCGCGGCCGCGCTCACCGGCCTTTCGGCACCCCAGCTGACGACCCGAGTGGCGTTCGCGGCCACCCCCGCCTACTCCGGTGACGTGCTCGTCATCCTGTCCATGCGAGGCGGCTTCGACGGGTTGTCTGCCATTGTTCCGCTCGGGGACCCCGGCTACCGTGCGGCACGCCCCACCATCGGGATCCCCGAGTCGCGGGCGCTCCCGACGGCAAGCCGATTCTGGGGCCTGCACCCGGATCTGGCTCCGCTGAAGCCGTGGTGGGATGCCGGCTCGTTCGGCGCGATTCATGCCGTCGGCGCACCGGACCCCAGCCGGTCGCACTTCGCGGCCACGGAGGCGATGGAACGCGCAGCGCCGGGCTCGTCCTTGCGCACGGGATGGATCGACCGCACGCTGGGCCTCCGGACCCCGTCGACGGTGTTCCAGGGCGTCGCCCTCGGTGACTCCCTCGCACCGGATTCGATGGCCGGGCCGTTCGCCGAGCTCGCCTTCGACTCCATCGACCACTTCACCCTGGACAGTGTCTACGGCAGCACCCCCGAAGCACTGGCAGCGGACGGTGCCCGATGGAGCGCGGCACTGGCTGCCCTGCACGCCCGGATCCCGTCGCTGAGCAGCGCCGCCGACTCCGCCCTCGGGGCCGTTGCGACGGCGCGCTCACTGAAGTCCGCGGACTACTCGCCCGCGAACGGGGCCGCCTACCCGCATCTGCAGGAGAACGGTCCCTACTCCGAGAGTCCCTTGTCTGCTGCGCTCTACGACGTCGCCCGCCTTGTCCGCGCGAACCTGGGCCTGCAGCTCGTGTGCCTGGACTACGACGACTGGGACATGCACGCCAACCTCGGGACCGTCGACTCGGGTCGATTCCATGATCGCCTGTCCGAATGGGCAGCATGCATCACGGCGTTCCTCACCGACCTCGGCCCTGACGGCATGTCGAACGTGACGATTGCGACGATGTCGGAGTTCGGCAGGCGCGTGCACGAGAACGGCGACCTGGGCGTCGACCACGGTCACGGCAACGCGATGCTCATCCTGGGGTCAGGCGTCGTAGGGGGTGTCGTGCACGGAGACTGGCCCGGTCTGTCGGACGACAAGCTCGACGACGGGGATCTGGCTGGCACAACGGACTACCGCGACGTCCTGGCCGAGGCCCTGGTGCAGAGATGCCGGCAGCCCGTCAGTGACCTGGCCGCAGTCTTCCCGAACCGTGGCGCCTTCAACGCCGTGGGTGCTTTCGCCGCCAAGGCGTGATCAGCGCGCGTGCCAGCGCCCGGACCGACGAGCGACCCCGGCGAGGGTCCCCATGGTCACCGCCACCCCACCGAACACGGCCTGCAGGGCACTCGGACCGACGAACGGGATCTGCACCATCACCTCCACAAGCAGCAGGCCGCTCGCTGCGAGCACCAGCTCCGGCGCCGCACGTCTCCTGCGCAAGGCGGCAAGGGCCGCGATACTCGATGGCACGGCGACCGAGGAGAACAGCCAGACGGCCGGCAGTCGCCAGGTGTCGAGGCCGAGGGGCTCGAGGTTCGTGATCGGCGGCGCGTACATGCCCTCCCACAACTGGATCGCGCCCGCGAGTCCGCTGACGGCCAGGGCACTCTCGACGGCCACGAAGGTCCGGCGAAACGGCAGCGGACGAACTGCCAGAGCCTGGTCGAGCGCCACGGCCCTACGGTAGGACGGTCGTACTGGGCCAGTCCACCGGGCGAGTGCGATGCTTAGAGACGTGGTGATCCGCTCGAGCCACGGCGATCCGCTTCGCGCTCTTGCGTGGGCGTCGGCCGCGCTGCTCGCGGGCGGGCTCGTGGGCTGCGGCTCGGCGACCGACGGTGCGGCCCGCGAGTCTGCTGCACCGTTGCCGACGGCGACGGCGACGGCGACGCACGATTCGCTGGTCCCCTCCGCCGCAACGCCCATCACCGCGGACTATGTCCCTGGCCAGGCGGCACAGCTCCGGCTCCCGGCGAAGGCGGGAGCCGCCCCGCTGATCGTGATGGTTCCCGGCGGCGGGTGGGCCACTGCGGATCCCACCGGCCTGGTCCCGCTCGCCGCCCAACTGACCGACGACGGAGCCAGCACGGCGCTCATCACGTACGCCACGACGAGCACCCACAGCACGTTCCCGGAGGCGGTCGACGACGTCGCCTGCGCAGTTCGCTGGGCGACCGCCCAGGCCGCAGCCCACGGGCATCCGGCCACGCACGTCATCGTGCTCGGCCACTCGGCGGGTGGCCATCTGGCTGCACTCGTGTCCTTCTCCGGCAGCGAGTTCGGGAGCCGATGTCCGTACCCCGTGGTCAGGATCGACGGGCTGATCGGGCTGGCCGGCGTCTACGACACCGATCAGTTCCAGCCCGTGCTCGCCCCGTGGATGGGCAAGGGCCCTGTGCAGGCTCCCGATGCCTGGCGCCGAGTCAATCCGACGGCGTGGCTGCGCGACGGCAAGGCGGTGCCGTCTGGGCTGCGCGTGCTTCTCATCCACGGTGACGCGGATACGAGCGTGCCGCTAGCGCAGACGACGTCGTTGGCCCGCAATCTCGATGCCGCAGGGATCGACGTGCGCACGGATGTCCTGCCGGGCCTGGGACATCTCGAGATCTTCCAGGCGCCGCACGCGGAGCCGCCGATCCGCGCGTGGCTCGATGACTGGCCCATGCCGGCCTCGGCAGCTACTCCCCCTGGGCTCGCTGGATCGCCTCAGCGATCTTCTTGATCCGTCGAAGCCTTGCGTCCCAAGCGGAGCCGACTTCCTCCAGCTGAGCCACAGCGCGAGCGAGCTGCGCCTCGTCGACGTTGTAATGCCGCTCGCGTCCGACGGGTGTCGCGTGGATGAGGCCGACTCGATCGAGTACCGCGAGGTGCTTCGACACCGCCTGACGCGTGACCGGCAGATGCTCGCTGAGCGAGGTGGCGGTGCCGACACCGCCGGCGAGCAGGAGGTCGAGCATCCGGCGACGGATCGGGTCGCCGACCGCCGACCACAGGTCGTCGTCGAGGTCTGCCCTCACCGAGTCGCCACCAGCTGCGTGGCGTAGGCGGCGAGGCTCGGCACGAAGATGTCCCAGCCATTGACATGGTCCTGGTACGCGGCCTCGAGCACGGCAGCCTCCCAGCCCTTCTCGCGGAAGCCCGTCTCGGTCATCCGCACGAGGGTGCCGTCGCCGCGGGTCTCGAGCGCGAAGGTGACGAGCAGGGAGTTGTCGGGCTTGGCGACATCGGCCCCCTCATAGACCCAGCGGAACGAGAACAGGCGCGGCGGATCGGCGTCGATGACGGTGAGCTGCTCGATGTGCGGGTCGTCGGAGTCCCGGCCCCAGGCGATCTCGTGGACGGAGCCGGCGGACGTCAGGTCTCCTGTTTCGGCGCCGTTCCACCACTCGCGGATGTGCTCGGGGCTGGTGATCACCTCGAACACGATGTCGGCAGGGGCCTCGACGAGGATCTCGCGCTCAATGCTTCCGAATTCCATGGGACTCTCCTTTGTGCAACGTTTGGTTGCGCATCACAGTAGCCCAGGTCCCGCCATCACGCAACCATTGGTTGCGCAGGAGTCCTATCGATTGCGGCCGTACTGCTCGTGAGCGCTCACCCAGTCGAGGGCCGAGATCGCGGACGCGAGCGAGATCTCACCCGACAGGACCGTGCCTGCCACGATCTCTGCCAGGGCATTCACCTTGCCCGGTCCGGTGCAGTCGAGCAGCGCCAGGCACTCCGCCTGCGTCGGAAGCGCGGTACCTCCGCCGTACGTGGCCACGATCAATGACGGCAACGTGATCGCCACGTACAGGTCGTCGTCGACGACCTCGCTGTGGATCACCGCGGCCGACGACTCGGCGACGTTGGCGACGTCCTGTCCGCACGCGATGAACAGGGCCGTCAGCCCGTTGGCCGACTGGAGGCCGTTGTTCACCGCGCCCGACAGGAATGCCCCCACGTTCGCGACCGCACCGTGCCGGACCAACGCTTCGGGCGTCACGCGCATGACACTGCCCAGGACCTGCCGGGGAATGATGGCCTCCGCAGTGACTCGCTTGCCACGTGTCTGCATGACGTTGACGAGCGAGGCCTTCTTGTCGGTGGCGAAGTTCGACTCCAGGTAGAAGTGCCGGATCTCAGGACGTTCGGAGACGATCCACGACGTCGCGGCGAAGGTCGCCTTGCTGACCATGTTCTGGCCCGCGGCATCACCTGTCGTGTAGTCGAAGCGGCAGAACGCGAATCGGTGGGCGAGGAACGTCTCGATGCGCAGGAGCTTTCCCACGCTGGTGGTGCTCTCGGCGATCTCCGCGATCCTCGCCTCGTTCTGCTGCAGCCATTGGGTGAAGGCGCGGGCTTCCCGAGCGCTGTCGAAGATGAACACCGGAGCGCGCTGCATCGAGTCGTCCTGAACCGTGCAGGTGACCCCTCCTGCTGCATTGAGGACCTTCATCCCGCGGTTGTACGACGCCACCAGCGTGCCCTCAGTGGTCGCGAGCGGGATGAGGTACTCGCCGTTGGCGTGCTCGCCGTTGATGCGCAGGGGCCCGGCGATCCCCAACGGCACCTGTGCGACGCCGATCAGGTGCTCGATGTTGCCCCGGGTGACCTCCGGGTCGTACGTGATCCGGGCCGCGTGCTCCATCGTCACGCCCGTGACGTCGCGGACGAAGTCCTGACGCACCTGGACCGCCTGACGACTCCAGTCGTCCTCCTGACGGGGGATGTGCGGCCGCTCGGGTGGCGGCTGGACGATGTAGTCGACCGCCTCGAACTCGAGCGCGCCGAACGGCTCGCACACGAACTCCGTCGCGATGGTGTGCGGCCCCTCCGCCAACGGCGGCCCCTGCACCCGGACGTCCAACTCGGTCCGGAGCGAGAAGGGCAGCGGCTCGTCGGCGGAGATCGAGCCGACCAGCCTTGGGACACCGGCCACCACGAACTCCGTCGTGCTCAGGTCACAGGGCGTTCCGTCGATGGCGATCCTCGTGACGCTGGTGAGGGTGGCGTCGAACAGCCGGTTCTTCACCCGATAGGCCGGGCCCGCCTCGGAGTTGCGAAGGCTTCCGACCGTGTAGAGCCGATTGACGAACGACAGCGAGACCATGGGCCAATTCTGCCGACGTGCGCGGGACGATGGCCCGGCCAACCTGGTCAACCCGGCCAACCCGTCAGCGCACCACCTTGATGTTGAACGATCGGCGTACCCACGACGCCCATGAGGCGAAGCCACAACGGCAGGAACATCTCGGTGCCGCGGGCCGTCGTGATGTCGCCCAGATCGATGATGTCGGTGTGGCCGAACTCACGCAGGAGCTGAGTCACGGTCGCCTTGGCGTCAGCGTCATTCCCGGACACGAACACGCTGTGGACTCCATCGGCCAGCGCCTGCGGGTGCACCATGAGTTCCGCTGTCAAGGTGTTGAGGGTCTTGACGACCCTGGTCCCGGGGAACTCCGCCTGGATCCGCTCGGCGAGTGAGTCCGTGTTGCTGATGAACAGGGAGGGGGGAAATCCCGCGGAGAAGTCGAGAGGGTTGGAGATGTCCACGAGGACCTTGCCCTCGAGCCCCTCCGCTCCTGCTGCCCGGATGGCGTCGAGGGAGACGGCGCCTGACGTGGCATTGATGACCACCTCCGCCTGACCTGCGGCGTCGGCGAACGACGCCACCAGCACCGCGGGGTGCTCGGCCGCCCATGCGGAGAAGGGCGCGCCGCCCATGGGGCCTGGCTCGGTCCGCTCCAACGTCGCGGCGACGTCCCGCGTCCCGATCGTCACCTGGTGGCCCAGGCCCTCCAGCCGTTCGGCGAGTGCCGTGCCCACACCGCCGGTTCCCAAGACAGCAATGCGCATGTCGCTCAACTCCTTGACGAGCCTGACCCGGACTCTCCCAGTCAGAGCAGGAACAACGATCCCAAGGACAGAAGATACGTCGCCGCAACGAGGACCATGTCGATGCGACGAGTCTGGTTCTTGTCGGCGATCTTTCCCTGGGCGAGAAGGGAGAAGTCGAAGAGCGCGTGCAGGGCGATCGGCAGCCACAGGGTGCCAGAGACGGCGAGGCTGGCGAAGAGCCCCAGGCCCAGGAGCGTCGACAGGACGACCTGCAGCACCGTTGTCTGCGCGTCCTGACCGTTGAGCGCATTGAGTCCGTGGATGACCCCGAAGACGACGGACGACACGACCGCGACCCAGACCGTGGCGAGACCCTGCCCCTGCAGGGCATCCACCAGGTAGCCGCGGACGAGCAGTTCCTCGGACAGGCCTACGAGAACGCTGGTCACGAGAGCCACGATGAGGAAGCGGCCGGTGGCGGCTGACCAGTCGGTGCGCGCCAGTCGAACGACGGCGCCGGCCAGCATGACCGCAGGAACGGCCCAGAGCAGCAGCGCCTCGGAGCGCGGTGCGTACGTGAGCGCCTCGGTCAGCCGACCCGTCAACGCGAGGATGGCGACGAGTGCCGTTGCCGCGATCGCCACCGGGACGAGGGCGCCCCGCCGCATGTTGGACTCGCTGCTCGCGAAGTCCGTGTACGGGACCCCTGACAGCTTCTGCAGGAAGATCAGGACGACGCCGTAGACGACGCACGCGGCAATGGCGACAAGCACGACCGGACCCCCATTCGCGAGACGTGCGCCCGCTGGGGCCGAACGCTACCGAGCGACGCGAACAGCCCTCCACAGGCTCGGGGGCACCCCGCGCTCGCGCTTGAAGGCGCGGCTGAACGCCTCCTCCGCGTCGTATCCCACCCGACGGGCCACCGCCGAAACGGATAGCTCGGTCGTCGTGAGCAGGTCTTCGGCGAGGTGCATCCGCCACTCGGTCAGATAGCGGATCGGCGATCGACCGAGTACCTCGCGGAAGCGTGCGTCGAGCAGTGAACGGGACACGGCGACGCGATGCGCGAGGGTCGAGACGGTCCAATGCTGCTCGGGAGCGTTGTGAAGCAGCGACATCGCCGCGTGCAGGACAGGGTCGTGCACGGCAGCGAGCCAGCCCTGGTCGCCGGCCGGTGCGGACGCCAGGTGCAGCCGAAGCACCTCGACAGGAGCAGCTCGGGCAGGCGGGACATCACCACGCCACCCGACGGAGGGGCAGGGTGCGCCTGCTCAAGTGCGTACGCGACGTTCGCCTGCACCCAGTCTCGGGCCGGACCCTCCGGCGGGCGCACCACGAACACCGGTGGGAAACCGCGGAGGTCCGGGTCGAACAAGGGGATCAGACGAGTGCAGGTAGCCGCAGATGACGTCGGTGAGCTCCCCGTCCGCGCCATGGCGGATCACGGGCATCTCGTGCCAGGGCGGCATGGCCAGAAGCGTGCTGATCGACACGGTCTCGGTCTCGATTACGCCTCCCATCTGGTGCTGGTCGCCGTAGGGCAGGACGATCACGTCACCCTTCTGCGCCCAGCGCTTCTCCCCCGGCGCGACGCGGACCCAGCAGGCGCCACTGGCCACGACGTGGAACAGGATCACTCTGTCGGCATCCGGTCGCAGGATCTTCGCGGTCTGCGGTCCGGTGAGCGACTCGTATGCCCACGGCTCGCGATACTCGGCGCGAAGGAACACCGCCCCGCGCAGCCGTAGCCGTTCCAGCGCGGCTTCGGTCAGGCGATCAGGTCGGCTGGTGTCGCGGTCATGGCCAGGCGCCGAGACGCTCACGAAGATCAAGGGTGTCATGCACGACCGAGGCCGACAAGGCGATGAAAGGACCAGCAATGCCACTGTTCATGGACATCCACACGATGGACGGACCCGTCACGGCGGATGCCGTCGCGCAGGCCCACCAGGCCGACCTGAAGACCCAAGGGCGCTACGGCGTGGACTACAAGAAGTACTGGGTCGACGAGAAGAACGGCAAGATCTTCTGCCTCGTGGAAGCACCCGACGCAGAGACCGCGGTGTCCGTTCACCGGGAAGCACACGGCCTGGTGGCCGACGCGCTCTTTCCGGTATCCGAAGGGGTCTGATCGAAGGGGGCCCGGCTCGATGGAGTCGGGTCCCCGGGCCGACCTCCCGGTGACCGGCTAGTCGAGCGGTAGGGCGGGCGGTGGACCGACGATGTCGATGCGGTGGGCAGACGCAGCCGCCATCAGCGAACCGATGTCGAACTCCCACGTCACGGGGACGTCGCCGTGCACCGGAACCCCTGCCTCGCGAACGAAGTCGGCGAAGCCCGCCGGGGTCGTGACGCTGATGATCCTCGCCGTCGGGCTCATGACGCCGAAAGCGTGCGGCTGCCCGGAGGGCAGGTAGATGGCCCCGCCTGCGCCCAGTGACAGCCGATCGTCGCCGGCCCACGCCACGATGCTGCCCTCGAGCACGTAGAAGATCTCGGCGTCGTCATGGTGGATGTGCATCGGCGTGACATCGCCACGCTCCCCCCACTGGTCGAGGAGTGCGACTCGGCCCTGCGTCTGGGACGCGTCCAGCACGATGTCGAACGTCGTCCGTCCGGCCCACAGCAACCGCTGCCGTTCCTCAGCACGCGAGATGCCGACTCCGGTGGGGAGAACGCTCATGCCGGCATTGAAGCACCAACAGGACACGACCGCTTCATGGGCGTAGTAATGACCTGAGCCGGATGTGCTGGCCCCAGGAAGGTTCAGGCAATGCGGCGCCGCACGATCTTGACCGCACTCGCGGCAGCGGCATTCGCGGCCAGCGCGTTGCTCTCCGGCCAGGCCGTCGCGGCGGATTCGATCGTTGCGACGATCGAGACCAGTACCCAGCCCACGGACATGGCTCTGGACTCGTCCAAGGCGCTGCTGTACGTGCTCGACGCTGGCAAGCCGCTCATCAAGGTGATCAGCACGACCACGAATACGGTGGTCAGCACGATCGAGGTGGTCGAAGGCGCCACCTACCTCACGCTGGACAGGGTCCGAAACCAGCTGTTCGTGACGAACATCGACGACGCCCTTGGCCCGGGATCCGTGTCGGTGGTCGATCTCGGAGCCGGCACCGTGACGAGCACGGCTGGCCTGATCGGCAATCCGAGGATGCCGGTCCTCGACGCCCGTCGAGGACTCCTCTACGTGACGCAGAGTGCAACGGACAACGGCGCCGGGACCCTCTCGACCGTCGATGCGACGACGAACTCGGTGGTGTTCAGCCAGCCGATCGGCGTGTCCCCCGGCGATCCCGCACTGGACGCGGCGGCGCACCGTCTGTACGTCCCGATGACGAGCACCGTCGCCGTCTACGACACCGTCTCGAATCACCGGGTCGCCAACGTCAAGGTGGGCAAGTTCCCCGACTTCGTCCTCCTCGACCCGGCGCATCATCAGTACTTCGCGGTGCGACGGACGCATTGGTGGCCATCGATGCGCGCACGAACAAGGTGAAGGCCACGGTTCGCATGCCCATCGCCATCGACCAGGGTCCCCCCACGTTGGATGCCGCCCGACAACGCATGTACATCCCGAGCTGGCCGTACCGCGGTCGCATCACCGTGCTGGACACGCGCAGCTACAAGGTCACCGCTCGCATCACCGTCGGCTACGCACCGGACGGACCGGTTGTCGACGCGGCCCGGCGCCGGCTGTACGTCCCGGAGTTCGACGAGGGCGACGGCCACTCGGTGTACGTCATCGACACGAGGACGAACACCGTGATCGACACGCTTCGAGTCGACCGGGGCCCCTCGTCGCCCGCCCTCGATCAGGGCTCCGGTCGGATCTACGTACCGAGCTGGGTGGAGGGAACAGTGACAGTGATCAACCCGTGAACGGCACAGCGACGGCATGTACGGCCACCACCGCAAACTGGAGATGACGTGGCAACACGACGCACGATCACGACGATCATCGGCATGTCCGCTACAGCGCTTCTGCTACTCCCCGCTGGGACACCAGCCACCGCGGCTCAGCTCGGCGTGCCGTCGGCGACCCGGTGGTATGAAGGGCGGACCGGCACCGTCCAGTGGGCGGTCGGGTCGGAGTTCATGCAGTTGCTGACGGACGGAGGCGCGACCCTCAATGTCTGCCCCAGCCGCCAAGGTCTCGGTCGACGCCGGCTCCGGAGTGAGCATCGTCTCGATCCCGGTGAGCGGCAACTCCGTCATCCAGCTCAACGGCCGCGAGAACGGCATGGACGCAGTGAGCACCTGCGTTATCACGGTCACCGGCAACGGCGCCACGGTCGAACTGACAGGACTGTCCTTCACGGTGGCGACGGCGTACGCGTCGAGCATCGGCGCCTCCAACGGGGACGAGTCCCTCGACCTCGGCACCGGCGCGCGGAAGAAGCTGCCCAAGCAGGCCACGCGCGGCACGATCACGGCTACCTCACCCGTCATCGTCACGTCGTCCGCCTTCAACGACCTGCTGCGAGCCGGTCCCGTGCCGACGATGACTTCCGATCCCGTGAACCTGGGCCTCTTCAGGCTCGTCATGAAGGTCAAGGCGATCAAGGAGCCCGTCGTCGAGGACTCGGAGGGCTGATCGGGCATCATCACCCGCCTCTCTCTCCACCATATAGCGCAGCGTGGGGCTTGCGGCAAGGCCCTCGCGGGGGTCGAGAATCACCGGCGGAAGACGGTCGTCCCCCGGAGCAGATGACGTGGAGCACGTGACTACGAGCGCGTTCAACCTTGCCGACCACCTGGCCGCCAAGGCCGATCCATCGCTCATCGCCGGTGACGAGCAGCACTTCACCGCCATCGCCGTCAGCCTCGACGAGTCGATCAGCGCCCTGGAGCACCGGCTCGAGGCCGCCCTCCGAGCCCCAGGCCGCATCGGCCAGGAGGCCATGGATCGCGACTTGGAGGTGCATCGACTGTCGGCTCGCCTGCGTGCTCTGAGTCGGTTCGGTCTCGACCTGTGCCTTGGACGCATGGTCACGACGCACGACGCCGAGACGGTGTACGTGGGCAGGCTCGGCCTCACCGACACCGAGGGAGGGCGGCTCCTGATCGACTGGCGCTCACCCGCCGCGGAACCGTTCTTCGCGGCGACGCACGCCAATCCGATGGGCCTGGCCAGCCGCCGCCGCTATCGCTGGACCCACGGGCAGGTCAGCGACTACTGGGACGAGGTGTTCACTGCGGAAGGATTCGAGCAGCACGCGGCACTCGACGACCAGTCCGCCTTCATCGCGAGCCTGGGCACCGACCGATCGGACCGGATGCGCGACGTGCTGGCCACGATCCAGGCCGACCAGGACGCCATCATCCGCGCAGGATCCAGCGGTGCGCTGGTCGTGGACGGCGGACCTGGCACCGGCAAGACCGTCGTGGCGCTTCACCGCACCGCCTACCTCCTGTACTCCGACCCGCGACTGGGCCACCGCCGCGGTGGCGTGCTGTTCGTGGGCCCGCACGAGCCCTATCTGGCCTACGTGTCCGACGTCCTGCCCAGCCTCGGGGAGGAGGGGGTGCAGATGAGCACTCTTCAAGGCCTCGTCGCCCAGGACGGTACCGCTCTCAGCGAGACCAACCGGGAGGTGGCGCGGCTGAAGGGCACGGTGCGCATGGTGCGGGCCATCGACACGGCGGTTGCCTTCTACGAGGAGCCGCCTACGACAGGTATGACCGTGTCGACCGACGTTTCGGACGTGCGGCTCAGCCCGAGGGACTGGACGGAGGCCTTCGGCTCGGTGGAGCCAGGAGCCCCGCACAACGAGGTGCGAGACGACGTGTGGGAGGCGCTGCTCGAGATCCTGGTCGACAAGCATCCCGAGGATGTTCCGAAGGATCAGGTGCGCCGCTCCCTGGCGCGGGACGACGACCTGCGCGCCGCGTTCAACCGCGCATGGCCGCTAATCGAGGCCGAGGATCTCGTCGGCGATCTCTGGGCGGTCCCTGCGTACCTGCGCCTGTGCGCGCCGTGGCTCAGCACCGACGAGGTCGCGAGCCTGCAGCGCCGGGATCCGCAGGCCTGGACGGTCGCCGACCTGCCGTTGCTCGACGCAGCGCGACATCGGCTGGGGGATCGGAGGGCTGCTGGCCGCCGGGGCCGCGCCGCGGCAGCTGTGTCGGCCCAGAACACGCAGATGGATCGCGTCGTCGAGGAGCTTCTCGTGGCGGACGACGAAGGCATGTTCGCCCAGCTTCGCCAGCCCGGTATCAGGGACGCCCTCGTCGACGAGGGTGCCCTTCCCTCGTCCGAACGGGACCACCTCGCCGGCCCCTTCGCGCACATCGTCGTCGACGAGGCCCAGGAGCTCACCGACGCCGAGTGGCAGATGCTGCTGCGGCGCTGCCCGTCGGGGAGTCTGACCATCGTGGGGGATCGGGCCCAGGCCCGCCACGGATTCGTCGAGTCGTGGACCGAGCGGCTCGAACGCGTCGGCCTCGATCGAGCGCACGTGAAGTCGTTGAACATCAACTACCGCACCCCGGTCGAGATCATGACCGCTGCCGAGCCCCTCATCAGGGCCGCTGTGCCCGACGCCAACGTGCCCACCTCCGTGCGCACGACCGGTGTGCCCGTCGAGCACGGGTCCACCGATCAGCTCGAGGCGATCGTCCACACCTGGCTCGCCGAGCACGACGAGGGGATCGCGTGCGTCATCGGGGCGCCCTGGTTCACGTCGACGCCCCGGGTCAGGTCGTTGACCCCCGAGCTGTGCAAGGGACTCGAGTTCGATCTGGTGGTCCTCGTCGATCCGCAGTCATTCGGCAGTGGGATCGAGGGAACGGTCGACCAGTACGTGGCGATGACGCGGGCGACGCAGAAGCTGACGATTCTGATGACTTCGGTGCGCGGAAATATTGCTTGACTTCTAGTCACTAGAGGTCTAGTAATTAGACCAAGGTTCCACCACCCCATCCTTGGAGGCCATCATGACCACACTCGCAGTTCGCCACACGGTGTCCGACTTCGACACCTGGAAGTCCGCATTCGACGGTCACGCCAGCGTCCGTACGGGCCACGGCTCGACCGGCCAGCGCGTCCTGCACGACGGCAACACGGTGCTCGCACTGATCGACTTCCCCGACGCCGCCTCGGTGCAGTCCTTCATGGATGATCCGTCGCTGGCCGAGGCCATGCACAAGGGCGGCGTGATCGGCGCACCTGAGATCAGCGTCCTCGTCGAAGCGGCCTAGGAGCAGCCCTGACTAGACTTTCCGGAATGGCGAAGAAGGGCTCCACCTCAGGGGGGAGCCCTTCTGCTCGCATCCACACGGCCTCGGACTTCGAACGAGAGTTCCCCGGTGGCAGCGAGTCCGCCAACGCGAGCGTGGTGGCGTTGGTCCGTACCTACGACGCGCTCATCGGCATGACGAACGACTCGGCGAGCACCTCCAAGCTCTCGGCGGCCGGCCGGCAGGCGCTGGCGATCATCGAAGGCGCCGGCGGCCCGCTGTCGCCGACCGAGATATCGCAACGCATGTTCGTCACCACCGCTTCGACGACATCACTGCTCGACACGCTCGAACGTCGGGGCCTGCTGGCTAGGCTGCCGGACCCCGACGACCGTCGGAAGGTCCTCGTCACGTTGACGAACGCCGGACAGCAGGTGGTGGATGAGTTCCTGCCACGCGTCATCGCGCTGCAGACCGCCGCGCTGAGTGGCCTCAGCGAGGCCGAGCGCAAGCAGCTCCTGAGGCATCTGGCGACCATTCGAGAGACCGTCGCCGAGATCGACAGCGATAGCGTCGCCAAGGCGGCCCCGCGCCGCGCCAAGCCTCGGCGTTCCTGACACCCGCCGCGGCCATGGGCTTGTCCGCTGGCGCTCGGGACGTGACGATAAGCCGGTGACGGCCAACGTCTTCAACGACCTATGAGCACGGCGGGCTGGTCGGCCGCCGAGCCCTACGAACGATGCATGGGCCGGTGGAGCCGAGCCCTCAGCACTGCCGTGATCGCCGCGTTGCAGCCACGCGACGGCCTCGCGATGGAACCCGCCTCACTCGTCGCCGTCGACCCCTCGCCCAGCTACGCGTCGGAAGCACGCGCACGACTCGATGCATCGCGTGCCCACGTGGCACTCGGACGTGCTGAAGCCCTTCCGGTGGTCTCGGAGTGGCGGACGAAGTCGCCTCCGGGCTGGTCCTCAACTTCACCTCCGAGCCGTTGGCCGCAGTCCACGAGATGCGCAGGGTCCTCAGGCCGGGGGCACGCGCCACGGCTTACGTGTGGGACTACTCCGGCGGGATGCAGATGCTCCATCGCTTCTGGATGGCCGCCATCGCCGAGGCTCCCGATGCTGCCCATCTTGACGAGGGGGTGCGCTTTCCGATCTGTCGACCCGGGCAGCTCGCCGCCTGCTTCCGCGCGGCCGGGCTCGCCGACGTCCAGGAGACAACGATAACCATTCCGACCTCGTTCGCGAGCGTGGACGACTACTGGGTGCCGTTCTTAGGCGGCCAGGGTCCTGCTCCGTCGTACGTCGCGACCTTGGCGCCGGACGCGATCACGCGACTGCGGGACCGTCTGGAGGCGAGCCTTCCCATCGGCGCCGACGGATCCGTCCACCTCACCGCGACCGCTCTGGTCGCCACCGGCCGCAGCCACGCCGTCTGACGAGGCGCGCTAGGTCTCAGCCGAAGCTGTCCACATGGACGCGGTCGAGCTGAATCCCGTTGGCAGCCAGCACGTCCTGCACCGCCCGCACCATCGGCGGCGGGCCGGCCAGGTAGACGATGCCTGCTGTCGGGCTCCAGTCGTGCCCCGGGTCACTGCCGAGCAGACCCGCGAGCGTCTCGGTGATGAGGCCGCGAGTGCCCTCCCAGGACTCCTCGGCGTTCACCAGCGCACCGTGCAGGTTGAGCTGCGGCATCCGTGCGGACAGCTGCCGCAGTTCATCCCAGCAGACGAGGTCGTCGCGCGTAGCCGCGCCGTAGAGAAGGTGGACCGGTCGATCGTCCCAACGCGGATCATCGTTGATGCTGCGCACCAGCGAGAGGATCGCCGAGATCCCCGTGCCGCCGGCGATGAGCAGCGCAGGACGGTCGCGGTCGCGTAGCCACATGTCCCCATACGGCAGCTCGAGCGGGATGGACGCCCCGAGCGGAAGGTCGAAGAGCCGGTTGCTGCCCGGGCGTCCCGCGTACCGCTTGGCGATGAACTGCACCTGGCCGTCGCCCGGCAGGTTGGCCATCGAGTAGCAGCGCCGCAGCCCTGGCGCGAGCTCGAGAACGGCGTACTGTCCGGGCCGGAAGCGAGCGACCGCGGGCACCCCGTCAAGCGTCTCGATGGTGAACGTGAACTCGGCGATGTCCGGCCCGAGGTGCCTGACGCTCTCGAGAGTGCCGCGGAGATCCACCACCGGACGCTCGTCGGGCGGTTGGCTCTCGATGCTGCTCGCCTTGATGACGACGTCGGTCGCGGGAGTGGACTGGCACATGAGGAACCTGCGGCGGCGCGCATCCCGTGCCTCGATGGCCGGCGCCTCGGGAAACAGCGACGTCAGCTCGCCCTCGACCAGGGTCGCGCGGCAGCGGCCGCAGCTCCCCCATCCGCACTCGAAGGGAAGCCAGTGCCCTGCCCGCCGCGCCGCCCCGAGGACGCTCTCGTCGGGCGCCACCGCGAACGATTCGCCGGACCCGTCGAGGGTGACACGGAAGCCCGCATCACCCTCGACGCGCAGGTCAGCCGAACCGGCTGGGTGAGCGCTCACAGCCCGCAGGAGGCCAGCAGATCCGCGCGCGCGCGGCTGGCGGCCTCGATCACCTGACCGCTCGGCAGGGCGTTCGGAGCCGTAGCCAGCAGAGCAGCCCACGCCACGGCGGTCTCCTCAGCAGCCGGCGTCCACTCGTCGACCCAACCGAGCAGCAGGTCGGCGAGGGCGGGATCGCTTGCCGTGGCGTACTGCACGAGCGCCGCGGTCCAGTCCTTGCTGCGCTGGCTGTCGCGCTGGAACTCGGCCAGCAGCTGGGCCAGCATCTCGTCGCCGTTTCGCTCCGCCAGGGCGCCCACCTGGGCGTTGACCAGTTCGTCGATCGTCGGCTTGACCACGAGGTTGAACACCGCGAACGCCTTGCCCCAGTCGTAGACGCCCAGCATCTCCTCGAGCATCTTGCGCATCGGCTGCCAGTGCGCGTCGTTCTCCCACGGCCCTCGTGCTGACTCCGTCTCGGCGATGGCGTCGCCGTGATCGTTGGCCAGCATCTTGGTGAGGTACGCGAGTCGCTGGATGCGGCGCATCTCGTCGGCTGCCTGGAAGTTGGAGCAGTTGATGATGAACGCACTCGGCGCCATCTGCGCCACGTACAGGCCCGTCATCTGCAGGATGTGCAGCGGGAACCGCAGGGGCACGATGATGCTGGTCAGCGCGGCGACCCACGCCGGGTCGAGGTCGGCGACGCTCTCCGCGGCCTCGTGATGGTCGATGACGGCGTCGAGGTACGTCTCGCGGTCGTGCTGCACCATGACGTAGTCCGAGTAGGTCAGCCGAGCGGGATCGCGGAAGCCCTCCCAGTCCTCGACGTTGAACGGTGAGCCCTCGCGGTTCGCGAGGTACCACTTGTTGATCGGTGCACCAGGATCCATCTCGAACGGTGCGGGTTCCCGGCGGAAGTGGTAGTTGAACTTCGCGGCCGTGACCTCGTAGGTGCTCGGCCGACGCTTGACGTCGCCCAGCAGGCTCCAGGTCTTCGGCGGCTTGCGCTTTGTCGTCGCCATCGTCAGTCCTCCCTCTCCAAGTACCAGGTGATGTCCTCGTCCGTGACCTGCATGCGTCCGGCGAATCCCGCCAGTGACGGCTCGAGCTCGTGCATGTGGAACGTGCGCCCCAGCGCATCCTCGAGGCTGGCCCGCGTGATGCGGCAGCGGCCGGGGATCTGGATCCGGATGTAGCCGCCCTGGTCGTCGACCTCCACGTCGGTGTCGGGGTTGTCGTCCTCGATCGCGGTGATCACCGCCTCCGCCAGCGCGCCGTCCATCCCGCTGACGACGGGACCCACCATCTTCAGTTGCGTTGTCATTCGTCTCCTTCGGTGGTCTCGAAGCGGTTGTGGTGCCGCGATCCGTCCTGGGGAATGCCGAGGACGATGTCGTCCCCGTCCACCTTGACGCTGTACTCGTAGAGCTGGCAGCCCGACGGATTGACGCCGGCCCCCGTCGTCAGGTCGAACTCCCACTTGTGTCCCGGGCACAGGAGCCGGTTGGTGTCGACGTCCCAGCTCCCGTCACCGAGCAGGACCTCCTGATGCGGGCACATCCCCTGGTACGCCCGGACGGGGCCGTCGAGGACGTGGACGAGGAGGACCTGCTCACCCTCGACCTCCACGTCGAGGATGTCGCCCTCCCAGAGGTCGTCGGTCGTGGCAGCAGTGACCCACAGGATCTCGGCGGTCATGCGTAGACGACCTCCAGGACATCGAGCGGCGCACATCCCAACGTCGCGATAGTCGCGTCATCGGGCACGAGGTCGCCCTGCCAGCGGACCCGCATCGGTCGATCCTGGGCGGCCACCCGCTTGCCGATGCCGTGGTAGGCGATCGCCTGCGCGACGGTGCTCATCGGGTCCTGATCGTCGACCGGCACCAGGACGAGGACGAAGTCCCCCTCCACGCATCCCTGCACGGGGAAAAGAGCCATCAGTTGTCTCCTTCTCTCGCGGCCTAGGCCGACTTCTCGGACGGGATGACGGGACCGGCCCACGCGTAGTCGTTGCCGTCCACGCCGCACTCCTCCGGCGACAGGCCCATGTACTCCAGGGCGCCGGGGATCGTGGCCGGCTGGATGACGCCGCCGAGGAACCGGTCGATGATCGACAGGTGCCCCTTGAACTGGTCGGGGTCCTGCTCGAACACCCACTTGCACGGCTCGGAGCAGAACGTGTAGCGCCGGCCCTCGAAGTCGAGGATGTGCGGCAGCGGACTGTCGAGGTAGCCGGCCGCGTAGCCCGCAGGCGTGCACACCGGCACCTGGCAGCTGTTGCACACCATCGGGAACGTCTCGGGCAGCGTGAGCTCAGGATGACCGTCGCGCACGTTGTCGCCCATGACGTCCCAGTACTTGCCGAACGAGTCGTTCCATCCGGGGTACTTCTCCTCGAGCCATGCGCGCTCCTCCGGCGAGACGCCGGCCACCGGGTTCCACCAGACCGTGGGACGCCAGAAGTACACGCCGATGTGGTACGCGTGATGCACCCAGTTCATCTCGTTGAGCAGCTGGTCCCAGTACCAGGGCTTCTCGAGGCCGAAGTCCCGGAACGTGTCGAGGAACTGCTTGTTGATGAACTCGTCCATGAACTCCTTGAACGAGTGCGTGCGGTGCTCCAGCGGCGTGTAGTAGTCCATCGACAGGCCGGTCAGGAGGGCGAAGATCTTCCACGCCCGCCAGAACATCCGGTCGAGGAGGTTCTGCGCGACGTCGGCCTTGCCCGCCTTCACCAGCACCTTGATCGTCGGCTCGCCCTGCTGCGCGTGGCGTGCCTCGTCCGTCTGGATCGAGGCGATGAGCGCGCCGAAGTCGAAGTCACCGACCTTCATCGCGTCGGCGGCCATGCCGAGGAACTGGAGGTTGGTGAAGCCCGTCTCGAACGTGAACGTCAACTGGATGGCGGTGGACACCGCGTCGTTGGCCGTGAACATGTCGTCGAAGAGATGACGCGCGGCGATGATGCCCCACTCGTTGGTGTGGTACGCCTTGTGCGCCCAGTCGAGCCGTGGCTCCTTGGCCAGTGCCTGGTACGGGATGTAGGTCTGCAGCTGGCCGTGCCGGGTCTCGTCGAGCGTGCCGAAGGTGGCCATGTTGCGCCACGCAGCGGCCCGACCGAAGCGGCCCATGCGGGCCTCGCCGATCCCGGCCTGGTACTCGGCGACCGCGATGGCGCCGTAGTGGGCGAGCACCGCGGCCTTCCAGCCGGGCTCGAGATTGTCGAAGATGTGCGAGCGGTTGAGGACGTTGTTGACCGAGTAGACGCCGGCGTCCTTGCCGGCCTGGTTGTGCACGTACTCGGTGTAGGTGATCTTGTACGGCTCGTCCCAGACCCACCAGTCGTGGGCGGGCACGCCGAAGCTGTTCGACAGTTCCGGCGGAAAGGCCTCGTCCTCGGTGATGTAGGTGAGGTCCCAGTTCATGTCACGTGTGAGGTCGTACCAATCCGACCGAGATAGACGCGGCATCGCAGCTCCTTCCGGGGCGCCGGAGTCTCAGGCGCGGTGGTGAAGCATGAGCAGCGCACGCGGTGCACGGCTACGGCCTCCCAGGGCCAACGCGCAGCGGGTTCTGGCCGATTCCGGCTACCTCGCCCTTGCCAGCAAATCGGGACAAACTGGACGCCTCGATGTCGCAAAGGGGGCCCTAGTAGGGCAACCTGTGTGCTAAACCTTCCCCCTACGGAAAGGTCGGAGCGGATGACGACGAATCTGGATCCACAGGGGCTCGGGCTCGAGCACGGCGATCATGTGTGCGGGTTCTACTACTCGTCCGACGAGCGCGACGCCATGCTGCTGCCCTACCTGCGCGAGGGTCTGCAGAGCGGGAACAAGTGCGTCGCCGTGGTCGACTCGCTCCTGCCCGACGACCTCGCGGACCGTATCGACGGCGCTCGCGAGGCGATCGAGTCCGGCCAGCTCGAGCTCTTCGACTCCGACCAGACCTACCTGCAGACCGGGTCCTTCGACCCGGACCTGACGATCGCCTTCTGGGAGGAACGCGCACAGCAGCTGGTCGACGAGGGCCAGTTCGACTTCGTGCGCCTCCTCGGCGAGCTGTCGTGGATCGACCGCACCGGCACTCCCCGCGAAGCCATCGTCCGTTACGAGTCATGGGCGGACAACTTCGTCTCGCGCTACCCCATGACGATCCTGTGCCTCTACGACCTGCGTCGCATGGGCAGCAGCGTGATGATGGACCTTCTCCGCACGCATCCTCGCCTTCTCATGGGCGGGCTGCTCCTCGAGAACCCCCACCACATAGCCAGCGACGACTTCAGCGCTGCCTGACCCCTGCTCGCATGACGGCACCCACGACGCACGCCTCCACGCCGCAGGCGGTACCCGACACCGAGCTTGCGCTGCGCGAGCAGCTGTCGAACCTGCGCGGGTTGCTGGCACTGTCGATGATGATGACCGAGCGACGCAAGCTCGACGAGATCCTCCACCTGGCCACCACCGCGATCCCTGCGCTGGTTCCCGCGCAGGCCCTAGGCGTGCACCTGCCGATCGGCGACGGTGCGCGATGGCACGCGATGCGCGACGACATCGATCAGCCTGCGATGCGGGCCGACATCCTGTCTCAACTGCAGCACCTCCCCCGCAACGGCGGCGAGTTGCGGATCGCCGGGGAGGCATGGGCATGGGCGTTCGGGCTGCCCAGTCCGATCGAGCAGGTCGGCACCCTGATCGTCACCGCGGATGCTCCACCGGCCGAGGCGGACATGCTCCTGCTGCGCTCTCTCGCTCAGCAGACCGGCATTGCCCTAGCGAACGCCCGCCTGCATGCCAGTCATGCGGCCGCGAACGACCAGCTCAGCGAGACCGTTGCGGCGCTGCGCCACAAGACCGCCATCCACGATCGCTTCACTCAGGTCGCCCTGGCGGGGGGCGGCTACCAGGGTGTCGTGGATGCGCTCTTCGAGCTGACCGGCCTTCCGGCAGCGATCGAGGATCGGTCCGGGCAGGTCATTGCCAGCGCCGGACCGTCGGACGCCAACGTCGGCCGGGCGGTGTTCAGCACGAAGCGCGACGCCCTGATCCTCGGCGCGACGCAGGCGGGTCGCCCGCTGCGCGCCGGCGACCGGCTGCTCACCGTGGTGCGCCCGCACTCGGACGTGCTCGGCGTGCTCATGCTCGTCGACCCGAACAACCTCGCCGGGCATCAGGAGGAGGTAGCCCTCGAGCACGGTGCGACGGTCCTGGCCATCGAGCTCGCGCGGCTGCACGGTCTCGCCGAGACGGAACTGCGCCTGGGCCGCAACCTCGTCGCCGACCTTCTGCAGGGCGAGATCGCTGACGCCGCAGGGCGGGCGCAGGCACTCGGGCACGACCTGAACCGCTCGCACCGCGTCATCGTCCTCAGTGTCGACCCCCGGCACGTCGGGGCCGACGACGCCCTGCTCCGCGTTCGCGAGTCGCTCAGCGGCAGCCTCACCGCGCGAGGCAACAACCCTGCCCCCCTGCTCATGCAGTCCGGCAGCGACATCGTCGCCCTGATCACTGGCAAGGCCGCAGACTCCGACCTGCTGCCCGCGCTCCTTCGCGAGGTCGGTCGCAAGTCCCGCATCGGAGTGGGCGGCATCTGCCGTACCCCGGAGGACTTCCCGCGGTCCTACCGGGAGGCGAACGTCGCGCTGCGCCTCGCCCAGACATCGCGAAGCGGTACCGGGATCATGCGCTACGACGACCTGGGGGTCTACCAGCTCCTGTCCGAGGTCGCCGACCCGCGCACGCTCGACTCCTTCGTGCGCACCTGGCTCGGCGCGCTCATCGACTACGACGCAGCCCACGGCAGCGATCTGATGGCGACCCTGTCGGGGTATCTCGAGGTAGGCGGCAACTACGACGCGACGGCACAGGCGCTCACGATCGGCCGCAGCACCGTTCGCTACCGCATCCGGCGCATCCAGGAGCTGACCGGACACGACCTCAGCGATCCCGACGCCCGCTTCCAGCTGCAGTTGGCCTCGCGCGCCTGGTCGACGATGAACGCACTCCGGCGCTCATGACGAGGGCCACGACCACCGGACCCACTCCTCTGGCTCGAGCCGTCAGATCGTGGACCACCGTCGTTCCCCTTGCCGCCGTCGCCGCACTTGCCCTGCTGTGGGGGCGCGACCTGGCGGGGATCGGCATCGTCGCTGCGCTCGCCCTGCTGGGCGGGGCGGTCATCGCGGCTGTCCACCATGCAGAGGTCATCGCCGACCGCGTCGGAGAGCCTTACGGATCGTTGGTGCTGGCCGTTGCCGTCACGGTCATCGAGGTGTCGCTGATCGTCGTGCTGATGGTGTCGTCCGACTCGGGCAAGCCGACGCTGGCTCGTGACACGGTCTTCTCCGCTGTGATGATCACCTGCAACGGAATCGTCGGGCTCGCGATCCTCACGGCCACGTGGCGGGGCGGCGTAGCGCGCTTCAACTCTGCCGGGACAGGGGCGGGCCTGGCCAGCATCGTGGCTCTCGCGGGGCTCAGCCTCGTCTTGCCGACGTTCACGACGAGCACGCCCGGACCGACCTTCTCGGCCGCGCAACTGACCTTTGCGGCGATCGCCTCGCTGGCCCTGTACCTCCTCTACGTGTTCGTCCAGGCGGTTCGGCACCGGGACTACTTCCTCGCGCCAAGTGACCCGGATCCATCCGAGTCGGCCTCGTCCGGGCACCACGGCAACGTGTGGGCAAGCATCGCGCTCCTGCTTGCCTCCCTCGTGGCGGTCGTGGGCCTCGGCAAGGTCGTCTCGCCGTCCATCGAGCAGGCCGTGGCGGACGCCGGCCTCCCCATCTCCGTCGTGGCAGTCGCGATCGCACTGATCGTGCTCCTGCCCGAATCGCTCGCGGCCTGGCGCGCGGCGCGGCGGGGCGCGGTGCAGACCAGCTTCAACCTGGCCTACGGCTCGGCGATGGCGAGCATCGGGCTGACGATCCCCGCTGTGGCCCTGGCGTCCTGGATCCTCGACACTCAGCTCCATCTCGGGCTCGGTCCGGTCGAGCTCGTCCTGCTCAGCCTCACCGCGATCGTCAGCGTGCTCACCGTCACTCCCGGCAAGGCGACCCTGCTCCAGGGCGGCGTGCACCTCGCCGTCTTCGCGGGCTTCCTGGTCTTGGCGTTCAGTCCCTGACGAGGGCGATGTTCGGATAGCCGAAGGTTTCGGCGATCTGCCGGAATTGTGGTCGTACCGTCGAGCCATGACCGGGGGAGACGATTACGGGAACGCAGTTCAGGCGGTGGACCATCACGGACTGGACGCGGCCACGAGGGCACGTCGTGACGTCATCGTCACCCAGCAGGTCGCGCGGGAGGCCCCGTGGGTGATGCTGGCGCTGGCACTGCTCATCGTCCTGTTCGACGCGGCTGTCGCTCGTGACGGGACTGGTCGCACCGGTCGGCCACTACGTCGCCGATGTCGTCCAGTGCCTGTTCCTCCTCGTGGTGATCGCACTCTGCTGGGGGAAGTTCGTCCCCACGCACTGGGCACCGTGGCTGTTCGCTGCCGCAATCGTCGTGAACGTTGCGGCGCTGAGCTACCGGCAAGCCGTGGACCCGTCGGGCAGTTCCATCGGCGTCATCCTCATGATCACGGTCCTGTGCGGTGGACTGCTGGCCATGTGGCCGCCTTTCTGCATCTCGGCCATCGTCATCGTTCCCCTCGTCTCGGTGACCCTGATCCGTAGCGATCCCGCGGCCGCGGCACCGTGGATCATCGCCCTTCTGACCGGCATCGGTGCCAGCGCAGCCCTCCTCTTCGCACGGCGGCGATCGGCCACGGAGCTCGCCATCGCGCAGCGTGCCTTCGAGGGCATGGCCACCCACGACCAGGCGACCGGACTGCTCAATCGGCATGGTCTGCTCAGCGCAACGGACCAGCTGGTGGGCACGTCCAGGCGCCTCGGACAGCCCCTCTTCGCCGTGTTCGTCGACGTTGTCGGGCTGAAGGGTGTCAACGACCGGCACGGTCACGGCACGGGCGACCTGGTCATCACCCGATGCGCGCAGGCGGTGCATCGTGCCAGCCGCGACAGCGATCTCGTGGCCCGCTGGGGCGGCGACGAGTTCGTCGTCATCGGCATCGGCCCCGAGCCGGACAGAGTGGACTACGCACGACGGATCGCGACGGCCATGGACGTCCGCGGTCTGGAGAGCCAATGGTCCGGCTGCGTCTCGGTCGGGACCGCGTGCTGCATCGACACGGATGTGCTGTCGGTGATCGACGGCGCAGACACGGACATGTACGCGTCCCGCACCCCCTGCTCCTCCTGAGCGATCGCGTGGCCCTCGCACCTCGTCGAGCGTCAAATACCCTTGACGCGCTGGGGGCCGCGAGGCGGCGATACATGGCTGAGGGTGACACGACGCCGTCGATCGAGATTCTGTCGGCGGGCGAGACCGACGTGGCCATCACCGCGTCCGATGGCTGGTCGCGGTCACGGCAGTGATCGCCGGGACGGGGTTGGCGTACTTCCTCGTCAACCGTCCACCACCTGAGGATCCCGTTGTCCGCGTGGCCTTCACCCCCTTGCCGGCCAGTTCGCAGATCATCATGGGCATCGAGAACCTGTATTCAAGGTCCGACACCGGTGAGGGCCCTGCCGCCAACTACCTCGTGTCCGTGCCAGACGCCGGGGAGGCGGTGGACGTGCTCGGCGTGAGCGGACCTGGCCTCGCCGCGCCACAATTGCCGACACCACACAGCAGGTCGGCGGTACTGGGCCATTCCGCTCAGGTGACCCTTGCCGCTGCTTTCGACTGCGCACAACCGGGTTGGTGGTCGGGGACCGACGGCGACTACCGGGTGAACGTGGCTCGCACCGATCGTTACGGGCGGGTCCTGCATGCGTTCGTCCCGCTGCCCGTCACGGCAGCCGCTGCATGGCGAGAGGTTCTGCAGCGCAGCTGCGTCTATACCGTCATGACGGCATCGACATTCGACCAGTGGACGGTCACGCCGCAGCCAGCCACGAGGACGATGCGATTGTCAGTACACGTACGCAACTCGGCTGAGTTCCCGATCTTCCTTCAGTTCGCCTTCCCGACCGCGCCACTCGGGACGGCACGCGTGGCGAGAGTTCCAGCCCATGGCCAGGCCGTGCTCAGGACTGAATGGCCCGCCGATCTCTGTGATTTCTATCCGTGGGCGCTGCTGGCGCAGTCGACCCCAGACGACCCGAACTTCAACGTGGTTCTCGTGAACGCGGGCGTGCAGAACTTCTCGGCGGACCACCGAGGCCAGGGATTCAACCCGTACCAGAACGCCATATCCATCCCGCACACCCTTCGCGTGCGGCTACAGCACGAACTCGATGACGCCTGCCGAAACGAGAGCACCCAGGGCTAGGACACCCGAGCACGGCAGGCGGAAACCCATTGCGCCGGACACCGTCCGACAGATGGGCCACGCTAGGTGCATGGGAGAGGACGTCGCCGACCGCGCGTTCACACGCGAGGACCGGCAGGTGTTTCGCGACAAGGTGCACCGGTGCCTGGACGCGCTAGCCCGGATGCTGGCCGAATCGCAGTTCGACTTCGAGCAGCCGCAGACCGGTATGGAGGTCGAGCTCAACCTCGTCGACGACGACGGACGCCCGTCGCTTCGCAATGCCGAGGTGCTGGCGAGGATCGACGACCCGGCCTTCGTGCCGGAGCTGGGTCAGTTCAACCTCGAGATCAACGTGCCGCCCAAGAGCCTCAGGCAGGACGGCATCGATCGCTACGAGCACGAGGTGCGGGACGCACTCAACAAGGCCGACGGCAGGGCTCGCGAGATCGGTGCCCACATGGTGATGATCGGGATCCTGCCGACGGTGTTCGAGGAGCACATGACTCCGGAGTCGCTCAGCGTGAACCCCCGGTATGCGCTGCTCGACCAGCAACTGCTCCTCGCCAGGGGTGAGGACCTCCACATCGACATCCGGGGCGGTGCTGAGGCGCTGGCGGCGTCCGCCGATTCGATCATCCCCGAGGCGGCCTGCACCAGCGCCCAGTTCCACCTGCAGGTGAGCCCCGACGAGTTCGCTCAGACCTGGAACGCCGCGCAGTGCCTTGCCGCCGTGCAGGTGGGCGTGGGCGCCAACTCGCCGTTCTTCCTGGGACGGCATCTGTGGAACGAGACTCGCATCGCCTTGTTCAGCCAGGCGGCTGACACGCGCCCGGTCGAGCTGAAGGCACAAGGCGTCCGCCCGCGCGTGTGGTTCGGGGAACGCTGGATCACCAGCGTCTTCGACCTGTTTGAGGAGAACGCGTCGTACTTCCCCGCCCTGCTGCCGATCGTCGATGACGAAGACCCTCTCGCCGTTCTCGATGCGGGTGGAACTCCGCAACTGAGCGAGTTGCGACTCCACAACGGCACGGTGTGGCGCTGGAACCGGCCCGTCTATGACGTGTTCGAGGGCGTCCCGCACCTGAGGGTCGAGAACCGCGTGCTTCCTGCGGGCCCCACCGTCGTCGACATGCTGGCGAACGGCGCGCTCTACTTCGGCGCGCTGAAGGCGCTGTCCGCCCAGGAGCGCCCGGTGTGGTCCCAGATGGCGTTCACTACGGCAGAGGAGAACTTCACGAATGCGGCCACCCTGGGGATTGATGCCACGGTGTTCTGGCCCGGGTGCGGCGAGTTGCCGGTCAGTGAGCTGACGCTCCGCAAGCTCGTGCCGCTCGCGCACGAGGGCCTCAAGGAGTGGGGAGTCGACGACGCCATCCGCGAACGCCTCATGAGCGTCATCGAGGGACGCTGCACGACCGGGCGTAACGGGGCCACGTGGCAGGTCGACGCCGTGCGCAAGCTGGAGTCGACGGGGCTCGCACGGCACGAGGCGCTTCGCGTCATGACCCAGGAGTACGTGACGCGTATGCACAGCAATGAGCCCGTGCACCTGTGGTCCTCGATCTAGCGAGTCTGTCTATCGGGTGAAGTGACGCAGCGCGCCGAGCGCGGTATAGGCCAGAACCCCTGCACCGCAGCGGATTGCCCGCTCATCGACGTCGAAGGTGCTGGCATGTAGATCCAGTCGTGGTCGGTGCGAGGCGGGGTCGTGGACGCCGAGCCGGCCGTAGGACCCCGGAATGCGCTCCACGTACCACGCGAACGAGTCACCACCCCACGACTGCTCGGTCTCCACGACTCCGTCATCGCCCAGCGCGTCCCGCACACCGACCTCGAGCACACCGGTCATCGCCTCGTCGTTCATGACCGGGGGGACTCCGCGACGGTGCGCGATCTCCCACATGGCACCACTGGCGCCGAGCACCTGCTCGACGGCCTCGTGGAAGAGGTCGGGGGTGCGCAGCCAGACGTCGTAGCGGGGCGTGCGCAGAGAGCCGCGGACGAACCCATGAGACGGGATCACGTTGGCCGCGTCACCGGAATGCGCGGCACCGAAGACGAGGCGCAGGTCGCCAGGGCGCTCCGTGAGAGAGTCGAGGACTCCCTGGGTCTGGGTGACCAGGCGACCCAGCAACGCCACGAGATCGACCGTCCGTTCGGGCCGCGCCGTGTGGCCGCCGGGCCCTCGCACGATGACCTCGACGAGGTCCGCGGCCGACGTGAGCGCCCCAACGCGCGTGCCGACGTGCCCGACGTCGACCTTGGGATCGCAGTGCAGCCCGAAGATGGCGAGCACCCCCTCGAGGCGACCCTCCTGGAGGATGTCGACGGCTCCTCCGGGAACCGTCTCCTCGGCCGGCTCGAACACCAGACGCACGGTGCCCGAGACACCCGCATCGGCCGCGACCGATGCGAGCGCGCGAGCAGCGCCCAGGACAGCGGTGACGTGCACATCGTGGCCGCAGGCGTGGGCGGCACCGTCCGCCTGGGATCGGTAGCCGACGTCCTTCTCGTCCTGCATCGCCAAGGCATCGATGTCGGCTCGGAGCGCGACGATGGGCGAGTCATCCGACGGGGTGCCAATGACAAGGTCGCAGACGAGGCCGGTCCCGACCGTCAATCGTGTGGGCTCGAGTCCGATGTCCCGGAGGTGCTGCTCGATCCAGAGAGTGGTGCCCGTCTCGCGCGAGCTGAGCTCGGGGTGTGCGTGCAGGTCGCGCCGCATCTCGACCAGAAGGCTTTCGTCCGCGGTGAGGGCCTCCTCGATCCGACTGCGCACCCTCGCAGACTCCGCGGCCGACGTCACCCCGCCACACTACGGTGAATGGGTGTCTGATTCCGACGATGTGCGCAGCATCGCCCTGTCCCTGGCAGGCGTAGTCGAGATCGACAGCGACGGCTTCGACTTCAGGGTCGGCGGTCACGGTTTCGTCTGGTCGTATCCCGAGCGCATCCCCGGCCGGCCGAGAGTCATTCGCACCGACATCGCGGTTCTCTTCGTCGGGGACGAGGCCGAGAAGCAGGCGCTGCTTCGAGGCGAGCCCGACCTCTTCTTCACCGCCGCCGGATACGACAACGTGCCTCTCGTGATGGTCCGACTCGAGAAGGTCAGCAGACGACGCCTGAAGGAGCTCGTCACCGACGCGTGGCGCATGCGCACGGCCGCGGGTCGGCAGGCTGAGGACTAGGCGAAGATGTCGAGGCCGAGCTCGCGAGCCAGCCGCTGGGCCACGAGCTGACCCTTCACGCTGTTGCCGGCAGCATCCAGTGGTGGCGCGAACGTGCCGAGGCCGCCCTTGCCCGGCGACACGGTCACCATGCCGCCTCCGATGCCACTCTTGCCCGGAAGCCCGACGTCGAGCAGCCAGTCGCCGGTCGTCTCGTACAGGCCGGCAACCGCCATGACGGCAATGGTGGCGCGGGCAACGTCGGGGCTTACCACGCGCACGCCCGTCACCGGGTTCACGCCGCCGGCAGCAAGGGTCGCCCCCATGACGGCCAGATCCGCCGCGGTGACCTCGAGGCAGCTGGTGCGCGTGTAGAGGTCGGTCACGACCTCGGGGTCGCCGGCCAGCGCCTGCCGGTCCGTGAGGAGCAGGGCCAGCGCGCGATTGCGGTGGTTCGAAGCGGAAGCCGAGGCGTACATGACGTCGTGCACCTTCAGGCGCCCGCCCGGCGAAGCCGGACAGGCCAGCCAACGCGACGTCCCAGCGCTCGGCAGTCGAGGTCCCGGGCAGGAGGCTCGTACTCACGAGGGCGCCAGCGTTGACCATGGGATTCGTCCGTGACGACGGGTCGCGCTCGACGGCCGCCAGCGAGTTGAACGGCAGGCCCGTCGCATTGACCCCGATCTGGCCGCGCACCGCGTCAAGTCCATGGGCCTGGCTCACGAGGGCGAAGACAAAAGGCTTGGCGCAGCTCATGATCGTGAAGGCGGCGCGCGAATCACCCACTTCGCTCAGCCGTCCGTCGATGTCCGCGACGGCGATCCCGAAGAGGTGCGGGTCGACCTCGGCCAGGGCCGGGTAGACGGACGAGACGTCTCCTGCGGTCACGTCGCCCAGTTCGAGATGGGCCTGCCCGAGGAGTCGCTCGACCTGCGTCGGCTCGCTCTGCGTCACCGCGACGCCGTCCTTCGTGCGGTGCTGACGACCTTGTGGACGAACGCCAGCTTGTCGATGACCGGCTGATTCATCGTGAAGGGATAGAGATCCCTCTGGCCCATCGAGCGATTGACGCGGTTGAACATCATCGACAGCCAGTGCCAGTCGCTCAGGGCCCGGTCCAGCCCCAGCTCCGAGTAGTCGAGGGCCGGGACGATGTCGTGCTGGATGACGCCGTCGACTCGGTCGGAGTCCAGGACGACGCCGGCCGCAGCCGCGGTCGCCAGTGTCCCGGTGATGTGCAGGTAGTGGGCGAAGGTCTCCGCGAAGTCCTCCCACGGATGCATCGTGGCGTACTCGGAGATGAAACTGTCAGCCCAGTCCTCGGGTGCACCGAACACGTAGTGCCGCTCGAGCGCATCCGAGTAGCTGGCGCGCTCGTCACCGAACAGCTCCCGGCATTCGCCCAGCAGCGGCTCGGCGGCGACCAGCACCTGTTGGTAGTAGTGACCGACCTCGTGGCGGAAGTGCCCGAGCATGGTGCGGTAGGGCTCCCCCAGCCGCACGCGCTGCGCCTCGCGGTGGGCGTCCAGGCTCTCCGCCAGGTCGATCGTGATCACTCCGTTGGCATGCCCGATCACGACCGGCTCGCCGCTGCGGCTGGACAGCAGGTCGAAGGCCAGGCCGCCCTCCCGCTCGTAGTAGGGCACCACCGGCAGTCCGAGCTCGAGAAGCTGCACCAGCAGCCTTCGCAGAGCCACCGCCGTATCGGCCAGCTTCTCCAGCGCGATGGTGTCGTCGGAGGCCGGACGTCGACGCGTCAACCGGCACGCGAAGCATCGTCCCGACTCGTCGTCGACGGACACCAGCCAGTTGCACTGCCATGACCAGTTCGCGCAGCGCACCCAGCGAGTGCCGTCGAGGATCGACCCTTCCGTAATGGCCGCGACGAACGAAAGCGACGGGTAGTGGTACCCGATGCTGGCCCCGCAGTTCGTGCACTCCTGCGATTCAAGGAAGGCGATCGCCCCGCATCGGGGACATCTGGGAGCAGCCACCCGCGGCACCCTACATCCGAGGGTTTGCCGTCACACGCCGCGTCAAACTCCCCGCTTCGAGGATCAGCCCCGAGGCCACACCGATCACCATGACCGCGGCCTTGACCCATTCCACGGAGGCGACATGTTCCACCCCTACCTCACCGCCGAGCTGAATGCTCTTCGTCAGGCCGATCTGCACCGCGAGGCAGAGAACCGCCGTGCCATCACCCTCGCACGGGAAGGCCGCGCGAAGGGCCCGGTAGCGCGGGGAGGGCTTCTGCCCCGGATCAGCGTCGTCCTTCGCGCCCTCCGCAACCTCGCAAGGAGGCCCGAGCCCACACAATCGAGAGGAACACCATGCTCAACGCCTATTGCCCAGCACACGGAACCGAGGTCCTGCTCGGCTTCAGCCGCATTCGCGGCATGGCCAACGTCGACGGGTTGATCATCATCGACCTGGAGTGCTACGACGGACAGCGCGTGCATCACTACACGGGCAGACGCTTTCACGAGTTCGCGACGCGTTCCGACGGGTCGACCGGCGACGGGCCTTCTGCCTGACGGTGTGACCGGGGTCTCAATCCGCAGGTGTATCCCTCCGGGCAGGTCATCCGTCTAGGTGGCTGAAGGAACAACAACCCCGCCCGAGCGGGCCAACCGAAGGACACACCATGAAGCGCAACGAAGGAACACTCGATCGGGTGCTGCGAGCCGTCGCCGCGGCCGGCGCCCTCATCGTCGCCGCGATCGTCGGCTTCGGCACGATCGCGGGAATCGTCCTCGTGGTGGTGGCCGTGATCCTCGCCGTGACCGCCATCGCCGGCTTCTGCCCGCTGTACCGGCTGTTCGGCCTGTCGACCTACCGCCCCAGTTCGTCATCGACTCCCGCAGGCGATCAGGTTCGGGTTCACTGATCCGATGACCGCCCCCACGCAGGACCTTGCCGCCCGCATCACCGCGGAGCTGCCTGCGCTGATGCGAACCGCCCGGGCCCTCATGCGGGACGAGGCCCGGGCGGAAGACCTGCTGCACGACACCGTCGTCCGGGCACTCGAGCGCGCCGACTCTTTTCGTGGCGAGTCCAGCCTGAGGCATTGGCTGCGGCGGATCATGCACAACATCGCCATCGACCAGGCCCGACGTCCGCAGGAGATGCTCGTCGAGGAGCTCGAGGACAGGTGGCGCGATGACGACTACACCGTCGACGCCGCGGCCGTCATCGCGAACGCCGAGACCCACGACGAGATCCTCGACGCCCTGGTGCGGCTCCCCTACGCCTATCGCGTCGCCATCGTCCTGCACGACATGGAAGGGCTGACCATGCGGGAGATCGCCGACCTCACCGACACTGAGCTGCCCGCCGCGAAGCAGCGGCTGCGCCGAGGTCGGATGGCCCTGGTCTCCGCTCTCGCCTCCGGTCACGAGCGACGGCTGGCTCTCCACGGTGTGCCTCTGCGCTGCTGGGACGCACGCGCACAGGTGTCGGAGTACCTCGACGGCGAACTCGAACCGGATGCCGCCGCCAAGGTCGAGCAGCATCTGGAGACCTGTCCGACCTGTCCGCCCCTGTACGCCGCGCTTGTCGGCGTCACCGCAGTCGTCGCTGGGCTGCGTGACAGCGACCGCGTGATCGAACCGCCTCTCGCCGAGCGGATCGCCATAGCGATGCGTGACCGACGGTGACTCCTGCATCTCCTGCCATCCGGCTAAGGTGACCGCGCTGCGAAGATCCGAAGCGAAGACTGGGAGTGCGCGTGAGTACACAGGTCATCGTCGTCGGTGCAGGGCTGTCCGGTCTCGCCACTGCCCTCGGCGTGGCGCTGCGTGGCGGCCGCGCAGTCGTGCTCGAGTCCAGCGAGCTCGTCGGTGGCGCTGCCGCCTACTCGGGCGGGATGGTGTGGGTAGGCGCGAACCATGTCGCTGCCCGCGCCGGCATCGACGATGACCTCACGCTCGCCGAGGCATACGTCCGGGACCTGACCAAGGACCACCCCGAACTGCTCGACGAGGCCGCAATGACCCGGTGGCTGCAGACCGCTCCCGAGGCCATGGAGTACTGGGAGCGCGAGGGTGCAATTGCGTGGGAGATCATCCCGGACCTCGCCGACTACCACTCCGAGGCGGCGGGCGCCCTCGACGTGGGCCGCTACCTGACCAACGCCGTCATCGACGGCCAGGTGCTCGGCGAGTGGCGCGACCGCCTTCGCGTGAGCCCCAACTTCCCCGTCGGCATGACGTACGCGGAGATGCACGTGAAGGGACGACGCTCGTCTGCCGTCTCTTCGTCCGATGAGGATGCGGGCATCGCCGAGCATGCCGGCGTACCGGCATTCGGCAAGACCGACGTCACCAGGCCGACACAGACCGCCGACGCCGATCCGCTGACCTTCGGCACCGGAGTCGTGGCCAGCTTCCTCGCCCGGGTGCTGCGCGAGCCCGGCATCGAGATTCGCCTGTCCACGCCCGTCACTGGGCTGCTCACCGACGACTCCGGCGCCGTGATCGGCGTGCAGGCGACGGGTCCTGACGGGTCGCTGACGATGCACGGCCCCGTGGTGCTGGCCACGAGCACGTACGACTGGAACCCGGACCTCGTCAAGGAGTTCCTCGGCCTCGACCCCGAGGACTTCAGCAGCCTCGCCCCCACCAGCGTGAAGGGTGACGGCATCACGATGGCGCGGGCTGTCGGCGCAGGCGTTGCCCGCGTTCCGGCCACGCGGACGCCCATCGTTCCTGGATGGAACTCCCGCTCAGAGACGGGCGTGTCGAACGGACCCGAGTACGCGCTCCCCCACTGCCTGATGGTCGACGCGACGGGCCATCGATTCTGCGACGACTCGTACTGGGTAACGATCGTCGAGGCGGCACTGAATCCGACCGACCGTCATCTCCCGTTCTTCCTCGTGTGGGACGAGCAGCATCATCGCAAGTACGGCCTGGGTCTCACTCCGCCCGGTGGCGAGTACCCGGCCGAGTTCGTCAGCAGCGCGGACGACCTCGAGGCGCTGGGCGACATGCTGGGCGTCGATGGCGAGCACCTCGCGACGACGGTCGCGCGCTTCAACGAGCATGCTGCCGCAGGCGAGGACCCCGACTTCGGGCGTGGTTCAGTGACTTTCGTGCAGCGATTCTGCGGCGACCCGGCGCACACTCCCAGCCCCGTGCTGGGACCGCTTGTCGAAGCGCCCTTCCACGGCACCCGGCTGAAGTTCGTCGGCACGGGGATCGGCTCGAGCGGGCTTCATGCCGACGCCGACGCGCATGTGCTCGACGTCAACGGTGAGCTGATCCCGGGTCTCTACGCCGTGGGCTCCGTCGCCGCCCTGACGACGATGGGCAGCGGCTACAACAGCGGCTTCGCCCTGGGCCGTGGCCTGACCCTCGCCTACCTCGTCGCTCAGGAGCTCGTTCCGGCCTGACCGGTCGCGACCCCTCAGCGTCCGGCGTACCGTCGTGGTCACGTAGAACCTGGGAGACGCCATGAAATTCGACGACATGATCGCCAACGCCAAGGACGCCATCACCGTGAGCAAGGTCTTCGGCGAGCCGTTCGAGAAGGACGGCGTCACGTTCATCCCTGCGGCCCGGGTCATGGGCGGCGGGGGCGGTGGCACCGGAACGGACGACGAGGGCCAGCAGGGCGAGGGCGGCGGTTTCGGGATGAACGCGCGACCGGCCGGGGCGTTCGTCATCCGCGATGGCAACGTGACCTGGCGGCCTGCTGTAGACCCGAACACCGTGATCGTGGGAGCGGTGATCGTCACGGTCGTGCTGCTCCTGACTCGCGCGCTGGCCCGCTCGCGGAAGTGAGAGTCGGCAGGCAGCTGAATCCGCACCGGCACGGCAACGGGTAACACGATGCGCGTCGCCTATGACGTGGTCATCGTCGGCGCAGGACTGTCCGGCCTGTCATTGGCGGGTCGACTCGTCGACCGCTCCAGCCCGCAACGACGCATCCTGGTCATCGACGACGGACGCCACGACATGCGCGCTCGAGCCTGGGCCTACTGGAGCCGAGAGCCTCAGGTGCCGTCCTGCGCCACGACGGCAGTCTGGGATGCGATCGCCGTACACGCTTCCGGGGCGTCATCGGTCATGCCGATCCACCCCTACCGCTACCTGTCGCTCAGCGGCGATCGGCTGCACGACGCACTGCGCGAGCGAGCCACGGACTGCCCGCATCTTGAGTTCCGAACGGGCAGCGCCACTGCGGTCGTTGATCGCGGCGACCACGCAGTCATCACCGTCGACGGAGCTGCCGTCACCGCCCGGTGGGCGTTCGACAGCCGACCCGTCCTCCCCGAGTCCTCGGGCCCGCAGCTGGACTTCCTCGGCTGGGAGATCGACACCGCTGCCGATGCCTTCGATCCCACCGTGGCGACCTTCATGGACTTTCGCGGACGTGAGCCGGGCACGGCGAGCTTCTGCTACCTGCTGCCGACCACGGCCCGACACGCACTGGTCGAGATCGCCGCGTTTCGATGGACCGCCGACAGATTCGACCTGGCCCACGCGTTGACCGGCTATCTGCAGCAGGTCTGCGGCGTCTCTGCATGGGCCGTGACACGCACCGAGGCCGGCAGCCTCCCCCTCGCCCGCCCACCCCGTGACGTCCGCGGTGCGCGCGTGGTCTCGATCGGTGTTCGCGGCGGCATGCTCAAGGCCTCGACCGGGTTCGCCGCCGATCGGATCCAGCGCCACAGCGCGGCTATCGTCGAGTCCCTGGACCGGTATGGCCATCCCCACGCCATCACGCCCCTGAACAGGCGGCACACGTGGTTGGACGACGTGTTTCTCGAGGTTCTGCGACGCGACCCCGACATTATCGAGGAGGTGATGGCCCGGCTCTTCTCCCGCAACGGCGCGCCGGCGGTGCTGAGGTTCCTCGACGAGGACTCCACCGCCCTGCAGGAAGCCCGCCTGATCGCCACCCTTCCCGTCTCACCCTTCCTCAGCGCGGCGATCCGCCGCCCCCGAGGAAGCCTTGACCGACCCGATGCGCACTGACATATTCCTGAGGTGGGGAGCATCTTCGAAGCGGCGGGCGACGACGGACTGGTGCGCCTGGCCGAGGCCTGGCATCGACGAGTGCTCGCCGACGAAGTGGTTGGGCACGCCTTCGAACAGGGCTACAACCCCGATCACACACGACGTCTCGCGACCTATTGGGCCGAGGCGCTCGGTGGCTCACCCACCTATACGAAGACTCTCGGCAGCGAATCGGCCGTCATGCGCATGCACAGCGGGAACGGCCCCCACCCTGAGATGGACCAGCGCGCGATCGAGTGCTTCGACGCGGCGCTCGACGACGCCGGGTTCACGCTGGACCCCTTGCGTGCCGCCCTGCACGACTACTTCGTCTGGGCGACGGGCCACATGTCGACGTACCCGGACTCTCCGAACGACGTGCCCGACGACCTGCGGATTCCGCAGTGGTCATGGGCCGGCCGCGCGTGAGGGCAATCGTTCAGGACCGCTACGGCCCGAGCACGGTGCTGCGCATCGCGGAGCTGCCCGTACCGACCATCGCTCCCGACGAGGTGCTCGTCGAGGTTCACGCCGCCTCGATGCACGCGGATGTGTGGCATGCCGTGACCGGCGCGCCGCTCGTGCTGCGCGTCATGGGCTCGGGCCTTCGCCGGCCGAAGCAGCCCGTCCCGGGCATCGACGTGTCTGGCGTGGTGGTCGCTGTCGGCTCCGAGGTGACGAATTTCGCGCCCGGCGACCCGGTGTTCGGCGAGACGACACGGCGCCAGCAGTGGACCAACGGCGGCGCCTTCGCTGAGTACGCCGCGGTGCCGGCGGTCGCCCTCGCCCGCAAGCCCGAGCGACTCTCACACGTCGAAGCGGCGGCGGTACCGACCTCGGGCCTGATCGGGGTGCAGGTGGTCGAGGACGAGGGGCGTGTGAAGACCGGCCAGGCCGTACTGGTGAACGGCGCCGGCGGTGGCGTCGGCGTCTTCGCGCTGCAGGTCGCGAAGGCGGCAGGAGCGGTCGTCACCGCCGTGGACCACGGCGACAAGCTCGAGGCTCTGACGCGCCTCGGTGCGGACGAGGTCGTCGACTACACCACGACCGATGTCACCGAGCAGCCCGGCATCTATGACGTCTTCATCGACGTGGCGGGTACGCAACCGCCCCGCCGTGCTCGCCGCGCAGTCCGGGCCGACGGGGCGTACGTCCTCGTGGGCCACGATCACTACGGCGCCGACCGCCGCGAATGGGTGGGCAGCATCGCCACGTTCGCCGGCATGATGGCGATCTCGCCGCTGGTCTCGCAGTACCACGTGCGCTTCCCGCGACCGCGGGAGTCGCGCATGCACAGGCTCGTCGAACTCATCGAGGCCGGACAGCTGTCACCCCTGGTCGATCGCGTGTTCCCCCTTGACCAGGTACCGCAGGCACTCGATCACCTCACCACCGGTCGCTTCATCGGCAAGATCGTCATCCAGGTGGCCGTCGCTGAGGCGGGCTGAGCCTCTGGCGATGCAGGCCGAGCCCGGCTAGCGTGTCGGCGTCGAAGGGACGCCGCATGACCGAGTTCTCACCACCGTGGCCGAAGGCCGGGCCCGCTTCGTACTTTCCCTCGATTGAGAAGAAGTACGGTCGTTCGATTCCCGAGTGGCAGGCGATCATCGCCTCCTACGACGGGGAGAAGCACATGGCCATCGTCGAGCACCTGAAGACCGACTACGAGGTCGGCCATGGGCACGCGAACGCACTCGTCGCTTGGACGCTCGCGGGTAACGTCGCCGTCGAGTAGCGCTAGGTCTCGCCGGATGGGAGCCGCGAATGTCCTCAGTGGGGGACCAGAGCAAGGTCGTCGAGCAGTACTTCGAGGGATTTCGAACGGGCGACGAGGCGCTCGTCCTGTCCACCCTGACCGAGGACGTCCTGTGGGTGATCCACGGACACCGCACGACGACCGGGAAGGCGGAGTTCACCGACGAGATTCAGAACCCGGCGTTCACCGGCCGTCCTGAACTCGACGTCCAGCGAACCCTTGAGGCGGGCAACGTCGTCGTCGCCACGGGTGAGGGACGTGGCGCCAGCGTGGAGCACGGTCCCTTCCGCTTCGCGTTCAACGACCTGTTCACCTTTCGCGATGGTCTGATCGCGCGTGTGGACTCGTATGTCGTCCCACTTCCCTGATCGCAAGGCATGACGACCCTCGTCCTCCTGCACGGGGCGTGGCACGGTGCCTGGTGCTGGTCCAATCTCCAGGACGAGTTGACGGCACGGGGCGTCGACAGCATTGCCATCGACCTGCCGGCGGACGAGCCTGACGCAGGAATCCAGCGGTACGCCGACGTCGTTGAGCAGGGCGTCGACGGCCGCAAAGACGTGGTCGTTGTGGCCCACTCCCTGGCCGGCCTTGTGGCCCCGGTGGTGGGTGAGCGACTCGGCGCTCGCGGAATCGTCATGCTCGCGGCGCTGTGGCCGACACCGGGCCGATCGGCCCGAGAGCAGGCGCGAGACCTGCCAGGCATCTACACGGACCGGTATCGCCAGGCTCCGAGGATCCGCTACGACGACGGCAGCACCGAGATGCCGCCTGAGGTCGCCGCGGACCTGCTCTACCAGGACTGCCCACCGACGGTCGCGTTGGCCGCGAGCGCGCGACTTCGACCGCAGCATTGGCGGATCTGGTCGGAGGCCTGCCCGCTCGTCGAGTGGCCCAGCAGTCCCACGGCCGCCCTGGCCTGCCGACATGACCGGATGCTCGGGGCCGAGGGGATGGTCCGCGGCTCGGCACGGGTCGCGGCACCGCTGTCGTGGCTCCACAGCGGCCATTCCCCCATGCTCTCGATGCCCGCCGCCCTGGCGGACGAGCTCGTGCGAGTGACGGGCGAGTTCGGAGCCTGAGGACGGGACTATCGACCCGTGATCGCGGCGCGTTCGTGCATAAGGTGGAGATGCGGACTGCTGAGGGAGGGCCGCGATGACTACAAGCATCCGGCCTGACGCCCGGCGTTCCGTCGCCGAAGCCAGAGTGGCCTCTGCGGACGTCTAGACCGTCCGCCGCGCGCGGACACCTCGTGATCGCCAAAGGATGCGCACATGACCGCTCAACCGCCCCTCTTCGCAGGTCTCCCGACCGTCATCAGCGGAAATGGGGCCGTCGCACACGTGATGCGACATGTCTGCGGAGGCGTCATCGGCTACCCGATCACTCCGTCGACCGAGATCTCCGAGCTGTACGAGGCGGCACGCGCCGAGGGTGGCGTCAACGTGTGGGGCAAGCATCCCTTCTTCTTCGAGCCCGAGGGCGAGCACTCCGCCCAGAGCGGCGCGCTCGGCGCCGCCCTCACCGGCGGGCAGTTCATCTCGAACGCGTCGTCCAGTCAGGGAATCCTCTACGCGATGGAGTCGCACTACGTCACCGTGGGCAAGAAGATCGGCGGCTTCGTCCTCCAGGTGGCCGCGCGCGTGGTGTCCAAGCACTCCCTCAACGTGATGGCCGGCCACGACGACGTCTATGCGCTTCTCTCGGCGGGCTACACGATCCTCTTCGGGTCCAACCCGCAGGAGGCAGCCGACCTCGCGGCCATCGCGTACCGTTCCTCGGCCCTGTCCTTGATCCCGGTGGCCAACGCCATGGACGGCTTCTCGACCAGTCACATGCTCAGCGAGGCCGTGCTGCCCGAGCCCGAACTGCTCCGCGAGTACCTCGGTGACCCCGCAGGTCGGATCAAGGCGCCGACGGTCGCCCAGGAGCTGCTGTTCGGCGCCAAGGGCCGGGTGTTCCAGCTGCACGGGTACCTCGCTCGCCACGGCGACGACTTCCAGCCTTCGGGACGCCAGGAGCTCCTGACCTATCTCGACGAGATGACGGACGCGATCGAGCAGGACGGCGAGGGCGAACTGCTCGACCAGACCTTGGCGTGGGTGCCCGAGGAGCTGCGCGGCCAGTGGCGCCGGCAGTGGCTCAATGCCATGGAGAAGGGCACCCGCCAGATGGTGCCGGCCCTGGTCGACGTCAACAACCCGGGCCTGACCGGCCCGGTGCAGAACCAGCCCGACTTCCAGGCCGGCGCCGTCGACCACCGCACCCACTTCGTGAGCGCAGTGCCAGGGCTCGTCCGCCAGGCGATGGACGAGTACTCGACACTGACCGGACGCACCTACACGCCGCTCCTGACGTACGACTGCGACGACGCCGACTACGTCATGGTCGGACTCGGGTCCATCACCGACGACGTGCAGGCCGTGCTGCCGGTGCTGCGCGCCCAGGGCCTCAAGGTCGGCGCCGTGTCGGTCAAGCTCCTCCAGCCGTTCCCCGAGGCCGACCTCATCGAGGCGCTCGCCGGCGCGAAAGCGGTCACCGTCCTGGAGCGCTCCGACCAGACGGCGCTCACCAGTCTCGTCACGCAGGCCCTGTTCAAGGCGCGGGCGAACGCGGACGCGATGCAGTACGACGGCATCCCCGCGCTGGCCTCGACGCCCCGCCTGACCACGGCGATCTTCGGCCTCGGCGGTCACGACGTCCAGCCGCGTCACATCGTGGCGGCGTACAAGCACATGGTGGACGGCGAGAGCGCCCCGTTGATCTATCTCGGGTCGCAGTTCTTCTCCAAGGACCCTGAGGGCAGCATGCTCGAGATCCAGGACCGGTTGCGGGATGCGTACCCGGAGACCGAGCTGATGGCCCTCGAGACCGAACCGAACCCGGTGCTGCTGCCGCCGTCGGCGATGCGCATCCGCTTCCACTCCGTGGGGGGCTACGGCACGATCGCCACCGGCAAGCTGCTCACCGACATCCTGGCCGGTGTCCTCGGCATGCACTCGAAGTCGGCACCCAAGTACGGCTCGGAGAAGAGCGGCGCGCCCACCAACTACTACATCACGTTGAGCCCCGAGCCCGTCCTGCTCACCAACGCGGAGCTCGAGGACGTCGAGATCGTCGTCTCGCCGGACCACAAGTCGTTCATCCACGCCAACCCGTTGAAGGGCCTGGTCGACGGCGGCACCTTCATCCTCCAGTCAGACCTGACGCCCGAGGACGTGTGGCGCGAACTGCCGAAGTACGCCCGCAAGACCATCCGCGACCGCCATATCCACTTCCTCGTGCTCGATGCCTTCAGCGTCGCCAAGAAGCACGCACCGTCGCCGGAGCTCCAGCTCCGGATGATGGGCATCGCCTTCATCGGTGCGGTCGTCGGACACGTCGACCGAGTCACGCAGGGGGCGTCCGAGGAGGCCATCCTCGAGAAGGTGCGAGCGCAGATCTCGAAGAAGTTCGGCGGCAAGGGCAGCGCGGTGGTCGAAGGCAACATGGCCGTCATCCGCGAGGGGATGGAGGCGGCCCGCGTCGTCGAGTACGACTCACCGGAGTACCTCGCGATCGAGCAGGAGTCCGGCCCGGTCCGGACTCTGCACAGCGTCGCGCTGTCGTCGGCCATGTGCGTCAGCCCATCGGCGTCGGCGTCCAGCGGCCTGTTCGACCCCGCCTACTACGAGGACCTCGTCGCCCGCCCGTTCCGCGAAGGCACCATGGCCGAGGCACCCGTGCTCCCCGGCATCGGCCTGTTCATGCCCGCCGGCACCTCGGCCGGCAAGGACAAGGGCCTCTTCCGGCTGAACGTGCCCGAGTTCCACTTCGACACCTGCACCGGCTGCATGGAGTGTGCGCTGGTGTGTCCCGACGCGGCGATCCCCAACACCGTCCACGAGATCCACGACCTTCTGCTGACCGGCATCAAGGAGATGGACGTCACCGACGTGCAGCGCGAGGCGCTCCGCGGGCAGGTCTATGCGCTCGCCGAGCGGGTTCGCGAGGGGTACCGCCAGGACAAGACGCCGCGGCCGTTCCACGAGCTGGTGGCGACCGCTGTGCGCACGCTCGACGCCGACAACCCGACGCTGCTGCGCAATCTCGACACGCTCGTCTCGACGCTCGCCGTGTACCCGGTCGCGCGCACCCGCCCGTTCTTCGACGCCATGGAGAAGGACGTCCCAGGCACCGGTGCGCTGTTCGCGGCGACCATCGACCCGTGGAAGTGCACGGGCTGCCTTGAGTGCATCGAGGTGTGCGGACCGGGCGCGCTGACGCCACTCGCCCAGGACGCCGAACTCCTCGAGACGCTGCAGGACCGCTTCGAGTTCATGACGCAACTGCCGAACACGCCGAAGCGGTTCTACGAAGGCTCGACGGGTCTCGACGGCGACCTCAAGCGCCTGCTCCTCGACCGCCCCAACTTCTACGCCACGGCCGGCGGTCACGGTGGCTGCCGCGGCTGCGGTGAGGTCACCGCGATCCGCCTGGTGATGGCGACCAGCCACGCGCTCGGCGATGGCCGACGCCGGGCGCACCTGCGCGCGCTCGACACGCTCGTCGGGCAGCTGCAGGAGAAGCGCGCCGGACTCGAACCGGGCGACGTCGAGCGACGGGCACGGATCTCGTCGCTCATCTCGACCCTCGAGACCCGCCTGTACCTGTACGAGGGCGGGCCGACCGGCAACGGCCCCGCCTCGACCGTCATCGCCAACGCCACCGGATGCAGCAGCGTGTACGCGTCGACGATGCCGTTCAACTCCTACCTCGACCCGTGGGTGAACAGCCTGTTCCAGGATTCCCAGCCGCTGGCCAAGGGCATCTTCGAGGGCATCTCCGCCCAGGTCGTCTCCGACGTGAAGGCGCTGCGCGCCGCTCGACTCGAGCTTGACGACGCTTACGACCCCGCCGTCCACGAGCGCGAGTTCCGCATGCTCTCGTGGTCGGAGTTCACGCCCGAAGAACTGGACCTGCTGCCGACTGTCCTCACCATCGGCGGTGACGGAGCCAGCTACGACATCGGCTTCGGCGCGATGTCGCGCGTCCTGGCCAGCGACACCCCGATCAAGGTGCTCGTCCTGGACTCCGGCGCGTACTCGAACACCGGAGGCCAGGCGTCCACGTCCAGCTTCACGGCGCAGGACTCCGACCTGGCACGCTTCGGCGCCAGCCACGATGGCAAGCACGAGGGGCGCAAGGAACTCGGCCTGATCGCGTCGTTCCACCCGCATGTATTCGCCTGCGCCACCAGCACGGCGATGCACGGGCACTTCCTGCAGAGCACCATGCGCCTGCTCGAGTACCCCGCGCCCGCGGTCATGGACGTCTACACGCCCTGCGGCGGCGAGCAGGGGATCTCCGAGTCCTCATCGAACGCGCGCGCACGCCTCGCCGTCGAGAGCCGCATGCATCCGCTCTTCGTTCACGACCCGCGCCAAGGCTCGACCCTGCATGACTGGTTCTCGCTCGAGGGCAACCCCGACATCGACAAGACGTGGACCTCCAGCACGCTGGAGTACCTCGACGGCGACGACAACCTCCAGCTCCTTAGTACCCCGCTCACGCCTGCGGAGTTCGCGCTGGGTGAGGTGCGGTTCAAGAAGCAGTTCCGTCGCCTGGCAGCCGAGCTCGAGGAGAACGCGCTGCCGATCCACGAGTACGTCGAGCTGCCCCGTCCGCAACGGGAGGGCCGGATCCCGTTCGTCTACGCGACGGACGAGGACCGGCACCTGATCAAGGTGTCGTGCTCGGAGGGCATCGTGTCTCTCGTCGAGGACCGGCGCCGCTACTGGCAGACCCTCCAGTACCTCTCCGGCGTGCATGAGGCCCAGCTCACCGCGCTGCACCGTTCGGACATCGACGACCTGAAGGCTCTGTACGACCAGGCGACCCAGGAGCGGGAGCGCTCGCTCGACGACATCGCGCGAGCCATGTCCGAGCTGGCCACGTCGAGCAAGGCGCCTGCCGGACCTGGCTTCGGCGGCCGCTCCTACCGGCGGACCGTCAGCGACTACCCCAGCCCCCGCAGCCTCGGCGGTCGGCTTAGTCGACCGACCCGTGTGGCTCGATCCCGCGGACATCGCCCTGTGCAATGACTGCGGCACGTGCTACCAGGAGCTGCCGCAGCTGTTCGAGAAGACGACGATGATCATCGACGGCGAGGCTCGTCAGGTCGCCCAGATGATCCCCGGCGCCCTCGAATCGGTGGAGATCACCGCCGAGATGGAGAGACGGATCGATCGCGTCCGCAAGACGTGCGATGCGGAGATCATTCGATGACGACATCGGAGACGGTGGAGTCGTTCGACCATCAGCTGGACCTCCTCAAGCGACGGCTGACGACCGAGCCGCGGGCCTTCCGCGACCTGTTCATCTCCGATGGCATGTCCGCGGTGGCGTGGGAGTTCCAGCAGCCCGAGCTCGGCGCAGACTTCGTGCACATGCTCTGGTCGATGCTGCTGCGCGACGACGACAGCAGCACGGTACTCATGCGATTCGTGTGGGACCTCCCGCTCGGCATGAAGCGCAAGTTCGTCCGCGGGATCGACGTCCACCTGCGGGACCGCTATCCGATGTTCGCCGGGCTGTCGGACGACTGGCCCATGAACAACGGGATCCCGCCGTACATCCGTGACTCCGAAGCGCGATCGCATGACTTCGGGCTCGTGAACCAGGGCTACCTGGGGTACATGGAGCTCGACTACACGCCGCGCGAGATCGACCTGCTCGTGTGGCTCGAGGTGCTGCGCGACAAGCAGTGCGAGGAGAAGCCGTGCGAACTGGGCGTGTTCCTCGCCGACCACCGCGAGCCCAAGGGAGGCTGCCCGGTCTCCATCCACATCCCGCAGGTGATCGACCTGATCGGCAAGGGCGACTTCAGGGGCGCACTGGAGCTGATGGAGGCAAGCAACCCGCTGCCCGATGTCACCGGCAGGGTCTGCCCGCAGGAGCTGCAGTGCCAGGGAGTGTGCCTGCAGAAGCTGCCGATCGCGATCGGCCAGCTCGAATGGTTCCTGCCGGAGCGCGAGAAGATCGTCAATCCGGAGGCGGCCGCCCGGAAGTTCGCCGGCCTGCGCGATCCATGGGAGGCGGCAACCCGACCCCCGGTCGCCATCGTCGGCTCGGGCCCGTCCGGCCTGATCAACGCCTACCTGCTGTCGGCCGAGGGGTTCCCGGTCACCGTGTTCGAGGCGTTCCATGCGCTCGGCGGCGTACTGCGGTACGGCATTCCCGAGTTCCGGCTGCCGAACGAGCTGATCGACGACGTCGTGGCGAAGATCCGGCTGCTCGGCGGCAAATTCGTCCAGAACTTCGTCGTGGGCAAGACGGCCACGCTGCAGGACCTGCGCGATGCAGGCTTCTACCGCATCTTCGTCGGCACCGGCGCAGGACTGCCGCGCTTCATGAACATCCCGGGCGAGCATCTGCTGAACGTCATGTCGGCCAACGAGTTCCTCACCCGCGTGAACCTCATGCAGGGCCTGAGGGCGGACTACGAGACACCGCTGCCGGAGACCGACGGCAAGGACGTCATCGTGATCGGCGGTGGGAACACCGCCATGGATGCGGCCCGCACGGCGCGTCGGCTCGGCGGCAACGTCACCATCGTCTACCGCCGCACGCAGAAGGAGATGCCGGCTCGCGTCGAGGAGCTCGAGCATGCCCTCGAGGAGGGCATCGCGCTCCGCGTTCTCCGATCCCCGTCCGAGTTCATCGGGAATCCGGAGACCGGCTTCGTCACTGCGGCGACGGTCGACGTCATGGAACTGGGTGAGCCTGATGCGTCCGGCCGCCGGCGACCCGTGGCCACCGGCGCCACCGAGGTGATCAGGACCGACCTGGTCATCATGGCGCTGGGCAACGACGCCAACCCGATCATCAAGGACTCCGAACCGCGACTGCACACCTCGAAGTGGGGAACGATCGACCTCGATCACAAGGGCTCGCAGGAGACGACGCTGAGCGGCGTCTACACCGGTGGCGACGCGGCACGTGGTGGGTCTACCGCCATCCTCGCCGCGGGCGACGGCCAGTCGGCAGCGCGGGAGATCCTCGGCGCAGTCGACCTTCCCCCCGAGCAGATTCGCACCATGGTCGAGAGCGCGCGCGTGTACACCGACCTTGCGACGTCACCGCAGACGATCCTCGCGAAGAGCGACCTCAGCGAGGGGATCTGCGAGTTCACCGTGCAGTCGCCCCTCATCGCCCGGTCGGCACGTGCAGGGCAGTTCGTGCGCGTCCTGCCGCGACCCGATGGCGAGCTGATCCCGCTGACGCTCGCCGACTGGGACGTCGACGCCGGCACCATCACCCTGGTCGTGCAGGGCATGGGAACGAGCAGCATCGAGATCAACCAGATGTCGGTCGGCGACACGTTCACCGGAATCGCGGGCCCGCTCGGACGACCCAGCGACGTCCACCCCACCGAGGCCGGCGAGACAGTCGTCTTCACCGCCGGCGGCCTCGGACTTCCGCCGGCGTTCCCGATCATGGTGGAGCACCTGAAGGTCGGCAACCACGTCACCCTCATCTCTGGATTCCGCAGTCGCGACCTCATGTTCTGGACCGGGGCGGATGAGAGAGTCGGGCGCCTGCAGGAGAAATACGGGGACCAGCTCGACGTCGTGTACACGACGAACGACGGCACCTACGGCGTCGCCGGCTTCGTCACCGGTCCACTGGCCGAGCTGCTGGAGGCGAACAGGGCCGGCGAGCGGCGAACAGTCGCCGAGGTCGTCACCATCGGGCCGCCGTTGATGATGCGAGCCGTCAGTGATCTGTGCGTCAGTTACGGCACGCCGTGCGTGGCGAGCCTGAACTCGATCATGGTGGACGCCACCGGGATGTGCGGGGCGTGCATGGTCCCCGTCGTCATCGACGGCGTCGTCGTCCGCAAGCATGCCTGCATCGACGGGCCGGAGATCGATTCGCACATCATCGACTGGGAGAAGTTCCTCCCCCGGTTCGGGCAGTTCCGGTCACAAGAGCGTAGGAGCATGTCCGAGCACGGACTCGCCTGAGTCCGCGTCAGCGCCAGAACTCCCCGAGCTCCTCGGCAAGGGATCGCCCCTGGCTGTGTCCACCGATCGCCGCCTGCCGTCGAGTCGACGGGTCCGCCGCGTTGACGTTGAAGACGTCACCCGCGCCGTCATCCGGAAAGACCGTCTCCACGGAGCTGCCGCCGGCTCGCAGCTCAGACACCTGGGTCGCCAGGTCCATGCCCCACTCCGGCGGCATCCGCGATCGTCCGCCGAACGGCGAGAGCACCACCACCTGTGCGTAGCCGGCAGCGAGATCGGCGTTCTCGCTGCGTCGGTAACCGCCGTTGATGTACTGGCGCTCGCCGATCCGGAAGGGCCCGCCGAAGCCGTTGCTGGTGCTGGCGGCAACCGCGTCGACCAGATCGATCCCGCTGCGCCGGTCGAAGAGCACCGGCTCACCGGTCTGCGCGTCGACGGCCACGACGAGAACCGGCTGCTCGGGCCAGTCATGGCTGGGCAGCCGTGCCGCGACGATCGCGCGCCAGTGGCTCTGCCCCTCGCCGTCGGACGTGTCCATCTGGCGTGCCGCCTCGCCCATCCGCCGGCGCATGTCGGACGGATCCGCGGCGGAGTTGATGATGGTGTCCGACCACTCCATGTAGTTCGACGCCGCGGGACTCCGGGCACCTCGACGGTCCGATCCGGCACGGCCGGCTGGTGATGGAGGCATCTCGGCGAGGATGGCTGCATAGAGCTCGGCCGGTCCCGTCCCACTGGTGATCTGCGCCGCGACAGTGGATCCAGCCGACGTACCGATGATCAGATCCGCCGCAGTGAGGTCCACCCCGACGTCGAGCAGGCCGGCGATGAGACCGAGCTCCCACGCGTTGCCCGCCGCTCCCGCACCGGCGAGGACCAATGCCCGACCGGCCGAACGAGGTGGTGCGCTCATGGATCTCGACGCTAGCACCCCGCATCAGGGTCTTGACGGTCCACTTGTTTTTTGCAAGTGTTGCTCCCGTCCACGCCGGACCCATCAGAGGGAGACCACCATGACCGCGATGTTCGTCAGCCTGCCGGTGACCGACCTGGAGCGCGCGAAGGCGTTCTACACGGCGCTCGGGTTCACCATCAACCCGCTCTTCACCGACCACAACGCTGCCTGCGTCGTCGTCGAGGAGGACCACAGCTACTTCATGATCCTGACGCGCGAGTACTTCCAGACCTTCACCGACCTGCCGATCGGCGACCCGACGGTGAGCCCGTCGTCCGCAGTCGCCATCTTCGTCGACAGCCGTGAGGCCGTCGACGCGGCTGTCGCCGCCGGTCTCGCCGCGGGCGGCACCGAGCCGCGCCCCGCCTCGGACTACGGCTTCATGTACCAGCGCGGGATCACCGACCCCGACGGCAACGTCCTCGAGTTCGGCTGGATGGACCCGATCGCCGCCGCAGCAGGGCCCCGAGGCCGTTCGTGAGCCAGCAGGCCTGAGGGCCGATGGCCGCACGCGACTACGGGCAGTACTGCGGCGTCACCCGCGCCGTCGAGCTCGTCGGCGAGCGCTGGGCGCTGCTCATCGTCCGCGACCTGCTCGTCGGGCCGCGTCGCTACGGCGAGCTCGCCGCGGGACTCCCGCGCATCCCGAGCAACATCCTGGCGGCGCGGCTCAAGGAACTGCAGGCGGCCGGTGTCATCCGCCGGGTGCCGCGCTCGCGCGTCATCGTCTACGAGCTGACGCCCTACGGCCGCGAGCTCGAGCCCGTCGTGCTCGCGCTCGGCGCGTGGGGCTTCAAGGCGATGGGCGATCCGCGCGAGGAGCAGATCATCACGCCCGACTCGATGACGATGGCCCTGCGCACCGCCTTCCGGCCCCAGGTCGCGGCCGACCTCCCGGCGACCTCCTACGCGGCGCACCTCGGTCCCGCCGAGCTGCTCATCCGCGTGGACGGCTCCAGCCTCGACGTGACGCGCGGGGACGGGCCGGTCGATCTGGCCTTCGCCGCCGGTCCGGGCATCCGCCGGCTCATCTCCGGCGAGCTCGCCCCGGATCGCGCGATCGCGACCGGCGTCGTCGAGGTGCTGCACGGTCGTCGGCGACCTGCTCGATCGCTTCGCGAGCACGTTCCACCTGGCCGCCTGATCGCCGCACACTCGATGGCAGTCAGCTCATGTCACGGTCGAGTCGGACGGTCACCTTGCGGCCCCTGATCTTGGCATTCTGAAGGCTCTTGATGACCTTGCGCGCCGCGGGTGACGGCACCTCCACGACGGAGAACATCTCGTGGATGGCGATCGCCCCGATCTCGCGGCCCTTGAGTCCCGCCTCGCCCGTGATGGCGCCGACGAGGTCGCCCGGGGTGATGCCGGCCTTGCGCCCCAGCGTGACGAAGAGCCTGGTCATAGGCCCGGTAGGAGCCTCCCGCTTCTTCGTCGGCGCCTTCGACTCGGGCGCCAGTGTCGCGGTGAGATCGTGCTCCGGCTCCTCCGCGGCGCCGCCCACCGTCGCCTCGTGGACGAGGGTGAACGCGGCGAGGGCGATGTCGGACGCGTCACGGCCGAGAAGCATCTCGTCCACGATCCCGCGGTTCGCATCGAGGCGGTCCTGCGCCTCGGGGTCGTCGAGGAGAGCCTCCACCGCATCACGGCTGCGCTGCTGTCGCAGCTGTCGAACGTCGGTGACGGTGGGCACCTGCTCGACACGGATCCGGCCGCCCACCAGCTTCTCGACGGCGGCCAGCATCCGGCGCTCACGCGGTTCGACGAGGCTCAGGGCGACGCCCTCGCGCCCGGCACGCCCAACCCGCCCGATGCGATGCACGTACGACTCGGCGCTCATCGGCAGGTCGTAGTTGACCACGTGGGACAGCAGGTCGATGTCCAGTCCGCGGGCGGCGACGTCCGTCGCGACGAGGAGCTCGGTGGCCCCGGAGCGAAGCCGTCCGAGCACGCGCGTGCGCTGCTCCTGAGTGAGGCCACCGTGAAGGGCTTCGGCCTGGTAGCCGCGCGCCGTCAGGAGATCCGTCAGATCGTCGACGCCGCCGCGGGTGCGGCAGAACACGATGGCGGCCGTCGGATCCTCGGCATCGAGAAGGCGGCCGAGTGCGGCGGGCTTGTTCTGCCGCGTCACGACGTAGGCGACCTGGCGCACTCGCGGCACCTCGTCCTGCGCCGCCGGCCGCGACTTGATGGAGATCCGCTGCGGATCGCGCAGGTGCCGGTCGGCGAGCTTGTCGATCCGCTTGGGCATCGTGGCGGAGAACAGGACGGTCTGCCGGCTCTTCGGCGTCAGGGCGATGATGGACTCGATGTCCTCGATGAAGCCCATCTCGAGCATCTCATCGGCCTCATCGAGAACCAGGGTGCGGATGTCATCGAGAACCAGCGCGCCACGACTGCACAGGTCGAGCGCACGCCCGGGAGTCGCCACCACCACGTCGACGCCTCGACGCAGCGCATCAACCTGATGACGTGCGGGGGCGCCCCCGTAGATCGCGACGAGCCGCGCGCCGATCTCCTTGCCATACCCGTGAAACGCCTGCGACACCTGGAGGGCCAGCTCCCGAGTGGGCACCAGGACCAGCGAGGACGGCAGTCGGCCGCGGTCACCCTCGGGGAGTCGCTCGAGGATCGGCAGCGCGAAGCAGGCGGTCTTGCCGGTGCCGGTCGCTGCCTGTCCGAGCAGGTCCCGGCCGGTGATGAGTACCGGGATGGCGGCCGACTGGATGGGCGTCGGCTCCTCGTACCCGAGGGCAGTTAACGTCGCGAGCAGCTCCGGACGGACCCCCAGATCGGCGAAGGAGGCGACGGCACTTTCGCTCTGCGAGGTCACTGTGAAACGGTACTCGTACGTTGAACCGAGACAGGAGCAGCCATGACGCGAGTGCGAGTCGACCTCAACATCTCCCTTGACGGATTCGCTACGACGACCGACCAGACGCCCGAGAATCCGTTCGGCGAGGACTGGTCGCGCCTCACGCAGGCCTACGCCGCTACGCGCACCTTCCGGTCACGGGTGCTGGGCGACACGTCCGGCGAGGGGACGACGGACGTCGATGACGAGTTCGCGACTCGGTACTTCGAGGGGATCGGCGCCGAGATCATGGGCGCCGCGATGTTCGGCCTGCATTCCTTCCCCGATGACCCCAACTGGAAGGGGTGGTGGGGTGATGAGCCGCCCTTCGGCGTGCCCGTCTTCGTCCTCACCCACACTGCACGCGAATCGATCCCGATGAAGGGCGGCACCACCTTCCACTTCCTGACCGCCTCCCCTGAGGAGGCGCTGGCCAAGGCCAGCGCGGTCGCGGGAGGCAAGGACGTGCGCATCGGCGGCGGGGCGTCAACGGTCCGCGAGTTCCTCCGCGCCGGGCTGGTGGACGACCTGCACGTGGCGATGGTCCCGATCATTCTCGGTCGTGGAATCCGGCTCTGGGACGACCTTCGCGGGCTGGAGAACGGCGCTCGCGTCACCTCGGTTGCCGCCGCGAGCGGCGTCACTCACGTGACCTTCAACCGCGAGAGATAGGTCGTCAGCCGCCTGCCACCGACCCGGCTACCAGGATGACTGCGTCCGCCGGGACAGGAGTCTGCAGCCCGTTCAGGGCACGCGACTCGTCCTCGCCCACGTACACGTTGACGAACCGCCGAACTGCCCCCGTCTCATCGCGCAGCCTGCGCCCCAGTGCCGGATGCAGCGCCTGGATCTGATCGAGCAGGTCGGCCAGCGACGCGGGCGGCGCGAGGTCGAACGCCAACTCGTGCTGTCCGCCCGCGTCCACGGCGAGCGACTGCGGCAGGCGTACCAGCACCGTCATGCGTCACGCACTGGCGCGCACCGACAGCACGTCCGGCAGCCGCTGGGCCACCTCGTCGAACGTCTCGCCTTCGTCGACGCTGGCGTACACCGATCCGTTGCGGGTTCCGAAGGCGATCGCCGCCGTCCCGTCCAGGTCGATCACGTGCGCCGCGTCACGCAGGACGGACCCGTAGTGGTCGCTCGGCAGGCCTTCGCCGACCTCGGCCCAGGTCTCGCCCGCGTCGTAGGTGCGCCACAGCCGAAGCCGGCCCTCCGGCGGGAACATCGTGCCGGCGTCGATGGGGATGACCCACGCCGATCCTGCCCGTGTCGGATGGGCGAGCACGACAAAGCCGAAGTCTGCGGGCAGCCCGTCCATGATCGGCTGCCACGAGGTGCCCGCGTCGGCGCTGCGATACACGCCGCCATGGTTCTGGGCATACAGCAGGTCAGGGTTCTCCGCGTCCATCGCGATGCGGTGCACGCACTGCCCATAGGCGGGGTACGGGTCCGGCGCGAACAGCACCTTGATCCCCTGATTCGCCGGCTCCCAGCCCGACTCGCTGTCCGCGGATCGATACACCCCGCCGGTGCTCATGGCGATCGCCATGCCCTCGTCCGGCCGCGGCACGATCGTGTGCACGGCGGGGCCGCCGGCCCCCGGCTGCCAGTCCTTGCGGTGCGGGTGGTCCCACAACGCCTGATTCAGCGTGAACGTGCTGCCACCGTCGACGGACTTCCACAGCGAGTGCGGCTCGACGCCCGCCCATACCCGCCCCGGCTCGCGGGGGTCGGGCGTGAGATTCCAGACCCGCTCGACCGCCGCGCCGAGCTCGGGCGGGAACGTCACCGCGCCGGCCTCGGGCTCCGACCACGTCGCGCCGTCGTCGTCGCTGACGAGGACCGACGGTCCCCAGAACCAGCTGCGCGCACCCACGATCAATCGCGGCGGGCGATCATCGCCCATCGGGAGCCAGGCGACGGATGCGAACTCCGCCATCTCCTTCAACGGATGGCTCACCGCCCAATCGCCAGGCATACCCGCCGCGGTCCACAGACCCTTGCGTGTTCCGATCGCCACTCGCATGAACGCATAGGCTAAACACCTTCCACGAGATTGGGAAGATGCGTGTGGCGGGGAATCCCCATCGAGCCGTAGCGTCAGCATGTGGAACCCGTCGAGGCACTGCGCCAGGTGGCGTTCCTCCTCGAGCGAGAGAACGCGGAGACCTACCGCGTCCGCGCGTTCCGCAAGGCCGCGGCGTCGCTCGAGGCGGCCGGACCGGTCGAGGTACGGCAGCGCATCGCCGCTGGCACGCTCGCGCAACTGCCCGACGTCGGTCCCAGGACTGCAGAAGTGGCCACCGAGGCGGCGGGCGGCGATGTGCCCAGCTACCTCGCCGGTCTTCTGGCCCAGCCCCACCCGGGCGCACGACTCGACGCCGCGAGCACCACTGTGCTGTCGGGCCTGCGCGGGGACTGTCACACGCACAGTGACTGGAGCGACGGCGGCAGTCCTCCCCTGGAGATGGCCGTTGCGGGTGCGGCGCTCGGTCACGAGTGGATGGTCCTCACCGACCACAGTCCACGGCTCACCGTCGCGCGAGGCCTAACGCGCCAGAGACTCGAGCAGCAGCTTGACCTTCTCGTCCGCATCAACGACGAGGTGGCCCCCTTCCGCTACCTGACCGGGATCGAGGTGGATATCAACGAGGACGGCACCCTCGACCAGGACGACGACCTGCTGGCACGGCTCGACGTCGTCGTCGCGAGCGTCCATTCGAAGCTGCGGATGCCCCGAGAGCCGATGACTCGACGCATGGTTGCCGCGATCGCCAACCCGCACGTCGACGTGCTGGGTCACTGCACCGGTCGGATGGTGGCTGGGGGCAAGGTGCGTCCGGAGTCGGAGTTCGACGTCGACATCGTGATCGAGGCCTGCCGTGTGTTCGACGTGGCGATGGAGGTCAACTGCCGCCCTGAGCGCTTAGACCCGCCGCGCGACATCCTCCGGCAGGCCGTGGACGCCGGCCTGCTCCTGGCGATCGACACCGATGCGCACGCGCCCGGTCAGTTGGACTGGCAGGCGTACGGGGTGGAGCGGGCTGTCGAATGCGGTGTGGACGCCGGACGAGTGGTCACGACGTGGACGGTCGACGACCTCCTGACGTGGACATCCCGCGGTTGAGGGCTCGTTGTCACACTCGGCCCAGCCCATACGTCAACTAGGCATGAGCTACCCAAGGAAGTGGGACACGGTGAGCCAGACCGACATCTTCGTCGCGGAGCGGCCACGCCTGGTTGGCATGGCCACCCGGGTTCTCGGTGATGCGTCTGAGGCTGAGGACATCGTGCAGCTGGCTTGGCTTCGTCTGCACGGCACGGACTCGCCGATCGACAACCTGCCGGCGTGGCTGACCACGGTGACCGTGCGGCTGTGCCTCGACCGGCTGCGGCAGCGTCTCCCCACGCCGGAGTCCGAGATCACCCTCACCGAGACGGCGGGCGATCCCGCCGAGGAGGTGGAGCTCGCCGACACGGTCGGCGTGGCCCTGCAGGTGGTACTGGACCGGCTGACGCCCAACGAGCGCGTGGCATTCGTGCTGCACGACAGCTTCGGCTTCGAGTTCCCCACCATCGCGGCCGTCCTCGACACCACGCCGGCCGCCGCGCGAAAACTGGCCTCCCGGGCGCGAAGCAAAGTCCGGCAGCCAGCCGCACAGGACCAGTTGACCGACTGGGAGGTCGTGGACGCGTTCCTCGCCGCAGCCCGGGAGGGCGACTTCGCCCGGCTGCTGCGCCTGCTCGCGCCCGACGCCACCGTGTCGGCAGACGACGCGGCCATCCTGTCCGGCACCCCCCGACTCATCGAGGGGCAGCAGGAGGTGGCCTCCTTCTTCAACGGCGCCGCTGCGGCAGCCTTGCCCGTGTTCATCGGGGATCGCCCGGGTGCGGCATGGTTCCAGCACGGAGAGGCGCGAGTCGCCTTCGACTTCAACCTCGTTGATGGCCGAGTACAGGGCATCACCTTCCGAGCCGACCCCGATCTCCTCACCCAGATCAGCCGTCGGCGTGATGGACGACGAGCACCACTGACAGAGAGGACAAGACCATGAAGACCATGACGTGCAAGGACCTCGGCGGACCGTGCGACCTCGAACTGCGCGGTGACTCCGCAGACGACGTCATCAACGCCCAGGACCGTCACCTCAAAGAGGCAGTCGATGGTGGCGATGCGACCCATGCAGAGGCCCGAAAAGCCATGCAGGGCCGATGGAGGCATCCCAAGAAGTCCATGGACTGGTACAACTCGACCAAGAAGGCCTTCGCCGCGCTCCCCGAGATGTGACGCGCACGCGCTCTGCGGCTGATCCGGGTTGCCGCCATACTCCACGGGTGCGGCGCATCCTGCTCGTCCTGGGCCTGGCAGTGGCTGTGCTGCTCGCTGGCACGTCCCCGGCTCAGGCCCACCAGCCGGTCCGGCTCACCGCGGCGAACCCGACACCTGACCGCGGTCCGCTGCTCGTCGACGGCACAGTGTCCTTCGCGGTCTACGCCACCATGCAGGGACGAGCCACCCGAGGTTTCCGATTCGGCCTGCGTCCCGGTCAGCGACTGGAGGCGCAGTTACTCATCGTCGACAAGGCACCGGGGAGCTCACTCGCCGCGGGCGCGCTTCCCGAGGTCGTGGTCACCGACCCCCGCGGGAAGCGCACCGTACTGACGCCGAAGGAGCGCACACCCTTCGTCGAGTCCTTCACCGGGGTGAATTACCTCTACCTCGCGCGGCTCTCGGGTGCTGGCGACGGTGGGACCTACCAGGTGTTGATCCGCTCCCGGTCGAACCGACCGGTCCAGACCGTCGTAGCGGTCGGCTACCGCGAGGTGACCGGCCGCGTCGCACAACCAGGGGATTGAGGTGACGTCAGTGGAGAACTTGCCTAGCGTGGTATCCCGCGACGAGTGGCTGGCGGCCCGCAAGGATCTGCTCGCGAAGGAAAAGGAGTTGACCCGCGCTCGAGACCGGGTGAACGCCGACCGACGTCGGCTGCCTATGGTGCGCGTCGACAAGCCGTACGAATTCCACGGCCCACAAGGGGCAGCGACACTGGCCGATCTCTTCGAGGATCGACCGCAATTGGTGATGCACCACTTCATGTTCGACCCCGCCTGGGAGGACGCGTGCCTCAGCTGCTCGTCGGCAGCCGACGGCATCGCTGGCCTGCGGCAACTGCATGCGCGCCGCACGACTCTGGTGGCCGTGTCACGCGCGCCGTACTCGAAGATCGCCGCGTTCGAGGAGCGCATGGGCTGGACATTCCCTTGGTACTCCTCCTTTGGCAGCGACTTCAACTACGACTTCCACGCCACCCTCGACGACCGGATTGCCCCCGTCCTCCTTCACTTTCGGGATGAAGGCGAGCTCGCCGAAGCCGGCACGCCTTGGACACAGGGACCATGGATGCACAGCATGCGCGGCGTTGAGATGCCCGGCATCAGTGTCTTCCTGCGCGTGGGCGACGACATCTTCCACACATACTCCACGTACGGTCGTGGCATTGAGGAGTTCCACAACGGCTACCCGTACCTCGACCTCACCGCGCTCGGACGACAGGAGGAGTGGGAGGAGCCAAGCGGAAGGGCGACGCCCCTCGGGCGCCAGGTAGGTGGCCCTAACCTGCGTCTTCCTGACGGATACGAATAGCTCTCATCCGTCGTCATCGCGCCTTGGACCAGCGGTTTGCGGTCGGACATCGTCCGGAGGCATCAGGCGAGGTCCGCGAGGAGGTCATGCAGTACCAGCGTCGGCCTGTCCATGGCGCTGAGCTTCGGTCCGTGCCACTGGGCACCGATCTGCCGGCTTTGCGCCTTGGTGTCGCGCGGGCCGCTGTCGACCTGCCGCTCGATCCACTCGCGCGCCGCGGCCTCGTCGAACGGGTAGCCCGGCGACGCCACGCCTCGGGCGACCGCCATGCTGGCGGCGATGTCGCCGTCCCGCCCTTCGGGGAACTTCATCCGGGCAAGCTTGGCGAGCAGACCGAAACGCAGATAGCCCGCCACCGCCGGGCCTGACACGTCGCTGGGAACGGCAGCCGAGGTTGTCACGGACAGCACGCGGTCGGGGTGCCTCAGGGCGATGCGCTGCGCCATCGTTCCGCCCATCGAGTGTCCGAACACATGAGCCCGCGACCATCCCAGCGCATCCATGACCGCGACGGCATCGTCCGTCATGTCCTCCGCGGTGTAGGCGTCACCCTTCCTGCCGAACAGCGCCGCGAACGGGTTGCCGCGCGAGGAGACTGGTTGGGAACAAGGAGCAACGTGTCTCAGTCGCCGACAGCGTGGAGAACGGTCGCGCTGCTGGCTGTCGTGGGAGGTCTGGGATTCTGGTTCGCCAATCTGGCGATCTCGCTGACTCCCCTGGCCGCGGAGTATCGAGAAGCCCTGTCCATCCGGTACGCGTCGATGCTCGTGGAAGCGCTGCTGGGCGGGCTGTTGATCGGCCTCGTCGTCAGCTACTGCCTGCTCCGGTTCTTCGACAAGATTCCGTCCACCCGACCGATGACGAAGTCCCTGCTTCTGTGCTGTGCCGTCTTCGTCGTGGTCACACTGCTTGTCGAAGGCCCCGCCAAGTTCGGGAGCGCAGCGAGCGATGCATCGCGCTACTTCCTCATCGCCGCGCTGTTCAACGGACTGCGGATCCTGGCACTGGGGGTGGCCATCGGCTACCTGTTCGGCCGGCTCGACCGGCATCCACGAGGAGGAGGAGTCTGAATGTCTGCCGACTTCGATGATGGCCTGTCTCAGGACCGGATCGCCCGATTCGCGGGCGGCGTCTTCCTCGCCTTCATCCTGACTTCGGTACTCGCGAGCACTCTGGGAGACATCGGGCTGAGTGACGCCGACAGTCTGTACCAGACCATGACCACGAATACCGCGATGTTCCGCCTCGGACTGGTGAGCGCCCTCCTGTCGGCGTTCCTGTTCCTCCTCGCCGCCTGGGGGCTCTACGTCCTCCTGCGGCCGGTCAACCGGCATCTCGCGCTGCTCTTCCTCCTGCTCAACGCCGTGGGCGTCGCCGTCCAGTGCGCGAGCATGCTGCCGCTGATCTCCGCGATGCTTCAAGGCGACGCGGCCAGCCACCTGCAGGCGTATTCAGCCGATCAGCTCACCGGACTGGCATACCTGTCCATCGGCGTCTATAAGACGGCATTCGTCACGGCCCAGCTCTTCTACAGCGCCTGGCTCTTCCCCCTCGGATACCTGGTCTACAAATCGGTATTCCTCCCGAAGTTCCTAGGGGTGCTGCTGATCCTCGACGGCATCGCCAACCTGTTCTGGTTTTTCCGCGCCCTGCTGCTGCCGGACTACCCCGCCGCCCTGAACTACCCAGGCTGGATCATCAGCTTCATCGCAGAAGTCGGACTGGCTCTGTGGCTGGTGATCAAAGGCGTCGGGCCTCGCCCGGTCACAGGCCAACCCACCTAGCCAGATCAGCCCAGGACGTTCAACCCCAGGAAGAGGCAGGTCTTGCGTCCGATCGTGCCGTCGGCATTCGCTCCGGTGAATCCTTGCGCTTCCTGGGCGGCCTTCACGGCTGCCACCGTCTGGTCCTTGTACAGGCCCGTGATGCCGGCCTCGATCGGATACCCGTGCGCGATCAGCGCCTTCTGCAGAACCTTCACGTCGGGGTGGCTCGACCCGGGCTGCAAGTTCGACAGGAGCACTCCGGTGGGATCATCCGGTACGAACGTGTCCACGATCTCGGGTTGCGGAGCTGGGACACCCGAGTCGATCGGGAGTCGGCCGTAGGGGCAGTTGACGATGTAGCCGCGCACAGTCATGTGCCAGTGCTCGTTGAACCAGCGCGGATGGACCGCGCCGATCTCTCGGTGCGGCCCAACGTCGTTGCTCACGACGATCGCCGTCGTCGGCGTACCGCTCTTGACGCAGAACGTGGCATGCCCGACCGTCGGATCGTGCCCCTTGAAGTTCGAGTTCTTGGAGTAGTAGACGATGCTGCCGGCGGGGATCACGGTGTCGGGGTGAACCGGAACGGCCCAACCCCGATCGCGGCACGACTCGAACGCGGTGCTCGCGGAGATGCCGAACGGCCCTACGCCGATCGTGGTGCGGGACAGGCTCTGGCACATCCCGTGCATCGCATCCTTGTTGACCTGCTGCTTCGCAAACTGGATCGCGCCACCGAGGTCACGCATCAGCGTCGCTTCCGTCGTCCTGGGAGTGGTTGGCGTCGTCGTCGTACGGCGACTCGTTGCCCTGCTCTATGACGTGGAACGCGACATCCTCACCTGTGTCTGGCATGTGCGCCTCCCCGTGGGACGAACCTCCGATTTGTCGTAATATTCCGGATAACGACATTTCCGTCAATGGCGAATTTCGAGTAGGGTTCACGCCGACCCTTGCACCCAAGAAACCGTTTGATGCCAACGGGTTTATGCACGGGTTTATGCACGCCAGGCGGGCCACGACAGACGGGTGGATCGCCACGAGACTCGACGGAATCGGTTGATGATCTGCGGCGGGATGGCCAGCGCAGGCACTCCGACCCCCAGGACCACGGTGTAGTCAAGAGGAGTCAAGACGTGTCGAGAGGTCGAGCTGCTCGGGCGCGACGAAGCTAATGACGACCCCTGTAGTGCCCCACGTCGCCCTCGACCTGGGGCGCTTGCGCTGGCTACGCTCCACCGCGTGATCACAGGTGCGGAACTCGATGACGCGGTCGAAGTCGTTCGGCGACACGTCCCGGTGACACCCGCGTACGCCTGGCCCCTCCTGACGCAGGCCACCGGAACGCGGACGTGGATCAAGCACGAGAACGTCACTCCCACCGGGGCATTCAAAGTACGCGGCGGTCTCAACTACGTCGCTCGGTTGCTGGCTGAGGGCCGACAGGTACGCGGCCTGATCTCGGCGACTCGCGGCAATCATGGGCAGTCGCTGGCGTTCGCCGGACGGGCACACGATATTCCCGTCACCATCGTGGTCCCGGAGGGCAACAGTCCGGACAAGAACAAGGCGATGGTCGGGTGGGGTGCGACCTTGGTGGAGCGGGGACGCGACTTCCAAGAGGCGCGCGAGCATGCCATGGACCTCGCCGATAAACGAGATTTGGAAATGGTGCCGTCCTTCCATCGCGACCTGGTCGCCGGCGTCGCCACGTATGCGGCGGAACTGCACCAGCAGGCGCCGGACCTTGACGTCATCTACGTCCCTGTCGGGCAAGGGTCTGGGTTGTGCGCGAACATCGCGGTCAGGGACCTGCTCGAACGGAACTCGGAGATCGTCGCGGTGGGTGCTGACGGGGCGCCGGCGCACGCGCTGTCGTTCGCCGCGGGACGGCCCGTTTCGACCGAGGAGGTGGACACCTTTGTCGACGGGGTCGCTACTCGCGTCCCTGATGCCGATGCCGTCGAGATCATGCTCAAGGGGACGTCGCGGTTCATCTTGGTCGATGACGACGCCACCGAGCGGGCCATGCGTCTCCTCTGGCAGACGACTCATCACATGCCAGAACCATCGGGAGCGATCGCTCTGGCCGGGCTCCTGGCCGATAAGGACCGCCCCGCAGGCGCTGTCGCCGCCGTCATCATGACCGGTGGGAACTGCGACCGCCACCTGATTGAACGTGTCGTCTCCCGGGAGTAGCCGGACGACGGCGGCATGAGCCTCGGACTTGAGAAGCGTCTGTCGAGGTGTCGGCGCGACGGGTGGAGCGCAGAGGCGAAACGCCGCGACTTAGAGTCGGACTCGGTTCGAGCCCTACTCGTCCAGCAGCGTCGCGTCGTGCACCGCGGTAGCAGCGCGGCCAGCCTGCTTGGCGGTGTACATCGTCCTGTCAGCTCAGGCGTTGCCCAAGGGCCACCACGCCATCCGAGTTCGGCGCATGAGGGTCAGATGTCGGCGTGGGCATCCGCCGTCGGCAGCCCGGCGTCCTTCCACGCGGCGAGGCCGCCGGTCATGTTCAGGACATCGGTGAAGCCTAGGTCGGCGAGGGTCGCCGCCGCCAAGGCTGCGCGCGCACCAGAGCGGCAGAAGACGATCACCTGATGGTCCGGAGCGAGTGAGGGGTTGTGCCGCGGGCTCGCCGGGTCGGCCTGGAACTCCAGGATCCCGCGAGGCACCTGCACCGCCCCCACGATGTGGGTCTCCCACTCTGTGGGCTCACGCACATCGAGCAGGATGCACGTGCCCGCAGCGAGTCGGTCCCTCGCCTCGACGGGCGTCACAGCGGGGATCCGGGCATTGGCGGCGGCGATCATCTGGGCAGCGGTGGTAGTCATCGACATCCCGCTCAGCCGAGCCGGGTCGTGGACATGTGCAACTCGGTGCCTTCCGGCAGCTTGTCGATTGAGCGTCGTCCCCACTCCTCTGCGATGAGTTCCTCGAACGCCTGCTCCAGGAACTGCGGGGCAGCCCACTCGTGCACGTCGAAGTCGTTCTTGATGTAGCCCTGTCCGAGCATGAAGTCCTTGCCGATCTCGATGCTGACCAGGTTCTGCGGAGAGAGGTTCGGGACCATGTCGACGTCCTTGATGCCGCGGTATGTGTCCTCGACGTCGAGGTAGAACGTCTGGCGGTTCAGAATCGCTGCCGCCGCGTGCTTGTGCTCGTTCGCCCACCGGCCCACCTTGATCATCGCCTTCATGTAGGCGACAACGAGCTCGGGATGCTCGTCGGCCATCACGTCGCTGCAGGTGATCACCGCCGGGCAGTTCGCCATCTGGACCGTCCAGTCCGGGTAGCGCGAGAGATCCTCGATCGCCTTGAACTTGCCGGTCGCCTCCTGCAGGTGCTGGAACACCTTGCTCTGCGTGTAGATCGCGTCGACGGTGCCCGCCTCGAGCGCCTTCTCCAGAGGCCGGAAGGCGAGGTCGTGCTTGTGGTCGCGGCGCAGCCACAGCTCGGACGGGTTGTTCATGTTGACTTGGAGCATCTCGGGCTTGTCGTACCAGTCATCCGGGTACGGGAAGTCCACGATCTCCACGTCGTCGAGCGTCATGCCGTTCAGCCGCAGCATCAGCCGGATCCCGGAGTCCTCCTGGATCCGCCACCAGTCGTTCTTGATGGTGTTGAGACTTCGCGTCAGGCCGATCCTCTTGCCCTTGAGGTCCGACATGGCGAAGACGTCGTCGCGCGAGCGGACCAGCATGCAGCCGCCCTCGTGCACCTGCGTGGCGCCTAGCAACCGGGTGCGTCGGATGTCGGCATTGACGTGGATCGGCGGATACAGCCCGCCGAAGCGCACCAGGTTGTCGAGGTTGTGGACGTAGTGCGGATACCAGTTGTTCTCGGGGCGCGAGCGGAAGTAGGCGTACTCGACGCCGATCTTCTTGAACTCCTCGCGGCACCAGCCCAGTTCCTGGTCCACGTTGTTCGCCGACACCATGGGGCAGTTCGTGAAGTACACCTCGTTCCAGTCGAGGGGAACGGCGGTGGAGAGACTGTCGCTGGCCATGATTGGCGCTCCTTGGTGGGACCACGGATGTAATGAATACGTTTGTATACACACTAGGTGGGGCCGGGGAGTCTTCGCGCGGTGAGTGATGGAATGGGGTCTTTGGCCCCGATCTCAGGGAGTGGACGCGGGTGGATCGGGAGGAGACGGCCATGGCGTCGCGCCAAGGCGACGGGCAGAGTGCACGAGGTCCTCGCGCAAGACGTCGACGGGAACGTCGTCCAGTCCGGCCGCGGTCATGAGGTACTCCTCGAAGATGCGCCAGCCGAGGGCAGCCGCCACGATCTGGGCGGCCCGCACGCGGGCAGCTTCGGACGTCAGGCCGTAGCCCGCGACGAGACTGTCGGCGATCGCTTGCACGGGGTTGTGGATGGCACCCGCTGACATCGGCCGGCCAGAGATTGCCAAGGCAGCCCCGATGCGCACCCACTTGCCCATCACGGTGTCTGGGCCGTGCCCCTGTCCGGCCAGCGGTTGCTCGGCCACCGCTGCCGCCAGTTGCTCTGACACTTGCGCGAACACCGCGTCAATCAGGTCGTCACGGCTGCCCACGTAGCGGCGGATCAGCGTCAGGTTCACGTCCGCCTCAGCGGCGATGTCTCGAAGCGAGACACCATCGATCCCTCGCCTCGCAAAGAGGGAGGCTGCCGCGTCCAGGACTGCGGCGCGCACCTCCTCCGGGCCCGACGGAGCACCTTCGCGGCGCAGTGGACCACGCCGAACAGCCTTCGCCCCAGGAGTCATCACCCCATCCTTGCGGAAGTCACCTAGGCAACGCCGTGCAGCCAGCACTGGGGCGACCGCGGAGGAGGCGTTCGCTGGACCCATCGATCCAAGGCTGACAAACCCCGGACGAAGGAACAAGGAAAGCGAGAAGGGAAAGCCCAACAATGGCCACCGCGGCCATCGCCTACGTCATGTGACGATGTCCATTCGGAAACGGCGATCATCACTCGTCACCAACGCCCGGCGGGTCCTCGGTACCGTCAGCATTGTCGGGACCGTGAGCCATATTCGTGATCGTCGCGCTGCTTCCTTCGCCCGCGCTTCGGCCACCGCACTCATTCCTCACGTGGCAATGCGGCTGCCAACTTTCCGACAAGTGGACTCTCAGGCGCCTGCAACGTGCGCTGCGAGCGCGGCCTGGAACTCCTCAGCTCGCTCGACCTGCGGACTGTGACCACAATCGAGGACGACCTCGGTGTAACGGCCTCCAGCTGCGGCGTACCTCTCGAGCACCGCTCGCGTCTGCGCGACCATCGGCTGCGGGGGAGCGATGCCGTCACCGGGCCAGCCGGGGACGAAGCCGAGCTTGCCGAGGTTGGCGAGGTCGAACATCGACTCATCGGACACGATCGCGTCCTTCGCTCCGTGAACCCACAGAATCGGCGGCTTTGTCGCCAGATCCACGATGCCACTCACATCGTGGTACACGGGAGCCATGGTGTTCAGGACGCCTCGGGTTCCGGCGCCGAAGCCCGGCCAGTTGTCCGATGGCACCGAGTCGCCGGGGTAGTTGTCGTCGCCGATCGCGGTGGACAGCATCGAGTCGACGTAGGTCTCCTCGAGGTCCGAGCGGAAACCATCGGCGAAGTAGAACGCGTTCATCACGGCGCGAGGTGTATTCGGGTCGTCGGTGCGATCCCCGGCCAGCAGGGCCGCCACGAACTCCGGATTCGCACCGCCACCGCCGGTTCCCGGGTCGTCGCCCGCGATGCGGGTGCCCTGCTCGTCGGTCGTGCCGCCGAAGCCGAAGGGTGAGACGGGGGCGAGCAAGGTCAGCGAAGCGACGAGGTCGGTGCGGTCGAGCAGGAGCTGGGTGACGATCCCGCCACCCATGCTCCAACCCACGAGGTGCGCCCGCGCGATGCCAAGAGTGTCGAGCAGTGCGGCGACATCGTCGGAGAAGTCCCGAAGACCGCGAGTGGCGTCGACCGGTTTCGTTTCGGATTCCCCGAAACCGCGCAGGTCGGGAGCCAGTCCGCGATACGCATCAGGCAGCGCCAGCAGACTCTCCTGCCAGAACAAGGAGGAGGCGACGTTGCCATGCACGAACAGCACGACGTCGCCTGCATCCTTGCCGTCGCTGAGGACAGCCGTGTGGAGACGCGGCGTGTCCACCCGCTGCAGGGACAGTCCACTCATCAGGTCGGTCATTCGTCCTCCAGTGCTTGCAATGGGCGGTGCAGTTCGGCCGCGATCACGTCGAGTGGGCGGTCGTCGAACACGATCGTGTAATGGTTGACGTCGTCGACCTCGACGACGTGGAGCAGCGGCAGTCGCTCGTCCCAGAGGGCGACGACGTCCCGCGGGTAAAGGGGTTCCGGCTGGTCGAGGAGGCCTCGCGGCGCCCACACGAAGGATGCTGGGACGCGCAGTCGCTGCAAGGCCGGCGTCAGGGTATCCGGGTCCAACTGCGACCGCACATCGTCGCGAAAGAGGACTGGATTCACTCCCGAGCGATAGCCTCCCGCCGTCTCGACGAGGTCGTAGTCGAAGTAGTCCGCCATGGCAGGAGTGATCCCCTCGACGAAAGCCGGGTGCTCCCGCCAGAACTCCTGATACGCCTCGCGGGTCGGGAACGTCATGCTCAGCCGGGCCACCGCCGGACCGAGAGTGGCCTCCATGGTCTCGTCGGGCGTCATGCCCGGAAGCGGCTCCAGGGGAAGTCCGCCGTCGACGAGCACCAAGCGCTCCACCCGATCGGGGTGCAGGTCCGCGAAGACGACCGAGACCAGTGCGCCCATGGAGTGCCCCAACACCACGACAGAATCGAGTTCCAAGTGATCGAGTAGTCGGGCAAGGTCGTCCGAGTGCTGGCGAAGGCCTCCCGGTCCCGGCAGTCCATTGCTGCGGCCACGCCCCCGAAGGTCAGGCGCCACGATGTCGATGTCGGGTGCTCTGGTCGCCAGGGAGGACCAGCATCGATGAGATGCCGTCACCCCGTGCACCGCGAGGACGGTCGACCCGACCGGTACCGCAGGGGTCCAGCGGCCACCAAAGAGATCGCCCCCGACGACCGGCGCCGCAAAGCTCGTGTAGGTCATCCCTATGTCACTCCCCTCTTCAACTAAGCCGAGTCTTCGGGAGTTTCCCGAATGATGCGGTCGGGCTGTCCACGACCGCGGACCTCGGGATTTGACACTACTGGTCGCGCCATGACGACCGCCCCAGCGGACCGGGACCACCCGTCGCAAGGCCCATCGGCGGGCCGCCAAGCAGCAGTGCGCGCAAATCCACAGCCCTGATGACGCAGTCGAGCTTGGCCTGCACGGTTACGTACTCGTGCTGGACGTAGAACGAGGGCAGCAGTGCCCAACGCCGGTAAAGAAGGACTTCGGCGGTTCACTGCCTGACCAGCACGCCAATCTGGCAGCCCCCGGCCTCAGCCGAGACATGGGCCGGGGCGTGACCGGAGGAGGGGGCGCGGACTAGGACGCCTCGTCGACTACTGGCCGCGTTTCGGCGGTCGTTTGGGGCCACGCCTCGAACACGCGCGATACTCGACGGAATTCCGCTAAATTGGCATGGTTCAAGCGGAAATGGGCGCTGGCGACGACGATCACAAGGGGAATGGGCACCGTCGCGAGCGAACTGATTCTTCGCGGCCCACCGCCACGTGGGCTGCTGGGCATGAGGAGTGAACGATGGTTCCCGAAGCGACTTCTCCATTGACGTTGTACGTGGCGACCTACGTTCTGGAGGACCCCGCCCGCGACGATTGGGATGCCCTCAAGAAGCTCGCCAAGCACCACCCGAGCGAGGTGGACGGTCTCATCGTCATCAACCGTCAACCCGACGGGAAGATCGTCACCTACGACAACTTCCATACCGCGGGGGAAGCGGGCAAGGGCGCCCGGCGAGGCGCGATCGGCGGCGCGATTGTCGGCCTCATCTTCCCCCCTGCCCTGCTTGCCGGAGTCTTGGTAGGGGCCGGGGTCGGGCTGGGCGTCGGCTCCCTGGTCCAACCCGGCGATAGGGGGGAAATCAAGGCAGACGTGGAAGACGCCTTGCCCCTCGGCAGCTTCGGCATTGTCGCCCTCCTCGACAGCCCGCGAGACGCGGACGTTAACAACCTGCTCACCAGAGCCGCCCGCGTCGCAACCTACAAAGTCGACAGAACCAATGCGGCGGCTATAGCCGAAGGCGTAAAGGCAACCACCCAACCCACTCCCACTGAGTGACGCAAACAAGTCCGACGCGACGTTCGCGCGCGGACGCCGTCGCTGTCTCAGGGACTACGGGCATTTCACGGAAAGAGCATGGCTGAACCAGAAGCGATGCGCCTTCGCTCACATGAGTCGCGCTACTTCCGCGGGGGATCAAGGGTGATCTCGTCGTGCGCTACTGCCTCGGGTACGAGGGCGTAGGCGGTCTTGTAGTTCCCCAGGATGGCTACCGCGGCTGCCGCCAGCGGGATCCCGATCAGCGCGCCGAGGGGTCCCCAGATCGCGGCGCCGACGAATACGGCGCCGAGGGCGATGGCGGGGTTGACGTCCATCGTCTTCGCACTGACGCGTGGCGTGAAGGCGTAGCTTTCGATCTGCTGGTACACCGTCGCGAAGGCGATGATGGCCACTGCCTGCCATGGATTGTCGAAGACGACGGCCAGGACCGGCAGGATGATGCCGATGTAGGTGCCGATCATCGGGACGAACTGTGCCGTTACACCGACGAGCAGGGCGTACGGCAGCCAGTTCGGCACACCTATCAGGGCGAAGAAGATGCCGTGGAAGAGTGCTGAGAGCCCGGCCAGGATGATCTTGGAAACGACGTAACCGCCGGTCTTCGCCGTGGTGATGTCGACGATGTTGACGAAGACGCGCTGGTGGTTGGGCTTCAGGCCGCTGGCGACGGTGCGGAAGAAGTTCGGGCCGTCGCCGGCGAGGTAGAACCCGAACACGACCACGGTGAGCAGGTCGAACGCGACTGATGCCAGCGAGCCCACGACGGATAGGGCACTGCCTGAAAGGTTGCCGGCCCACGATTGGATGTTCGCCGGCGTCAGGTTGAGAGACCCGGTCAGCTTCGTCGGGTCGATGGAGGTGCCGAATGTGTCGTTCAACTGGTGCGCGATGTTCGCTGCAACGGTGGGGATGCTCGTGACGATGTCAGCAGCCTGGGTCAGGAAGAGGCGTCCGAAGACGAGGGCGAGCAGGAGCCCAACCGCGATGGCGCCCCCGCCGACGATCAGCGCGGACAGGCCTCGAGAGCGGCCTCGTCGCATGAGCGCCCGGATTCCGGGATCCATGGCGACGGCGAAAAGCCAGGCGAGCAGGACTAGGAACAGGAAGTGAGCCGTCACCGTGAACAGCCACAAGGCCAGCAGCAGCACCGCCACGGACGACATGACGATGGCGCTGGAACGGGCCACGTACGCCGCATCGAATCTCGTACGCGCGACCGGTTCGGGCGATGCGGGTGTCACAACGGGTTCACGTGGATCGTTGCTGGCCGAGTCGTGGTCATCGGAAGTCGACATGCTGGTCACGCGGGCCTTCTGCTTGTCCGTGCGGGTTGCGGGGGAAGCTCACGAGCGCTTGCCGCGACGGCGTGGCCGGGGAAGGGATCGCCGGAGTCAAGGCGCCGGGGGCGCGGGTGCTGGCCGCCCGCCGCGCCCGCTGGCAAGGCTCGATGCCTGGCGTCGCCATCTACCATGGGGCTATCTCACCAGACGGCCGGTCGGAAGGGCACTTCTGCCAGCACCTTCGCATCTCTGATCGCCCGGCCGACTGCTCGCACTGGCCGCACCTACGATAACCGGACCGTTCGGCTCGCGACAACATCGATCCGTGGCAGCTGGAGCTCCGCACCGGAAGGACCTCACGATGACGTCGACACCCCAGGCAGCATCCAATCGGCAGCGACGTACGTTCAGCACCGCGCGGCTGGAGGCTTTCAGTGACGGTGTCTTCGCGATCGCGATCACGCTGCTCATCTTGAACGTCGTCGAGGCGACCGGGGGCAGTCCGCTGGCCGATTTCCTCGACGCGTGGCCGTCCTATGTCGGGTATGTCGTCAGCTTCCTGACGATCGGGGTCGCGTGGATCGGTCACGCCGCCCTCACCGACGACCTGGATCACGTCGACTCGCTGTTCCTGCGGCTGAACCTGCTGCTGCTCCTGGTCGTGGTGTTCCTTCCGTTCCCCACCTCGTTGGTGACGGCGGCCTTCGGGGATCGCGAAGCGGAGCGCGTCGCGGTCACCGTGTACGGGTTGACACTCCTGTGCATCCGCCTGATAGGGATCGCCCTGGACCACTACTCCGCCCGCGAGCACCTGTACGCCCGCGATCGGGACGAGAGCGAGCTGGTGCGGACACGACGCAAGAACACGGTTGCCGTGCTCCTGTACGTGGTCGCGATCATCGTCGGGCTGCTCCTACCCGGGGTGGCCGTCACGTTCTACTTCGCCATTGCCGTCTACCTCGTCGTGCCGTTCCGCGACGTCGCTCGACTGATTCGATCGCGCGACTCCGAGCAGTCGCCAACCTCTTGACACTCCTCTAATCGGCGCGCTGACCCGCGTCGGTACCTGCGCGGCCTCACGCGGCGCACGGCTCAGGTGTCAACGACAATCGATCGATCCGTGACGGATCACGACGCCGTGTTCGTCGAGTCCGGACTATCGACGGGATCGCGGTTCCCTGCGTCCTGTTGGGGCGGCGTCCCAGCGACCAGGCTCTCGAGGTCCGCCAGAGCAGTCTGCTGCTGGGCAATCAGGTCCTTGAGTGACGCGAGCTTCTTCTGGACGTCCGGTGCTTCGCCCTCCGTCGCAGGCGTCTTGGCTGGGCTGAGGAAGAGATTGGCGAGGTAGCCGGTGAGGGTGCCGAAGATGCCGACGCCGACCACGATGATGACGACCCCGACGACGCGACCCGGATTGGTGATGGGGTACTGGTCGCCGTAGCCCACGGTCGACATCGTCACGATGATGTACCACAGGGCATCGGAAGCGTCCGTGATGTTGGCGCCCTCGACGTCGGCCTCGAGGTACAACATCTCCAGACTGCCGAACTCCAATACCAGGATGCCGATGAACAGCAGCATCAGCAGGGCGCTACCTGCCCGGTCCTTCAAGACGGCCCGACCGATCGCCTTGATCCCGTACTCCTGCAGGAGCCGGTAGACCTTGACCAGCCGGAAGACGCGCAGGATCTTGGTCTGCTGGAACGGCAAGGAGGCGAGCAGGTCCGCCCAGCCGTAGTTGCGCCAGAAGTAGTCGCCCCGGTCGGGGGCTGTCTTCAGGCGATAGACGAAGTCAATGAAGAAGATGAGTGTGATCGGCACGTTCATGACCAGCAGCACCGTGTCGAGGGTCGCCGACTGGACGACGTACAGCAGAACGAGGTTGATGATCGACAGGATGGACAGCAGCGCGATGAAGATCTCATAGCCGGGGTTCTTCAATCCGCTCGGCCGGGAGGCGGGACTTGCGGCGCTCGGTTGGTTCTCGGCGTTAGGCATGCGGACATCCTTCGGCGCCGACCCGGGAATGACTCACCTGCGTCGTGGGTCGATGGGGAACCTGCCCTCGCGTTCCCCTAGTGAACCCAGCCGGACCAAGTTGCCACGACGTGGCTCCCGCAGCTCGCGGACTACGTGGCGCTGACATGACTTCCTCCTACACACCTTCGCTCGCCGGGATTCCGCCCTCGTCGATGGCGTGGCGCAACGCGGCGTGGTCCTTGTCGTTCTGGTCGGCGTACGCGGCAGAGAAGTCGGCGACCGCCTCGTCGAACGCGGCGGTCTTGCCGAGGTAGGCACCGATCGCGACGCGGTCCCCGGACCGTGCATGGGCGCGCGCGAGGGTCCATCCGCAGACCTGCGCGTAGACGGCCATACCTTCGGGCACCGAGCCTTCGACGTCGGCGGAGGCCTTCCAGTCCCGCAGTTGCCGCAGGTAGTAGTCGCGGTCGACTCCGTCCAGTCCGTTGGTCCGCTGCCAGCCCAGGAAGATGTCGCTCGAGGCCTGCATCAGCCGCTGCCCGGCGACGACGCGCTCGCCGTGGTTGGTGTACTCGCTCACCCCGGCGTACTGCTCGAGCACCGAGGACTGCGCCTCCTTCGCCTGCAGGAAGAGCGGGTCGCCGCCGTCGAGGCCCTCGAACAGCAGGATCCAGGCACGGGTGCCGACGCTGCCGACGCCGACGACCTTGCGGGCCATGTGCACGAACCGGTATTGATCGAACAGGTGCTTGCGGTCCGAGACCAGCGTCGTCCGGTAGGCGCCGAGGAGCTCGGCCATCTGCGTGTATAGCGACTCGCCAATTTCGCCCGGGAACAGCTCCTCCACCGGCACGATCAAGGGCGGGTCGGAGATGATCCGCGCCTGCCCGTCTACCTCGTGCGTGAGCTTCTTGAACGCCTGCAGACTGTCCTTGGTCTTGGCCGTGGCGATCAATGCTTCGGCCTTGCGTACTCGCTCGAGCGGGGCCGTAGCCCGCAGCCGGTTGAGCAGCTCGTCGGCGTCCACGCGCGCATACCAGACCGCCTGGTTCGGCATCTTGGCGAACGCGCGCATGCTCTCCCGATACGACCGCACCGCGCCAACCACGATCGCCCGGGTTTCCTTCGCCTTGAAGGATCGGCTTCGCGCGGCAATCTCCAGACTCGCCGCGAGCCGCTTCACGTCCCACTCGAACGGGCCAGGAAGGGTCTCGTCGAAGTCGTTGAGATCGAACACCAAATGCCGCTCCGGCGACGCGTACAGCCCGAAGTTCGACAGATGTGCATCGCCGCAGAGCTGCACCCGCAGCCCCGAGTTCACCGTCGTCGCCAGGTCGGCGGCCATGACCAGCGCGGCACCGCGGTAGAACGCGAACGGCGACGACACCATCCGTCCATAGCGGATCGGCAGCAACTCTGGCACTCGCGACGGGCCCTGCCGCCCCAGCAGCTCAACTGGGTCCGCGCGCAGCTCCGTCGGCTCGAATCCCGCGTGATCCTCCAGCGGTGCAGCGATCCGGGCCTTCTTGCCTTCGCTCACGCGGGTCAGCCAGCCCTCCGAGCGCGGCAGTGACTCCTTGCGTCTCCGGGCCGGCTCGATCGGCTTGACGCTGGTTGCTCGACCCTTCGCCATCACGACTCCGCTTCCTAGATCACACTCGGCTGGGTGCTGGAAACTCCGATCAGTGCCCGATCAACCGGCAAGTGCCTTGGACTTCAGGGCGTTGAACTCATCCTGGGTGATGGCGCCTGAGTCAAGGAGTGACTTCGCGGACGCGATCTGGTCGGTCGCAGTGGCGCTGCCGGCCACGGACTGTGATGTACTGCGGCCTGCGCGGCCTGCATCTCCTTGGCCTGCTCGAGCTGACGCTCCTGCATGCCCTTGCCGCGGGCGATCACGTACACGAGGATGCCCAGCCACGGGATGACGATCACGAAGATCACCCACAGGGTCTTGCCGCCGCCGCCGAGGTCGTTGCTGCGGAAGATGTCACCGAGGACCCAGAACAGGCACATGAACCAGGCGAAGAACAGGAAGAACTCGAACAGGGCCAGCAGGAATGATCCGTTGTCATTGAACATGCAAGCAACTCTCAGTTGGGGGTTGGCCGGTGGGCCTGCCGTGACTGCGCTCATCGTTTCATCGTCGACAACGCAGTGACGATGGCCGAGCAACATCTCCCCTAGGTGAAATGCACGTCGACACGGACTTTGGCTGCTCGCGCTCAGCCCTCATGTAGCCCGAGATCGCGGGCCCGCGCGACGGCGTCCTTTCGGGTAGACACACCCAATTTCCTATAGATGGATTTGATGTGGCTGTGGACAGTGTCACGGGAAACGAACAGTTGGCGGGCGATGTCGGACTCGCTTTGATCGCCGCTCAGCAGGGACACTATGGTGCGTTCGCGCTCGGTAAGCGCCGTTCCTCCGACGGCACGGCACGTGGGGCAGAGTCGGTCTGCCCGTGTTGCCCAACCGGCCCCGGCTTGTGAGCGCGCCTCATTCAGTGCCTCTTTCGCCCGGTCATGTTGCCCGCGTTCGCACAGCACAGACGCGAAAATGCCCAGGGCGATGGACAGCACTCCGGGTTGAGCTCCGAACCGAGCCAGGGCAACCGCGTGCTCCAGAAGGGGAAGTGCGTCAACACCCGCGCCTTCGCCGGCAAGAGCCGCACCCGCCGCGATCGCTGGCCCCGCTGCAGCATCTTCGAGGCCATGCTCTCGTGCAGTCGCGGTTGCCATGCGAGCGAGCTCGCGCTGCATCGCCACGTCACCGCGGTGATCGGCGATCAGGGAGCGGTACGCATGGCCGGTGCACGCCACCAGCCACTGATCGCGGGCGGGAGCCAAATCTGTAGCCTCGGCGAACCAGGCGTCGGCATCCGCAAATTGGCCTCGGAAAAGGAGATTCAGTCCCATCGCCCAGCAGGCGACGGGACGCCAGGGCGAAGTCGGCCCTTCGAGTTCGACCGCGCGTTCCGCCTGCGAGTGGCCGAGGTTGATGTCCCCCCACGAGAAGATTGCCTGCATCGTGGCAAAGCTCGCCGCGCCCGAACTGAAGCCATCTGGAAGGGGCGCGTCGTCTGACGTACTCAGGAGCGCGTCGATAATCCTCGCCGTCGCTGTCGCCTCGCGTCTGCGCCCCGACATGCACTCGGCCCAGCCCTGAACCAGCTGCAGCCGGAGATCTCGTCGTGAAAATGCCTGTGGGAGTCGATGTATCCACGCCAGGACCGTGCCGTATCTGCCAGCGTTGACCCAATGGATCCACGAAACGGCGATCATGTCACTCGCCTCGGAAAACATGCCCGCATCGATGGCATAGCCGATTGCCTCGCCAGTGTTCCCCCGATCGCGGTGCCAGGCTAGTGCGCGGCGTCTCATTTCGGCGGTCACCCCGGGGTCCAGCCGGCCTAACTCCACTCGCATCAGTTGGGCGAAAAGCGGGTGCAGCATGTAGCCATCTCTGTCATCGTCCAATGGCACGACGAACAGGTTGGTACGGGTAAGGGCAAGCAACACCTGCCCCGAATCCTGCCGATCGAGGAGGGCGTCGCACAGTGGGCCCGTCAGCCGGCTGAGGACAGAGCATTTCACCAGGAGCTCGAGGTCAGCAGGGTCATGGGCAGCCAGAACCTCCGCCTCGAGATAGTCGATCACATGACGGTTGGAGGCGGTGAACCTGGTCACCTCACGGTGACGATCGAGTGACGAGCGAAGAGACAGTGCAGCAAGGTATAGCGCGGCTGGCCAACCCACGGTTCGCTCCACAAGGAGGGACACGTCGCCTGCGCTCAAGTCCAGCGACTGGCTTCCATTGAGGAACTCGAAGGCCTCGTCGAATGTGAATCGCAGGTCATCTGCCCTCAACTCAGTCAGGTCACCACGAGCCCGCATGGTCGCGAGCGGCAGTTCGGGTTCCCTCCTGGTCGACAGGACCGTACGAAAGTTGGCCGGAGCGTGGCGGACAAGCCAATGAATGCTGTCGCGGGCCGCACCGCTCGTCAGCTCGTGGAAGTCGTCGAGGATCAAGGTCATTCCGGGCCGCCCCGCAAGGGCGTTCACCAGACGCGGAAGCACCACCTCGACGTTCCCCGGCGCCCCGACCTGTAACGGGGACATCGACTCGTCGATGATCGGGCAGATCCTGCGCAGGGCTTCCAGCAGGTAGGACCAGAGCACGACCGGGTCGTTGTCCGCCTTGTCCAACGTCAGCCAAGCAACCGGACGGTCGGCTCCTTCACTTGCCGCCCACGAAGCGAGCAGACTCGACTTCCCGAAGCCGGCAGGACTGGCGACGAGCGTCAGGGATCCCGTTGACCCCGAGCTCAGGCGTCGCAGGAGCCTGTCCCTACGCAGCGTCTCGTGGCGGACAGGCGGCGGGGTCAGCTTTGTCGACAAGAGGACGCGAGGTTCATGACTGGGTCCGACGGTGTCGACCGGTCCGAGATCCGCCAACCGAACCGAATCGGCGGCGGCACGTCCCGGTGAAACCAGTAGAGGCGACGAATGGCTGGCCGCGGCCGATCGGGGATCCAAGGACCGACCTCCTGACGGCCGTGTCTGACAGGCCCTGGTCGCGGCCCAGAAGTCAGACTAGGCCCCCGGTCGAACACGAAGAACCCCACCCAGCGCCCATTTCGGGTTGTCGCTTAGATCGCGCGCACAGTCAGGCTCCGCGTCGGATTTCCCCTAGGTGAGATCGACTTCAGATCGGTGCGTGTCGTGGCCCCGGATGTGAGGCTAGGACTGCCCCACAGTTGGCCCTATCGCTAGGGATGAGGGCTACCGGGCGCTGACCGTAAGTCGCGGTTCGCCGAATCGAAAGGACTCTCGACATGACCGAACGACCGCTGCTCGACACCCTGGCCGACATGACCGCGGCCTCCGTTTCCCGCGCCAACCTGCCGGATCGCGAACTGATGCTGGTCCGGCTAGCCGGCCTGATTGCGGTAAACGCGCCGGCATCCTCCTACTTCCTCAACATGGGTCCGGCAATGGACAGCGGGCTGACTCTCGAAGATGCCCAAAGCGTGCTCGTGACCCTCGCCCCGATCGTCGGCGCACCGAGGTCACTAGACGCAGCTGCCAACATTGCGGCGGGACTGGGTCTCGCCCTCGACATCGCCGACGCCCTCGACGCAGAAGAGGTCTGACACAACCGACCGACCCCTCACGAAGGAGCCACAATGGAAGGCTTGGACACGTTCGCCGCATTCGCGGCGACATACGACTCACTCGATGACGCTGAAGCCGACTACGAGGCGATCAAATCCCTGTACTACGACGACGGCATCATCGACACCTTCGACGCCGCGGTCGTCGCGAAGAACGAGAACGGCAAGGTAAAGATCGTCAAGAAGCACGAACAGCCTCTCCGCCAGGGCGCCTGGGTCGGTGGGGGGCTGGGCCTTGCAACGGGTCTGTGCGTCGCCCTGTTCCCCGCCGTGACGCTCGGCGCCGGCCTCGTTTGGGGCGCCGGGATCGGCGCCGGACTCGGCGCTTTGGCCGGGCACGCAGCGGCCGGGATGAGTCGGTCAGACCTGAAGGACCTCGGCGAGACATTGGACGCCGGACAGTGCGCTGTCGTTGCGGTCGCCGCGACAGCGATGGCGGACCGCATTTCCGCCGGGCTCACCCACGCCGAGAAGGTGGAACGCAAGGAACTCAAAGCCGACCCTGCGCAGGTCACGGCCGACGTAGCCGCCGCCGACACGAGCAGCTGACACCGTGCGTCAACGGCGGGCGTCGAACCCACGGCGCCCGCCGGTTCGACGTCTCCGGACGCCGGCTCGCGAGGCACCGGACGATGGCGCTTCAGGCCTTCACGGCGGTGTCGGAGCCGTACCCTGAGTCCGAGGATCCCATCAACGCTGTAACGACGTCGGCATGGAGCGCATTGTGGCGAAGAAGAGCAAGGCGAAGAAGAGCAAGAAGAATCGTGCCGACGCCGTCGTCCCAAACTCCGGCAGCACGAGCGAACCGGAGGCAGGGACCGCCACAAGGATGAGAACGAAGGACTACGAGAAGGAGATGCGGGAGCTGCAGGGCGATCTGGTCGCCATGCAGGAGTGGGTCAAGGCGACGGGGGCGAAGATCTGCATCGTGTTCGAGGGCCTGGATTCGGCGGGCAAGGGCGGAACGATCCAGCGCATCACTGAGCGCACCAGTCCGCGCGTGTTCAAGCACATCGCACTGCCGACTCCCAGTGAGCGCGAGAAGTCGCAGATGTACATCCAGAGGTACATCGCCCACTTCCCGGCGGCCGGCGAGGTGGCCATCTTCGACCGCAGTTGGTACAACCGCGCCGGCGTCGAGCCGGTGATGGGATATTGCACGCCTGAGGAGAGCGACCGGTTCCTCGAGCAGGTTCCGGCAGTGGAGAAAGCCATGGTTGATAACGGGATCATCCTGCTCAAGTACTGGCTCAACGTCAGCGTCGAGGAGCAGACACGTCGACTCGCGGACCGGATCACGGATCCCCGCAAGATATGGAAGCTCTCGCCGACGGACCTCAAGTCGTACAGCCGCCACTATGAATACTGCAAGGCTCGCGACAAGATGCTCGCAGCCACCGACACGGCGTGGGGACCGTGGTTCGTCGTCGACAACAACGACAAGAAGCGTGGTCGGCTCAACATCATCTCCCACCTGCTCAGCCAGATTCCCTACCAGCGACAGGCGGCTACTGAGGTCAAGATGCCCCGCAAGCCGAGTGCACGCGGCTACACCGAACCGGAAGTCATGCGCGCGCAGGATCCCGACTCCCTTCTGAGGGATGGCTGGTCGGCCCATCGCCTGCCGCACCGTCGCGGCCCACTGCTCGGAAGGAAACGCCTGCAATGTCTGACAAGAACGTGGCTCCTGGATCGACGGACTCACCCACGGACACCGCTGGAGCCGGTGAGAAGTGGTACGCACTCTCGCCCGAGGCGGTGGCCGACAGACTTGAGGTCGACCCGGCCACGGGGCTGACCGCGGCGAAGGCGGCGGACCTGCTGAAGACGAACGGCCCCAACGCCCTGCCCGCGGAGAAGGCTCCGCCGCGGTGGCACCAGTTCGTTGCGCAGTACAAGTCCTACATGCAGATCATCCTTGTGGCAGCCGCGATCGCGTCCATCCTCATCGGCCAGGTCACCACCGGTGTGGCGGTCCTCGCCATCACCGCGCTGAACGCCCTGGGCGGCATGCGGCAGCAAGGCAAGGCTGAGAGCGCCATGAACGCGCTGCAGTCGATGCTCAAGACCACGGCGCGAGTACGCCGCGACGGGTCCGAAGTCAAGATCGACGCCGATCAGGTGGTCGTCGGCGATGTGGTGCTGCTCACGGCCGGTGACGATGTGTGCGCCGACGGCCGCCTGATCGAGGCGACGTCGCTGCAGATCGACGAGTCGGCCTTGACGGGTGAGAGCGTTCCGGCCTCGAAGAGCGCCGAGGTCATCCCGGACGACAACCCGGTTCTTGGGGACCAATCGGACATGGCGTTCATGAACACGCCGGTGACCCATGGCAGTGGGGTGATGATCGTCACCGGGACCGGAGCCAACACCGCCGTCGGGACCATCTCCGGCATGCTGAAGTCCGCACCCACGGTGAAGACGCCGATGACTCAGCAGCTGGACACCTTGACCCTGTGGATCGCCGGCGCGGCCGGTCTGACGATCGCCATCATGTTCGCCCTGGGGATCTCGCGCGGGGAGTCCACTCAGGTCATCTTCACCACGGCGATCGCCCTGGCACTGGCCGCGGTCCCGATGGCAATGCCGACCGTCCTGCAGGTCATCCTCTCGAGCGGATCCCGGGACCTCGCTGCCCATGGCGCAGTGGTTAAGAGCCTGGACTCCGTGGAGACCCTGGGGTCGACGTCGGCGATCAACTCCGACAAGACCGGCACGCTCACGATGAACCAGGTGACCGTGGTCGAGGTCATCGACCCGACCGACCGGTTCTCGATCACGGGGATGGGCTATGGCCTCGACGGTGAGGTCCACCACGCAGCGGGGAACACCAACACGATCGAGGATGCGATCCTGCCGTTCCTGATCACCAACGATGCCAAGCTCGTCGACGGCAAGGTGGTCGGCGACCCGACCGAGGGTGCGCTGCTCGTACTCGGGCACAAGGCCAAGCTCGACATCGAAGGCACACAGGCCGCCTACCCCCGACTCGCGACGCTGCCCTTCGACCCGACCTACAAGCTCATGGCCGCCTTCTGCGACGCCAAGGACGGGCAGGGCAACGCGGTCGTGCGGGTCTTCGTCAAGGGTGCTGCTCCCGCTGTGATCGGACGTGCCACGTCTGCTCTGGCCAAGGGTCAGAGCATCCCGTGGGGCGACCAGCAGAACACGCGTTCCGGTCAGGAGATGGATCGCCTCGGGGGCGAGGGTCTCCGCATCATGGCGGCCGCCATGAAGGACATGGACCCCAAGGACTTCGATCCCAACGGTGACCTGCTGTCGATGGTGCAAGGCCTGCAGATGACGGCGATCGTCGGCATGATGGACCCTCCCCGCCCTGAGTCCCTCGACGCCGTCCGCGCCGCCCAGGACGCCAACATCCGCGTCCGCATGGTCACCGGCGACGACGTGATCACCGGAGCAGCAATCGCCAAGCAGCTGGGCATTCCTGGGGAGGCGATCCTCGGGACCGAGCTGGCAGCGATGTCCGACCAGGAGCGGCTCGACCGCATCGACAACATCGGGGTCGTCGGTCGCGTCGCCCCCGAACACAAGGTCCTGATGGTCGAGACATTGCGCAAGAAGGGCGACGTGGTCGCCATGACGGGCGACGGTGTCAATGACGCTCCGGCCATCAAGGCCGCCGACATCGGCATCGCCATGGGAACCGGCACCCAGGTCGCCAAGAACGCCGGACGAATGATCCTCACCGACGACAACTTCGCCACCATCGTGCGCGCCGTGTCCGAGGGCCGCAAGCTCTACGACAACATGCTCAAGTACATCCGCTTCATGCTCGTCGCCCTGGTCACCTACGTCGTGACGTTCCTCCTCGCCAGTCTGCTCAACATCGCCGGCGGGCAGCCCTTCTCCGCCGTTCAGATCCTGTGGATCAACTTCGTGATCACGGCACCAGTCGGAATAGCGCTCGGCCTGGACAAGGAGACGCCTGGCCTGATGAAGCGCAGGCCGCGCCCGCGCGACTCGAAGATCATGTCACTTGCCGTCATGATGACCGTGGGACTGGCCGGACTGTTCATGTCCATCGCCATCAACCTGCTCATCGTCCTCGGCGAGAACCAGTACGAGCCCAAGGAGATCGCCAGCACGATGGGCCTGGTCGCCTTCTCCCTCATGCTCGTCATCGCCGCATTCGAGTGCCGCGACGAGAAGGCCTCCATCCTGACTACCGAGACGTTCGACAACCGGACTCTCAACATCACCGCGGGTATCGAGATCGTCCTGGCCATCCTGATCGCCGAAGGCGCATTTCTACCTTCGCTGCTGGGAACCATCCAGCTGACCGGGGAACAGTGGCTCCTCGGGGCCGCTCCCGCTTTGATCCTGTTCATCGGCTGGGAGCTCGGGAAACTGATCGCCCGCCGCCGAGCGGGCACCCCTGCGCCCATCGCGGACGTCGGGTGAAGAGGTGTCGGCGTCGAGGGTGATGCTGCGCGCGCAGATAGCCGAATTCCCCATCGGCCGGCGCCGAACAGAGGTCATTCTCGCCCACCAATCGGTTCAATCCCGGTTCAGGCGCGACAGCCTTCTGTTCGCCATCATCGTGTGAGCATCGCGAGCCCTGCAGTCGCAGCCACGTTCGGTGGTTACTCGGGGGGCTTCGGTGGCGCGGTCTTGCGTGCGGTGTTCTTCGTGTTTCGGTTGGCGACACGTACTGCGGTGGGCCGTAGCGAGGAGACGCGCACCTGCTTGGTGCCCGACCCCAAGGTGTCGTAGACGCCGCAGTAGCGTCGCCCGGGTCGGTCCGGGTCGAGCAGGTTCTAGCGGATGTCGTCCTCGCTCCCCCGGGGCTCCTGAATCAGCGTCAGCGGTTCGCTCGACGCCACCGGCAATCCCCGCGCGGTGAAGCCCGCCGTAGCAACACCCGGTGCGGCGGTTATCGCTCGGAGCTGCGGCGCAGAGGTCCGTGCGACGCTCCGTGAGCGTCGCTATGCGGAGGCTCTCAGGGGCTCGAGGGCGGCCAGGACGAGGTCGAGGCCGAAGGTGAACTCCTCGGCTGGGTCGTAGCCGGCAGCGACGAGCGCCGCGGCGGACTCGTTGAGGTAGGGGAACTCGTCATGAGGAAGCTGGGGCAGGTAGACGTCCTCGACCATGTCCGCGAGCTCGTCGGCGGTGTCGAATGGCAGGCTGGTTTCCTGCAGGGCGTATCCGTAGACACAGGTGTTGAGCAACCAGTTGGCGTGCGTCGCCATCAGGACCGAGAAGCCAGCGCTTCGCAGGCAGGCGGTGACCGCTTCGCGGTGGCGCAGGTTCGCGGGCCCCGGCGATGTCCGCGACTCCATCAGGCTGGTCGCCCACGGGTGGCGTGCGAGGGCCTGTCGGGTGGATACTGCCGTCCGTCGCATCGCCGACTGCCAGTCGGTTTCTTCGGGCGGGAGCTCGATCTCCTCGAACACGACGTCGATCATGGCGTCCAGCAGCTCCTCCTTGCTCGCCACGTAGTGGTACAGCGACATCGCGCCCGCGCCGAGAGCGCCAGCCAGCCGGCGCATGCTCAGGCCGTCGACTCCCTCGCGGTCGGCGAGCCGGATCGCCTCGACCACCACCCGCTGCTTGCTCAGCCCCGCGTCTGACGCGATCGGGCGTTGTTCCCTCGTAGACACGGGTCTCCTCGCTCACTCGAACGGCTTGACAATCGTACAGCGTACGCTCATAGTACACCGTACGACGTACGGTGTACGAGCCAGCGAGAGTCGCGGCTCGGATGTGAGGAGGCTTCTGTGGGAATCGAACAGCGATCGAATGCCGGAGCACGTCTGGCGCCGGCGGCGAGTCGGGCCGGGGCGGCGACGATGCAGGCCGCCGTCCAGGACCGCTACGGCCCGCCCTCAGTGCTCGAGTCGTCCGAGGTCGGGATCCCGTCGCCCGGTCGAGGCGATGTGCTCGTCCAGGTGGGCGCGGCCTCGGTACATCCTGGCGACTACTTCGTCATGACCGGTGAGCCGTACGTGGTGCGCCTGGTGTTCGGGCTCCGCCGGCCGCGGCACGGCATCCGTGGCAGGGATCTCGCTGGCGTGGTGGCAGCGGTCGGGACGGATGTCACCGCCCTCCGCCCCGGCGACGAGGTGTTCGGGTGGAGCACCGCGGGAACGCTCGCGGAGTACGCCTGCGTCCCGGCGGACCACCTCGTGTCCGTGCCTGCCAACGTGTCGGTCGTGGACGCGGCAGCGGTGCCCACGTCGGCCCTGACGGCGTTGCAGGCGTTGCGCAAGATCGCGAACGTCCGACCGGGCCAGGCGGTGCTGGTCACGGGCGCGTCGGGCGGCGTGGGCTCCTTCGCCGTGCAGATCGCCAAGGCGTTCGGTGCCGAGGTGACGGGTGTGTGCAGCACCCGCAACGTCGACCTGGTCCGGTCGCTCGGTGCCGACCACGTCGTCGACTACACGGTGAGCGACTTCACCCGCACCGGAAAGCGCTACGACGTCATCCTCGACAATGTGGAAGCCCAGCCCCTGGCGGCTGTCCGCCGAGCGCTGACGCCCACCGGCACCCTCATCCCCAACAGCGGACGAGGCGGACGTTGGCTCGGCCCCATCGGTCGGATCGTCAAAGCGCGCGTGCTGTCCGGGTTCACCCGTCAGCAGCTGAAGCCCTTCACGTCGGTCGAGAAGCGCCAAGACCTGCTCACCCTGGCCGACCTCCTCGCGACCGGGCAGGTCACGCCCGTCATCGACCGCACCTATCCCCTCGACGAGGCAGCCGACGCCCTCCACTACGTCGGGGCCGGCCACACCCGAGGGAAGGTCGTGATCACCATCTGACGGCCGGACCGACGAGAACGACCCCACCCGTGCGTATGCACGCCCAGACCTGCCGCCACTCCGGCGGACGGACCGCTCCTATCGAAAGAAGAACCGATGACCATCCGAACGACAACCCCGAACCTGCTCGACAGCCCGCCGATCCCCGTGCAGGCCAAGCTCGCTGCAGCCTGGACCAGCCTCATGTTCCTCGTCATCTACATCGACTACTTCCACCTCTACCAGCCCGGCAAAATCGACGGGATCCGGGGTGGCGTCATCTTTGAGTTCGACATCAGCGGGACATTGATGAGCATCTTCTTCGTGATCATCGCGATCCCGGCCCTGATGGTGATGCTCTCCATGACGCTGCCCAACCGTGTGAACCGCGCCACGAACCTCGTCGTGGCATCCCTGTACATCCCGATCATGCTGTTCAACGCGGCAGGGTCGACCTGGGATTATGCCTTCTACTACGCCCTCACCATCGGAGTCGAGGTGCTGATCCTGGCCTTCATCCTGCGCTCCGCCTGGACATGGCCCCGCACGCCCTCACCGTCGATGCCAGACCGCGTCGAACCCAACCGGTCGCAGATCCAGGCGGGACGATAGGCACATGGCTTCGATCCGAACCGCCGGTCTGACCAAGATTCGTGACGGAACCGAACCGGCTCAAGATTCCCGCCGGCAAGATCCTTGCGCTGGGGTGATCGCCGTCGCGCGCGCATCGGGGCACCACTTCAGCAAGCCGAGAGACGACATCCAGTTGCTTGCCGGACTGGGTGTCAAGGGCGATGCGCACAGCGGCCATACCGCCCAGCACCTGTCGCGAGTCGCACGTGACCCCAGCCGACCCAGCCTGCGTCAGGTGCACGTCATCGCGGCCGAGTTGAACGACGAGTTGGCCGAACGCGGATTCGACGTCGGACCGGGGCAGATGGGCGAGAACGCGACGAGGCCGGCGAGCTCATCCGTCGCGCCGGCCTGATGGCGATCGTGGGGACGGGAGGGGAGGTGCGTGCCCGGGACGCCACATCGGCAAGGCGCCGGCTCCGCCCTACGTCCCGCTCGGGCCCGTCTGACCTGAGCGCTTCTGGTGGGCGGGCGGTCGGGCGCGCAGGTCGTGCTTGGATATCCGCAAGGACTTCTCGATGTGCCCGGGCTGGTGGCAGGTTCCGATGACGAAGCCATGGGTGGGGTCGGTCAGGTTCGAAGACGACTTCGACTCCCCAACTCTGGACGAGAGTCTGTGGCTTCTTGCATACGGGCCCTCTGTGAGTTGGGGCCCGGCAACCCTGACCTCCAATTCGGTCCGCAGCGAAAAGGGCAACGGCGCAGGACAGTTACCCCAGGAGCATCAGGCCAGCGATCGCGGAGGCCTCCCCTGACCCGTGAGGCGGGCCCGCAAGTCGACCTTGTCGAAAGCGGCGGGCTCACTGGTGCTCAAGAAGTCCAGTAGCAGGTTTGCGAAACGCATCGGCTCATCCTGATGCGGGAAGTGCCGGGACTGTTCGAAGATCTCCAGTCGGCTACGCGGAATCGCCTCGTGGGCACGGTGCGCGTGGGCGACGGGTATCACCGTGTCCAAAGCTCCCCACACGATCAGCGTCGGTCGCCCCTCAGCCAGATAGAGCAAGTTGTTCGCACTCACTCGCTGCCCACCCGGCCCAACCACGCTTCGCAAGGTGTCGACGAACGCCGTGCGCGCTGGACTGTCGGCCAGCGAGGCATACCCACGGGCCGCCTCGACAACCGACGGTCGCACCCGCAGTGGCAGTCGATTGAGCGCCTTGGACACCGCGACTCCCGCGTCGCGCACATAGGGATGGGCGATCACCGGAAGGACCAGTTCTGCACCAGGAAGCGTGGCTGCCCTCAGGGCGAAGCTCACCTCGCGACCAAGTCCGCCACTGGACACGAGCACGGTGCGTTCGCAGTACTCGTGGTATTGGTAAGCGAATTGCATCGCCACGCCGCCGCCCAGCGAGTGACCCACGACGGTCGCGCGGCTATGGCCGAGCAACTCCAACAAGTCGCGCAGCCCGCTCGCCAGCGCACCTAGCGAGTAGTCGGCCCGGGGCTTGTCGGACTCGCCATGGCCGAGGAGATCGGGAGCGATCACATACGCGTGCTCCGACAACGCCGGAATCACTGGAATCCACGTGGCGCTACTACTGGTGATGCCATGAACCAGAAGAACCACGGGAAGACTGGGATCCCCGGCCACGCGGTAGGTGATGGCGTGTCCGTTCACCTGGATCTGCGTCCGTCCGACGGTTGACTGACCCTCGACGCTCACCTTCCCAGCATGGACCTTTGAGGGCCGAATATCCCGACTGGGGTCCAGCACTCCCCCTGTGACGCTGGTGGGACCGGCTCGGCACGACGCGACGCCACGGACCTGTCGCGCCCGGGTGGGCGATTCCACACTTTGACGAGAGGCCCGTGCCATGGCGCAGACGTCAGTCCGGTCGATTCATCGCTCGCGGGCGCACAACGGAAGCTTCACGCTCTGGACCTAGCACCACGCCTGCGTTTCTGGGAGTCTTGGCCAACTCCCAGAGATGTTGGGGCCAACTCTGGGGCGTTGGCCCCAAGAATCTCCTCAAACCGGACATTGGGTTGGCTCAACTAAATCGCTGACAGTCGTTGCGCTGCAATACTTTTCAATGGAGCCGCCTCGGGGATTTGAACCCCGGACCTACGCATTACGAGTTGAATCTGAATGCAAGTAGCGCTTCTAGGAACTGCTTAATACCAATGGTTTCTGTGCCATGGAATGCTACCCAGTGTCACTGCTTGCACTGAGATAAGTGCAAGTCTGAGTGCAAGTAGTCCCGGACCTAATGGGATCGCACGGGTTTGGTCCTCGGTCCAGACTTGTGTCCGAGCCGCCGGCCGGTGAGCACTGTTTGGACCTGGAGTTGACCGACTCCTATGCGTAGATCGTGCCCCGGCCGGTGGGTGAGGAACTGGTAGCGCTGGTGGGATGACGTGCCGACTCGAGCACTGGTCCATTAGGTAGCAGCAAGGTTCCTCGCGGGCTCGCCGTGCTCGACCGGAGGGAGATGCGCATGCTGTTCGTCGGGGATGACTGGGCCGAGGCCCACCACGACATCGAGATCGTCGACGACACCGGGAAGGTGATGGGACGCAGGCACCTTCCCGAAGGGGTGGCGGGCATCGACGCGCTGCACGCCCTGATCGCGGACCATCTCGACGACGATGGTGAGGTCAGCGACGTGATGGTCGGGATAGAGACGGACCGCGGCCCATGGGTGCAGGCCCTGATCGCGGCCGGCTACCAGGTGTTCGCGATCAACCCGGTCCAGGTCGCCCGCTACCGGGAGCGGCATTCGCCGTCCGGTGGCAAGTCCGATCCCGGCGATGCGCACGTGCTGGCGGAGATCGTCCGCCTGGACCGTGACCATCACCGGCAGGTCGCCGGGGACTCCGCGTTGGGTCAGGAGACCCGGATGCTGGCGCGGGCGCACCAGTCGCTGATCTGGTCCCGGCAGCGGCAAGCCAACCAGCTGCGGTCGCTGCTGCGCGAGTACTACCCCGGGGCGTTGGCCGCGTTCGGCGACGACCTGGTCGGCCGGGATGCCTTGGCAGTGCTGGCGATCGCCCCCACACCCACCCTCGGCAGGAAGCTGGCGGTCAAGCGGATCGAGGCGGTGCTGCGCACCGCCGGACGGCAGCGCTACCTGACCGCCACCGCGCAGCGGATTCACGGGGCGTTGCACGCCGACCAACTGCCCGGACGCGACGGCCTGGAGCACGCCTACGGCGCCAGCGCGAAAGCCCTGGTCACCGTGATCACCACCATGGTCCAGCAGATCACGATCCTGCAGGGCGAGGTGGAGGCGGTTTTTCGCTGCCACCCGGACGCTGAGATCCTCCTGAGCCAGCCCGGCCTCGGAGTAGTCCTGGCGGCCCGGGTTATCGGCGAGTTCGGCGACGACCCAGACCGGTACGCCGACGCGCGTGCACGCAAGAACTACTCCGGCATGAGCCCCATCACCAAGGCGTCCGGCACCAAACGCGTCGTCCTGGCCCGCTACGCACGCAACACCCGCCTCGCCGACGCCCTGACCCAGCAGGCCTTCGCCGCCCTGTCCGGATCACCAGGCGCCCGCGCCTACTACGACGAACACCGCGCCAAGGGCGCCAACCACTACCAGGCCCTGCGAGCGCTGGCCAACCGCCTCGTCGGCATCCTCCACGGCTGCCTCCGCCACCGAACCCCCTACGACGAGACGACCGCCTGGGGCCAGCGCACCATCCGCGTCGCCGCTTGACAACTTAGAACCGTGGGATGTCTACGCATTACGAGACAAATTTCCACCCTCACGACTATGAGGGGAATTCAGTCGTACCAGCGGTTTTCGTCCCATCCAGACCACCCCAGACCACTCCAGTCCACTGGAGTTGGGGCTGACCGTGGGGCTAACTTTCGGCCGCACCATTTCGTCGATCTCGGGACTTGGACCAACGCACTACCAACGCTTTGGTGAGGGACGCGGCTGCCGACTCCGGAGTGTGGACCACTTGACGGTCACCGATCGATGCTTGCCATGTTGCCTTCGCTGTGCCGCTCGCCGGTTGCGGGCTCGAGAGCGTTCAGGCGGGCGAGTTGGTCTGCGGTGAGCTCGATGGCGTCGGCGGCCGTGTTCTCCTCGACGCGCGCAACGCGCCGGGTGCCAGGGATGGGAGCCATGTCGTCGCCGCGGGTCAGGATCCAGGCGAGCGCGGTCTGGGCGGGTGTCGCGCCGATCTCGGCTCCGATCGCGCGGACCTCGTCGACGATGCGGAGGTTGAGCTGGAGGTTCTCCTCGCTGAAGCGGGGGTTGTCCTTGCGCCAGTCGTCGTCCGGGATGTCTGCCGCGGATCGGATGTGGCCGGTCAGCAGACCGTGGCCGAGCGGCGAGTACGGCACGAAGCCGATTCCCAGCTCCCTGAGCAGCGGCAGGATCTCCGCCTCGACGTCGCGCGTCCACAGCGAGTACTCGGTCTGCAGCGCGGCGACCGGCTGGACCGCGTGCGCACGACGAATCGTCGACGCCGGAGGCCTCGGAGAGGCCGAAGAACCGGACCTTGCCTTCGGCGATCAGCTCCGCGACGGCACCTGCGGTCTCCTCGATGGGGGTGTTGGGGTCGACGCGGTGCTGGTAGTACAGGTCGATGTAGTCGGTCCCGAGACGCTGCAGGGACCCCTCGACCGCCGTGCGGATGTTCGCGGGGCTGCTGTCCAGGACGCCCGCCCCGCCGCCGGCGTGGGAGACGATCCCGAACTTGGTCGCAATTCTTACCTCGCCGCGCCGGCCCTTGACCGCCTCGCCGACGACGGTCTCACTGTGAAAGGGCCCGTAGATCTCCGCCGTGTCGATGTGCGTGACGCCAAGATCAAGGGCGCGCCGGATGGTGCGGATCGACTCGTCGTCGTCCAGACCTCCTTCAGCGGTGTACGCGCCGGCCATCGTCATGGCACCGAGCCCGATCCTGGAGACGTCGAGACCGCCCAGCGACACGTGCCTCATCAGAGACTCCCTCACTCCTGGTTGTACCTGTTGAATCTAGATCTTCGGGCGGGGGTGTAACTAGACGGTACGAGGAAGGACGCCGCGCCGGGCAAGGTCAGCATCCGCAGGATCTCAACGGTGCCCATCACGTGGTGCGCCTGCCAAGCATGAAGCGCCAGACCGATGCCAGATCCTGGCTAACCCGGACGCCACTCACCCAGTCAGGAGCGCCCGTGCATAGTCGGGGAATACGGCCTGCCCGATTCCGAACATGGCACCTGTCAGACCGTCCGTGCTGTTCACCGCCAGCGCGATCACCTCACCGGTCTTCGGGTTGCAGGTCGCCAGCGCCTCGTACCCGACGCCCTGACCGGTATGCGTCCAGTAGTCGCCCTGGTTGATGATGCCGAGGCCGTATTTGCCTGCGTCGATCTTGTGGGTCTTCTCCCGCTGGGCGACCATCGCGGCCGGCAGCAGGGCGTTCCCCTCGCAGGACTTCGCCCACCGGTACAGGTCGGGCAGCGTCGCGTACGCCCCGCCGCCCTCACGACCCCAGGTCATCGGCCAGGCGGTGACGTCGGTCGCCGCGTTCAAGGCGGGGTTGACCGTGGTCGCCTGCGCCCCGAACTCCTTGCCGATCGTCCCGTGCGTGGCCGGGGCAGGGAGAGTTCCCGACACCGTCAGGAGGCTGTCCTTCATGCCCGCCTGCGTGAACACGTCGTTGACCAGCCCGATCGGTGACCGGCCGGTCACCTCCCGCATCACGTCCCCGAGGATCAGGTAGTTCGTGGTCGAGTAGCCGCCCGCTTTCGGCATGGGCTTCGCGGCGAACCCCATGCGGATGAGTTCGTCGCGGGTGTAGGTCCGGGTCGGGTCCGCGAACATGCCCATGACGGCCGCGTCGGCGTAGTCGCCGATCCGCGTGTTCATCGACAGGAGCTGGCGGATGGTGTAGTTGGCGGCCTTCGGGAACTTCTTGGCCACGCGAGGGGCGGCCTTGCGCACGGTGTCATCGAGCCCGATCGTGCCCTTCGCGACCTGCTGGAGCACCGCCGTGGCGAACGCCGTCTTCGTGATCGACCCGATCCCGAAGTGGTCCTTCACCGTGGCCGCCACCCCTGGGGCGGACTCCCCGTAGGCCTTCATCTGCAGGCCGGTCTTGGGGTTGTAGACCGCGACATACACGGCGCTGGACGCCCCGTCGGAGGCGAGGTAGGCCGCCGCGGCCTTGTCCAACGCATCGGACCCGCTCGCCGCTCCTGCCAAGGGTGCGACCGCGAGAAGCATGCCCGCGATCACTCCCGCGACCACCAGTGAACGCGTCCGACGAAGTCCCATGGCCCACACCTCAGTCCCGAATTCGCACGGCCACGGTGGCTGCGCCACCACAGGTATCGGATCAACTGCCGACCAACCACCATGGAAGGACACCCGTCTCCGGCTGCATTAGCGTTCTCCACGTCCAGCCACCATTCGCCCCAGCACGATCTCAACGAAGGAGCACCCACGATGGACACCAATTCGGCCGCCTACCTCATCGGCTGGGCGATCGGCGTCGTGATCTGGATCGCCCTGATCGCATGGACCGTGTCGATCGCCCGCAAGAAGGGCCGCTCCGCGCTCGGCTGGGGAATCTTCGCCTTCTTCTTCTCGATCATCGCGCTCATCATCGTCGCGATCATGCCCTCACGACGCAGCTGACCTGGCACCCGAAGATGCACTCGGGTGAACGCGCCACTGAGGATCGGCTGCCCCTGCATCCGTGACACCGACGCTCAACGCCAAGGTCACCGTGCCGGTCGGGGTGAACTCCAGAAGGGAACCCCTCACCCCGACCAGGTCACCTTGAGGCTGACAGCCCCATGGTGGACGCGCAGCTTACGCATCCGAACGCGGCAGGTTCCTGCTCTGCATCCACCCTCGAGGCCCGCGCTCCCTGAGGCTTGGCCAACTCGCCGATGTTGGGGCTCACACTGGGGCTATTGCCCCAAGAATCATCTCAAACAGGACATCGGCGTCCTCATCCAAATTGCTGACAGTTCTTGCGCTGCAACGGGTTTCGAGTCGGCCACCTCGAGTATCGCCGAGGATCGAACCCCGAACCTACGGATTGAAGGCAAAGGCCCACGATCCAAGCCCCTCACGGAATCCAGCAATAGCAACGAATTCTCGCACTGGTAGACGTCCCGGTACACTCTGAGAATCGGCATGAACGGGCGGAAGAAGGGGCGGAGACGTGAGTCTCATGGCGGCCTCCAACCTGCCTGCCAGGGAAAGGGCGGCGCCCGAATATCCGTTCGATAGGGCCTGGACGGACATGAATCGACGGTCGCACCACGCAACGACGGTGGTGCACCACACTTGTTCCATGAATCCGAGTATCCAGACGCCATCGAACCCCGCAGAGGACCGCTTGTCGGCGTCCGGGTCGTCTTGCGCTACACCGATAGCGGCACGCTGACCAAGGCGGAGCCGGCGGGAGTGGTGATGTCGAAGGAGGCGATCTGGTCGGTGGGCAGTCCGGTGGTACCGGCCACGTGGGCTTCGCCGTCGTAGGAAGCGACCCACGTTGCCGCCACCTCGCGCTGCCCGTCGATACCGACCGCGACCAGTTGGCAGTGAGCGCCCGGTGCCACGCCCGACAGGGTGAGCAGTACCTGCGTTCCGGTCTCCGACGGGTGGAGGGTCACCGTCGCCGCGACCCCAGTGGCGGTGTTCACCGCGGATGCGACGACAGACGCCGGGGCAGCGAACGGAAACACGTGGGCTGACTTCGCTCCGGCGAGTCCGGCGATGACCACGGCCACGGCCGCCGCGGTCGCCAAGAGCCAGGTGGCGCGTGGTCGCCGACGTCTGCGCATCGAGGCCAGGTCGACAGGCTCCTGCTCGCGTACCTGCTCCAGCGCCCTAGCGAGGATTGCTGCCGGGGCTGGCGTCGATTCCAGGAAGGAAGGATCAACGCGCTTGAGGAGGCCGGGCAGCGGCGCGAGCTCGGCGAGTTCGGCCGCGCACGTCACGCAGGTCCGGACGTGGGTCTCGATCTGGTCGCGCTCGATCGGGTCGATCGCTCCGAGGATCAGGACGCCCATCGACTCCTGTGCCGTGCGGCAGTCCACCGTTCCCCCAGTCATGCCAGCACTCCTTTGGTCGCAAGAGTGCGTCGGAGTGCCCTCACGGCATGGAACGCCCTCGATTTCACCGTGCCCTCCGGGATGCCCAGAACGACCGCGGCCTCGGCGACGGAGTGGCCGTGGAAGAACGTCTCGACCAGCACGGCGCGGTGATCGGGGGATAGGGCTGCCAGCGATTCGGCGACGGTCCACTGCTCAACGGCGCGGTCGATCGCGTTCTCGTCAGACTGGAGGTCGAGCAGCTCGAGCGCGTCACCACCGACCTCTTGCGGGCGCGAGCTGCGGGCGCGGAATCCGTCGATGGCGACGTTGCGCGCCACGGTCATGAGCCAGGCCCGTTCGGCATCGGAAGTGGCACCGGATGGCAAGGGGTGCCGCCACGCCCGGACGAGGGTCTCCTGCACGATGTCTTCGCCGCGCTGTCGATCGCCATTGCACAAGCGCGTGCAATAACCCAGCAGGACCGAGCCGTGCTCGGCGTACAGCCGGCGCAGCCGGACCTCGCCTGCAGACTCTGCTCCCATACCCGTCGAACGTACGCCGCCCCTGCTTGGTTCAACCTGACGTCGGGCTGACGGCGGTGAACCGTCCTGGCCTGGTAGCCGTCTGGCCGGTGACGACATCACCCCTGGAGGTCGACATGTCGAACAAACGTCACAACCGCGCCCCAATCCGCCGGACATCGGCCAGGCCGGCTCCTGATGGCCCCCCTTGGCTTCGCCGTTCTGGCACTGGCGGTCGCCGCATGCGGCAGCACGACCGCTTCCTCGGTATCCGTGCCGCAGCCCGCCGTCGCCGCTCCCTCGATAGCCGCAGGTGCGGTGCTCGGGACGGCGAGCACGCCACTGGGCACGATCCTCGTCGACGCCCAGGGCCGGACCGTGTATGAGTTCGCCTCCGACTCCAAGAACACGACCACCTGCACCGGCCAATGCCTGACCTACTGGCCCGTGGTCACAGCACCCGCGAAGGTTTCAGGCACCAACCCCGGGGTCACCGGGACCGTCGGATCATTCGCCCGCCCCGACGGCGGAAGCCAACTGACCATCAACGGGCTCCCGCTCTACACCTACGCGGCAGACACGGCTCCCGGCATGACCGGCGGGCAGGGCTCCACCGGGTCGGGCGCCAAGTGGTGGGTCGTCGCCCCCGACGGCACTCCCATCACCACCAGCGCACCCAGAGGAGCTGGTACGGCAGCATCGCCGGCATCACCAGCCGCTGCCCGGCCGGCGGCAGGCGGCTACTAGCCCTCCCGTTGCAACCCAGAGCGCGCCGATCGCTGCCTTGCGGCTAACCTTCGAGCAGTGTGAAAGGGAGTAGCCCCCAATCGCGGAGTCGACATACTGGCCACCTGGCCCGGCTCCCGGGCCTGCGAGCGAGCAGGCGGGCGAGACCTTCGACCTGACCATCACCATGGTCCGGGTCGAGGTGCTCGTCGAGACCGCGCCCCGGTCCCCGGACCGGAAGGATTCACTGCGTGAGCGCGCTCCTGCTCAGCTTCGCCGTCATCTTCGTCGCCGAACTAGGCGACAAGTCCCAGCTCATGGCGATGACGTTCGCGACCCGTTACAAGTTCTGGACCGTCCTTGGCGCGATCACCGCCGCCACTGCCGTGGTGCACCTGTTCTCCGTGGCACTGGGGTCGATCGTCGGCCTGGCCCTGCCACTGCGCGCGATCAATATTGTGGCGGCGCTGGCGTTCATCGGCTTCGGGCTATGGACGCTCCGCGGGGACGAGCTCAGCGATGAGGAGGAAGCGCAGGCCGAGAAGTCATCCCGGTCGGCGTTCTTCGCCGTCGCGATCGCATTCTTCCTCGCCGAGCTCGGCGACAAGACCATGCTCGCGACCGTCACCCTCGCCACCACTGAGGGCTGGTTCGGAACCTGGGTCGGCTCCACCATCGGGATGGTCGCCGCCGACGCCCTAGCCATCGGCGTAGGAGCGGTCCTAGGCAAGCACCTGCCGGAGAAGACGATCAGGTACGGAGCGGCGATCCTGTTCTTCGTCTTCGGCGCCTGGCTGCTGATCGAGGGCATCCGTGGCTGACCCGCACCTCAGCCGGGTCGGCACCGGAACTCGGCGCTGACGCAGGAGCGCACTGGCCGGGTACGGCGGTACTCGACCAATCCGACAGGACACTCACTTGGGCCACGGGCGCGCGACTATTCCAACGAAACGCAGGCCTCGGCCGGACGCTGACCCTCATCGTCAGCATCGGCTGGAACGGAATCCGACCCGTCACCATCGCCGACACCACCCAGGATCACACCGGCAGCGTCAACACCAGCGATGAGAACTACTGCGCCTCGTACGCGTAGGCCTCGGATCGGATCATGAAGGTCATCGTTCCTCCGCTCCGGCGGCCTCGCAGCGGAGGAACGCTGTCCATCGACATCGGCTAGCGGCTACGTCGTGACTTTGGATGCCAACACATCGGCCGCGCTGATGGACGGCGGTTCGCTGAGGAGGCGATCTGCATTAGCCATGAGGGCAGCGGCGATCGGTCCGTTGAGGTGCGCGTGGCGCTCGTCGTCGCCGGGGAAAGCGTCGACGATCCAGAACGTTTGTTGATCGGTACGCAGGGCGAACCACACCGGCGTCCCCGGTTCGTTGTTCGCCAGGTCCACTGCGCCGGCAAGGAAGCCGGATAGCTCTTCCTCCATGCCCGGTCTGGCCACCATCTTGACGACGAGAGCGACTGCGTTCATGAGTGCGCCTCCCTGCGTATTGGTCGGCGGGTTTCGCCAACTTTGACGGTACGTCACAGCGGGCGAATCGGACAGCCGACCTTTAGGGGTCCTCGACCAGTCCGAGCGGCAGAGCTGCCGAATCACCTTGACGAAATCATCAACGACGCGGACACCGAACTCCGGCAACGTGATGGAACGAGTCAGTTCGCGAATGGATGTAGCGGGGAGTGAGGCATGGGCATCAGGCAGTAGGACATTCGACTTCCACCCCTAGCAACGGAGCAGTACGGGACATTCCGCGCAAGCCTCCCCGGTTTCATCGACGCCCTGGGTGGCGGCACCGCGCCGCCGATAGTGTCGACGACGACGTCGACGCTGTCGCCGGACTGACGGTGCCTACCATATCACGCCGCCGATGACCGAATATCAAGCGATTGCAGTGGATTCCGGCGCACTCAGACCTTCCCAGAACCACCCGGGCTCGTCAGGAAAGGGCCACTACCCCGAGCATGAAAGGGCCGGGTAAGGGCCACTCTGAGCGCCTCGGTCCTGGCTTACCCTCAGCGAGACGTCAGCGCTTCAACCCTCTTCACCACGTCGCGGCAGAAGTCAGCATGCTGCTGTCGCTCGTCGATGAAGATGGACGGTTTGATGCAGAACGTGCTGAAGCCGAGTTGCTGTTGTCGTGGGATCTCCTCGAACGCCGGTTCGAGGAGCGCCACGGAATCGTCGGCTGGGAAGTCGACCCGGGTGCCGCCGACGAGCTCGAAGTCATCAATCGTGCGGCCAGTCCCCTCGAGCGCCCGTCGCAGTGCCGCGACATCGTCGTCGGCGACCTTGCCGACAGGGTGAAAGCCGCTTCCGTAGCGCACGAGGCGATCAACGATGGGACCGTGCACGTTCTGCCCGCCGAACCACATGGCCGGTCCCATAGACCGCCACGGCTTGGGCTCGAGGTAGACGTCCTCGAAGGAAAAGAACTCGCCCTCGAATGAGACGGGGGACCTTTGCCAGACCTGGGACCAGATAGCGAGCTGCTCGTCCAGGATCCGTCCGCGCTTGCCGAACGGGACCCCGAGTGCGTCGTATTCGTCCCGATGCCAGCTCACCGTGGGCTGGATGACGAGGCGTCCCTCGCTGAGGAGGTCCAGGGACGCAAGGTCGTGGGCAAGAGCCAGCGGATGTCGGAGCGGAGCGATCAGCGCGACCGCCCCAATCCTGATCCGCCTCGTAGCGGCGGCGATGGCACTGAGCAGGACGATGTTCGACGGCCACGGGGTGAAGGGATCCTGATTCCCCGGCATCGCGTAGTCGCGCGGGTTGGCCATGCGGCCCTCGCTGCCGGACGACGGTCCCAGCAGGATGTGGTCGCTGACCATCACCATGTCGAAACCGGCATCCTCCGCCTCCTCGGCCATCGTGACGATGCCGCGAAGATCCCGCGGATCGGTCATGGTCCAGTTCTCCGTGAGGACGCTCACCAATCGAGGTTTGGCCATCGCTGCTGATCTCCTGCCTAGGCCGTGCTTTCGCGGGCGACTCCGTAGCCGTGCAGCGCGACCGGGCGCCGCCAAGCGCACTTCGCAGCCCCGTCTGGCCTACATGATCTCTTCAGCGAGATCGGCGAGTGCCTCCGAAGTGACGCTGCGCTCGCGGACCTGGTACAGCGCGATGCCAATCAAGAACGCGATGATCGCGGTCGAGGCAAGGAAGAGCGATTCACCCTTGGGAGTACCGGCGAGGAGGTCGAAGTTCACGACGATGAGGTACGGCGCGATGGTCGTGCAGATGGCCTTCGATACCAAGGTGATGTCCGCGAGCAACAATGCGGTCATCAAGGTCGCCAAGGGCCCACACGGTTCCCGAAATTTCCCGGCGTCCTAGTCCGCACAGCAGACGGAGGAGCCCACACCCGATGCGGGGTGGGCCCTTTCGTCGTGCCGCGCCGGTCGTGCCTGTCGGCCGGTTGGACAAGTGCGGTTGCGGGTGACTAGGCCCCGCGCTGTAGCCGCTTGAATAGCTTGGACACCGCAACGCGTCCACGGCCGGTCCACGGACTCCCAGACCGTGGATCGATCCGACGCAACCCCAGATGGTGCGCGCCTACTGCGGAGCGCGGGAACGGCCCCCGCCAACAGCGAGGACCGTCCTGCCGCGTAGTGCGGCTGTACAAGCTGGCGACGACGCTTCCTGTTACGAGGGTGGTGCGGCCTCGCCCGCCACGTCAAGCATCCGCCGTTCCGTCCCGCCGTGCAACGTCGAGTCGTCCGGCAGCCGGCCAGCCGACCAGATGCCGGGACGGATCAGTACGCCCGACCACCTGGACGTGAAGGCCCGCGCTCCCTGGTGTCACGGATGGATTGAGGGCCGGCCGAGGTCAGCGAGCGAGGGGATCGACTCACCCTGCGCCGTGAGCTCTGGTCACCACATGCCCACGGCACCAAGCATCAGGTAAGCGTCACGTGGGCGACCGATAGCCCCAGAGCGTTAGGGGCGAACAGAATCCCCGCCCGTGTTCGTCTGGCCACCCCCGTGCCGTGGCGAGGCGAATGCCGAATTTGGACGCTGCGGCCACGCGATCTGCTCAGGTGCCGGGCATGGGCAGCATCTGCAGGATCTCGAGGGTGCCCATCTGATGGTGCGGGTGGCTGGCCAACACGGCCTGGACGGCCGCGAGGTCTTCGCCCTGCAGGATCGAATAGCCACCGATCCACCCGGCCGGCCCCGGATCATCCTGCGACGTCGGGATCGTCGGCTGGCCCCAATCCACGAGAGCGTCTCCCGCCGCGGCGCCCCAAGCCATCCATGCGTCCATGCCCGCCTTCATCTCCTCGGGCGTCGACCCGGCCATCTGCTCCCCCATCGTCATCTTCGAGCGGTATAGAACGAGGTACTTCTCCATGGCATGGTCCTCTCGTTGCACAGCGGTCATGCGGATAGGAACTGAAAGCATCCACCGTCGGCGTTGACCAGACAAGAGTCACCGACGTAACGACGTCAGACAAGGCGATTGGCCTTCCGGCCCGACGGCATCCGCGACGTCCCACAGCAGGCCCTGTCCGCCAAGGGGCTGGGAGATGCGTGCGGCGAGGCATCATGGACGCGTGGACTTCACCTTCACCGGCGAGCTGTGGCAATGGTCTGGCGAGGCCGGGTGGCACTTCATCTCGCTCCCCGAGGCCGTCACGGACGACATCGACGCTCGCTTCGAGGGGAGCCGTCGTGGCTTCGGGTCATTGAGGGTGCAGGTGACCCTCGGGCAGACCACCTGGAGCACGTCGATCTTCCCCGACTCAAAATCGGCCACCTACGTACTGCCCGTTAAGCGCCAGGTACGCGACGCCGAACACCTCAGCGTTGGCGACAGGACCGACGTCCGGCTGCACCTCGAGTCCGGCTGACCGTCGGCCCACCACCGCCAGGCAGGCACGTCACGGGAGCGGGCTCAACACGTCGACGCGACCCGACCGAGCTCGTCACACGACGGGTCAAAGGCTCGCCCATGCTCTACGAGGAACTTGAACGGCAGGAACGACCGCGCCGCGGTCCGGCGGGCAAACAGCCGAATCGCCGGATCCAGCAGCCGGCCCGTCGCCCCGCCCTTAAGCCGGACCGTCGAGCTGCTGGTCAGCAACGTGCGCTCACCTGCCGCGGTGAGCACCCAGCGGTTCGTGGCCCGCTCCACGAGGGGAAGGCCTCGCCCCTCATAGGTAAAGGACCGGCCCTCCTCCCACTCCAGCCACCGCTCACGCAGCACCACACCACCGCGCAGGTCACAGATCCGCTCCGCACCCACCCCGGAGCGCTCACCCGGGCACCGAGCCCGCAGCACCGCCGCCGACCACAAGGAGATCGCCTCCAAATCCGCCAGCCACCGCCACGTCCGCCCGATCGGAGCCTCGATACAGATACTCACTTCAAGGTTGATCACCGTCGCCTCCGCTCAACGAGATGTCACTGCCAAGGAGCGCTACCCAGTGTCACTACTTGCACTGACTTAAGTGCAAGTCTCAGTGCAAGTAGACCCAGACCTACGCACTTCACGACCTACGCACCTCCGGTGCTGGGAGTCCAACTCAATGCAGGTAGGTGCATCTCAGTGCAACTTGCACTCAAGGATGTCCGACCGGTCAACGACCTCCTGGTTGCTTCCGCAGCCGCGGGCGCCGGCGAACTGGGCCGTCAGGCGCGCGGTCAGTTCCGCCGACCTTGGCGACAACGCCACTTCGATGGCCTCCGCTTGCGGACCCGCCAACAGTGACTCCGCAATGGCCGCGCCAATCACACCGACCCCGACGATGCCCACTCGGAACCGAACGTGTGCCTTGTTCACTGCATGCCCTCTCGGTGCATCGAGGCCACAGCCCGAACACGCAGCCACCCTATGGGGCTTGCCGTCAGTCTGCATGCTCGAGCGTGGACACCGCGAGTTCCCGTCACGCACCAACAAGATGGGCAATGCCGCTTAACGACGGCGCCGTTGCTAGAGCGAAGCGGCCGATGACGAGCCCCGTCAGAAGACGCGCCTGGGTCAAGGAGCTCGCCCCAGTCACACCCACTTCCGACTCGAGAGCCGTGCAATGGGCGTCCGGAACAGCGCATCGCGCGGCAAGATCGGAGTCGGACATCACGCTCTTGTCTTGACCCTCCTGAGCGACCACAAGCACCGTCAAGCGAGGCCCGACGCCGCGACTCATGACGTTCGCGGTGTCCCAGATGAGCCCTTCTAGGGGCTCCCATAAGGGCACGACGGACACCGCGGAGCACTGTTGCGTCGCCTTGGGGCCTAGCTCCCAGCGGTCACACGCGGCTACGGAGTACGCACTTCTGGAGGCCCGGAAAGCGCTTGGCAGCGGGCGCGCTTCGGTGAGGTAGTTCTCGCCGGTTCCGCCGCTCGCACTGCGGCACCTGCGTGCGGGAACTCCAACGCTGGACGTCGTGCGACCTATCACACACCACCGCCCGTGACCAGGGCTAGGGAGACGCTGCTGCTCACATGCGCGGACTGGGAGACGATGACCTTTAACCTACGGATGCCGCGTCCGCGCACCACGCGCAGAGCGGCCTCTGAAGCGAGGTGGGCCGTGTCCTTGGCGGCTCACCATCCGGGGCCAAGCAAGCGGACCTGGCGCCCACGAAACGTTGAAGCCCAACAGGTATCACGATTCTGGGAAGGGTGATCACCGACCGGGCCCCCGCCCTGGCGAGCGTGATCGACGACCTGATGCCGGCGGCGTTCCACAACACCGGGCTGTACGACAACAACCGGTGCGAATGTGACCACGGCCGACTCAAGGCGCGGCTGCGACCAATGCGCGGATTGAAGACCGACCGAACGGCAAGCATGGTGATCCGAGGACATGCATTGATCCAGAATCTGCGGCGCGGCCACTACCAACTGGAAGTCGAGACAGCGCTGGTCTACCGTCTGGCAACCGCATTCGACGAACTCCAGATGGCGATCTGAATGATCCCGCCTCCGCCGACGATCCGGCACGCCCTGCGATCACCCAAAGCAACAGTGCCAGCCGAACGCGTCGTTCGGATGTGCCAGCGTCGCTTGGCAATTCCACCCTGACCATCCTCATATCCGAACCGAAATCGCTGACGTCTCGGTGCCCTTCGCGACCGGCATCCCCACGCCGCCACCCGAACGCTCCAGCCTCGAGCCCGCAAGCTCGCCGGTCTCGCGGGCGGGGATGCTCATGGTCGTTCGGCGTTGCGAGCGTTCACCGACGGATTGTGGGCGGGAGTATCGGTCTCATCGGCCCCGAAGTTGATGATCCGGTCGGGGTGGGGATCCCCTTCGGGAGACTCTCACGTTGAACTTGGACCTACACACCCCGCGTGCGCTGGGTCACTCGCGCCAGCACTCGAATGTTCCTGCTGCCCGCACATCGGTCGACCACGTCGAGGGCGGCATCAACTAGGGCGTGTCTCCAATGTTGAGCGGGGTTCCGGCTTGATGCTGGGCAGATGAGCCGAACAGCGGTGCTGAGCGATGAGATGTGGGCCCAGATCGAGGCGGTGTTGCCGCCGGTGAAGGGCGCGATGGGTCGGCCCATGCGGGATCACCGACCGCTGGTCGAGGGCGCGATCTATCGCTATCGGACCGGGGTTGCCTGGCGTGATCTTCCTGCGGACTTCGGTCCGTGGCAGACGGTCTGGAAGCGGCACCACCGGTTCTCGACCGACGGGACCTGGGACAAGGTCCTGTCTGCGTTGCAGGTCGCGGCTGATGCGCGCGGTGAGATCGACTGGAGGGTCTCGGTCGACTCGACCTCATCGAGGGTTCATCAGCACGGTGCGACCGCTGCGAGGTCTCAGGGCGGGCCCAGCTCCCACACAGGGGGCAGAGTCGAACTACAAGGATCCGCCCGCTGAACCTGACGATCATGCGATCGGTCGATCCCGTGGCGGGCTGACAACCAAGACCCACGCGCTGGTCGACGGCAACGGCCTTCCACTGGTCATCGCGGTCACTCCCGGTCAGGCCAATGATTCCCCTGCGCTGCCGAAGCTCCTTGCCGAGCTTCGGATCCCGCGGTCCGGGCCAGGCCGGCCACGGACGACACCAGTCGCGCTGCGCGCCGACAAGGCCTATTCCGCTCGAACGCACCGCGCTGCCCTGCGGTCTCGCGGAATCCTCGCGGTGATCCCCGAACCATCCGACCAGATCCAGCATCGCAAGAACAAGGGCTCACGCGGCGGACGCCCCGTGGACTTCGACGCCTCCGACTACAAGAACCGCAACGTCATCGAGCGGGCGTTCAACCACATGAAGAACTGGCGCGGACTAGCGACCCGCTACGACAAGCACGCAGTGGTCTTCCGAGGCGGAGTCGTCCTCGCCGCGATCATCCTCTGGCTGACATGAATTCAGAGACACGCCCTAGCCCCAGCAGCACTGCTTGAAAGCCGTACCAGTGCATATGCAGGCTCTCCGGAGGGCACTTCGCGGACACTTAACTGCATACGCCAGTGCTAGTGACGCGACATTCCACCGAAATCGGGCACTAGAGTCCGGTCTCGGAAATGCGTAAACCCATTACGCTGCAACACTTTTCGCCGGAGCCGCCTCGGGTGGAGCCTCGGTCGCGACGTAGTTCACGTACCCCGAACGGATTATAAGCCCAAGTATGCTCCGGCGATACGCCCGGAAAGCGAGCAATACCACTGGTTTTCGCCCCATCGAGACCTCTCCAGGGCACTCAAGTTCACTGGAGTTGGGGCTAGTCGTGGGGCTAGCATGCGCCGCCTGGACGCCGGACTCGGGACACGGACCTAAGCATGGCCGATGCTTCTACGGACGGCGTTCTCGCTCACGGACGTGGATGTTGGGTGGCGAGGGCGAGCTCGCGGTCACTCTCACGGATCGGTCGTCCGTCAGTACGGGATCTCGACCATCTGGGTGGGCACGTTGGTGGACCGCTGGCGGGCTGGCGGATGGGACGGAGGCGAGGAGAAGTCGACGCGACCGCGCCCGGACCCGAACGCGCCCAGCGCTGAGATCGTCACGCGCGCTATCGCCCTGCACCACCAGCTGCCCGCCGCCGGCCCGGACGCCGGCCCGCCGTCGCTCCGCGCTGTCAGTTGCGGGCGTAGTTGCTGGCGCCCCACCAGTCGACGACGACGGCGGGCTCACTGCCGACCACCCACGCATCGTGGCCCTGCGGAAGGGCGGTCACGTCGCCCGCGACTGCGTCGAACTCGGTCCCGTCCGCCATGACGACGTGGAGCGTGCCGGACACGTGGTACTGGAAGTGGGGCGCCTCGCACAGGTCGGTGCCCGCGATGGGCCGCACGTCGTTCGCCCACCGCCAGCCTGGCTCGAGCGTGAGCCGGCCGATCTCACTGCCCCCGATGCGCAACAGGTCGACCCGCCCGTTCGGGAAGGTGCGGACCTCATCAGCCCCCGAGAATGACTTTCGCTCTGCAGACTGCTGGTCCGCGTCGGGCAGTGATCCGGGGACCTGGTGTGTCTCGTTCGACGCTGTGGTCATAGCAAACCCCTTCGTTCGGTGGTGTCCTGTCACCACCGAGCGTGCACCGATGCCTTTGCAGAGGGTTTGGGGCGCCTAGCCCGACGACTGCAAACCTTGAGGCAGGGGCGCCCGCTCACGACCATGGTCGCGGCGTCCCAACGGCGGTTAGATGTCAAGCATGGAGACCCTCGCGGTCCGGATGCTTGGCGATTTCGATGTCGACGGGGTGGATCTGCACCACGCCGGAAGCCGCAAGGCCCGAACCCTGCTGTGGCTGCTTGCGCTGGGACGCGGCTCCAGTGTGCCCTCAGGTGCCATCGTCGAGTGCCTCTGGGCAGACGCCCCACCGCGCCACACGTCGGATCAGGTCGCGGTCCTCGTAAGCCGTCTGCGCGGCATCATCGGACGCCAAAGGATCGAGCATGTAGACGGGGGCTACCGCCTGCGATACGACTGGATGGACGTCGACGAGGTCGAGTCGCTCATAACGGAGATGGAGCGACGGCAGGCCGAAGGCGACCCTTCCCGCGCTGCGGCCGCAGCGCGAGTGGCCCTGTCGCTGATCCGCACAGGCACGATGCCCGTCGACGTGTCGGGGCTGTGGGCTGCGACCGAAGTCACCTCCCTCGAGCGGCTCATCGCTCGGTGCAGACTCACCGCGGGCGTGGCCCTGCTGTCTGCCGGCTCGTGGCTCGAGGCGGTCGACGCCGCTGCGTCAAGCTTGGCCGGTGACCCATACGACGAGGGAGCGCTCCGGCTTCTGATGCGGGCACAGGCGGCCGGCGGGCGGACCGCGGCCGCCCTTGCCACCTATGCCGCCTCGTCGCATCTGCTCGCCGAGGACCTGGGCACGGACCCGTCACCCGAGACCATGGCGTTGCACTCCGCTCTCCTGCGCGGCGAGCTCGCGGCCGAACCGGCCCTCTCGCCTCGACCCGGCGCGCCGCAAGGACCACTCGTCGGACGTCAGAAGAACCTGGCCCGTCTGGACGCCGCGGCAGAGCGCGCGCGGGAGTCGAACGTTCAGGTAGTGATCGTGAACGGCGAGGCGGGCATCGGGAAGACGAGCCTGGTGCGTACGTGGGCATCACGGCGTGCGCTTGGTGACATCGTCCTGTTCGGAACATGCGGGCAGCCCGGGTCGACGGCGCCTCTCGACCCGATACTCGTCCCCCTGCGGGAATTCCTCAGGGCGATGGGCGACGAGCGCACGACCGAAGTGCTGGGCGCCGACAGCGCCGTCGTCGCTCCGCTGTTGGGCCTGACTCCCGCGTCCAGTATTCCGCTCGCACTGGCCGACGGGACCGTCGGACCATCTCTGCTGTACGAAGCACTTGCCGCGGTCGTGTCGCGCCTGGCCGAGTCGGGGCCGGTGATCCTGATCCTCGATGACGCGCACCTCGCCGGACTCGCCGTTGTCCAGTGGATCGAGTTCATCCGACGTCGACGCCTTCCCCTCATGGTCCTGGCCACCGTCCGAACACCGGCACTGCTTCCGATCATCGATGCCGAGCAGGTCGCCGTCGGCCCGCTGAGCTACGAGCAGGCGCGCGAACTCGTGGGAGCGGCGCGCGCGGACACGCTCTACGCCCGCTCGGGCGGACATCCCCTATTCCTCACCGAGCTCGCGAGGGCAGCGAGCCCCGACGATCTCCCGGAGTCCCTCGTCGAGTCCGTGTCCGCCCGCTGCGCCAGCCTGGGGCGCGCCGGCGACACGCTGCGCAACGCGGCCGTCATCGGCGACCGGGTCGACCCGGACCTGATCGCGACGGTTCTCAACAGGCCGGCAGTGGAGATCCTTGACGACGCCGAGCTGGGGGTCCGGCACGGACTGCTCCTCGACGACGCCGGAGCCTTCCGCTTCCGGCACAGCCTCGTGCGAGATGCGCTGTCCGCGCGCGTGGGGGCCGCCCGCTCGGCTTGGCTGAACCGACAGGTGGCGCGCGCGCTCGCGCGTCGCCCCGGAAGCGATCCGGAGGAGATCGCCGAGCATGCCCGGCGAGGCGGCGACGTGGAGCTCGCGGCGGCATCCCTTCAGGCCGCCTCCGCGCGGGCGGAGGAGCGCTTTGACCACGCGACCGCCGAGTCGCTGCTGGACGACGCCATCGCCCTTCACCCGCTGCCCGACCTGTGGCTCGACCGCGCTCGTGTCCGCACGCGACGCGGGAACTACCCCGCTGCCTACCGTGATGTCGACCGCGCACTCTCCGTCGGCGCCGCGGCGCACGAGGTGGGCGCGTGGGCGTCGTACTTCGACCGGCGATTCGACCAGGCGACGGTCTTTGCCACGGACGGGGCGGCCATCGCAGACGATTCCGCGGTGCGCGGACGCTGCCTCACTGTCGCCGGGCGCACGCGCCACGCGGCAGGCGATCTGACCCTTGCCGAGAACCTGCTGCTGCAGGGGATTGACGACTCGCGCGGATCGGACCGGATGATCGCCTCGGCATGGCTGGGCGTACTGCGTTCGCATCAGAGCAGGACCGACGATGCCCTGGCCCTGCTGCGGCCGGTGGCGCGTCCGCAAGTGGGCGCCGAGCACAGTTCCGCCGTTCTCCACGCGCTGCTGTTTAGTGGGCACGCGCATGCGCTGGCCGGACGAGCGGCCCTGTCGCTCGAGGCCTTCGAGCGCTGCGATGCCGAGGCCGAGCGCAGGCAGGTGATGCGCTTCATCGGACGGGGCACCAACTTCGCGGGATGGGTGCTCCGCAACCTGGGCGCCGCCGACGAGGCAGCGGAACGACATCAGGCCGTGCGCCAGATCGGTCGCGATCATCGACAACCCGAGCTCTTCGTCGCGGCGTCCGAGGACCTTGCCGAGCAGGCCATTGCCGCTGGAGAGCTCGACGCGGCGGCCGCGCACCTCGCCGAGGCGTCCGCCGCGCTGGGCGGCGACCTGGTCTTCGGGTGGCGACTCCGATTCAAGCTCGACCTACTTCGCGCGCGACACGCGCTCGGCAGCGGCGACGCGTCCGCCGCGCTGGGCATCTCGTCGGCCTTGGCCGAATCGTCGGGCGCGCTGGGCGTCCCTCGGTATGCCACGGTCGCGCGGCTGCTCGTGCATCGCTCGCACACCGCTCTCGGGGAGCCCGTCAGCCTCGACTTGGTCGAGCAGGACCTCGCTCAGGCACGGCGCGCGGTGGCGATCGAGGCGTGGTGGTGGACGGGGGAATCGGCCGCCGCACACCGGGTCCCCGCGTGGGTGGATCGCGCGGCGGACCAGGTGGACAGCATCGCCCGAGAGGCCGGCGCGCGCGGCCCAGCCCTCATCGCTGCAGCGGCGCCGCTGCTCGAGGCATGGAGGACGGCAGCCGAGGCTTGACGGAGGGTGCCAATGGTCGGTCGTCTGGTCAGGACGTGGCGGCGAGGACCACCATCGGCACCCGGACTGGTGCGACGCCCTCCACAACGTCGATGCACGCCTGCCGCAGCGCCTGGCGCCGGGCCGGATCCAGCGTGGCAACAAACGGAGCCAGGTGCGCCATGCCCAGCCGCCACGCCACGATCTGCCGCGCAGTTCGCAGGCCCACGTCCACTTCGTGAACGGCCACCGCAATGTCTCGGTACCCGGCCTCGTCGGCTGCAGTCGCCAAGCGCGCGGGATCGTCAACGGCCGCCTCGGTGCCCGACTTGATGCGGCGATACCAGTCCGGCGACACGAACCCGAAGGATGCGGCCGTCTCGTCGACCCGTGTCTTGGCCGGGTGAGTCCAGCCCGCGAGGAACGAGCTCGCCACCAGCGAACCGGTCACTCGCCGTACCTCGGCCATCCCGGCGACGGGATCGGGGAGGTGGCCGAAGCAGAACGCGGCCGCGGCGATGTCGAAGGCGCGTGCGCCGAACGGCAGCGCCGACACGTCCGACACGATGGCGCCATCCCACCCGTGACCTGCGTCGAGCATGGCGGACGACACGTCGACACCGACGATGAGCCGAGCGCCGGCGTGCCTGGCGGCGCGTGATGCCGTGCCGGTGCCGGCCCCCACGTCGAGCACCCGAGCGCCGGCCATGGCAGGGCCGGCAGACCCGATGAGAACGTTGGCCATCGCCTCGTAGACCGCCTCGGGTCCCCGCACCCAAGCGGTGGCGGAGGCGTCGTATGCCTCGCGCATGCCCGCAACCGGACTCACGTCGGCAGGAGTTCCTGCGCCTGGATGGCCTTGTCCTGCCACCAGGCGAGCTCGTCGTCCATCCCGCCAAGTGCCTTCTCCCAGCCGAAGTGCACGAGCCCACCGAGCAGGCTCAGGGCCAGCTGGCGGTCCCACCACTCCTCCGTGGGGATCCCGTGATCCTCGAGTGCACGCCGGTAGGTCAGGATCGACTCCTCCTTGGACTGAGGCAGCCGCCTGCAGTTGATCGCGAGGTACCACGCCAGGTCGCCCGTCGCGGACCCCCGTCCGGAGCCCTCCCAGTCGAGCACGACGGTCCGGCCTTCGGGTGTCACTCCGAGGTTGTCCAGCTTGAAGTTCCCATGGACCAGGGTCTGAGGTGTCGACTCGAGGGCGGCGACGAGGGGGCCCGGATCCCACGCGAGCGGCACGACGATCCGCGCGGCATCAGGTGCGACCTCTGCCAGCAGCGGCCACCCCTGTCCGATCAGCCGGGGCACGAGGTGCTCCGAGCCCAACTCCTCCTCGACCTGAGCCGTCCACGGCGACAGCTCCAGGTAGCGCGTCATCGCCGGCACGATGTCGATCTCCGGGCCGGCTTCCCAGAACCGGGCGTGCAGCGCAGCCAGATGTCTGAGGAACTGCTCGTGGGTCGCTGCGCTGATGACCGTGCCATCGGAGTCGACGAGCATCGCCGCCACGTCACGCATAACCAGGGCCGTCACATTCGAGCCCCCGGCATCTCCGTTCCGCTGGCCGACCGCGACGGCGACGATGGGTTGGTCGAAGCAGTCGGGTAGCCCGTCGAGTAGGCCACGTGTCCACAGTTCTAAGGTGGCGCCCCGCAGGACCCCGGCGGCCCGCATCGTCCAGTCCTGTGAGAGATCGAGGTACTTCACGACGTAACGGACCCCGTCCAGGGTCACCCGCTCGATGTACGCGCCGGACTTGCCGGCGTTGTCCAACAACGGCTCGCGATCGGTCGCTGACCGCAGAAGATCGGCCAGGCTCCCTGTCACGGGGACCGCACCGACCTCAGGAATGGACATGGCTGTTCTGCTGGCTGTGGGCGTCGAGCGCCTGCTGCGAGGTCTGCATCTCAGCGAGCAGCGAGGCGGGCCACCTCCCTCCACACATGACGGTGTCGACTTCGATGCGCCCGTGGCTCACCTCAAGCACGTGCATGTGGTGGGCAGCGTGGGGAACACCATTCTCCGTCCACGTCAAGAAGTACTGCACGACCTCGCCGCCCGGGATCGGGATGCGCCGGAGTTCCTCAAACCGGCCCGGGTCGGCGAACCAGTGCGCGTACTCGGCGCGGATCGCGGCCGCACCGACCATCCGGAACCGCCAGCCCGGCGTCGTCGCGTCTAGGACGGCGTCCGGCGCCCACGCCGAGCACGAGCCGATGGTGCCGTGTTCGACCGCGTCCAGGAACGCGTCCACGGCTGGGGTGTCAGCGGTATGCATCAGTCTGCCTCCCGACCTTGACATCGTCGGAGGGTTCCGGCGGTCACGGACGTCAGCCTCGCCAAGGGGCCTTGCAGTTCGTTTGCAGTGTGTACCCATAGTCGGTGCCGGTCCAGCCCTCGAAGGGCGGGCATCGGTCCGCTGCCCCTGCCGGGAGGGGAGCGGCCCAGACCACTCCAGTTATCGGAGTTGGGGGTCGTCGTGTGGCTAACTTTCGGCCCCCAAGGCGTCAAACTCGGGTCTTGGACGGCTAATCCTGAAATCTCTGGACGCCCAGACCTACCCGGCTCAGGCAGAGCACCCACAGGCTGCGCGACCAGGACCCCGAGGAAGAGCATGACAAGACCACCCTTGGCGAAAGCATTGCCCGACGTTCTCGCGGTGTTCGGCGGCATCGAAGAGGTTGAGCCATTCTCCAACGGGGCGAGTGCCGGCCCGTCAATGCCGGACCCTTCAGCCGTCCGCGATGGGGCGCAGCACAACGACCTGCTCGGCGGAAAGCGCGGACGCATCTCGAGGGAGATCCTCTCCCTCTACCGCATGGACAACCAGAATTGGCGGAATGCAAGGCCGGGAGGCAACTGAACTTGCGGTACCCCTTCATGCCCTAGGTCCCAGACAACGACCAGTGAACGATGTGCAGGGGGCATTAGCCCGGCTCCAAGGACTGAACGATCCGTTGGGGCTAGGACTAGGGCTAACGAACGGTGACGCGAGGTCGATAGCACTCCTCGAACGACGGTCCACGCACGCTCTGGACGTACGCACAAGACCTGTGTTGCCGGGAGTTCGGCCAACTCGCCGAACTGTTGGGGCTAACTCTGGGGCTAAGGCCCCAAGCATCACCACAACAAACCGGACATTGGCTTGGCCCATCTAGATCGCTGAATGCCGTTGCACTGCAATGCTTTTCGATGGAGCCGTCTCGGGTGGAGCCGCCTCGGGTGGAGCCGCCTCGGGTGAGCCGCCTCGGGTGAGCCGCCTCGGGTGAGCCGCCTCGGGGAGCCGCCTCGGGTGAGCCGCCTCGGGTGTGGCCGCCTCGGGTGGCCGCCTCGGGTGGCCGCCTCGGGGACTTGAACCCCGGATGTCTACGCAATACGAGACAAATGCCCGTCCTCACATCTATGAGGGGATTCCAGCAGTATCAACGGTCTTCGCCCACTGCAGACCCAGGGAGACGGACCCAGACGGCTGGAGATAGGGCTAGCCGTGGGGCTAACTTTCTGCCCCTTGCTGGCCAGTTCTCACCTTGGACCTCAGCACCACTGATGCTCTGGTGAGGGACGTCACCCCTCCGCGCAACGATTGCGGTCCGGGTGGCCGGCCGGTCAACACGTGTGCTTGTCGACCCGCCCACTCTCGGCGCGTGTCAGGTGGTTTCTCGCAGCCCCGCCGTGTCCGGCGTGATGTCGATGTGGAACTCAAGGACCAGGCCGCGCGCCAGCACCGTCTGGGACAGGCCAGGCTGGACGCGATAGGCCAACTCCGAACATCCCAGTTCCTCAGTCTCGGGTTTGGATGGTTTCTCGTGTGCTCGATAACGTGCCGACTCAGGTGCCGAGCTTCGGGGAGTCCGTGAAGCCGAGTGACCGGTAGCCCTTCATTCGTTTCGGCAGCGACGACGCCAGAACCGGGACCAGTTCGTCCACGTAGTCGTGCACCTCGGCAATTTCCTTGCCTGGCCACGTCCGCAGGATCCGCCCGGCGTACTGGACAATACGACCTTTGAATGCGATCGGTGCGGCAAGGAACAGGGTGTCCAGTCGCGGACAGTCGAATCCTTCGCCGACGTACGGGCCGGTGGCGACGACAAGCAGCGGGGCAGCATCGATTCCGCTCACGTCAAGTCTCTGCATGGCGGCGGCTCGCTCGCGCGCCTTCAACCTGCCGGTGAGCACGATGGGGTCCACTCCCCTTTCCTTGAGCATGTCCCCGATGCGGTCAACGTGCGCCGTCCACTGCGTGAGCACTAGGCAGTTGCGTTGACGGTCAAGCGCCGCCACCACGTCCGAGACGACCTGTTCGGCGCGCTTCTCGTCGGCGATCAGGTCGCGGTAGAAGGCTGCCATTCCGCCGGGTGTTTGGGGGTCGGCATCGCCGACGTATCGGAAGCTGGTTGGGTGAACGTGAAGGACCCGCGCGATACCTGACCCGTCGTGATCATCGGCTCCCGGCAGTTGGCCGACCGCGGGCATGACCACGTCGATCACGTGCCGGACCGGTCCCAACTGGAGGGCGATCAGGTCATCAAGGCCGTCCCGTCGATAGGGGGTCGCGGTCAGGCCGAGCCAGTAGCGAGCGGGGATCTGCTTGACCACGGCCTCGAAGGCGGCGGCCGGGATATGGTGGCACTCATCCACAATCACCTGGCCGTAGCCCTCCGTGACGGCACGGAGGTCGTCGCGACGTGCCAGCGTCTGGAGCGTCGCGACATCCACTTGATGCGATCTCTTGGTGCGACCGCCGCCGAGCTGCCCCGCCTTCACGCCGAGGAACTCGGCGACGCGGGCGCGCCACTGGTCGGCCAATGCCTTGCGGTCGACCAGGATGAGGGTCGAGGACTTGCGGCGGTCGATCAGTGCGCACGCAATGACGGTCTTGCCCGCTCCAGGCGGCGCGACCAGGATTCCGAGATCGTGCGGCTCAAGAGCGTCGAGAGCACGAGCCTGCGCCGATCTCAGGGTGGCCATGAAAACCGGCTCGATCACGGCACCGGCGACCGTCTCGTCGGTCACGTCGATCTGGGAGCCCACCTCCTCGGCAAGGGTCTCGACCATGCCGAGGAGTCCGCGGGGAAGGACAAGGTCTCCCTCGAGGGTCTCATCGAAGGATCGGATGAATCGCGGGACGTTCCAGGTCGAGCGGCGCTGCCGCTGGCGCTCGTCGAACTCGGGATTGCGCAGGCTCGCGGCGTGCATCAGCGTCGACGCGAATGGTGGAGTCAGATCCTCGCCGCGGATGACAACGGTCGGCCCCTTGCTGATGCGGATGTGGGCCGGGGCGGGCACCTGGATGCGAGTGGCGTTGGCTCGAGAGATGCGGGACGCTCGCGGTCCGACGGACGGCTCCCCGAGTCGGCTGACCGCTCGCGAGACCTCACGGGGCGACATCCGGTCCAGCGTCGACAGGTAGGCCCACTGGTCGTCGTGCGGTTCCATCGTCGCCAAGTCGAGGAACACGGTCGCGCCGCGGCGACGGCACACGCCCTGCAGCGGCGCGGCGATCAGGTTGCCGAAGCCTCCCGATGGCAAGACGTCCTGGCTGGGAAAGAGGCGGTCGTAGGCAGCAAGGCTCATCCGCCCGCGAATTGCCATCGCCTCGCGAACCAAACCCATGCCCAAGCGTCGAGCGTCCAGGGAGCCAATCGGATCCACGAAGAACACCCAGACGTGCGCGCCGAGACCGGATTGGCTGACCTCCAGAGCGGCGGGCACCCGGTGGGCTCTCGCGGCCTTGAGGTAGGCAACCGCATCGAGCATCGCCTGCTGGCCATCGAAGTCGGCAGCCAGCCAGTGCGTGCGATCACCGGGCAGCAGCGGGTACAACCCAACGTGTTGATGTCCGGCCAGATGTTCGGCAATCACCTCGGGCGTAAGCGCGAGATGCCGAGCCGAACCACGGTTCATGCCCTTGCGCCATCCACCTTCCACCGCAGGCATCCAGCCAGATTGACCCGTGCGCGGACTACTCCAACGCACGGCATAGACATCCGCCCGAGCCCGGAACAGATCCCCAAACAGGCTCACCTTCGCCCGAGCCGAACTTGCCTGACTGAGGATGCCCGGATGAGTCGAGGCCTGTTGCTCCGGCCCCGGCGGAATCACCTCCTGCGGTGTGAGACGAAGCAGACCCTTGATGCGTGCGTTCTCTGCCTTCAGGCGCTCTACTTCATCGCGCAGCGCGGCAAGCTCAGCCTCCACGAAGGCAGGGTAGTGCCGCAGCGCTGTCGCCCCCGACGGTGCCGCGTCACCCGGCCGCCTCAGTCTTCACGGAGAAGCGTCGCCGCACAGGTACCGCACTCGCAGTCCGGCTGGGTTAGTCAGCTTCGTCCGGGCCGCTCGGGCGCAGTGCGCTGGTCATGACGTGGAGGCCTTGGGCGTCGAGGCGGTCAAGGATGCCGTCAGTCGTCATCGGGGGTCGGCGCCGCTGCGCGGCCATCTCTGCGATGACGCGTCCGAGCTCGATCGGGTACGTGCCGGCGAGTTCGCCGAACAGGTCGCCCGGGTGCCGGACTCGGCAGGCCGGTCCGACGTCCGCGGCGGGGAAGTCGGCGACGTTGCTGGTCAGCAGGACATCGGCGTGCCCGCCTCGCGCGGCGGCGGCATGGACGTGGTCGCCCGGGTCGGGTCCGGTCATCGACGCGACGAGGGGGCGATAGACGGCCGGCTCGATCCGTCCCCGCGGGGCGGTGGCCCGCACCTGCGCGCCGAAAACGGCGGCGTTCTGCGCGGTGAGTCCCTTGCGCTCGACCAGGACGCGTTCGACCTCCGCGAGGGACTCATTGGTCCAGGCCAAGTCGAACAGGCCGATCTCGACGCTGCGCAGCACGAGGTCGGCCAACACGACCGGGTACCAGACGTTGGTATCGACGAAGACGAGCATCAGCGGCAGCGGGTGGGATCAGTACTCGGCGCCGTTGTCGACCAGGGTGTCGATAGTCGCCCCGATGCGGTCTGCGCCCGCGCGTCGGGATGCCTCGAGTTCCAGGACGTCTACGACGCGGACCACGCGGTGCCGGCTGCCCGGCTTGAACTCCGCTGCCAGCCGGCCGTCCGCGATCAGCTTGTCCACGAACTGACGGGAGACACCGAGCAGCTCACCTGCCTCCCGGGGGGTGACGACATCGTTGACCCGCGCGAGGACGACCCCGTCGGCAAGCAGGCCCGCGATCAGCTCCTCGACAACCCCGCGCCCCTGCGCACTGCGCAGCCGCCCGAGCACCGAGCGCAGGACCTGAGCATCGTGGGACAACTCCTCGACGGGCGTCCCGGACGTCACGTGCACCGACACCGTCATGCCGGGCACCTTACGCCCTATCTGCCATAACAGCAACCCAGCTGGTGCGTCGGCGAAGGCGGGCACCCCGAGAGCGGGAGCCCCAGAGGCCAACGCCGACACGCCCGACAAGGTCGCGGGTAGTCGAATGCGTGGCACGGACCTGTCTCGTGACGTTGATATAGGTAGAGGCTCAAAACCCGCCCGAGCGAACGCCGAGGGTCCGCCGGAACACGCCCCGTGCATCAGGGGGGTGCGCCTCGGGGGCGAGTTCGGGGGCGAGGCAGGCAGCCACGGGAGGGAGCAGGAATCTTGATCCTGAGGACCAGGCAGGGCCGGTACCGCGTGAAGGTCAAGGACCACGGCGTCATCGTCGCCGACCGCACCTTCACGCACTGGAACGAGGCGGAGGCGTGGGAGGCCGACCGCAAACGCATGATCGCCACTGGACGGCTCGCCCCGGCAGCCGCCGGCCGCGCGCCCCTTGTCGAGGTCTTCGCGGCGTGGAGCCAGGTTCGCCCCTGCCAGGTCCAGGAACGCACGTGGCAGTCCGACCAGTCCGCGTGGACCAGCCACCTGGCAACACGCTTCGGCCGGATGCCGGTCGGGTCGATCACGAGCCTCGACGTCGAGTCGTTCGCGCACGACCTGCACGCCGGCCACACCGCAAGCACGGTGCGACGCATCATCGCGACGTTGATCGCGCTGCTGGACTTCGCCGTGGACCACCGCTGGACCGAGGTCAACCCCGGCCGCATCCCGCTGGCCCTGGGCCACGACCCGCAGCGGCATCCGCGGCACATGACCCTGGACCCCGTAGAACTTCTTGCCGTCTGGGCAGTTCAGCGCCGGCGGTCGACGTTGGCGGACGTGACGTTGTTCCTCGGGGTGACCGGCCTGCGCTGGGGCGAGTTCGTCGCCTTGCGCCCCTGCGACCTCCTCACCACCACGACCGGCGGGCCGATGGTCCATATCGCGCGCAGTATCGTTCGCGCGCGTGGCGAGGGCCCGCCGACCGTGAAGTCCACGAAGACCGGTGCGGACCGAATGGTCCCCCTTGCCCATCTCGCTGCCGACATCGCCGAATCGTGGGCGTCCGATACTGACCGCCAGTCGCTGCTCGTCCCCGGACCCGACGGCAGTTCGCTACGGCCGTCCACCTTCCGCCGCCAGGTGCATTGGACCCAGACCGTCCCGTCCGGGTTCCGAATCCACGACCTGCGGCACAGCTGCGCCACGAACCTGCTGACCAACGGCGCGGACATCCTCGGCGTCCAGGGGATCCTCGGGCACGCCAGCCCCGACACCACCCTGCGCTACTACGGCCACCTCACTGGCACCGAGCACCTGCGGGCCGCGATGGACCACTACGAGGCGCCCCTAACGGCAGGGGGTCAGGCCTCCGGGGGCGTCTTGGGGGCGAGTGGCACCCCGAAAGCACCGACCCACGAAGGAGAGGCGAACCGAAAACCCCAGCAATAGCAACGATCCTCACGTGGGGCCGCCTCGGGGATTTGAACCCCGGGCCTACGCATTACGAGTCCTCGGAAACGGCGTTAAGATGTCCGAAAACCGTTGATTACCAATAGTCTTCACTGCCACTACGTGTCACTGAGTGACATGGTCTGCCATGACGTAAGTGCATAGTGAGTGCACGACCTACGCACTATGGAACCAGCTGGAGCTACGCACTCGCACTCAACGGGTACCAGGCTGAGGGACGAAAACCCTTGTAGGAAAACACTCTCTGCCTTAAAGCCATGGTATCCCTGAACTCGCCCGCCGGAGAGACTCGGGCCCGATGCGTCGAAAGGCCCCTTCGCCTACCCACAATTCATGCCTCGATACAACTACGCCGAGGCATCTGTGCTCGACTTTGTGATCTCACCAAGCATCCTGGCCGGGTCGGTGCTCGTGCGGTGACGTCCGCCGCCTTCGCGACTCCAGCGCCGCTGCATTCGGTGAGCCTGCTGCAGGGAGCGTTCAGCCACTATGGCATCGGCACCAACTACGACGGGCAAGGTCACAACGGCGCCTTCCAAGGCGTCCCCGGCAAACTGTCCGGGCCGATGATCATCGCGCACACGCGTAACGACAAGGCCGTCGGTGTCGCCTACGCACTCGGCTCGCGGTTGGCACGCCAGACCGCCGCGGGCCTGGGTGACGAGAACGACCTACGGCGGGATGGGCAGCAACGGCGCAGAAGACCCCCGAGGCACAGCCGGATACCGACCTGCTTGACGTCGGGGGCACGTGCAAGTTCGCGGCTAAGAAGGTCGCCAACCTGCACGCTGACAAGTTCGTCAGCGGCCACAGCGACGTGACGAACCCCCAAGTGGCGCACGCCGTCTTCTCAGCAATTGCCCTCTAGACGTTCGTGAATGGCTGTAACTGCAGAGTGGAATCGCCCCCGCCGACCGTGCCGCTGCGTTGTTCAGTCCCGGGAACCGTGCGTTGACGCAGACGGTGCGATGGGGATTCACGAGGCATAGACCTAAACCACGGAGAGGTCGAGTCAACGCCCTTCCGAACCAAGCCATCCGGGCCCTTCGAGCAGCAGAATTCGACCTCGGCACCGTGCGCGTGCTGGTCGCGGTCAAGGCAACGAGCGGGGAGCTCGCCCGTTCGCACGTGGGTGCACGCTTCGATTCGTCGTGGGCAGTCGGGGAACACATCCGATCACCAGCGCAAGTGGTGAGGTGGGCGCACGTCTCGCCTCACCGATGCCGATAGTACAAAGGGTTCCTATCGGGCGAATCGCCTGCTAGCGTCCCGCGGAAAGGGGGTGACTGCTGTGGATACGTCGCTGAACGGCTGGAAGGTGATCCATCCCGGCGAGCCGGGTCTGGTCATCGTGACGGTGCCCGGTGCGTCCCTGCGGCTGAGGGTGAACGAGGCGGCGGCACCCCTGCTCGTCCACGTCGCCGACCGGGTCAACCGCGAGGTGCGCAGCCTTGAGGCGAACAACGCCAAGGGCGGTCAGGACGACGCGGGCTGGGCCTTCCGCAAGGCCCGCCATGCGGACGGCTTCTCCAACCACGCGAGCGGGTCGGCGATCGACCTGAACTGGCGGCTGTGGCCGCAGAAGGGAAGCACGCGGTCGATGACGGCCAGCGAGACCGCCGCCGCGTCGAAGATCGCCGCGGACTTGGCCGAGGTGATCGTCTGGGGTGGCAACTGGAACAACCAGCGCGACGAGATGCACTGGGAGGTTCGACCCGGCGTCACCCCGCAGAAGGTCAAGGCCTACTGCGACAAGCACAATCTCACCCTCAACGGCACGCCGGACTCCCATCCGAACACCACCCCACCCGCACCGCCGACACCCGTACCCCCCGCACCTGAGGAACAGGAGTCGACCCCGGTGACGTTCTCGAACGTCCCGATGGTGGCCGTGGCCGACGTGCAGCCAGGAAGGTCGGATCCCAGCGTGCGAGTGCTGCAACAAGCGCTCAACCAGGTCGGCGCGAAGATCGCCGTCGATGGCCAGTTCGGCCCGGCGACACGAACGGCCTACAAGAACTGGCAGGCCAGCCTCGGCTTCACCGGCGCCGACGCCGACGGGGTGCCCGGAGCATCCTCACTGGCGACCCTCGCCGACCGCACGGGCCTGTTCCTGCTTGCGCCGGCGCCGTGAGCGCTCGACGGCGGAACTGACCCCAAAGGTTCCGCGAGGGATCGGGACCATGCCGGTCAAGAGAGGGGAACGTGGGCGGTCAGTGATGTCATCGACCTGGGCGCTGGGACATCGCCGGGTCGACGCCAGCCGCTTGTGAACTGTTCTGGACCGGTCCAGACTTCGAACGCGTCATAGGAGGTCGGTCATGAGCGGGGAGTCGGGCTTCGCACGGCCGACGACCGTTCCCGACATGGTCGCCCGGTTCGATCACTTGATCTCCGCACGTGGAGCGCGGGCCGCCCGTGACTACCATCCATCGCCGGGCGAAATCTTCATCGCCACCCCACCCAAGTGCGGAACCACCTGGATGCAGCAGATCGTGCACGGCCTGCGGACCGGTGGCTCCATGGACTTCGACAACATCAACGACGTGATCCCGTGGCTGGAGATGGCCTACGACGTGGGGCAGGACCTCCACGCCGACCAGGGGGCCCGGCCGCGCGCGTTCAAGTCGCATTGGACCGTCGATGAACTCCCGGCGGGAGCCAACTACATCGTTGTTGTGCGCGACCCGCGCGACGCCCTGCTGTCCACCTACGCGTTCTTCGACGGCGCGTTCTTCGAGTCCGGAGCCATCGACCTGGCCGCCTTCGCCCGGGAGTTCTACATCCCCGCCGCCGAAGTCCCCCGGCATGTGCTCGCCTTGTGGCGGCGGCGCCGCGATCCGCGGATCCTCGCCCTCACCTACGAGTCGATGAAGGCCGACCCCGACACGACCGTCCGGCGAGTCGCCCGCTTCATCGGCGTCCACGCCGACGACGAACTGTGCGACCTCGTCGTCCAGCAGTCGAACCTGGCTTTCATGAAGCAGCATCCGGACAAGTTCGACGACCGGGTCTTCTTCGACTCCTTCCGGCACGCCATGAGACTCCCGCCCACCGCGACCTTGTCCAAGGTGCGCCACGGGCGCGCCGGCGCGCCGCCCACGGCATTCCCCGCCGGCATCATCGGTGAACTGGACGCCATGTGGACGTCGCTGGTCACCCCGATCACCGGCTGGCACGACTACCACGACCTTGAACGCGAGCTGGCCAACCCACAAGACTGAGCCCACACGGCACCGTTGCATTGACGAATGACGCATTCGCAGTGAGGGTGGCCGGTTGAAGCGGCGGCGTGTCCAGGACCGGTCCCTTGCAGAGTTGTCGGCGTTCTCGGGGTTCCGTTTCCCGCCAGAGGTGATACTCCTGACGGTCCGCTGGTACCTGCGCTATGCCCTGTCGTACCGTGACTTGGAGGAGCTTCTCGCGGAGCGTGGCATCGAGGTGGATCACGTCACCTGGTTCCGGTGGGTGCAGCGGTTCACGCCAATGCTGATCGATGCAGCCCGCCCCTGCCGGCATCATGTCGGTGACCGGTGGCATGCCGATGAGACGTACGTGAAGGTCAACGGGGTGTGGAGGTACGTCTACCGGGCGGTGGACCAGCGTGGCCAGGTGATCGACGTATTCGTCTCCGATCGCAGGGACATCGCCGCGGCGAAGTGGTTCTTCGAGACGTCACTGACGGCTCACGGGAAGCCTGTCGAGGTGATCACGGATAAGGCCGCGGCACTCGCCCGCGCGATTGACGAGCTGCTCCCGGAGGCGACATTCCACAACACCGAGCAGTACGAGAACAACAGATGCGAATGCGACCACGGACGATTGAAGTCCAGGCTGCGCCCGATGCGAGGATTGAAGACGAACCGGACCGCGAGCGTCGTCATTCGAGGCCACGCTTTCATCCAGAATCTACGGCGGGGTCACTACGAACTCGGGGTCGACGCGAATCCCAATCTCCGACTGGCGGCGGCATTCGATGAACTCATGCACGCCATCTGAATGATCCCAGCTTCACTGACGATTCCGACTGTCCTGTGATGGCACAACGCAACGGAGCCCACAGGTCTCCACTGGAAGCCGCACGGTCGCGAGTGGCGGGCAGCGTGCGGTCGAAGTCGCCGTCACCGACGGTGGCCGCATCGGGCTCATGTGGATGAACCCCGACCTGCTGCGCTTCCGCTACATCCCCGGCACCGCCTATCCCGAGGGCAGCCCGAAGCGCCCACAGGACCGGCGGCCGTCCACCTGGGTGCCGCGCATGGTCGCGGCGTTCAACGGCGCGTTCCACCTCAAGGATCGCGCGGGTGGGTACTAATACGACGGTACGACCGTCGACCGTGCGACCGATGCAGCCTGGGCTGGCCGCGTTCTCCATCGACAGCGGTGGCCACCTGGCGGTGCGCGTCTGGAAGTCGCATACGTCGATCCCCCCTGCCACCGTGGTGGTCCGGCAGAACCTCATCCCGCTCGTGCAGGCTGGGACCTCCCGAGTGACGAGCCACGACTCACGGGCGAAGTGGGGGCTGGCCAACGCCGGCCTGGCCACCGCGAACCGCACGGCGCTTGGTCAACTCGCCGACGGCAGCATCGTCTTCGCCTACGGAAGCGAGGTGACCGCTGACGCGCTCGCCGCCGCACTGGTCAAGGCGGGCGTGCGCACGGCTGTCACCTTGGACATGAACAAGTCGTGGCCGACCGGCTTCTACTACGACGCACCGAAAGGCACGCACTCACCAGTCGGTCACAAGATCCAGCCGCGGATCTGGCGCGACCCGTCGACGTACAACGTCGAGTTCAAGAAGGACTTCGTCGTCGCACTCGCCCGCCACTCCTGAGCCGGCACCCCGCACCCCGCACCGAAGGTGACGGCTCAGACCGTCATCCCGACAGCGTCGGCACGGTGGACTGCGCGGACCCCGGCGCGCTCGGCGGAGCCGCATACACCGCTACGAAGTCGCGGCTGACCGGCTGCAGGTAGCGGCTGGCCGGACGTTGGAACGAGCCGAGCTTGTGCGCAGTCAGCCGACCCGCATGCGACCGGTACCAATCGAACGAGACCCACGCGCGATTGATGTCGAGTTGCATCGCGTTGTAGGCGCCGGCGCGTTGCAGCACGTCGGCCAGTGACGACACGGTCAGAGCGTCACCCATGACGTAGACCAGATCCCCGGACTTCGTCACGCCGAGGCCGGAGCGCCAGACGGCATCGTGCCCGCCTACCGTCGCGCCCCACGTCGACTCCACGTTCGAGGCAAGGTCCTTCGCCACGACGCCGTGCTCGATCAGCGGCTTGAGGTTCTGGCGCACGAAGGCCACGTCCTTGGCCATGCCGACATCTGTGCCCCACTGACCAACAGTCGCGCGGCCGTCCTTCGTGATGACGAGCGACGCCGCCCCTCGAGTCAGGGTTCCCGACGTGACGCCGTGGTCGTAGTAACCGCCCCGCGCGTCCTTCATCTTGAAGCCGCCGTTGAAGGTGGCCAGCAGCGACGGGCGATCCTTGGGTAGGACGGTGGGTGCCTGGCTCCAATGCGAGCCCGCCGGGTCTGCTTGCCCTGGGTGCAGCACGAAGCGGTCCTTCCCGCTGATCCATGCGATGCCAGTGAGGTACGAGGTATGCACCGAGTCTGGGCGCACGTAGGAGATCTGGATGGACCGTCCGGCCGGGCCTGGTCCGATCGGCGCGAATTGCCCTTCATGCGGCAGCGCTGGGGACACGGGCGTCGCGATGGGCGCATGGAGCGGTTCACGTACGCCGAGCGAATGGACGGCTGCAGTAGCAGCAGCGCCAACCTGCGCCGTTCCGATGCTGTTGAGCGCGGCAAGGTCGGGAGTGCCGCCCACCTTCGGCGGATTCATTCGATACTGCAGTTCCTCGGCCCCGGTGACGACCGCGCCGAGCCCGTTGTCCCGCGCCCACTCCGCGGCTCGCGTGGGCAGATCGTCGGAGCTCGGCTCCCCCTGAATGCCCACGAATGCCCACGCCGCGAACACGGCCAGCGGCACGAGCATCAGGCCCAGCGCCCACGCGAGACCGCGAATCCAGGCACGGCGCTGGGAGCGTCGGCGGCGCGGTTCTGGGCGTCGTCGGGAGTCACGGCGTCGGGAATCGGTCGCGGGAGCGACTTGATCGACGACGATGACCGGCACGCAGTCATTAGACCCCAGAGCAGGTTCCGCGGCATTGCCCCGTGGGCTGCTCCTCATGTGGCCCTCAGCCGGGCCATGGCTAGCAGAAGCCGCTTGCTCGTCAGGGGTGGAATCCGGGAATCGTCTGACCCAGCCACTTCAGCGACACGGGCAGCAGCGGGCGCCAGATGATCCATCGGTGCCCTCCCGTCGCGCTGACCATCGACGTGATGCTCAAGGGCGGCTTCGTGTTCTGGAGGAACCGCGCCGTGGACGGATAGGCCACCTTGTCCTGCGCGGAAGCCTGCACGAGCATCGCAATCGGAGCAGGCGCCGTACCAGCCTCCTTCTCGAGGTTGTACGGCTCAAGGCTGGGCGAGCGGCGGGGGTATGGCGGATTGGAGTCGAACTTCGGATAGAAGTACCCGCTCAGCGAAACGGCGGCAGCGAACGTATCCGGGTGCAGGAAGGACATCGCCGAGGCGCACCACGCACCGGCCGAGACACCCATCGTCGCCCAGGAGTTTCGGTCGGCCACCGTGCGGAAGTGGTTGACGATCCACGTCGGGACGTCGGTGGTCATCCAGGTCTCCACCTGCGGCAGACCCTGCGGATAGTTCACGCATTCGGAGTCTGGCGCACCAGGGAACGACGTTGCGGGCACCACGAGGATCGAGTCGGCGATGATCTTCTTCTGCACGGCGCGTGCGAGGGCGTTCTGCAAATCGAAGTTGCGGAAGAGCGCCTCGGGTGAGCCTGGGTAGGTGGGCGGCGCGATGATCACCGGATACCTATGGGTGGCCTTGGACTTGTCGAAGTAGCTGACGGGAAGCAGCACCATGACCTCGCCCTGCAGGCCGGACTGCACCCCAGAGATGTGGAACGTCAGGAGTCGATTCGACGCACTGGCCGTCGGGGGAAGGCTCTGCAACGACGCGATCGTCGCCTCGGAGATCGGGAAGGGTCCGATGGCAGGGCTCGCACCCGCATCGGTGCGCACTCCGGGCCCGGCACTCGCTGAGACAGGGTGGAACAAGGACGACGCCGGCTGACCGACGTGTCCAACGGCGACCGCGGCCGAACTCGAGGTTCCCATCAGGTCGTTCCAGTCGACGTAGAACAGGTACTGATCGTTCAGGCCCACCGCAGCGGTGAGCACGAGCAGGACGTTCATGACGGCCAATGCGGCCACTCTGCCGAGGATTGGAAGGACCTTGTTCGGCGCCAGATATCGCCAGAAGACGACCACGAGCACGACGCTCAGAAGGAACAGGCAGGCAAGGATGATCAGCAGCGGAGCACCGGTCAGGCTCATCCAGTGCCACTCTCCTTCGGGCAAGGGGCGCGCCTCACGTTCCGACGCGCCGTTCTCTCGCACGGTACGTACGCGCGCACATACGCGCAGACGCCATTCATCGGGGCTTCAGCAACGCTGGCGTTTTTCGCTCATTTCGACGACGGTGGTACCCGTTTCGTCATCGCAGCCTCAGCGAAGGGTCCTTCAGCCGTGTCGATCCGCACGAGCCGTATCGGTCGCGCCGTTGTCCTGATCCTTGCGCTGGGCATGTTCGCTTCCGGCTGTGCGGTAGCACCGACGGCGAGCTCCCAGGACTCCGCATCGCGTTCGATCTCCTGCGCCGGGGCGGGATGCACGATGCAGGACGAGCACGGCACTGCCGTGACTACGTCGACGACGGGCGACGGAACCACCACCCGAGCGCGTTGGTCGCTCGTAGCCCTCGGCGACTCAGTTCCCAACGGGGCCAACTGCAGCTGCAATCCGTACCCCGGCCTGCTTGCCGAGGGCATGTCGGCCCAGCGGGGCAAGCAGGTGCGCGCGATCAACGACGCGGCAGGCGGGTTCACGACGGCGGACGTCCTCGACCAGCTCACCAACGACCGGAACGTCATCGCGCATGTGCGCGCCGCCGACGTCATCACCATCGAGATCGGTGCCAACGACGTGTCCTACTCGAAGTCGTGCGGCAATGAGACCTGCTGCTACGAGCCTGACGTACCGGCCATGCGCAAAGGACTCACCGCGATTCTGGCTCGCATCAAGGCCTTGACGGCCGGACGCACCGTGCCCGTCGTGCTCCTCGACTACTGGAGCATCTGGCTCGGCGGCAAGTACGCGGCCGCACAAGGGGCCGACTACGTGGCGGCCGCGGACAAGATGACCGACGAAGTCAACACGGTCATCAAGTCCCTCGCCAGCGCCACCAAATCCTCGTACGTCGACCTTCGCGCCGCCTTCAAGGGGCCGTCGTACTCGGACGATGAGACTCAGTTCCTGTCGAACGATGGCGACCACCCGAGCGCCTACGGCCATCGGCAGATCGCCAGGGCCACACAGCGAGTGCTCACGCGCGCACTGCGGGGCTGACACGGCGTCGGCGTTCTACGCGTGCGCCTCTTCGCCTGGCCGTTCTGACAGCTGACCGTTCAACTCGAAGAGGTCGTCGGCATGTTCCGCCGAGGACCCGCGTGATGCCCAGCGGGGTCGCGGCAGGAAGCCCTCGATGCGCAGGTAGGCCATCGATACCCGAGCCAGGTCGCGCGACGCGGGGAACATGATGAAGCGCGGCACCCATAGCGGACGGAACTTCTCGTTGAAGCGGTAGATGGACTCGATCTGCGCGAGGCGCGAGGCGGACAGAAGCACGCGTCGCCATGCCCGGCTGATGGGGCCAGCCCCGATCCGCGAGCCCGTCTCCAGGGCCGAGCGGAACGGCGCGAAGTTCAAGGAGACACGGGCGACGCCGAGGCCAGGCCCTGCAGCGAGCAGCGCACAGATGGCCAGGTCCATCACCCCGGACTGCGCGGCCGGCTCCCGCCGCATGACGTCGAGGGACAGGCCGTTCGAACCCCAGGGGACGAACTGCAGCAGGCCGCAGATGCGGTCCTCGACATGGACCGTGACGATGATGCAGTCCGGGTCCTCGTCCGCGCACACGCGACCGAGGGCCATCGAGTAGCCACGTTCGATCGCTCCATTGCGCCACGCCTCGGACAGGCTGTCGAGGTAGGCACGCTCGTCGGCCGGGAGGTCTCCGGAACGCCGGATCAGGGTGGAGTAGCCATCGCGCTCGAGCCTTAGAACGGCGTGCCGGAGGTTTCTCTTGTCCCGTCCCTCCAAGGTGAATTCCTCGGTGTAGACGACGGCCTCATCGCCGATCTCCAACGCTTCGAGGCCGACGGACTTGGCCCATAGCCGCGCGCCATCCTCGCTGCAGGCAGCGACCGCCGGAAGCCATGCATGTACGTGCGCGCGCTGAACGAACTCGCGCATGAGGTCGGGCCACTCGCCCTGCTCACCCAGCGGATCACCACTGGCCAGCATCACTCCGTTGACCACTCCGTAGGCGATGCACGAGCGGCCCGACTTCGACCACAAGAGGCTCTTGTCGTCCCTGAGCGCGAAGTAGCCCAGCGAGTCAATGGGCCGCGGGTCGGACATGATCGTGCGAAGCGCCGTTCTGGCGCCTACGTCCTGAGAAGCGACGTGCCTGGGTGCACGCAGGAGCAGGTAGAGCACTACGAGTCCCAGCCCGACACCGATGCCCAGGAGGGCGTAGTACACGAGGTCATCGTCGTGCCCGCTGGAGGTGTCCAGCGTCGACGGGATGCCGATGAAGCCGCGCCAGACGTCGAACAGCTTCGTAAGCAAGGGAATCGAGGCAGCCGCGACGCGTGCTCGCGCTTCGACGACAAGGAGACCCACCAGGGTGCCCGCCAGGAAGAAGAGGACAGCCAGCTGCACAGCCCTGGTGCGGCTTGCCGGATCGGGGACGGCGTAGAACTCGCGTCGATACCCCACGAGGAGGGCCAGCAGCAGCAGGGTGACGGCGATGGGCAGCACTGCTCGAAGGTGCAACTGGTTGATGGCGATCAAACGCGCCGCGAGCGACGCGACTAGCAAGAGCACCGCGAGCAGCCAAGCGCGCCGCTTCCGTCGTGCGAGCCCACCGGCCAGCAGCCACAGGAGCACGCCAGCGAGGGCGGTCGCAAGCACGGCCGCGTTCTCCACGACACCAGGCATCAGGTCGAACGCTGCAGCGAGATGCGAATGCCACGTCGGTGCGAACAGCACCATGATGTTGACGATGCTGAGCGCGATGCAGACACCCGCGGCCGTGCGCGGCACCCAAGCCTTGCCAGCCCCATACGGGAGGTCATTCGTGGATGTCACGGCATCGGGCACGCCGGTTGACGGATCCACCCGCCGCTTTCGCTCCATGGGCTTCGATTGTCACGCTGCAGCTCCGGCCTGTCATCTGGCCATCAACGGGCCATCAGTTAGCAGCGTCCTCCGGTGCCGGTGCTGGCGACGTGGGCGACTTCGTGTGCCTCCTTACTGAGGGCGCCATGAGCGGCACAGTCGCCGGGGCTGGACTCCTGCTGTAATCGTCCGGTGACGTGCCCGTGAACCTCGGGATCCTCGCGGGCCTGGCGGCGATGACGGCCTACGGGGGCGGCTCGGTTCTTCAGGCCGTGGCCGCCCGACGCACAGCGATGGCCACCGACCTCGACGTCCGACTCCTCGCCCGACTGGTCACCCAGGCCCCCTACCTAGCCGGCTTGGCGCTCGACTTGATCGGCTTCGTCTTCAACGTCGTCGCCCTGCAGTCGATGCCGCTGTTCCTCGTGCAGTGCATGATCGCGGGAAGTGTCGGGGTGACCGCGCTCCTCTCCGTGCCTGTCCTCGGAGTGCGGTTGGGTGCGATCGGTGTCGTCGCCGTCCTTGCGCTCATGGGTGGGCTCGTGCTGCTGGCCTCGAGCGCGGAGCCCGGGTCGGCGCAGGTGGTGTCAGGTCCCTTTGCCTGGGCGCTCGTCGGCTGCGCCACGGCACTGGCGCTGCTCTCGGCCCTGTCGTTCCGGCTGCCGCAGCGAGCGGCCTTCTTCGTCCTCAGTGCGCTGGCCGGGGTCGCCTTTGCGGGTGTGGGGGTGGCCGCCCGTGCGCTCGTCGTGCCCGATCCGTGGTGGCAGGTAGTGGCCAATCCGCTGTCGTGGGCGTTGGCCGCTTTCGGAATCCTGGGGTTGCTGTTGTTCGCGTCAGCACTTCAGCGCGGGTCGGTCACTGTCGCGTCGGCACTCATGTTCACCATTGAGGTGGTGCTGGCCTCAGTCGTGGGGTTCCTAGCCCTGGGCGACGTTGTTCCGACGGGCATCGCACTTTTCCTCGCGCTCGTCGGCGTGGCCTTGTCGCTGGGCGGGGCGATCGTCCTGTCTGAGTACGGCGAGCAGCCGGCGGAACCGAGATAGGAGGCGCGACCGGAGCCGACCGCCGGGTCAGACCATTGCCATACTTCTGTGGACGACCCAGCCCTGACCCACAACTCGAGGGGTGCCATCACCATGACGCCACCGATTGTCGTGATGGGCGTGTCGGGGTCAGGCAAGACGACGGTGGGTCAGGCCCTGGCTGCCCGGCTCGGCACCGAGTTCGAGGACGCCGACAACCTTCACTCTGCGGCCAACATCGCGAAGATGTCGTCTGGACATCCGCTCGACGATGCCGATCGGTGGCCGTGGCTTCAGTCCGTTGGTACGTGGCTGCACGAACATGAACACGGGGTCATCGCCTGCTCCGCACTGAAGCGCTTGTACCGCGATGTGATCCGCCAAAGCGCAGACACTTCCGTGTTCTTGTACCTCGCCGGCGACCGCCAACAGCTGGCTCGACGCGTATCGAGTCGGGCGGATCACTTCATGCCCGGGTCGCTTCTCGATTCACAATTGGCCACCCTCGAGCCGCTCGAGGGCGACGAGGTCGGTGTCACCCTCGACTTCTCGCTGCCAGTCGAAGGCATCGTCGACAGGTTCCTCGCGGACCTGGGGACTCGCTAGGACCACGGCGGCGGCGTCGGGCCTTCACCGGTGGTGATCAGCGTCCTGATACTGCTCGTCAGGAAGAAGGTCCAGGCGTGGGCGCAGTCCTCGTAGCACTCGAAGTCACGAACAAGTCCTTCGTTCGTGAACTCGACGCTGGTGCCGGTATTGGTGGGATTGGCGTCGGTGATGGCGCCGCACACCTCTTCGGGAATTCGGTCAACCGTCGTGACCACTGACTACTCGGATTGGGCCACCAACTGCCCCGAATACAAAGTGACCGCCGTCGAAGTTCGGCCGACCCTCGTCGAAGGGGGTGTCGGGTCTGCCGTGGACCTCGGCCTCGAGGAGCTCGAGGAATCCGGTCATATGGACGTCGTCGAGACGCTTGCGCGCATGGCCAACCAGATTGCGGCCAACAACGCCCATCACGAGAGCGGGGAGGCCATCGATGCGGTCGCCCGTCATCTAGAGCAGTTTTGGACCCCGTCGATGAGGGCCGAACTCAGCGAGTACGCTGGCGAAGCGCGACGAATTCTGACCCATCGTTCTGGCCGCACTCGAAACGCACCAGTCGGCCAAGTCCTAGTCAACCGCGCGACGACCGAACGGTGCTATGGCACTAGGACATTGAGGACTGATCGCCTCGTACGACGTCGACAGGATCGTCCTAGTTCGCTATATGCAGATCCTGTCCGAGGAACTGTGTCGCGACCGACTGGATTCGAGGTACCGGCCCAGTGGATTCCGTTGAGTAGGTATGAGGAAGAGTGCCTTGGCCACGGCGGTTGCCGCGGCGGCATTGGTGCTCCTTGGTGGATGCGCTGCGATGCTTACGGTAGGTGCTGCCGCTATCACCGCTGCTGCGCCGACTCTTGGTTGCGCAGCGGACTCGTCCTCACCCTCGCCCGAAGTAGCGCCCAGTTGTCCGCCCGCGGCGCTCACCGTGACCGGTGTCTTCGTCGATCCCCTGACCATCCACGCACCGGACTCGCTGGCTGCCCAGGCGGTTGCTGCAGCGCTGACGGCGGTGAGTCGCGGTGGCCGCTACATCCCTGAAGGCAACGGCCCGCTGAACTTCGACTGCTCGGGGCTAACGGCGTGGGCGTGGCGTCAGGCTGGGATCTTCCTTGCCGACCTGTCGTACACGCAGCGTGACCAGACCCAGGACATCCCGCGTTCGATGGTTCAGCCCGGTGACTTGGTGTTCTGGTTCGGCGGCGATGTGCATCACGTCGGGATTGTCGTGGCTGTGGATGGTGGGCAGATCACGATCGCCGAAGCTGCTAATCCGCAGGCCGGTATCCGCATGCGTGTGCTGGGTGGTGGATGGGATGACGCCTATCTGTCCGGTTTTGGTCGTTCGTTGAGAACCCTGGTAGGGGTGCAACGACGGCCGGTCCCACGCTTGCGGGCGGCGGTCTTACCATGAGGCCGCCATGCCAGCCGTCGAGGAGCTACCAGGCCCCGCTTGGCACTGGACGAGGCGTTCGGCGGTGGCAACGATGACGGCTTCGGCAGGACGGCCTTGCGTTGTCGATTCGGTGGACCCGACCACCGACGACGAGCTGTGCAGCCTTCCTGACAGGCGATCAGTGGGAACCCGCGAGTACCGTCGAAATACACAGGACGGGGCTCCGATGACGCTGTACGTGCGACTGTCCTCCGGTGCGGAGGCTCGCCATGACGACTGGACCGGCTGCGCAGGCTGCGGGCAGACCGATGTGCGGGCCGGCGCTTGGTGCCCGACCTGCCTGAAGGAAGCCCACACCACCCACAGGGCCCCGCGCAGCGGCGAATACGACCCGGACTACGCCTGGTGCCGGGACTGCGGTACCCACGTCCCCGAGGCCATGTTGTGCCAGGCCTGCAGGATCCCCTACGAACAGGCCTGGTGGCAGCCAACGGCGCTCGAGGAGTTCACCGACGGATCACTGTCGATCATGCACGGCGAATCGAAGGTCGACGCGTACCCCGCTGGCTCGTGGGTGTCGTGGCACACCGATTGGTAGCCCGAATCCCCCACCGACAGCGCGCACCACTTCTCTCGTCGGGTCGGTGCAAAGGTGGCGAGGTGCGATTCCTCGAGGAAGCACGGACGGTGCGGTCACCTTGGCGCCGCCCGAGCGTGTCACGTTCGGGGATGACCGGCTGGGACGCCGCTATGCGGATGGCGCTGGTCGCTCACGAGTCCCTCCACACCTTCGGCCTGGACCACGACCCGACGTTGACCGAGCACTAGGTGATGGGACCGGTTCTCGATCTGCAAGCGGACTTCACCTGGGGACCCTCGGACCTAGCCGGGCTGGCCGTTCTCAGAACGCGGAATCATTGCATCGCTCCGGGGATTCAGGACCCGGCCTTCACGGTGCCCGTCCAGCAGGCCGCCGATCCCACCACAACGACCGAACCCCGCAGGACCATCGCCGTCATCGCGACCATGACCAAGGCCAAGTGCAAGAGGGTTCACGGCAAGTGGACTGCGACGACCCATCGCTGCGCTTACCCCAAGCGACACTGCCACGTCGCACATCCGACGGCTCGTCGTCGCAGACCCGGGATGATCCCGTCTTCGCTACAGTCGCCCTGCGATGGATGACGGGTGCCGGTGACTTCCGGCGTCAACAGGAACAGGCGACCGCGAGGCTCTACGGCCATGACGCGGCAAGTCCCACTGTCGAAGATCAAGCCGCGATCCCACGCTCCCCGTCATCTCACGTGGAACAGCTCGAGGGCGGCACGCCCCCCTGGAGTGCCGCCCTCGCTGTCGACTGGCCGTGTCCCCCCAGGTCAGCGAGTGTCAGACGCCATCCGTCCCGGACGGGTTCCCCGTCTTCGTCACCGATTCCTTGGGCGGGCCAGCGCCACGGTTGACGCCCCACGGCGTCGTGTGGGCGGATCTCGTGACGGGACAGGAACTCGCCGGTTCTGGTGTGGCGGCTTGTTGCGCCATCTTGGCCTGCCTGGGTCGACGAGCGGCCGCGGAGAGAGGGCCCTGGTGCCCGATGCAGGACTGGCAGACGGGTCAACCAAGACGGGTGTTGAGCTCCGGGTCCGCGGCTCCGACAGTGCGGATCGCTCGACCAGCCGCCTCACTGGCAGACTTCTGGGGGAGCGTTGGGCGAGGGCTCGCGCCGGGTCGAAGGGTCACCATGCGAGTCTCGGTCGTGGCAGCGTCGCTCGTCGTGGTGGGGGTCCTGTCTGGCTGCAGCTCCATTGGCGGCGGCTCCGGGCTCCCGACCCCGACCCGCACGCCTGGTTCGCCCGCTATCGCGCTCCCCACCGCGTCCCAGCCCGGGGTGACCCGCACACCGACGCCCCCACGTACCCCCGCGCCGAGCCCGCCGGCTGTCGCGCCGAGCGGGTCCGTGACCTTGCTGCCGACTCCGACGACCTCGACCGCCCCGCCGAGCCGGCCGGGTGTCGCGCCGACTGCGTCCGCGACCTCGCCGCCCACGACTCCACCGGCATCGACACCCCCGCCAAGTGCCACTGCCGCAACGGCCACGCTCACCACCTCGCCGCCAGCAACAGCCACCGCCACTGCAACCTCGACAACCTCGAGCGCGTTGCCGAGCCCCAGCGACACCGCGCCATCGCCGAGCGACTCCACCACCGTTACCACGGCGAGCACGCCGACCGTCAGTCCGAGCGGGACATCTTCGGCGACGGCGGAGTCACCCACGACGGAGTCGAGCGGCACCTGGTGGCCGTGGCTCCTTCTCGCCTTGATTGTCGGCGGTGGTGGTCTGTGGTTGTGGCGGCGGCGCGGCGTTCGTGATCTTGGCAGGGGCACAGACCATCACGAGCAGTAGCACCGACGGGGCGCCGTTGCCGACGTGACGATTCACAGGGTGCAGCGGGCCAAGGGGCCCCTAGCTGGACCGTGCGGTCTGGAGACCGCACGACGCGGAGGGGGGTCACGACTTCCCCTACAGCGGCGGAAGGGAACGCTCGAGTCACTCTCCTTCTGGAACGCTCAGCCAATAGCGTCGTCGGGACCAACTGCGGCGTTGTCAAACTCACGTCAGCCGTCGACCCCATTGCCGGAGGCTGCCCACCGAAGGGTGAACCGATCTGGCCCAGGCCACGGCGAATCCATGTGCCGGGCCCCCGAAGGGTCGTCAAGTGCCTGGCGGTCAGTCGCGACGCGCGACGCGCCTGCGGTGCCGGCGTATGACTCCGATCCCGAGCCAGATCCACGCCCCGACGACGGCGACAACGATCGTGTAGAGCCATAGCGGCCAGGTGAAATCCCAGAACAGGAACTGGAACGTGACATCGTCACGGTTCTGGATGATGACAATCGCCAGCACCCCAAGGCCGCTCAGCGACGCGATCATTCCGGCGCCCAGTTGGCGGCCCTGTGTCGATGGAGCAGCTTGTTCACTCATCACGTTTCCTCCTCGCTGTCACGAGCCCCATGGTGTTCTTGACTCAATCCTGTTGACGTGGTGGTCCGTGTGCTGACGGTAGCGCCGCCGCGCGACAACGGGACACTTGGGAGCCTGACCCGGCTATTCCGGACACCTGATCTGGGCGATGATTCGTCCGGGAGGAGTCCGTTATGCCTGCACCGAAGCCGCCGGAGTTCCGGCGTCGTGCCCTTGACCTGGTCGCGCAGGGCAGCCTGTCGCGCAGGTCGCGAGGGATCTGGGGATCTCTGAGTCGTGCCTGCGCCGGTGGATGGACCGCGACGATGTCGATGCCGGCCGAAGGAGGGCCTGACCAGCGCTGAGCGCAAGGAGCTGGTCGAGCTTCGTCGCCGCAACCGGGTGCTGGAGATGGAGATCGAGATCCTCAAGCGCGCCAGCGCCTACTTCGCGAGGGAGAACGTCCTCCCAAAATGAGTGTTCCGGCTGGTCCAGGAGCTGGCCGCTGACGGGTTCCCCGTCGCGGTGACCTGCCGGGTCCTCGAGGTCTGCCCCGTCGACCTACTACGAGGCGACCAACCGAGCCGCCCTCCGCGCGGGCGCTCGAGGATCGCGACCTGTCTGGGACTGATCGTCGAGATCCACGCGGACTCCCGCGGCACGTACGGTGCACCGCGGGTCCACGCCGAGCTGCGGATGGGCCTGGGGTTGACGGTCGGTCGCAAGCGCGTGGCACGCCTGATGCGCGGCGCGGGCATCCACGGCGTCAGCCACCGCCGCAAGACCCGCCACCGTCCTGACACGGCCACCCACGACGACCTCGTGCAGCGCCGGTTCATCGCCGACGGCCCGGACCGGGTCTGGTTCACCGACATCACCCAGCACCGCGCCGCGGACGGCTGGGTCTACTGCTGCGCGGTCGTCGATGCGTGGTCGCGCACGGTCGTGGGCTGGTCGATCGTGGACCACGTGCGCTCCGAGCTCGTCGTCGACGCCCTGGAGATGGCCCGTTGGCAGCGATCACCGAACGGCACGATCGTGCACGCCGACCGAGGCACCCATACACGTCCAGGGTCTTCGGCCACCGACTCCGCTCGGCCGGCCTGCTCGGATCGATGGGACGCGTCGCGTCCAGCGTCGACAACGCGCTCATCGAGTCGTTCTGGTCGATCATGCAGCGCGAGCTCCTCGACCGCCAGCCACTGGACCTCACGGGTTGAACTGGCCAGCGCGATGTTCGAATGGATCGAAGGCTGGTACAACCCCGACGCCGTCACACCAGCCTGGGAATGCTGTCCCCGCACGAGTTCGAAACCCTGCACACCATCGCCGTCACCGCGGCATGATCACCTAACCGAAACTGTCCGGGAAGAAGTGTCCGTCAAGACATGAGACAGCGCACATCTATAGCAACGGTGTGAGGTGCTCGGTACCTCGCAAGTTCGCTGATTAGCCGCTCTGGGTTCGGAATCTTCCGGGCGTGGTGCCGACTTGTCGGAGAAAGTAGGAGGAGAAGTTCGACGCGTCGTCGAACCCGAGCAGTGAGGCGATCTCGGCCACCGGGGCATCGGCATGACTGAGCTGCCTCTTCGCTTCCAGGACGATGCGTTCGTCGATGAGTTCTTTGGCGGAAAGGCCGGTGTTCTGGCGGGCGAGTCGGTTGAGGGTGCGGGTGGAGTAGCCCAGCCGTTCGGCGTACTGGCTGACCTTGTGCCAGCTCCGGAAGTGCTCCTCGATGTGATCGCTGAACCAGGTGTAGGCATGGTGGGTCGGTCGTTGTGTCGGCAGGCCAGCTACCGGTTCGGCGAGCGCGAGCTGGACGAGGAGGGCAGTGAGGCTGTGGGCGAGTGCTGCCTGGCGCAGGCTGCTCTGCTCGGCCTTTGCTGGATCGGCGCCACTGACGATCAGGAGGTCGAGGGCCTGCGCGACCGGGGTGCCGTCCAGGTCGGCTGCGGTCCAGTGACTTCGCTGGCGGATCCGCTGCGACCTGATCAGGTTTCGTGTGCGTTCGTCAACGGCGTGGGGGCTGAACATCGCGACGGTGCCTTCGAGGTTCGCGATCTCGCCCCATTGGTGAATCTGCCCCGCCCGCACCCAGAGGAGGTCGCCGCTGCGCAGCGGGTAGTCGGTGAAGTCGACGGTGTGACGTGCGGAGCCGCTCTCGACGTGCGCCAGCAGGTCGAAGTCGAGGCGCTGGGAGGTGAGGAACTCGTGCGGCCCGCCACGGTCACGGATCCCGCGGATGGTGTTGATCTCGATGTCACCCACGCTCGGCCCGGGTGGCAGGAACTGCACGCGACGGATCCGCGCCTGTCCCGTTTCTACCATTACTGTTCCCGTCGTCACCGTGAGTTTCGATCGACGACATCCTACGGTTACCGTCATGACGAACCTTACGTACACAGTGATCGACGTGGCGGACACGTCGCTGAACAAGACCAGCGTGCTGGTGACCGGCGAGACCGAGGCCTTGGTGGTCGACGCAGCGTTCACGCGGGCTGACGGTCACCGGATCGTGGCCGCGGTGCTCGACTCGGGAAGGCGGCTCACGACCGTGGTCGTGACTGCCGGGGACCCGGACTTCTACTTCGGGGCTGAGGTCATCGCCGATGCCTTCCCGGAGGCGGTTTTCCTGGCTCCGGCCGATGTCATCGAGCACATCGCGCACAGTTACGAGGGCAAGCTCCGAGCCTGGGCGCACCTCGGCTCCAACCTGCCCACCCGCTTGATCGACCTGACTGCGCTGACCGCGGGAACGCTCGCCGTCGACGGCACCGTCATCGAGGTACGACGCGGGAGCGACCAGCTCGGTGACCGGGCCTGGTACCTGTTCGAGCCCGAGTCACGGTCCCTGTTCGGCGGCGTTCTCCTGTTCGAGGGACTCCATGTGTGGACCGCCGACAGTGCCACGACCGAACTGCGGACCGAGTGGATCCGGGTGCTCGACGCGCTGGAGGCTCTTGACCCGACGTACGTTGTCGCCGGTCACCGGATCGCCGGCGCACCGACTGACCTGACCGCCATCACTCATACGCGCGAGTACCTCGAGCTGTTCGAGAAGACCATCGCCGCATCGGCAGATGCAGCCGCTGCTGAAGCGTCGCTGTTGGCCGCCTACCCGGACGCGGGTCTGAAGCTCGCTGCCGGCCTCGGCACCAAGGTCGCCAAAGGTGAGATGACATGGGGCTGAACCAAGAACCGGCCCAGGATCCGGCGCCGCCCGCAGTCGTCCGGCGCCAGTACCTGGCCTCGGCCGCCGGTGACCTCGATGCTCTGCGCGCGACACTGGCACCGGATGTCGAGTGGACCGAGATGGCCGGGTTCCCACTCGCGGGTACCTACCGCACCCCCGAAGGTGTGACCGCGAACGTCATGGAGAAGCTCGGTACCGAATGGGAGGGATGGGCCGCCCACGACGACACCTACCTCGTCGACGGCGAGAACGTCGTGGTCCTGGCCCGCTACACAGCCCGGCACCGGGTGACCGGGAAAGACCTCGCGGCGCGGGTGGCCCACCACTTCGTCGTGCGTGGTGGGCTCATCGTCCGGTTCGAGCAGTTCGTCGACACAGCGCTTGTCCGAGACGCCGCAAACTAGGTCGCGCAGGTCAGGCTCCTAAGCACGGAAGCATCCGCCGGGGCGAGTAAGGCCGGGCCGTATCGGACTGGATCGTCGATACGACCCCGGTGCACAAGGTCGGAGCTCTCGAGGTCACGAACCCCTCCCACAGTCCTCACAAACCCAAGCGACCGCTATCGCGCGTGATTGGCGCCGTGGAGTCAAGACCGAAGTGCTTCACTCGAGTTCTGCGGCTTTCCGTATCGCGGGGCCCTCCCAAGGTCGACCCGCACGCGCCACACTGCGAATGTGATTGCGGTGTGGGCACGATCACATTGGTGTCTTGCATCTATCGCGTCTCAGCGGGCCGCGCAGGGTCGTCGACATCTACGGTCGAAGATGTGCGCACTCGAACTGTCGTGGCCGTCGTCGCTGTTGCCGTCGTGCTGGCCGGTTCCGTGGCGGGCGTCGTCGCGATCCGAGGATCCGTGGACGCCACGGTCAACGCTCAGCGTGCACTCGACCCGTTCTACGCCGCGTCGTCGCCGCTGCCGTCCGGGGTGCCCGGGGACATCATCCGCAGTGAGCCCCTTACCCCGGACCCGGGGCTGACGGGCGCCCGCTCGTACCGGGTGCTGTACCGAACCGAGATGCCCGACGGCACGCCCCGGGTGAGCGGGGCGATGCTGTTCGTGCCCACCGGCCCGGCTCCCGACGGTGGGCGCAAGGTGATCGCCTGGGCCCACCCGACCGTGGGGATGGGGGCCGAGTGCGCGCCCTCGCGAAGCTCCCAACCCACCCAGAACATGGACTGGCTGCAGGGCATGCTGGACCGCGGCTGGATCGTCACCGCCACCGACTACGCCGGACTGGGCACCGCCGGGATCGAGTACTACCTCATCGGCCAGAACGAGGCCATCGACACGATCAACTCCGTGCGGATGGCCCGCCAATTCCCCGGCGCCAACGCCTCCACCACGTACGGCGTCTACGGGCACTCCCAGGGCGGGCACGCCGCGCTGTGGGCAGGCGCCATCGCCCCGACATACGCACCCGAACTACGCCTCGTGGGAGTGGCCGGCGCAGCGCCCGCCGCCGAACTCGCCTCCCTGGTCAGCCAGCAGTGGGCCGACACCGTCTCCTGGGTGATCGGACCGGAGGTGTTCACCTCGTTCCCCGCCGCGTACCCGGGCCTCGACCTCAACCAGGTCGCCTCGCCGGAAGCGTTGAAGCGGTACGAGTCCATCGCCGGTGGCTGCATGCTCCAGGCCATGATCGAGGGCCGCGTCCTGCAGCACCTGGGCAAGACCGCCTTCACGGTCAACCCCATGACCGTACCCGCCTGGGCCCGAGCACTCACCGCGCAGACCACGAAACCGCTGCCGGCATCGATGCCCGTCCTCATCACCGAAAGCGTCAACGACGCCGTCGTCATCCCCAACACCATCGCACTACTCCAGCAGCAGTGGTGCGCCGCCGGATCCACCCTGCAAGTCGACTGGCTCGGCCCACTGCGCGGCACCACCGGCACCCCCAGCTCCATGACCCACATCTACGAAGGAGCCGTCGGAGGCGCACTGGCCACCACCTGGTTCGACCAGCGATTCACCGGCACCACCCCAGCGACCAACTGCGGAACCCCACCACTGGTCACACCGGCCCCCGCGCCCTGAAGCGGTAGGTGCCCGCAACCGGCCCGTCGAACACTGCGGGCGTCGTCAGACAGAGCGAAGGCGGCCATGCGGGGGATGCAACGGCCGCCTTCGCGAACAGAACCCTAAAGGTGGTCGCCGGGACGCTCAGGCGAAACGACGAAATACGGCCGCTGGGTGGTCCCGTCAGCGGCCCTCGGTTCAGTGCTGACCTTCCCCCGGTCAGTGCGGACTGGGGTGTGCTGTTCGAGAAGGAACTGCGCCCCGGCGCGCCGCAGTCAGAGCGTGAAGGTTCCGTCTTCGAGGGTGGCGATGCAGGCGTCGATGCAAGCGGCGTCGAAAAGGCGCCCGCGCTCGGACAGCAAGAATTCGAGGGTTCCCTCGCGCCCGACTCCGTCGCTGTAGGGGCGTTGCCGACCCATCGCCTCGGTCACGTCGGCGACCGCGATGATCTTGGCCGCCAGCAGCGTGTCCACACCTGACAGGCCTCGCGGGTAGCCGCTGCCGTCCAGGCGCTCGTGATGCTGACCGACGATGGCCGCGATCGGCCACGGGAAGTCCACCCCGGACAGGACCTCCTCCCCGATCGTCGCATGGTCGCGGATCAGGTCCATCTCGCTTTGGCGCAGCCGTCCCGGCTTCGTCAGCAACTCGGTAGGCACCCCGATCTTGCCGATGTCGTGGACCAGGGCCGCCAGCCGAACGCCTTGTACTTCCGCGTCGTCCAGACCTAGCCGGTTGGCAATGTGCTCGGCCAGTGCCGCGACGGCGGCCTGATGGCCTGCCGTGTAGGGATCGCGCGCCTCCAGAGCACGCGTAAGGACCCGGATCGTCCCCTCGAGGGCGTCGTTGATGCGCGACGCGGCGCGGAGCTTCTCCATGCCGACGCCGATCTGCTGGCACAGGGTGGACAAGAGGGCCGTCGCCGTCGCGTCGAACACCCCGGCCTCGGCCGAGTAGATATTGAGGACCCCGTCGAGCGCACCTCCCACGAACACCGGGATGGACACCATCGAGCGGATGCCATGCCGGATCGCGTTCTCCCTCCACGGAGCGAACCGCTCATCGGTGAGGATGTCATGCGAGAACACCGGCCCACCAAAGTCGACCGCCATGCCTCCCGGGCTGTTGGTGGTGACCCCATGCCCCCAGGACACGGAGAACTCCTCAAGATAACTTTGCTCAGGTCCCGCCGACGACACGGCAACAAGCTCGAGATGTCCATTGGTCAGGATGCGGCCGTACCAGGCCAGCCGGTAGCCGCCAGCACGGACGGCCGCTTCACACACCTCGTTGAGAAGGACATCCTCGGAGTCACTGCGGGCCAGGGAGGCAGTTGCTGCGAGTACAGCCCGCCATTCAGGTTCCAGCACCGCCCGCCAAGGTAGAGCTTCGGCGGTCTCGTCGTCACTTGACATTGCGAACACCCGATTCTGGAAGCGCATCCACGCAGGGACGGAACCGAACTTCACAGTAGCCCCGTGACTCAGGGTTGATACGCCCAGAACTGACTTGGGCAACGCAAATCCACCGTCGACACCGGGAAGAACCCGCATACCGGTTTCGCCAGGGTGACTGACACCACGCGTGTACCGAGTTTCCACCCTGACATTGCGTGCTCCTGTCGGATGTGTGCTCGGCAGTTCTTCCTCAACTCGCCGAGGCTTAAGGGCTAGGGAATCGGCAGGACTCGGTCTCGGCCGAGGCCTTTCGCCTGGTACATAGCTGCGTCGGCGCGGGCAATGACGGCGTCGACGGTTCCTCCGGGGCTCGCTGTCGTGACGCCGATGCTGACGGTCACGTTCAGTGACCCGTGAGGGACGGAGATGGGCAGGCGTACCGCTACCCGGATCTTCTCTGCTATCGACACGGCCTCGTGCAGGTCGTGGACGCCCGCGAGGATGACGACGAGCTCGTCGCCGCCGACTCTGGCGACAGTGTCGGCGGAGCGGACACTGGACGTGACGCGCGCTGCCAGGGTTCGCAGCAGTTCGTCGCCGGCGGCGTGGCCGTGGGTGTCGTTGACGGCCTTGAAGTCATCGACGTCGATGAAGATCGCGGCCGGGTGGTCGCCGGGGCGGCGCTGGTTGGCCAGGATGGATGCGAACCGGTCGAACAGCTCGTTGCGGTTGACCAGGCCGGTGAGCTCGTCATAGTGGGCTCGGTGTTCGAGTTCCTGTTCGGCGCGCACTTCCGCGTCGACGGTGCGAAACGACACTGCTGCCCCGTCCCAGGCGCCGTCCACGTCGAGAGAGGGTCGAGCGTGGGTTTCGATCCAGTGATACTCGCCGTCCCGGCTTCGGGCCCGGAATCGGTCCACGATGGTGGCCCCGGCCCGGATGTCAGCACGGGCCTGCCGAAGGCGACCCACATCGTCCGGGTGGATGGCGTCGTCGAACAAGGTCCCGATCCAGTCCCTCGCCGTCGACTCGGCAACCGTGCCCCTGAAGGCGCCCTGATCCCGCGACAAACGGTCGCCGCGCCGCCGATGCGCCCCTACCCAGCCCACCGTACCCACCTAACACAGTGGAAGCCGGCCCAGCGGCAGCCAGGGCTGAGCCAGGTCAAGAGACAAGGCTGGCCCCCGCCTCGGCCGCATGATCATTCGTCAGCCAAGTGAGATGGAAGTTGGGGCATCGGATCCCACATCGTCGCGCTACTGGTGAAGCGACCGCTTTCGTCTCGCCAGCCTGCTGGCACGACGCCAACCCACGCTCGTCAACGAGTCTGAGGGCCGAGTTCGGTTCTGGCCCCAGTCCTCTGCTTCCCGGGGAACTGCCAGCACGGCCGGTCGAGGCCGGTGACCTCCAGCTCCTTGCCGCACTAGGCGCACTTGACGAGTTCGGGAAGCACAAAAGTGGAGGTGCATGTGAGCGTACGCCAGCACTCGGGGCATTCGGCACCGTCGATGGGTAATCCTCACTCTCCCGGAGGCGTAACCGCCATCGTGAACGCCCAACTCGACGGGCGGACGGATTACCTGAACGGACCGAGGGCGGCCCGATCCCCCCGGATGGGGTCCCGCTCATGATCCCTTGTGCCATGACGCTCAGGTTGTCCTCGCTATCGGACGAAGCGATTGAACCGACCGGATCTGTTACGTGGATCGACCCCCGTTCAGGCGGGGGCCGATCCACTCTCGGACAGGTGCAGTGGTTCCCTCATCGGCATCACCGCTGCCTCATGGCGCCCACCGGGACAGCCAATCAACTCCTCTTTGGCCCCTGTGGTGTAGCCGAAGGGGCGCTGAATTCGACGAATTACCGCGTGATGCTGATGCGCATGGGCGCTGCCGTGAGCAAGGCGCCGCCTCGTGTCACGGCCACGATGGTGATGGTGTGGGTGGAACCGCGGTGTCGGAAGCGACCGGTGATTGTGCCGGTCCGGTGGCTCAGGTGCAGGCCCCTGGGCAGTTTGCCCTTCCACATGCGGAACGCGGCGATGTCGCCGACACCGGCCACCGTCGGTCGGATGGACACGCGTTTGCCGACGCGCACGTGCGGATGCGCCGGGTAGCTGATGGCGGTCGCGCCGCGCTTGTTGACCACGAAGATGAACGAGGCAGCGGCCGCGCTGTTCACGCCGGTCTCGGCGACGCGCAGCGGGGTCGGCAAGGCGACCACCGTCGTCGGCTTGCCGGTGATGAGTCCGGTACGCATATCAAGCCTCGTGCCCGGCGGCAGCTTTCCGCAGACGAGGGCGTAGCGCGTCCCCGTTACGGCGGCGTTCGATGTCGGCGCGATCGCGATCCGCTCGCCCACACTGCCTACATTTTGCGCGGCGTACTGCAAGGTCTGCGCGTCTGCGTCGACGCGTGTGGTGAACTGGCTGGTCTTGGTCGAACCGTTTGCGAACTTCGCCCGTACGGTGGTCACCCAGGATCCGGCCTGCGTCGTCACGCCGAACAGCACGCCATAGGAGCGGTCGAGTTGCATGCCCGGCGGCAGCGCCCCACCGATGACAATGAACGACATCGCCTTGCCCAGCCGGTGCGTGTTCGGCGCCATCGTCAGCTGCGAGCCGACGGTCGAGTACTGGTTCGGGTAGAGGATTCCGTCGGGCGCCAGGCAGGGCGCGTCGATGCCGCCATCGCCGGTCGTGGCGGCGAGTGCGCCGTTGGTGCCCGTGCCCGCACCGTTGCTGGTGCCCGAGACGGTAGACACGGGGGTCGCTGGCGGCGCAGGGACCGGATTGGAGGGCGACGCGCCGATAGGGGGCTTGGACGGCCCATTCGAAGGCTGGTTGGTCGGGCCCGTCGGGATGGTGGCGGTCTTCTCGTCACCCAAAGTGGTCAGCGGCGTCGGGCCGAAGCCCACGCTGCGCAGCGTCACCGAATGGGGACCAGCGGTGAGGCCAGGGATAGTGAAGGAACCGCCACTGCCACCGACAGGGGCTACTCCGCCGGGCTGCACCCAGATGGAGCCGCGGTCCAATTGGTACTCGATGCCTTGAACGGTCGTCGGATTCGTCACTTGGTAGTTCACGTTCAGGATCCCGCCCGGAGCCGGAACGAGATCGGCGACTGGCTTGCCGGGTGCGGGGAAGTACGAGAAGCCCGGGCACGGGAAGATGAGGTTGCTGTCGCCGTTGATCTCGATGGCGATCGTCAACGGGCCCGGCGGCTCGCCCGCCAGTGAGACTGCAGCTTGTCCTGCACTGCCGGGAACGTCGACGTTGGCCTGCTGCCCGTTCACGACACCGACGCTGAAGTCGGTGATGCCTGAGCCCGTGGCCTGCCACTGCACGTCCGCCTGGTCCCCAGTCACGGTGACCTTGCACGAGGTCACCTGAGGCCCGGACCCCTTCACGGAACCCGTTCCCGGGCCGGTGAGCAGCGTCGACGGGATGTACACCGAACTGTCAACGACGGTCAGCGTGCCGGTGGGATCCATCGAGAAGTTGACCGTGCCGGAGCAGGGGTTGAACTGGCCGTCGAGGACGAACGTCGCGGTCAGTCCGGAGAAGGAATGCGTGGAGCAGGACGATCGCCCGCCGTTGGTCAAGGTGATCGTGCCGCTGGCAGACGAACCAGTCACCTGCATGTTCTGGATCGCCACCGTGCCGGTCCCGCCCAGCCCATCGCTGAGCGTGAACGACCCACCCGAGAAGTCCCAGGTGGTCGCCGCGCCCGCCGCCGGCGCCCCCGCAACAGTGAGCCCACTCAGCAGCAGGCCGGTGCCGACCGTGGCGGCGATGAACTTCTTCATGGCTGGCTCCCTGAATCGCGTGGAGTCGACGTTACGCTGTGGAAGGAGTCGATGTCCCGGCGAAAGTGGCCACCAAACGGCACCGCGGCTGAGGGCGCCGAGGGTTCACGACGGTTCATTTGCTGGAAGCGGAGTTGGGAGCGATGGGGGCAGATCCAATCCCGGTCGCGTACCGGATCCGTCCCGTCCCGGGTCGTAAGAGCCAGTGGCGCATCGATGACGACATCACCTTCATCCTCCCAGTCCTGGTCGCGTACGAGATGGTCGACCCGGTCACTCACGAGATCGACTGGCAGGGCCATGCGACCATCGATCTGGTTGAGGGCGGCCATCCCGCCGTGACGCACATGGACGTACGGTGTTCCCGCGGAATCGACCCGGTGCACGTGCAGCGGGATTTTCGCTGGTCCACGCCCCTGCAGATCGTGACCCGCACCGTGCCGAGCCTCCTTAGACGCGGGATCGACCCGTTCACCGTCGAGCTTTCCATCGACCGTCCCCTCGTGCGGACCGAACACCCCGGTCCGGTCAACGCCCAGCTGAGCGAAGACTTCCTCGAGGCCATCGCCGGCGAGTACCTGGCCCACGGGCGCGGCTACGCGAAGACCATCGCGGCCCAACACGATGTATCCGAACGTACCGTCGTCAATTGGGTGGAGAAGGCACGATGGCGCGGCATCCTGAGCCGAGTCAAGCCAGGCAGCATCGGTGGCCACATCATCCCGACCGACCAGCGCAACAGGGCAACGAAGACGACGCGGTAACCCGAGAGCGCGAGTCGTACAGCAGTGGGTCCAAGGCCCAGAGGCTCAGCCCTTGATGCGCGGCAGCGGCGTTCGCCGCCCGTCGGGTCTCGAGGGTCGCGGACTTGACGGTGATCGCGGCCCCGCACTCGGGATATTCAGGGATGGGCATGGTGGGTCCGCGCATCGTGCAATGCAGGACCTGCCCTGGAAGGCGCCCCCGTGTCCTCGTGCGTGGTGGCCCCTGGAACATTCACGTACCACCCCGGTATCGGATCAAAGACCTCACGAGGACAACCTGCCCTGACGCGCCCGCCAATGGCGATCCGCTCTCGACCCATCCATCTTGCTGGCCCGCTACGGCGGGGAGGAGTTCGCCCTCATCCTGCAAGGCGACTGGTCCACCCGCGCCGACGCCGCCCTCGACGCCATGCGACGAGCCACCCCGCCCCCGGTCACCTTGTCGGTCGGCTACGCCCGACGCGACTACATCGAACCCATCATCACCACCGTCGCCCGCGCCGACGCCGCCCTCTACCAGGCCAAATCCGCCGGGCGCGACCAAGTCCACGAAGCCGAGACCACGCTCGCCTGAGGCGGCCGAATCCGCGGCGGGCCATCACCGTTGTTGTGCTGCCGACTGCACGGCGCATCCGTGCCGGTCGGGAGCTGTCGCTCCGCCGATCTGTGTCGTCGCCCACCGGAACCCTGCCCGTATGGACACCGCAGTGCGACGGCCCTAGCGTCACCGGTGACGGCGGTGGCTCGACCTGAAGTCATCGCCGTCACCACCACCTGCCCGTCACACCCCCTCGGTGACCACGGGCGGACCAGTGGCGATCCTCACCTCATCCCGAGGATCGCCACTGCACCCCGCCATGAGAGCGAGATCAGTCGCGTCGCGACGTTCTCGTGCGCATCGTCCGGCACCGCCAAATACCTCCCGATGCGAGGCCGCCTAGCGCTCACATCACAGCCGCATCCGCTATCCCAGGACCCGTCGCGGACCTGCTGGCTGGACCAGTGACGGCCTACGGTGCATCAAGTAGTTGCACTCACGCAACGGGAGGAACCACGGCAGTTCGCGAAGGCGAGTGCGGTCACCGCCGCAGCCGTGGCCTCCACGTACTTTGAGCAGGCGGTCGGCTCGATACAGCCAGTCGAGTCCGGCGAGGTCACCGGTGCCTAAGTGGTTTCACCCGGGCGACGAGTTCCCCTTTCCGATCACGTCACAGTTGGCATCGAGCTCGGTCAGCTCCGATCGCGTGGAGCCGTCTGGGCGAGCACTGTCGTTCCGATACCCGAGCGGCAATCACCGCGCTTCGCCACTGGAGGGAATGTCCGACGCTCGTGTCTATGCGGTGACCCGACAACCTCGGCGTGGACGGGGCTGCTCCCTGAAACAGGAGCCCAACGATCACCCCGTCAAGTGGACCGATGCGGCATGGACCACCGATACTGGCGAGGACACACGGGTTGCTCGGTTCGGGGACGGCATGCGATGACACTCAGCGCGGCGGGTAGAGGCGCGTTCCGGTTGTCTGTTGCTTCCCGCGAGACGCCGCGGGCTCTGGTCGTGGTGGGGGTGTGCTTCGTGACCATCACGGTCGTCAATGCATTCTTCGGGCCAGACATGGCGATGTCCACGGTCTTTCTCAACGGAGTGGTGGCACTTCTCCTCTTGGGCGGTGCGGCGCTGACCCGTCAGTCGTGGGTGCCTGCGGTCGTGACGCCGTGGGTCGCGGCTGGATGCGCGCTGGCGATGGTCACGGCCGGCCTGATCCAGGTGTGGCGCGTTCCCGACGGCGCCGCGTTCGCGTACGTCCTGCTCATCGTGGTGGCCTACTCGCCGCTGATCCTTGCCTGGGCGCCGACTGTCACTGTGGCGGTGCCGATGATTCTCGGATGCGTCCTTGTTTCTCGGCAGTGGCCGCCGGCCGAAGCCACGGACTGGGTCATCGCTTCGGTGGCCGCGGTGGCTATCGGGATGGCGCTGCTAGGGCTGCGGCTGCGCAGCATCTCCGAGATGGGTGAATTGTCGGCTCGTGTTGAGGCATTGGCGACCGAGGATCAGCTCACCGGGCTGCTCAATCGACGCGGGGTCGAGCGAAGCGTTCGGGGACTCGTCGCTCTGGCGGATCGCCAGAATTTGCGCGTATTCGCGGTGTTCTTGGACATCGTTGGGCTCAAGCGAGCCAACGATACGCGCGGGCACGGCTTCGGTGACCAGGTCATCTCCATGGTCGCCGATGCGCTTACGGCCAGTGTGCGCAGCGGCGACGTTCTCGGACGGTGGGGCGGCGACGAGTTTGTGGTCATCGGCCTCGGTGAGCCACAGGACCCGGATGCGCTGGCGCTGCGCGTGCGGGACAGCATCCGAGTTCGGGGGGTCGCGCTTGGAGCGTGGCCGGTCGAGATCAGCGTCGGCAGCGCTATCGTCGGCGGACCACCGGTCGACGTTGACGCACTCATTGCCCAAGCCGATCACGACATGTACTCGCGGCGTCGGGCGCAACTGTCCTAGCCTCGAGGATCGCCGTCACAGCCCCCTCGACATCGAACCCCTGTGCGCCACACGCCGGCTGGGCGACCTCGCGTCGGCGCAGTCCCGCAATGGCGCTGCCCGCCGTGACCCGGCGGGCCCGCCTGCTCCGGCAGGTCACCCAGTCAGGAGCGCCCGTGCATAGTCGGGGAATACGGCCTGCCCGATTCCGAACGTGGCACCTGTCAGGCCGTCCGTGCTGTTCACCGCCAGCGCGATCACCTCACCGGTCTTCGGGTTGCAGGTCGCCAGTGCCTCGTACCCGACGCCCTGACCGGTGTGCGTCCAGTAGTCGCCCTGGTTGATGATGCCGAGGCCGTACTTCCCTGCGTCGATCTTGTGCGTCTTCTCCCGCTGCGCGACCATCGCGGCCGGCAGCAGGGCGTTGCCCTCGCAGGACTTCGCCCACCGGTACAGGTCGGGCAGCGTCGCGTACGCGCCGCCGCCCTCACGACCCCAGGTCATCGGCCAGGCGGTCACGTCAGTCGTCGCGTTCAAGGCGGGGTTGACCGTGGTCGCCTGCGCCCCGAACTCCTTGCCGATCGTCCCGTGCGTCGCCGGGGCAGGGAGGGTCCCCGACACCGTCAGGAGGCTGTCCTTCATGCCCGCCTGCGTGAACACGTCGTTGACCAGCCCGATCGGTGACCGGCCGGTCACCTCCCGCATCACGTCCCCGAGGATCAGATAGTTCGTCGTCGAGTAGCCGCCCGCTTTCGGCATGGGCTTCGCGGCGAACCCCATCCGGATGAGTTCGTCGCGGGTGTAGCGTCCGGGTCGGGTCCGCGAACATGCCCAGGACGGCCGCGTCGGCATAGTCGCCGATCCGCGTGTCCATCGACAGCAGCTGGCGGATCGTGTAGTTGGCCGCCTTGGGGAACTTCTTCGCCACCTGCGGGGCGGCCTCGCGCACGGTGTCATCGAGCCCGACCTTGCCCTTCGCAACCTGCTGGAGGACCGCCGTGGCAAACGCGGTCTTCGTGATCGACCCGATCCCGAAATGGTCCTTCACCGTCGCCGCCACCCCGGGGGCGGACTCCCCGTAGGCCTTCATCTGCAGGCCCGGTCTTCGGGGTTGTAGACCGCGACATACACGGCGCTGGACGCCCCGTCGGAGGCGAGGTACGCCGCCGCGGCCTTGTCCAACGCATCGGACCCGCCCGCCGCTCCCGCCAAGGGTGCGACCGCGAGAAGCATGCCCGCGATCACTCCCGCGACCACCAGTGAACGCGTCCGACGAAGTCCCATGGCCCACACCCACACCCCAGTCCCGAATTCGCACGGCCACGGTGGCTGCGCCACCACAGGTATCGGATCAACTGCCGCCCATCCACCATGGAAGGACACCCGTCTCCGGCTGCATTAGCGTTCTCCACGTCCAGCCACCATTCGCCCCAGCACGATCTGCCCGAAGGAGCACCCACGATGGACACTAATTCGGCCGCCTACCTCATCGGCTGGGCGATCGGCGTCGTGATCTGGATCGCCCTGATCGCCTGGACCGTGTCGATCGCCCGCAAGAAGGGACGCTCCGCGCTCGGCTGGGGCATCTTCGCCTTCTTCTTCTCGATCATCGCGCTCATCATCGTCGCGATCATGCCCTCACGACGCACCTGACGTGACCTCACCCCGTCACTTCCCTCGGGGCGAGCGCGCGTTGGATTTCAGGTTCGGGAGTGGTGGCACTGGGCTGTGCCTAGTCCTCCGGCCCCATAGGCCCGTTCACGGCTCCGGTGAGTGATCGGCGGATGCAAGTTCGGCACGGGCATAGCGTGTGACTTGCAGCGCCCGGTTGTAGGCGGCACGCACGTCGTCGGGTGTCCACGGACCCGGCTCAACTGGCACCCACCCTGCGATGGCACACGCCGTGAGAGCCTCAACGTCGGCCGACGTGATGCCTTGATCAGTGAGTGTCGGGCACTCGAGTGATCGCAGGAGTTCGCGTACGGCGCGGACGGCACGGGACCCATCATTGGTCCCGTCCTGAGGTGCGCCCATCGCGTCGGCGATGCGCTCGAACCGCTCTGGTTCGTACTGGATGTCGTGCTCCATCGATTCGGCGAGCATCATGCCCACCGTCAGCCCGTGCGGCTGGTGATGGATGCTGCCGAGTGGATGAGCTAGCGAGTGTTCGGTTCCTGCCTCGCTCACGTTCATTGCCAGGCCTGCGAGAAGCGCTGGGCAGGCCATGTCGCTGCGGGCTTCAAGGTCGGAGGGGTCGGCGGTGGCGCGAGGGAGCGCAGTGGTGGCGAGCCTGACTGCTTCTAGGAGGCGCAACTCACGATCAGCCGCCCGCTGTTCGACCGACGCCCAAGTGCAGTCTGGACATACGCACCCCGCGTGCGCTGGGTCCGTCGCGCTAGCACTGGAATGCACCTGCTGCCCGCCCTGCTGTCGACCGCGTCCCGGTCGGCATAAGCCATCCTCGCGGCAGACGCGCGGCCAATTCGTGAGGCGGAAACGCTGGGGAAGGCGACGGGGAGCACGGCAGACGTGTGCACGACTAGCGCCTGCAGCACTGCTTGAAGGCCGTACTAGTGCATAAGGAGCCGTCGCGGGAGGGCACTTCTCGGAGTTTAAGTGCATACGCTAGTGCTACTGACCGGACATCTCACCAATATCGGGCACTCGCGTTTGACCTCGGAAATGCGCAAACCCGTTGCGCTGCAACATTTTTTGCCCGAGCCGCCTCGGGGACTTGAACCCCGGACCTACGCATTACGAGTGCGTTGCTCTACCACTGAGCTAAGGCGGCGCGCTTCCCGCGTGGTTCCTTGCGGCCTTCGCCGGAAGCCTGCCAATGCTAACGAGTGCCGCTGAGCTCTGAATCTGTGGGTCCCCACGAGGGGTTGCGACCATCCGGTTCCTGCCAGAGGCTCTCGTCCGCCAGACCTTGGGAGCCATTCAGGTCGTTGTACTGGCACACGAAGAACAGTGGCAGGCCGTGCTCGTCTCGGAGCAGGCCCACAGCGTGCTCGATCGAGACGACGCTCCCGGTGGCTGTCACGAGACGGCTCAGGCGGGTCTCGTGGTCCCCCCGGCCACTGAGCAGTCGGTCACGCAGGGCGGCGGTGGGTTCGATCTCGTCCGGGTGCAGAAGGTCACGTTCGTCATGATCGAGGAGCCAGAGCTGGTCACGACCTACGAGCTGGCAGAGCGAGGCGTTGACCTCGATGAGGCGCAGGTGCAGACCCACGACCGCCATGCCTTGCACGGCGCCGTCCATAGCCATGCGAAACATCCGCTCGCTGCGGCCCAGGGCATCGCGCAGAAGGACGTCCTCATGCACGTCACGCAGGGCGGCGACGCGCCAGCCCTTCACCTCCTGGCCGTCGCTGAACGGACGCATGAGTACCGACATCCAGCGGTACTCGCCGGACGCGGCCCGCACCCGCTCCTCAAATCGGCAATCCTCGCCACGCCGCACCGAGGCAGTCTGCGATTCCACGCAGCCGCCGATCCTCGAAGTGAACGAGGTCGATGTGCGTCCGACCGATCAGCCCGTCGACCTCGTACCCCAGTTGCGCCGTGACCGAGGGAGACACCCAGCGCAGGCGTCCCTCGTCGTCCAGAAGGAGCACGATGTCCGCGGTGTTGTCGAGCATGAGCTGCAATCGGCGCTCGCTCGTGGCGATCCTGCGCTCTCGCTGTGTCGCGACGAACGCCAAGTACACGGCCAGCGCCGCCACGAGGGCGACTCCCGCAAGTCGCCACCAGTAGTCATCGTTCTGGAAGTCCCCGTTGACGACTCCCGACACGACACCGAGTGCCAGGGCCACGGCGGCCAGCCCCGCCGTTGCCCTGGCACTGGCGAATGTTGCAGCTGCGACCACCGGCACGACCATGAAGGGCAGCAGGACGATCTCGGGCAGTCGTATATCGAGGACAAACACCCCTGTGAGGGAGAGCGCCAGCAGCCAGAGTCTCGGATCGCGCGCGGAGGATGCGCGCTTACCGGGAACGGAGGCGCCGACACACAAGCAGGATGCCTTCCAGATGACTAGGTCGAAAGGCGACGTCAGCGATCCCTCAGATTCCCGCGGCACCTAGGGTCGCAACATGACCGACCAACAGGACGTCCCAGCGTTCGTCGCGGGCCTCCCGAAGGCGGAACTGCACCTTCACCTGCAGGGCGCCGCCTCGGTGCAGACCATCCTCGAGCTGTCCAGACGCCACCCGCACGAGGGCATCCCGACGGACGAGGACGAGCTGCGCGCGTTCTACGAGTTCACCGACTTCATGCACTTCCTCGACGTCTACGCAGCGGTAAATCGACTGGTGAAGACCGCCGACGACGTGCAGTCGTTGGTGGTCGGCCTTGGCAGGGACCTCGCGCCGGTGAACGTCCGCTACGCCGAGATCACCGTCACCGCCGACAGTCACCTGAAGTCAGGGATCCCGCCCCGCGAACTCGCTCATGCGCTCGAGGCGGGGCGGGCCCAAGTCCGGGCCACATACGGCGTCGACCTTGCGTACATCTACGACATCAACGGTGCGGACGGACTCGAGGGAGCTGAGCGCACCATCGCGTGGGCCGAGGGACAACTGCCCGAGGGCAGCGTGGGCTTCGGGATGGGCGGGCCTGAGCTCGACGTGACCCGACCGCAGTACGCGCCCTACTTCCGCCGAGCGATCGACCTCGGCCTGCACAGCGTTCCGCACGCGGGCGAGACGACCGGTCCGCAGACCATCCGCGACAGTCTCGACATCCTTGGTGCCGAGCGCATCGGCCATGGGATCGCGGCGGCGCACGACACCGAGCTGATGGCCGAACTGGCCGACCGCGGCATCGTGCTGGAGATCTGCCCCACGTCGAACGTGCGAACGCAGAGCGGTCGCCAGCCACGAGGAGCACCCGTTCAACGTGATCCGCGACGCGGGCGTGCGCGTCACCCTCAACACCGACGACCCGGGGATGTTCGACACCGACATCAACCGCGAGTACCTCGTCGCGCATGACGTGTTCGGACTCGACACCGACGATCTCGTCGAGCTGGCGCGCGAGTCGGTGCGCGCCTCGTTCGCCGACGACTCGGTGAAGGGCTGCGTCCTGTCGGAGATCGACGCCTACGTGACCGGAGAGCCGGGCTAGGGCTTCAGGCCCGCGACGAGGTTGATCGTCACGGCAAGGATGGTCGTCGCGAACAGGAACGACAGCAGGGCGTGCGCCACGACGGTGCGTCGGACGAGCGAGGACTGCGTGTTGGTGTCGGCCACCTGGAAGGCCATCCCGATGCCGAACGCGATGTAGGCGAAGTCCGAGTACGAAGGATCCTGCTCGCTGTTGAAGTCGAATCCCCCGACGGGATCGGAGTAGTAGAGCCGCGCGTACTTCAGCGTGTAGACGGTGTGGACGACACACCACGCGAGCGTGACGGCCAGGACGCCGAGCACCGCACGCCATTCGCTGGGCAGGCCGCCGACGAAGGTCTCGCGGAACAGGACGGCGATCACCGTGACGAGACTGAGCACAGCCGCGGTGAGGACGACGAGGTCGGTACTGGTCCGGGTCGGTGCCTCCGGGCCCACCTGCTCCCGTGTCGCCTCCGCGTCGAGCGGCCAGATGCGCCGCCAGGTAAGGAAGAGGAAGGTGATCGCCGCAGCGTCCCAGGCGAGAGTCGGCACGAGACCGCGCGGGAAGACGACGTACATGAACAGCCCGACGGCGAGGCCGACGACTGCACCCGCGATCACATGACGACGGAAGACGCTGCCCATGTCGGCCTGCCCTCGTGGTGGTGGGTCCTGACACCTAACGATAACGACGACAACGCTCCGGATCCCTGCCTCTGGTGGGGCGGGATCCGGAGCGTTGTGGTTGAGCCTTAGTGCGCGCCGACCGGGATGGCGTCGTTCGAGGCCATGTCCTTCTTCGTCATGTTCACGAGGGTCACCCAGACAAGGGCGGCGACGATCATGATGCCGACGCTCCACACGAACGCCGTGGTGAAGCCATGGACGAGTGCATCCGGGGTCGGGCCCTGCAGCTGGTTGTTGATGATGAAGGCCGTCGTCGCCGACGCCGCGATCGTGTTGAGGAACGCGATGCCGATCGATCCACCGATCTGCTGTGCCGTGTTGAGCACTGCCGAGGCGACACCGGCATCGTGGTTGCCGACGCCGAACAGGGCCGTGGCCGACAGGGGCACGAAGATCAGGCCCATGCCGAGGCTCATCAGGATGATCGACGGCAGGATGTTCGGCGCGTACGTGGAGTCAGCGCCCAGACGCAGGTACAGGGACATGCCGGCCGTGGCCATCACGAAGCCGCCGAACGTCACCCACCGCGGCCCGAAGCGAGGCAGCAGCTGGCTCGCGATGCCCGCCGAGATGATGACGCCCGCCGAGAACGGCAGGAACAGCAGGCCCGACGTCAGCGGCGAGTAGCCCAGCACCGCCTGGAAGAAGTACGAGATGAACAGGAACATCGAGAACATGCCGATGCCGACGAAGAACGACGCCAGGTAGGCACCGCCACGGTTGCGGTTCAGGACGATGCGCAGCGGCAGCAGCGGGTGCGTCGACTTGTACTCGATGAACAGGAAGACGAACAGGAGGACCACCGAGATGGCGAAGAACGTGACGGTCGTCGAGCTGCCCCAGCCGTTCGTCTCGGCCTTGGTGATTCCGAAGACGAGGCAGAACAGGCCCACTGTCGACGCGATGGCGCCGGGGATGTCGTACTTGGTGTTGCCCTTGGCGCGCGACTCGCGCACGAACGGGATGGCGAGGGCGACGGCGATCAGTGCGATCGGCACGTTGACGAGCAGCGTCCAGTGCCACGACGCGTACTGGGTGAGCAGTCCGCCGAGCACGAGGCCGATCGCGGCACCACCGCCGGAGATGCCGCCGTAGACGCCGAACGCCTTCGCGCGTTCCTTCGACTCGGTGAACGTCACGGTGATGAGCGACAGGGCCGCCGGAGCGAGCAGCGCGGCGAACAGGCCCTGCAGGCCGCGCGCCGCGAACAGCGTCGCCTGCGACTGCGAGAGTCCACCGAGGGCGGACGCGCCCGCGAAGCCGAGCAGGCCGACGATGAAGACCTTCTTGCGGCCCTGGTAGTCGGCGATGCGACCGCCGAGCAGGAGCAGGCTGCCGAAGGTGAGCGTGTAGGCGGTGACGATCCACTGCCGGTCGGCATCGCTGATGCCCAGGTCGGCCTGCATCGACGGCATCGCGATGTTCACGATGGACGCGTCGAGGACCACCATCAGCTGGGCGATGGCGATGACCATCAGCGCCTTCCAGCGCCGCGGGTCGGGCTCGACTGCGGAGTTGGCAATGGACTCGGCCTCGAGGGCGACGTCGATTGCCGGGTCTTCGGTGGGGTCCAGGGTCGTCATGCCGTGCTCCCTTGTGGGGTGAAATGCCTGATTCGTGCGCTTCTTGGTCGAAGTTAGGCAAACCTAATGGAGCACTAGTTGAACCTGCAAATACGAGTCGGTGCCGTTCGCTAAGAGCGGACGGCGGTCACGAGCAGACGGTTCCCTCCGGCGGGAGGGTCCCCGACAGCAGGTACGCGTCGACCGACTTGGCGACGCAGCCGTTGCCGGGCCGGTACGCGGTGTGGCCGTAGCCGTCGTGGGTGAGCAGGTGGCCGTTGTCGAGCGTCGAGGCGAGGTCGACTCCCCACTGGTACGGCGTCGCCGGATCGTGGGTGCTCGACACGACCAGGATCGGATTGGAGCCCTTGGCCACGGTCTCCGACACCGGGTCGCCCACGACGGGCCAGTCCTTGCACGGCAGCAGGCCCCAGGCCAGCGACGGCCCGAAGGTCGGGGCGGTCGCCTGCCACTCCTGCGCATACTTCTTCACGTCGTTGACGGATCCGTTGAACGGCCGGTCCAGGCACGTCACGGCGTAGAACGCGTCGGAACTGTTCGTCAGGTAGTGGCCGTTCGGCCCACGATCGATCCGGCTGTCGAGCAGCGCGAGCAGCGGTCCGGCGTCCTTGTCCTTCATCGCGGACGACAGCGCCGAGCGCAACTGGGGGTAGTCGTTCGAGGGGAAGTACAGGTACGACAGCACGGCGAACGTCGCCAGCGGCTCGCTCAGCTGCCGGTCGCCGGACGACAGCGGCTTCGCGTCGAGACTTGCCAGCCACGACCGCACCTGCGCGACTGCCTCGTCCGTCGTTCCGGAGAGCGGGCAGTCCTTGGCCGTCAGGCAGTCCTCGACGAAGTTGCGCAGCGCGACCTCGAAGGCGTCTGCCTGCCCCTTGGTGATCTCGACCAGATCGAGGTTCGCGGGCAGGACGCCATCGAGGACCATCCGGCCAACGCGGTCGGGGAACAGTTCCGCGTACGTGGCACCGAGCATGGTGCCGTATGACTTGCCGAGGTAGTTGAAGGTGTCGTCGTTGACGGCCGCCCGGGCGACGTCCATGTCGCGGGCCACGTCCACCGTCCCCATGTGCTGGTAGACCGCGCCGGCCTTCTTCTCGCAGCCGCGCTCGACGAGCGTGGATGCGTCCACCGTCGCCTGCTCCTCGTCGGGGCTGTCGGGCGTGCCGTCGACGGCAAGCAGCTCGTCGGTCTGCTTGTCGGTGAGGCAGTGCACCGGATCGCTGAGTCCGACCCCGCGAGGATCCACCCCGACGACGTCGTAGTGCTTCAACACGTCCTCACCCACGATCCGGCTCGCCGCTCGCGCGTAGTCGACGGCGCTGCCGCCCGGGCCGCCCGGATCGACGAAGAGGGTGCCGATCTTGTCTCCGGTGGCGCTCACCCGCACGGCGGCCAGCTCGATGGTCGCGCCTTCGGGCTGGGAGTAGTCGAGGGGGACGGTGATCGTGGCGCAGTCGGCACCGCCGCAGTTGTGCCAGTTGACGTCCTGGTCGTAGAACGCCGACAGGTCCGGCGCGGCCTCCGCCGTGGGCACGGCCTGCTGCGAGACCGACGCGAGCGGCGATGCCGACGCCCGTGGCGGAAGGCTCACCGACGGGTTGACGGACGGGCGCGTGGGCGGCACGACATCGCCGGAGCTGCTCTGACTGCAGGCGGTCAGGGCGAGGAAGACCCCGAGGACGACACTGATCTGACGGCCGGCCCTCATGAGCCGTACCGTATATCGGTGAGCAAGTCGCGACGGGACCCAGCCGAGCTGGCCGCGCTGATCGAGCAGAGCGTCGCCCGCGGCCTCGACCTCGTCGACGCGTTCCGCTCCGCCACGGGCAAGGGCTCCCGGGGCGCGAACCGCGCCCTCGAGCTCGAGCACCGTCGAACGCTCGCCGCCAACCGCACCGCCGTTCGCAGGCACACGTCGAGGGTGCAGCGGCTGAAGGCGGAGATGACCGGCGGGGCCGTGGTAGCGGGCACCGCGGGCGCGATCGGTCTCATAGTCGTTGCGACGCCCCCGCCCGAGCTGGCGTTCCCCTTCCTCTGGCTGGGCACCGCCGCGATCGGGCTCGCGGTGTCGGTGCGCGCCCGCTTCCGACTGCGTCATGTGGGGCCACCGCCCATCGTCATCGAGCCCGTGGCGCCGCCGCCCGCACTTCCTCGCGGAGCGGTTGGTGCCGCTGAGGTCGCCCGGTTCTCGTCGGTGCGCGTCCAGGTCGTCACCATCACCCCCCAGCTCGATCGGCTGTACCCAGGCGCTGGCCAGGAACTCCGGCGTGCCGACCTCGAGGCGGCCGGACCGCTCACGGCACTGTGCGAGCGGCTGCTCGTCCTCGACCAGATGCAGCGCGAGCTGCCGGGCACCTCGGCCGCCGCGTCCGCGTCGAAATCGGCCGAGCAGGTGCGCGGCCGACTCGCCCAGGGGTGCGAGAAGTACGACGAACTGCTGGCCGCCGCCGCACGGCTGCTCGCCGCACCCGACTACACACGCAGCACCGACGCGATCCTCGGACCAGCGGTCAACGCCATGCTCGCGTACGCGTACGGGCTGCAGAAGGCCGCCGAGCTGTAGCCGGAGCTCCGATCAGGATGCGCGTCGAACCGACGGCATCCCGTCGACGACCGCGCGCCGCAGGATCTCGGCGAAGTCCTCGAACTCCTCGGTGCGCGTGGAGCTGCGGCGGTGCACGAGGCAGATGGTCCGGCCGGGGGCCGGGTCGGCGAACCGGGCCACGCCCAGGTGTGCCCCCCGAGCCTCGACCTTGACGGCGCTGTCCGGCAGGAACGTCATGCCCAGGCCGGCGGAGACGAGCTGCACGATCGTCGACAGCGACGCCGCGCGAGCGTTCGCCTCCCCCGCGTCGGCCATCCCCGACTGCAGGCAGACGGCCACCGCCTGGTCACGAAGGCAGTGCCCCTCGTCGAGGAAGAGCAGGTCCTCGACCCTGAGGTCGGCCGGCGACACGTCGTGGGAGCCGGCCCACGGGTGCTCGGCCGGCACCGCCAGGACGAAGTCCTCGGCGTACAGCGGCTCGGCGCGCACGCGCGGGTCCTTCACCGGCAGCGCCATCACAGCGACATCGATCGTGCCGGCGGCGAGTGCTTCGAGCAGCCGGTCGGTCTGGTCCTCGTGGACGTGCAGCTGAAGCTCGGGCGCCTCCTCGTGAACCGCCGGCAGCATCGACGGCAACAGGTACGGGGCGACCGTCGGGATGACGCCGAGGTGCAGTGGCCCGGTAAGCCAGGTGTCCGGCAGGGCAGCGGTGCGGAAGGCATCGACGGCTGCCACGGCCTGCTTGGCCAGCGGCAGCAGGAAGGTTCCGTCAGGCGTGACCAGGACCTTGCGGGGGTTGCGCTCGATCAGCCGGACCCCCAGGCGGGTCTCCATGGCGGCCAGGGACTGGCTCAGGGTGGGCTGGCTGACGCCCAGGGAGGCCGCGGCATCGCGGAAGTGCTGGTACTCGGCCACCGCGACAAACGCCCGCAGTTGGGCCACCGTTGGGGTGGATCGCACGATCCCTCCAGGACGTTCCGGGGGAGGCTCAACGATAGGAAGTCCCTATCAATGTTCTGAGATTACATGATTTGCCTTATGACAGGCGCATCCCTAGCGTTGCGAATGTCCCACCGACCATCTCGACCCAAGGAAGTAACTCATGGCTCTGATCGACACCGAGGTCCTGCCGTTCGAGGCGGACGCGTTCCACAACGGCACCTTCGTCAAGGTGACCGACGCCGCTCTGCACGGCGGGTGGTCCGTGGTCTTCTTCTACCCGGCTGACTTCACCTTCGTCTGCCCGACCGAGCTCGGCGACATGGCCGACAACTACGCCGAGTTCCAGAGGCTGGGTGTCGAGATCTACAGCGTGTCCACCGACACGCACTTCACGCACAAGGCCTGGCACGAGTCGTCCGAGACCATCGGCAAGATCGAGTACGTCATGATCGGTGACCCCAGCGGCGCCATCACGCGCAACTTCGACGTCATGCGCGACGGCGCCGGCCTGGCCGACCGCGGCACCTTCCTCGTCGACCCCGACGGCATCATCCAGTACCTCGAGATCACGCCCGAGGGCGTCGGCCGCAACGCCGCCGAGCTGCTGCGCAAGATCAAGGCCGCTCAGTACGTGCGCAACCACCCGGGCGAGGTCTGCCCCGCCAAGTGGGAAGAGGGCGAGCTCACGCTGGCCCCGTCGTTCGACCTCGTCGGCAAGATCTGACGAACCCTCGTGAGGTGAAGGGGTCCGGCCCGTGCCGGGCCCCTTCCTTCGAGCAGACAGAACCGGAGCATCGCCATGCTGGACGCCGCCACCACGACGCAGCTGAGGTCCTACCTCGACAAGGTCGTCATGCCGATCGAGCTGCTCGCCTCACTCGATGACAGCCCCAAGTCGCTCGAGCTCCTCGGACTGCTCGACGACACGGCGGCGTTGTCCGACAAGATCACGGTCCGGCGCGTGGATGACAGTCGCGCGTCGTCCGTCCTTCCGCATCAGCCGCGTGGGCACCGACATCGCGGTCGAGTTCGCCGGCATCCCGATGGGTCACGAGTTCACGTCGCTACGTGCTCGCGCTGCTGCAGGTCGGGCGGCCACCCCGTCAAGACCGCGGCCGAGGTCGTCGAGCAGATCTCCGACCTCGAGGGCGACTTCCACTTCGAGACCTACTTCTCGCTCACCTGCCAGAACTGCCCCGACGTCGTGCAGGCGCTGAACCTGATGAGCGTCCTCAACCCGCGCATCACGCCACACGGCCATCGACGGCGCGCTGTACCAGGGCGAGGTCGACGACCGCCAGATCCTGGCCGTGCCGACGGTCTACCTCAACGGCGAGCTCTTCGACTCCGGCCGGATGAGCCTCGAGCAGATCGTCGCCAAGCTCGACACCGGCGCGGTGGCGCGCCAGGCCGCCGCGATCGCCGAGAAGGAGCCCTTCGACGTGCTCGTCGTCGGCGGCGGCCCTGCCGGCGCCGCCGCCGCCATCTACGCCGCGCGCAAGGGCATCCGCACCGGCGTGGCCGCCGAGCGCTTCGGCGGCCAGGTGCTCGACACGATGGCCATCGAGAACTTCATCTCCGTGCAGTACACCGAGGGCCCGAAGCTGGCGGCCGCACTCGAGCAGCACGTCCTGGAGTACGGACGTCGACGTGATGAACGCTCCAGCAGGCCAAGCGACTCGTGCCGGCCGACGAGCCCGGCGGCCTGATCGAGATCGAGCTCGACAACGGCGCCACGCCTGCGCTCGCGCACGGTCGTGCTGTCGACCGGCGCCCGCTGGCGCAACATGAACGTGCCCGGCGAGTCGGAGTACCGCAACAAGGGCGTCACCTACTGCCCGCACTGCGACGGCCCGCTGTTCAAGGGCAAGCGGGTGGCCGTGATCGGCGGCGGCAACTCGGGCGTCGAGGCGGCCATCGACCTTGCCGGCATCGTCGGCCACGTCACGCTGATCGAGTTCGACGACCAGCTGCGCGCCGACGACGGTGCTGCAGCGCAAGCTGCGCAGCCTGCCGAACGTCGACATCATCGTCAGCGCGCTGACGACCGAGGTGCTCGGCGACGGCAGCAAGGTGACCGGCCTCGTGTACGACGACCGGGTCACGGGCGACGCGCACACCGTCGAGCTCGAAGGAATCTTCGTGCAGATCGGCCTGCTGCCGAACACCGAGTGGCTGAGCGGCTCGGTCGAGCTGTCACCCCGCGGCGAGGTCGTCATCGACGATCACGGACGCACCACGCATCCCCGGCGTGTTCGCCGCCGGCGACTGCACGACCGTCCCGTTCAAGCAGATCGTCATCGCGCTGGGCGAGGGCGCCACGGCCTCGCTGAGCGCCTTCGACCACCTCATCCGCACGTCGGCTCCGGCCGAGCCGCTAGTCGTGCCGGAGCCCGCACTCGTCTGATCGACCTCGATTGACAGGCCGCACCCATGCTCGTCCCAGAGCATTCCCAGACTCCGGTGGGACATTCGGTTCAACGACGTAACCGAAAGCGAGCCGGCCATGGACCTCACCCCGCACGTCTACGACGAACAGCCCTGGTCCGATGATCACGAGGCGACGATCGAGACCGGCATCAAGCGCCGACGGCGCACCCGAAGCATCCTGACGTCCGTCGGCATCATGGTCGCTGCTGGTCTCGTGGGCTTCAGCGGCGCGATGCTCGTCGACAACGTGGTCTCCGCCGACACCTCGAACAGCAGCACGTCGACGACGTCCGACTCGACCACCTCGCTCAGTGACGCGCTGAGCACGTCCATGCTCCCCTGACGATCTCCTCAAGCGGCTCGGGTTCAGACGACGGCGGTGCGGATCCAGGGATCCTTGAGCTCGACCATCAGCGACTCCAGCGCCAGCAGCGGCGCGACGTTGGCCTCGATCTGGAGCCGCGTGTAGGCCAGTGCCTGCAGACGACGACCGGTGTCGTTGGTCGTGGACCGCGCGGCGAGCTGGGCCAGCTGCGGGCGCATCTCCTCGTTGATCAGTGTGACGTCGCTGTCGAGCTGGATGGCCAGGACGTCGCGATACAGCCCCATCAGGTCCAGGAGCGCCCGGTCGACCTGATCGCGCACCGTCCGCGTGCGACGGGTCTTCTGCTTCTTCGCAAGTTCCTTGCCGGCGGAGTCGGAGAGCCGCTTGATCTTGCTGCGCATCGCCCCCTCACCCTCGCCGAACTGGGCGAGAAGGTTGAGGTTCTCGGCGTCGTCGATCGGGTCGGTGATCGCCTTCGCGTCGTCCTCGGCGGCACCGAGCAGGCTGGCGGCACTCGTGAAGCACGCCGGCACGTCGTAGAGATGCAGCGGGATGCGCATGACCTCCTGCCGGCGCATGCGCACGTGCTCGTCGCGCGCGAGGCCCCGTGCCCGGCCGATGTGCCCCTGCGACGCCCGTGCCGCGAACGAGGCCATCGCCATGTCGACGCCGTAGTTGTCGACGAGCAGCTGCGCGACATCCGCCGTCGACGGCGTCCTCAGCGGGACGTGACGTGCGCGGGACTGGATCGTCGGCAGCACGTCCTCGACGCTCGGTGCGCACAGGACCCAGACCGTGTGCGGCGGCGGCTCCTCCAGCGACTTGAGCAGCACATTGACGGCCGACTCGGTCAGTCGATCGGCGTCCTCCATGACGATCACGTGCCAGTGGCTCTTGATCGGCGACATCTCGGACTTCAGGACGAGCTGACGCGCCTCGGCCGTGGAGTAGCTGAGGGTGTCGGTGCTGACGACGTTCACGTCCGGATGGCCGCCCACCGGTGCCGTTCGACACGCCTCGCACACGCCGCAGCCGTCCTCGGGGCACACCAGCGCGGCGGCGAACGACGTTGCCGCTGTGGAGCGTCCCGACCCGGGCGGGCCCGGTGATCAGCCACGCGTGCGTCATGGCCGGACCGTGCTCGCCGATGACGATCCTCCCGGCGTCGGCGACCGCGTGCGACAGTTCATCGACGACATGCTGCTGGCCGATGAGCTTGTCCCAGATGCCGGTGCTCATGGGCGCGCGAGCTCCGCGCATACCCGGTCGAGGATCGCTGCGGCAATCTCGTCGACGGGCCGGGCCGCGTCGAGGACCAGGTACCGATCCGGCTCTTCGGCGGCGATCACGAGGAAGGCGTCGCGCACGCGCTCGTGATACGCGAGGGGTTCGGCTTCGAGCCGGTCGGGATCGGACACGCGGGACAGCCCGATGCGGGGATCGATGTCGAGGAGAACCGTCAGGTCGGGCAGGAGGTCGTGCGTGGCCCACAGGCTCAGGTCGCGGATGCGCTGCGGGCCCAGCTCGCGGCCGTGGCCCTGGTACGCGACCGACGAGTCGAGGTAGCGGTCGCAGATGACGACGTCGCCGCGTTCGAGCGCGGGCCGGATGACGCGGGCGACGTGCTCGCCGCGGGCGGCGGCGAACAGCAGCGCCTCGGCGCGAGCATCGAGTCCTTCGAACTCGGGGCTCAGGACGACGTGGCGCATCGCCTCACCCGCAGGGGTGCCGCCTGGCTCGCGCGTTCGCACGACGACGTGGCCGCGTAGCAGCAGGGCATCGGCGAGCAGGCGCTCCTGAGTGGACTTGCCGGCGCCCTCGCCGCCCTCGAACGCGATGAAGCACCCGCGCCCGGCCGTCATCGTCAGCGCGTTCCGGCTGCGGCAGCCTTCTTCGCCGCTGTCTTCTTGGCTGCGGTCTTCTTCTCGGTGCCGCGCTTGACGACGCGGCGCGTGGTCTTCTTCGGCGCGCCGCCGTCGAGCGCCTCCTTGAGGCGCCGCTCCGACAGCAGGTCACTGGCCCGCTCGATGGAGATCGTCGTGGGGTCATCGGCCGTGCGCAGCGACGCGTTGGTGTCGCCATCGGTGACGTACGGGCCGAACCGGCCGTCCTTGATCACCATGTGCTTGCCGGTGGTGGGGTCGTTGCCGAGCTCGCGCAGCGGCGGCTTGGCCTGGCCCTGGCCGCGGCGCTGCTTCGGCTGCGCGAAGAGGACGAGCGCCTCCTCGAGCGTGACGGTGAAGATCGCCTCCTCGCCGGCCAGCGAGCGCGAGTCCTTCTCCTTGGTGAGGTACGGGCCGTAGCGGCCGTTCTGCGCCAGGATCTCCACGCCGTCGGCCGGGTCGGTGCCGACCAGGCGAGGCAGGCTCAGCAGGCGAAGGGCGTCCTCGAGGGTCACCGTCGACGGCGTCATCGAGGCGAACAGCGAGGCCGGTGCGGGGCTTGGCCGACTTCGGCGACCCCTCGGGCAGGACCTCGGTGACGTACGGGCCGTAGCGACCCGACTTGGCCAGGACCGTCAGGCCGGTGTCGGGATCGACGCCGAGCTCGCGATCACCGGACGGCTCGGCCAGCAGCTTCTCGGCCATCTCCGCGGTGAGTTCGTCCGGCGCGAGGTCGACGGGGATGTTGGCCCGCTCCTCGCCACGCTCGACGTAGGCGCCGTAGCGGCCGACGCGCAGCACGGCGTCGGTGCCGGCGATCGGCGTCGTCGCGATGCCGCGCGCGTCGATCGCACCGAGGTCCTCGGTCAGCGGCTTCACGCCGGGGAAGTCGCCGGAGATGCTGTGCCCGCCTCGCCAGAACGACTCGAGCTGCGCCACGCGGTCCGCGTCGCCGGTGGCGATGAGGTCGAGGACGTTCTCCATGTTGGCGGTGAACTGGTAGTCGATCAGCGCGGTGAAGTGCTCCTCGAGCAGTCGCACGACGGAGAAGGCGGTGAAGGACGGCACGAGTGCCGAGCCCTTCTTCCAGACATAGCCGCGGTCGATGATCGTCGTCATGATCGACGCGTAGGTGGACGGGCGCCCGATGCCGAGCTCCTCGAGCTTGGCCACCAGCTTCGCCTCGGTGTAGCGCGCGGGCGGCGAGGTGAGGTGACCCACCGGCTCGAGCGTCGTGGCGGTGACGGACTGGCCTTCGCGAAGGTCTGGCAGCTCACGCTCGCGATCGGCGTCGCCGTCGCCGTTGGTGGCCTCCTCGGCGACGTCCTTCAACGCAGCGCAGGAAGCCGGGGAACACGATGACGGTGCCGGAGGCGGTGAACTCCGCGTCGCGCCCGTTGGCCGCCTGCGCGCCGAGCTTGACCGTCGTGGTGGCGACCTGGGCGTTGGCCATCTGCGAGGCGACCGTGCGCTTCCAGATGAGCTCGTACAGCGCGAACTCGTCGGGGTTCAGCTCGCGGGACACCTCGCCGGGGGTGCGGAACACGTCGCCGGCCGGACGGATCGCCTCGTGGGCCTCCTGCGCGTTCTTCACCTTGCTGGCATAGGTACGGGGCCGCTCGGCGACGTACTCGTGGCCGTACAGCTCGCGAGCCTGGTTGCGTGCGGCGTTGATCGCCTGCTCGGAGAGGTTCACCGAGTCGGTTCGCATGTAGGTGATGTAGCCGTTCTCGTACAGCGACTGCGCGACGCGCATGGTGCGCTGGCTGCCCCAGCGCAGCCGGCTCGAGGCCTCCTGCTGCAGTGTCGAGGTGATGAACGGCGCCCGCGGCTGCTTCTGGCCGGGCTTCTGGATGACCGAGCGGACGGTGAACGACACGTCCGCCAGGCCCGATGCGAGCTCGCGGGCCGTGACCTCGTCGAGCACGACGACGGTGTCCTTCTTCAGGACGCCCTGCTGGGTGAAGTCGCCGCCGCTGGCCACGCGCACGCCATCGACCGACGACAGCTTCGCGTCGAACCCATCCGGCGTGAACGTGCCGACGACGTCCCAGTAGCCCGCGGCGCGGAAGGCGATGCGCTCGCGCTCTCGGTCGACGACGAGCCGGACGGCGACGGACTGCACGCGACCGGCCGACTTCGCCTCGCGGCCGATCTTCTTCCACAGCACCTCCGACACGGGGTAGCCGTAGAGCCGATCGACGATGCGGCGGGTCTCCTGCGCCTGGACGAGCTGCATGTCGAGGTCACGGGGGTGCGCGACCGCCTCGCGGATGGCCTCGGGCGTGATCTCGTTGAAGACCATGCGCTGGACGGGGACCTTGGGTCGCAGGACCTCCAGCAGGTGCCACGCGATGGCTTCGCCCTCGCGGTCCTCGTCCGTCGCGAGGAGGAGCTCGTCGGCATCCTTGAGCGCCTTCTTCAGGTCGCTGATCGTCTTCTTCTTGGACTCGTGGACGACGTAGTGGGCCTCGAAGTCGTGATCGACGTCGACCGCCAGCTTGGCCCAGGGCTTCTTCCGGTCCGACTCGGGGAGCTCGGACGCCTTCGACGCGAGGTCGCGGACATGACCGACCGAGGCCATGACGGTGTAGTCAGGGCCGAGGTAGCCGGCGATCTTCTTCGCCTTGGCGGGCGACTCGACGATCACCAGGGTCTTGTCTGCCACGTGCTCGCATCTCCAATCAGCCGTCAGGGCGGCATTCGCCACTGTTCTGGCGGAGTCTGACGGTATGACAGGCGGGTCTGTCAACTTGACGCCGCCCCCGGACTCGCCTCCTCCCCCTAAGGACGCAGGTCGCCATTTGGCGGTTTCCCGTCCCTGTGGCACGCTGGGTGAACACTTGTTCACCGCTCGAAGGGCCTCATGAGCACCCGCACCGCTCCCGCCGCGAACCGGTTCCCCACCTGGACGGTCATCACCGTCCTGGCGCTGGCCGGACTCATCGTCGCGGTGATGCAGACCCTCCTGGTGCCGCTGATCCCCGATCTGCCGAACCTGCTCGGTGTCAGCACCGACGACGCCTCGTGGCTGATCACGGCCACGCTGCTGGCCAGCGCCGTCGCCACCCCGAGCATGTCGCGGCTAGCCGACATGTTCGGCAAGCGGCGGATGATGCTCGTCAGCCTCGCCCTGATGGCCGCCGGCAGCGTCCTCGGCGCCCTAGGAACCAGCCTGGCGCTGCTGATCGCCGCGCGGGCGCTGCAGGGCTGCGGCATGGCGCTGATCCCGATCGGCATGAGCATCATGCGCGACGAGCTGCCACGCGAGCGCCTCGGCGCAGCCGTGGCGCTGATGAGCGCGACCCTGGGGATCGGCGCCGCCGTCGGCCTCCCCGTCTCCGGCCTGATCTTCATGCACCTCGGCTGGCACGCGCTGTTCTGGGTGTCGGCCGTCCTCGCCGTGACCATGCTCGTCGCCGTGCTCGTCGTGATCCCCGAGTCCCGCGTGCGCAGCGGGGGGACCTTCGACATCCTCGGCGCCATCCTGCTCTCCGCCCTTCTCGTGGCGCTGCTGCTCGGCATCACCAAGGGCGGCCACTGGGGCTGGATGAGCCAGCCGACGCTCCTGTGCTTCACATCGGCGGCGATCCTGCTGGCGGCGTGGATCCCGTGGGAGTTCCGCGTCGGCCAGCCGCTGGTCGATCTGCGCACGTCGAGGCGACGTCCGGTTCTCCTGACGAACACGGCGTCATTCCTCGTCGGCTTCGCCATGTACTGCAACATGCTGTCGACGACCGAGATCCTGCAGATGCCCACGTCGACCGGCTACGGGTTCGGCCTCACGGTCGTTCAGGCCGGACTGGCCATGCTCCCGGCCGCACTGATGATGGTGCTGCTGGCTCCGGTGTCGGCATCGATCACCTCGCGGTACGGAGCCAAGACCACCCTGATCGTCGGGGCCGCCACACTCGTCGTCGGCTACACCGTTCGGGTGTTCCTCTTCGGCTCGATCTGGCAGATCATCCTCGGCGCCATCGTCGTCTCGTGCGGCACCGCGATCGCCTACGCCTCCATGCCCGTCCTCATCATGCGCGCCGTGCCCGTGACCGAGACGGCGGCCGCCAACGGCCTCAACACCGTCCTGCGCAGCGTCGGTACCGCCACGGCCAGCGCTGCCGTCGCGGCAATCCTCACCAGCGTCACCCTCGAGGTCGACGGCATCACCCTTCCGTCGCAACTGGCCTTCCAGCACGTGTTCGTCCTGGCTGCCACGGCTGCGGCCATCGGTGGCCTGGTCGCGCTCGGCCTGCCGAGGCACGGTCGCGCAGCGACGCTCGACGCCGTGCTCGACGAGATCCGTCCCGAGGGCCTCGAGGATGAGTTCATCGTGCATGCGCTCGTTGTCGACGAGTCGGCCCGGCCGGTCGCGCATGCGAAGGTCAGCGTCGCGCTGCCGTCCGGCGAGCCGGTCGACTGGAGCCTGGCTGATGACCACGGGCGATTCTCTGTCGCCGTGCCCGCGCTGGGCAGCTACGTCGTCGTCGCCTCGGCCCACGGTTGGGCTGCTGCATCGGTCGTGGTCGACTTCGACGGCACCGACGACGTCCCCCGGGTGCGGCTCACCGAACGCAGCGGCCTCGCGGACGTCTCCGCATGAACGCGCCCGACACCCGCGCCCAGGTGGTCGACGTCGCCCGACGGCTCTTCGCCGAACGCGGCTACCCCCGGGTGACCATCCGACAGATCGCCGCCGAGTCGGGCGTCTCTCCCGCGATGGTGATGAAGGTGGGCGTCAGCAAGGAGCACCTCTACGCCGACGCGACCCCGCCGGAGTCCGAGCCACTCGACCCCGACTGGCCGCCGGAGCGGATCGGCTACGAGCTCGTCAGCCGCGTGGTGGCCCGACGCGACACCGAGGCCGCGGAGCCCTGGCTGCAGGGGTTGATGGGCGCCCTCGACTCACCCGACCCGGCGAAGGCACGCACGGACTTCCGGCAGCACTACCTGGCGAAGCTCGAACGCCGCATCGGCGGCGGGGCACCCGACGCGACCGTGGCCGCGCGGGCCGAGCTGGTCGCCTCGATGCTGATCGGCCTGGCGTGCGCGCTTCGACCGCTGCGCCTGCTGAACGACGAAACGGACTGGATCACCGAGCGCTACGGCGCGATGATCCAGTCCGTCATCGACGAACCCGTGCAATCAGACTGAGATCTCCTCGGGCACATCGCCCGTGGGCATGTCGCCGACGGCGACCGGGCGGCGCTTCGACACCAGGATGGAGCCAACGATGATCGCGACGGCCACGATCGCGATGCTCCAGCGCAGCGGAGCGTTCGCACGATCGCCGATGCTCATGCCCACGACGGCCGGGGCGATCAGCAGCGCGACGAGGTTCATGACCTTGATCAGCGGGTTGATGGCCGGTCCGGCGGTGTCCTTGAACGGGTCGCCGACGGTGTCACCGATGACGGTGGCCTCATGCGCCTCGGAGCCCTTGCCGCCGTAGTTGCCGTCCTCGACGAACTTCTTCGCGTTGTCCCAGGCGCCGCCCGAGTTGCTGAGGAAGACGGCCATGAGGACGCCGGTGCTGATCGTGCCCACCAGGTAGGCGCCGAGCGGGCCGACGCCGAGGCCGAACCCGACGGCGATGGGGGCCAGCACGGCGAGGAGGCCCGGGGTCATCAGCTCGCGCAGGGAGTCGCGGGTGACGATGTCGACGACCTTGCCGTACTCCGGCTTCTCGGTGCCCTCCATAATCCCCGGGTGGTCGCGGAACTGGCGACGCACCTCGAAGATCACGGCGCCGGCAGCACGCGAGACCGCGCTGATCGCCAGGCCGGAGAAAAGGAACACGACGGACGCACCGATGATCAGGCCGACGAGGACCGACGGGTTGGCCACGTTGAGGACGCCGGTGTACTGCAGCATCTCGTTGACGTTGCTGACCACCTTGTCCACTCCCGCATCCGCTGCAGCGGCGACCACCGTGTCGCGGAACGCACCGAACAGGGCCGTGGCGGCGAGCACCGCTGTCGCGATCGCGATGCCCTTGGTGATGGCCTTCGTGGAGTTGCCGACCGCATCCAGGCGGGTGAGGACGACGGCGCCGTCGCCGGTCACGTCGCCGGACATCTCCGCGATGCCCTGGGCGTTGTCGGAGACCGGGCCGAAGGTGTCCATCGACACGATGACGCCGACCGTGGTGAGCAGGCCGGTGCCGGCGAGCGCGATGGCGAACAGCGAGAGGATGACCGAGCCGCCACCGAGTAGGTAGGCCGCGTACACCGCGCCGCCGATGAGCAGCGCCGAGTAGACCGCGGACTCCAGGCCGATCGAGATGCCGGCGAGGATGACGGTGGCCGGACCCGTGAGCGAGCTCTTCGCTACGTCGTCGACCGGGCGGCGGTTCGTCTCGGTGAAGTAGGCGGTCAGCTGCTGGATGACCGCTGCGAGCACGATGCCGATCAGCACGGATCCGATGGCGTACAGGCGCGGCGGGAAGCTCTCGAGCTTCAGGCCCAGGCCGAGGTTCGCGACGTAGACGCCTTGGAAGCTCGCCATCTTCTCCGGGAGGATCGCGAACGCCGCGATCGAGACCAGCACGGCGGAGATGGCCGCGGAGATGAAGAAGCCGCGGTTGATCGCGGACATGCCCGATCGATCGCTCTTGCGCGGGGAGACGGCGAAGATGCCGATGACCGCGGTGATCACGCCGATGGCAGGCACCACGAGCGGGAAGACCAGGCCGACGTCACCGAAGGCGACCTTGCCGAGGATGAGAGCCGCGACGAGGGTGACGGCGTACGACTCGAAGAGGTCGGCGGCCATGCCGGCGCAGTCGCCGACGTTGTCACCGACGTTGTCGGCGATGGTCGCGGCGTTGCGCGGGTCGTCCTCGGGGATGCCCTTCTCGACCTTGCCGACGAGGTCGGCGCCGACGTCGGCCGCCTTCGTGAAGATGCCACCGCCGACACGCATGAACATGGCGAGCAGGGCAGCGCCGAAGCCGAAGCCCTCGAGCACGCGCGGGGCATCGCCCTTGTAGATGAGGACGACCAGTGCTGCGCCGAACAGGCCGAGGCCGACCGTGAACATGCCAGCGACGCCGCCGGTGCGGAAGGCGATCTTCATGGCCTTCTGCTCGCCGTCGGTCTCGCGGGCCGCGGCCGCCACGCGGACGTTGCCGCGCACCGCCAGCCACATGCCCATGTAGCCGGTGATCGCGGAGAACACCGCGCCGACGACGAAGAAGAGGCTGCGACCGATCCGCTCGCTGTTGGACTCCGCCGGGAGGAGGAAGAGCATGAAGAAGACGATGGCGGCGAAGACGGACAGCGTCCGGAACTGGCGGTTCAGATAGGCGGCGGCCCCCTCCTGCACGGCGCCGGCGATCTCCTTCATCTTGTCGGTGCCCTCGTCGGCGGCCAGGACCTGCCGGACGAGCACGGCGGCGACGCCCAGGGCGGCCAGTGCGATCAAGGCAACCACCACGATGATCGTGAAGTTGTTGCCGCTCAGCTCGACGACCATGGATCTCCTCCTGCACGGGCCCCGCGCACGAGGGGCCGAATGACGAAACGGCAGCGTCCGGAGGTGCCCCCGAGGCGCTGCAGTGCGCCGGAGTCTACGCACGCGCTGAGCGGGGGCCTCCGAGTCCTCCGCAATGACAGCCCTTACACGGTTGTGACGTTGCTCACCGGCCGTTAGATGGTGTCACAGCCACCCCGGGCGGCACCGGGGAATGGCGTCAGAAGGCCGCGAGCGCCTCGTCGAGAGTGGGATGCAGCGCGATGACGGCATCCAGTCCGGTGAGGGTGAAGACCTTGAGGACCCGCGGCCTGCTCACGACCAGGTGCAGGTGACCATCGACCTCACGGACGTGCTTGAGGGTGGCGACGAGGACGCCGAGGCCGGTCGAGTCGATGAAGGCGACGTCGGTCAGGTCGACGACCACCCGGGCGCCGGCAACCGCTGTGACGGCGGTCGAGCTCGGCCTCCAGTGCCGGTGCGGTGTGCGCATCCAGCTCCCCCGCGACGCTGACGATCGTGCACCCGTCCAACTGGCGCGACGAGACGATGAACTCCACGGGCCTACTGTGTCACAGCGGGTCAGGGGGTCGCCTCACAATGAGCAGGTGCGCGAGACCACGGGCAACGAGCTGCTCGATCGGCTCGCGTACGGCCGTGACGACCGACTCGTGCACGTTCACTCCCTCCCCGAGCGTGTTGCGGGGCTCGCCGCCTGGCCGTCGTGGCTGCCGCCGGAGATCGTCAGCGCCTACGCCGCCCGCGGGATCCACACGCCGTGGCGGCACCAGGTCGAGGCCGCTGACCTGATCCACGCGGAAACCCATGTGGCCATTGCCACGGGCACCGCCTCGGGAAAGAGCATCGCCTTCGGCATGCCCGCGCTGACCCGCATCCACGCGGGCACGGCCGCCCCGGACGGACGCGGTGCCACCGTGCTGTACGTCTCGCCGACGAAGGCGCTGGCCAACGATCAGCTGCGCTCGTTGCGCGCGCTCGGGCTCCCCTGGCTGCGACCGGCGACGTACGACGGCGACACGCCGGCCGACGAGCGGTCGTGGGTGCGCCAGCACGGCAACTACGTGCTGACGAACCCCGATCTCCTGCACCACTCGCTGCTCCCCGGCCACCAGGCGTGGGCTCCCTTCCTTCGCCGGCTGTCCCTCGTCATCGTGGACGAGGCGCACACCTACCGCGGTGTGCTCGGCGCGCACGTGGCTCTGGTGCTCAGGCGTCTGCGACGCGTGGCCGAGCACTACGGCGCGACTCCCGTCTTCGTCATCGCCTCGGCCACGATGGCGAATCCAGCCGAGGCTGCCGAGCGACTGATCGCCTCGCCGGTGGTGGCCGTCACCGAGGACACGTCGCCCCGGCCCGGGCTCACGATGGCGTTCTGGGAGCCGCCCCTGTCGGACTCGCCCGCCTCTCGCGGAGACGACCGGCGGCGCAGCACCCTCCTTGAGACCGCGGACCTGCTCGCCGACTGCGTCGTCGAGGGCCGGCAGACGCTCGCGTTCATCCGGAGTCGACGCGGAGCCGAGACAGCTGCATTGATGACACGCGACCTGCTCCTCGACGTCGATCCGGCGCTGGCCCAGGGCGTCGCCGCCTATCGCGGCGGCTACCTGCCGGAGGAGCGCCGCGAGCTCGAGCGGGCACTGCGTGCCGGTGAGCTCCGAGCGCTGGCGACGACGAGCGCCCTGGAGATGGGCATCGACGTGAGCGGTCTCGACGTCGTCATCACAGCCGGCTGGCCGGGGACGCGCGCCAGCCTGTGGCAGCAGTTCGGCCGCGCCGGTCGGGCCGGCGTGCCGGCGATCGGGATCTTCGTCGCGCGCGACGACCCGCTCGACTCCTACCTCGTGCACCATCCGGCCGTCGTCACCGACGCCGCGGTTGAGGCAAGCGTCTTCGACCCGACGAACCCTTACGTCCTGGCGCCCCACTTGTGCGCAGCCGCTGCCGAGGTGCCGCTGGTGCCGGAGGACTTCGACACGTGGTTCGGCGCGGGCGGCCGAGTCGTCGTCGATGACCTCGTGGTGGACGGACTGCTTCGCTCACGCCCCGCGGGATGGTTCTGGACCCGACGCGAGCGCGCCAGCGACCTCACCGACCTGCGCGGCAGCGGCGGCGTTCCGGTGCGCGTCGTCGAGGACGGGACCGGACGGCTGCTCGGCACCGTTGACCGGGCCGCGGCGCCGTCCACCGTCCATCGCGGAGCCGTGTACGTCCATCAGGGGGTGACGCACGTGGTCACCGCACTCGATCTCGATGATTCGGTCGCCACCGTCGTGGAGGACCTCGTCGACTACTCGACCATGGCGCGCTCGGTGAGCGACATCCGCATCGTGGACACCGCCGAGTGCCAGACATACCGAGACCTGCGCGTCAGCCTCGGCACCGTGGACGTCAGCGCGCAGGTCGTGTCGTTCCAGCGTCGCCGCCCGAACGGCGAGTCCCTGGGCGAGGAGCTTCTCGACCTGCCCGTCCAGGAACTGCGGACCACCGCAGTGTGGTGGACCCTGCCCGAGTCGGTGCTCGACGCCGCCGGGATCGCCGCACGCGACATCCCGGGTGCGGCCCATGCCGCCGAGCACGCCGCCATCGGGCTCCTGCCGCTGTTCGCCACGTGCGATCGGTGGGATCTGGGCGGCGTCTCGACGGCACTGCACCAGGACACCGGCGAGCCGACGATCTTCGTCTACGACGGCTACCCCGGAGGCGCAGGCTTCGCTGCCCACGGCTTCCGCACCCTGCCGGCCTGGCTCACGGCCACCCGGGAGGCGATCCGCGAGTGCGAGTGCGCTGACGGCTGCCCCTCGTGCGTGCAGTCACCCAAGTGCGGGAACGGCAACGAGCCGCTCGACAAGGCCCTGGCCGTGGTGCTCCTCGACCTCGTGCTGACGCGCCTGGGCCCGGCCTAGGGTTGCCCGCGTGGGCAGTGACCCGGCTACCCACGAAGACCACGTCGAACTTCTCCGTTCCAGCCTGCTCGAGTTGATCGGGCGCGACCTGCTCGACTTCGACGGTGCGGTGACTGACTGCGCACTCGCCGCGAAGGATGCTCCGTTCGCGCTGCTGTCGCACGACACGGCGACCGAGCCTGTCTTCACCTACGGCAACCGGAAGGCTCTCGAGCTGTTCGAACTCGAATGGGCTGCCTTCACGCGCTTGCCGTCGCGGGGATCCGCGGAGCCGGTGCGGCAGGAGGAGAGGCAACGGCTCCTCGATCGGGTCACCGAGTTCGGCTTCACCGACGACTACAGCGACGTGCGCATCTCGGCGACCGGCCGACGTTTCACGATTCACGACGCGACCGTGTGGAATCTGACTGAAGCGGCCGGCAGGTGCAGGGGGCAGGCGGCCATGTTCGGATCCCGGTCGCCACTGACGGTCTAGGAGCCAGGCTCCGGCGGTCCGGCACGCGCCGATCCCAGCACATCCCGGGGAGCCGCCCCCACAAGTGCGAAAAGGCGGCGCACGAGCGGCGGGGCCGGCCGACTCAGGCGGACCACCACATCGACCCCGTCGAATTCGCAGGCCTCGAGAACGGGTGTCGTTGGCAATGGCGATCCGACCGACGGCCTCGCACGCGTCGCCCACGGTCTGCGCTCCGGCTAGCGCAGCGATATCTGCGGCCGATGCGACACGCTGCCGCACCATCCCCAACTGCGCCACCGAAGCGGCAAGGAGGCCCGCCGTCATGAGCACGAAGACCAGCGCAAGCGCCCAGACCAGCGCCGCTCCCCCGTCGTGACAGGGCGGCTCGGAGGCGTCACTCCTGGACATGCGCATCAGGTCCACTCTTTGGGGATCGCGACCCGCTGCGTGATCGTCACCGGGATGCCCGACAACAGCGGGATGGCGGCCCGCACGTCCTCGGTGACAACGACGACGGCGACATCGCCGTCGTCCTCGACGCTCGCGTGGGCGCCCGGGACCGTCGAGGCAACCCGGGCGATCGAGTCCTCGACCGACTCCCCTCGGGCGATGTCGCGCGCCGCCGCGCGAGCGGCATCCCCGAGCGACAGGCTTGCCGTCGCGACGCTGAGCGCCCACGCCAGGGCCACCGTGACGACGAGCAGCAGCGGGATGCTCAGTGCCGTCTCAAGCAGCACCATGCCCTCGTCATCGTGCGCGGTGGCGCGGAGTGGGCCGACGCGCCTGCGACCGCCCACTCCGCCAGCCCGCACCGAAGTGCGCCGAGTCATCAGCCGAACATGGACGAGAACGCCGACTTGAGCACGCTCCAGATCAGGTCACGCACCTCCGAGCTGGTGAGCAGCTTGATGAGGAGGCCGCCCAGACCGGCCGCCGCCACCGTGCCCACCGCGTACTCCGCCGTCGACAACCCCTCATCCTGCTTGAGCACCTTCGTGATCGCCTTGCGCATCGAGCCTCCTTCGATCACCGCTTCCGCGGCTGTGTCGACCTTCGACACCAGCGGATGTCCGCCAAGGCAACGTTCGCCGCGAGACGGCCGGCGGGGCAGTGGGCACGTGCCCGCTGGGGATGGCGACCCGCGGCGGAGGCCGATGTGGATCACTTCAGGGCGAGAGGAGCTGACCCGCCAACGCCGCCACCACGGGAACCACGCCGAGCAGGATGAAGGCCGGCAGGAAGCAGGCGGCGAGCGGCACCACTGCGCGGACCCCGGCTGTTCGGGCCGCCACCTCCACCGTCGCCCGACGGTCACGTCGCATGTCGTCGGCGAGACGCGACAGCAGCGCCGAGAGTGGAGCACCGGTGCGCGCGGACCGGACGACGGCTCCGGCCACTGCGCCGAGTACGTCGTCATCGGCCAGCACTGCCCACGCCTCGACGGGATCGGCTCCCAGATCCAGCGCCGACACGACGGCGAGCAGGTCTCCGCGAGCGGGATCCGCCAGCGCGCCGCCCACGGCCGCCAGAGCCGAGCGCATCGGCGCACCCGAGCTCAACGTCGCCGCGAGCAGGTCAGCGACCACCGGGCCCTGCCGGGCAAGGGCCTCGCGGCGGCGACGCTCGGAGCGTGACTCCATCCGGCCGACGACCCGCGGTACGACGACGAGGGAGACAACGCAGGCGAGGGCGTTCCCGGGCGACGGCAGCGTCACCAGGAGTCCCGTCGCGGCCATCGCCGTCGCGATCCACGTGACGGTCACGCGACCTGGGACGAAGGTCGACGTGGTCGGCGGGCGCGGCAGCAGCGACTCGAGGCGCGGATCGGCCGACGGGGAAACCGCCAGCCACACGGCCACCGCGATCAGCAGGGCGGCGGCGAGGGTCACAGCATCGCCTCGACCCGCGCCGCGATCCGGGCCGTCCACCACGCGCCCAGCGCGGTGAGCGCCGAGCCCATCACGAGGCAGCCCCATCCGATCGGCGATCCGAGTAGCCAGCCCAGCGGATCGGCGCCCATCATCACGCCGAACCCCATCCCGACCAGAGGCAGGAAGGCCAGCGTGCGCGCGGTCGCCCGCGGACCCGCGAGTTCGGCCTCCAGCTGCACGCGAACGTCCTCGGCTGCCCGCGCCGAGTCGGCCAGCTGGGCGACCGCGGCGGCGAGTCCAGTGCCCGACTCCATGGCGACCTGCCAGCACGCCGCGAGGTGGAGCAGGACGGGGTTCTTGGTCCCGTCCTGGGTGAGAGCGGACACGACGTCCTCGCCCATGCGGGCCGCCGCTGCCGCCGCGGGCCAGGGCGTTGCCGGACCGCCAACCATGCCGAGCGCGCTGGCCGGCGGTTGCCCCGCCTGCAGGTCTGCCGCGAGGGCCGCGAGCGCATGGACGAGGCGGAGTCGCTCACGGGAGCGTCCGCGTCGCGCCGCTGCGCCCGGGCGCCAGCGAGCTCGCGCAGCTTCCAGCCACTCCTTCGTGCCGGGCCGCCGGCGGGCCGTGCCATGCAGCCGATCGGTTCGCTCGGCACGCCAAGGCGGAGTGACCACCCAGACGGCGAAGGCAGTCAGCGCCATCGCCAGCACCGTCGCGGTCACGTCCGGTCGAGCTGCAGGCGAAGCCGAGAAGCACCCGGGGCGGGGACCAGTCGCCCCCCATCGGTGGTCAGCGCGGGGACGCTGCGGACCAGGCCACCCGGCTCCCGCTCCAGCACGTGAATGCCGTGGACCCGCCGTGCTCCGTCGCGTCCGCGCTGCAGGTGGACGACCGCGTCGATGCCCGCGACGACGAGCGCATGAACCGCCAATCGGTCGAGCCCGGCCATCAGCCCCAACGCCTCGAGCCGCGCAGGGACGTCGTCGGCGGAGTTTGCATGCAGGGTCGCGCAGCCGCCCTCGTGGCCGGTGTTCATTGCTGCGAGGAGATCCACCACCTCAGCCCCGCGGACCTCACCCACGACCACCCGGTCCGGTCGCATGCGAAGCGACTGCCTGACCAGATCCCGCAGCGTCACCAGGCCGGCACCCTCGACGTTGGAGGGGCGTGACTGCAGGCGGACCGCGTGCGGATGGGGCGGGTCGAGTTCGCTGGAATCCTCGACGATCACGATTCGCTCGCTGGGCGGCACCAGGCCGAGCAGCGTCGACAGCACGGTGGTCTTCCCCGAGCCCGTTCCTCCCGAGATCAGGAAGGCGAGGCGCGACTCGATGATCGCCCTCAACCACCACGCGCCTTCTTCGTCGACCGATCCGGCGGCGACAAGGTCGTCGAGGGTGAACGCCACCCGGCGGGGAACCCGAAGGGAGATCAGCGTCCCTGTCGTGGCGATCGGCGGCAGGACGCAGTGCAGTCGGGAGCCGTCGGGCAGGCGCGCATCGACGCACGGGCTTGACTCGTCGAGCCGGCGTCCGGCCTGGGCGGCGAGCCGCTGGGCGAGTCGTCGGACGTCGGACTCGGACGCGAATCCGACATCCGTGCGCACCAGCCCCTGCCCCCGATCGATCCACACGTCCGATGGCCCGTTGACGAGGACGTCCGTGATCGCCCGGTCGCGCAGCAGTGGTTCGAGAGGCCCCGACCCGACGAGGTCCTGCCGGAGTGAAGCGACCAGGTCGAGGACGGCATCGTCGCCGAGCACCAGACCCTCGGCGCGCAGGGCTGCCATGACGCGAGCCGGCGTCGCCTCGGCCTGGTGCGCCACGAGCCGCGACCGCACGCGCTCGAGCAGGGGCGTGCTCATGCCGCCCGATCCCCACCCAGGCGCAGCTCGCGCAGCGCCGCCGCGCAGGCGCGCCCGTAGGCGTCGCCGACGGCAGGCGCCTCACCATCGTCGGACCGTGACGGCAGCCCGGCCACGACCGGAAGCCTGCCGATGATCGGCACCGCGAGAGCCGCCTCGATCGCCTCGTCGCGCAGCCCCTTGGGGTCCATCCGGACGACCATGCGGACGGTCCCGCTGCGACCGTCGAGGTGATCGACCAGGCGCGCGGCCGCAGCCGTCGCGCGGACGCGATTGCTGGTGACCACAAGGCTCACGTCCGCGCGCGAGAGCACGAGTTCGGCGCAGGCGTCGAGGTAGCGCGGAACATCGACTACCACCAGGTCGAAGCCGCGGGAGGCTGCGTCGACCACGGCCGAGATCGCTTCGATCGTGAGCGTGTCGGGGCCCTGGCGGCCCCAGGAGAGGACCGCGAGGTCACCGTGGCGCGGGAGGGCCTGCTCGAGGGCCTGCGCGCCGAGCCGTCCCCGCGTGTCGGCGAGGTCTGCCCATCGAATCCCGGGGACGTCCTCGATGCCCAGCACGATGTCGAGCCCGCCGCCCAGGCTGTCGGCATCGACCAGCAGCACCTTCAGCGAGCGGGCGGCGGCGAGGGCGAGCGTGACCGCGAAGGTCGAGGCGCCTGCCCCTGCGCCGGTGCCGATGACCGCGACGAGCCGACCGTCACGGGTAGGGCCCTCGCCGGAGTCGGCCAGCCGATCGATCAGCCACCGCTCCGCGTCAGGGAGAGCGACCACGTGCTCGGCACCCAGCGCCACCGCGTTCTGCCACGTGTCGGGGCCGGGCTCGCGCGAGACGAGGACGACGTCGCGTCGCCGCGTCATGCGGGCCGCGGCTACCTGCGCACCGGAGTCGGCCCCGACCAGCACGAGCGGCGCGAGCTGCCAGCGGCCGCGGGCTCCCTCGACATCGGTCGCGAGGTGGATCTCCACGGAGTTGGCCGAGGCGAGGCGAAGGACATCGTCGATCAGGTCGGCGTCATTGCTGACCAGAAGAGGTCGTTGTCCGTTCATGCACACCGTCCACATCCGCCGAGGCGCCATCAGTGAGGACGAGGCTGCCTGTGGAGCGCCGGTGACGACAGTGCTGCGGCGGTCCCTGTGGACGACAACCCCGTGCCGCATGGTGCTGTGGACAGCCGCGTCGCAGTACCGTCTACGCGTGACCGACGAGCAGAGCCCGCGCAAGGGAGCCGCGTTCTTCGACCTGGACAAGACGATCCTCGCGAAGTCCAGCTCCTTCGCATTTGCGCGACCCTTCTACAGGGAGGGCCTGATCGGACGCTCCGACGTCGTCCGCAGCGCCTACGCGCAGTTCGTCTACCTCGCCTCCGGCGCGGACCACGACCAGATGGAGACGATGCGCGAGTACATGTCGAAGCTCGTCACCGGCTGGGACGCCGAGAAGGTGCAGGCGATCGTCGGCGAGACGCTCGACGACATCGTCGATCCCATGGTCTACGAGGAGGCGGTCCAGCTCATCGAGGAGCACAAGGCCGCCGGCCGCGAGGTCATCATCATCTCCTCCTCGGGCACCGACATCGTCGAGCCGATCGGGCAGCGACTGGGGGTCGACCTCGCCATCGGCACCCAGGTGGCGATCGAGGAGGGCCAGTACACCGGCGAGATCCTCTTCTACGCCTACGGACCCAACAAGGCCGAGGCGATGAAGACGCTCGCCGACGAGCGTGGATACGACCTGGCCGAGTCCTACGCGTACAGCGACTCGCATACCGACCTGCCCATGCTCGAGGTCGTTGGGCACCCCGTCGCCGTCAATCCCGACGCCGAGCTGCGCAAGGTCGCCGGCGAGAACGAGTGGCCGATCCTCGACTTCGCCAAGCCGGTTGCCATGCGCGAGCAGGCGACCAAGCGGCAGGCCGTGGCAGCGGGCAGTGCGGTCGCGCTCGGCGCGGTGGCGCTCGGCATCACCTGGTACGCGCGGCGTCGCGGCATGCGCGCCTAGCCGATGCGCGCTGTCGTCTTCACCGAGTTCGGCGGCGTGCCTCAGGTACGCAGCATCGACGCGCCCGTCGCCGGTCCCGACGGCGCGGTCATCCGCGTGGAGGCCACGGGCGTGTGCCGCAGCGACTGGCACGGCTGGATGGGCCACGATCCCGACGTGCGACTACCGCATGTCCCCGGCCATGAGTTCGCGGGAGTGGTGGACTCGGTCGGCGGGCGAGTCCACACGTGGCGGGCCGGCGATCGCGTCACGGTGCCCTTCGTGTGCGCCTGCGGAACCTGCGGTGCCTGCCTGAACGGGGATCAGCAGGTCTGCGAGAACCAGACGCAGCCGGGGTTCACGCACGAGGGCTCGTTCGCCGAGTTCGTCCGCATCGAGCACGCCGACGTCAACCTCGTTCGGCTGCCCGACTCCGTCGACTTCGTCAGTGCCGCGGCGCTCGGCTGCCGCTTCGCCACCGCGTTTCGCGCGGTACGCGAGCACGGGCACGTGCACCGCGATCAGTGGGTGGCCGTGCATGGCTGTGGCGGCGTCGGCCTTTCCGCCGTGATGATCGCGACGGAACTCGGAGCCAGAGTCGTCGCGATCGACGTGTCCGTCGAAGCCCTGAACCTGGCCCGCGAGCTCGGTGCGGTGGCCACGATCGACGCATCAGAGGTCCACGACATCGGCACCGCGGTCATCGAGGCAACGGGCGGCGGCGCACACGTGTCGATCGACGCGTTCGGCAGCGAGCAGACGTTGGCCTCGTCGATCGAGAGCCTGCGAAGGCGAGGACGACACGTGCAGGTCGGGCTGCTCCCCGAGGCGCTCGGCCGCCCGACCGTGCCGATGGCGCGGGTGGTGTGGTTGGAGCTGACCCTGCATGGTTCGCATGGCATGGCCGCGCACGACTACAAGCCGATGCTCGATCTCGTCGCGGCCGGCACGCTGCAGCCCGGCCGGCTGGTCACCGACGTCATCACGCTCGATGACGCACCCGACGCGCTGATGCAGATGAGCGTGGCGTCACCGGTCGGTACCCGCGTCATCCGTCCGCACGGCTGATCAGCGATTCGCGCCGAGACCTACACGGGACGTCGCACCCAGCACCGGGTGCGACTCCAGACGTAGACCTCGATGCCCAAGGCTCAGAGGACACGCTGGCGGCGCAGCACCGCTGCCAGCCGGGCGTTGCCCAGATCCTGCCAACCCCACCGAACCACGCGAAGGCCGAGCGCTCGCAGTGCGTCCTCGCGCCGCTTCTCGGCGTACAGGTCCTCGCCGCTCGCGTACTTCAGGCGGCCATCGCATTCGCCGACGACGGCGCCCTTCTCCCAGTAGAAGTCGACGCGACCGATGAAGCGGCCCACGTCATCGTCGAAGGCCACCTGCATGAGTGGCAGCGGTACTCCATGCCGCACGAAGTACGCCCACGACCCTGATTCCAGCGGGGTCTCGCGCAGCCCGTTGACGTGAGACGCGGCAACCACCGCCCTCCGACAGCCACGGATGGCCTTGAGGGCGCCCGCCCGCTCGGTCAGCAGCGCCGGCTCAACGAGCCGCGCTCGAACCGCTGCATCCCCGACCGTCAGCGCGTCCGTGAGCGGTCGGGTACGGGCGATGTCGAGCCAGGTCCGGGCCGGCGTCGTGACCCGCACGCGTGAATTCACGACGTCGCCGGGTTCCAGCTCGCCGTGGTGGAACACGATGCCCGGTCGATGTCCGGCCCAGTGCCCGTAGGGAACCATCAGGCTCACGTCGTGCGGAACGGGCGTGAACAACGGCAGGCCCAGGAGGATGACCGCACTTCTCAACGCGATCACCCCATCGCCGTGACGTGCCGCGGCAGCAATGGCCGCATCGAGGTGGTCGCGACGTCGACGGGCGAATTCATCGGCGGGGGCGTCGACGGGGACGCTGCGGTAGTACCCGCGAGCCAGGCGCTCCCACCGGCCCGAGCGCACCCGATGACGGATCTGGTCGGACGTGAGCCCCTGCGCACGTGCCTGCGCATGCGAGAACACCGGTGGCAGGGGCGGGTCAGCGGCGACCAGTCGAGGCATCCAGCCGAGGCTGGCCCGATCCTCACGGGCGGACAAGGGACGCCTCGTGAGTTGTGGACAACGCCGAGACCTACACGGGACGTCGCACCCAGCACCCGGTGCGACGCCAGCCGTAGACCTCGACTAGGGGACGGCCTTGGCGCCCAGGGCGACCGCCGTCGAGTGCCACACCACGAACTCGGTGATCCCCGCCGGCGTCCCGGTGGCATAGGCCCTCAGCGCCTTCACGTACGCCGGGCGACCGAGCTCGAGCAGCCCCCGCTCGGGGATGCTGAACAGCGACGGATCGACGCCCCTGGCAGCCATGACCAGCCGCACCACAGCCCGCGACACGAGTCCCGAGCCCCAGCTGAACGGGCGGACCGAGGCCACCTCGGCATGCGCAATGGCCGCGACCATCAGGGCCGGGGCGGCCGTCGGCGTCGTGAGCACGTCGGCGAGGAGGGCCAGCCGGTTGGCGGCATCGCGCGCGGACGGCAGGTCGCCCAGCGACAGCGGATCGTCGGCCCGGTCGGTCAGGCGCGGTCGGCCCAATTCCTCATCGCCGACGAAACCGTGCGCGGCGAGGCCGTGCAGATGAGCCAGCGCCTGGAGCGGGGCCGTCGCGAAGACGTCCACCTGGCCGGGAACCGCCGCCGTCAGCCGCAGCGCCGCCTCCAGCACGCGGCCCATCGGCGACGAATCGACGACCACGACATCCGCCCCGTCGATCGCGGCCGAGTCCCGCGCACCGCGCTCCACCGAGGCCGCCACCACCTCCGTCGCGGCCGCCCGCACGTCGCGGCGCCACAGCAGGGCGTCCACCTCCGTTCGGGCGGTCTCGAGCGCGGCAGCGGTGATCGGTTCCTGGGCCAGGGCGGCCAGCGGGTCGTTCGGTGTGCTCAACACGCTCCCATCTAACCCAGCCCTTTGATTCACTATCCCGGTGACCAACGAAGCCAGCCACGAAGCCATCGAGAACCTCAGCCACGAGGCCCGGGTGTTCGCGCCCACCCCGGAGTTCGCCGCACGGGCGAACGCGACCGCATCCCTGTACGACGAGGCGGCTGCCGATCGACAGGCCTTCTGGGCGGATCAGGCCGCCGCCCTCGACTGGGCCGAGCCCTTCACCGAGGTGCTCGACTGGTCACAGGCACCGTTCGCACGGTGGTTCGTCGGCGGCAAGCTCAATGTCGCCTACAACTGCGTCGACCGTCATGTGGAGTCCGGTCACGGCGACCAGGTGGCCATCCGGTTCGAGGGCGAGCCCGGCGATCGACTCGACATCACCTACGCCCAGCTCCAGGTCGAGGTGTCGAAGGCCGCGCATGCGCTGACCGAGCTCGGGATCGGCGCCGGCGACCGCGTGGCGATCTACCTGCCGATGATCCCCGAGGCGATCGTCGCGATGCTGGCGTGCGCGCGCATCGGCGCACCGCACTCGGTCGTGTTCGCCGGCTTCTCGGCGGAGGCGCTGCGGAGCAGGATCGATGACGCAGCGGCGAAGCTCGTCATCACGTCCGACGGTCAGAACAGGCGCGGCTCGGTGATGCCGCTGAAGCCCGCCGTCGACGAGGCCGTCGAGGACTGCCCCACTGTCGAGCACGTGCTCGTGGTCCGACGCACCCGCCAGGACGTCGACTGGACGCCGGGGCGCGACGTGTGGTGGCACGACATCGTGGGCCGCCAGCCGGCCGAGCACACCCCGGAGGCCTTCGACAGCGAGCACCCGCTGTTCATCCTGTACACGTCGGGGACGACCGGGAAGCCGAAGGGCATCCTGCACACGACCGGCGGCTACCTCACCCAGACGTCGTACACGCACCGCGCGGTGTTCGACCTCAAGCCCGAGACCGACGTGTACTGGTGCACGGCCGACATCGGCTGGGTCACCGGCCACTCGTACATCGTGTACGGGCCGCTGGCCAACCGCGTGACCCAGGTGGTCTACGAGGGCACGCCCGACACCCCCGGCAAGGACCGCTGGTGGGACATCGTCGAGCGCCACAAGGTCTCGATCCTCTACACCGCGCCCACCGCCATCCGCACCTTCATGAAGTGGGGCGACGCGCTGCCGCTCGGCCACGACCTGTCGAGCCTTCGCCTGCTCGGCTCGGTCGGCGAGCCGATCAACCCCGAGGCCTGGATGTGGTACCGCGCGGTCATCGGCAGCAGCCGCTGCCCGATCGTCGACACGTGGTGGCAGACCGAGACCGGTGCGATCATGATCAGCCCGCTGCCCGGTGTCACGGCCACCAAGCCCGGCTCGGCAATGGGCCCGCTGCCGGGCATCGGTGCCGCCATCGTCGACGACTACGGGACGCCCGTCGGCAACGGCGGCGGCGGCTACCTCGTCCTGACGGAGCCGTGGCCGGCGATGCTGCGCGGCATCTGGGGCGACAACCAGCGATACGTCGACACGTACTGGTCGCGGTGGCCGCAGTACTACTTCGCCGGCGACGGGGCGAAGTGGGACGACGACGGCGCCATCTGGCTGCTCGGACGCGTCGACGACGTCATGAACATCTCCGGCCACCGCATCTCCACGACTGAGGTGGAGTCCGCGCTGGTGTCGCACCCGAAGGTGGCGGAGGCCGCCGTCGTCGGCGCAGCCGACGAGACGACGGGCCAGGGCATCGTCGCCTTCGTCATCGTCCGCGGCGACGTCGTCGAGGAGACGGGCGACGGGTCGGCGATCATCAAGGAGCTGCGCGACCACGTCGCCCATGAGATCGGCCCGATCGCCAAGCCTCGCCAGATCATGATCGTCCCCGAGCTGCCCAAGACCCGCTCGGGCAAGATCATGCGGCGCCTGCTGCGCGACGTGGCCGAGAACCGCAGCCTGGGCGACTCGACGACCCTCGCCGACCCTGCGGTGATGAACCTCATCTCCACGGGACTCCAGGCCAGTTCCTCGGAGGATTGAGCACGGCCGGGGCGGCCCTCGGCTACTAGGGTGACGACGTGAGCAGCGACCGCGTACTGCTGGGACGCCTGCCCCTACCCGAGCGCACGTGGCTGCTCGACCAGCTCCGCGACGAGACCGTCGGCGGCGTCCTGCTGCTCGCCGCGGCCGTACTGGCGCTGGTCTGGGCGAACTCGCCTTGGGGCACGTCCTACGAGGACCTGGTCAACTACACAGTCGGCCCCGCGTCCCTCCACCTCGACCTCACGCTCGGGACGTGGGCCGCGGACGGCCTGCTCGCGGTCTTCTTCTTCGTCGTCGGCCTCGAACTCAAGCACGAGCTGGTGCTGGGCTCGCTGAGCAAGCCGGCGCAGGCGGTCGTTCCGGTCGCAGCGGCGCTCGGCGGGATGGTCCTGCCGGCGCTGATCTTCGTGGTCGTCAACGTGACGATGAAGGACGGATCCCCGAGTGGCTGGGGCATCCCGATGGCCACCGACATCGCCTTCGCGCTCGCCGTCCTGGCCGTAGTGGGCCGCCGGCTTCCCGTCGCCCTTCGGGCGTTCCTGCTGACCCTTGCCGTCGTCGACGACCTGGGGGCGATCACGGTGATCGCCGTGTTCTACTCCGATCACTTCTACCTGACCTGGTTCCTCGCCGCCATCGCCACCTTCGCGGTGTATGCGTGGGCTCAGCACAAGCGCATCCGCACGCCGTTCCTCTACGTGCCCCTGGTCCTTCTCGGCTGGTACTTCATGCATGGCAGCGGGGTCCACGCGACGATCGCCGGGGTCGCGTTCGGGCTGCTCACTCGGGTGCGCACCGACCCGGGGGAGGTCAAGGCCCCGACCGACCGGATGGAGCACCTGCTGCATCCGCTCAGCGCGGCGGTGTGCGTGCCCCTCTTCGCCTTCTTCTCGGCGGGCGTCGACGTCCGCAGCACGGGCTTCGTCGAAGCGCTCAAGAACCCCGTCGCCATCGGCGTGATCATCGGCCTCGTCGTGGGCAAGCCGATCGGCGTCATCTCGCTGTCGTGGCTGACGGCCCGTTTCACGCGGGCCAGCCTCAGCCCCGAGATCGCCTGGCGCGACGTCTCGGCCATCGGGCTACTGGCCGGAATCGGGTTCACCGTCGCCCTGCTCATCGACGAACTCGCGTACGAGAACGACCCCACGTTCCTGAGTTCCGGCAAGGTGGCGATCCTGGTGGCGTCGGTCATCGCGGCCGGCCTGGCCTCCATCGCCCTGCTGTCCCGCAACCGGCACTATGCCGATGTGTTCGCCCGCGAGGAGGCCGACGCCGACGGCGACGGAATCCCGGACGTGTACGAGGCCCCTGAGGCCCGATAGCCTGACGTACCTGACCACTCGGAGGTAACCGTGCCCCCCCAGCCTGATCCGTCCATCAAGTCACTCGTCGAGAAGACGATCGCTGATGCGAAGCGCCTTGCCACTGCGCAGGCGGCGCTCACCAAGACCGAGCTGAGCTCGAGCGGCCAGAACGTCGGCATCGGCGCCGGCCTCGGGATCGCCACCGCGATCATCGCCGGATTCGCCACCTTGTTCCTGCTGGTCACGCTGGCGCTAGGCCTGGTGCAGATGGGGCTCATGCCCTGGCTGGCGTTCCTCATCGTGGCTGTCCTGCTGCTGATCGTCGGGACCGTCACCGCCTTGATCGCTCGCAAGAAGCTCGAGGAGGCGAAGCCACCGAACCTGGCGATCGCCGAGTTCGAGAAGACGAAGGCGGCCCTCACCGGCAAGCCTGCCGCGGACTCGGTCGAGTCCAAGGCCGTCGAGGTCATGAACCCGCAGGCCGTGGCGGACGCGAAGGCCGCGTTCTCCACGCCCGCCAACGGCCTGTAGGACGTGCCTCTGGCTGATCCCGATGCCGCCATTCGCGCGTCGGGACCATGGACGCACCGCGACGTGTCGGCGAACGGTGCCCGCTTCCACGTCGTCGACATCGGCGAGGGGCCTGCGGTCCTACTCCTGCACGGTTTCCCGACGTTCTGGTGGACGTGGCGGCATCAGCTGACCGCCCTCGCCGACGCGGGCTACCGGGCGATCGCCATGGACCTGCGCGGCTACGGGGGCTCGGACCACCCGCCCGAGGGCTACGACCCGCGCACGCTCTCGGCGGATGTGGCGGGCGTGATCAGGTGCCTCGGTCTATCCGAGGCCGTCATCGTGGGTCACGGCTGGGGCGGACTCGTCGCCTGGTCGACTGCCGTCCTCGAACCCGAGACCGTGCGGGCCATCGCACCCGTGTCGATGCCGCACCCACGGCAGCTGCGCAAGGCCCTCCTGCGCAACGGAAAGCAGCGCGCTGCCATGCGCTATGCGGTCGGATTCCAGCTCCCGTTCGTGCCGGAGCGATCGCTGACCGCCCGTGACGGTGCCCGCGTCGCGGACCTCATCTCCGAGTGGTCGCTCGACCCGTCATGGCTCGACGACGAGGCCTCGATCGCCTTCCGCAGCGCGTTCATGCGCTGGCCCACCGCCCACACCTCGGTGGAGTACCACCGCTGGGCACTCCGGTCGGTCCTGCGTCCGGACGGTCTGTCGTTCATGTCGTTGATGGAGGCGCCGGTGCAGCGCCGGGTCCTGCAGCTGCACGGAGCGGACGACCCGATGGTGCTGCCGAGTTCCGTCGACGGCAGCGATGCCTACGTGCGCGGCGACTACACCCGGGTGGACCTCCCGACGGGCCACTTCCCGCATGAGGAGGCCCCCGCGCAGTTCACGACCACGCTGCTCGACTGGCTCGGGACGCTCGACCGGCCATGAGCCCCGAACGGGACAGGGACCGGCTGGGGCGACCGCTTCCGCCGGACGCCGATCCCGACCTGTGTCTTCCCCGGCGTGCCGCAGCGCGAGGCGATCACCGACGAGGAGGCCTGGACCGAGGGGATGGCCTACCTCGCGAACGGCTTGCCGTTCCATGCGCATGAAGTGTTCGAGCTGAGGTGGCGGCAGGCACCCGACGAGTACCGCGATGCGTGGCGGGCGCTGGCGCAATGGGGCGCTGCCCTGACCCACGCAGCGCGCGGCAATGCCGCCGGCGCGCGGGCGGTCGCCGCTCGAGCCCACTCACTCCTCGAGACGGCGGACGCGCCAGCCTGCGTCGACAGCGTCCGCGTTCTTGCCTCGCTGGCGGAGCTCGAGGGGTCCGACGAGCCTGGGTCCCACTAGTCGCGGATCGCGCAGCTGCCGGTGCCGACGGGGGCGGCGGAGTCCCCCAGCGACGTCAACGCCGTGGTGATCTCGCTGTCGGCCAGTGCGTATCCGGTCGTCTGCTGGCCCGCGTCGGCACCGAACACCAGGCCCATGACCGAGCCGTCGGGCTTCAGCAGCGGACCCCCGCTGAACCCCTTGCGGACGCTTCCCCGCAGCAGGTAGGTGTCTCGCATGGTGCCGGCGTCTCCGTAGATGTCGTCCGCCTGCGCATGGACGAGAGTGCGCACCCGGACTGGCTCCAGGGTGAACGGTCCGGAGTGCGGGAACCCCGCCACAACGGCGTCGTCTCCGGTCGCGCCCGGGTCGGCGGAAAGGGCAAGCGGCGGAAGCCCCAAGGCGGACGTGCGCAGGATCGCGATGTCAGCGCTCGGGTCGAAGTAGACGACGGTGGCCGGAAGGTCCGTGCTGCCGCGCTGCAGCTGGACCTTCGGCTCGCGGACGCCGGCTACCACGTGGGCGTTGGTCATCACCTCGTTCGGCGCGACCACGAAACCCGATCCACTGACCTGGCTGCTGCAGGCATCGGCGGAGCCGAATACGCGTACGACCGAGCGGCCCGCCACGTCCACGGCGGAGGTCACGGCCGCCGGGTCGGGCGGGTCCACGTCGGGTCCGACGAACGCATCGAGTCCGGCGAAGATGGTCGGGACGGACGTGGACTGGAGGACGCCTTCGAGCCCGTTGAAGATCGACTGCGTCTGCGGGGGCATGAGCCACTGCAGCGACTCGACCATCTTGGACTGGTTGATCTGCCGGGTCACCGAGCTCGTCGGGAGGTACCCGGCGACTCCTGCGACGAGCCAGATGACGACACCCAGGACGAGGACGTTGAGGACGGCGCCGCCGACATGGTCGAGTGCCCGCGCCGGCCGCCAGGTGAGCGTGTCGCTGATGCGGTCGCCGAGGATGCCCGCCGCGAACTGCCCGGCGAAGGAGGCGACCAGGATCGTGCCGCCGACGACCAGTCCACGCACCAGCGGGTTCAGGTCGAGGCCCGACAGCGCCCGCGGGACGATCAGCGACGCGAGCAGGCCCGCACCGAAGAAGCCGACGAAGGAGAACAGCCCGGCGACGAAGCCGCGCCGCCAGCCGACCAGGGCGAACACGACGATGCCGCCGATGAGGATCCAGTCGACGATGTTCATGCGTGACCGATCAGTTCAACGGCACGAGTCGTGACTCGTCCCATGGAACGGCCCAGCCCATCGTGTCGAGCAGCGTGGACAGGATGCCGCCGGTGAAGCCCCACACCAGCATTCCGTCGACCTCGAAGCCGGGACCGACGAACCCTGACGGGTGCAGCACCCGACACCGATGCGCCGGGTCCGCGAGGTCGGCGATCGGCACGCGATGAACACTCTCGACCTCGGCCGGGTCCTGCGCATGCACCGGCGACGGCTGCTGCCACCAGGCCAGGACCGGCGTCACGACGTAGTTGGTGACCGGCACCCAGAGATCGGGCAGCGCACCGAAGACCACCACACCTGAAGGATCCAGGCCGGTCTCCTCCTGCGCCTCGCGCAGGGCCGCCGCCTCAGCGTGCTCGTCATCGTCATCGACGGCGCCGCCCGGGAACGCCGGCTGGCCGGCGTGCGACCGCATCGTGCTGGCCCGCTGGATGAGCAGCACATCGCGGTCGTCACTGAACAGGATGAGGACGGCCGAGTGCCGACCCTCACCGTGCGGTGGGACGAAACGCGTGACGTCCTCGGCCGTCATCGTCTCGGCGACGACCGCAACCTGCTGCAGCCACGACGGCAGCACGGCCACCCGCTCGGGGTACACCACGCCGATCCTCGACCACGGGGCCATCAGCCGCGCCCCGAGTCCTTCACCAGGCGAGCAGCCTCGATCGGATCGGTCGGCCCCTCGCCGAAGGAGGGACACCACTGCGCGATCGGGCACGCACCGCAGGCCGGTCGTCTGGCGTGGCAACGCCGTCGCCCGTGCCAGATCACCCGATGCGACATCACGGTCCAGTCCTTGCGGGCAAACAACGCCTGGAGGTCGGCCTCGACCTTCTCGGGGTCCTCGTTCGTCGTCCAGCCGAACCGACGGGCCAGTCGCCCCACGTGCGTGTCGACGGTGATACCCGGCACGCCGAAGGCGTCACCGAGCACGACGTTGGCAGTCTTGCGGCCCACGCCGGGCAGGGTGACGAGGTCCTTCAGCCGCCCAGGCACGTCACCGCCGAAGCGATCGCACAACTGCTGTCCGATGGACTGGATCGTGCCAGCCTTCTGTCGGAAGAACCCCGTTGGAGTGATGAGCTTCTCGAGATCGCCACGATCAGCAGCGGCGTAGGCCGCAGCATCCGGGTACGCGGCGAAAGAGTTCGGGAGTCACGGCATTGACGCGCTGGTCGGTGCACTGAGCGCTCAGCATGGTCGCGATGAGGAGTTCAAGCGGAGTGGTGAAGTCGAGTTCACAACGGGCGTCCGGGTACGTGTCCCCGAGGACAACGACCATGCGGCGAGCCCGTCGCTTCAGTGCAAGGGGCGTCTCAACGGTCATGAGCACAGGCTAATGCGATGTGCGCGGCCACGACCTTGACGCCCATGACCCATACGACACAATGCCCGTAGCACTCCCGCAGCCAGAGGAAGTCACGTGGACGACGCTTTCATGCAAGCCCCGCTCTTCTCCGCACTCGATGCGGAGGGTGCGGCCGCTCTTCGGGCCTCGCTCAAGGAGACGGCCGTCAGCAAGGGCGACGTGCTCTTCCACGAAGGCGAGCCGGGCGATCGCATGTACGTCATCCTCGAGGGCAAGGTGAAGCTCGGCCAGACGTCGAACGACGGCCGCGAGTCGCTGCTCGGCGTACTCGGTCCCGGCGAGATGTTCGGTGAGCTCAGCCTGTTCGATCCGGGCCTGCGCACGTCCACGGCGACAGCACTCACCGACGCCCTGGTCGTTGGCCTGGGCAACGAGCAGCTGAAGCCGTGGCTCTCCGGCCGACCCGAGGTCGCCGCCTCCCTGCTGCAGGCGCTGGCCCGTCGGCTGCGTCGCACCAACGAGGCCATGGCCGACCTGGTCTTCTCCGACGTCCCCGGTCGCGTCGCCAAGGCGCTCATGGACCTCGGCGAGAAGTTCGGCACCGTGACCCCCGAAGGCCTGATGGTCACGCATGACATGACGCAGGAGGAGCTCGCGCAGTTGGTCGGCGCCTCGCGCGAGACCGTGAACAAGGCGCTCGCCGACTTCGCCCAGCGCGGCTGGATCCGCCTGGAGTCCCGTCAGGTGCTGATCCTCGACGTCGAGCGCCTGGGCCGTCGCGCCCGCTAGATCCCGTTCAGGAAGTCCAGCTGTGCGCGCACGGTGAGCTCGGCTGCCGGCCACACCTCGCGCGGCACGTCGGCGTACACGATCGCGACGATCTCCGCGGCATCGCTGACGCCTGACTCCACGACCGCGCGCACCTCCGCGAGTCGGGCGCGACGATGGGCAAGGTACGCGTCGATGACGGCAGCGGGCTCGTCGAGCACCGGACCGTGCCCGGGCAGCAGTCGCGCTGATCCGCTCGGACTGACGCCGCAGGCGTTCCAGGCTGTCCAGGTAGTCCCCGAGCCGGCCGTCCGGCCAGGCCACCAGCGAGGTGCCGCGACCCAGCACCGTGTCGCCGGTCAGCACCGAGCCGTCGTGCTCGACGGTGAAGCAGAGGCTGTCCGCGCTGTGGCCGGGCGTCGCGAGGACGTCGATCCGCCACTCGCCCAGATCGACGACGTCACCATCTGCGAGCCCCTCGCCGCCACGTCGCTGCGAGGGATCGAGGGCCCGGACGGGCACGCTCAACGACTCGGCGAGGGCGCGCGCTCCTTCGGCGTGGTCGATGTGGCCATGGGTGAGCAGGATGACGTCGACCACCAGATCCCGTTCGCGGGCCGCTGTCGCGATCGCGGCATGGTGGGCCGCGTTGTCCGGGCCCGGGTCGACCACGACGGCGCGTGCGCTCCCCGGCGCGCTCAGCAGCCAGGTGTTCGTCCCGTCGAGGGTCCACGGCGACGGGTTGGGGGCCAGCACGCACCAGGCGGAGTCGGTGACCTTGCCACCGGTCCACGGGTCGGACGACCCCTTGAGCGGAAGGACGTGACCGCTCATGCCAGGTGCTCCGGGAAGGACAGCCCGTCAGTCTCGCGGGTGTGCGGCGCCGCGATGTCGTCCTCGAGGATCTCGCCGGTGCGATCGTGCACCATCACCCAGCGCGCCCGACCGTCGTCGTCGACGAGGCGTCGGGGCAGCAGCGGCACGACGTCGCGCACCCCGGCGTCGGCGATCACGTCGGCCGCCGCGGCGAACCGGGTGAGATAGCGCAGCGTTGACTCGGTCGGCGGCAGCATCGCCATGTCACCGGTCGTCCGCTGCGCCAGCGCATCGATCGGACGGATCCAGAACGCGGTGTCCGCCTCGGTCGTGGTGAGCTGCGCGTCCTGGCCGACCGGGACGGAGGCGACGAAGAACCGCACGTCGTACCGCTTGGTCTCGAGCTCGGGAGTCACCCAGTGATCGACGATCGGCAGCCGCAGCGGATCGACGCTGGGTCCGTCCGCCGTCGCCGACCGGCAGGAGCGCGATCCCGGTCTCCTCCTCGATCTCGCGCAGGGCGCAGGAGTACAGCGCGACCAGGCCGGCGACGTCCGTACTGGCCCGAACCGCGAGCTCCTCGACGCGAGCCGGCGGGCATGCGAAGTCGATCGGGGCCGCGTAGTCGGACTCATCGACCCGGCCGCCGGGATACACGTGCATGCGCGGGGCGAACGCCATCGTCGTGGCGCGGCGCATCAGGAACGTCTCGATCCCGTCGACGCCATCGCGCAGCAGGATGACGGTCGCCGCGGGCCGCGGAACCGGGGTGTTCAGTCGGCGACCTCGACGATGAGCTCGACCTCGACCGGAGCATCGAGCGGCAGGACGGCCACGCCGACAGCGGAACGCGCATGCGCCCCGGCCTCACCGAAGGCCTCGAGCAGCAGGTTGCTCGCGCCGTTGATCACGCCTGGCTGCCCGGTGAAGTCGGGCGCGCTCGCCACGAAGCCGACGACCTTGACCACGCGGACCACCGAGTCGAGCGGGACGACCGACTTGACCGCCGCGATCGCGTTGAGGGCGCAGATGGCCGCCAGCTCGTTGGCGCGTTCGGCGGACACCTCGGCACCGACCTTGCCGGTCTCGGCGAGGACGCCATCGACGAAGGGCAGTTGCCCGGCAGTGAACACATAGCGGCCGCTGACTACCGCCGGCACATACGCGGCGACCGGCGGGATGACCTCGTGGACCGTGAGGCCCATCGCAGCCAGCCGTTCTTCGACAGTAGGCATGATCAGCCGTTCCCCTTCGGTCGCTTGAGGTAGGCCACCATGTTCTCCGGGTTGGGGCCCGGAACCACCTGCACGAGCTCCCAGCCGTCCTCGCCCCAGGTGTCGAGGATCTGCTTGGTCGCGTGCACGAGCAGCGGAACGGTGACGTACTCCCACGATGTCATTGCCCGACCCTAGCCGTCAGTTTCGTCTCGGTCAGCCCACCTGCTCCCGGCGTCCTAGGCTGGAACCGTGGCCGACGACCAGCAGTCCGGCCGGCTGTGGCCGGGCGTGAGCCTGCACGTCGTCTCCGGCAAGGGCGGCACGGGCAAGACGACGGTCGCCGCCTCCCTCGCCCTGGCCCTGGCCCGCAACCGGCGGCGCACGCTCCTGGTCGAGGTCGAGGGTCGCCAGGGCATCGCCCAGCTGTTCGACACCCCTCCCCTCCCGTACGAGGAGCGGCGGATCGCGGTCGCCCCGGGCGGCGGCGAGGTCTGGGCCCTGGCGATCGATCCCGAGGAGGCGCTCCTCGACTACCTCGAGACCTTCTACAACCTGCGCCGGGCCGGTTCCGCCCTGCGCAAGATGGGCGCCATCGACTTCGTCACGACGATCGCGCCGGGCCTGCGCGACGTCCTGCTCACCGGCAAGGCCATTGAAGTCGTCCGGCGCAAGGAGAAGAAGGACGCCCATGCCTACGACGCCGTCATCCTCGACGCGCCGCCCACGGGCCGCATCGCCAAGTTCCTGAACGTCAACTCCGAGGTGTCCGGGCTGGCCAAGGCGGGCCCGATTCACAAGCACGCCGACCTCGTCATGAGCGTCATCGCCTCCCCGCAGACGGTGGTGCACCTCGTCAGCCTGCTCGAGGAGATGCCGGTCCAGGAGACGATCGACGGCGTCGCCGAACTGCGCAGCCACTCCCTGCCGGTGGGCGGCATCATCGTCAATATGACGCGGCCGCCCGTGCTCGCCGACGACCAGCTCGACGCTGCCCTCGCCGGCGCCCTGCCGGGAGCGAAGATCATGTCGTCGCTCGAGAAGGCCGGTCTCGGTTCGCACGAGAACGACATCGTGCCCGCGCTCCTGCGCGAGGCGACCGATCACGCGCAGCGGGTAGCGCTCGAACGCCGCGAGCTGGCGCGCCTTGAGGAACTGGACCTCCCCACGATCGCGCTGCCGTTGCTGGCCGGCGGGATCGACCTCGGCGGGCTCTACGAGCTGGCCGACCTGCTCTCCCAGGCAGGTGTGCGATGACGCACTTCACGGACGGTCCCGTCCTCGACATCGACGAGATCCTCGGCAATCCGGACCTCCACATCATCGTCTGCACGGGAGCCGGCGGTGTCGGCAAGACGACCACCGCTGCCGCCCTCGGACTTCGCGCGGCGGAGATGGGCCGCGACGTATGCGTGCTGACCATCGACCCGGCGAAGCGCCTTGCCCAGGCAATGGGGCTGTCGTCCCTCGACAACACCCCTCGACAGGTTCCCGGCGTCTGCGCTCCGGACGGCTCCGGGTCGCTGTTCGCGATGATGCTCGACATGAAGCGGACCTTCGATGAGGTCGTCGAGGCGCACGCCGACCCGGCCCGGGCTCAGCAGATCCTGAGCAACCCCTTCTACCAAACCCTCTCGTCGTCGTTCGCCGGCACGCAGGAGTACATGGCGATGGAGAAGCTCGGCCAGTTGCGCGTGCGCGCGAAGGCCGAAGGCACCTGGGACCTCATCATCGTGGACACCCCTCCGTCGCGGAGTGCGCTCGACTTCCTCGACGCACCTGCGCGGCTGGGGTCCTTCCTCGACGGTCGATTCATCCGCATCCTCACCGCACCTGCACGTGGTGCCGGGCGTGGGCTCGGCCGCCTCGCCGCGATGGGCTTCGGGGTGTTCACCAGCGTGCTCAACAAGATCCTCGGCGCGCAGGTCCTGTCCGACGTCGGCACGTTCGTGGCCGCGATCGACACCACGTTCGGCGGCTTCCGAGAGCGGGCGGATGCCACCTATGACCTTCTCAAGGACTCCGGCACATCGTTCGTCGTGGTGGCCGCTCCCGAGCGCGATGCACTCCGCGAAGCCGCCTACTTCGTCGAGCGACTGCGGACCGACGACATGCCGCTTGCCGGGCTGGTCCTCAATCGCGTCCAGGACGTCGACGACCCTGAGCTGACGAGCGAGCAGGCCGCGGCGGGGGCGCAGACTCTCGACGAGCTGGCCTCGGCGAGCCGGTCATCGGATGTCGATCGACTGACCGCCGCGCTGCTTCGGCTGCACGCGCAGCGCCTGAGCCTGGCGGCCCGGCAGCTTCATCTCGCCGAGCGGTTCACGGCGGCGCACCCGGACGTGCCGATCACGTCGGTACCGGCACTTGCGGAGGACGTGCATGACCTCGACGGGCTGCGCACCGTCGGAGAGCTGATGGCGAAGGGCGCCTAGCTGGCGCGACCTGATGGCGCCGTAGCTCCGGGGCTCGCTTCGCTCACTCCTCGCTAGCTGGCGCGCTCGGCAGGCGCCGTGAGAATCCGCTGGCGCTCGTACTCGTCCTGCGCGGTCTGCAGGAGGTGGCGCCACGAGGTGACGTTCGGACGACGACGAAGCAGGGCGCGGCGCTCGCGCTCGGTCATGCCGCCCCAGACCCCGAATTCCACCCGGTTGTCGAGTGCGTCCGCGAGACATTCGGTGCGGACGGTGCACCCTACGCAGATGGCCTTGGCCCGATTCTGGGCGGCTCCCTGGACGAACAACGAGTCCGGATCTGTGGTGCGACACGACGCCTGGGCTGCCCAATCGGTGTCAAACGTCATGCTGGCTCCTCGCTGATCCACTGTCCATGTGTCGGCGGACGTTACGCTCTGTCCCATCGGCCAGAAAGGCTATATCGGGCTATCCCAATATAGTTCAATATAACTAGTTGTGAGAAGACCGGGAGAACTATCCCCCACCTGAGGGTGCGTCCCATGGGGCTCGACGGAACCACTCGCCTTACCCTGAACGTCTGATGAGCATGAACCGGCCGCCGGGAGACCGGCCAGGGCCGATCGGGATCCTCGCCCGCATCGGCGGCATTGCCGTCTCCGCGATCGTGGCCGGCCTGCTCATGGGCCTCATGCTCACCCCGTTCATCGGGGGAATGGGCGTGGTCACCCGCGACGTCGTCAAGAACTTCGAGAGCCTCCCGGACTCGCTGAGCACCCCACCACTGCCCCAGCGGTCGTTGATCCTCGCGTCGGACGGCTCGGTGATCGCGTCGCTCTTCTACCAGAACCGCGTCGAGGTGCCGATCACCAGCATCTCCCCGTTCATGCGGCAGGCCACGGTCGCGATCGAGGACTCGCGCTTCCTCGACCATCACGGCGTCGACCTGCGCGGCATCCTGCGCTCGCTGGCCACCAACGCCAGCGCCGGCGGTATCGAGCAGGGCAGCTCCACACTGACCATGCAGTACGTCAAGAACGTCCTGGTGAACCAGGCGACCAACCCCCAGGAGCTCGACTCGGCCAAGGGCGACAGCGCAACGCGCAAACTGCGCGAGGTCCGGTACGCCCTCGGCCTGGAGAAGCTCTTCACCAAGGGCGAGATCCTCGAGCGCTACCTCAATATCGCCTACTTCGGCGCGGGCGCCTATGGCGTCGAGGCGGCCGCTCGACGGTACTTCTCAAAGCCGGCCGCCGAGCTGTCACTGCCGGAAGCCGCGACCCTCGCCGGCATCGTTCAACGACCCACCGCGTTCGATCCCTTGCGCAATCCCGAGCTCAGCACCGAGCGACGCAACGTCGTCCTGCATCGCATGGCCGAACTCGGCTACATCACCCCGGACGAGGCGGACCGCGCGGCGCTCACGCCGATGTCGACGACGCTGAATCCCTCCCTGACCACGAACGGCTGCACCTCGTCCTACGCGCCGTTCTTCTGCGACTACGTCCTGCAGACCATTCGCAAGGATCCGGTCTTCGGCGCCACGCCGGAGGCGCGCGAGGCGTTCCTGCGTCGAGGTGGCTACACGATCCGCACGACCCTCGACCCGAAGGCCCAGAGCGCCGCCTTCGCCGCAGTGACCAAGCACATCCCGACGAACGACCCGAGCAAGCGCGCCGCCGCCATCAGCATGGTCCAGCCGGGCACGGGCAATGTCCTCGCGATGACGCAGAACCGCGACTGGGGAACCTCCGGACGCGGCAAGACGACCTACAACTACAACGTCGGCACCGACATGGGCGGCACGCTCGGCATGCAGGCCGGCTCGACCTTCAAGGTCTTCACCCTCGCCGCGGCGCTCGAGGCCGGTGTCTCGCCCTTCGAGTACGTCAACGCGTACAGCCCGAAGACCTTCACCAACTTCAAGAACTGCACGACGGGCAAGGGCTTCGCGCCGGTGACCGTCCGCAACTCGACGGGGTCGGGGACGTTCGACATGGCGCGGGCCACCGCGTACTCGACGAACACCTACTTCATGACGATCGAGGAGCGCATCGGCGTATGCCGGCCCGCCGACATCGCCGAGTCGATGGGCGTGCGGCTGGGCAGCGGCGATCCGCTGCTGCGCGTCCCGTCGTTCACCCTCGGCACCATGGAGGTGACTCCGCTCGCGATGGCCGACGCCTACGCGACGTTCGCGGCGCACGGCCTGTACTGCAAGCCGGTGGTGATCCTCGAGATCAAGGACCGCGACGGCAAGAACGTCCCCGTTCCCAGCGCCGACTGCAAGAAGGTCATCAAGCGCGAGGTGGCCGACACCGTCACGGTGATGCTCAACGGAGTCGTCGACGGCTCCATCCCCGGACGCACCGGCCAGACAGAGGCACTCGACAAGCGGCAGGCAGCCGGCAAGACCGGCACGACCAACGACTCCGCCGCGGTGTGGTTCTGCGGATTCACGCCCGATGTCGCCGCAGCCGTCTGGGTCGGCGACCCGCGCGGCGGCTTCGCCTTCCCGATGAAGAACGTCACGATCAACGGCACGTACTACGCCCAGGTGTTCGGCGGCACTCTTCCCGGCCCCATCTGGCATGACGCGATGGAGGCCACCGTCGCCGGCACCGAGCCGGTGCCCTTCGACGTGCGGAACAAGTTCAACCTGACGACCAAGGATCCCAACGCGTACACGTACGTTCCGCCGGCGCCCAGCTCGACATCATCGAGCACCAAGCCGTCGAAGGTGCCCGAGCCGCCGACGTTCGACAACACCGACCCGAATGCCGGTGGCGCTGCCCCGGCGGCGTCAGCACCGCCCGCTCCCGCTCCCGCGCCGGATCCGGCGCCCGCGGCCAGCGCACCCGCAGCGGGCGCCTAGCCCAGACCGAGCGCCGCCTTGACCAGGCCCGCGACAGCTCCGCCGTCGGCGCGACCCTTCACCTGAGGCGTCACGAGCTTCATGACCGCGCCCATCGCCTGGCCGCCCGAGGCGCCCGTCGCCGCCACCTCGGCCACGGCCGCCGCCACGATGGCCTCGACCTCGGCATCGTCCAGGGGCTGCGGCAGGTAGCGAGCGATCACGCCGAGCTCGTCCCGCTCACGTGCGGCCAGCTCGGGACGGTTCGCGGCGTCGTAGGCCTCCGCCGACTCCCGGCGCTTCTTCGCCTCGCGTCCGAGCACGGTGAGCACGTCGTCGTCGCTGAGCTCACGGGCCACCTTGCCGGACACCTCCTCATTGGTCACGGCGGTGAGCACCATGCGGATGGTCGCGGCCGTGACCTCGTCCCGGGACTTGATGGCGGTGGTGAGGTCTGACTTCAGGGTGTCCTTCAAGGCGCTCATCTGGGCATTCTTTCGCACGTCTGCGACCATGACCGCATGCGCACGTCGACCGCCCTCGCTCTGGGCACGCTCGCGGCAGGTGCCGCCGGCCTGGCCTACGCCCGCTGGGAGGCCGACCAGTACACCCTGCGGCGAACGACCACGCCCGTCCTGCCGTCCGGACAGCGCGACATGCGGATCCTCCACCTCTCCGACCTGCATCTGGTCCCCGGCCAGGTCCGGAAGCAGGCATGGGTCCGGTCGCTGTACGACCTGCGCCCCGATGCGGTCATCGTCACCGGCGACTTCCTGTCGCACATGGACGCCGTCCCGCACGTGCTCGACACCCTTGACCCGCTCTTCGGCATCCCCGGCGCCTTCGTCCTCGGCAGCAACGACTACTTCGCGCCGCGGCCGATCAATCCGGCTCGGTATCTGCAGGGCCCGTCCCAGCTCGAGCCCAAGCGGGAGATGCTCCCGTGGGGCGACCTCGTCGACGGGCTGACCACCAATGGCTGGCTCGATCTGGGGAACGCGCGGGCCACCATGAAGATCGACGGCCGCGAGGTGGACGTCCGTGGTGTCGACGACCCGCACATCAGCCGCGACCGCTACGACGAGGTGGCCGGCCCCTTCGATGCGCAGGCCGACCTCGCCCTCGGCGTCACCCACGCGCCCTACCTGCGGATCCTCGACGGCATGTCCGCCGACGGCGCCGACCTGATCCTCGCGGGCCACACCCACGGCGGGCAGCTGTGCGTGCCCGGTGTCGGGGCGCTCGTCACGAACTGCGACCTCGACCGCAAGCGCGCGAAGGGCCTGTCGTCGCACGGTGCCGCGGCACTGCACGTGTCAGCCGGCCTCGGAACGTCGCCCTACGCGCCGGTGCGCTTCGCCTGCCGACCCGAGGCGACGCTGCTCACCCTCACCGCCGAGTAGCACCAGAACGTCGCGAAGCCCCGGCAGAACAGGCGGTTTCGCGACAACGCGGTACTAGTCGGCGAAGATCCCGCTGTAGGCGTTCAGCGCCGGCTGGCCACCCAGGTGCGCGTACAGCACGGTGCTGTCCTTCGCGATCTCTCCGCTGGTCACCAGGTCGATCAGGCCGGCCATCGACTTCCCTTCGTACACCGGGTCGATGATCATCCCCTCGAGGCGGCCGGTCAGCGTGATCGCGTCCACGGTCGACGCCACGGGGATCCCGTACAGGTCGCCAGCCCAGCCCTCCAGCACGATGATCTCGTCATCAGTGAGGTCCCGACCGAGGTCGATCAGTGCGGCCGTGTTGCGCGCAATGCGGGCCACCTGCGCGCGGGTCGGCTCGATCTTCGCCGAGGCGTCGATGCCGATGACCCGCCGCGGGCGATCCTGGCCGGCGAAGCCGGCGATCATCCCGGCCTGCGTGCTGCCTGTGACGCTGCAGACGACGATCGTGTCGAAGAAGACGCCCATGTCGCGCTCCTGCTGCTGCACCTCGTACGCCCAGTTCGCGAACCCGAGCCCGCCGAGACGATGGTCCGAGGCGCCCGCCGGGATCGCGTACGGGGTGCCGCCTCGCTCCTTGACGTCGTCGAGCGCCTGCGTCCAGCTGTCGCGGAAGCCGATGTCGAATCCCGACGGATCGAGCCGGACCTCGGCGCCCATGATCCGCGACAGCAGGATGTTGCCGACCTTGTCGTTGACCGGGTCGTTCCAGTCGACCCACTTCTCCTGGACGAGGACGGCCTTCATGCCGAGCTTCGCCGCGACGGCAGCGACCTGACGCGTGTGGTTGGACTGCACGCCGCCGATCGAGACCAGGGTGTCGGCGCCCTGCGCGATCGCTTCAGGGACGAGGTACTCGAGCTTGCGGGTCTTGTTGCCGCCATAGGCGAGCCCACTGTTGCAGTCCTCGCGCTTCGCCCAGATCTGGGCACCGCCGAGGTGCTCGGTCAGCCGGGGCAGGGGGTGGACGGGGCTAGGCCCGAACATCAGCGGATAGCGGGGGAAATCCTCGAGCGGCACGATGGTCCTCCGGTCTGACGGGCAATCCTGCTGCAGACCTAACCAGATTGCCGGCCCGTCACCCGCTCAATCCCCCCGTGGCTTCGTCGGCGCATGGCTCGGTTAGACTCCGCAAGGCCTTCGGGGTGTGGCGCAGCTTGGTAGCGCGCTTCGTTCGGGACGAAGAGGCCGTGGGTTCGAATCCCGCCACCCCGACCAGCACGATGGGGCCAGTCACGCGGCTGGCCCCATCGTCGTTTCGGGAGGAGTCGCGTTGAGCGTTCCGGATCGTCGTCCCAAGCAGGCGGACCTGGGCCCGGTCACCGCCGCCTACGTGAAGACAATGGGCTGGCGCTCGGTCAATCTGCACACCCACATCTCCCTGGTGAACCACTACGTCTACGTCGAGGTGCCCAAGGCCGGCTGCGGCACCATGAAGGCGACGCTCGGCGGCATGGAGGCCGCGCGGATGGGGCCCGGCCTGGTCAGCCGCGTCCAGGAGTTCCCCCACGACCGCCTGCGAGCCACCCCGTTCGTCAAGCCCTTCCAGCTCCCCTCCGACTTCCTCGAGGCTGTCTTCACGTCGTCGGAGTACCGCCGGTTCGCCGTCGTGCGCGATCCGGCATCGAGGGTTCTTTCGGCATACCTCGAGAAGATCCGTCAGGGCCTGAAGCAGAGTGCGGCCGTGGTCGACGCGCTGAGAGTCACCACCGGGGCCGACATCGCGCCTGCCGACATCACCTTCGAGCAGTTCCTGCGGGTCGTCGCGGCCCAGACCTCCCGCGAGCAGGACTCCCACTGGCGCCGTCAGGCCGATCACCTGGGGCTGGGCATCATCGACTACGAGGCGGTCGTCCACCTGGAGGAGCTCGACGCCTCATGGGCACGCATCGCCGAGCTCACGTCGACGCCCGGCCTCGAGGAGCAGTACTTCTGCCGCAACTCCACCGCAGCTGCCAGCAAGGTCGGCGAGTTCTACACGCCCGAGCTCCGCGGCCTGGTCGCCGACACCTACGGACGGGACTACGCCGAGCTCGGGTACCCGCTCCCCGCCTAGGCCCCACGAACGGGCGACGCGGCTGACCGTCGACGAGCCCCGTCGTTCAGTACAGTCCGAGCATGGACGCCGTCAGCGACCACGTGGTCGTCTTCGGCTACCACGGCCTCGCCCGCCGGGTGGTGCGGCAACTCGTCAATGCCGGGCAGCATGTGGTCGTCGTCGACCCCGAGGCCAGCACGGTGGCCGTGAACGCCTTCCGTCACTGGGGCGTGGAGTACCTCCGCGGCTCGGGGCGCAGCCGCGAGACGTTGATCGAGGCGAGTGTCGCCACTGCGCGCGCCGTCGTATGCCTCAAGGACGACGACCTGCGCAACATCGAGTCGGCCATGCTCGTGCGGGAGATGTCCCCCGACGTCCGGATCGTCGTGCAGATGGCCAACTCCGCCGTCGGCCGCGCGCTTCAGTCGATCGCCACGCCGGGCGCCGTCATCGACGTGGCGGAGCTGGCGTCGAGCACCTTCGTCGAGGCGGCCCTCAACCGCACCACGCACGCGGTGGCCATGGGCGGCGAGGACTTCCTCGTCGACACGGTCATTGCCGACCGCGCCGGCAGCCTCCGCGGACTCTGGGGGGACCTCGCCCCGATTGCCTTGCAGCGCAAGGGAGAACCCGCCCCCACCGCGTGTCCTGGACGCGACGAGATGGTGGAGCCAGGAGATGCCATCACCTTCATCGGAACGACGACGGACTACGCCACGGCCGGACTAGAGCCGCGCATCCACCGAAGTCGGCGCCCGGGTCCGTCACTGCGCCGACGCACTCGGGAGATGTTCGCCGCCGTCGCCGACGCCGTGGACCGCCCCTTCCGCATCGCCTTCGCGGTGCTGATCGGACTCGCCGTCATCTCGGTCGGGGTGCTGACGGCGCTGTACGAGGAGCCCGACGGCACGCGGATGAACCCCCTCGACGCCGTCTACTTCACCGCCGAGACCCTCGCGACGGTGGGTTTCGGCGACTTCTACTTCCGCGACCAGGTGCCGGCACTGCGCCTGTGGGCCGTATTCCTCATCCTCGTGGGCGCCAGCCTGGTGGCGCTGTCGACGGCGCTGCTCACCAATGCCCTGGTCTCCCGCCGACTGGCCCAGTCTCTCGGCCGCCAGCGGATGATCCGCATGCGCGACCACATCGTCGTCGTCGGGCTGGGATCCATCGGCAGCAAGGTCGCAAAGGACCTGCGCGCCGACGGTCACGAGGTCGTGGTGATCGACGGTGGCGCGGGCCAGCGGCTCATCCCCCAGATGAATGCCATCGGCGTGCCGGTGCTGATCGGCGACGCCACCGTCCGCGAGACGCAGACATCGGTCAGTCTCGAGCACGCCGCGGGTGTCGCCATCCTCACCAACGACGACCTGCTGAACATCGAGACCGGCCTCGCCGTGCGCGACGTGCTCGAGCGATCCGATGCGCCCGTCGTGCTGCGCAACTACTCCCACAGCCTGGCGCGCGGCGTGGACCGCGCACTCGACATCGGCATCGCCCGGAGCCCGACAGAGCTTGCGGCACCGTGGTTCGTCGGTGCCGCGGTCGGGCTCGACATCCTCGGCACCTTCTACGTGGGCTCGACGCCGTTCATGGCGGCCCGCGTACCGGTGCATGCCGGGGGCGGGCTCGACGGCGTCGTCATGGAGGAGCTCGGCGTTCGTGCGCGGGTCGTCGCGATCGCGCGCGACGGCATCGGGACCCAGCTCGAGCATCCACCACGGCGTCTCACCGTGCTGGGTGCCGGCGACAGCGCGTACGCCATCGGCGAGTACGAGGAGCTCCTGAGGCTGCTGCATCGAGCAACAGTGGCGTGATCACGTCGCACGGGCATGACGCCCGCACGCCACTGCACGCCGAGGAGTAGCGTCCAGCGGGTGACGACCCCACCGCGATGGTTCACCGACACTGACGAAGGTCATTCGCAGTGGTACATCGAGCGGTTCCGCACGATGGCGACCGATGGCACCGACCTCGGCGGCGAGGCACGGCTGGTGGACGCGATGGTCAGCCCGCACTCACGGATTCTGGACGCCGGCTGCGGACCGGGCCGTGTCGGTGCGGTGCTGTACGAGCGCGGACACCACGTCATTGGCGTGGACGTCGATCCCGAGCTGATCGAGGCGGCACGCGCCGATCACCCCGGCCCGCGTTGGCTCGTGTGCGACCTGGCGGACCTGAGGCTCGAGGCGCTGGGCGAGCCGGACCCCTTCGACGCGGCGGTCATCGCCGGCAACGTCATGGCCTTCGTTGCTCCCGGCACGGAGGCGCTGGTGCTCGCCAACGTCCACCGGCACCTGCGCCCGGATGGATTCGCGGTGGTCGGCTTCCATACCGACCGCTACGACATGACGGCCTTCGACACCCATCTGGCCGACGCCGGTTTCACCTTGGAGCATCGTTTCGCCACGTGGGACCTGAGACCATGGCACGCGGAGGCCGACTTCTCCGTGAGCGTGTTGCGCAAGCCGACGGAGGCAACCGATGACTGATGAGCCGACCATGACGTACCTGTCCGACCTTGCCCAGCTGGTCGACGTCGCCACGGAGAGCACCGTTTCGCGCACCGTCCTCAAGGGCGAGGGAGCGCGGCTGGTGGTGTTCTCGTTCGACACCGGTCAGGAATTGAGCGAGCACACGGCGGCCGTGCCGGTGCTGATCCAGGCTCTCGACGGCAGCCTCGAGATCACGGCGTCCGGTCAGACGGTGACGCTCGTCCCCGGCGACGTCATCCACCTGCCGTCCCGCGTCCCGCACACCGTCGTCGCGCTGTCTGCCAGCCGGATGCTGCTGACGATGCTCGATCCTCGTCAGGCCGCGCCGCTCAAGCCGACTCACTAGCCGCCGCGCTCGGGCACTGCACGGCGTCGTCCGGCCAGATCAGCTCGAACCGCAGCGACGGGTCCTCCCGCAGGATGATCATGCGCCCGTTCTCGGCGAAGTCCTGCGGAACGAGGTACCAGGACCCGGCCACGTGGTCGAGCAGGAACAGGCACGTGTACTGATACCTGAACTGCGCGTCGACGCCGGGAGTTCGCTGGACGATGACATCGGGCTCGAGGCTCAGATCGCGCTCCGAGTAGACGACGACGGAAGGCAGCGCCGCGTGCGTCACCTGGTCCTCGATGAGGAGCTCGTCCTGGACGCCGCGCACCTGGGCGTAGTTGCCGAAGGCCCAGAACAGGCTCAGCGCAACGATCCCCATCACCATGCCGGCGCCGAGGGACCGCTGCCAGCGGGGCTGGCCCGGAGCAGCACCACCGTCGGCCTGGGATCTCAGCCAGGCTGCCATAGACGATGAGCAGGGCGCCAGCGCCCAGGGCCAGCGGTCCCGAGACATCGAGCCACGGCTTCGTCCATGAGTACAGCAACCGGTAGTAGACCGCGCAGAACAGGAGCAGCGCGACGCCCACCGCGATCAGCGCGAGGCCCGTCGGACGGACCCATCCCCGCCGCGTCGACGTGAGCGCCCGTCGCACGAGTCGGTGGACGAACAGCAGCGCGGCGCCCACCACCACCAGGACGACCGCCGGCTCGAAGACGCTCGCCACACTGCGCAGCAGGTAGTCGGTGGTGGAGTAGTCGTACACCGACGGGCTCTGCCCGAGCTCGCGCAGGAACGCCTCCTCGCGCGCCCAGCCGAAGTAGAAGAGCACGCCGACGACCACGGTCACCGGCGGGACGATGGAGAGGCCACGGCCGAACAGCTCGACACCTACCGGTGACGTCGGCTCACTCGCAGGCGCTGCTGAGCCGGACTCGTCGGAATCGACGGGCTCGGCCGGACCCGGAGCGCTCACGGGGTGGCGGGTGCGCTCGGGGCTGCGGGATGGGCGACGGTGTTCGGCTGGCAGACGCTCGAGTCGACGTCCTGGGCATCGTCGTTGCTCAGCACCGAGCCGATCAGCCATTGCGACGCGGGCGACACATAGTCCACGCCGCCGATCTGCACGGTGACCGTTGTGCCCGCGGCCGGTGCCGCGAGACCAGGCACGTCGATCCGGGAGCACTCGTCGCTGACGAGGCGGCTGGCTGCCTGATGCCATGTGCCGTTGACTCTCAGGCGGGTGACGTCGAAGGTGTGCAGTCCCAGCGCGAACAGGCTGGTGCGCGTGCCCGATGCGCTTGTCGTCGTGCCGACGAAGGTGAGCTTCGGCTCGCAGGCGGTGCCACCGGGGAACGGACGGAAGTCAGGCAGCCGTGCGGGGTGGGCGGCATGGTTGACGAGCGCCCGCTGGAGGCTGGCCCGCGCGGAGATCGACAGGCAGTCACCCACCGCCGCGCTGGCATCGAACGCCGCCTGCGCCGCGGCCCAGTCCGCGACGTAACTGCGGTCGAACGCCAGGCACAGGTCCGCCAGGGCGGAGAACAACTGATCCGTCGGATCGGTCGAGTCAAGCGTGATCACCCGCAGGAGTGCGCACTGACCGTGCTGGAGCGCGTAGTAGTACGTGTCGGGGTTGGCGCCGACCGGTGACGGTGGGCCAGGTTGAACGACTCGATAGCGGTCTCGCGGCGGCCTGCGGGCCGCCGGTGCCTGCGCCGTCTCGCCCATCGCCCGGGCCTGCATGATGCCGCTCGCCGTGCGGTCCCCCGCACCGGTTGCCGGCGCAGCCCCGAACCACGAAAGCGCCAATGCCAGGGCGACGGTCCCGAGCGCTGCAGGTCGGAGCATGTCGCCTCCCGAGGAAGGCACACAGTCTAGAACTTATCGGGCATTTCAGACTAGACCGATGACCGCCGTCGCATCAGGCCATCGGCACCGAGTGCAGCTGCTCCTCGATGACGGCGCGGTTCTCCGGATCGGGCTCCTGATCGAGGACGAGCCACGCGAGGCTCAGGTACTGATCGCGCAGTCGGGCCTCGCCGTTGACCGCGTGCGCACGGCCCATGCCCTCGAAGACGCTGGCGCGCAGCCAGGCCGGGTGCACGCCCGACTGGACGAGGTCGAACGCCCGATGCGCGAACTGCACCGCCAGCTCGGGATTGCCCACCTCGCACGCGGCCCGGCTGATCATCCACTCCGCCGTGACCGCCTGCGGCGCTCCGCCGACCGCCAGCCAGTGATGGCGTGACGCGAAGGCACACGTGAGCAGTTCCGCGTTCTGGTCCGCGCTGCGGTCCGTCGTCTCGAGCAGATCCCAGCAGCGGTTGTAGGTCGCGACCGCGATCGAGCGGTGATCGGCCGGCTCCGTCATCCCGCGAGTGTAGGCAGCACGTCTCGCAGCCGCGGGAGAACCGCGCTGTCGGCGGGCTACAGCGTTGCGGCGACCAGCTCGGCGATCTGCACGGCGTTGAGAGCGGCGCCCTTGCGCAGGTTGTCGTTGCTGACGAACAGCACCAGGCCGCGACCGTCGGCAACGGTCTGGTCCTGCCGGATGCGGCCGACGAACGAGGGATCAGCACCCGCCGCCTGCAGCGGCGTCGGCACGTCGGACAGCTCGACGCCCACGGCGTCGGCGAGGATCTCCGTCGCCCGAGCGACCGAGATGGGCCGATCGAACTCCGCATTGATGGACAGCGAGTGTCCGGTGAACACCGGAACGCGAACGCAGGTGCCGGAGACGAGCAGGTCGGGGATCTCGAGGATCTTCCGGCTCTCGTTGCGCAGCTTCTGCTCCTCGTCGGTCTCGAACGAGCCGTCGTCAACGATGCTGCCGGCGAGCGGCACGACGTCGAACGCGATCGGGCGCACGTACTTCTTGGGCGCCGGGAAGTCGACGGCCGAGCCGCTGTGCGTCAACGCAGCGATGTCCTGCTCGACGACCGCGCGCACCTGCGACTCCAGTTCCTCGACACCCGACAGTCCGCTGCCGGAGACCGCCTGGAAGGTGCTGACGATCAGTCGCCGCAGCCCCGCCTCGACGTGCAGCGGCTTGAGCACCGGCATGGCCGCCATGGTCGTGCAGTTGGGGTTGGCGATGATGCCCTTGCGCATCTCGGCGATGGCGTGCGGGTTGACCTCGCTGACGATCAGCGGCACATCGGGATCCATCCGCCATGCGGAGGAGTTGTCGATGACGACCGCACCGGCCGCGGCATAGCGTCCGGCGATCGCCTTCGACGTGGCCCCGCCTGCGGAGAACAGGGCGATGTCCACGCCGGACACGTCGGCCTCGGCAGCGTCCTCGACCACGATCTCGGTACCGCGCCACGGCAGGGTCGTGCCGGCCGAGCGCGCTGAGGCGAAGTAGCGGACCTGCGCCATGGGGAAGTCACGCTCGTCGAGCAGGCGGCGCATGACCGCACCGACCTGGCCGGTCGCTCCGACGACTGCGACAACTGGCTTGCGGCTCATCGGCCCGTCCCTCCGTACACGACAGCCTCACCGTCGGCGTCGAGCCCGAACGCCGTGTGCAGGGCCTGCACGGCGCGCTGGGCGTCGTCGACTCGCGTGACGACGGAGATGCGGATCTCGGACGTGGAGATCATCTCCACGTTGATGCTGGAGTCGGCGAGGGCCTCGAAGAACGTCGCCGAGACGCCGGGGTGCGAGCGCATGCCCGCACCAACCAGCGAGACTTTCGCGATCTGGTCGTCGAAGCGCAGCGACTCGAACCCGATCGTGCCCTTCTGCGCGTCGAGGGCCTTCATGGCGGTCTGCGCTGAGCCCTGCGGGCAGGTGAACGTCAGGTCGGTGCGTCCGGTCGACGCCGCCGACACGTTCTGCACGATCATGTCGACGTTGATGCCCGCGGTGGCCAGCGCCTTGAAGATGGCCGCCGCCTCGCCTGGCTTGTCGGCCACGCCGACCACCGTGATCTTGGCGTCGTTCACGTCGGCTGCGACACCGGAGATGATCGGCTGTTCCATTGCTTGTCCTTCGGCGATGAGTGCTGCGATGGAGTCGGGTGACAGGACCATCGTTCCGACCTGCTGGGAGAACGACGAGCGCACGTGGATCGGCATGTCGAAGCGACGCGCGTACTCCACGCAGCGCAGGTGCAGCACCTTGGCACCGACGGCCGCGAGCTCGAGCATCTCCTCATACGTGATGTACGGGACCTGACGAGCGGCCGGAACCACACGCGGGTCGGCGCTGTAGACGCCGTCGACGTCGGTGTAGATCTCGCACACGGACGCGTCGAGCGCCGCGGCCAGCGCGACGGCGGTGGTGTCGGACCCGCCCCGGCCCAGGGTGGTGATGTCCTTCGTGTCGTGCGCGACGCCCTGGAAGCCGGCAACGATCGGGATCGCGCCCTCGTCGAGCGCGGTCTGGATGCGCCCCGGCGTGACGTCGATGATGCGCGCGGCGCCGTGCTTGGAGTCGGTGATCAGGCCTGCCTGGGAGCCGGTGTACGAGCGGGCCTCGGCGCCGAGGTCGGAGATCGCCATGGCCACCAGCGCCATCGAGATGCGCTCGCCCGCGGTGAGAAGCATGTCGAGCTCGCGCGCCGGCGGAAGCGGGGAGACCTGCTCGGCGAGGTCGAGGAGCTCATCGGTGCTGTCGCCCATCGCGGAGACGACCACGACCACGTCGTGGCCCGCCTTCTTGGTGTCGACGATCCGTCGCGCCACGCGCTTGATGCTGGCCGCATCAGCGACGCTGGATCCGCCGTATTTCTGCACGATGAGGGACACGGCAGAGGAGTCTACCGGCCGGAATGAGCACGCTTACACGCGGCTTTTCGGACGATCACGTCATCCGGCGGCGGCCCTCGAAGGCCCGGCCGAGCGTGACCTCGTCCGCGTACTCGAGGTCCCCGCCCACCGGCAGGCCGCTGGCCAGCCGGGACACGGCCACCCCGAGGGGGCCGATCATGCGGGCCAGGTAGGTGGCGGTGGCCTCGCCCTCGAGGTTCGGGTCGGTGGCCAGGATCACCTCGGTGATCGTGTCGTCGGCGAGCCGGGCCACGAGCTCGCGGATCCGCAGGTCGTCCGGTCCAATGCCGTCGATCGGGCTGATCGCGCCGCCGAGCACGTGGTAGCGACCCTTGAACTCGCGCGTCTTCTCGATCGCCAGGACGTCCTTCGGCTCCTCGACCACGCACAGGATGGTGAGGTCACGGCGCGGGTCGCGGCAGATGCGGCACTCGTCCTCCTCGGACACGTTGCCGCAGATCACGCAGAACCGGACCTTCTCCTTGACCTCGCGCAGGGCGTTCGCCAGCCGCATCACGTCGGCCGGGTCCTGGGCGAGGATGTAGAAGGCGATGCGCTGGGCGCCCTTGGGGCCGACGCCGGGAAGGCGGCCGAGCTCGTCGATGAGGTCCTGGATGATGCCTTCGTACATCAGTGCTCGATCTCCCCGATCTGGGTGGCGCCAAGCTCGCGGAGCGCGAGGTCGACGCCGCTGACCGCGTCGACGTCGGGATCGTCGAGGCTCGGTGCGTCGGTGTCCGGCGCACTCGCCGGTGCCATGCCGTGCGTCAGCCCGCTCGGCGACGGGAGCCCCGGCGCGCGACGGATCGAGCACGATGTCGATCCGCACGTCGGTCTTGAGCACGTCGAGGATGGCCTGGCGCAGGCGCTCGTCATGGCCGCTCGCCTTGAGGTTCGACACCTTGCCCGGTGCGTCGACCGCGACCGCGAGAACGCCGTCACTCAGGGAGATGGGGCGCGATGCGTTGAGGGTCGCCCAGGCGACCTTGGAGTACGCCTTGACGCCCTCGAGGACGGCCGGCCACATCGACTCGAACTGGTCGAGGGAGACGTCAGCCGATGCCGCGGCCACGGCGGCCGCCGGGGCTGGATCCGGGGCCGAGGGATCAGGAGCGGAACCGGGACGGCGCGGCGGAGCCGATCGCGGGGCAGCCGCCGCCGAGGACGCGGCCGGAGCCGCCTTGGCCCGCACCGGCTCCTCGTCGACGGGTGCTGCCGTCGTCGGGGCGACCTCGGACAGCTTCTTCGGCGGTGTGGGGGGAGCCGGTGGGGTGCTCGGAGGAGTCGGTGCCGCCGGTGCGTCCACGTGCTGGGGAAGGTTGAGCATCACGGTGGGCTGGATGTCGGACGGCTCCGGCAGGTGGCCAAGGGCGACGCCCGACGACATCCGGCGCTCGAGCTGGTCGAGGCGGGCCCGCAGGCCGGCCTCGTCGGTGTCGGACGCCGGCAGCAGCAGGCGGGCCACCATCAGCTCGAGGTGCAGGCGCGGAGCGGTGGCACCGCGCAGCTCGCTCAGGGCATTGCTGACGACGTCGGCGGCGCGGGTCAGCTCGGACGGGCCGAAGAGCTGCGCCTGCGCGACCTCACGGGCGAGCTGGTCCTCCGGAGCGTCGATCAGTCCAAGCTCGGCCGCGTTCGGGACGTTGTGCAGGACGATCAGGTTGCGGAACCGCTCGAGCAGGTCGGTCACGAACCGGCGCGGATCGTGGCCGGCGTCGATGACCTGGTCGATGACGGTGAAGAGGGTCGCCCCGTCGTGAGCCGCGAGCGCGTCGACCGTCGCATCGAGCAGCGTGGCGTCCGTCATGCCGAGCTGCGCCACGGCCTCGAGGTAGGTCACTCCGTCGGCACCGGACCCGGAGATGACCTGGCCGAGCACGGAGAGGCTGTCGCGGACGCTGCCGGCGCCGGCGCGGGCGATCAGCGCGAGGGCCGCGGGCTCGGCAGCGATGCCCTCCGACTCGCACACTCGAGCGAGGTGCTGCTGCAAGGTGCGGGCCGGCACGAGCCGGAAGGTGTAGTTGTGCGTGCGCGACCGGATCGTGGGCAGGACCTTCTCCACCTCGGTCGTGGCGAAGATGAAGCGGACGTGCGGTGGCGGCTCCTCGACCAGCTTCAGCAGGCTGTTGAAGCCTGCGTTCGTGACCATGTGCGCCTCGTCGATGATGTAGACCTTGTAGCGCGACGCGGCCGGGGCGAACATGGCCCGCTCGCGCAGGTCACGGGTGTCGTCGACTCCACCGTGGCTGGCCGCATCGAGCTCGATGACGTCGATGGATCCGGCCCCCGTCGGCGCGAGGTCGATGCAGCTCTGGCAGACCCCGCACGGATCGGCCGTGGGGCCCTGCTCGCAGTTCAGCGACCGGGCGAGGATGCGGGCCGTGGACGTCTTGCCGCAGCCGCGCGGCCCGGAGAACAGGTAGGCGTGGTGAACGCGGTCGTTCTCGAGCGCCCGTCGGAGCGGCCCGGTGACGTGCTCCTGCCCCACGACGTCGTCCAGTCGGGCCGGACGGTAGGTGCGGTACAGGGCCATGGACACGACCGCCACCCTAGTGCGGGGGCACGACGCATGGGTCGGGCGAGTCGGGGCAAGAAGGGACCCCCCGCACACCCGCCAGAGCGCGCTTATCCTTGCTGCCTTCCGGCCCTGGGGAGGTTCACGCGATGACGCCGCACGAGGGGTCGGATCAACTGTACGGGGCGGCCACCGGTGACCGGAAACGAGGGCGATAGCCTCCTCCGCGGAGGATTCGCATAGTGGCCTAGTGCGCACGCTTGGAAAGCGTGTTGGGAGCAATCCCTCAGGGGTTCAAATCCCCTATCCTCCGCGGTTCTCACTAAAGTGAGGACGATGACCCCGGTCGGCGTCTCGCCACGCAGGCCGGGGTCATCGCTTTTCGGGGCATAACAAACCCCGGGGTGAGATAGTCACGCGCGTGGCCCACCCCTACGCACGAGCCCGCCTCGCCGGCTCGTGGGCGTACGCCAGCCAGGGCCTGTGCTTCGCCGCCCTCGTCACGCGGGTGCCCACGATCCAGGAGCGGTTCGACCTGACCGAGGGCTCCCTGGCGCTCCTGCTCGGGCTCGTTCCGATCATCGCGGGGATCGGCAGCATCGCCGCGGGCTCGCTGATCGCCCGGTTCGGCAGCGCGCCAGTGCTCCGCGCCCTCGGGCCACTGACACCGGTCGCGCTCGTGCTCGTCGGTTTCAGTCCCTCGATGCCCACGCTCGTAGCGTCACTCGCACTCATTGGCTTCGCCCTCGGCGCCGTCGACGCGACGATGAACGCCCAGGCCGTCGCCGTCGAGGTGAAGTACGCACGCAGCCTCGTGGGCTCCTTCTTCGCCGTCTTCAGCCTCGCGTCGATCGTCGGCGCGGGCCTGGCCGCCATCGCCGCCGGCACGTCGCTGTCACTGGGCTGGTTCTTCGTCATCATCGCGGCGATCGTCATTCCGGTTCAGCTCGTTGTCGGGCGTTGGCTCCTGCGCGGACGGGTCGAGTTGAGCGGTCAGGTCGACGACGTATCGCCCGAGCATCCGAGCGCCCTGAAGCCGCACGTTCCGTGGCGTCCCATCGTGATCATCGGCATCGCGCTCGCTGCGGTCTACATCGCCGATTCGGCCGCCTCCAACTGGAGCGCCGTCTACCTCACCAAGGGCCTCGGGTCATCGGAGTCCGTCGCGGCGCTGGCCTACGCGGTTTACGCGCTGACCATGCTCATCGCCCGCACCTTCGTCGATCGCGGCGTGATGGCGCGCGGGCCCGTGCAGCTCGTGCGAGTCGGGGCATCGATCGGCGTCGTCGCAGCCCTCCTCATCGCGCTGGCGCCGAGCGAGGCGTGGGGTCTTGTCGCCTTCGGCATCCTGGGGATCGGCCTGGCGCCCGTCATCCCGCTGGCCTTCACCGCTGCCGCGCAGCATGACGAGATGGGCACCGGCGTCGCCGTCGCACGCGTCAACGTCTTCAACTACGTCGGGTTCGTCCTCGGTGCGCCGCTGATCGGCGTCGTGGCCGACCTGTCGAGCCTGCGCTGGGCGTTCGCCCTGCTGGCCCCCGTCCTGCTGGTCGTCGTCGCCCTCGCTCCCGCCTTCCAGACCCGGTCCCGAGCCTGATTCGGGCGCTCGATCCGCGGCCTGTAACCTCTTCCGCGGTGGCGTGTCCGAGCGGCCAAAGGAGCGCGCCTCGAAAGCGCGTGTGGGGGCAACCTCACCGTGGGTTCAAATCCCACCGCCACCGCCATAGTCGTGGGCATCCATTCATGGATGCCCACGACTATTCCGTTGGCGCCGTGATTTGGGAGGAGCGAGCGGCGACGCCGCGAGCGACGGTTCCCACCGCCACCCTTCTCGGAGTGACCACGGCTAGCATCAGTTGACCGCAGGCGCGAGCACCCAGGGATCCTTGACAGAGGAGTTGCCGTGACAGCACAGGACCGTTCCCACGCGATGGATCACGTGGTGGTCGTTCTCTTCGAGAACCGCTCCCTGGACAACCTGCTGGGACACCTCTACGGACCGGGTGACGGCAAGACCTTCGAAGGAGTCCTCGGCACAGAGCTGAGCAATCCGGTTCCTCCGTGGGCAGAGCACCAGCCGCCGGACGGCAGCGGTCGGGTGTCCGTCCATGTCGGCGACTACATGGACGCGCCCAACCCTGACTCCGGCGAGGAGTACGCCCACACGAACACTCAGTTGTTCGGCGTCCTCGACGAGGACAACCGGTTCGCGGGCGGCGCCGACATCAAGCCCCCGTACAACGTTCCTGCTGAGGGCGCGACACCGACGATGGACGGCTTTGTCGCCGACTACATCTCCTTCTTCACCTATGAGATGGGGCGCCAGCCCACCTTCGATGAGTACGCGCAGATCATGCAGTGCTACACGCCCGAGCAGGCTCCCGTGCTCAACGGTCTGGCCCGCGAGTTCGGGGTGTTCGACCACTGGTTCTGCGAGGTGCCGTCCCAGACCTTCATGAACCGCTCGTTCTGGACGGCGGGCACGTGCACTCCGCTGCCAACCGGCGGGACGACGAACGAGCCGCTCGGTCACTGGGTCCACGACAACACCGCTGAGACCATCTTCAACCGGCTCGAGACCCACGGCCGCACCTGGAAGGTGTACGTCGAGGGCGACACGGGCGCCTCACTGACGGGCCTCATTCACTGGCCGCAGCTCCACGAGCGTTTCGCCACCCACTTCGTGCCCTTCAGCGAGTTCGAGAAGGATGCGGCGGCCGGCACTCTCCCGGACTTCGCGATGATCGAACCGAACCTGCTGGTGGGGCACGGCGACTATCACCCTGCAGCCGGGGCTGCGTTGGTCAAGGGGCTACACCTTGACGTCGACGTGCCCTCGTCCATCCTCTCCGGCGAGGCCTTCCTGCAGCGCATCTTCGACGCGTACCGCGGCATGCGCTCGCCTGACGGCGCGAACGTGTGGAACACGACGCTGCTCATCGGATGGGACGAGCCGGGTGGCACGTACGACCACGTCCCACCGGGACCCGTCCCCGCACCGGATCCGGCAGCGCCCGCCGGGCAATGCGGCTTCCGGTTCGATCGATCCGGCTACCGCGTGCCGGCCATCGTCGTCTCGCCTTGGGTCGAGCCCGGCTCGGTCTACAACGACGAGCACCGGCACACGTCACTGCTCGCGACGCTGCGCACAGTCTGGGGAATCGGGGAGCCGTTCACCGAGCGTGACAAGGCCGCGAGGCCGATCGACTACGTCTTCAGTCGCGAGGCGCCAACAGACCCCGACACCTGGGGGGTGCCACGCGCGAACCCCGTGCCGAAGTGGCAGATCGACTGGGAGGCAAGCGATCGCACGCTGAGCAACCTGGGCAAGGTCGCCATCCCCGGTCTCGTCCACACAGCGAAGGAGAAGGGGTGGCCGATCCCGCCGCAGTTGCAGGATCCGAACTTCCACCTCACCACCAATCTGGCCTTCCACGCGCAGCAGCTGCTGTTCCGGCGAATCTGGCCGCAACTAGGCCCCCAGGATGAGGACCTCGAGCAGTTGAAGGCCATCGTGGAGCAGGACCTGACGGACGCGACCAAGCCCGCGGACTGATGCTTCACGCAGGCGGCGAGCGGGTGCACCGACGTCGCCAGTTCGACCCTACGTCGGCGGTAGCCTCCTGCCATGGGTCTCTTCCGGCACGGTGACGACGCTCCCCGCCTGCGCTTTCGGATGCGCGAGAAGGTCATGTCGATCGGCGACGACGAGTGGATCGAGGACGGCGACGGCAACCGCATCTACAAGGTGAACGGCAAGGCCATGCGGATGCGCGACACCATGGCCCTCGAGGACACGCACGGCAAGGAGGTGGCGTGGATCCAGGAGCCGATGGTTCACCTGCGCGACTCGATGAACATCACCGTCGGCGATCGGCATGCCACCGTCAAGAAGAAGATGATCTCGATCCGAGACAAGTTCATCGTCGAGGTCGAGGGGGGCCCGGACTACGAGGCCCACGGCAACCTCGTCGATCATGAGTACGAGATTGAGCGCGACGGCCAGACCGTGGCCTGGGTGTCGAAGAAGTGGTTCCGCATGCGGGAGACCTACGGCATCGAGATCGCCGAGGATCAAGACACCGTGCTGCTGCTGTGCGTCACCGTCTGCATCGACAGCATGAACCTGGCTAGTCGCAGACGGTAGGAATCACATCGTCACGCCCGCGGTTCGTCCGGGCTGTCCGCGAGACGGCGTCGGGGCCTTCAGCGATGGCGTGTCGCCATCGCGACCGCCCCTCCGACTGGTCCCGGACCGCGACCCCCCGGGAACCGCCAGACGCTGACCGGTCAGAGCCCTTCTCGGCAGGCCTCCCCCACTCCGTCTGCGACACGATGGTCGTGGCGGCAGGGCGCCGACGAGGGGATGACGCCATGCCAGGACGCGACCAGGCGGGAAACCGTCGCGCATTCGCGCTGGCCGTCGCCCAGCGCGAGGATCCCCGCACGCTCCGGTGGATCGGCTGGATTGTCATCGGCTTCGCCCTCCTCAACACGGTGGTACCACCCAGAACCCCGCTCTTCGAACTGGTCGGAGTGGTTGTCATCGCCGGCGCCATGATCGCCAGCTCCTACTTCCTCCAGCGCGCCTCGGCACCGGCAGGACTCGTCCCGTGGGTGTTCTCCAGCCTGGTGGCGGCGCTGGTGTGCTGGATCCTCGTGATGTATGCGCACGGCCACGAGGCGGCCAACCTCACCTACGTGATCATCGGCACCACAGCGTTCGGGCCCATGACCTTGGCCTGGCGACCCTTCATCGTGAACGGGCTGGTCATGCTCAGTGCGACGACATGGGTGGTGATCGGCAGCAGCGACCTGCCTGCCGCCGACTGGATGGTCGGCGTCTGCGCGTCACTGGTCGTCGGTGGCGTGCTGCTGCACCTGCGCCTCCGCCTCCTCGGCGACCTGTCCGACGCCGAGCAGGAAATCGAGCACCTGTCGACGTTGGACCGCCTGACCGGACTGCTCAATCGTCACGGCCTGGAGGCTCGCGTCCCGCTGCTCTGGTCGGACGCGGTGCGGCGCGGGGAGTCGATCGGCATCTACTTCGTGGACGTCTGCGCGCTCAAGAAGGCCAACGACGAGCACGGGCATGAGTTCGGGGACCTGGTCATCAAGGACGTCGCCGATGCCATCGCCGCATCGGTACGCGAGGGGGACCTGGCCGCGCGGTGGGGCGGCGACGAGTTCGTCATGGTCGTACGGGGCCGTGGGATTCCGGGCGAGGAGATGAACAACCGGCTCCAGTCCCACATCGCCGACCACAGCAGCGTGAGCGACGCGGGCTGGACGACGACGGCGACGGTCGGGCACGCCTCGACGCTTGCTGCGACAAGTTCGTTCGACCAGCTCCTGCGTCAGGCGGACCTTCACATGTATGCGCAGCGCGGCCTGAACCACTGACCCGTCCACCGCGATCTCACTCGGCGGACGCTGACCTGCCCTGCCTTCTGAGTACGAGCGCACCAAGGCCAGCGGCCGCGATCGCGGCGGCGGCGCCAAGAGCGAGCGCCCAGCGCGGACCGGCGTGCTCAGCGACATAGCCGACGATCGGCCCGCCCACCGGGGTGGTGCCGATGAAGGCCACCGTCCACAGCGCCATGACGCGACCGCGCATGTGCGGCGCCGACGCGAGCTGAAGAGTGGAGTTTCCGGTGGCCAGGAACCAGATGCTGGCCCCGCCCACGAGCACCAGGCAGGCCGACGCCGTCTGCACCGTCGGCGCGATGGCCGTCAGCCCGACGGTGACGCCGAACGTGGCCGCCGCGAGCACCATGGGCCTGATGCCGGTGACATGCCGGCTGGCGCTCGCGAGCCCGCCGATGACGGCGCCGACCCCCATCGACGCGGTGACCCAGCCCAGCGTGCTCGCCGAACCGTTGAAGGTCTCCGACGCGAACGCCGGCAGCGTCACCTGGAACTCGTAGGTGAGCGTCCCGACCAGAGCCATCATCAGCAGCGGCACGAGCAGCAGCACGTGGCGGCGGACGTAGGCGAACCCCTGCCGCAACTGGCCCGGACCGCGCACGACCGCCTGCGTCGGCATGAGTTGACTCCGGTCCATCACGGCGTACGCCACGATCGCGGCGAGGAAGCTCACCGAGTTCACGAGGAAGCACGCGCCCACTCCCGCCACCGCGATGAGTACTCCGGCCACCGCGGGTCCGACGGCGCGCGCGACATTGACCAGTACGGCGTTGAGGCTGACGGCGTTGCGCACCATGTCCTCAGTGACCATCTCCCGGACGAATGCCTGGCGCCCGGGATTGTCCAGCGCGTTGATCATCCCGAGGGTGACGGACAACGCCAGCACCCACCCGATGGAGATCGATTCGGTCACCGTCAGCAGCCCAAGAAGGAGCGCCTGCGCGGCCGCTGCCATCTGCATGCCGATCAGGAGCCGCCGCTTGTCCACGCGGTCCACGATCAGTCCGCCGTACGGCGCGAGCAGGAGCACGGGCAGCGTCTGCAGGGCGATCGCAATCCCGAGCCAGGTCGCCGAGTGCTCGAGCTGAAGGATCAGCCATGCCAGCGCGACGGACTGCATCCACGTGCCGGTCAGCGACACTGCCTGGCCGATGAAGAACGTGCGGTAGTTCCGGTTGGCGAGGGCAGCGAACGTCCGCGACCGCCAACCCGTGCTCGCCATGGTCAGGTCCGTCCCCCACTGCGGCCCAGCCGCTCCACCACCATGTCGTGCGGCAGGGCTGGGCTCAGATGCCCGGACCGGCCGGTCATCGTGTCGTTGCACACAAGGGCATTGAGGACGGCTTCCTCCACGCACTGCACCACTGCCGCGTAGAAGCGATCCATGCGGTTCCACGGCACCATGTCCAGAGCCCGAAGCGACTCGCCGTCTCCGGGGAAGCCGCTGTCGAGTGCTCCGGCGTTGCCGGTGCTGAAGGCCAGGAAGATGTCGCCGCTGAAGTGGCCTCCGGTCGTACCCGTCCTCGCCAGTCCGAGGGGGACCCGACGCGCCAACGCCTCGCACTGGCCCGGGATAAGGGGTGCGTCGGTGGCCACGATCGCGATCACCGAGCCCGCGCCACCGGGAATCCGTGCCGTCGCCTGGTCAGCGCGGAACCAGTCAGGCTCGCCCATGGGGTAGGGGATGTCGAGATCACCCATCGGCACACCCGTGACGGAGAGCTCGTGGCGATCCCCGAAGTTCGCCTGCAGGAAGACGCCGACGGTGTACGTGCGCGCAGCGAACTCGACGACCCGCGAAGACGTCCCGCTACCACCCTTGAATCCGTAGCAGTTCATCCCCGTGCCACCGCCGCACGATCCCTCCTGGATCGCTCCCGAGCGGGCGAGATCGATCGCCTCGCCCGCATGCGCGGTGACGATCGACGGCTCGTTGATGCTGTTGAGGTAGCCGTCCCACGTCTCTGCGACCACGGGCAGCAGCCACTCGGCCGCCTTGTCCGGGCGGTGCTGCGCCATCCAGTCGATGACGCCGCGATGGATCGTCCCGACGGCATGCGTGTTCGTCAGCATGACCGGACCCGTGAGCCCTCCGGTCTCGCGAATCCAATGGGAACCGGTCATCTCGCCGTTCCCGTTCAGCGAGTAGATCGCCGCAGGCACCGACGTCGTGATCCCCGACCGCCCGAGCGGCAGGACAGCGGTGACACCCGTGCGAATGGCCACCGCCGGGTCGGCGGTGTCCGCGATGAGCGTGACCATGCCCACCTCGATCCCGCCCACGTCGGTGATCGCGTTGAGCGGTCCCGTCTCACCCTGCAGGCGGATGCCGAGGTCACGTGCGCGCACGGTCACTCCTTCGTGCTCAGGCGTGCTTGAGGCGTGTGGTTCGCGGCACCGCGCCGAACTTGCCGGCATGGAAGTCGCGATAGGCGACCTCGATCTCGGCCCGCGAGTTCATGACGAACGGGCCACCGAGGACGACCGGTTCGCGCAGCGGGGCACCGCTGTAGACCATCACCCGGGCGGGCTGCTCGCTGCCGGCGCCCTCGATGCGCAGCGAGCTGGAACCGTCACGGACGGGGTCGGACCAGGCGATCGCCCCCTCGCCAACGTCCACTCCCCCGATCCGCGCCGCCCCATCGAGGACATACAGGAAGGCACGATGACTGGTCGGTATCGCGAAGTCGATGCCTGCCCGCGGTTCGAGGGTGATCACTGCGCCGTGGATCGGGTGCTGGTTGAGCGCGTTGCCACGCACACCCCCCACCGCCCCCGAGATCACATCGATGCGCACGCCCGGAGACTCCGCGACGGGCCGATCGGCCGCCCGCAGGTCCTGATACGCCGTCGCCACCATCTTCTTCTTCGACGGCAGGTTGACCCACAGCTGAAGGGTGTGGACGAACTCGTTCTTGAAGGCGAGCTCGCGGTGGATGATCCCGCGCCCGGCGGTCATCCACTGCACGTCACCGGGCTGCAGCGCCCCGGCGTTGCCCAGGTTGTCGCCGTGCTCGAGGACCCCGTCGAGGACTGTCGTGACCGTCTCGATCCCCCGATGGGGGTGCCACTCGAAGCCCGGCTCGGAGAACCAGTCCTCGGCCAGGGCAAGGAACGGATCGGTGCGGCGCGGGTCGCTCGGCATGATGATCAGGGCCTTGTCGTCGACCTGAGCGTCAGGCCCGAGGCGTGTCTTGCTCTCGACCCGGTCCACGCGACGTCCGCTCATCCGGCAAGTCTGGCACCCGGTCCCTGCCCGCCCGACAACCGTTGGTCAACAGGACTGCCACATCCCTCCCTGCTACGGTCTCGGGAAACCAGACCGCTCAGGGGGCACCATGTTCAGCACGCGAGTCAAGCGCACGGCAGCCATCACCGTGGTGACGTGCTCGTTGTTCGCCGGCGCGGGCATCGCCCCGGCCACCGCCAGCCCCGCGAGCGAGGCCCTCTACTACTCCGCACTGAAGACGGAATGGAACAAGAGCACCGCGGCCGACCAGAAGGCGACGTGCGCGGGCTACAAGGCCGGCCCCAGCCAGGTGATCAGCCTGTCCGTGCAGCAGATCTGGCAGAAGCCGGCAGCCCGCAAGGCGCTGAGCAAGCCGGCGTGGAAGCGGGTCATCACCAAGTACCTCAAGTGGGCGTGCTCCGGCCCCGGAACGACGCCGCGCTGACCCCGCCTACGGCGTAGTCGACGGGGTGGGCGACCCGCCCGACACGACAGGAGCCGCGCCCGGCGTGCAGCCGGGTCCCGACGCGATAGCCGTGGGCGCCGCCAGCAAGGCCTTCACTCCCTGCTGGGGCGAGAGCCCGCTGAAGGTCTGGCCCGTCGACAGGTCGATGCGCTTGCCGGTGCGATAGTCGTTCACCATCTCCGCACCAGGCACGTACAGCAGCAGCAGTTCGGCGGACAGCTCACCCTTGGGCCCGTAGCGGATCTGCGCCACACCGTCGATCTTCTTGCCCAGCGGGTCGTTGGCGACCTTCGAGATCTTGAAGCCCTTGGCCGAGAGCTCGCGAGCGGTCTTCTTCGCCAGGCCGGTCTTCGGAGTCGAGTTGTAGACATTGATGCGCACCTGGTTCGGCGTCGGCAGCAACCTTGGCCTTGGAGAGCGTCGACGTGACGCACGGCAGTGCGCTGACATCCGGGACCGCCGCCGCGTCCGTCGACGGACTGCCCGAGACCAGGCGCCACGCCCCGAACAGGATGGCGAACACGATGACGACCGCCGCTCCGATGGCCAGGCCGACCAGCCACGGGGGACGCCGGTTGGGCGGGCGGCGGGTGCGGCCCGGGAGCACCGTCGTCATCACGCCTCCCGCGTCTGGCTCAGGAATCCTCGGACCATCGCACCACATTCGTCGGCCAGAACCCCGCCTATCACCTCGGCGCGGTGGTTGAGTCGGCGATCCCTGACGAGGTCCCAGCGCGAGCCGGCGGCCCCGTACTCGTCGTTCCAGGCGCCGAAGACGACCCGGGACACCCGGGACATCACCACGGCGCCGGCGCACATCGGACACGGCTCCAGGGTCACCACGAGCGTGCAGCCGTCCAGTCGCCAGGCGCCTCGCTCGCGCGCAGCCGCGCGAAGTGCCAGGACCTCGGCGTGGGCGGTCGGGTCGGCGAGTGACTCGCGTTGGTTGTGCGCCCGCGCCACGACCCGCCCATCGGCGTCGAGCACCAGTGCGCCGATCGGGATCTCGCCGGCTTCAGCGCCTGCTCGAGCCTCGGCGAGTCGCCATCTGCATGGCGCGCTCGTCGGCGGGTGTCGCCCGGCATCACTGCGAACGCAGGACCGCGCTGAGCTCCTGGGCGAAGCCGAGCCGCTTGGCGATCGCCCGCACCTGCTCGTCGGGGTACATCTCGGTGTCCTGGCAGATCATGACGAGCTCGGCGCCGTCGAGCCCGAAGTCGTCGCACAGCGAGACGTCGCCCGCGGCCTCGAACTCCTCGAGATCGGCCTCGTCCCACTCCAGCCCGATGAGCTCGGCGGCCTCCTGGGCGAGTGACCAGTCGAGCAACGCCATCGCGTCGCTGATCATCAGTCGCACGCCGTCGCGCACCGTGTGGGCGAGGATGAAGAACTCGTCGGACACGCAGACGACTCCGAAGACGCCACCTTCACCGGGCAGTTGGCGCAGCGAGGCGACGAAGCCCTCAGCCGTGACAACCGCAGCCGGGGGGAGGGAGACAACGGCCCAGCGGCCTTCCTCGCGATAGGCAGCCACCGCGAAGTCGATGTTGTCGGCCTGTACCTCCTCGGGGCTCACCGGTAGATGGTGTCATGCGGAGCACCCTCCCGGCGACCTGACGACTACTCTCGGCTGCATGCGGACCCTGGTCATCGATCATCCCCTCGTCGCCCACAAGCTCACCCGGCTGCGCAGGGAGGAGACGTCGTCGGCCACCTTCCGGCTCCTGGCCGAGGAGCTCGTCACGCTGCTCGCCTATGAGGCGACGGACAAGCTGCAGGTGCAGCCGGTCCGCATCACGACGCCGGTGGCCGAGTGCGACGGGATCGAGATGGCCGATCCGAAGCCCATCGTGGTGCCGATCCTTCGCGCCGGCCTCGGCATGCTGAACGGCATGATGAAGCTGATGCCCACCGCCGAGGTCGGCTTCCTCGGCATGGTGCGCGACGAGACGTCACTGGTCGCCACGACGTACGCAGACCGACTGCCCCACGACCTGCAGAACCGTCAGGTCTACGTGCTCGACCCGATGCTCGCCACCGGCGGCACCCTCGTCACGTCGATCAACCTGCTGCTTGATCGGGGTGCGCGCGACGTGACGGCCATCTGCCTGCTGGCCGCCCCCGAGGGGCTCGCACATATGGAGGAGTCGTTCGCCGGACGCGACGTCGCGGTCACCGTCGTCACCGCCGCCGTCGACGACCACCTCAACGAGAAGGGCTACATCGTGCCCGGCCTCGGCGACGCCGGCGACCGCCTCTACGGCGTCGTCTGACCGTCCGCCCAGTAGTACGGGAATGTCGTGGGGCCCCGGCCTAGGCCGGGGCCCCACGACATTCCCGTACTACTCGCGCTAGAGGGCCTTGAGGATGTCCTCGACCCGGTCCTTGGCGTCACCGAACAGCATGGAGCTGTTGTCCTTGAAGAACAGCGGGTTCTGCACACCGGCGTAGCCGACCGCCATCGAGCGCTTGAACACGATGACGTTCTTGGCCTCCCACACTCGCAGCACCGGCATGCCGGCGATGGGCGACGTGGGGTCGTCCTCGGCCGCCGGATTCACCGTGTCGTTGGCGCCGATCACCAGGACGACGTCCGTGTTGGGGAAGTCGTCGTTGATCTCGTCCATCTCCAGAACGATGTCGTACGGCACCTTGGCCTCGGCCAGCAGGACGTTCATGTGCCCGGGCAGGCGACCAGCCACGGGGTGGATCCCGAACCGGACGTTCACTCCCCTGTCGCGCAGGTGGCGGGTGATCTCGGCGACCGGGTACTGCGCCTGCGCCACCGCCATGCCATAGCCCGGCGTGATGATGACCGAGCTCGCTTCCTTCAGCAGGTCGGCGGTCTCCTCGGCCGTGATCTCGTGGTGCTCGCCGTAGTCGACGTCACCTGACGTCGGAGCCTCGATGCCGAAGCCTCCAGCGATGACCGAGATGAACGAGCGGTTCATGGCCGCGCACATGATGTAGCTCAGGTACGCACCGGACGAGCCGACGAGTGCGCCGGTGACGATCAGCAGGTTGTTGCCGAGCAGGAAGCCCGATGCCGCGGCGGCCCAACCCGAGTAGCTGTTGAGCATCGACACGACGACCGGCATGTCGCCGCCGCCGATCGACGCGACGAGGTGCCATCCGAGCAGCAGCGCGAGGACCGTGCCGGCGATCAGGATGCCGACGTTCGGCGTGATCACGAACCACACCGTCAGCGCGGCGAAGAGCACGAGCGCGCCGATGTTCAGCGCGTTCTTGCCCGGCAGCATCATCGGCTTGGAGTCGATGCGGGCCGACAGCTTGAGGAAGGCGACGATCGAACCCGTGAAGGTGACTGCGCCGATGAAGACGCCGACGATCACTTCACCGTGGTGGATGCCCAGCAGGTCGGAGCCGACTTCGGACTGCGCATCGCCCAGCGCTTCCACTGTGTAGAAGCCCGGCCCAGCCGACCAGCACGGCCGCGAGGCCGACGAAGCTGTGCAGCAGGGCGATGAGCTCGGGCATGCCGGTCATCTGCACGACCTTGGCCCGCCACAGGCCGATGGCCGCGCCCACGACGATCGCGATCGCCATCAGGGTCGCACCGATCGGCGAGATGTCCTCGGAGAAGGCCAGGCCGATGGTCGCCACAACGGCGATGACCATGCCGGCGATGCCGTACCAGATACCCGACTTCGCCGACTCGTGCTTGGACAGCCCCGCGAGGCTCATGATGAACAGCAGTGCTGCTACGAGGTAGGCCGCAGTCGCGACCGATGCCATGGTCATCGCTGGAACATCCCCAGCATGCGGCGGGTGACGGCGAAGCCGCCGAAGATGTTGATGCTGGCCAGCAGGATCGCGACGAACGCCAGGACCGTCACGATCGTGTCACCCTTGCCGATCTGCAGCAGCGCTCCGACGATGATGATGCCGGAGATCGCATTCGTGATCGACATCAGCGGCGTGTGCAGGGCGTGGTGGACCTTCCCGATGACGTAGTAGCCGATGACGATGGCGAGGACGAACACCGTGATGTTCACCGCGAGGGTCGCGGGCGCGGCCGCGGTGATGAGCAGCAGCAGCAGGGCACCGATGCCCACGATCGTGTAGCGGCGGCCAGGGCCCGCGGGTGCCTTGGGCTCCTTGACGGCAACCGCGGCAGGGGCGGCGGCGGCCGGAACCGCCGAGACCTGCACAGGTGGCGGTGGCCACGTTTTCTCCCGCGCTCGGGCAACCGTCATCGAGCGCTGCACGACGTCGTCCCAGTCAAGGACCAGTTCGCCGTCCTTGCCGGGGGTCATGAGCTTCATCAGGTTCACGAGGTTCGTGCCATACAGCTGCGAGGCCTGGGCGGGCAGCCGGCCAGCGAGGTCGGTGTAGCCGATGATCGTCACGTCGTTGTCGGTGACCACGACCTCGCCGGGACGCGAACCCTCGACGTTGCCGCCGTTGGACGCAGCCATGTCGACGATGACCGACCCCGCCTTCATCGACGCCACCATCTCGCTGGTGAGCAGTCGCGGGGCGGGTCGGCCGGGAATGAGCGCGGTGGTGATGACGATGTCGACGTCCTTGGCGAGCTCGCCGTACATCTTCGCCTCGCGCGCCTTGTAGTCGTCGCCCATCTCCTTGGCGTAGCCCGTCGCGCTGACCTCGACCTCGGGCGACTCGATGGCGATGTACTCGCCGCCGAGGCTCTTGACCTGGTCGGCCACCTCGGGGCGCGGGTCCGTGGCCCGGACGACGGCGCCCAGCGAGCTGGCGGTCCCGATGGCGGCAAGCCCCGCGACGCCGACGCCGGCGACCAGGACCTTCGCTGGGGGCACCTTGCCGGCGGCGGTGACCTGGCCGGTGAAGAAGCGGCCGAAGACGTTGGCGGCCTCGATGACGGCGCGGTAGCCGGCGATGTTGGCCATCGAGCTCGAGCACGTCGAGCGACTGGGCTCGCGAGATGCGCGGGACCGCATCCATGGCCATGGCCGTGACATCGCGCTCGGCCAGCTTGTCGACCAGCTCGGGCGAGAGCCCCGGGGCCATGATGCTGATCAGCGTGCCGCCGTCGGCGAGCATCGCGATCTCGTCATCGCTAGGGGCGTTGACGTGGAAGACGATCTTCGCGCCCCACGCCTCCTGCATCGAGCCGATCGAGGCGCCGGCAGCGCGATAGGAGTCGTCGGTGAAGGACGCGGCCTCACCCGCTCCCGACTCGATCAGGACGTCGTAGCCGAGTGCGGTCAGCTGCTCGACGGTCTTGGGTGTCGCGGCGACGCGGGTCTCGCCGGGACGTGATTCACGAGGAACTCCGATGAGCAACGCGATCTCCAAACGTGGCTGGTGCGAGGCGCGCGAGGCGTCGCCGGGACCGGCTCGCGCTCGCGTCCGTCAGCCTATGGGGCGAGCCCGGGGCCGTACGAGGCCTAAGGTCCCCCGATCTTCCGCCAGAAGGCGGCAACGTGGCCGAAACACAAGTTCTTTAGTGTGCTCCCCAACGAGTGTGTGGAAGATCACTAGAGCGCGAGGCGACGGGAGGTGTCGTGGTGTCGGTAACGCCGTTCGACGAGATGCTGCTGTCCGACGACGCCCCCCGGACGACCCACGCCGACCTCCACCGGACGCTCTCCGGCCTGGGCAGCGAGGGCCTGTCCGAGCGGGCCCGGCAGAGGGACGCCTACCTCGACCGCCACGGCATCACGTTCACGCTCGGGGAGCGCGAGCGTCCGCTGCCGATGGACCTCGTTCCTCGGCTCCTCACGCCCTCGGAGTGGAAGCAGATCGAGGCCGGCGTCATCCAGCGACTTCGCGCCCTCGAGGCCTTCCTGAACGACATCTACGGCGACGGCCGGATCCTGGCCGAGGGCCTCATCCCCATCAAGCTGGTCACCAGCTCCACGCACTTCCACCGTCAGGCGTGGGGCATCCAGACCCCGAACAACGTCCGGATCCACGTCTCCGGCATCGACCTGATCCGCGACGAGGCGGGCGAGTTCCGCGTCCTCGAGGACAACCTGCGCAACCCGTCGGGCGTCTCCTACGTCATCGAGAACCGCCGCACGCTCGCCCACGTGCTTCCGGAGATCTTCACGGACTATCGCGTTCGCTCCGTGAACGAGTATCCGGAGCGTCTGCTCGAGGCATTGCGCGCGGCCGCGCCGAACGGCATCACCGAGCCCACCGTCGTCGTGCTCACTCCGGGCGTCCACAACTCCGCGCACTACGAGCACGCCTTCCTGGCTCGCAACATGGGTGTCGAGCTGGTCGAGGGCCGCGACCTCTACTGCCGCGACTCGCGCGTGTGGATGCGCACGACGTCGGGTCCTGAGCCCGTCCACGTGATCTACCGCCGCATCGACGACGACTTCCTCGACCCGGTCCACCTGCGCCCCGACAGCATCCTCGGCGTACCGGGCCTGGTGAATGCCGCCCGCGCCGGCTACGTGACGATCGCCAACGCCATCGGCAACGGGGTCGCCGACGACAAGGCCATCTACCCGTACGTTCCCGCGTTCATCCGCTACTACCTCGACGAGGAGCCGATCCTCCCGAACGTCGACACCTACGACCTCGAGGACCCCGACAAGCGCGCCTGGGTCCTCGAACGCATGGACACGATGGTCATCAAGCCCAGCGATGCCTCGGGCGGGTACGGCCTGATGATGGGACCGTCGGCCACGGACGAGCAGATGGAGTCCACCCGCAAGGCAGTGCTGGCGGACCCGCGTGGGTGGATCGCGCAGCCGGTCGTCACCTTCTCCACCTGCCCGACCGTCGTCGACGGACGGCCGGATCGCACCGCGTCACGTCGACCTGAGGCCGTTCGCCGTGAACGACGGCACCAACGTCTTCGTGCTGCCCGGCGGATTGAGCCGCGTGGCGCTTCCCGAGGGCAGCCTGGTCGTGAACTCCAGCCAGGGTGGCGGCTCGAAGGACACCTGGGTGATCGACGACGGCACCCTCGACCAGGCACCCGAGGAGACGCCGTCGCCGGAGCCGCACGAGCGTCGCCTGTCACGCGCCGTCGCGGCCAACTTCTCCAAGCGCTACAACGCGCCCACCAGCCACGACGATCGCATCGTGCAGCAGGAGCGCCAGCAGCAGCAGGCGGACCGGCATGCTGAGCCGGCTTGCGGAGTCGTTCTTCTGGCTCGGGCGCTACATCGAGCGCGCCGAGGCGACGGCGCGCCTGCTGGCCGAGCACCACCAGCTGCTCATCGAGGACCGGTCGGTGCCCGAGGCGCTGGCTGCCCGGATCCTGCTCGAGGCGCTGTCGATGCCGACCGAGGGCGCGACGACGGCACGCGACATGGTCAAGCGCGTGGTCGGCAAGGATGCCGACCCGTCGTCGATCACCGGCGCCGTCTCGTCGGCCCGCGCCAATGCGCGCGCGGTGCGCGACTCGCTGTCGCAGGACACCTTCGAGGCGCTCAACTCCGCACACATCGCGCTGACGCGCGGCATCGCCTTCACGTCCAGCCCCGGCGTCGCCCTGCACCGCGTCCTCGAGCGACTGCTGGTCGTCAACGGCGTCGTCGACTGGACGATGCCCCGCGACCAGGCCTTCCACTTCATGGTGCTCGGCCGCGAGCTCGAGCGCATCGACCTCGTCGGGCGCCTCCTCGACATCCGGCACGACGAGTGGTGGCCCGCCTCCGGCCCGTCTGCGGTCCTGCGCGCCGCCGGCGCGCTGTCGCCGTTCCTGCGCACCGGGCAGCCCATGACGCTCGGCGAACGTGCGCAAGTACCTCGTGCTCGACCCGGCGTTCCCCCGCTCGATGCGCTCGTGCGCGGCCGACGCCGAGAACGCGGTTCGCGGCCTCCAGGCGCTCGGCGCCAGCGACAGTTCTCAACTGCTGCGCGAGGTCGGGATGCTGAGGTCGGAACTCGAGTACGCCATGATCTCCTCGTCCGAGTGACGTCGACCTGCATCGTCGAGACGACGCGCGCCGCGGCGGTGCGCGCCCATGAGGAAGTTCGACCGGGCCTTCTTCCGGCAGCACGGCACGATCGTGTGGAGCCACTGATGTCCCGACGCTCTGGCCGGCGACTGCTACATCAGGCATCGCACCGGATTCCGCTACGGCGACGAGGTCGAGGCCTCGTTCAACGAGGTGCGCATGACGCCGCTGACGTCCGACGGCCAGCTGCTGATCAGCCACTACCTCGAGATCCACCCGAGCGCTTCGGTGCAGACCTACGACGACTACTGGGGTGCGCACGTCGAGGCCTTCGACGTGCACGTGCCCCACCGCGTCCTGGAGATCGTCGCGACCAGCACGGTCCATACACCGCCCAAGCCCGAGCTCCTGCCGGGCACGACGTGGGCAGGTCGTCCACTCGGCGCCGGTGCAGGACCGCTACGCCGAACTGCTCGGCCCTGACCGAGTACGTCGACGACCCGACCGACGACCGACCGCGCGCCGATCGTCACCGCGATGCGTTCGGCCCGCACGCCGCGCGAGGCCGCCGAGCTCGCGATGAGCGCCACGCGTGAGCGGCATCAGCTACACCTCCGGGGTCACCGAACGTGTCCACGACGGCGGCGCAGGCGTGGCAGTCGCCGTCAGGGCGTGTGCCAGGACTTCACCCACGCCATGCTGTCGCTGCTGCGCGGGGCCGCCATCCCCGCCCGCTACGTCAGCGGCTACCTGCACACCGAGGAGCCCGCGCCGGGCGAGACCGTCATCGGCGAGTCCCACGCCTGGGTGGAGTACTGGGACGGCGAGTGGCAGGCCGTCGACCCCACCAACGACCGCGCGGTCGGCGCGGCCCACGTCATCGTGGCTCGAGGCCGCGACTACGCGGATGTGCCGCCACTGAAGGGCATCTACGCAGGCGGCAAGAGCGAGGACCTCGGCGTCAGCGTCGAGATCACGCAGTTGTGAGGCGCGGCACGGGCCAGCGCGATAGCGGTCCGTGGCCGATGCCTGAGTTATCGTGGGGTCCCCGCGCGGCCCAGTCGTCGCGCCCACTAACGAGCGCCTAGGAGCACCATGCGGACCCGACGCAACGCCTGGACGGGGCTGATCGCTCTCGCGGCCGTCATCGCCGCCGGTCTGGTTGCCCCGGCATCCGCATCGGCGGATCCGCTGGTGGGCGCCTGCTACAAGTACCCCGCCTCCACGCTTCACAAGGTGTCGAGCGCCGCTCCCGCCATCGCCTGCGATGCCTCGCACACCGCCGAGACCTACTACGTGCGCCCCCTGCCCGACTCGTTCGGACTCCCCTCGAAGGCCACCCTCGGCGCGAAGATCTCCGCAGGACAACCGTGCAACGTGGCGACCATGAACGTCTACCTCGGCCTGGCCGATCGGGTGCTGCCCAGCCGCTGGCAGATCGTGCCGCTGTTCCCGACCGACGCGCAGTGGGCGGCCGGGCGAGCGGTGGATGCGGTGCGACGTCGTGCTGCAGGGCGGCCTTGCACCTGAAGCCGATCACCGGCACGGCCGCCGCCTTCGTCGCCGCAAACAAGGCCGACGGTGTTCGACTTCTGCACGCCGAAGGAGCCGAACGCGACAGCGACGTCGCGCCTACCCGTGCAAGGACCCCAAGAAGAACTGGATCAAGGTCCTCGACAAGGAGCTCGGCGGGGCCGGCTCGAAGTTCCCCGGGCAAGTCGTCGGTGGAGAAGAGCACGCGCAGCGTGTGCGAGAAGATGGGCAAGAAGTACGACGGCAAGGTTCCGTATCCGGGCTGGTGGGCCATCTGGCCGACGAGTCGCGGCTGGAGCGAAGGCCGCCGGTCGGCCCAGTGCTTCGTGCCCTACGGGCAGTACCTCAAGGAACTCGCGCAGAACGCGCCCAAGCCGGTACCCACGCCGGCCGCATCCCTGCGCCGGCACCCTCCAGCAACCGAGCGAGGCCCCGGCACCGGTCGCCAGCCCCACGCCCACCGCGTAGAGCCGTATCGCCGGAGTCAGTCGATGACGGTGCGGCGCGGCCCGATGCCCCATGCGACGTAGTTCCAGAACCAGTCGGCGATCACGCTGACACGCTGCCGACCGCCGGCCAGGTAGAAGATGTGCAGCCCCAGCCAGGAGAACCAGGCAGGGCGTGCCGTGCAGCTTCACCCCGCTGGGCAGTTCGACCACGGCCCGGCGCCGGCCGATCGTCGCCATCTGGCCCTTGTCCTTGTAGGAGAACGGCTCCAGAGCCCGGCCACGGTCGCGGTCGACGATCGCCCGGGCCACGTAGCGGCCCATCTGCATCGCGACCGAGGCCACCATCGGGAGCGGTCGACCATCAGCAGCCGTCGACGGTGCGCGATGTCACCGATCACCCAGATCGAGTCCGACAGTTGAAGGCTGGGCGACACCTCGAGCCGGTTCATCCGGTCGGTGGTGCCGAGGTACTTCCATGCGTCGGGCGCGGCCACGCCGGCAGCCCACACGATGGTGCCCGCAATCAGCACCTCGCCCGACTTCAGGTGCACGTCGCCGGGATACATGCGGTCGACGGCGGCGGAGAGCATCACCGTCACGCCCAGGTGCTCGAGCTCGCTCCTTCGCATGCGCGCTCGACTTCTCCGAGAAGGACGGCAGGAGGCGCGGCCCGGCCTCGACGAGGGTGACGCCGGCAGCGTCATAGATCGACGGGAATTCGTGGCGCATCGCGCGCTGGAGCTCGGCGACGGCACCCGAGAGCTCGACACCCGTGGGCCCCCCGCCGACGACGACCACGCGCAGCGCCTCCTTCGGGCAGTCGGCCCGAGCTCGACGTCCTCGTAGGTCTGCAGCAGTCGGCGTCGAATGGCCCGCGCCTCCTGGATCGTCTTCATCTGCAGGGCGTTCTCGGCCACTCCGGGCACCCCGAACGTGGTTCCGGTGCTGCCGACGGCGAGCACGAGGTCGTCCCACGGGAGGACGGTCCCGTCGGCGAGCCGCACCGTCTTCGCATCGGGCCTGATCCGCACGACGTCACCTCGACGGAACGTCGCCCCCGGTACTGCGGCTCGGACCGGATACGCGATGTCGTCTTCGGGGAGTCCCGCCGGTCGCGACCTGGTAGAGCAGCGGGGAGAACACCTGATACGGATTACGGTCGATGACGGTCACGGCGTAGCCGGACTGCCTGGCCAGAATGCGCGCGCAAGTGAGCCCGCCGAAACCCGCGCCGACGATCACGACACGTCGCTGCTGGGCGTCCGAGGCGGTCATGGCCGGTCAGCGCAGGGGGCTCGGGCGGCTGGTCTTCGGGATACATGGACGTGCCTCGTGGCTGCGTCGCCTGAAGTACGGCGAACTGCCCGTCCGAGAGTTCAAGGGACAGCGCACGCACGATCGAGTCGACGGTCGCGGGCCGAGTGGCTCCCGGAATCGGTATGACGATCGGGCTGATCATGCGCAGCCAGGCAAGCACGACCTCCTGAGGCGAGGCGGCAAGGGACTCGCCGACCTCGTGGAACGCCTCGTAACGCGATCCGACGTCATGCGCCTCGGCCGAGCCGCCCAGGGGTGACCACGGCAGGAACGCGATCCGCCGCTCGGTGCACCGATCGAGGACATCGGCGTCGGCGCGGTATCGCGGCGAGAACTCGTTCTGGACGGAGACGATGCCGCCGTCCTGCGGGCCGCCGAGAAGTTCGAGGGCGAGATCGAGTTCGGGCAGCGTGACATTCGACAGGCCGAGGCGCCGAACCAGGCCATCGTCCTTCAGGGACTTGAGGGCCAGCATCTGCTCGGCGTATGTCATCGCCGGGTCGTGGCGGTGGTGCTGATACAGCTCGATCGCCTCGACGCGGAGCGCGCGCAGGCTCGCCTCGCACGCCCTCCGCAGGCCGTCGCGAGTCGAATCACGCCCCCACGTCTCGCCTTCACCACGGGTCAGTCCGCCCTTGGTGGTCACGAGAACCCGTGCCAGATCGGCGGCTCCGCCGTAGGTGCGCAGCGCCTCCGCCACGAGAGCCTCGTTGTGCCCGACCGCGTCCCAGGCGGGCGCGTAGATGTTCGACGTGTCGAACAGCGTGACGCCCAGGTCGAGCGCGTGGTGGATCGTGGCGATCGCCCGGTCGCGGTGGGCAAGCATCGGTGGATCCGACAACGGCATGCAGCCAAGGCCGATGGCCGAGACCTGCAGATCTCCGATGGCGCGGGTCGGCAGATTCACGCTCGGGAGTCTAGTGAAATCGGGAGAAATCACGTCCGGATCTCAGACCACTAGTCGACGAGCGTCAGCCACTCGTCCTCGAGCACCTCTCGCCGGGACTCGACCTCACGCAGCTCGTCGTTCAAGACACTTACCTGCTCGTAGTCGGTGGCGTGTTCGCTGAGGAGTCGATGAAGGTCGGCCTCCCGGTCGCGGAGCTTGTCGATCTGACGCTCGAGGCGCGACTGGGCCTTCTGCACCTCACGCTGACGCGCGGCGGACGACTTCGACGGCAGCGCCGCTGCCACGACGGCGGCGGCGCTCTCGTCCGCCGCCCGTTGCAGGGCACGCCGCCTGTCGAGGTACTCCTCGACTCCGCCCGGAAGGTCACGGACCTGCTCGTCTCCCAGCAGCGCGACGAAGTCGTCGCAGACGCGCTCGAGGAAGTAGCGGTCGTGCGACACGATCAGGAGCGTCCCGGCGAAGCCGTCGAGCAGGTCCTCGAGCGCGGAGAGGGTCTCGACGTCGAAGTCGTTGGTTGGCTCGTCGAGGACGAGGACGTTCGGGGCGCCCATGAGCAGGCGCGTCAGCTGGAGTCGGCGGCGCTCCCCGCCGGACAGGTCGCCCACCGGCGTCCACTGACCATCCGCACCGAACCCGAGCCGCTCGCAGAGCTGGCCCGCGGAGAGCTCGCGGCCCTTGCCGAGGTCGACTCGCTGGGCGACGCGTTCCACCGCCTCGATGACCCGCCAGGTGGGATCGAGCTCCTCGAGGTGCTGCGAGAGGTAGGCCGGCTTCACCGTCTGCCCCGTCACCACTCGCCCGTGCGACGGGTGGACGTCGCCCAGGATCATGCGAAGCAGGGACGTCTTGCCCGCGCCGTTGGGCCCGAGGATCCCGATGCGCTGGCCGGGACCGATGTTCCAGGTGAGGTGGTCGAACAGCCGCTTGGGACCCATGAACAAGGTGGCGTCATGCACCTCGTAGACCATCTTGCCCAGTCGCGCGTCGGCGAAGGAGAGCAGCTCGACCGCGTCACGCGGCGGTGGCTCGGCGCTGATGAGCTCGTTCGCCGCGTCGATGCGGAACTTCGGCTTGGACGTGCGTGCCGGGGCGCCGCGGCGCAGCCAGGCCAGCTCCTTGCGCAGCAGGTTGTTGCGCCGTGCCTCGGACGCCGCGCTCTGCCGCTGCCGCTCGGCCTTCGACAGGACGTACGCCGAGTAGCCGCCGTCATACTCCTCGACGGCCCCGCCGACCACCTCCCACGTGCGGTCGCACACCTCGTCGAGGAACCAGCGATCATGCGTGACGACGACGACCGCGAGTCCGCTGCGCGTCCTTGAGATGGTCGGCGAGCCAGGCCACGATCTCCACGTCAAGGTGGTTCGTGGGCTCGTCCAGGAGCAGGAGGTCGAGGTCGGCGACAAGGAGTCGGGCCAGCTCGACGCGGCGGCGTTCGCCCCCGGAGAGGTCGCCCAGCTGTCGATCGAGCAACGCGTCGTCATGCCCGCCGAGGAGGCCTTCGAGGACGTCGCGAACCCGCGGTTGAGCCGCCCACTCATGCGTTGCGCCGGTGCCGACGACCGCCTCGAGGATCGTGGTGAGCGGATCGACCTCGGGGTTCTGCCGAAGGACGCCGATGTGAACGTCCGACGAGACGCTCACCCGGCCTGAGTCGGGCGGCTCGAGGCCGGCCATGACGTCGAGGAGCGTGGTCTTGCCCGCTCCGTTGCGGCCGACCACCCCGATCCGATCGCCCGCGTTGACCCCCGTCGAGACCTGGTCGAGGAGGGGGCGGTCGCCGAAGGACTTGCTCACCGTCTCCAGGTTGACGAGGTTCCGAGACGGCGCAGCCACGTGGCCATTGTCTCGATCGACCCCCGCGGCCACACCGGCGGGACATCCCCCGGATACCAACCGCGCCACAGCAGGACACCGGGCCGCCGAACCTCTAGCCTCGCCCGATGCGCCTGCCCTTCAAGGCACGGGCGCCTCGACGGTCGGCGGGGGAGCTGCCAGGGCTGCTCGCTGCCCCCAGCCTCGGAAACGGGATCGCCCGGCCGATCACGTCCTTCGACGTCGAACTCCTGCTCGAGTCCCTTCGCTGCACCGACCTCCCCGCCGCGGAGGACACGTACCTCGTGGACTGGTCGGGCATCCGCACCCGCATTCCCATGCTTCCGTGGGCTCCCCAGCAGCTCAGTGGCGTGACCAGGACCGACCTGCCCATCCCGGATGACGGATACCGCAGCGAAGACGTCGAATACGCCGCGCTCGCACAGGCACTGGCCACGGCGACGGAGACGTTCCGGATCGTGGAGGTCGGGGCCGGCTGGGCGCCATGGTCGGTGTCCGGCATCGTGTACGCCCGCCGCCTCGGCCTGCGTGCCAGCGGCGTCGCCGTGGAGGCCGACCCCACTCGCGCCGGGTGGGCGGTGCAGCACGCCCGCGACAACGGGGTGAGCGTCGAACTTGTCGAGGGGACTGCCGCCGACATCGCCGCCCGTCTGCTCGGCGGGCCACGGCGATGCTGAGCTACTTGTCGTGCAGGCTGCGGGGTGGCACACGACAACGACGCTGCAGTTCCCCGAGATCGACGAACTCGACATGGGGGCAGCCGTGTGGACACTGCCCGGAACCGGGGTCGACTACCGCGGCGCTCATCTACGGCACCGCGACGTCGCTGGCGTCTGTGTGTCGACTCTGCTGGCGGGACAGGCCCAGACCGACCTCCTGCACATCGACGTGCAAGGGGTCGAGTTCGAACTGCTCGAGCCCGTGAGCGACGCGGTGCAGTCCAGCGTCCGGCTCATGGCCATCGGCACCACCAACCGCCTGGTCGAGGGCCAACTGCAGTTCCACCTGCTGGCCCGGGGTTGGGGGTTGCTGATCGACGACCCGTGCACGGCCAACTTCGTGATGACCCATCCGACGCTCTCGGGCTTCACTGTCCAGGACGGAACACAGCTCTGGGAGAACCCCTTCCTGCGAGAATGGCCCGCAACGTAGTCACTCCGCACCAGGAGGGTTGCCGTGGAACTCGTCGAGAAGTCGCGCATCGCGGAGCTCAACGAAGCCGCCACGGTCGAATCGCTCGTGGGTCTCGCCGACGACGCCATGAGCTCCGAACTGGGCATCGACTGTCGCCGCGTCGGCGGTGGACTGCTTGTGCGGATGCGAGCAGCGCCGTTCATTCCGTACTTCACCCGTGCCTTCGCACTCGGGGTGACCGAGCCGATGACCGAGGCCGTGCTGGACGAGGTCACCGATGGACTCAGGGAGGCAGGGGGTGACGTCCTTGTCGTACAGGTGGCACCGCCTCAGGAGACGGATGCGACCGTCGAGCTGCTGACGCGCCGGGGCTGGGAGCGCGGCGGGACGTGGGCCAAGATGATGCGGCCTGCCGGCCCCGCACCGTCCGTCGACACGACTCTGCGGATCGAGAAAGTCGGCCCAGACCGCGCGGCCGACTTCGGGCGGGTACTCATCGAGGGCATGGAGATGCCGCCGATCATGACGACGTGGGCGGGCCTGCAGGTGGACGCGCCGCAGTACTCAGGTTTCGGTGCCTTCGACGGCGACGACCTCGTGGGCGTCGGCGTCCTGCATGTGCACGACGGGGCTGCTCAACTAGCCGGTGCCGCCACGTTGCCCGAATTCCGGGGACGGGGTGCGCAGCTCGCCCTCATGGCCGCGCGGATCAACGCAGCACATGAGCAGGGTGCCCAGTGGGTCACTGCCGAGACTGGCTCGGAGACACCGGAGCACCCGAATCCCTCGCTGCACAACATGTATCGAGCGGGTCTCACGCTGCTGTACCACCGCCGCAACTGGCTGCTGCGCGTCTGAACCGAGACAGACGAATCGCTAGGACGCGTCGTCGCGGTACTCGACGACGTGCCGGTCGTGATTCAGCCGCGCCTCGACCACCTGGTTTGCGATCTCGCGACCATTGACACTGCCCGTGACGGCCGCCAGGAACGCCTCGGCCGTCACCCGTAGGACACGTGCGTCGTCGATGGCTGTGACGGTGGCAGTGCGCGGGACACCGTTGAGCAGGGCGATCTCGCCGAAGAAGTCGCCCGCGGCCAGAGCGCCCTCAAGCAGCTTTCCGTCCACCGTCACGGTGAAATCGCCACGGTCGATGACGTAGAACGTGTCGCCGATTCCCCCCTGAGTGACGACTTCGACGCCCCGAGCGACATCGACGAAGTCACTGCTGCCTGCCAGCCGCTCGAGCTCATACTGCGGAAGCACCCCCAGAAACCGCACCCGACGCAGCAGCTCGATCTCGCGCACCGGAATGACCGACCGTTCGTCGAGTCGGCGCACAGCGACGAATCCAGCAAGAGTCAACGCGACGGCACCCAGGCCGAAGGGAAGGAAGGCCGACGAGACGGTGAGCCAGGAGATCAGGACCGGGGCAAGCGCCGCGCCGACGGCGAGGCCGAGCAGCGCGGTGCCCTCCTGTACAGCGAAGACTCGGGCCAGGACGTGATCGTCGGTCGATCGCTGCAGCAGGGTCCGACCGGAGACCATGAGGACGGTGGCACCGATCCCGGAGATCGCGAGGGCGATCATCGCCGGCACCAGACCCGCGATCACGGCCACGACGGCGAATCCGAGCCCCTGCACGCAGCCCCCGCCGATGATGACGAACGTCAGGTGGCGACGGATCGTCAGGCCGGCGGCGATCGCTGCTCCCACGAGGGCGCCGACACCCGCAGCTCCGACCACGAGGCCGGCACCCACGTCCGCCATGCCGAGCACCTCGCTCGCGTAGGCGACACCGAGGACATCCATCGCGCCGACGAGGACGAAGTTGGTGGCCAGGACGAGGAGCAGGGCGATGCTCCCCCAGTCCCCACGCAGGGACCGCAGGCCGTCCAACGACGTTCGCCAGCCATCGATCTCGCCCGGAGCGGACTCTCGAGCGGGACCGAGCCCGAGGCGAAGGCACAGCAGTGCGGCAACCGTGGAGGCGACGACGCCGACGAACAGCACCAGACCGGGGCCCGAGATCGCCACGAGCACACCGGCGACGGCGGGTCCGACGAAGAAGGCGATCCCGTCCGCCCCCGACGAGAGCGAGTTCGCCGACACCAGTTGCTCGCGCGATCGCGCGACCTGCGGCATGACCGCGAAGTGCACCGGGCGGACGACCGCGATGGCCGTCGTCATCAGTGTCGCGCAGGCCAGGACGGCAGGGACGGGCGCGTCGATGACCAGCATCGTGCCGGTGAAGGCCGCCGTGACGGCCACGGCGCCGTGCGTCACCAGTAGCGCCGTGCCCCGGGACATCCGATCGCCGATCCCCGCCAGCATCGGCGCCACCAGTGCCGCTGGCACCAGCTGCACGACCGCCGCGAAGCCGGCCAGCGATGCACCACCGCGGGCGTACGCGTAGAGGAGGATCGCCAGCCAGACCGAGAACTCGACGAAGCTGTACAGGGCGTAGGCGATCAGAACCCGACGGAGGCCGGCGCGCGCTGAGACTCCGCGCAGCGCGATCCCCAGGGATCTCATGCGAACGGCCTCGGCTGCCGATTCACAGCGTCACTCTAGGGACATAGGGGGCGCTTCGGGAGATTTGGTGGTACTCCTTGGCGAACACATCGAGCATGGAGGACGACGTGGCTACAGGGAGCGGGACCAAGGACGATCCGTGGCAGTTGACGACCGCACCGGGATCATCGGCGTACACGATGTACCGGGACGAGTCCGCCGATCCGCCGTCGCTCGTGTGCCAGGTGGGTTCGACGACCCTCAAGTACCGCCTCGAGGCGATCGACGACCTGCACGCCTGGCTGAAGGAGCAGGGTGACTGGGTGGACCTGGGCGCTGCAGATGAGAAGAAGCCGGTCACGCCCGGAACCGTCGAGGCATTCGGTCGAGCCGACGACAACCCGGTCGGTGGCTGGTACGGACTGCGGAACGGCTACCGCGGACGGTTCGGCATGTACCTGCCGCCGCTGCTCGAGGCCCTTGGCCTCGTCGAGCTCACTCACGATCCGCGTAACAACAAGGTGCGCGCCTTGTAGCCAAGCCGGAAATGTACTGCTTGTGTTCATCTGTCCGTCACGGCGCTGCCGGTCCGAACTCACTCGCCGCTGATGTGGTGTGACCTCGTTCCCACTCACGAGGAGTCACCACATGACCTTGCGACGCTTCGCGATCGCTGCCGCCGTCACGGCCGCAGCCACCGCAGCCGTCATCGCCGCCCCAATGTCCACCGCCTCCGCGGAGGATCGCGGCGGCTACACGATCGGCCTGTGGGGCGACCAGCCCTACAACGCGCCCGGCATCGCCGCTGAGGCCAGCGTCATCGCCGACATCAACAAGCAGGAACTCGTCTTCACGGTCTTCGACGGTGACATCAAGGCCGGGAAGAACTCGCTGTGCGGAACAGACCCCGCCACGGGCTACAACCCGTACACCAACGCGCAGGCGATGTTCGCGTCGATCAAGTGGGCGACGATCTACACGCCCGGCGACAACGAGTGGACCGACTGCGACCGCGTGAGCAACGGATCGCTGGATCCCAACGCGCAGTTGACCCTGCTCCGCCAGATGTTCTTTTCGAGCAACAAGTCCCTCGGGCAGGATCGACTCGACCTGACGCAGCAGAGCGCCCAGTTCCCTGAGAACGCCCGCTGGGAGCACGACGGCGTCACGTACATCACCGTCAACACCCCGGGCACGGACAACAACGCGCTGCAGTTCAATGCCGCAGGCGCGATGCTGGATCCCGATGGCAAGGTCACGACGGACCCGACCAAGCAGAACGGCAACGAGGCGGAGTACACGGCGCGCAACGCGGCCAATCTCGCGTGGCTCCAGTCCGGCTTCGATTTCGCGAAGAAGCGCGGATCGAAGGGGATCATGGTCGTGCAGCAGGCGGACATGTGGAACTCGGCGATCAACGCCGATCCCGTCCCCCACTACGCCGACGAGAAGGCCAAGTTGGCTCAGCTCGTCGCCGGATTCAACGGCAAGGTCGCGCTGGTCAACGGCGACTCACACGTTCTCACCATCGACAACCCGCTCGGTCTTGCGAACTTCACCCGCGTCGTCACCCCCGGTGACACGCAGCACGGCTGGGTGAGCGTCAACGTGAACGCCAAGTCGGCGAACGTCTTCACCTTCGCTTCGAAGCTCCTTCCCTAGTCCTTCGCGGCAGCCGGCAGGGGCCGATCCACGAGAGTCCCGCGGCTTGATAGACGAGTGGGCGGTCACCCGACGGTGACCGCCCACTCGCCATGTCCGACCGACCAGGTTGATGTCACGCCTCACGCGAGTATCGGGCGCGGACGACACGCGGCCCTTCTCGCGATCCGCACTCCTGCACGATGTCGCGAACGAAGGAGAAAGCGGTGATGTTCGTTGCGCGAACTGCCACCTGGTTCGCACAAGGGAGAAGCGCGGCTGGTGGAGGGCTGGGGAGTGCGCCCGGCAAGATTCGAACTTGCAACCTTCTGATCCGTAGTCAGATGCTCTATCCGTTGAGCTACGGGCGCATGGTCGCGAACGACCGACGGGAAGTGTACCGACCGCGACTTAAGCGCAGCCACAGGACCCGTCTCCTAGCCTCCTGTTCGTGACCAGCGGGCGGGAATCATGACAACACGACGCGACGTGCTCAAGGGAGCGTGCGGACTCGCCGTCCTGGCTCTCGGACCGGTGGTGTTGGCCGACGAGGCCGAGGCGGCCGGGGGAATCCATCACCGCAAGGACGGCAGAGTTGCGGTGCACGTGGGCCGCATCTCAGCCCTCGCCCACGTCGGCGGCGCGGTGGCGATCGGCTCGGTCAATGGCGTTCCGACGGCCGTGGTCCGCACCGGAACATCGACCTACGAGGCCCTGAACCTGCGCTGCACGCACGCGGGCTTCCCTGTGACGCAGTCCAGCGGCGGATGGACCTGCCCCGCGCATGGATCGCGTTTCACCGCGACGGGTCAGGTGACCCACGGACCGGCCCAGAGGAATCTGGCCGCGGTGCCCTCCACGTTCGACGGCAAGAAGGTGCTGGTCGGCTAAGACGTTCTCTGTCCCTTCGAAAGACAGAACGGGCGCCCCCTCCTCCGGGGCGCCCGTTCTGTCTGCTCCCGCGCGCACTCAAGCGCCGCGCCCAAAATGTGATGGGGACCCACCAGGGGTCCCCATCCACATTGGCGGAGGCGGAGGGATTTGAACCCTCGATGGGCTTGAAGGCCCAAACCGCATTAGCAGTGCGGCGCCATAGACCGGACTAGGCGACGCCTCCCCGCAGCCTCGTTGCCAAGGCAGCCCGAGAAGAATACCCGCTCCCCGCACGGCAGAATGCAGCGCATGACGACTCTGGCGATCGACTGCGGCGGCGGTGGCATCAAGGGCTCGGTCCTCGACGACGCCGGGACTATGCGGGCCCACCCCATCCGCGTGCCGACCCCGTACCCACTGCCGACCGCCCTGTTCGTGAAGACCCTCGTCGACCTCGCCGGACAGCTGCCCAAGGCCGAGCGCGCCACGGTCGGCCTGCCGGGGATGATCCGCCACGGCGTGGTCGTCACCACCCCGCACTACGTCACCAAGTCCGGACCGCGGACGCGTGTGCTGCCCGAACTCGTCGAGCAGTGGGAGGGCTTCGACGCCCAGACGGCGCTCTCGGAGGCGCTGGGCGTCCCGACCATCGTGCTGAACGATGCGGAGGTGCACGGAGCCGGAGTCATCGCCGGTCAGGGCCTCGAGCTCGTCCTGACCCTGGGCACCGGACTCGGCTGCGCCATCTTCGACGGCAGCCGGCTGGCTCCGCACCTGGAGATGTCACAGGCGCCGGTGCGCTGGGGGCTGTCGTACGACACCTACATCGGCGAGCACGAGCGCCGACGTCTCGGCGACGCGCTCTGGTCACGCCGAGTGGGACGCATGGTCGAAGGCCTGCGCCCCGTGTTCTTGTGGGACCGCCTGTACGTGGGTGGCGGCAACTCCCGGCACATCACGCCCAACGTTCTCGCGAAGCTCGGCGACGACGTCGTCATCGTCCCCAACTCAGCCGCCCTCGTCGGCGGTGCGCGTGCGTGGCACCTGCTGATCGACTAGCGAAGGTGACCGCGAAGCAAGGTTCGGCAGGTCACGCGGCGACACCGTCGGCGTCGGCATGTACCTGCTTGCCGCATTCCTGTTCGCCCTGAACGGGGTCATCGCCAAGGACGCCCTTAACGCGGGCTTCGACGCGATGCACCTGACCGCAGCTGCGCAACGCGGGAGCGATGGTCGTCCTCGTCGCCTACATCGCGATCCGCCACCGGGACCGGTTCCGCGTCACCCGGCGCGAACTGCCGTTCCTCATCACCTACGGCGTCGTCGCGTTCACTCTGGTCCAGTACCTGTACTTCCTGACGATCTCGCGGTTGAACGTCGGGATCGGCACGCTTCTGGCGTTCCTCGCCCCCGTGATGGTGGCACTGTGGCTGCGGTTCGCTCGCAAGACCGCCGTCGACAACCGCATCTGGCTCGCCATCGGGCTCACCGTGATCGGCCTGGTCATGGTCGCCCAGGTCTGGTCCGGGCTCAGCCTCGATCCCGTCGGCGTCGCCGCCGGGCTGCTGTGCGCGGTCGCGCTCGCGGCGTACTGGCTTCTGGGCGAGCGCGGACAGGAGCATCGCGATGCCGTGTCGCTGACCATGTGGGGATTCATCTTCGCGACCATCGCGTGGGCGTTCGTGGCGCCGTGGTGGAACTTCCCCTGTCCCGATCCTCAACGTAACCACCGAGCCGCTCATCGACGGCGGACCGGGCCTGCCCGTGTGGGCGCTGATGGTGTGGGGCGTGCTCATGGGGACGGTCGCACCGTTCCTGCTCGTGCTGGGGTCGCTGCGCCGCATCGGCGCCCAGCGAGCCGGGATCGTCGGCACGACCGAGCCGTTGTGGGCCGCGCTGATCGGCCTGGCCCTGCTCGGCGAGACGTTCACGCCGACGCAGGCCGTGGGCGGCGTGGTCGTGCTGGCGGGCGTGATCGTCGCCGAGACGGCGCGGACGCCCCCGCTCACGCCGGGGGAATTTCCCCAGATCCTCGAGTGATCAGGCGCGACGGGACGACGTACGTGTCCGTCGGCTCGGACCAGCTGCTCATGCGACGGAAGAGCAGCTCAGCGGCGAGGTGGCCGATGGCTCGGGCGTCCTGCGCGACCACGGTGACCGCAGGCTCGAGGAGGTCGGCGAGCGCGAAGTCGTCATAGCCGACGAGGGCGATCGAGTGCGCCAGGCCCACCTCTCTAAGCGCGCGGACGGTACCCATGGTGATGAGGTTCTGTGCGCTGAAGATCGCGGTGGGCGGCTCGTCGAGGGCAAGGAGTCCCCGCGCCACAGCCATCGCGTCAGCCGAGTCCTGGGCACCGTGATGAACGAGTCGGGAGTCGATCGCGGCCCCCGCGGCAGCCATCGCATCCACGAAGCCGCGGTGCCGCTCCTGCTCGGTGATCAACGTCGCCTGACCTCCGATGAACGCGATCCGGCGATGCCCCCGGTCCAGGAGGTGCCGCACGGCCTGCGCCGAGGCCACGCGGTTGTCGGTGACCACGACGTCCGTGTCGACGCCGTGCGGTCGACGGTCGATGCACACGATGGGCAGGCCACTGCGGAGCTCGTTGGTGAGATACCCCTGCTCGGGAGCCGTTGGGGCGAGGATCAGCCCGTCCACCCGTCGCGACGCGAAGGCGGACACGAGATCGCGCTCCAGGGCGGGGTCGCGATCGAGGCTGGCGGCGATCACGGCCACCCGGCGCTGGCGGGCCACCTCCTCCACTCCGCGATGGATCGCCGAGAAGAACTCGTTCGCGACGTCCTCGACGAGCAGGCCCAGTGTGCTGGTGCGCTGGTCCGAACGGCGCAGGTTGCTGGCCGTCAGGTTCGGCCGGTAGTCGAGCTGCTCCGCCGCTCGCTCGACTCGCAAGACCAGCTCGTCGCTGACTCCTGCCTCGCGATTGACCACTCGGGAGACGGTCTTGAGGCTCACTCCGGCCAATGCGGCGACATCGCGCATGGTGGCCCGTGAGCGCGCTCCGCCTGCGCCCTCGACTGGCTTAGATAACGTTGTCATTACGAAGCGGGAGTATTACAGACTTCCCTCTTGACGGTAAATGGCTGAGCCGCTAGAAAGTGCGACAACGTTGTCAGACCGGGTCTGACAACGCCATGAGGAAGAACGGCATGGCCGAGTCGCCCGCGGTCGATCACCGTAACGGTTCGGTATCAAGGTTCTGGCTTGTCTCGCCAACAGCGGGGCGGGGCAATAGACATGTCGAACGACCACTGTGTCGCAACCACCCACCCTTCGAAGGGACACCACATGACTCACCGCTTGACCCGCGGAAAGGCCATGGCTGCCGTTGCAGTCGTCGGCGCCTTGTCCGTGACTTTGGCGGCTTGTAGCTCCAGCACGTCGTCGAACGCGACGTCGTCGGCTGCAGCAGTTGCCTCCTCGGCCGCTGCTGTCGCCTCGTCGGCTGCAGCCTCGGCTGCTCCCGCGTCGTCGGCCGCCGGCTCTGCTGCTGGCTCGGCTGCGGCGGGCGGCCCCATCGCCGTCTCGCTGATCACCAAGGACTCCACCAACCCGTTCTTCGTCGCCATGCAGGCCGGCGCGAAGAAGGCCGGTGACGAGAACGGTGTCGACATCACCATCGCCTCCGGCAAGGCATGAGGGCGACGACCAGGGCCAGATCACGGCCATTGAGAACGCCATCGCGCAGGGCCAGAAGGGCATCCTGATCACCCCGATGTCCGTCAACGTCAACAGCGCCATCAAGAAGGCACGTGACGCCGGCCTCTACGTGATCGCCCTCGACACCCCGACCGATCCGCCGGACGTCGTCGACATCACCTTCGCCACCGACAACTGCGTCGCCGGCGAGGCCATCGGCCAGTGGACCGGCGGCAAGCTCGCTGGCGCCAAGGCCACCATCGCGCAGCTGGTCATCTTCAACGACCGCGTCGTCTCGGTGGACTACTGCCGCGCCAACGGGTTCCTCAAGGGCCTCGGCGTCGACGTTCCTGACCCCAAGGACATGAACTCGGCAGCGAAGACCGGCAAGTACACGACCGGCAAGGGTGGCGACTACGAGATCGTCTGCGTTGAGGCCACGGGCGCCAACCAGGACGGCGGCCAGAAGGGCATGGAGAACTGCCTCTCCAAGAACCCTGACATCAACGTCGTCTACACGATCAACGAGCCGACCGCTCAGGGCGCCGATGCGGCGCTCACGGCTGCCGGCAAGACGCCCGGCAAGGACGTCTACGTCGTCTCCGTCGATGGCGGCAAGGCCGGCGTCCAGTCGGTCGTCGACGGCGGCATCCAGGCCACCTCGCAGCAGTACCCGCTGAAGATGGCGGAAGAGGGCGTCAAGGCCATCAAGACGGTTGCTGAAGGCGGCACCCCGCCGGCACCGACCTCGGCCGACGGCACCTTCTTCGACACGGGCGTCACCCTGTGCACCAACGATCCTCAGGACACGGTCACGGTTGCCCCGCAGAAGGACGCGCAGTACTGCCTCGACAACGCCTGGGGCTAATCCCACTGCGTTGAGATAGCACGGAAGAGGGGCGGCAATCCGCGGATTGCCGCCCCTCTTCGGTCCCAGTTGGATACCGTCGCATTCATCCCATAGGCCATCGTCGGAGGGCCCAAAGTGAGCACAGCAACCCCGGAGACGGTGGATCTCGCCGAGGAGTTCATGGAGCGCACCAGCCCCATGCAGCGAGTCCAGTCCGTCCTACACAAGTACCCCTGGCTCAGCCCGCTCATCGTCCTCGTCGTCGCGATGATCGTCTTCTACGTCGCCAACCATCGCTTCCTGCTGCCGGGCAACCTGTCGTTCCTCACGCAGCAGACCGTCATCGTCGGAACGCTCGCCATCGCCCAGACGCTGGTCATCCTCACCGCCGGCATCGATCTGAGCATCGGCGCCATCATGATCTTCAGCCAGATGGTCATGGCGAACCTCGCCGTCGATCCGACGGCGTCGAACGTCCTCCCGATCGCGGGGCAGAACGCCTACCTCGCCATCACCGTCGGCATCCTCGCGGGCGTCCTCGCGGGTGGCCTCAACGGCTTCCTGATCACCCGGTTCAACCTGCCGCCGTTCATCGTCACCCTTGGCACGCTGTCCATCTGGACGGCCATCACCCTGCTGCTGTTCAAGGCGCGCACGATCCAGGGCCCCGAGATGCCTGACCAGATGACGTGGCTCGGCAACACGTTCAAGATCGGCAGCTTCCAGCTGCTGTACGGCGTCATCGTCATGGTGATCATGTACGCGATCTTCGGCTACATCCTGCGAAACACGGCGTGGGGCCTGCACATCTACGCGGTCGGTGACGATCCCGCGGCCGCCCAGCTGTCGGGTATCTCGACCAAGCGCGTGCTGTTCAGCGTGTACCTGGTCTCCGGCCTCATCATCGGCATCAGCGCACTCATCACTCTCGGACGAGTCGGCTCGGGCAGCCCGAACGTCGACCCGCTGATCAACCTCGACACCATCACCGCCGTCGTGATCGGCGGCACGTCGCTGTTCGGTGGCCGTGGCACCCTGCTCGGGACCCTGATCGGCGCACTCATCATCGTGGTTGTCGAGAACGGCCTCTCGCTGGCGGGCCTCGACCAGGCGTATCGCGTTCTCGCGGTCGGCATCCTCGTGATCGCCGCCGTGGCCATCGACCAGTGGATCAGGAAGGTGAAGACATGACCGCGGAGCTTGCGACGCTGCAGCCGATCCTCACGGGAACGGGGCTCGTCAAGACGTTCGGTCGAGTCGTGGCGCTCGATGGTGCGAACCTCGAGCTGTACCCGGGCGAGGTTCTGGCCGTCGTCGGCGACAACGGCGCCGGCAAGTCCAGCCTGATCAAGTGCTTCTCGGGAGCCCACACGCCTGACGCCGGCGAGATGACGGTCGAGGGCGAGAGCGTGGAATTCAAGAGCACGCATGAGGCACGTGAGCACGGCATCGAGACGGTGTTCCAGACCCTGGCCGTCGCGCCCGCTCTCGACATCGCGTCCAACATGTACCTCGGCCGCGAGGTGCGCAAGAAGGGCATCGCCGGGAGCGTCTTTCGGTCCCTCGACAAGAAGGCCATGCGTAAGGAGGCCGCCGCCCACCTGAAGAACCTGGGCATCAGCACGCTGCAGAACATCACCCAGGCGGTCGAGACCCTCTCCGGTGGCCAGCGCCAGGCCGTTGCGGTTGCCCGCGCGGCAGCGTTCGGCAGCAAGGTCATCATCCTCGACGAGCCGACGGCCGCACTGGGCGTCAACGAGTCGGCGCGCGTGCTGAAGATGATCCAGGACCTCCGCGATCGCGGCATCCCGGTCATCCTCATCTCGCACAACATGCCGCAGGTGTTCGAGGTGGCCGACCGCATCCACGTCGCCCGCCTCGGCAAGCGGGCCGCCGTCGTCACCCCGCAGACGGCATCGATGAACGACGTGGTCGCCATCATGACGGGAGCCATGACGGTGCCGGAGGAGCAGCAGCAGCTGGCTCCTGTGCGCATCCCCGCGCCGTTGACCGAGTAGCGCACCACGGCAAGTTGACGGTCATGCGGCTCGGCCTGGTCGGCTACGGATTGGGCGGTCGGTACTTCCACGCGCCGTTCATCGAGGCAGCCGACGACGTGACGCTCGCCGGCGTCGTCACGAACTCACCGACGCGGCGAGCCGAACTGGCCAAGGACTTCCCCGACGTGCCGGTGTACGCGTCGATGACGGACCTGCTCGACGCGGGCGTCGACGCCGTGACGATCACGACGCCGCCGCAGACCCGCAGGGATCTCGTCCTTGAGGCGATCGCGGCGGGCATCCCGACGATCGCCGACAAGCCCTTCGCCCCGGATGCCGACGCGGCCCGGGCGCTGGTCGCCGCGGCGCAGGACGCCGGGGTTCCGGTGTCGGTGTTCCACAACCGTCGGTGGGACGCCGATGTGCGCACGTTGGCGAAGGTGCTGGAGAGCGGCGCACTCGGCGACCTGTGGAGCATCGAGTCGCGCTTCGAGCTGGACCTCGCCGACTACCTCGATCCCGGTCCTGACGGCGGCCTTCTTCGCGACCTCGGGGCGCACCTGGTCGACCAGATGGTGTGGCTGCAGGGCCCGGTCAGCTCGGTCTTCTGCTGCATGGACTGGCTCGACCTCCCCGAGGGCCGCACCGACGCCTTCTTCACGATCACGATGCAGCACGCGAACGGCGTGCGATCGACCGTGACGGCCGGGAAGGTCAACCGACTCGACGCGAAGGAGTACCGCGCCTACGGGACTGATGGTTCGTATGTCTCGCGTGGCACCGACGTGCAGGCCACGTCGATCTTCGCTGGCGACCGCCCCATCGACCTCGGCGCGCGCTGGGGATACGAGGCCGAGCCGCTGTGGGGCGTCCTGCGCACGGCGGACGGCGTCACGCCGGTGCCGTCCGAACAGGGCGCGTACCAGGACTACTACTCGCAGTTCGCCGCAGCGCTGCGTGGTGATACCGAGTTCCCGGTGCCGGCCGCCGACGTCATTCCCACCCTCGAGGTCCTCGATGCCGCTCGGGCCAGCGAGGCGGGCCGGTGCGTCGTCCATCTCCCGGGCTGATGGACCGACGTTCCAGTTGAAGACTATGTCAGGACATTAGTAGTATTCACGAAGTCGTTGGGACGACGAGCGGAATGGAGCAATCATGACCACGGCATTCCTCGATCGCGTGGCGGGCGCCCCATGCTCGTGGGGCATCTGCGAGCAGCCGGACTGGGGCATCAACCTGTCCGCCACCCGGGTCCTCGACGAGCTGACGTCCGTCGGCCTGCATGCCATCGAGCTCGGTGACGACGGCTTCTTCCCCGACTCCAACGACGAGACGAAGGCGCTGTTGGACTCCTACGGGGTCCGCATGCTGGCAGGCTTCGTGTCGATCCAGCTGCATGATCCGTCGCGGCGCGACGAGATGGTGGCCGAAGCCGAGCGGATGGCGAGTCGACTGTCGGGCACCGGCGCGGAGTTCTTCGTCTCCGCCGCCGTCGCCGACTATGACTGGCGCGCGCCCACGCCGCTCGACGCGGCTGGATTCGCGGACCTTGCGGAGGGCATCCGGATCGTCGACGGGATCTGCGCCACGTACGGCCTGACCCAGGTCCTGCACCCCCACCTGGGCACCCAGGTCGAGACCCTGCGCGATGTCGAGATGGCACTGGCTGCCACGGATGTGAAGTGGGTGCTCGACACCGGCCACCTCTACATTGGCGGCACGGACCCGGCCTGGTTCGCCCGCGAGCATGGCGACCGGGTCGGGCTGGTCCACCTGAAGGACGTGAAGGCGGAGATCGGGCGGCGACGCCTCGCCGGCGAGATCACCACCCGCCAGGGCGTCGACATGGGCCTGTTCCCCCCTCTGGGCCAGGGCGACGTGCCCCTCAAGGAGACCGTCCTGGCAATGGAGGCCGGCGGCTACACCGGCTGGTACGTCCACGAGCAGGACACCGCGATCGTCGCCGAGCCGCCGGCAGGCACCGGGCCGGTCGAGGATCTTCGCTCGTCGCTGCAGTTCCTCACGGTCGACGTGGTACCCGCGATTCCCTGAGCCGCTGGCGGCCGATGCGAGGCTGACTACGCGTAGATCGCGGGCTTCGCTGGAAGGTCGATCGCCACGCGCTCGCCCGCTCGGTACGCGGCGATCGCGCGGTTGGCCACGACCGTGGCCACGTAGCCGTCCCATGCGCTGGCGCCGGGCATCGGCTGGCCGGTGCGCACGGCATCGATCCAGCCCTGCAGCTGAAGTCGGTAGGCCTCCGCGAATCGCCCCAGCCACTGCTCCGGCACCCCGACTCCGCGGTGGAAGGACTTGGCCCGGGTGATGAACGACCCGTCACCCATCATCGACTGGCCGAGCGAGCCCGTGACGCGGCACGCGACGTCGTAGCCGAACTGCGCATTGACGAACGCCTCGACCTCGACGAGGACCCCGCTTGCCGACTCCATGATGACCAGCAGCGGATCGCGCTCCCCCTCGTCGGTGAGCGGCCCCGGCTTGCCGGTGAGGACGAGGATCGACGCGTACTCCTCGTCGAGCAGCCATCGGCAGATGTCGAACTCGTGCACGACCATGTTCGTGAGCGTGCGCTCGGTAGCCAGTCCGTACGGGGCGGACGTGTTCGTGTGCACGTTGTGGACCATCAGCGCCTCGCCGATGCCGTCAGGCGTCAGCTCGGCCTTGAGTGCCGTGTAGCCGGGATCGAATCGCCGCATGAAGCCCACCTGCATCCGACGGTTCCCCGACGCGGCCTCGGCGTCGACGATCGCCTTGGCCTCTGCCTCCACGACGGCCAGCGGCTTCTCGCAGAGGATCGGCTTACCTGTGCCGAGAGCCAGCATCGCGTGCTCGGAGTGGATGTCGTCGGGTGAGGCGATCAGGATGGCGTCGACGTCGTCTGCGTCCATCAGTCCTTGAACCGAGTCGACCGCCCTCGCCCCTACTTCCGATGCCAGCTGACCCGAACGTGCCTGATCGAAGTCGTAGATGACCGAGACGGCGGCGCCCGAGACGGCGAACGACAGATCACGGATGTGCGAGGCGCCCATGTTCCCGGCGCCGATCACGCCCACGCGAATGCTCATGCCCGCATTCTGTCGCAACGGCAGCCTGACTTCCGGATTAGGCTCCCACCAATCGACCCGAGGAGCCCCATGGCCGCCACGAACTTCCTCAGCCGCATCACCGGCTCGTTCGCCACGTCCGCGGCGCAGAATCCGACCGTCGCGATCATGGAGGCGGCGTTCGCGGACGCGGGCCTGGACATCCGGTACGTCAACTGCGAAGTCCCCGCCGACCGGCTGGCCGACGCGGTCCGCGGCGCCATCGGAATGGGCTGGCTGGGGTTCAACTGCTCCATCCCGCACAAGGTGGCGATCCTCGAGCACCTCGACGAACTGGCGCCGTCGGCCGAGATCATCGGTGCCGTCAACTGCGTGGTGATCAGGGACGGTCGGCTGATCGGCGAGAACACCGACGGGCAGGGTTTCGTCGCGTCCCTGCGCCAGGTGGCCGACCCTGCCGGTCAGCACGTGGTGGTGCTGGGCGCAGGCGGAGCCGCGCGTGCGATCGCCGTCGAGACGGCGCTGGCCGGTGCGCTCAGCATCACCGTCGTCAATCGCACCCCCGAGCGTGGTCAGGCGTTGGCCGACCTCGTCGACACCCGGACCCCGGCGGCCGGCCGGTACCTCCCGTGGACTCCTGCGCTGCACATCCCGCACGGGACCGGCGTGCTGATCAACGCGACGTCGATCGGCTTCCACCCCGACGAGGACGAGACTCCCGACGTCGACCCGAACTCCCTTCAGGCCGGCACGGTCGTGGCCGACGTCGTCGCGAACCCACCCCGCACCCGATTCCTCGCCGCCGCCGAGGCGCAGGGCTGCATCACGCTCGACGGGCTGGGCATGCTCGTCAACCAGGCCCTCATCGGCGTCCGGCTGTGGACCGGCGAGGACGTGAGCGGCGATGTCATGCGGGCGGTCCTGGAGGAGCTGTTCGGGGCCTGAGCAGGCACACTCGCCGGATGCTTGAATGACCCCCTAACCCGACGTGAGGAAACCGATGGACGTCCGTGCGTACGCCGCCCTTGCCCCCAAGGCTCCCCTCGAGCCCTACGTCATCCAGCGGCGCGAGCTGCGGCCGAACGACGTCCTGATCGAGATCAAGTACTCGGGCATCTGCCACTCCGATATCCACCAGGGGCGTGAGGAGTGGGGAGGCGCCACCTTCCCCATGGTCCCCGGGCACGAGATCGCCGGCATCGTCACGGCGGTGGGATCCGACGTGACGCTGCACAAGGTCGGCGACCAGGCCGGCGTCGGATGCTTCGTCGACTCCTGCCGCGAGTGCGACAACTGCCGCATCGGACAGCAGAGCTACTGCCTGACGCACACGGCGTACACCTACAACAACTACGAGATGGATCGCGTCACGCCGACCTACGGCGGCTACTCGACACACATCGTCGTCGACGAGAACTACGTGCTGCGCATCCCGGACAGCCTGGGCCTCGACGTGGCAGCACCGCTGCTGTGCGCGGGGATCACGCTCTACCAGCCGCTGGCCGAGTGGAAGGCAGGCCCGAACTCCCGCGTCGGCATCGTGGGCCTGGGCGGCCTCGGGCACATGGGCGTCAAGCTCGCGGCGGCGATGGGAGCGGAGGTCACGCTCATCAGTCACTCGCCGTCGAAGGAGGAGGACGCCCACCGTCTCGGGGCCACCAACTTCCTGCTGTCCAGCGACCGTGCCGCGATGAAGGCCGCACGCAGCTCGCTCGACCTGATCGTCAACACGGCCAGCGCCATCTCCAAGCTCGACCCCTACCTGTCGCTGCTGCGCCTCGACGGCACTCTTGTGTCAGTCGGGCTGCCGAGCGAGAACCTGTCGGTGAGCCCGTTCCTGTTCATCGAGCAGCGGCGTCGGCTGGCCGGCACCAACAACGGGGGCATCCCGCAGACCCAGGAGATGCTCGACTTCTGCGGGGAGCGCGGCCTGGGCAGCGACATCGAGACGATCGACATCCAGCAGGTGAACGAGGCGTGGGACCGTGTCGTGGCCAGCGACGTCAAGTACCGATTCGTGATCGACACGGCCTCGCTCGGCGCCTGACCTACTCCGGCACCGACGCTGCGGTACGACCCTCACGCCAGGCCACCCACGTCGTGACGACCAGCGGCGCGCACACGTAGATCAGCGCCGCCACGAGCAAGTACGTGAAGATCGCGAACGTCACGCCGATGGGTCCGTACTGCGCCGCCTGGCTGTCGAGAGTGCGCGGCATGTACACGGTCGCCCACGCGGCCATGCCCAGCCGACCCACGCTCGACACCACTGCGGAGGCGACGACCAGGGACGTGGGCGCCACCGGGACGAGCAGCCGCACCGACACGAAGTCAGCCACCAGCCACACGGCGACCAGCGCAACGATCGTGATGATCGCCAGGACAACGCCGCTGTCGCGCCGAACGGCGCGCAGGCTGGAGGCCGCCACGAAGAGGGCGAGCTGAAGGACGATCCACACGAGGCCACGCCAGTTCTGCGACCGGGGAAGTCGCTCGACCCCGAAGAGGCTGGCGTAGATGCGGGCAAGTCTTCGTGACAGTGAGAACGCTGACAGCAGTGACAGCACGATCGCGAACCACGAGATCGCCGCTCCGGGCGAGTGGGAGAAGAGGGCGCGCAGTGCGCCCCGCGCGAGCTCGTCGAGGCCGAACCTGTCTCCGATGGAGTTGGCGATGACCTCGCTGCTGTCCGTGGAGAAGATCGACACGATGACGATGATCAGCGGCAGCAGCGCCACGAACGCCTGCGCGGCGAGGCCGAAGGAACGGTCAAGAAGTTCGAGCTCGAAGAACCGCTTGACGAGTGCGGCCGGATACGAGGCGAGCAGCCACTCCCGAACATCCGCCCGCTGGAGCCTAGCCACGCAGGATGGGGCGGGTCAGGCAGGTGGGGCCGCCCTCTCCCTTGTTGATCTCGCTCGCCTCGTACGTGTGCACCTCCACGCCGTGGTCGCGCAGCGCCTTCGCCGTCGCGTCATTCCCTGCGGCGATGACGACGACGCCGGGCGCGACCGCGAGCACATTGCAGCCCAGCGACTCGTAGTCCTCCTCCGGGCACGTTGATGCGCTCGATGCCGCGTTCCTGGAGCGCCTGCAGCAGCGCCACCGGCGCGAGTCGTTCGTAGACGACGGCCAGATCGCTCGCGGACGGGCGAGACCACCGACATCAGGTGCAGGCAGAACTCCGGCCCGAGATCGTGCGGCATGTCGAACGCACTCGACGCGGATGCCGCTGGGCTCGAGGATCGCCCGGATCTGGTCGATGCCGGCCCGATTGGTGCGATAGGTGCGTCCGATCGCCAGCGTGGAGTCGTCGAGCCAGAACATGTCGCCGCCGTCGGCCGTTGCCGGCGCGCGCAGCCGGCCGATGACCGGGACGCCGAGGTCCTCGAGCTGGGTTGCCAGCAGTGGCGGCTCGCCCTGGCGCACGACCTTGGCGCCTCGCAGTTCGATGACACCCGTGCCCACGACGAAGGCCGGGTCATATACGAAGCAGGCGTCCGGCATGTCGTCCGCCGGCGGGAGCACCTCCACGGAGCAGCCCAGGCGCGTCAGCAGAGCCACGAACTGAGCGTGCTGGTCGGCGAGCCGGTCGAGGTCGAGCGGCTGCGCCCAGTGGGCAACGGCATAGTCCCCCCGCAGCGACGGAGGACGCACGGCAACGCGACGCAGCCGGCCCACCATGGAGGTGACGCCGAAGGCGAGAGCGTCCGAGGTCGTGGTCATGGTGCGTCCTTCCGACGGTCCTGGGTCCGCTCGACGATGGCCAGCAGCCTTCGTCGATTGTTCCGCAGGATGAGGATGAATGGGAGGTTGCCGAGCGTGACCCCGACGAGGAAGAAGAGTGCCACTGCCCAGGGATTGAAGGCGAACAGCGGGAGGCAGGTCGCGATCGACGCCCAGTGCACCCACTCCCCGCGCCTGACCTCGCCAAGATAGCCAACGAGGTCCGCTCGGGACTGGCCCGGGAGCTCAGCCTTGCTCTGACCGCCGAACGTCTCGCCGAGTTCGGGAAGTCGCTTCGCCAGCGCCGGTACGCCCAGCCGCCGGTAGAAGGTGCGCGTCTCCCAGGGCATGAGGTGCAGCGGGAACGGGTCGCGCGTGAACCAGCGCTCCGGGCAGCGCGGCGCGAGGGCGCCGATCCCGATGGAGAGGCCGACGATGACGGCGATGTCGGCGACGACGAGCACCACCAGCCCGCCCATCGTCACCGCCACTCACCGATCGCGGCGAGGGAGGGAACCGTCGTCGCAGGCTGACGCCTGCGACTCCTCCCAAATCGAGAGCACGCCGCTGACGCGGCGAGGGAGGGATTTGAACCCCCGGAGAGTTTCCCCTCGGGCGCTTTCAAGGCGCCTGCAATCGGCCGCTCTGCCACCTCGCCTGAGTGCACAACCGTAGTGTCATGTGGCCGTCGGCGTCGCGCTCGGGTACGGCACGTCGATGAAGTGCACATCGATGCCGGTGACCGCGATCAGCGACCACGAACTCTGGTCGTCGCCGGTCAGTCGGTAGGCCGGCAGGATCAGCAGATCGCCGTCCGGCTGCCAGAACTCCGCGAGTCCCAAGTCCGCCGCGGTCACCACCACATCCGCCATGGGCACCCGCAGCGCGGGCCGCCTCGACGCGTTCAACGTCGCCGCCGCAGACGCCGACGGCGTGGCGTTCGTCGGCAGTCCGCCGCCGTCCACCGGAGTGGGCCCCAAGGCTGACCACGTGGGCAGCGCAGCCCGGCGCACTGCCGTCGCCGCACCGACGACCGGGTAGCCGGGGATCTCGACGAGACCGGCAGCGAATCCCGACGCGTTCACGATGGCGCCGTCCTTGCCGACGTCCACGACCCACGAGAGCTGGGTGCGCGCACCCTTGACGGTCTGCCATGCGGTGACCCGGGTCAAGCCGGCGAACCTGTCGACCTGCCAGTCGATCGATCCGACGTCGACGCCCAGCCCGCCGAGCAGCGAGGTGGCCACGTCGCGGGCCACCTTCGGCGGAACCGAGGCGCCCTGGGCTGAGACATCGGCGGCGGTCTTGTCCGCGAACTCCCAGGTGAGCAGCGGGTCATCGTGGACCGTCACACTCGAGGACGTCGCATCCGACGGCTCACCCACCTGCCATCCGCTAGAGGTCTCGCCAACGTCGCCGGCGACTCCGAACGCGTCCGCGAGCGTGCGCGCCAGGGTTGCGCCATCGACCTGCCCACGCGTGAGGCGATAGCCCGAGGCAACACCCGCGGCGTCGGCGAGGCCCTCGGCAGGCGAGAACACCGCCGGTATCCGCGCACCGACGCTGACCTGAAGTCCGGGGCGGGTCGGAGCGGCCGACGGCAGGACGCCGCTGACCGGCAGCGTGCTCGCGGCCGGCGACTCCTCGACCACGGGCCCGGCTGCGACGACGATCGCAGGACCTGGAGCGGTGGACCGGCCGATCAGGAAGCCAGCACCGACAGCAACGACGAGTGCGACCACTGCCGCGACGCCGAGGACCCACGAGCGACGGGATCGCCGAGCGGGCGCGTCGTCGTCTGACGACCCCTGCCCCATCGTCACCCGTGCCTCCCGCAATTGGCTACCTTGGCAAGTATGCGACTCCATCGAACCATCACGCCGGATCGGCCGTTGCTGGTCGTCGCCCTGGAGGAGGAAGCCGCCCACATCCACGCGAGCGACCTGCCGGTGCTGGTGACCGGAGTCGGCAAGGTCAACGCGGCGGTGGCCGTGTCGACCATCCTCGGCGAGCACTCGCCGAGCCGAGTGGTCAACCTCGGAACCGCAGGTGCGCTTCGGGACGGACTGGCGGGCACGTACGTCATCCGCAGCGTCATCCAGCACGACCTCGACGACGCGATGCTGTTCCGTCTCACCGGCCTGCATGTCAGCGAACCCATCGACGTGGCCGATGACGGCCTCACGCTGGCCACCGGCGACACCTTCGTCACCGACGCGGTCGTGCGCGACCGCCTCGCCCGGTCGGCAGACCTCGTCGACATGGAGGGATACGCCGTGGCTCGGGCCGCGCGGGTCGCCGGCGTGCCGGTGACCGTCGTGAAGGAGGTCAGCGACGCTGCCGACGACGCGGCGGGTCGCACCTGGAACGACTCAGTCGACATCTGCGCCGAGCGGCTTGGCGCCTGGGTGCGCGGAAACCTACTCGGCTGACTCGACCGGGATCGGCATGTTCGGCGCGCTGCGGCGGTCCATGAACAGGCCCACGGCCGTCAGAACGAGTGAGACGGCGACAACGGTCGTGACGATCTCCGCGACCGACGAGTGGCGCCATCCGGCAACGGCAACCACGAGCACGACGAGAGCCACCCACACCGCCAGCACGGCCTTCTTGTCCTGAGTCGCCAGTCGTGCGTAGAGCAGCACCTGCACGAGGGCGAATGCGGAGCCCTCGAGGGCGAACAGCCAGGCCTCCGAGCCCAGATCGCTGTACTGAGCGCCGCCGAGAACGCGCATCACGAAGCTGCCGAACAGGAAGCTGAACCCGGTGACGACCAGCCCGACGCAGGCCGTCAGGCCCGGTGGCGAGGAGGACCGCACGTCGGTTGTTGCCCGAGGTCATCTTCGGGAACAGGACGATGATGATGGCGTTCGGCAGGAAGAAGGCGATCTTGGCGAGCAGGACGCCGACGGAGTACTCGCCGGACTGGTCCTCGGTCAGGAAGATGCGGGCCAGCAGGACGTCGACGTTGGTCAGGGTGAAGAGCACGAACAGCGCGTGCACGACGTGGATGAACTCGTTGCGCGACGTCACCTGACAGCTTCAGCCCCCACGTCCGCGGGCAGATCATCTGGTAGGCGATCACCGCACCGACGGCGCAGCCGACCAGCACGCCGATGCCGACACCCTCGACGTTGCGGAGGACGAGGACGCCGACGATGCCACCGACCGCACGCCCGAGCTGCACCACGATGAAGGCCCACGAGAACCGGACGTGCTCCTCGCGCCCCTGCGCGATGCCCAGGGCGGCCGAGCTGACGACGGTGAAGCCGAGCGAGGCGATGCCGGTGGCCACCGCGATCACGGGGATCGAGAAGAGCTGACCGAACGGCCACGCCACGACGATGCCCGCCGCCACGATCGTGGAGCCGACCACCACGGAGAGGCGGATCGCCTCTCCCTCGATCTCGGCTCGGTCTGCCGGTGGCCACGGCGACGCGACGCGCGGTGAGCGCCTGCGTCGCCAACGCCACCGTCGAGATGATGACGAGGAGTCCGAGAAGCGCACCGAGGGCACCGAACTGAGCGGGGGTCAGCGCGCGTGCGGCCACCATGCTCAGCAGGTAGGCGGCGCCGTTGCCGACGAGGGTCGCGACGCCGACGAGGATCAATCCCTTGGCCAGCACGGCCCGGGTTTGCGGCTCGCTCACGACGCGCCACCCTACTGACTCACGCGACGCGTACCCGGATCGTCGCGCCCAACCGCGCTGATCGGCGGGCGGCGCGACGTGTCGGGTACTGCTCGGCGGGAGGAGTTAGCCGACGACCTGAGGCAAGGTCGCCAGCGCCTCGGCGAATCGTGCGTCCGAGACCTCCTCGTCGACCATGTTGCCGTTGAGGTAGCTGTCGTACGCGGCGAGGTCGAAGTGGCCGTGACCGCAGAGCGCCGTGAGGATGACCGTCTCCTCGCCCGTCTCCTTGGCCTTCAGCGCCTCCCGTACCGCAATGGCCAGAGCGTGCGTCGGCTCGGGCGCCGGCACGATGCCCTCGGTGCGCGCGAACTGGATGGCCGCGGCGAAGCACTCGGTCTGGGGAACCGCCACGGCATCCATCAGACCGAGCTCGTACAGGTGGGAGATCAGCGGCGACATGCCGTGGTAGCGCAGTCCACCGGCATGGATCGGATCGGGGATGAAGTCGTGGCCCGAGCGTGTGCATCTTCATCAAGCGGCGTCATGCCCGCGGTGTCGCCGAAGTCGTAGGCGTAGACGCCCTTCGTCAGCGACGGGCACGACGCCGGCTCGACGGCGAGGATGCGCGGGTTGATCTTGCCGGCCATCTTCTCCTTCAGGAAGGGGAAGGACAGGCCGGCGAAGTTCGAGCCGCCGCCCGTGCAGCCCACGATGAGGGTCGGGGTGTCGCCCGCCATCTCCATCTGGAGCATGGCCTCCTGACCGATGATCGTCTGGTGCAGCAGCACGTGGTTCAGCACCGAGCCGAGCGCGTAGCGGGTGTTCGGGATCCTTCGCCGCGACCTCGACGGCCTCGGAGATCGCGATGCCCAGGGATCCTGACCAGTTCTTCGGGTCGGCGGCGAGGGCGCGGCCGATGTCGGTGAGGTCCGACGGCGACCGGTGCACGCGCGCACCGAAGGTCTCGATCATCAGGCGGCGGTACGGCTTCGTGTCGTAGGACGCCCCGACCTGCCACACCTCGCAGTCGATCCCGTACAGCGCGCACGCGAACGAGAGGGCCGTTCCCCACTGCCCCGCACCGGTCTCGGTGGTGAGCTTGGTCGTGCCTTCCTTCTTGTTGTAGTACGCCTGCGGCACGGAGGTGTTGGTCTTGTGGGAGCCGGCCGGCGAGACGCCCTCGTACTTGTAGTAGATGCGCGCCGGCGTGCCGAGCGCCTTCTCGAGGCGGTGGGCGCGGAACAGCGGGGACGGACGCCATTGCCGATAGACGTCCAGGACGCCGCCCGGGATATCGATGTACCGCTCGGTGGAGACCTCTTGGAGGATCAGGTCCATCGGGAAGAGCGGGGTCAGGTCGTCCGGCCCGACCGGGTCCATCCGGCCGGGGTGCAGCGGCGGCGGCGGCGGCACGGGCAGGTCGGCCATGATGTTGTACCAGGTCGTCGGCATCTGGTCTTCGGTGAGCGTGTACTTGTGCTGACGGATGGTGTCATCCATGTCCGATCCTCCCGGGTCTCTGGTCGCCTGTGGACGGTAGCGCCGGTCGACAATGCTCGGCAGGCGTTTCCGGAAGGAAGGATCTCCTGTTACTGATGTGACTTAAGTGGCTAGTGTGACGATCTGTGACGGATCTCTCATGGGCCTCAGGCCCGCGTCCGGTTACCGGAAGCGGACAGTCCGCGCTCAGGAACCTCTGCTTACCGTCGAGTCGCTGATGACCAAGGCACGGAGACCACCGCGCCGCATCAGCCCGCCGAATCGGCCGCGCTGCCGGGCTCACTCCCCCTCGGGGACCAGCCCTGTGACGCCATTCGTACCGGGGACCCAACCGGGTCAGTGCCTGGCACTGACCCATGGGGCGAATCAGACGTTGCAGGCCTTCGGGCCGCGGCCGACGTAGGGCGACCTTCACGCCCGAGCCCGTCAGCTCACCTGGGAGGCGGCCAACGAAGGAGCAGTAGTGCGCTTGTCCCACCGCTTTCGCACGTCCACCGGCCCGACCTCACGCATCGCCATCCGCACCACCGCCATCGTGGCGGCCCTCACCACCGTCCTGGCCGCCGGCGGCATCGCCATGACCGCCTCGACGGCAGCCCGCGCCGAGCAGCCCGTGGTCGCCGCCGCCAAGGCCCCCACGAACGCCATCTCGTTGATCAACGTGACGGCATTCAACGTGTCGATCAACCGGGGCCTGGCCGCCAGCCAGCACGCCCAAGTCCTGCAGGCCGCGGCCGTGCGCACGCAGATCGTGACGTTCGCCAAGGCGCAGATCGGCGACCGGTACGTCGCCGGCGCCTCGGGGCCCAACCGCTTCGACTGCTCGGGCCTGACCAGGTACGTGTACAAGTCCGTGGTCGGCAAGACGCTGCCGCACCAGTCGCACGCCCAGTACTCCACGGTGAAGCGGATCTCCAAGGCCCAGGCGCGCCCTGGCGACCTCGTCTTCTTCTTCCGGCACGGTGCCCACCACGTCGGCATCTACATCGGCGGCAACAAGATGGTCGACGCCGTCGGCTACGGATCGGGCGTGCGGATCAGCCCCATCTCCGGCTCCTGGTGGTCGTCCACCTACAGCGGCATGGGTCGCGTCCTGTCGGCGTAGCCCGCACCCTTCGAATCAGGCGTAGACAACGGTCAGCCCGGTCGCGGCACCACGCCGTGGGCCGGCTCTGACGTCGGCATCCGGACCGAGACGTCCAGCCCGCCCCAGCGGGACTCGTCGGCACGAGCACTGCCGCCGAGCCCGTTGATGGACTCCCGCACCAGCGCAAGGCCGAGTCCGCTGCCACCGGGCACCGAGGTGGACCCGCGGGTGAACCTCTGGAACACGGCGTCGCGCTCGGCTCGGGGCACTCCCGGGCCGTCGTCGGCGACCGAGAGCACGGCCTCGTGCGCCGAATGGGTCAACGTCACGTGCACGCGACCCTTCGCGTACTGCAGGGCGTTGCCCAGGAGTTCGTCGACGACTCGGGCGACGACACCGGTGGGCGCCGCCACGAAGACGCCCTCGCCGATTGCGGCCGAGAGCTGGACGTCGCGCTCCTCGAACATGGGCACGGCCGCGGCAACACGGTCACGCACGACATGCGAGGCGTCCTGCGACTCGAACGGGGCAACGCCCGCGTCGGCCCTCGACAGGGCGAGGACCTGGTCGATGCGCCGCGTGAGGCGATCCACCTCGCTGGTCGCCGCCCTGGCCTCCCCCTGCACCCGTGCGTCGTCGCTGATGTCCTCGATGGCCTCCAGTCGCAGGCGAACACCGGTGAGCGGCGTCCGCAGGTGGTGGGACGCGTCGGCCGCCACGCGTTGCGTGCGCTGCAGGATGCCCGAGAGCCGCGCCCCGGTGCTGTTGAGCGCGCGCGCCACCCCGCGCACCTCGGCCGGCCCGTGCGTCTCGTCCGCGCGCAGGTCGAGGTCCTCGGGAAGGGCCGCCGCCACCCGGGCCAGGCGCCGCAGAGGCGAGGCGATCGAACGGGCGAGCAGCCACGCGACCAGTGCGGCGGTCAGGACGACGCTGACCACGAAGATGATCAGCCACCGTGCCGTCTGCTGCACCTGCTCGTTGACGCTCGCCTCCGGCAGCGAGAGCCGGACCGCCGCCTTCGCTGCGTAGTTCTGCACGATCGGCGCTGCCACGTAGCGCAGGTCGCCACCGATGGTGGCGGAGAACCGCACGTCCGAGGCCAGTGACCCGTCGAGAGCCTGATTGATCTCGGGGCGGTCGAACAGCCGGTCCAGGGAGGAGTTGTCGCTGTCGGCGATGAGATTGCGCTGGTCGTCGACGACGACCACACGGGCACCGGTCCGCTGCGCCGTCTCCCGCGCCGTCTTCTGCCAGTCGAAGACCGGCTCGGAGGACATGATCGACGCCGCCGCCAGCGTGTCGACCTCGAGGTTCGAGATGAACGCCGCCCGCTGGTCGTTGGCGACCACGATCGCCAACGGGATGGCCAGTGCCGCAGCCACTACCGCAACGAGCACGGTCATGGCCAGCACCAGCCGACGGGTCACGCCTTCTCCACCGCCAGCCGGTAGCCGACGCCCCGGACAGTCTCGATCAGGTCGGGATCACCCAGCTTCTTGCGAAGCGACGCGACATGGACGTCGAGCGTCTTGCCTGTGCCGATCCAGACCGGATCCCACACGCGGGAGAAGAGCTCCTGGCGCGTCACGGCGCGACCGGGCTCCTCCGCAAGGACGGCCAGCAGGTCGAACTCCTTGGCGGTGAGCTCGACGGGCTCACCGTCCACTGTCACCAGGTGACGGGTGCGGTCGACGACCAGGCGCCCCGACTCGAGATTCGGCTCGATCCGGCGCCGGCGAGCGACCGCGCGCACTCGGGCGGCCAGCTCCCGCACGGAGAACGGCTTGACGACATAGTCGTCGGCGCCGAGCTCCAGGCCGACGATTCGGTCGGTCTCGTCGCCGCGCGCCGTCGCGATGATGACCGGAATGTCCAGCGTGCGACGAAGTTCGCGCAGGACCTCCAGACCGTCGCCATCGGGCAGTCCGAGATCGAGCAGCACGACATCGACGTTCTGCGCGGCTGCGATCACCTGCGACGCGTACACAACATGGTCGACCTCGATGCCGTTGCGCTGAAGGCCGGCAAGCAGCGGTTCAGCGACGGCTGGATCGTCTTCAACGACCAGAACCCTCATGGCGTCATGGTGTCAGACGGCGACCCGCACGTGTGCACACACGTGCCCAGACGCCCAGATGAGGCCCGGCTGAGGCCCGATCCGCCTTACTCACGCCTTACCTCGACGTGGCGGGACCTTGTTTTCAGCCCCCTACCTTCGTGATGACCGCAGAAACGACGGCTCGATCCGGGCCATCGTCAAGCCGACTGCACGACAAGGGGACCTGACCATGAAGGACTCACGCCACATCGCCACTCCGCTGCGACCGCGTCGCCGCTCACGCACCGACAAGGTGGTGTCCGCCGGCCTGGCCGCCGCCGCCTGCGCCGGGCTCGTCGGAGTCATCGGCTTCCGCACGATGGACGCGAGCGCCGCCGCGACCACCACCAGCGCGCCGACCGTCGACGCCGGCGTGGCAGCTGCCGCTCCGGCCGCGGCCACCTCCTCCCAGGGTCTGACCGAGGCCCAGCTCGACGCCTACTCGGCCCAGCTCGCCGCCGAGGCCGCCAAGCTCGACGCCTACCGTGCCAAGCTCACCAAGGCGGCCAACACCCTCGCCCACGCGAAGGCGTCCAGCGCTTCCGCTGCCAAGGCGAGCGTCGCTTCGGCGGCACCGGCGCGCACCACCGTGGTTGCGAAGCCGAAGCCGAAGCCGGTGGCCAAGCCCGTCGCGAAGCCTGCGGCGAAGAAGGCGTCCTCCTCGACCAAGTCCAGCTGATCCTTGGCCACCTGGACCGAGCGGTGGTTTCGGGCGATGGGCACGGACTGCCATGTTGTCGTGGTCGCCGCTGAGGCGACGAGCGAGGACCTGCTGACCCTCGCCGTCGACCGCGTCGAGCTGCTCGAAGAGTGCTGGAGCCGCTTTCGCCCCAGCAGCGCCCTCAACCAGCTGAACGCTCGAGCCGGGCAAGGACCCGTCGAGGCCTCGCCGGACCTGATGCTGCTCGTCGAGCGGATGAAGCAGGCCTGGGCGATGTCCAACGGACTGTTCGACCCGACCGTGCTGAACTCGATGACCGCACTCGGGTACGACGCGGACTTCGCCGAGGTCACGGCGCGCTCGCCAGCGAGCCAGTTCGGGGACGTCATCGTCTCGGCCAGCCCCGGCATGTCCGGCGTCGTGATCGACCATGACGCCGGAACGGTGTGCCTGCCGGCGGGCGTCGGGATCGACCCCGGCGCCATCGGCAAGGGCCTGGCGGCCGACATCATCGCCACCGAGCTGTACGACGCCGGAGCAGACGGCGTGCTCGTCAACCTCGGCGGCGACCTCGCCTTCATCGGCACGACGGCGGACGGCACTGGCTGGTCCATCAGCGTCGAGGACGAGCGCAAGCCCGTCGACGATCCCGAACGCGTGCTGCGCGCCTTCGAGTTCCCCGATGGCGCGACCACCGCCGGAGTCGCGACCTCGACGACGCTGAAGAGGCGTTGGGCCCAAGGGCGTCGACATCACGTGATCGATCCGCGTACCGGCTCGATGAGCATCAGCGACCTCGTCCAGGTGACGGTCGTGTCCGACGAGGCCTGGCAGGCGGAGGTGATCGCGACGACGGCGCTCCTGATGACCTCCGACGAGGCCGAACGGTGGCTGCGCGACCGCGAGATCACCGCCATACTTCTGACGACCGATCGTGCTGTCGTCACCACCGACGAAGAGGACGACCATGGGTAACATCGCGTTGACCTGGCTGGGGATCCGCGCCAGCGGCATCACCGCCTGGGGCCTGCTCACCGCCGTCGTGCTCTGGGGGCTGCTGCTGAAGACCCAGCTGCTCGGTCGCTACGCGCACCCGATGAAACTGCTCGATCTCCACCGCTGGCTCGGTGCCATCGCGATGCTCTTCCTCGCCGTGCACATGGTCCTGCTGATGGTCGACTCGTTCATGAAGTTCTCGGTGTTCCAGGTCCTCATCCCGGGGCTCGCACCCCACCAGCCGTTCGCATACGGCCTCGGCGCCATCGCCTTCTGGCTGATGCTCCCCGTCACGTTCCTGGGCCGACTCCGGGCGAAGATGGGGCAGGTCGGCAACGCCTGGTTCAAGCGGGCGCACATCGTCGCCTACTTCGCCTGGCCGGTCGCGACCATGCACTACGTCCTGGCGGGCACCGACGCCCTGGCCCAGTGGTCGCTTGCCCTCCTCTTCACCGCGACAGCGTTGGTCGTCATGGCACTCCTGGCGCGTGGATTCGTTCCGGCGCCCGGGCCGCATCGCGAAATCCGTGGCGAAACTTCCCTTACTCCCTCTTAACCGCCGGTTGGTTCGCATCTGCGGGTCGGCTCCGTAACTTGGTAGACGAGGGCGCTGCACCTACGGTGTACGTCTCGAAGCAGATCTGATCGGGGAGATTTCATGCAGCGTTCGAGCATCATCGCGGCCGTCGTCGCCGCGAGCGGCATCTTGGTGGCCAGTTCGGTCGCCAGCGTCGCCGTCATCAATGCTGCGTCGAGCAACGCCGTCGTGGCCGGCGATGTCACCCTCGTCGCCACCCCGGTCGCGCTGCCGTCGGAGGTCACTCCCACCCCTGAGGCCGTCGAGGCCACGCCGACCGCAGAGCCGACCCTCGACCCCAACGATGTGGGTGGCGAGGACCTGCCGGCGATCCCGTCGGTCAGCCCACGCGCCAAGAACACCACGGGCAAGAGCACCGCACAGACCCCCAGAACCCAAGCCCGGCCAGCCGCCAAGCCAGTAGCCAAGCCGGTCGCCAAGCCGGTGGCGAAGAAGCCAGCCGCCAAGCCCGTCGCCAAGCCGGTGGCGAAGAAGCCAGCAGCCAAGCCCGTCGCCAAGCCGGCAGCCAAGCCCGCCGCGCCCGAGATCTCCGGTGATCAGGCGCGCGACATCGTGCTCGCCTCGACCGGCGGTGGGCTGACTCGCAACATCGCGCACGTGGATCACAACGGCTTCACCGCGTGGGCGGTCCAGGTGACCCGGCACGACACGTCCACCGTCACCGGCTGGGTCGAGGTCCACTCCGGCACGATCTTCGACTGGCACGTCGACTCCCCCGCCAATCCGACGCCTTCACCGGCGGGTGGAGGCGGTACGACTCCCAGGCCGTCGACGGGGGACAACCACGGCGGAGGAGGGCATGGCAGTGACGACTAGCGCCCGAAGGCACAGCCGTGCCCCATTGCGCCGCTCGTCCACTCCGGAGAAGATCCTCTCCACCGGGCTAGCCGCAGCGACCTGCGTCGGAATCGTCGGCGTCATCGGCATGCGCACCATCGACTACAACGCCTCGGCCTCCGCCGACACGACCGACACCAAGGCTCCGGCAACCGCCGCAGCGGCGGTGATCGAGCCGGTCGCCGCCGTCCAGCCCGTCACCGGTACCTCGACGGCCGGCCTCACCCGCGAGCAGCTCGACGCGTACGCGGCCTCACTCGCGCAGGAGAAGGACCGCCTGGACGCCTACCGGGCGAAGCTCGTCCGCACGGCCAAGCAGCTGCAGGCTGCGGTCGCGGGCCAAGCGCGCGCGACGACCAGTTCCGGGTCCGCGAGCGTCCGGGCGCCCAGCCGCACCTCGACCGCGCACACCAGCGCCACGACGACCCGTCGGACCACGGCGCAACCGACCACGGCGTCCCGACCGCGTCCGACTGCCGCCAAGCCCGCCGCCAAGAAGCCCACCGCCGAGCCCGCGGCGGCAGCGCCGCAGCAGGCCGCCCCGGCCGCGCCTGCCTGCCCCGCGGCAGCACCGGCGCCCGCCCAGGCACCCGCTCCGGCCTCGGGCGGCGGCGGCAGCTCCACGAAGTCGAGCTGACCAGCAGCACAGGTCGGCGACCGTCTCATGCCAGCATGAGCACGTGAGCACCTACGGCCTTGACGGCGTCCTGCCTTGGCCGCAGGCCCGCTCCGTCGCCGCATCCGCCGCCCGACCGCTGCCCGCCTCCGACGCGCGCCTGGACGAGGCCGGGGGCGCCGTGCTCGCCGGCCCGCTGACCACCGCGCACGACGACCCGCCCGCCGACAGCGCCGCCTTCGACGGCTTCGCGATCTGCGGCGAGGGTCCCTGGCTGCATCGAACAGGTTCCGGACGTTCTGACACCCGGGGTCGCGACACCGCTGGAGGCGGGGCAGCCGATCCCGCGGCACACCGATGCCGTCCTCAGCCTGAAGTCGTCGTCCACGACAGCACGCGCTGACGGCCGGACGGTGGTCCTCGCGCACGATCCCCTCACCGACATCCCGGACGAGCTGGCCCGCCCGGCCTTCGGCTCCGGCATCGTCCCGCAGGCGAGCGTCAGCCCCGAGGGTCACGAGATGGTGCCGGCAGGCGCCCGCGTGACGCCCTCCGTTCTGGCCCTGGCCGCCGCCGGCGGCCACGACGAGATCAGCATCGTCCGCACCCCGGTCGTCGGCGTCCTGGTCCTCGGCAAGTCCCTCCTGGACCGTGGCCTGCCGCGGCACGGCCGCGTCCGAGATGCCCTGGGCAACGCCGTGCCGGCCTTCGTGGGCGCCCTCGGCGCCCGCGGCAACCCTGCGGTTCGGGCTCCGGACACCGAGGAGCTGCTCCTCCGGGAGATCGACGACGCGGCCGTGGACGTCCTCATCACGACCGGATCGACTGCGCCGGATCCCGACAACCACCTGCGCCGAGTCCTGCGCGACCTGGACGCGCGCTGGCTCGTGGACGGTGTCGGCGTCACCCCGGGAGCTCAGATGGTCCTGGCCCGGCTGCACGACGGCCGGTTCCTCATCGGACTGCCTGGCGAGCCCCGGTCGGCGATGGCCGGCCTGCTGACCCTCGCCAGCCCGCTCATCCGGGCGCTGCGCGGCGATGCCCCCGACGGCCGGCCCCGGTCAGCAGTGCTGATGGACGACACTCCCCCGGCCGACTACGCCGACGACACCGCCCTGGTGCCCGTGCGCCTCGAGGTCTCGTCCGCGGCCGTCCAGGCACGGCCCCTCGACACCGGGGGCCCCGCTGGCCTGCTCGGCTGGGCCACCGCCGACGCCATCGCGATCGTGCCGCCCGGTGCGGGATTCCGCGGCGACGTCGTGGAGCTGCTCGACCCCTACGGCCGAGCCGGCTGACCCTCGCCGTGCCTTCGGCGCAATTCCGGTCTATTAAGTAGACAAAGCACCGGTTCTTCCCTAACGTGCCCTCGTGAGCTTTGGCGACCTCGACTTCGCGCTGTCCATCGGGGGCTTCATCGCCGGGATCATCGTCGGCCTGACCGGCATGGGCGGCGCGGCCCTGGTCACCCCGATGCTCGTCCTGCTGTTCGGCATCGACCCTGCCGCGGCTGTGTCCAGCGACGTCGTCGCGTCGGCCTTCATGAAGCCGGTCGGCTCGTACGTCCACATCCGCGCGCACACCGTGCACTGGGGTCTGGTGACCTGGCTGTCCGCCGGATCGATCCCCGGCGTGCTGGTCGGCACCTTCATCTTCGCCAAGGTGCTCACGACTCCGGACGCCTCGGCCACCATCAAGACGTGGATCGGCTGGGTGCTGCTGCTCGCCGTGACCGCCATGGTCGTCAAGGTGTTCGTCGGGCGGCGTGCGAAGGGCCTACGAGAGCAGATCACCACGATGGGCACCGAGATGCCCATCCGCCGGGTACCGACCGTGCTGCTCGGTGCCTTCGTCGGCCTCCTCGTCGGCATGACCAGCGTCGGGTCCGGCTCACTCATCGTCACGACGCTGCTGCTGCTCTACCCCCTGCTTCGTCCGTCGATCCTCGTCGGCACCGACCTCACGCAGGCCGTGCCGATGCTGATCGCCGGTGCGATCGCGCACGCCGGCTTCGGTGAGATCAGCGTCGCCGTCGTCGTCTCCCTCCTCATCGGCCAGATCCCCGGCGTCTGGATCGGCGCCCGCATGTCCTCCCGGTACGACGGCCACGCCCTGCGTTGGCTGCTCATGGTGGTCCTGTCAGCGACAGCCCTCAAACTGCTCGGCGTATCAAGCCTCATTGCTGGCATGATCGCTCTCGTGGGTGTCGCCGTCGTGATCGTCATGATCGTCCGGGAACGCATGCATGTCACGACGTAGCACCACCGCCATCCCCGTCGACGACGCCGACATCTCACACCTGGTTCACTTCCCCGAACGACGCCTCGGTCCGATGCGCAGCATCCTCGTGCGCGTCGCTGTTGCCGTCACCGCACTGATCCTGACGACGGTGATCGTCTACAACGAGCAGGACTGCTACCAGGACCGCGGCGACATGAGCGGCCTGAGCTGGATCGACTCGTTCTACTACGCGACGGTGTCGCTCTCGACAACCGGCTACGGCGACATCACTCCGGTGTGCGAGTCGGCGCGCCTGGTGAACGCGCTGGTCATCACGCCATTGCGCTTCCTGTTCCTCATCGTCCTGGTGGGCACGACCATCGAGGTCCTCACCCGTCGCACCCGCGACCAGATCCGCACGCGCCGCTGGAGGTCACACGTGAAGGACCACACGGTCATCATCGGCTACGGGGTCAAGGGCCGCGCCGCAGCGCAGGGCCTTGTCGACGCCGGCGTCGCGAAGTCGGAGATCGTCGTCGTCGCCAACGAACGGGCCATGGTGGACGAGGCGGCACGCGACGGCTACGTCAGCGTGATCGGCGATGCCCGACGCGAGGAGATCCTCCGCGACGCCGGCGTCGACCGTGCGCTGAGCGTGGTGGTCGCGACCGACGAGGACGACACGACGATCCTGGTGACGCTGACCGTTCGGCGCATCGCGCCGCACGCCACCATCGTGGCCGCGGCCCGAGAGTCCCTCAACGCCGACATCCTTCGCCAGTCCGGGGCCAACACCGTGATCCCGACGGCGGAGTCGGCCGGGCGTCTGATGAGCCTGTCGCTGATGTCGAGCACCGCTGGCGAGCTGATGGAGGATCTCCTCGATTCCGGTCGGGGACTCGAGGTGCTCGAGAGGGACATCACGCGCGAGGAGCTGGGGCTGGCGCCGACGGACCTTGACGCCACCGGCCAGATCGTCTTGGCTGTTGTGCGCGGGGGAACGGCGCATCGCTTCGACACGGGCACCATCGGGCAGCTCGAGACCGGCGATCGGCTGGTCGTGATCAGGCACAACCCCCTGGAGAGGTGAGCCATGCACGCGATCACCATCGCCGAACCCGGTGGGCCCGAGGTCATGTGCTGGGAGAAGGTCCCGGATCCGACCCCCGCCGCCGGTGAGGTGATCGTCGACGTCGCGGCCACGGCCGTCAATCGTGCCGACCTGCTGCAGCGTCAAGGCCACTACCCGCCCCCGCCCGGTGCGTCGCACATCCTCGGACTCGAGTGCTCGGGCACCATCTCGTCCGTCGGCGCGGCGATCGGACTCGACCGCATCGGCGAGAAGGTCACCGCACTGCTGTCCGGCGGCGGCTACGCCCAGAAGGTAGCCGTGCCGATCGGCCAGATCATGAGTGTTCCCACCGGAATCGGGCTCATCGAGGCGGCTGCGCTTCCCGAGGTCGTGTGCACGGTGTGGAGCAACCTCGACATGACGGCGAACCTCAGCGAGGGTGAGTGGCTGCTCATCCACGGCGGCGGCTCCGGCATCGGTACGGCAGCGATCCAGATCGGTCGCGCCCTCGGCGCCCGGATCGCCGTCACGGCCGGCAGCGCCCAGAAGCTCGAGCGCTGCGCGCACCTCGGCGCCGACGTCCTGATCAACTATCACGAGCAGGATTTCGTCGAGGTCCTCATGGACGAGACCAGCGGGCGCGGCGCGAACGTGATCCTCGACAACATGGGTGCGGCCTACCTCGAGCGCAACGTCCGGGCGCTGGCCCGCGACGGCCGCCTGCTGGTCATCGGCCTGCAGGGCGGTGCGCGCGCTGAGCTCGACATCAACGCCCTTCTGCGCAAGAACGCGTCAGTGCACGCCACCTCGCTTCGTGGACGACCGGAGTCCGAGAAGGCGGCCATCTGCTCCCAGGTCGAGCGCAACGTCTGGCCATGGGTCCACGCCGGCGTCGTCCACCCGATCATCGACCGCGTCCTGCCCATGCATGATGCGGCGCAGGCGCACCAGCTTCTCGCCGATGGCTCCGTCACGGGCAAGGTCGTACTGTCGAACACGTGATCCGGTGCCGCCGACGTGCTGTCGTCCTCGTCGCGTCGTGCGTGCTGCTGGCCGGCTCCCCCAGTGCGGCTAGGGCCACTGCCCGGGTCGACGACCCCACCCCTGCAGCACGCGTGTGGACCGTGGCTCGCGAGCAGCTGCTCCGGCTGAACGGCCCGACCACCCTTCCCTTCGGGTCAACGGCCGGCGGCCGATATCGCCGCACCAACGCGTACGCGTGGACGGCGGGGTTCTTCCCCGCGTCGCTGTGGCTGCTGTACGCGCATGGCAAGGATCCTGCGGTCTTGGCGGCAGCCCGCCGCTACACCGACCTCGTGCTGCCCGTTGCCCGCTGGCGCGGCACGCACGATCTCGGCTTCATCATCGGAATGCCAGCAGCACTGGGCGCACAGTTCGATCCCGATGCCGATCGCCAGGCCCGCTACACGGCTGCGCTCTCAACCGCCGCGACGACATTGGCGGCGCGATGGAACGCCAAGGTCGGGGCGCTCAAGTCGGCCGACTACGCGGGCCGGTGGGGCGTGATCATCGACTCGGCCATGAACGCACCCATGCTGATCAGGGAAGGTCAGCGCATCGGCGATCGCCGGGGCGGTCGGCTGGCTGACATCGGCACACGGCACCTGCTGACGCTCGCCTCGCACTTCGTGCGCCCGGACGGCTCGACCTTCCATCGCCTGGCCTTCAACCCGAGGAGCGGGGCACTGATAGGTCCCCTGCCCGGGCAGGGGCTCAGCGTGTCGAGCACCTGGGCGCGCGGACAGGCGTGGGCGATCGACGGCTTCGCGCAGGGCTACGCGCTGACCAGGGATCCCCGCCTGCTTCTCGCGGCACGACGCACGGCCGACTTCTGGATCTCCCGCGTGCCCTCCGACATCGTCCCGCCCTGGGACCTCGACGTCACCAAGCCGAACGCCCCGCGCGACTCGTCCGCGGCCGCGATCGCCAGCGACGGCCTCCTCACCCTCGCGTTGGTCGAGGAGGATCCCACTCGAGCCGTCACCTACCGGACCTATGCGCAGACGCTGCTCGCCACTTTGGAGAACCCGCCGTGGGTCAGTGCGTCGACCGGGGACCGCGGCGTCCTGCAGCGACAGGCCTACTCCGTGGCGATCGACCCTCGCGAAGGCACCTACGTCTGGGGAGACGCCTTCCTGCTCAAGGCGCTGTCATTCAGCGGATAGCAGTACACGTCGAACTCCTGGCTCGTGCGATAGCCGACGGACTCGTAGAGCGCCGTCGCACCCGTGGTGTTCGCCCCGTCGACGTGCAGGGCTATCGCTGTCCGGCCGCGCTGCACGGCATCGACCGCGGCGCAGCGCAGCAGCCAGGTGCCGATGCCGTGCCCGCGTGCGTCCGGCAGGACGCCGAGGGCGCGCACGTAGCCCTCGTCGAGTTCGATCATCGAGTCGTCGACGATGCACATGCCGACCGGGCGGCCGTCGAGCTCAGCGATCCACCAGCCGTCCTCACGGGTGCCGGGCGCCGAACGGTTCCGCGCCATCCAGCTCTCGAACGTCTCGTCGTCCTGATGACCGAAGTGCTCCGCGAACGACTCCTCGAAGAGGCGGAAGAGAGTGCGCTCTGCCGCCGGCCCTGTGGCGAGCCGGCGCGTCACGCCCGTGGGCGCCGGTGGCTCGACCGGCGGTACTCCGTCCAGCGGGCAGCTCATCCGCCAGAACCTGCGGATCGGCCGAAAGCCCAGGTCACGGATGACCGCGGAGTAGCCCACGTCAGGAACGAACGCGGCGGTCGAGCGCCTGCCAGAACGACGGCGAGAGCTCGAAGGGATCAGCGTCGTCAGCACGCACCGCCTCGGCATCGTGCGCCGCGACCTCAGCGGAGGCGGCGAGCCCGACGGTCAGGAGCGCGCGCTGGAGGTCGCCGGTACGGGCACCGATCGCGTAGGCGTCCAGGAAGACCTCGCGCGCCTCGCGGTTCAGCTCGGCGGCGAGCAGGCCCATCGGCTGACCGCCGACGTCGGCGAAACGGTGCTGCTCGCGCCACGCCCGCGGACCGGTGAGCTGCGAGGACACCGACTCGAGGGTCGAGTCCGTCCAGCCGATGGCAGCGAGCTCGCACTGCCGAACGATCTCGACGGCGACCGCCTGATCGGCCGGGGAGTCAGCGTCGACGGGCCGGAGCCCGATCCCGCCGCTGGCTGACACGATGCCGTCCTCGCTACATCGTCGGCAGGGCCGCGATGCGCTTGTTGAGGTACGGCGAGAACCAGCCGTCGTACTTCGCCTGCAGTACCGGGTCGCGCCAGTCGGCACCGGTGACGATCTGACGGCAGGTCGGCTGGCCGCACATGCACGAGAACTCGTCATAGTCGCTCGCGTCGCACATGGCGTAGTCGAAGGTGATCTCCTCGCCGACGGCGATGTCGCGCATGGCTACCAACAATGCCGACCCTTGCAGTCCGGAGTTGGGGTCGCAGGAGTGGTTGAGCATGTCGCCCGGCTCGGGCGTCTCGTCGGAGACAAGGTAGAGGTCCTCGTCGACCTGGATCGAGCGCGACTGACGATCATGCGACATCTCCGCCAGCGTTGCGCGGGACACGACCCAGCCGCCGAACGCCGCCACCGTCTCGCCGGCACCGATCGGCTCGATCGCGAACGAGCCCCAACCCTTGTCCCCCGCCGGACGCGCCTGTGCCTTGGGCGTCAGCCAGTTGTAGTCCACTCGACAGCATCCCCTCTGCTCGCACCCGTCGGCACGGGCAAATCGACCGAAAGTCTGCCACACGAAGGTGACCGGGAACGAATGCGGCGAGGGTCCTAGGCTTGCGACGTGATCGACCCCAGCATCCTGCGCACCGACCCTGACCGCCTCCGCGAATCCCAGCGACGGCGCGGTGAGGACGTTGCGCTCGTGGACGAGCTGATCGCCGCCGACATCGACAAGCGCCAATCGCAGCAGCGCTTCGACGAGCTGCGCAACCAGCAGAAGCTCCTGGGCAAGCAGATCGGCCCGCTGCAGGGTGCTGTGAAGAAGGCCGTCGACGACGCGGTACGCGCCTCGGCGCAGGCCGAGGTCGATCAGCTCATGACGCAGGCCACGGCACTGTCGGAGCAGGTCAAGGACGCCGAGAAGGCCGCCGCTGCCGCAGGCGAGACCGTCGACGCGCTCTGGCTCCGCGTATCGAACCTCGTCAGCCTCGAGTCCCCGGTGGGCGGCGAGGAGGACTTCGAGGTGCTGGAGCTCGTCGGGACCCCGCGCGACTTCGCCGCCGAGGGTTTCGCCCCCCGCGACCACCTCGAGCTGGGCGAGCTGCTCGGTGCGATCGACATGGAGCGCGGCGCCAAGGTGTCCGGCTCCCGGTTCTTCTACCTCACCGGCCCCGGCGCACTGCTCGAGATCGCGCTGCTCAACCTCGCCATGGCGCAGGCGACCGCGCACGGACTCACCCCGATGATCACGCCGAGCCTGGTCCTGCCGTCAGCCATGGAGGGCACCGGCTTCCTCGGCCAGGCGGCCGAGAACGTCTACCGCGTCGAGGCCGACGACATGTACCTCATCGGCACGTCAGAGGTCGCCCTCGCGGCGTACCACGCCGACGAGATCATCGACGCCGATGCGCTGCCCCTTCGCTACGCCGGCTGGTCGTCGTGCTACCGGCGCGAGGCCGGCTCGTACGGCAAGGACACCCGCGGCATCATCCGCGTGCACCAGTTCGACAAGGTCGAGATGTTCGTCTTCTGCCGGCCCGAGGACGCGGAGGCCGAGCATGCGCAGCTGCTCGCCTGGGAGCGCGAGTTCGTCGACTCCCTGGAGATCCCGTACCGGGTGATCGACGTCGCGACGGGCGACCTCGGCTCGAGCGCGGCCCGCAAGTTCGACATGGAGGCCTGGATCCCGACGCAGGGGACCTATCGGGAGATCACGTCGACGTCCAACACCACCGAGTTCCAGGCCCGCCGGCTGCGCATCCGCATGCGCGACGGCGACCAGACGCGACCGCTCGCGACGCTGAACGGGACCCTGTGCGCGATGCCGCGGATCATCGTCGCGCTCCTCGAGAACCATCAGCAGGCCGACGGCAGCGTGCGGATTCCCGCTGCGCTGCAGCCGTTCCTAGGCGGTCGCACCGAGATTCCGGTCCGATGAAGCCCACCCCTCGCATCCCCGAGGGCTTCGTTCCCGAGCTGATCGCCGTCGACGTCGACGACACCCTCGTCGATCACCGCAGTGGAGTGTCCGAGCGCGTGGTCGAGTCGATCGCGCGAGTGCGGGCTGCGGGTATCGCGGTGACGATCGCCACCGGTCGCACGCCGTCCACGACGATCCCGGTGGCGCAGGCAGCCGGCATCGGCGGCCTGATCGTGTGCAGCAACGGCGCACTGCTCGTGGACTCTGACGACGAGTCGACTGTCGAGGCGCGAACGTTCGATCCGCGCCCGGTCCTCGACGAGCTCATCGTGCACGTGCCGAACGCGATCTTCGCGGTCGAGAACTCGGCCGGGATGTTCCGCACGACCCGCATGTTCACGACCGGTCCGCTGGCGATGTCCGTCCGGGAGGTCACCTTCGAGCAGCTCTTCGACGAGCCGATCGTCCGCCTTGTCGTGCGCAGCGAGGAGCACCTCGAGCAGGGCTTCGGCCCCATCGTCGAGAAGCTCGGCTACCAGTCGGTGATCTACGGAGTCGCCGACGTCGCGTGGCTCGACATCGGGCCCAAGGGCGTCAACAAGGCGACCATGCTTGACCGACTGTGCGCGGTGCGCGGCTTCGATCCCGCACGGACCATCGCCATCGGGGACTCATGGAACGACATGTCGATGCTCGCCTGGGCCGGGCTCGGCGTGGCGATGGACACCGCGCCCCCGGCCGTCAAGGACGTCGCCGACACGGTGACGAGCGGGACACCCGGCGAGGGCGTCGCCGACGTGCTCGACGCCCTGCTCCTCTAGCGCGGGTGCTCCTGCCATTAACTCTGGGCCTCTCGTGCTGGGCCCCTGCGGCTCGTCACTCCCTGCGGCTGGCCACTCCGCGGCTGGCCACTCCCTGCGGCTGGCCACTCCCTGCTGCGTCACTGGTGGCTGCGCCTGCGGCAGTTGTGGCACGACCTGCGTCAGTCGTGGCTGGACAAACCAGACGCGAAGCACCGGACGCGAAGCAGCCACGAGTGACGCAGACCGCGGGGCTAAGCGGTCCCGATCCCATCGGCGAAGGCGTCGGTGAGCGCCTCCTGCCAGCTTCGCATGGGCGGCAGGCCAGCCCTCGTCCAGGCGTCGTGACCGAGCACGGAGTACGCCGGTCGAGGCGCCGGCCTGACGAAGTCGGCCGAGGTCGTCGGCAGGACGCGCGCCGGATCCGCGCCGGCCAAGGAGTAGATCTCGCGGGTGAAGTCGTACCACGTGGTCTCGCCTGAGTTCGTGCCGTGGAACGTCCCGGGCTCGGGGTGCCGTTCCATCAGCAGGGAGATCTGACGGGCCAGGTCGCGCGAGTACGTCGGCTGCCCCCGCTGGTCGTCGACGACCGACACCGTCTCCCGCTCCTTCTCGAGCTTCAGCATCGTCTTGACGAAGTTCGTGCCATGGCAGCCGTAGAGCCACGCGGTGCGGATGAGGTAGTGGGACTCGGGGAGGAGCTCCTGGACGGACCGCTCGCCGGCGAGCTTCGTGCGCCCGTAGGCCGTCGCCGGCGAGGGCGCCGCGTCCTCCGCGTAGGGCGCCGTCGCATTGCCGTCGAACACGTAGTCCGTCGACACGTGGACCAGCCACGCTGATGCCTTGCGACACTCCTGGGCGATCACTCGCGGACCGAGGCCGTTCACCCGCAGGGCATCCTCCTCGTGCGTCTCCGCAGCGTCGACCGCCGTCCACGCCGCGCAGTTGATCACGAAGTCGGGGTCGAAGCCGCCGAAGACGAGGTCCACCGACTGCGGGTCGGTGATGTCGATGTCGGGCAGGTCGAGACCGAGGACGGCCAGTCCGTGGTGCTCATTGAGCACGTCGACGAGGTCGGTGCCGAGCTGGCCGTTGCTGCCGATCACGAGGACCCGCATGCGCGTCGCCTTTCGCCGTCTGCCCCTCACGCCACCCGCTCTCGGGCGGCGCGGCTAACCGATCGCGGCCTTCGCCTTCAGCGGCCGCCACCATGCCTCGTTGTCCTGGTACCACTGCACAGTCTCGGCCAGGCCGTCCTCGAAACGGTGCTGCGGCGCGTAGCCAAGGGCCCGAAGCTTGCTGTCGTCGACGGAGTAGCGGCGATCGTGCCCCTTGCGGTCCTCGACCGGCTGGACGGAGTCCCAGGTGGCGCCCATCGTCTCGAGGACCCGCTCGGTGAGCTCGCGGTTGTTCAGCTCGAGGCCGCCGCCGATGTTGTAGCTCTCGCCCGGCTGCCCCTTCTCGATGACGAGCGCGATGCCGCGACAGTGGTCGTCGACGTGCAGCCAGTCGCGGACGTTCATCCCGTCGCCGTACAGCGGCACCTTGCCGCCGTCGATGAGGTTGGTGACGAACAGCGGGATGACCTTCTCCGGGAACTGGTACGGGCCGTAGTTGTTGGAGCAGCGCGTGCTCGACACGTTGAGTCCGTAGGTGACGAAGTAGGCGCGGACGAGCATCTCGGCCGCGGCCTTGGCGGCCGAGTACGGCGAGTTCGGGCGCAGCGGCTCGTTCTCGTCCCACGAGCCCTCGTCGATCGAGCCGTAGACCTCGTCGGTTCCGATGTGCACCGTGCGTGGGATCCCGTGGCGCAGGCAGGCGTCGAGGATGGTCTGCGTGCCCACGACGTTGGTGACGATGAAGTCCTGCGGTCCGTGGATCGAGCGGTCGACGTGCGTCTCCGCGGCGAAGTTCACGACGACGTCGTGCCCGGGCAGGACCTGATCGAGGAGGTCGCCGTCGCAGATGTCGCCCTCGACGAAGGCGAAGCGCGGATCGTCCGACACCGACGCGAGATTGGCGAGGTTGCCGGCGTACGTCAGCTTGTCGTACACCGTGACGCCCGTGACGTCGCCGCCGTACGCGCCCGACATCAACTGGCGGACGAAGTGCGAACCGATGAAGCCGGCGGCGCCGGTGACGAAGTACCTCACTGCGTGATCCCCTTCAGTTTGTCCAGCCACTTCTGCGCGTCTGCGAAGTCGTTGTCGGTCACGCCCTCGCGAAGCACGGGCTGCTTTCCGTCGTGACGCGGATACGAGCCGAGGTACCGCACATCCAGGCAGACGCGATGCAGCCCCATCAGCGCCTCCGAAACGCGCGAGTCCGCGACGTGGCCCTCCAGGTCGACGCTGAAGAAGTAGTCGCCGAGCACCTTGCGGGTCGGCCGAGACTCGATGCGGGTCAGGTTGACGCCACGCACCGCGAACTCGGTGAGGATCGCCAGCAGGGCACCAGGCTCGTCCTGCTTCATGTAGAGCGAAAGCGTCGTCTTGTCCGCGCCCGTGGGAGTCGGGATGCCCCCGGGCAGGCGCACCACCACGAAACGGGTCGTGGCCTCCTCGGTGTCGCCGATGTTGTCGGCGAGCACGTCGAGGTGGTAGCGCTCCGCGGCGAGACGCGGAGCGATGGCTGCGTCGAACGGCGCGGGATCGAGCCAGCAGCGCCTCCGCGGCCGCAGCGTTCGAGGTGGCCGGGATCTCCTTGACACCGGGGAGGGCCTCGGCCAGGTACCGGCGAACCTGGGCAAGGCCATGAGGGTGGGATCCGACGGCGCGCACGTCCGCCATGGTCACGCCCGGCCGGGCCATCAGGGTGAAGCGCACCGGCAGCGCGATCTCGTCGACGATGACCAGGCGCTTGCCGTTCGCGAGCTCGTCCAAGGTGACCGAGACGGAGCCCTCCACCGAGTTCTCGATCGGGATCACTGCGGCGTCGACCTCACCGGCGCGGACCGCGTCGATCGCCGCCTGAACGGTGACGGCCGGCACGTGCTCGGCCTCCTGCCAGTTCGGCATGGCGAGCAGGGCAGCCTCGCAGAACGTGCCCCGCGGTCCGAGGAAGGCGATGCGGCTCACGCCGAGCCTCCCCTCGCCAGCCGGACGGCCTGCGTCTCCTCGGGGGACAGCGTGATGTCGCTGTCGCCGCCGGCGAGGCCTTTGAGGTAGGTGCGGGTCTCGCTGCGCGCATGGATCGAGGTGATCACCAGGCCGTCGCCGTGGTCGTCGAGCAGGGCCGCGGAGAACGAGAACCGTCCGCCCATGTCACCGAAGGCGTCGTAGCGGACGACGGATACGTGCCGCAGCGCCATCGTGAGGTCGCGGCGCGTGGCAGCGAGGCCCGCCTCGAGGCTGAGGACCTCGTCGCGCAGGTCGCCGAACTCGTCCATGGTGCGGCCCATGACATCGACGATCGTCTCGCGGCCTTCGGCCACCTGCAGCAGTTCGTAGGAGTGGTTGAGCCGGGACAGCCGGATCAGTGCATACGCCGCCAATGCGACACCCACGACACCGACGGCGATGCCGATCAGTGCCACGATCAGCGCCGTCTGGGGATCCGATGTCACGCCCGAAGCGTAGCCGTCCGGTGTGGGACCATTCGCGGGTGCCGCAGCTGATGTCTGACCTGCTCTCGCGAGGTTCGGCCACCATTGTCGGCATCGTCCTGCTCGTCGTCACCACCGTCAGTCTCATGCGCACGGTGGTGATCCCGCGGGCATTGCGCTCGGCGTTGAGCGATGGCGTCTCGAAGGTGGTCATCTGGGTCGCCGTCAGGATCTCCCGGATCAGGTCGACGTACCAGTACCGCGACGCCGTGCTCGCCGCGGTCGGTCCGACCGTGATCATCCTGCAGCTGCTCACGTGGCTCGTCCTGTACCTCGTCGCGTACGGCCTGCTCATCTACGGAGTGAGCGGCGGGCTGGGCCTGGGCGAGGCCATGCGCCAGTCCGGCTCGAGCCTGCTGACCCTCGGCTTCTCCAGCGACGACCAGTCCAAGCAGACGATCATCGACTTCATGGCGGCGGCGACCGGCCCGATCGTCATCGCGCTGCTCATCGGCTTCCTGCCCACCATCTACTCGGCGTACCTGGAGCGCGAGCAGGACGTCACGCTGCTCAGCGCCACGGGCGGCGAGCCCGCCTGGGGCCCGGAGATCCTTGCGAGGTACTCCGTCTCGCACAACTTCGAGGCCTGCGCGCAGCAGTTCCACCACTGGTCGCTGTGGGCCACCCGCCTCCGGCTCACCCACCTCACGTACCCGGTGCTCATCTGGGTGCGCTCGGCACGCGGGTCGCGCCACTACCTGACGTCACTGCTCGCCGTCGTCGACGCCGCGGCGCTGCAGCTCAGCCTGAATCGGTCCCTTCCGCAGCACGAGGCCTACGCGGTGCTGCTTCAGGGCAGCCAGTCGCTGGAGGCGCTGTACGTCTACCTGTTCCGACGGCGTCAGTGGCGCAGCAGCATCCCGCTGGCTGGGAGGTTCCTGACCGGCAACGAGCCGCACGTGGAGCACCTGCCCCTGCGCTCTCAGCAGATGCTGGCCACGCAGAAGGCCGCCTACATCGACGCCTCGCACGCGCTCGACCACGACGCACTCGATGCCCTGTCGCGTGGCGAGGCACGGGCACTGACGTTGACCCGTGCCGACTTCGACAGCGCGGTCGACATGCTGCACCGGGCCGGGTATCCCATCGAGAACGATCTGGATGCCGCCTGGGCGCAGTTCACCGTCTACCGATCCCGCTACGAGTTCGCCGCGCTGACGATCGCCCGCATCCTCGACGCCACGCCGGCGCCGTGGACCGGCGAGCGCTCCGTGCCGACGCCGGTCATGTGGCCCACCCTGGTCGTCGACCTGATCCCCGCACCGTCCGACAGCGACAGCCCCCACGAGGGCGAGGATGCGTGATCGACCTCGCGATCGTGCTCACCTCCTTCGCCCTCATCTTCCCCGCGGAACTGCCCGACAAGACCTTCATCGCCACGCTCGTGCTGGCGACGCGCTACAAGCACCTGTGGGTGTGGATCGGCGCGGTTGTCGCCTTCGGCGTGCAGATGGTGATCGCCGTGATCGCCGGCGGCCTGCTGGCCCTGCTGCCCGAGCGCCTGGTCCTCGGCATCACCTTCGTGCTGTTCGCCGCGGGTTCGTGGATCCTCGTCAAGGGCGGGCTCGAGAGTCGCGCGGACGAGGCCGAGGAGGAGGCCGAGGAGGAGGCAGAGATCGCCGACAAGGCGCAGGCTCAGAACCCGTCGTCGGCCCTGCGCGTCTTCGTGACCACGTTCGTCATCCTGTTCACCGCTGAGTGGGGGGATCTGAGCCAGCTGCTCGCCGCGGGCCTGGCCGCGCGGACCGGGTCGCCGGTCTCGGTCTTCCTGGGCTCGTGGGCTGCGCTGATCGCGGTGTCCGGCATCGCGGTCCTCATCGGGCGGTGGCTGCGCGATCGGGTCCCGATCTGGCGCATCCGCCTGGTGTCCGGCGCCCTGCTCGCCGCCCTCGCGGTCTGGACTGCCATCGAGTTTGTGCAAGCCTAGGCACATGGGCGACGCATCAACTCTTGATCGCCGACGGGTAGGCAACGTCTCCTTCACCGTCGAGACGCTCGCCGAGGCGATCGAGGACGTACTGTCGCTCGCCGCCGACGTGGCCGCGGAGGCAGGTCCCGATGCCAAGGGCCGTGCCGTCCACTTCGCGAACGCCTACAACGTGGCGCTGGCCCGCGGCGATGCCGGCTATGCGCGCCTGCTGCAGGCCGGAGACCGTGTCTTCAGCGACGGCGTCCCGATCACATGGGTGGGGGCGCGCGCCTACCCGGATCTGGCGGAGCGGTGGCACCGCGTCTACGGCCCCGACGTGATGCAGGGCGTGTTCGCCGAGTCGGACTCGCAGGGACCGCGTCACTACCTTCTCGGCGGTTCGCCCGAGACCCTCGACGCGCTGGTCGCTCAGCTGGCGGAGAAGTACCCCGACGCGCACGTCGTCGGCGCGGAGAGCCCGCCGTTCGAGGTGCCTACCGCTGCCGAGCTCGCCCAGCGAGACGAGCGCATTCGGGCCTCCGGCGCGACGATCGTCTGGGTAGGGCTGGGAACGCCCAAGCAGGACGTCGAGGTTCGGCGCCTGGCCGACGGGCTGCCTGTCGTCGCGATGGCCGTGGGCGCCGCGTTCGACTTCCTTGCGGGCACCAAGCCGCAGGCGCCGGAGTGGATGCAGCGCAATGGCTTCGAGTGGGCATTCCGACTTGCCAGCGAGCCGCGTCGGCTGGGCAGCCGCTACCTGTGGGGCAACACGGTGTTCCTCGAGGAGTCGCTCAGGACGATGACGACGATCCGGCGCGAGCACTGACGGTTCGGATCTCCCGACCTGGGCGGCGGATCACCTCGTGCTTCAGCGGCGGGCAGTAGTGGTCGAGCCCCTTCGCGCGGAAGCCCTCAGCGGCCAGGCACTTCTCGAGTGCGTTCGGACCGGCGGCGGGAGCCGGTTCCGCGGACGTCGGCGGGGTCGCGGGCGACGGGGGTACTGCTGTCGTCGGCGCGGGTTCGGGGGCGGTGGAGGGGCCCGGGCCACGGGCGGAACTGGTCAGCGGAACCGTGGGAACGGGCTGGGCATTAGGGTCGGGCGCCGCACAGCCATTCAGCGCGCTGACGTGCGCCATGCCCTCGCGATCACCCTCGCCGTAGGTCAGCACACCCCATCTCGCCGCGGGGTACATCATCTCGTCGGAGACGGTGGCTCCCTCGTCCATGTCGTGGTCCAGTCCCAGCACGTGCAGCGTCTCGTGGATGACGATCTCGTCCCGGATCATGCTGCTTCGGGCCGGATCGAAGGATGCGCCAACCTTGGCCGAGGTCAGCAGCAGGATCTGGCCGGTCGAAGAGGCCTGGCCGATGTGTCCGCCCGGTATGTCGTCGACGACCTCGAACCGGATCGACGCACGCGTATCCCCGACGGCGAGCTTGGTGAAGCCGAATCCGGTGACGACGTGGAGGCTCTCCAGGGCAGTCACGATGTTGGGGCCGTACTCGGTGTCGCCCCGGGCATCGACGCTGTAGTTGATGGCGCAGCCGAGCTTCCACGTCCACGGCAGCAGATGCAACCCGTCCGCCATCGCGGCCGGACCGGCCGACACGGACAGGCCACCATAGCTGCCGTAGCAGCGATGGCGATCAGCCGACGCGCCGCGCCCCCGCACTGCCTTAGTCATGGTCATGCCCACGCTGGGAGTTCGACTGCTCGTGCCGTGACACTGGCGCCGGAGCAGGAGCCGCCGGAGCAGGAGCCGCTGCCGGAGCCGGAGCCGGGCAGGAGCCGGCGCACGGGGCGGGAGCGGCCAGCCGGTGCGGGAGCGGGAACCGGGCCGGGAGCGGCCAACGGTGCCGGTGCCCGAGCGGGAGCCGGGGCGGGTGCGTGCCACCACTCGTGGCGGTCGCCTGATCGGACGTGGTTGACGACCGTCGCGGCGCGGGCGGCACACGATCGTCACGACGGTTCGGCGGCTGCGATACCTCGACGCTCTGCGACTTCGCGGGTGCCGAAGCCGATGCCGATGGCGACGAAACCGGGCCTCGACGAAGCTGCGGCCCTCGACGGCGCGCAGGCGCGTGCCTGGTGATCGACGGAGCGCACCTGCACGGCGGTCTCCACCGCGGCGCAGCCGTTCCCGCCGGCCCGACGACTCTCGGCGACGGCGGCCGCCGTGCGCCCGCCATCCTGATCCGCAACGACCTCGGCGATCACGGCATCCGAACCGACCATGGTCGGGTCGACGGTGGGCAGCGGGTCCGGTGCCGTCGGTCGCCGGCGGCGTGCAGTGGTTGGCCGCCTTCACGAACGCCATTCCTGCCATGTCACCGGAGCCGAACTTGAGCGGCTTCCATGACTGTGTCGGATTCATGAGCTCGTCCGGATGTGCGCTCCAGCCCTCGGCGTCGTGGTCGAGTCCAAGCGCGTGGAGTGTCTCGTGCGCCACGAGGCGGTTGCGCAGGTCGTTGTTCAGCTCGTCGTCGTGCGCGTCCGGCAACTGGGACACGTCGCGCAGCGTTACCGATCCGTCGGCATGCGGTAAGACCTTGAGCACCCTCCTGCTCGATGTCGCCGACCGTGTACCTGATGGCAGCGCGGGAGTCATCCGACGCAACCTGGTTGAAGGTGAGTCCCGTGACACGCGCGATGGCCGTCAGCCCCGTGACGAGGTTGGCGCCGAACTCCTGGCCCGACGCGAGGTCCACGCTGAAGTCGACCGTGCAGCCGCCGCTCCAGGTGTCGGGCAGCAGGTGCAGGCCGTCGCGGTAGTTGACGTCAGCGCTCGCCGGCGACGCGACCGCAACGCCCATGGCGACCAAGGCCGCCGTGAACACGGCAATCATGCGCGCCTGTCGATCGAATCCCCCGCGCATCCCCAACCCCCGGTTGCGCCCCGGCCCACTCAGTCGAACGAGCCATTTCGCACTGTTCTCCTGTGCGGACACGGATGAAACCCGGCACGGGATACCGCGTGGCTACCGATCGTTATCCACTTTGAGTGGTATTGAACGCTAACGCAGGGTGACCTGGCGGTTCGTCAGGCCGGCGCGGGCTCGCCGCTGGGCATCGGTGAGCGGCGAATCGTCCTCGAGCGCCTTCGCGAGACGCACCCCGAATGCCGCTGCGGGCTCCTCCACCGCCGCCGCGCCCGGTGCCCAGCGGGAGATCCCACACCGGGCACACGAGCCCCTGCGCGCGGAACATGCCGACGAAGCGCGTGCCCTCGCCGAGGGTGTCCGCGCCGTCGGCATGCAGCCGGGCCAGCGCGTTCAGGAGCTTCTCCTCGTCGTGTGGCATGACCCAGCGAAGGTGCTCCTTCTCGCCGATCTGCGTCCAGTAGGCCGACGGCACTCCGGTGAGCTTGACCGTCGGGGTGGCGTAGGCACCGGCCCGGTCGAGGGAGGCACGGACGTCGTCGGTGACCTCGACGTCGGTGTCGATCCAGAACTCGAAGTCCTCGTGCACGGTGATGTCGAGCTCGACGTCGTTGTCGATGAAGTCCTGCAGGCGAGGCGAATCGGACGTGACGCGACCCAGCGGCACCGGCTCGCCGGGCTCGGAGTCGATGGCGGCGAGCAGGGCATTGGCTACGTCGCGGCTCGCATCACCGCTGCCGACATTGACCTGCAGGGCGAGGAGGATGGAGCCGTCGGCCCGCACGAGCGCGGGCCACGCCATCGGCAGCACCGTCACCAGCGTGACCTTGCGGTCGGCGTGCTCGCCGACCAGCGTCAGCGGCGCCGACGCGGCGGGAACCAGTTCGCGCATGGCGACGATGTCGCATTCGGAGGCCAGCCCCTCGAACGGGCGGGCCGGGCCGACGAAGGCTGCGGCCGCCGCCTTGCCGTGGCACGCCTTGTAGCGGCGCCCCGACCCGCAGGGGCAGGGCTCGCGCATGCCGACGACGGGCACGTCCCCATCGAGCTCGACAGTGGACGTGACTGCCCGCGCGGGCTTCTTCTTGGCCATGGCCGGAAACCTACCGGCCGAGCATCCTCAGGACCCGTCCCGGGCGGTTGGTGATGATCGCATCGACGCCCAGGTCGACGCACAGGTCGACGTCGGCGCGCTGGTCGACGGTCCACACGTGCACGAACCCGCCGACCCGGTGCACCTTGTCGACGTAGTTCGGGTGCTTGCGGACGATCTCGATCGACGGGCCAGCCCCGTGCACGCCCGCGGGCAGTGAGCCGTCGCGGTAGCGCCACGGGACATCGTCCATGAGGAAGACCGTCGGCGTCAGGCTCGACAGGTCGCCGGACGCGGTGGACGGCCACGCGGCTGAACGACATCACCCGGGCGCGGGGCCGGCCGTGCGCCGTTGATGCGGGTCAGGCCGAAGTGGCGCAGCATGTCGACGAGGGCGTCCTCCACGTACTTGCCGTATCGCGTGGGGTGCTTGGTCTCGATGGCGAACTCGACGGTCGCCGACGCGTCAAGCATCGTGGCCAGCAGGGTCTGGAGGGTGAGCACCGACGTGCGGGTCTCGTCCAGCGGCGGATCCTCGAAGTCGTGCCACACGCTCGGCCCGCCGCTGTAGTCGTAGACGGCCAGCTGCTTGAGCGTCTTCGAGCTCACCGATCCGTGGCCGGTGCTCGTGCGATCGATCCGTCGGTCGTGCACGCACACGAGGCTGCCGTCGGACGTCAGGCGGACGTCACACTCGATGGCGTCCGCGCCCTCCTCGATCGCCTTGAGGTATGCGGCGAGCGAGTGCTCGGGTTCTTCGTCGTTGGAGCCCCGATGCGCGACCACCTGGATGGGTTGCGACACCCCTCAAGCGTAAGGGCGCGGGCTGAGCGAAGCCTGATGTGCGATATTCGCCACATGCTCGAGTCGCGCGTTCGACGTCGTCCTGCTCGATCTCGACGGGACCCTGACCGACTCGGCTCCCGGCATCCTCAACGGGCTGCGGTACTCGCTCGACGCGATGGGCATCGAGCAGCCCGACGACGCCACGATGCGCACCTTCCTCGGCCCGCCGCTCGCGGACACCTATGGCGGCCATTTCGGCATGGAACAAGGGGAAATCGACCGGGCGATCGCCCTCTACCGCGAGCACTACCACGAGGTGGGGCTCTTCGAGAACGACGTCTACCCCGGGGTTCCCGAGCTGCTGCGGGACCTGTCCGAGACCGGCGCCGTGCTTGCGGTCGCCACGTCCAAACCGACCTATTCGGCCACGAGGATCGTCGAGCACTATTCACTCGCCCGCTACCTGACGTTCGTCGGCGGTGCGGAGCTCGACGGCAGCCGCAACGGCAAGGCGGCCGTCATCGAGCACACCCTGGCAGCGCTCACTTCCTCCGGCGACTACAGCGCGACGAGCTCGGTGATCATGATCGGCGACCGGGAGCACGACGTCCGCGGGGCCACGGCGCACGGCATCGACACGATCGGCGTGCTGTGGGGGTACGGCTCGAGCGATGAGCTGCTAGGGGCCGGCGCCGTCGCGCTCGCCGACGACCCGGCCGATCTCCTCCGCCAGCTCACGCGCTGAAGATCACCCCCGGGTTCATCAGCCCCTTCGGGTCCCACGCGTCCTTGATGGCCCTCATGGCGGCGATCTCCGCTGCCGAACGCGTGAGGTGCAGCTCGGGCGCCTTCGCCCGCCCCACGCCGTGCTCCGCGGAGATCGACCCGTCATAGCGCGCCACGCACTCCAGTACCGCAAGGTCGACCGCATAGTCGTCGGCGTCGGGGCCGTAGATCTCCACGTGGATGTTGCCGTCGGCGAGGTGCCCGAACACGCCGAAGACCTCGACGTCGGCGAAGCCGCCCACGATCCCCTTCAGCTCGTTCGCGCAGGCAGCGAGGGATGGCAGCGGCACGGATACGTCCATCTTGTGGGTCACGCCGAGCGAGGAGAAGGCCTCGCCCTGCCGCTCCCGGAACTCCCAGAGGCGGGACTTCTCGGCAGCGTCCATCCCGACGACGACGTCAGCGTCCTCCAGCCCCGCGAAGCCGGACGCGTCACCGCCGTCGACCACCTCGAGCAGCACGAGCACCGGATGCCGATGCTCCAGCGGCCACGGCACGCCCATCACGGACGCGGCGAGGTCCATGCCCGGCGCGTCGATGACCTCGGCGGCGAGCAGCTGCACGTGCGGTGCCACGGCCGTGACCATGCGCTCCAGCGCGTCGTCGTACGACGGGCAGCCGATGAGGGCGACGCTCGTGCGGGCCGTGGGCCGGTGCAGGCGCAGGCGCACCGACGTGATGACGGCCAGGGTGCCCTCCGATCCGCAGAGCAGCGCTCCCAGGTCGTAGCCGGTGTTGTCCTTCAGCAGGCCGGCCAGGTGCGACAGGACGGTGCCGTCCGGCAGGACCGCCTCGACGCCCACGACCTGCGCCCGCGTCATGCCGTAGGCGATGACGTGGATGCCGCCGGCGTTGGTGGCGACGGTGCCGCCGATGGTGGCGGAGTCGCGGGCCGCCAGATCCACCCCGTAGGCCCAGCCCGCCGCCTCGACGTGCCGACGGACGTCGCCGAGGGTGGCGCCGGCGCCCACCGTGACCTGCCCGGAGAGGTGGTCGACGGCTCCGAGGGCGTCCAGGCGCCGCGTGGAGACGATGACCGGCTCGCGGCCTCCGGGGGGCCGCTCGGCCGGCACGGACCCGCCCACGAGGCCGGTGTTGCCGCCCTGGGGCAGGACGGGGACGTCATGGGCATCGCACCACGACAGGACCGCCGACACCTCTGCGGTGGAGCCCGGCCGCACGACCGCGAGCGCGGGGCCGCGCCAGCGGCGAGCCCAGTCCACGACGTACTGCTCCATGAGGTCCGGATCGGTGACGACGTGGGCCTCACCGACCAGAGCGCCCAGGTCGCGGGCGATCTCGTCACGCGGCGGTTGGTTGTCGGTCACGGGGTTATCCTGTCTGAAACGGCGGGGGCAACTGGGACAGAAGTGAGGGAGACCACCATGCGTACTCGCATGATCGTGGCCGTGAGCGCCGCGGCGCTGGCCCTCGGGGGCGCTCTGGCACCGGCGCAGGCGGCCACCCCGCCCGAGACGGTCCCGGCCCTCGGCTCGTTCGCCTTCACGACGGGCAACGGCATCCTGCCGACCTGGTCGTCGGACGACATCGTGATCATCGGCGTGAGCCCGGGCACCGTGACCACGGCCCCGTCGAACCTCAACTCTCGCGTCCGCCTGCCCATCGTCGCCAAGACCGGCTCGGCGAACGCGGCGGCCGGCGGCTTCCGGCTCTACAACTCGACGACCCTGCAGAGCGTCCGGTGCTCCAGCCCGACGATCGACACTCGTGCGGCCGTCGTCGACTGCGTCCTGCCCAACGGCCGCAACGCCAAGCTGCTGTCGATCAAGTCGATCGCCGCGAGGTCGGTCATCCGAGGTACGACCACGGTGACCACGATCTACCGCGGCATGGTCCTGCGGATCAACGGCCAGGCGATGGCCGACCTGCTCAACGAGAGCCTGGGCACGACCACGTTCAGCCCGTACGTGACCGTGGGCAACGGCGATCTCGTGGTCACGGTCGACAAGTAGCTCTCGTCCCCGGCGGCCTTCCGCGGTTATCCACAGCCGCGAACTGACGGTTATGCGCGACCCCGTCTGGGTATCACCCTCGTTGTAGCGGCCAACCGGGCCGCCCCTAGGGGGAACCGAAGATGAGCACCACTTCCCGCGTCGCGCTGCGGCTCGCCGCCACCGGCCTTGTCACAGTCGTCGGCCTCGTCGGACTGGTCGCGAGCGCCAGCCCCGCGCTCGCGCACGACATCGTCACCACCGACCCCAGCGGCACCACGATCGCCGCCGACCCCGGCCCACGCGCCGCGGCGAGCATCCCGCGCGGCATCGTCGTCACCGACCCGAACGAGCAGCCGGTCGTGCTCACCGCCAAGGGCCTGCCCACCCAGCGCAAGCCCCGGCCTGGCACCGCGCCGGCCACCTTCCGCGACCTGCGCGCCGGTACCACCTACACGGTCTACGTGGGCGGCAAGGTCCTCAGCCACGTCACCGCCGTCGACCGGCCCGCGCCGGCCACCCGCCTTGTCGTGAGCACCGCAACGACACCTGACGCTGTCGGCCTGACGTGGCGGCACGCCGCCACGACCGCGACCGGCGGCAAGCGAATCGCCTACGACGTGTCCGCCAAACCCGCCAGCGGCAAGGCGATCAGCAAGTCCGTCACCGGGACGCATGCGACCTCGTTGACCGGTCTCGACCCGCACGCGCTCTACACGTTCAGCGTCACTCCGCGTAACTCCGCGGGCAAGGGGCGCGCCACCGTGGCGTCCATGACGCGGTCCCTGGCCGACATCACCGGCGTCGGTGCCGAGGCGAGCCAAGCCCGTCGTCGTACCGGTCCTTCCCGTCGATCCGAAGCCCCAGGCCGCGCCCGCCGCGTCACCCTCGGCGCCCGCACCTGCTCCAGCGCCCGCTCCGGGGCCAGCCCCGGCGCCGAAGCCGTCAACCAAGACCATCTACGTCTGTCCGGACGGCTTCGCCGAGGTCGGTGACCTGTGCCAGAAGACCGCACCCTTCAGCTACACGACCCAGCCGTACACCTACCACCAGGACTTCGTGCAGACCGGCACGCACGTCGAGTACTCGACATCGCCCAACGGCGGCACCTACTACTCGTGGCAGCAATGGTGCCCGAACGGGGGCTGCTCGAGCGGCTACTACAAGGTCGTCACCGACGGCTACAACGTCACCGCGCGCGACGCCACCCCCGCCGGCTTCACCGACACCGGCTCCGAGTGGTCGAAGCGCGACCCAGCACCGGCCGGCTACCTCGACGATGGCACGCAGTGGGTCCTGACGGTGGCCAAGGAGGCCCGGGTCGTCCCGGCGTAGTCGCCCTCGCACGACCCAACGGGCTCCCGGGCTCGGTGTAGGTTCACGGGGTGGTCGTGGCGTGGCACCGGGTCCGAGAGCCCGTCCTCGTCCTCGTCGTGTGGCTGTTCACCGGCGTCCTGTCGGGGGCGCAGCGGTGGGCCGGCCTGGATACCCCGGACTCGTCGTTCTACGCGTCCCTGTCGCTCTTCGGCCGGGAGGTCACCGACCGGGCGCCGGACAACTCGTACTTCTGGACCCGCCTCGGCGTCATCGTCCCGAACCGCGTGCTCACCGAGGTCCTCGGCGCGTTTCCCGGCTTCGCGGTCTATCGGATGCTGCTCATCGGCCTGCTGGTCACCGCTTCCTACATCACGCTGCGACGGTTCACCGGCATCGCATCCGCGTTCTTCCTGACGGCCATCGTGTCGCTGAGCACGGTGCTGCTCAGCTACCTCGGCAACACGTACCTCACCGGATCCGTCATGGCCGGCACGGCGGTGGTCATCGCGTGCGCGATGTTCGACAGCCGCTGGTCCGCGGTCGTGGCCGGCGTGACGCTCGGGTGGCTCGTGATGGTCAATCCGCCCGGGGTCCTGCTCGCCGGGACCATCTGGCTCGTCCTGCGGATCATGTCCCGCACGCGGATCACGCACCTCGCCATCACGGCGGGCGCCACCGCGGCCACGTTCGCGGTCTTCTGGATCGTCGGCCGGCTCATGTTCCCGAAGCTGGACTGGCTGGGCTCCTACATCGGATCCGACGCGCGCACGCGACTGTCGGACTTCGCGAGCAAGGACGCCGTCTGGCTCCACGACATCTCGCTGATCGTGCCGGTGATGGTGCTGGCGACCGTGTTCGTCGCCTGGCTCACGCACCGCGACTCCGTCGCCGCGCAGCGGGCTTTCGCCATCAGCGCGTCGAGCATGGCCTTCATGCTGGTGTTCTCGCCCCTGATGGGCGGGATCGCTCTGGAGGCGCCGATGTACCAGGCGATGCTCTGGCCGCCCGCGATGATCGCGCTGGCGATCGCCACCACGCACGCCATGCCGGACACCGGCTGGAACTGGCAGCAGGTCGGTGCTGGCGTCATAGCCATGCTGCTAGTCCTGCTCGCCGGCCGCTCGACGCTCACCCTGACGTTGCTGGTGGGCTGGATCGTTGCGGTCGCCGTGGTGAGCATCTTCCTGTTCGCGTCCTATAAGGGAACGATCGGCGCGATCGCCGGCATCGCCCTGCTGCTGGCCGGCGGCCAGGTGCTGCAGAACTCGCGCGGCAACCTCGGCCTGTACTACCTCAGCCCCTACAACTGGGCGTACAACGCCAACCCCATCGACGACCACATCCACACCGCCGTCAATTCGCAGGAGTGGCTGCTCGCGCACACCAAGGACACCGACCAGATCCTCGACTGGGTGCAGGGGGACTGGGTCAACGGCGACCGGGAGCTGTACGTGGTGGCCGGGATGCAGCTGTGGGGCAGCGAGAACCTCGTCACCCTCGAGCCGACGCTGAGCGACGCCGACATCGTGCGGCTGAACACGATCAGGCCGAGCGTGATCGCCATGTTCGGCCAGACCATGGACGGGGTCCTGGCGTTCTGGAAGAGCATCCCGGCCGCGAACTCGCCCACGGCTCCGGAATGCTTCGACTACCCATGGACACCCAACCCGACCAGCGCCTTCACCGTCACGCAGGGCCACACCTGCCTGACCACGCTGACGTGGAGCGCCGCGTGAAGGCCCGCCGCATCGCCATCGAGGCGTCCGTGGCCGCGCTCATTGCCTTCCTGCTCTCGCTGATCGTGTTCGGCCCGCTGCTGCGCTACCTCGACTCGGCCTGGTCCGGCGGAGACATGCTCAGCACGTATGTGAACTCCGTGACGTGGGGTGGCTTCAGCTATCCGGTCACGACGCAGTTCGGCTTCCCGTTCGGGATGAACCTCAACTACTTCCCCGGCATCGACATCACCGAGAACACCTTCGCGATGATCGTCAACGGCGTCACGGGATCGACGTTCCTGGGCATCAACCTGCTGCTGCTGATCAGCTTCCCGCTCGTGGCGGCACTGGCGTACCTGACGATCCGGATGACCGGCCTGCGCGGCCCTCTGGCCATCGCCTTCGCGGTCGCCTTCACGTTCATCCCGTACCACTTCGGACGGGCCCTCGGCCACACGTACCTCGCGACGCTGTACTCGGCCGTCACGGGCGTCGCCCTCGTCCTGCTCATCGGCAGCGGACGATTCGAGCGCTACCTACGCAGCCCGTCGAAGCGAACCCGCTGGACGTTCATCGCGACGCTCGTCGTCATGGTCGTCGTCATCGCCTGGACCGGCATCTACTACGTCGCGTTCACGCTGATCCTCGGGGTTGCGACATTGCTGTGGCGCCTCGGCAAGAAGGTGCCGATCAGGCAGGTGGCGCTCGAGCTCACCCCGCTGGTCGGCATCGGGGTGCTCGCGGTGATCGGCTTCATCCCGTCGATCCTCACGCTGCGGCACGACGCACCGCTGGCCAGCCTCGGCGAACGGCTGCCCTACGAGTCGGTGATCTTCGCCGGCAACCTCGCCATGGCGATCCTGCCGCTGCCGATGTCGCACCTGCCCGGCTTCGACTTCTACAACCGCAACGTCGTCGAGGCCGTCGCCGCGGCGCCCGCGCTGGAGAACACGATCATCACGAACTTCGGCATGTGGGTGAGCTCGGCGTGCCTGGTCATCATGATCATCGGGCTCTTCCGTCGGCAGAAGGGCCTGCTGCCGTTCATCAGCTACCTGACCCTGGTCGTAGTGCTCTTCTTCGTGCCGTGGGGCCTGAACTACCTGGTGGCCGGAACGCTCACGCCGCAGATCCGGGCGTGGAACCGCCTTCTGCCGATCCTGCTGCTGCTGTTCATCCTCGGCGCGTCTGCGACGCTGTCACGCACCCGCATGACCCGCTACTCAGCCCTACCGATAGCGGTGGCCCTCGTCGCCCTCGGCTTCGTCATCGTCGACTCGGTCATCCCGTTCCGCACGCCCATCGTCGACGGGGTCACCGACGCGGCGAAGTCGACCCAGCAGGCGCGCGACTACGCGACGGCGGTCAACGCGGCCATCCCCGGCGACTGCGGGATCCTCCAGCTGCCGTACATGGCCTACCCGGAGAACGGTCCACTCGAGCCCGACCTCAATGACTACGACCACTTCTGGCAGTCGATCACCAATGACGGGAAGCAGTGGAGCTACGGGTCGGTGAAGTACACCGATGCGAGCGTGTGGGCCAGCCAGCTGCCGCAGACCCCGACGGACGCCCAGCTCGACCAGCTTCGAGCGGCCGGCTTCTGCGGCATCCACGTGGACGCGCGGGGTTTCAAGGGCGAGGGCTACCAGGTGGTCAGCGACGACCTCACGAAGCGCCTCGGTGCGGCGGTGGCCAGTGGCAACGAGGACAAGTGGCGGACGTTCTCTCTCGGCCAGCACGCCGCCCCCAGCGATCCCGCGACGTGGCCAGCCGACCTGACCTCGTCGTTCTCGCCGCCGATGATCACGGCGGACGCGACCACCGTGGCACCACGCGGGTCCCTTCTGGACCTCACCTGGTGGTGGACGATCGCACCGAGCGCGACCTTCACGCTGACACCCGTTGCGCCCACCCAGCCGCTCACCGCGGTCAGCGGACAGTTGCGGTCGCCGTCGTGCGGCCCAGCGACCGTCACAGCCACCCTCACCGCAGGTTCGCAGTCGAAGAGCGTGGACGTCGCCGCGACCCCCAAGTCATCGACCCCGTTCGAGCTGACCCTCGATACGCCTACGGCGGCTCCAGCGACGCTGACGATCAGCTCGAACGGTCCGCCGTGCACCGTCGCGGACTTCCCCTACCCGCAATACGCGCAAGTCATCGACCTGTCCCCACAGACGGAGAATCGGTAGGCTTCAGAACGTCAAACTGCCGTGATGTCTTCGCGGGGGAGGCGTGTCTTTCACTGCACTTGACGCGGCCGCCGCTCAGGCGACGGGGGACAGGGCCACCGTGTGGCTGGCGCGGACGGCAAGCGTCACCGTTGTCGTCCTGGCGTGCATCCGGCTCGCCTGGGTAGGCGACGACGCCCTGATCACACTGCGGACCGCGCTCAACCTCACGCACGGCTGGGGTCCCGGCTTCAACGCCACGGAGAGCGTGCAGGGCTACACGCATCCACTCTGGTTCCTGCTCTGGATGGCCATCGGCTCAGGCGACCGGGCAGTGGATCCTCGGCATCCTCGCCGTCAGCATCGCCCTCACCGGGGCGGCCGTTGCTCTCATCGCGATTCAGGTCGTCACCGTCGCCGCGACTCGTCGCGTGACGGCACTGCTGGTCCTCTCGAACGCGTTCATCGAGTACTCGACGTCGGGCCTCGAGAATCCCGCTTGCCTACGCCACGGTTGGCCTGCTGGTGGTCCTGACACTCGGCTCCCCCCGAGCGGCACGACTCCCGGCGGTTGCCCGCGGCGCCCTACTCGGGCTGGTGGCCGCCGCCTGCGTGCTGACCCGCCTCGACCTCGCGCTGATCATCGCGCCCGCCGTGGCAGTCGTCCTGTGGAGCAACCGCAGGAACCTTCGGTTGCTCGTGTCGTTCCTCGCCGGACTGCTGGTGCCGGCTCTCGTCTGGTTCGCTTGGTCGTACGCGCATACCGCGTCCTGCTCCCGAACACGTTCAGCGCCAAGCGCAATCTCGACATCCCCACCGCCGAGCTCGTCGTTCAGGGCCTCCGCTACCTGTGGGTCACCTTCGAGACCGATCCCGTCACGATGGTGGCCCTGGCCGCCGGGGTCGGCGGCGCGATCGCCTTCGGCACGGTCGTCACCGCGTGCCTGGGCCGGGGGCCTGATCCTCTACGTGGCGTACATCGTGTGGATCGGCGGCGACTTCATGGTCGGGCGATTCCTCGCGGTGCCGGTGTATGTCGCGGTGTTCCTCCTCGCGGTGACGCATCGCCCCGGTTCGTCGAAGGTGGCTCGTCTCGGCGCTCGAGTCCGGACCTACCCTCCTGGCGATCGCCGCGGTGGCGCTGCTCCTCGTCGGCTGCTCCTCGGCGGGGCGAGACACCCGTCGCGCTGACCGCGTCGCACCAGCCGCGGTGGACAGTCGACTGGAACACCATGGGCGGCATCGCCGACGAGCGAGCGTTCTGGGGCGCCGACCGTTCACTGGGCAACATCGTGTTCAATCTCGCGCTGGCGTACACGCAGCCGGACTTCGTCGGTCCGAGCACGGGGCGAGCCTCGACGCGCAGTCTGCGCGAGATCGACAAGGCCGCGAAGAACTGGCCCTCGCGACCGACACCGCCGTCGGCAAGCCCGATGACGTCGCGGTGCTCTGCGGGGGGCTCGGACAGGCAGGGATCGCGTCCGGTCCACGCGTGCATCTCGTCGACGACTGCGCCCTCACCGACCGCTTCCTGGCCGACCGGCCCGCCACGGCCCGCGACTTCCAGTGGCGGATCGGGGACTTCCACGCGTGACCGATCCCGGACGGGTATGTCGACGCGCTCCACGCGGAGCAACCCGGGACTGCTCTCAGCTAGAACCGTCCGAGCCCACGGATGCATGGACTGCGCCAGACGTACGGCCCGGCTGTGGGCGCAGATCCGAATGAGGACGGGGCCAACGGCTAGGGGCTCCACCGTCGCGGGACCGTGCGAGCCTCACATCCACTTCCAGACCGTCAGGCACTTCACATCGGGGTGAGTCGGCTCCGCAAGCGCGTCGCCCCAGTTCGGCGGCCAGTACGGGCTCACGATCACGCGCTCCATCGCGGTCGGGTCCGCCTTGCAGTGCGCCTTCACGCGCGCCACCTCGCCCGTCCATGCCGGGGCCGGCGTGGAACGGAACTGACTGGCCGGGATCAGCGGCCACCACACCGCCACGATGGCAACGATGATGGCCGCGACGACCCACCAGCGCGAGTGCCGGATGATCTGGTCGAGCGACACGGCGACCGCCGCACCCCAGAGCAGCAGCGGCACCACGAAGTAGCGGTTGTTGGTGCCCCCGATGATCGCGGGCACGGCACCGACGACGATGCCCGACAGCAGGAGCAGTCCGATGCCCACCCGCTCATCGCCGCCGCGCACGATGAGCACTACTCCCCCGACGACGATGGCCACCACCGCGATCCACCCGGTGATGCCGAGCGGCGAGATCGTGAACACCTCGCCGAGCGTGTAGTCCGAGGAGTGCAGGCCGGGCCAGTACGTCAGGAGGGTGTCCGGAACGGCCTTGACCCAAGCGACAAAGGTGTCGCCGCTCGTCTGGTAGATCCGCGGCTTCGTCGCGTTGATCGCCGTGACCCACTGCGCCACCAGGCCGACGCCGACCACGGCGATCCAGACTCCCGCCGCCCGCCACGGGACCGAGCGGCGAACCGCCTGGACAAGCACGAGGGCGATCAGCACGCCACCGGTCGGAATCGTCAGCGTCGTGACGAGCAGGAGCACGGCCACGGTGATCGTCGGCCACCAGCGTTCGTAGCGGTCGCGGACGACGAACGACAGCGCGATGACGGACACGTACAGCAGGAGCATGTAGCTGCTGCCGAGCGCGTTGATCGCCTCGAGCCCGACCACAGGCGCGACGACCGGGAGCAGGCCGACGATGACGCTGCTCACCCAGCCGAGGCCGAAGCGCCGCATGATCGCGAAGGACGCGCCGCAGGCGAGCCCGGCGATCAGGGCGGCCGACAGGTTCGTGGCCAGCGCCCACGACTCGGTCGGCAGGAGGGCCACGCCACCGGCAACCAGTCGCGGCAGGAAGAGCAGATACCCGGCGAACGGGTCGGTCAGGCAGGTCAGGAAGCCGGCCTTGTCCACGCATAGGGGGAAGAGACCGTCCTCCGCCCAGACGACCTCGGAGAGCGCCTGGTGATTGCCGAGCCAGAGTCTGCCGAGCGAGATCAGCGCGGCAATGAAGCCCAACGCGATCGGCCAGAGCACCTCGTGGTTGAAGCGGACGGCTGGGCGCGGCACCCGTACAACCTAGTGCGTCCCTACACTTTCGACGGTGAGCAGCGGGGGGGTACGCACGACCGGTCGGTCGGCCACGCGACTCGTCGCCGCGATGGTGGCGAATGCCCTCGTCGTGCTGGCGATCCTCCTCGGTCCGCTGATCGGTGAGGACTGGCTCGGCGGGTTCCGCGGGTACTTCTCATACGACCAGCTGTCCTACGCGGCGATCGCCAGCAACGTGTCCGTGGGAGCGTCCGGTTTCGTCGAGCCGTTCACGCTGACGGGCACGTCGTACTACCCGAGCCTGTGGTACCAGGTGATCGGTGTCCTAGCGCGGATCAGCGGGCTTCCTGTCTATGTCCTGTGGACTGTGCTCGGACTGCTGGTCGTCAGCGCGGCAGTGCTGACGTGTCGGGTGGCTGGCGTACCGGCTCTCGCGGTCGCGCGTGGGCGCCGCTGCTGCCGGCGCTGGCCCTGCTGACGGGCACGCTGTCCACTCCCACGGCGCAGTTCTGGTACACCTCGCTCGGCGAGCACGCCGTGCTGTGGGGGCCGTTCGGCACGCTGTTCGTGCTCAATGCCGAGGTGGCGGGACTCAGCCTGACGGCGATCGCGATCACCCTGCTGATCCTCGCCGCCCGCGGCACGGCCGCGAGCACAGCGAATGCGCACGGCCCAGGTCCTGGGCGCCGCAGCGCTCATCGGCGTCACGGCGAACATCCAGACCTACAGCTTCTTCACCGCGACGTCGCTGGCGGCTCTGTTCGTCGCGATCCTGTCGCTTGCTGCAAGCGCGCTCGCGAGCCCTGACGTTGACGACGGTCGGCCTGGTGGGGATCGTGCTCGTCGCTGGGCTCCACTCTCGGCAGCGCCGTCGGTCCCACTGCCCGTGTTCGCGCTGCTTCCTGCTCGCCTTCGCGCCGGCGGCCTGGCCCTTCCTGACGACGGCATCTGCGACTCGCCCTGACGGCAGGGGCCGTCCTGACGGTCTTCGCCGCTCCACAGGTCCTGCGCACCGTCTGGGGACTCGCCTCCGGCGATCCGTTCCTGGCCTACCGGCAGGACTCCACGATCGAACCTCGGCGTGCTCTACTCAGGGACCGTCTTCGCGACCCTTCCCGCTGGCCCTGCTCGCGCTCGCCTGCGCGATCGCCGTGTTCCGCACGTCGGATTCGACCCTCCAGGCGCTCATCCTGCGCTCCGCTCATCGGGCTTGTCGTGATGGCCACCAACGACCTGTGGGGATTCCACCAGGAGCCGTACCGATTCTGGCTGCAGTACGCGACCCTTGCGCTGCTGCTGCTCTCAGCCGTCCTCGCTTGGGCCCTGACGCAACCGATCCCGCGTCCTCAGCGCGTCCTTCTTCTACTTCGCCACAGCCCTGGCACGTCATCGCGTGGGTGGTCGGACTGATCGACGTCGCGGGCTTCGTGCATGACGCGCGCACCAAGGGCATCATCGCCATTCAGACGCCCCAGCTCGACGCGGCCCGCTCGCTGCTGGTCGACAAGGACGACCTCGTGATGAGCAGCAGGTGCATCACGCCGGGCGTCCTGAAGAACGCCACGAAGGGCCGGGTCGCGGCCTACAACAAGGGGCTGGCCTGGCCGACGGACGTCAAGGACTTCGAGATCTTCACCGACCCGAACCGTCGAGCCGGCGAGGATCCGGTGGCGCTTCGCGCGGCCAACGTCCGCTACGTCCTGACGGATTCAGCCTGCAACGACGACTGGACGTTCCCCTCGACGCAGGCGGTCGTGCCCCTGCAGAAGGCGAGCTACCTCAAGGATGGGCAGCCGCAGGAACTGACGCTGTGGTGGGTCGAGCCGGCCTGACCGCCCTGCCGATCAGGGCCGCCGCCAGCCCGAACGCGAAGCCTGCCGCTGTGATGCCCGCCAGCGTTGCCATGACCGTGTTCCACACGACGACGGACTGGATCGCGATCAGCGCGAGGATGGCCACGGAGGACGAAGCAAGGACCGCGGCACGCGAACCGGCAAGGGCCGCGACGGCCGGCACGCACAGCAGCAGGAACGCGGCCTTGTAGCCCCAGCCGAACCCCGCGACCAGCACACTGGCCAGGAACAGCGAGCTGCCGGCGATCGCGAGCATCGCCGGGTGGACGAGCGAGCGCTTTGTCGCCAGGCCTGCCGCAATGCCCCACACGGCGGCGGCGGCCGCAAGCAGGAACAGCAGTGCGTCGCCGAGCTGGATTCCGCCGGCACCTACCACGGTGCCCAGCATGCGTGCCACCACGGGCACGCGACCTAGCACGACCACGTCGCCGTAGTCGATCATGTTCGAGTTCGACTGCGAGCTGAACCGGAAGTTGTCCCACGTCAGGACCATGAACACGAGCGTTGCCAGGCCGAAGCCGACGAGGACCGTCCAGCCTCGCCGCAGCCGAATCACCGGGATGAGCATCAGCCCCATGGCGAACGGGTAGTACTTCCACGTGCCGACGACCCAGATGAGCGCCGCCGCCACCGACCACACCCACAGGCTGTTCCATCGCCGCACGAGGATGACGACTGCGCAGGCGACACCACAGGATCGCCGCGTCGATGTTGCCCCGCTCGAGGAGCAGCTGCCAGGGAGCGGCGGCCGCGGCCACCAGGAGCACCAGCTGCCCTGGGCCGGACGAGTTGCGGGCCAGCCAGACCAGTGCGAGGGAGGACACGATCATCGCCAGCAGGCCGAGCCAGCCGGTGTTCTTGTTCGCGAAGAGGTGGAACGGCACGTACTGCAGCCACAGCATCCCGGGGCCGTAGATGGCCGGGTCCTGCAGGCAGCCGTTGTTGGGCTGGAACACATCGACGCCCACGCGGGCGCAGTCGATGCTCTTCATGACGAGCGTGAGGTCCCAGAACGGGTACGGCCCCTGCGGCACCTTGATGCCCTTGTAGATCGTCGCGGCGAGGTCGGAATGCCCGGCCCACAGCGCCCAGTAGGTGCCGATGCCGACAAAGGCCGAAACCACGCCGACCAGCCACGGGAACAACCGCCCGAAGTGGAGGTCGATCCGGCGCACGAACGCGGCGACCACGAATGCGACGAGCAGCACCGCGGCGGCCGAATAGGCCAGGGGCAGGTAGCCCGGTGCGGACGTGTTGGCGGCGTCCGTCCCGCTGAGCAGGACCCGCAGCACGGCGACGACAACGACGAGCGCGGTAACGATGAATGCGGCAAGCGTGACGCGCCGCGCCCGGGCCCGTGTCGCGACGCCGTCTCCCACAGCCGGATACTAGCCGTCGTGGGAGCACTCGTTTCGCTTGTCGTGCCGGTGTTCAACGGGCTCCCGCACCTGCATGAGCTTGCTGAATCGCTGCTCGCCCAGGACTACCCCGACCTCGAGATCGTGTTCTCCGAGGGCGGCTCGTCGGACGGCTCGCCGGACTACCTCGCCTCGCTCACCGACGACCGGGTTCGCGTCATCACGATGCCGAAGGGCACGTCGGCGGCAGGCAACTGGACGGCCGTCAGCGAGGCCGCCTCCGGCGAGTTGATCAAGCTCGTGTGCCAGGACGACCTGCTGAAGCCCTTCGCCGTGAGCCGGCAGGTGGCGGCCCTGCAGGCGAACCCGTCCGCTGTCATGGCCATCGCGCGGCGCGACATCGTCGATGCGAACGGCACCGTGCTGTATCCGAGCAGGGGTGGGGCGGGCCTCGACCCGGGTCTGGTTGCCGGGCCGCACGTCATCCGCACGTGCTACCTGCAGGGGACGAACGTGATCGGCGAGCCGCTGGCCGTCCTGTTCCGCCGGGAGCCGTTCCTCGCGTCGATGCCGTGGGACGACAGCAATCCACTCGTGCTCGACCTTCACATGTACGAGAAGGTCGCCGCACTCGGCGACGTCGTCGTCGACAAGACCTCGATCGGCGGCTTCCGCGTGAGCACGAGTTCGTGGTCGACGCGGCTTGCGGGGGTGCAGCGGCACCAGTTCGAGAAGTGGCAGCGCGACTACGTCGCCAGCCAGCCGACGCCACCGTCACGGCGTCGATCGCGGCCGGGCCAGGGCCGGCGTCTGGACCCAGACGATGCTGCGGCTGGCCGCCTACCGCTGGCTGTCCATGAAGGGCTCGTTCCACAGCGCGGACGCCGGTTAGCCGGACGCGGCCCTCCCCGGCCCGCCTACGATGAGCCGGTGACCAGCTTCCAGATCGGCAACCGGACCGTCGGACCCGACCAGCCCACGTACTTCATCGCCGACATCGCGGCCAACCACGACGGCAGCCTCGATCGGGCTCGCGAGCTCATGACACTGGCGAAGGAGGCCGGCGCGGACTGCGCGAAGTTCCAGCACTTCCGCGCGGCGCACATCGTCTCCGACTACGGGTTCCGCTCGCTCGGCGGTCAGCAGTCCCACCAGGCGACCTGGACAAAGTCGGTCTTCGAGACGTACTCCGACGCAAGCCTGCCGTGGGAGTGGACCCAGCCTCTGGCCGAGCACGCCCAGGCGATCGGCATCGAGTTCATGTCGGCGCCGTACGACTTCGAGGCGGTCGCCCACCTGAACCCGTACGTCAACGCCTTCAAGGTGGGGTCGGGGGACGTCAACTGGCTCGAAGAGCTCCAGGTCATCGCTGAGATCGGCAAGCCCGTTCTCCTGGCTACCGGTGCCGCCTCGCTGGAGGACGTCCAGCGGTCGATGCAGCTGCTGACCGACGCGGGCGTCGACATCGTCCTGATGCAGTGCAACACCAACTACACGGGCGATATCGACAACGTCGGCTACGTGAACCTGCGCGTGCTCACGCAGTACGCCGAGCTGTTCCCGAACGTCACGCTCGGCCTGTCCGACCACACGCCGGGCCACGTCACGGTGCTGGGCGGTATCGCGCTCGGCGCCCGCGTCGTCGAGAAGCACTTCACCGACGACACGACGCGCGTGGGACCCGACCACGGCTTCTCGATGGACCCCGTCACGTGGCGTTCGATGGTCGAGGACACGCGCCTCCTCGAGGCCGCGCTAGGAACGGGCACGAAGTCCGTCGAGGCCAACGAGCAGGAGACCGTCGTGCTGCAGCGCCGCTGCGTGCGCGCCGCCCGGGAGCTGCGCAAGGGCACCGTGCTGGTCCGCGGCGACCTCGAGGTGCTGCGTCCGGCTCCTGTCGACGCCATCCCCGCGCACGAGGTCACCGGCGCCGTCGGACGCGTCCTCACGCGCGACCTGGTCGCTGGCGAGGACGTGAAGTGGGCCGACCTGTCGTGACCCAGGCCGCGGACTGCGTCTACGCCACGTCCGGCTGGGGGATCCACGACGACCGTTGGATCGCCGCCCTGGAGTCCGTGGGGTACCGGCCCCATGCCGTGTCGCTGGGGCGGGACGTCGACGACGTCCACCACCTGCAGGCCGCGGTAGCTGCCGCAGCAGCCGGAGGGCTGCCGGTCCTCGCAGGCCCCCTGCATTCGGTGACGCGGCACCTGGTCGAGATGCCCATCTCGCTGGTCGGCCTCTCGTGGGGATATGACTTCGACGTGATGGCAACCGAGGACAGGACGTGGCTGGCCCAACTCGACGGCCTCATCGTGGACTCGTGGGCCAGCGCCGGCTACGCACAAAGTCAAGGCCTCGGACGCGACCGCATCACGTTCCTGCCGTGGGGCATCGACCTAGCCCGCTTCCCGCTCGAGGGGCCGCGCACGAGCCCGGCGGATCTCGGACTGCCCGGACGATGCACAGCTGCTCGTCTCGCTGCGCGCCCATGAACCGATGTACCGGGTGGGCGACGTCGTGGACGCGTTCGTCGCGATGGCGGCCAGCGCCCCTCAGGCAGCCTTGATCCTCGGGCATGCCGGCAGCCTCACCTTCGAACTCGAGGGGAGGATCGAAGCGGCAGGGCTGGAGGATCGAGTGCGCTACATCGGCCTGGTGGCCGAGGATGCGCTGGCTCCGCTGCTGCGGGGCGCCACCTCCTACGTCACGGCCTCCCAGTCCGACGGAACGTCGGTCACCCTGCTGCAGGCGATGGCGTGCGGGGCACCCGTCGTGGCGTCCGCGACGCCGGGCAATGCCGGCTGGATCGTCGAGGGTCTTACGGGCCTGCTCTTCCCCGTGGGAAACGCGGGGGCGTTGGCCCGCTGCCTGATTCGTGCCTGCTCGGAGGACCTGTCCGCCGTCGCCGGCCGCGCACGATCGGTGGTGGAGACCGAAGGGGACTGGATAGCCAACCTGCCACGATTGCGCACGGCACTCGACCGAGCAGCCCAGCCCTAGGCTGCGTTCATGCCCGACCTCGTGGATCGACCGACCTGGCTGGTCACTGGCGCAGGCGGCTTCCTCGGCGCGAACCTCGGAGCGTTCCTCGAGGGACGCGCCCACCGCATCGGCGTCACGCGTTCCGGCGCGGTCTCGCCTCTGTTCGAGGCGGGCGTGGCGGCCGAACTCACCGACCCGGGCGCTCTGTGCCAGATGATCGAAGACCTTCGACCCACCGTCGTGGTCAATGCAGCGGCCCTGGCACACCACGACGGCTGCGAGAAGGACCCGGAATTGGCGATGCAGGTCAACGCCACGGCCGCGGGAGACCTCAGCGCGGCAGCGAGCCGTGCTGGATCGACGTTCGTTCACATCTCCACCGACGCGGTGTTCGACGGGGAGCGTGGACACTACGCCGAGGACGACGAGCCCCGACCGATCTCGGTGTACGGCCAGCACCAAGCTCGAGGGCGAGCGACGCGTCGCGCGAGAACCCAGACGCGCTCATCGTCCGGACGAACTTCTTCGGCTGGAGCCCGTCCGGCCAGCGATCGATCCTCGAGTTCTTCGTCAACGCACTGTCGGCTGGGCAGTCCGTGAAGGGCTTCACCGACTTCACCGTCTCCAGCGGCTACGTCCAGGTGCTCTGCGATGCGCTGTGGCGCCTCGTGGCCGCGAGGACCGCGGGCACCGTCCACGTGACGTCGAGCGACGCCCTCACCAAGTACGGATTCGGCGTGGCCGTCGCGGAGACCTTCGGCCTCGACGCCAGCCTGATCACTCCCACGGCGGCCGACGTCATCCCGCCTCGACAGGGCGACCTGAGCCTCGACGTGAGCAAGGTGGCCGCCGTCCTCGGTTCGCCCCTGCCCACTCAGCGCGAGGGGATCGCCATGGCGCGCGACGACGCGGCTGGCCTTCGATCCGCGCTCGCCTCGGCCGGGCACCTCTAGACTCGTCCTCGTGAGTCAGGATCAGGCGGGCGCGCCCAGCGCAGCGCCCCTGAGCGTCAGCGTCGTCATCCCCGTCTACCGGGGTGAGGACACGCTGCCGGCGCTCCTTGAGGAGCTCGCCGCACTGCACGAGCCGCAGGTCAGTCCCGGCGGACGGGCCTTCCGGATCGGCGAGGTCCTACTGGTCTGGGATCGCGGCCCGGGACGCAGCGACGAGGTCATCCGTCAACTCGCCAGCAAGTACCCGTGGGCCCGGCCGATCTGGCTGTCGCGCAACTTCGGACAGCACGCCGCCACGCTTGCGGGCATGACGTCGGCGGGCGGCGACTGGATCGTCACGATGGATGAAGACGGACAGCAGGACCCAGCGTTCATCGCACCCATGCTGGACGCCGCGTACGACCAGAGTGCACAGCTCGTCTACGCACAGCCCACCAACCCGCCGCCGCACAGCTGGCTGCGCAACCTGGGCTCGCGCATGGCCAAGGGCATCTTCGTGCGCTTCCTGGCGGACCAGAAGTTCGAGGCCTTCAACAGCTACCGGCTCGTGCTCGGGGAAGTCGGCCGAAGCGTGGCCGCGTACACCGGCACGGGCGTGTACCTCGACGTCGCCTTGTCGTGGGTCGTCGGCGACGTCACGACATGCCCCGTCACGGTGCGCAGCGAGGGCCGACCGGCCGGCAACTACAGCTACAGCCGACTCTTCTCGCACTTCGGCCGTCTCGTCGTCTCCTCAGGAACCAAGCCGCTGATCTTCGTCTCCGCGATCGGGATCGCGTTCGTGATCCTTGGCGGCCTGGCCGCCCTCTGGGTGGCCTTCGAGGCCCTGTTCGGAGCGGTGCCTGTGAGCGGCTGGGCGTCGATGTTCATCGCGCTGATGATCGTCGGCGGCGCCGTCATGCTGTCGCTCGGCATCATCGCGCAGTACATCGGCGCGGCCACGAACATGTCACTGGGCAAGCCGCTGTACGTGGTCGTCCGTGACCCGGCGATGACGTATGAACCGGACAGCGATTGATCACCTGGGTCGTCGGTGCCGGCGGCCTGCTCGGCAGCGCGGTGACTCGGCGTTCCGCGGAGCCGTTCGCCGGAACCGTCGTGCCGTGGACCGAACCGGAGGCGGCGGCCAGAGTGCTGCGCGAGGACGCAGCCCGGTTCTTCACGGAGGCTGAAGGGACCCCCTGGTCCATCGTTTGGGCAGCGGGCTCGGCCACCGTGAGCGCAACGGCGGAGCAGACAGCCGTGGAACTGCAGAGCTTCCGAGCCCTGTGCGAGGCCGTACGGGACGCCTCACCGACGGCGCGCGGTGCCTTCTTCGTCACCTCGTCGGCCGGCGGCGTGTACGCCGGATCGACGAATCCGCCGTTCGACATCGCCACACTGCCTAGGCCGGTCAGCCCGTACGGGGAGCTGAAACTGGCTCAGGAGGCCGTCGCCGTCGAGACGTTGATAGCCACCTGCCCCGTCGTGATCGGCCGGTTCAGCAACATCTACGGCCGTGGACAGAACCTCGACAAGCTGCAGGGACTGATCTCGCGCCTGGCCCTATCCGCCGCAACCGCCAAGCCGATCAACATCTTCGTGTCCCTCGACACCATCCGCGACTACGTCTACGTGGACGACGCCGCTCGGGCCACGCTCTCACTGCTCAACGCCGCGCTGGTCGACCAGGCGCCCTCGGTGCGGACCGCCATAGTCGCCTCGGGCGAGCCGACGACGATCGGCCAGCTCATCCGCACCGTCAACCAGGTGACCAAGCGCAAGGTTCCTGTGGCATTGGGCAGTCATGCGAGTGCATCCGCGCAGGTGGCCGACCTGCGGCTGGTCCCCTACGACAACGCGCTAGCGCGCACGCCGTTGCCCGCGGGCGTGCGGCGCGTGTACCTCGACATCCTCGAGCGTCTGCAGCAGCGGCCGATCTCCGCCTAACGGATCAGCCCGCGCTCGCCTGGATCTGTGCCAGTTCCTCGGGTGTCTTCCCGGCGTACTGCGGGTACCGGTCGAGCAGGCTCTGCAGGGTCTCCAGGCCGATCACGTTGCTGCCCTCGTCGAGAAGGATCATCGGCTTGTCCTTGACGGACTGGGGCATCCCCTGCAGGCCGGTGTACACCTCAGCCCATGCGGGGGTGTTCGTCAGCCACTCGCGGCGCAGCCAGTCGACGAGCGGCTGTGCGGTGGCGTCCATTCCGGACAGGCCCGCGAGGAGTCGGGTGCACGAGTAGACGCGCTGCGGCGGCGACAGCTCGGACGCCATCAGCGCAGACGGCACCTTCGCTCCCTGCGGGAGGTACACGCAGCCGACCGGGTTGCCGGCGATGGTCTGCTTGGCGCCTGTCCTTGACGTCGGCGGGCCACCAGTAACTGGCCGGGTTGTTGAACGGGATCGCGGGTGACCACTGCTGCGGGCGAAGCGCCGCCACGGATCGCGGAAGGATCGAGTCGACGATCAGGAGGAACACGACCGCTGCTAGAGCGGTCCAGCGCGGCAAGGTCATGCGCCCGCTCGACGGATCGGCGAGCAGGATCCCGACGGGGATGCAGCAACCGAGCAGCACCATGCAGGTCATGAAGGTGAACTTCATGGCACCGTAGTGCGGACCTGCGCCGGTGCTCCACTGGTCGAGCACGGTGATCGTCACCGCGTAGCCGGCAAGGAGGGCGACGGCAAGCAGTCGGACGTACTCCACCCGTGACCGGCTCTGGCGCGACGCGACGATCGCCGCCGCGACGACGGCCGCGGCAGCCAGGATCGCGAGGATCGGGCCCGTCTGCTCAGTGCCGCCACCTGCCGCGAAGAGCGAGGACTCGTCGATTCCCATGCGCAGGAAGCCGAAGCCTGGGACCACGCTGGCAACCGCCATCACGGCGTGAACGCCGCCACCGATAGCGCCAGCTGGCGCTCTCGCCAGCGGTGGAGAGGAGGAACGCCAGCGAGGACTTCACCGGCTGGAAGATGCCGATGCGCGACCACCACGATCAGGGCAATGCCGATCGGGTCGGCCGCGCGCCAACCTTGGCGCACTCCCTGCACGACCAGGAACACCAGCCAGCCCAGCAGGAGCACGACCGCGAGGACGTTCAGTGGGACCCACACGGTCATGCCGGCCGCCACGACGATGGACGTCAGGAGCTTGGCGCGGGGCACCTTCGAGTCGGCGAGGAATGCCGTCACCCACAGCGCGATGATCATGACGGTGTACTGGAACGTCAGGTGGCCGTAGGCCGTGGCGATGAGGTTCGCCGTGACGATGACCAGCGCCCCGAGCCAGATCAGCGGCCACGGAATGCGCATCCGCCGTCCGATGCCGTCGGCAACGGGGCGGTTGAACCACGCCTCCGCGAGTGGGGCGATCGCCAGCGGCGCGATGATCACCATCAGGAACTCGCCGAAGACGACCATGTTCGCGGCGACAGCGACCTCGTTGTATCCGCCGAGCATGACCTGGGACAGAACGCCCATGGCCGTGCCGACAAAGACGAGGAAGAGCTGCAGGGGGCCGCCCATGGTCACGCCCTGGACGATCGGGTGACCGGAGGCGTACTGACCGGCAAAGTCGAGCCACTTCGCGTTGTCCTCAGCGGTGGCATGGCCCATGAGGAAGCTCACGGGATGCAGGAAGCCGGGTTCGACCGTCCAGCGCATCCACATGTTGACGATGAACAGGCCAAGCAGGAGCGTCGGAAGCAGGATCGTCAGGAACTGTCGACGCATCGGGGCGTCACGTTGGGCCGGCCGGAGGAAGGCAAGCACCGGTAGAACAAGCAGTGCCACGAGGAGCACCCATTGCAGTTCGGTGCGCGTCCAGGAGTGGCCGTGGTCGATGAGGAAGCTGACACCGACACCGAAGACGGACACCGACGCAGCGAGCGTGATGAGCGTCCACGCCAACGAGCGGGACCGCCAGTAGGCGAGCAGTGGGAGGGCGACGTACGCGGCGAGGAAGAGCGCGTCCACGCTCAGCCCACCTCCTGTCGCGTCGGGGTACCGTGGGCCCGTGCCGCCCAACGTGCTCCATCTAAGCACCTACGACACCAACGGCGGCGCGGCACGAGCGGCATATGCCCTCCATCGGGCGATGGTCGATTCGGGCGTTCCGTCACGGATGCGAGTCGCTTCGCGAACAGTCGATGACGCGACTGTGACGTCGGGTTCTGACCTGAAGTTCCGCGTCGCCAACCGGCTCGAGCACGAGCTCTGGCGACTGCAGCGCTCTCCCGTGAAGACCTGGCGTTCCCCGGCCCGGTTCGGCTCCCTCAGCGCCGCCGACATCAACCGTTCGGGTGCCGAAGTCGTCAACCTGCACTGGGTCACCGACGGCTTCCTCAGCGTCGATGAGATCGGCAAGATCACCAAGCCGATCGTCTGGTCGCTGTATGACATGTGGCCGTTCGCCGGCACCGAGCACTACGGCGCGGACGCCCCGGATGCTCGCTGGCGCTCTGGCTACACGAAGGCCAACCGACCGCCCGACGAGAGCGGAGTCGACCTGGACCGGCTGACGTGGCAGGCCAAACGCAAGCACTGGCTCCGACCCATGCACGTCGTACCGGCGAGTTCATGGCTCGAGGACCGCGTCAGACACAGCGCCCTCATGGAGTCATGGCCAGTGCATCGCATCCCGCACGTGATCGACTGCGACGCGTTCGCACCGATGGACTCGCGCGAGGCCCGCGCGCTCCTGGGCCTGCCCATCGACCGACCGCTGATCTTGTTCCTCGCGTCCGCAGGGATTCGTGACGACCGCAAGGGATTCGATCTCCTGGAACTCGCCCTTCCCGCCGTGCGTGAGCGCCATCCCGAGGTCGCCGTGGTCGTGGTCGGCCCGAGGGAGGACGGCTACGAATCTCCTTCGGGTGTTCCGCTCCTGTGGCAGGGATCCGTTCGCGGTGACGAGGCGCTTCGACTGCGGTACGCCGCTGCCGACGTGACCGTCGTGCCGAGCCGCGAGGACAACATGCCACTGACGGCAATGGAGGCGCACAGTTGCGGCACGTCCGTCGTGGCGTTCGACATCGGCGGCCTGCCCGACATCGTCAGCCACCACGAGACGGG
>CAVWJW010000003.1:0-149295 GCA_963755335.1 uncultured Actinomycetes bacterium
CAACCTCCTCCCGGGAGAATCACGAGCTCCGTTGCACCGGCCTGTCGACCGCCGAGGCGGACCGACGTCGGGTCCTGGCCGGATCCAACGAGGTCGTCGCCGGCGCCCGCGTGAGCGTCGCGGCTCGCGTCGGGGCTCAGCTGCGGGACCCCCTCAACATCGTGCTGCTCATCGCCTGCGTGCTGACGGTGGTCACCGGCGACCTCACCGACGCGGTGGTCATCATCATGGTGATCGTCCTCAATGCGAGCGTCGGAGTCGCCCAGGAGATCCGCGCCGACCATGCGGTGGCCGCCCTCGCGCAGATGAGCGCTCCCTCGGTTCGCGTCCGTCGCGACGGCGTCGAGGTGTCGATCCCTGCGGTCGACCTGGTCCCGGGGGACATCGTCCTGCTGGGCGAAGGCGACATCGTGCCGGCAGATGGCGAGGTGCTCGAGGCTTCCAGCCTGCTCGTCGACGAGTCGGCCCTGACCGGTGAGTCCGTGCCGGTCGGTCATGTGGCGCGCACGCACGATCATGCGGGACACCAGCTCTCGTCGGGCACGGTTGTCGTCAAGGGGCGTGCGGTCGTCGAGGTGCTGCGGACCGGCGCGCAGAGCGCACTCGGACAGATCGCCGGCCTTCTGGACGCTCGTCCACAGCCGACTCCTCTCCAGCGACGCATGGCCGGCCTCAGCCGTGTGCTCGCCGTGGTCGCCGTCGTGCTGTCAGCGGTGGTTCTCGCCCTGGGGTTGATTCGCGGGCAGGAACTGGAGCCGATGCTGCTCACGGCGATCAGCCTCGCTGTGGCGGCCGTGCCCGAGTCGCTGCCAGCGGTGGTGACCCTTGCCCTGGCCCTCGGCGCCAGCCGGATGGCTGCCAGGAACGCCATCGTCCGGCGGCTGCCGGCCGTCGAGACGCTTGGCTCCGTGACGGTTCTCGCCACGGACAAGACTGGCACGCTCACCAGCGCACGTATGGTCGTCGGAGAACTGTGGACGCCGGAACGCACCGTCACGGTGTTCGGAGAGGGCTACGAGCCGATCGGCGACCTCGTTTCGGCGGGAGGCTCTCTCGACCTCTCGGGTGCCCCTGATGTCGTGGACCTGCTGAGAGCGGCCGCGCTGTGCAATGACGCCAGCCTGATTCCTCCGTCCATGATCGGCGGGCAGTGGGCCGGTGTGGGTGATCCGACCGAGATCGCGCTGCTCGCGGCCGCAGGGAAGATCGGCCTCGAACGCGAGACCCTCCAAGCACAGTTCCCGCGGGTCAGCGAGCGGCCGTTCGACAGCGAGTCCTCGCAGATGACGACCGTGCACGCCGTGCCGCGCGGGCCGGCGGGCCAGTACCTCGTTCTCGTCAAGGGGTCACCAGAGGTCCTGCACGCCGACCATCACGACGGGCCGTTCTCGCACACATGGCACGACGCCCTGCATGAGTCCACCGAGCTCGCCGCTCGAGGGTTCCGCGTCCTCGCGGTGGCGGAAGGTCGCAGTGATCGAGCCGAGGCGTCCGCGGTCGTCCACCTGCGCCTGCTAGGGCTCGTGGCCATCAACGATCCGGCCAAGCCTGCCGCTCGCGCCACGATCGACTCCTGCCGGGCCGCGGGAATCGTGCCCGTGCTCATCACGGGCGATCACCCGGCCACGGCCCGAGCCGTGGCGCTCAGCGTCGGCATCCTGACGTCGGACGACGGATCCGCGCCGGCCCTGATCACGACGGGCGATCAGATGGCCGATGGGTCGGTCGCTGATCTCACCACCGCCCGCGTGTTCGCCCGGACGAGCCCCGCCCAGAAGCTGGAGATCATCCAGGCGTGGCAGGCACGAGGCGCGAGCATCGCCATGACCGGCGACGGGGTGAACGACGGGCCGGCACTCCGACGGGCCGATGTCGGCGTGGCGATGGGCCATCGGGGCACCGAGGTCGCTCGTCAGTCCGCCGACCTGATCCTGGCTGACGACGACCTTGAGACCCTCATCGTCTCCGTCGAGGAGGGACGCCGCGTATACGACAACATCCGGCGGTTCCTGGTGTTCGGTCTTGCCGGCGGAGCCGCGGAGATCGCGGTCATGCTGATCGGCCCCTTCGTCGGTCTGGCGGTGCCACTGCTCGCGGCCCAGATCCTGTGGATCAACCTGCTGACCCACGGTCTGACCGGTGTGGCCATCGGCGCCGAGCCGGGGGAGGCCGGGTCCATGTCGCGTCCGCCGCGACCCCCCGAGCAGAGCGTCCTCGGTGACGGGCTGTGGCAGCGGGTCCTCGCCTGCGGAGCCGTCGTCGCCGTAGTGACCGTCGGCGTCGGACTGTGGGCAGAGTCGTCGTCGCGGCCGTGGCAGAGCATGATCTTCGTGTCGCTCACCTGCCTGCAGCTCGGTGTCGCCCTGGGCCTGCGCCCGCGCCTGTTCACCCGGCAGAACCCGTTGCTGCCGCTCGCGATCCTTCTGTCCATCACGCTCGCGCTTGCCGGTCTGTACGTCCCACTCCTTCAGAACTTGCTCGGCACGGTCCCCCTGACGGCAGCCGAAGTGGCCCTCGCCGTTCTGGTGGGAGTCGCCGGCTTGGCGGTAGCGCGCGCGACGGGTTGGATCACGACTCGGCGACAACCGGCACGCTCCTAGGCCCACCGTTGGCGCACACTAGGCCAGCTCGGCCGAGTCGTGCCGTGAGGATTAACGCCCGTCGTGCCTCCTAACGTCGGAATCGGGCCGATACCTGCCAAGAGCGCAGAGGTCATGGGCTGATAGCCGATGGCACGCGGGGAGCGCCCGGGCGGGGGACCGGGCGCTGCGCTCACCACGAGGGCGATTCAGGGAGAGACGATGAATCCAGCGACAACCGCACTCATCCTGGTGGGCTACCAGAATGACTACTTCGCCAAGGACGGGATCCTTCGCGGCGTGGTGGAGGACCCGCTGGGCGTCGATCGGGTCCTCGGGAACACGCTGGCTTTCATCCGCGCGCTGGCTCCAACTGAGGCGACGATCATCTCGACGCCGATCATCCTGGCTCCTGACTACCGGGCGATGGCGTCCCCCGTGGGCATCTTGAACACCATGAAGGAGGTCGGTGCGTTCAAGGAGGGCTCGACGGGGGCAGACAACATCCCTGAGCTTGCGGAGTTCGCTGGCCGCATCGAGTACGTCAGCGGGAAGGTGGGCTTCAATGCCTTCTCGAACACCGCGCTCGGCGATGTGCTGGCCGACCGGGGGATCGAGAGTGTGCTGGTCTGCGGCATGGTGACCTCGCTGTGTATCGACTCCACCGGGCGGGCCGCGTACGAGCGCGGCTACGACGTGACGATCGTGTCCGACTGCTCGTCGGCACGCACCGATGCCGAGCAAGTGTTCTTCTGCGAGAACGTGTTCCCGCTCTATGGACGGGCCGCGACCAGTGGCGAGGTGCTCGCCGAGATGGCGGGCGCGCCGGTCTAGTCCAGCCGACCGAGAGGACGGCGGGGCAGTGGCTCAACTTCCTGAAGCCGACCAGCGACTGCTGGCCACGGACCTTCACGTGGAGGCGACCAGCAGGCTGATGGAGGCCCTGGTCGAGTCGGAGAACCGGATGCGTCGACGCGTCGAACTGCTGTCCGACGCCGTCATCGAGACCGACGCCGCCGGATGCCTCGTGTTCGCCAACCCCGCCTGGCAGTCGCTCACGGGACTTGCACCCACGGAGTGCCTGGGACGTGAGGTGAGTGACTACTTCCCCGAGGGCTCTCGGGCCGAGTTGCGAATGGTGCTGGCGGACCGCACTGGTGACCACCAGCAACTGGTGACTCGCATCGACAACGCCCGCCACCGAACCGTCCATGTCATGGTGACCACGTCTCCGATCCCGACCGGTGGGGTGGTCGTCGTGGTGCGCGACATCACCACCGAGACCGAGTACCAGGAGGAGCTCGGCAAGCTCTCGGTCGTGGCAAGCTCGACCAGCAACCTGGTCGTCATCACCGACACCGACGGGATGATCGAGTGGGTCAATGCCGCCTTCGAGGAGAAGACGGGCTATCTGCTGGACGAAGTGATGGGGCGAAGGCCTGGCGCCTTCCTGCAAGGGCCTGGAACCGACGCCGCTGCCGTGGAACGCATCCGCACCGCCATCGCGCAACAAGAACCGGTGCGCGAGGAACTCCTCAACTACACCAAGGCCGGCACCCCTTACTGGATCAGTCTCAACGTGACACCCGTCCTTTCGGTCCATGGCCGTCTCGAGCGGTACATCTCCGTGCAGGAGGACATCACCGATCGCAAACGGGTCGATCGGATGAAGGACGAGTTCATCTCCACAGTCAGCCATGAGCTGCGCACTCCACTGACGGCGATCAACGGAGCCTTGGGCCTTCTCTCCGCCGGGATCGCCGGCACCCTGCCCGACCAGGCCTCACGACTGGTGGAGATCGCCTCGAAGAACGGTGATCGCTTGACCGTACTGATCAACGACCTGCTCGACATGGACAAGCTCGTCGAGGGCGGCCTGCCCATCGAGTCCGAGCAGCATCGTCTCCTGCCGATCGTGCAACGGGCCATCCGCGACAACCAGAGCTACGCCGACCAGTACCTCGTCACGCTGAAGCTTGATGAGCCCTACGTCGATGCAGTGGTCGATGTGGACAGCCTGCGCCTCACCCAGGTGCTGGCGAACCTGCTGTCGAATGCCAGCAAGTTCGCACCCCCTCACACGGTGGTCGACGTCAGCATCCACACCCATGGCGACGTGGTGCGGGTGGCCGTCCACGACCATGGACCTGGAGTGCCGGAGTCGTTCCGCGAAGCCATCTTCGAGAAGTTCTCCCAGGCCGACGCTTCGGACAGCCGAGCCGTGGGCGGCAGCGGCCTCGGGCTGGCCATTTCCAAGGAGCTGGTCGAGCGCATGAGAGGGGCGATTGGCTACCACTCGACCCCTGACAACGGTTCGACGTTCTTCGTCGACCTGCCGGTGTGTGCCGGGGCCCTGGCCGACTAGGGGGCGCGACGGGCAGGGTCAGTGGACTGTGACGACGGCGCGCACAGCATCGGGTGCCGTCCCAGCAACCGAGGTCAGTCGCACCAGGAACGCGGCCGACGCGGCGCTGGTCTTCGCCGCGGTCACGTCCATCCGGATGACGAGGGAGCTTCGGGCGGCGATGGCGCCGCTGGAATAGGTGCCGGCCTTGACGGCCGCGGTGATGTTCGTGGCGCCGCGGAAGTACTTCACGGTGATCCCACGAGCGGCCCCGGTTGCCTTGACTGTATACGCGGCGGCCACGAGGCCGTCGTTCTCGATACTCACGTACGCCGAGGCTTTGTGTCCGCGCCGGATCGAGACGGGTTGGGACTCGCCGACCCCGGTCGGGCTGTAGATGTTGTTCCCGACGAAGGGCCCAACCGCCCGCCGACCGATCTGGGCGTCGGGCTGCGTCAACGAGTAGGCGGCAATGTTCTGTGCGCGGGCGTCACCGCCGGCCGCTGTGAAGTTGCCTCCGGCGACGACCTTCCCGCGGAAGACCGCGGCCGCGTTTGGCTGGCCGCTTAGCGGTCCGTTTCCGGCCCCATCGGAGCCGACGGGACCCCACGTCGTCCCGTTGAACACCGCGATCTGATCGGCTGTCGGCGCACCATCGGCATTCTGGAAGGAGCCCGCGGCAAAGAGCATCGGGCCGTTGACGGCCAGGGCATAGATGAAGGCGCTGGTCGGGAACCAGCCGTCGCTTCCGGCCGTGTTCGAGCCAACGGCACTCCACGCTGAACCGTTCCAGCGCACGAGATGGTCCGCGGTGGGGATGCCCGCGACGTTGACCGCGTCCGTCCCGACGAACACATCGGTGCCGCTGGCCGCCAGGCTCCGCACGGCGGAATCGACTGCGATGCCGGGACCCAAGGCATGCCATGAGCCGTTGAACGCCGCCACATGGTTGGCGCCAGGGATGCCCGCCATATTGATGAACAGCCCGCCCGCGTAGAGGGTTCCATTCGCATCTGCGGCAAGGGCGTAGATACCGCTATTGATGTCACCGTCGTGCAGCACCGTCGCCGACGCCGCCCCTGTCGTGAGGTCGCACCCGACGAGGAAGTCGGCCGCGTCCAGCCCGGCGCCGTTCGCGAAGCCGCCCCCCACGTACAGCGTGTTGCCGACGACCTGGAGCGCGCTCACAGTCGCGGTGATCGCCGGGCCGGGTTTCGTCGAGTTGCAGAACGGCGCCCACCCGCTGCCGTCCCACACCGCCAGGTAGTCCGCGTTCGCGTTACCGCCGGCGTCGAGGAACGTGCCTCCGACGTAGACCTTGCCGCCGCTGTAGGCGATCGCTCGCACCGACCCGTTCGAGATCGGCGTCCCGTTGAGCGCCCCCCAAGCCGTCCCGTTCCAGGTAGCGATGCGGGACGCGTTTGGGTTGCCACCGGCACTGGTGAAGGAGCCGCCGACGAGCAGCACGCCGGGCGCGTCCGCGTTCATCGCCAGGACGGGTCCGTCCAACGATGGGAGGGACGATGTAGCGCCGACGCCCAGGTGGTCCCAACCCCCTGGACCAACGGCACCCGAATCCGGTGCCACCACCAACATCGCAACGAGGGCCAGAGCAAGGGCGAACACGGACCGACGCATAGCGCGCTCCCTCGACCCCCGGTGTGCGGAGCCTACTCTCAAGGTTCGGATGTGATGTTGGATTCCAATCAACCCTGAAGCCGGCGCGGAGGACACAGCGCCGCCCCCGGATCACCATCGGTGAAGGCGGCTGCTGGGTGGTGCAGCCGCCCTCGGTCCGTGGTCGACCGCTGGCTTGCGGTCGTGCACACGCTAAGTCGCAGACATCAAGGATTCCTGAAGCCGCGCGAGCCTGTCGACGTCATCACTTGGTCCCGTTCCGCCTTGCCCCGGCTGGCCCCTGAGAGGGTATTTGGCGCGGGGCAGGAAGGGCAGTCATGCCTGCCGAAGTGAGCGAGGTGAGCGACGTCGTGCGGGCTGGTGCCGCAGCGCTCGTAACGGCGGACAGCCCGGAGAGGCTCCCAAGCCGAAGGGGCTGTACACCTAGATTATCTAGGCGTAGATTACCGAGGCATGGCGACTGCTCCAAACCTTGACCTGCTTCTGCTGGCGCGACTGGCCACCGGTCCGATGCACGGATACGGGCTGATCGTGTCGCTTCGTGAGGAAAGCAGCGGCGAGTTCGACTACCCCGAGGGCACCGTCTACCCGGCGCTTCATCGGCTTGAGTCCGAAGGTCTGGTGACGTCTTCGTCGTCGAGATTTGAGGGTCGTGTGCGACGCGTCTACGAGCTCACCCCGAAGGGACGGATCGCGACCGCGGACCGCGTGTTGTCCTGGCGCCGATACGTGAACGCGGTGGAAACCCTCTTGGCTGCACCGGCTGTGTCGACCACATGACCTCGTCGTATGGCGGGGGCGTTACACCGTCCGCCGAGAGGATGTTGGAGGCGTACCTCGACGCACTGGCGACTCGCCTCGGACTTCCGAATGATGGCAGTCGCCAGGTGCTCGCCGAGGCTACGAACCATCTTTACCTCGACACCGAAGCCCGAATCGAAGCAGGCACTAGCCCGGAGACCGCTGCTAGTGCTGCCATCGCCGCCTTCGGCGAGCCGGCACGGGTGGCCAATGCGCTCCGGGCGCCGGGCGGCCGGGTGATGTCCAGCATGTGGCTCTTCGCGGGTATCGGACTCGTTGCCATCGGGCTCTCGGGACTCCTTGCTGCGGTGTTCGGGGCGGTTCGCGGCTGGGAGTTCGTCGCGGGCGACCCGGCGGGACTGTCGTACTCGGCTGCGCGATGCGCGCAGTATCTGCGTGTTGCGCCCGACGCTGCGACCTGTCGTGCTGCCGCACTGGTCGACCACTACTCCGAGGTCGTCGACCAACGAGTGGTCGCAGGCGTTATAGGACTAGTGGTGATCGCCGCATACGCGCTGTGGCGCCGGCGCGGCGGCAGTGCCGCCTCGAGGCAACTGCTCGGCGGAATGGGCGTAGCCAGCTTCGGCCTTGCCGGCCTCTGGCAGCTGGCCAGCGCCAGCACCGCGGCGACACTCGGTCAGGGCATGGTGGGTGCGTTACTGGCCGGAGGCCTTGTCAGCCTCGTGGTCGCCGTGGCCTTGATACCTGTTCTCGTGTCGGGTATTCGTCGCTCGGCGGCATGAGCCGTGGATCGACGAGGGGGCCTGGCGTTCGTGACCGGTGCTCGTCGAACTCCTGAACGTGACGCGAACTTCTGAGGAAGCGTGCGTGCGCAACGACTTTCTCGGCTTAAAGGCGCGCCGGGGCCGTCTAACGTCGAGCCGTGCACTCCGTCGCGGTCTTCGATCTGGACAACACCCTCGTCCACGGGTCATCGCTTTTCCACTTCGCCCGGTTCCTCGTGCGTCGACGAGTCCTCAGTCCGCGCCATGTCGCGCGGTTCGTACTGCCCGAGTTGCGGTATGCGCGCGGGCGAGGAGAGCAGGAGCGGAGCACATCGCGGGCAGTCCTGCTGGCACTCGGGCTGGTCAACGGTGTCCCGCACGAGTCGATGCTGGCGCTCACCGACGAGTTCGTGCGCACTCGACCATCGAGTTCCTTTAACGGTGCGATGGTCCACGAGGTCCGCCGACAGCAGGCTCGAGGCGTGCCGTGCTTCATCGCGACGGCCAGCCCCCAGGAGCTCGCGGACGCCTTCGCCAGGCGACTTGAGATGGAAGGAGCGTTCGGCACGGTGTCCGAGGTTGTCGATGGCCGGTACACCGGAGCGCTGATCGGCGCGGTGTGCCATGGCGGAGCCAAGGCGCAACGAGTTAGCGCCGGGCTGGCCGCGCAGGGTCTTGACCTTTCCCAGGCGATCGCCTTTTCGGACTCGGTCAATGACCTGCCCCTGCTGGTCGCGGCCGGTCGCCCCGTCGCCGTGAACGCCGACGTTGAACTAGCGCAGATCGCCGAACGTAACGGATGGCCGGTGTTCCTGGGCAGGCGTGATCGGCGCCGGGCCACTCAAAGTCTGATGGCGTACCTGCCGTTCCCCATGTAGGCGGGCAGATCGCGCATACAGCAAGCCCCGACTCTTGGCCAAGGGTTCGTATCGCGTTTGGCGCGCGTCAGGAGCCTGTTCTCTAGATTGACGGCACGTCCCTTCCTCGGAGATCAGCACCCGATCCCCGGCATGCCGAGGAGTCGAGTTCCCGACGGTCCTCTCGGTCCGATACCCAAGACGACAACGCCATCGAGCCCAGCGGGGCAGGGCAATCAACGTGGGGGACACGGGGAGGGCGCCCGGACGGGGGATCGGGCGCCCTGTGTCCCTGCGGCCGGTTGGGTGGCCGTCGCGGCGAAGGGAACGCCCATGGTTCAGCACGCGACCGCGGGACGGGCGGCACTGGACTCGATCATGCCGTCGGGGGGCTTCAGCGCGGGTGGTGGGAGTGGCGGGGGTGCCGGTGCTGGCGGCATTCGCCGTGGTGATGCTGGCCATCGGGCCGATACCGTCGCCCCGCCGCTGCCCACGAGTCGGGCTGAGTCGCCTGAATCGCTAGAACGCGATGATGCGAGATGACCGGCAGTCGCGGGTACCAGTGCGTCGACGGCCCACTCGTTGGCGTGGTCGTGATGATCACCGAAGACGCGGAGGCGGGATCCTTCTGGAACGTCAGCGGGCGCGACGGCATTGTTCACGTGTACCAGTTCCGTGGTGACCGATTCGAGTGTTCTGATCCCCCCGCCACAGCGGACGTCAACCAAGTCGACGGCTGGTTGGGCTAACTGAGGGTTCGTCGCGTGTTGGGGTGCGTGACGGGACTTGCATATCGCAGTTCCTCGGAGACACCAAGGACTTCCCCCTTGGCGGAGGAACGCGCCCTTCGATGCGGTGGGCGACCGTGCCGTAGGCACGTGCCGGGAGCGTCACTGGTGTGCCACCCGCCCATTGCAGAGGCACATGGATCTGGCCCTGAGGGTCGAAGGCGGACGAGTAGTGACGCCCATGTCCGCCAGAGTCTTCAGGGCACTGTCCGCGGTATCCGAGGCGTCGACGCCAAAGGACTGCAGTTGTCCTTCTGCCGCCTCGTCGAGGGCTGCGAACCGGCAGTACTTACGACACGGTGGGCACCACGATCCCCAGACGCCAACCCTCGGCGGCGTGCATGTGAGCGAGGCGAGGCTGACATCAGGGCCTTCCCCGAGGCAGAGGAGCGCATCGGCAGCACGTCCGTCCGCGACCGAGGTGACCGGCCCCGGGCGAGATGGGGCGCCCTTTGAGGTTCGTTGCTGCCGCAAGTTCCTGTCGTTCGCGATCCCGGTTTCGGCCAGGAGGGGTCATTGGTCCCCTTGCCGACGTGCGTCGGCGCTGCCTACCGTGGAAGCAGCACCCACCCCACCTCAAGAGGAGTTGTCGTGTCTGAGACGAAGACCTGCACTAATCCGAAGTGCACGTGCGAGAACTGCACATGTGCTGACTGCAAGTGTGGCGAATAGCAACACTCTCGCAAGGCTCATCGAAGGTTGGAGGGGCGCACCCGCTGGGTGCGCCCCTCCAACCGCCTTCGGAGGAGGTGAGCCTCCGAAGGCGGTGAGTTGGTGCTGCGATGCGTCGCGCAGGTGGGCGTAGGCCTGGAGGACATCGCAATCGATGCGGACACCGAGGGGGTGTGCATGGGTGCTCCGATGCTCGGAGCAGGTCGCACGCCGAGGGTCAAGAATCCGTCATTCTGGGAGGCAGATCGCCCCCGAAGGCCCCCAAGCGGGGGTCAGGCCGGGAAACCCCTGGTCCTGCTGCGTTCTTGTTGGGGTGAGTGACGGGACTTGAATAGAGCAGTTCCTCATAGACCGCAACGCTTTTTGCCCCCTTTTGGAGGCATTTGATGTCCTCAAAAAGACTATGCCTGTCCCCAATGGGGACAGGCCTTCCGCGTGGCGTGCGGGACCAGTAGTGATCAGCCGGAATCGACCCCGTTCGCCCCAACGATGACGCCCCGGTGCACTGCGACAGGTGATGGCGACTTGGTGCGGGTGACCGCACACGACCATGGACTTGCCGTGCCGGAGTCGTTCCGCGAAGCCTTCGTCGAGAAGTGCTCCCAGACCGACGCCCTGGATAGCCGCACGGTTCGACGTTCTCCGTCGATCTGCCGGTGATGCCGATGCCCGGGCCGAGTGAAGGGTGCGACTTCGTTACCCACCTCTAACGTGCGGATCACTAGCAGTGACGCCACTGGCCTGACACGCTGGGTGAGGCGGGAGGAGGCACCAGTGAGCCGAATGTGCGTCGTGGCGACCTGCCGACTGCCTTTGTACAACGCGGTCTTCTGCGAAATGCACGAGAACCGGCAGCGCGCCTATGCCGGATCTCCGGCAGCCCCCGTCCGACGGCGCCATGACCAGGCCTGCGTGATCACCGGTTGTCGTCAGCGGGCGCGGCGTGGGCTGTGTGTGGGCCATCGCCGTCGACTCGCCGAGGGCGACGCCTCGATCCTGCCGGCGCTCGTGATCGCCTGTCGCGGTATCGCGACCGCTCAACGCTGCGCGTGCGGCCGGTTCGCTGCAGTGTGGCGGTGGGATGGGTCCGGGCGCATCGTCGACGTTCGCCGATGGCTTTCGGTCTGCTCCGCGTGTGCGACGGGCTGGTCGAACGGAGTTCTCCGGTCGGACTGAGCCGTGAGTGCTGGAGGACCGGCGTGACCCGAGACCTTACCCAGATTTTTCCCCCAGCCGGTTTCCATCGCGTTGTGGTGGCGAGACGGTTAGGACGATCCATCCTGAGGGCGACGATAGCGAACGCATCCTGGTGCTAATCCGGATGCGACAGCATGGCACGGGCACCCACCCCCCCCGGGTGTCGACGTGTGGCCCAGATCGGCGCGGAGGCGTGTCCACCCCCATCGCCTCCGCGCCGAGACCTTTTGGCGCGAACGCAGCACAGGTCTATCGGCGACCCGGCCGACCCATTCGAGGTGTCCTAACCCTCTATGCGTGCACCGGCCCGGTACTCGGAGGGAAGGTCGACGTCGGCGATGACTCCGGTCTTGCCGCGCTTCGGGGCCGCTCCCAGTAGCCCGCGTTCGCGGGCCTTTTCGACCCACGAACGCACGGTGCGCGGGCTCGTCGAGTACTTGGCTGCCAAAGCGCCGGTGTAGCCACGTCCAAGTTGCACGTACTCGCGACCGATCTGGGTCAGAAACTCGTCGGTCAGCTCCTGCCGTTCGAACGCGACCCAGCCGTCTGAAGGGGGTTCCTCGGCCAGTGGATCTCGACCCTCCTCCAGGACGCGGGGTGCCCACTGCGTGACCACGTCGAGGGGCGTGGCCCAACGAAAGGTCCGATCCAAGAGCACGGTGTCCAGACCGTCAGGGGTCGACACAAGAACCTCGACCGTCTGGGGCCGGCGTTCCACCATGTCCACACGGGCGGTCACAGTCCACACGGCCTCGCCAGTCACGGGATGAGGCTCCCAGACGGAGACCTCCAGAGGCAGGACGAGGGTCTGCGCGTTGGGTGCAGTCCAGGTGCGGCGACGACCTCCGCTCGCGGGTCGGAGACTGCTGTGGAGATTCACCCCCGAACCCTAACGCGCCTCATGTTGACTAACAACAAGCCATATGGCTACATTGACGTATGGGTTCAAGGGCCCATCTAGAGCAGGAAGGGACTATGAACATCGTCAGGCTCGTGACAGTCGCGATGGCCGCAGTCGCGGTCATCGGAACCGCGTCTGCTTGTACCCCCGAGCAAAGCGCGGCAGCCGAAGAAGCGGTCATTCAGGCTGCCCCCGGCGTCGAGGTCGATGTCCACGCGGGAGAAACGAAGCACTTCAGTGCCCGTGTGTGAACAACGGAGGCCCCGTGTGGCAGCGCTCAGCCAGCCGTGCTGTGCGACCGGATCTTGCAACCACGACACGCCACGGAAACTCTGCCCATCGGCCAACGACTCAATCCGCGACCTTCTGGCTCGCCGACCGTTGACCTCACTAATCATTCGAGTAAGAAGGAGCAAGCCTTGAATAGGCGGCTCGTCATCGAGGTTCATGAGGACTTCTACTCGGCGCTCCTGGTCGTTGTTGACGAGCTCTTTGCCTTCGGAAGGGAACCCAACGTGGGCGTGACGTCTGCGCAGAAGGCGGTCGCGTGGAGCGCCGTGCGAAGGGCCCTCGACTGGTCGGACCACCAGCATCGCTCACCCGGGGAACCGGTGAGCCTGTCGTTCCCAGAACTCAACTAGACCAATCCACTCGCGTCCCCTCGAAGGAGTTTCTCCTCCCCATGAGCAATCAGAGACCGTCCCCCTTCGCGGACGGAATCCACTTCCACGACTGCCCCGACTGCGGGCACAGCCGCGCCTGCGTCAACCCGGCGTGTGCCCCAGAGGCGCCGTCGCCCGGAGTCGCAGTGTGTCCCTACTGCCTGTGACGGGCCAGCTCACCTCAACAGCATCCACCCATTCAGGAGACGGCAAACCAGCATGTTGCACGGAACGAAGACGGGCTGCAGCCCCAGCGCGCAAGGACTGCACCAGGCATCTCCTCGTCGGAGGGCTGCTGGCGATCTAATCCGGAAGATCGGCGACAACCGCGATGGCGGAGGGCGCCCGATGACCGCCTCAACGCCGACGAGACGCCGGACCGCCATGCCGCGAACCTATGGTCACGGACTGGCGATGATGCGGGATGGACGAAGGCGGCTCGGAGTAACGGACAGGGCCGCGCACAGCCGCCTTCGCATTCTCGACGCTATGGGGAACTCGCCCCTGACAACGGAGTGGAACGGCCAAGTTTGGGCAGGGAGAAGGGCCGAGACCCGTGCTTGTCCCGTTCGATGACGCCCTCAAGTCAGGCCGTCGCGGGAGTGGCGGACCGGGTCAACATCGTCCTCGTGCAGGGACTCCAGCGTCTCGGGGTAGGGCAGCTTGCTCATCCACGTCGCTGTCGTGGCCGGGCTCGTGGTCGCTCGAGGCGACGATCGCTGTGGCTGGCCCTTAGCATCAAGTCGTGTCGATCGCCCAGGAGCTCAGCGACCACGCCTATGCGGCAGCACTGCAGTGGGTGCCCTTGCGCGGCGGGATCACGCGAGTCGAGCGCGAGGGTTTGAGCGTGCTCATCTTCGGCGGGAAACCGCATGGCCTCCTCGGCCTGCTCAGCGCCGAAACGTGTGTGCAGTTGGCCTTCAGCGACGGCGCGGTGCATGCCATCATCCTGGGCGGTCGTAAGGGGATCCCCCAGGAGCAGGAACTCTTCGTCCGCCCTGTCGCCGGACGGCCCCCTGTGGACGTGGCGAACGAGGCAGTCCGGGCCGTCAGCGCGTACTTGGCCACGTCTACGGGCTGAGGCGGCCTGACCGAGCATCCAAGCCTGCACCACGCCCTTCACGATCCGGTGACCGGTCTCGCCAATCGAGTCCTTCTGATCGACCGAATCGAGCAGGCCCTTGCCCGTGGCGTACGCCGCCGGGGTCAGGTGGTGTTGCTGTTCGTCGACGTGGATCACTTCCAGGACATCAACGACACCCTCGGGCACCAGGTCGGTGACCAGCTACTCGTGTCGGTGGCCGATCGGCTGCGGTCGATCGTGCGCCCAGGGGACACCCTCGTCCGCTACGCCGGTGACGACTTCATCGTCGTGTGCGAGCAGATGCCCGGTGATGAGGCCGCTGCCTTGGCCTCACGGGTCTCCGAGGCGATCCGAGAACCCGATCGCTGCGGCGAGCGTGATGCCACCTGCACCGTCAGCATCGGCTCCGCGGTCGCCACCGAGCAGTCGGACGCTCAGTCGTTGATCACTGCCGCGGACACGGCCATGTAGCGAGCCAAGAGTGCAGGTCGAGACACCTTCGTCCAGCACGAGTAAGGGGGGAGTCCAGCCTGACACGCGAACGTCGAGGTCGTTCCCTGGTTGACCCTTGCCGAGTCAACGCCGACGGTGGATGCTTCAGTTCATTCCCGTTCGACGGATGTGCGTTGAGAGGACCTGGCCATGGAGAAGTACCTCGTGCTGTACCGCTCGAAGATGACGATGGGTGAGCAGATGGCTGGGTCCACCCCCGAGGAGATGAAGGCAGGCATGGACGCCTGGATGGCGTGGGGCGCCGCAGCCGGCGACGCACTCGTCGACTGGGGGGTACCGACAGCGCCGACGTCCCAGGACGACCCGGGTCCAGCCGGATGGATCAGCGGATACTCGATCCTTCAGGGCGAGGACCTCGCCGCCGTGCAGGCTGTGTTGTCTGGCCACCCGCACCATCAGATGGGCACCATCGAGATCCTTCAGATGCTGCCCATGCCCGGCGCCTGAGCACTCGCGGGGTCACGCGTAGAGCGGTCGTCTGGCCACTGCACGGGGGTGGCGAGGCGAATACAGGCGCGTCCATTTTGAGGGCCAGCCTGGGTCCGTCCAACTGATGTGACGGCCGGCGTAGGCACCCCAAGGTGGTCGCCCCCGCCCGGGCCCACGGAACCCGAATCCAGTCCCGCCCGAATAGAGAAGGACACGGCGCGGATCAAGGATCATCATGGTTAGCCAAAGGGGGAGGGGTGATGGGTTTCTCCGAATGGACGGTCATGGATGGGCCGAAGCGTCGGGCCACCTACTTCATGGACTTGCGCGACGGTCAAGTGGTCCGCTTCGACCTCGACGGGAAGATGTGGGCCCGCTACCGCGCCGATGTGCGTGGGCAGGAATTGTGGCTGGTCGATTTCGAGGCGCAGTGAGCCCTTGAACCGACGCGCCAAGTCGAGAATTCCGACCCTCGCGAGTCTCGGTGAAGGCGGCTGCTGGGTGGTGCAGCCGCCTTCGGCCCGTGGTCGACTGACGCCTTGTGGTCGGGCGCACGGTATGCCGCAGACATCAAGGTTTCCTGGAGTGACGTCAAGGTTTCCTGAAGTGGGGCGAACCAAGAGAAGTCACCCGTCGGTGGCACGCAGCCAACACGACTTCACCCGAATCAGGACCGATCGCCATGTCCGTCGCGACCACTGCAGGGGCCTGCTCCTTGAGCATGGCGACGCCGTCGGCGACGGTGCTCGCCTCGATCACCTCGAACCCGTTCATGGACAGCGCCAGTACGACCACGGTTTGAACGTCGTCACCATCGTCGACTACGAGCACCCGGTCCGCCACGTCCACTCACGCTTGAACCACCGACTTTCCGACGGCGCGGAATGATCCGTCGAGAGCATTGCACCTGCTGTGGTGGAGCCCTCCTTGCGTGGGGCACGATCGACTCACGGGGACCGCACGTCCGGCCCCGGAAGACGGACGATTCGAGTTCCCGCCCCTCTCGGTCCGATACCCACGACGACAACGGGATTGAGCCCCGGGGGAGGGCAGTCAACGCGGGGGACACGGGGAGGGCGCCCGGACTGGGGATCGGGCGCCCTGTGTCCCACCGGCTGAGACGCCTTCCCGGCGTCTGCGGCCCTACCGTGGAGTTTTACACGGTGGTGCGTCGTCGGTTGGGGGGCCGTCGCGGCGAAGGGAACGCCGATGGTTCAGCACGCGACCGCGGGCCCGGCGGCACTGGATTCGACCATGCCGTTGGGGACTTCGGCGCGGGTGGCAGGGGCCGTGGGTGTCGCGGTGCTCGCGGCATTCGCTGTGGTGATGCTGGCTATCGGGCCCGTATCGTGGCCCCTGATCCCTGAGCTGGTCAGCATGCAGTACGTGGTGATGGCCGCGGTCTGCGGCTTCACCGCTCTGCTGCTGTTTGGCTACGCAGTGGCCAGTGGGCGCCGCGGGTACCTCGTCCTTGCGGGCACCTACTTCTACGTCGCGGGGATCAACCTCGTCTCCCCGATGTTCTGGGGCAATGGTGTGCTGTTTGGCGATCCGCCGAAGCAGTTCCTGGGTGGGACGCAAAGCATCGTGCACATCTACGTGTTGTGGCACTTTGTCTTCAGTCTGGGAGTGATTGCTGGCGCGCTCATACTCGAGTCCGATCGCACGTCTGGGCGACGACCCGTCCTCGGTCCGAGGACCGTCGCGACCACGGTCATCGTGGTGAGCATCGCGCTCGTGGTCAGCGTCCTGATGGTGGCTCTGGGCCGCGACTCGTTGCCGACGATGTTCGTCGGCGCAACGCTGACCCCGTTCACTCGGTGGTTATCGGCCGTGTACCTCCCGATAACCGTGGCGGGGACGCTCTTTGTCGGCGTGCTCGTGTGGCGGCGCGGCGCGCCGATCAATCGCTGGCTTTTCGCAGTGTTGCTGGTCATGGTGGCTGAGTCGATGGTGGTCCTCCGACCGACCCGGAACATGCTCACGTTCTACGCGAACCTGGCGCTGGCGGTGGTAGCGATGTCGGCCCTTCTGGTGGCCCTGCTGTGGACGTTGAGCCGCGTGGGCAGGACGCAGGCCGACATTTCGGCAACGGATGTCGGCACCGGGGCACGAACTCGCACCGCCCTACTGGAAGCGTTGACCCAGGAATTGGACAGGGCGAGGTGGACACGATCGCAGGTCGCCTTGTTGTGGCTCGACCTGGACGGCTTCCAGGAGGTGAACGACGAGCTCGGGCATGAGGCCGGAGACGAGGTCTTGCGCCAGGTCGCCGCCCGACTTCAGGCGGAGGTTCGCCCGGGGGATCTGGTGGCCCGGCTGGGGGGAGACGAGTTCGGCGTCCTTGTGAGCGACTCCGCCGGGCCGGTGGATGACGCATTGGTTGACGAGATCGCGGCAGGCATCCTCGAGGCGATCCGCGCGCCAACGCCGACGTCGGACGCCACGGCCTTGGTGACGGCGAGCATCGGGATCGCGGTCGCCGCCGCCGGCTCGATGGCGTCGGAGGTGATGCTGCAGGCCGACGTGTCCATGTGCGCGGCGAAGGCCGCTGGTGGGGACGGCTGCCAACGGTTCAGCGAGGCACTCGGTGACCAGGCAGTGTGGCGAGCCACCCTGCGGCACGACCTCGCCGCCGCGCTCAGCGACCGGGCATTCTCCCTCGACTTTCAGCCCATCATGGACGCCGGCGACATGAGCATTGCCGGGGCCGAGGCACTGGTCCGCTGGGACCGCAATGGAGTCAAGAAGACCGCTGGCCAGTTCGTCGACTTCGCTGAACGGACGGGCCAGATCGTCGGCATCGGCAGGCTTGTGGTGGGGATGCTGGAGCGGGACGTGGACCGCCTTCTTGCAGCGGGCGGTCCTGCGTTCTTCCTGTCGATGAATCTGTCGGTCAAGGAGCTCGCGACGGATAGCCTCGTCGGCCAAATACTCGCCGGTCCACTGGCGCGCCGGACCGCGCAGGTAGTCGTGGAGGTGACGGAGTCCTTCGACCTGCATGCCGACCAGGGTGCTGTCGACAACCTGGCCCGCCTGCGCGAGGCCGGTTTCGCGGTGGCGATCGACGACTTCGGCTCCGGCTACTCCAACCTCACCGAGCTCACGCAACTGCGCCCCCGCTTCATCAAGGCCGACCGCAGCCTCGTTGAAGCGGCGACCTCCGGCACGAAGGAAGGCGTGGCCCTACTCGCCGCCGCTAAGGCCATCGCCGACTCACTCGGCTGCCAAGTCATCGCCGAGGGCATCGAGACCACGATCGACGAGGCGATCGCCCGAGCGCTCGGACTGCAGTACCTCCAGGGTTACCTGTACCACGGACCCATGACCCTGGACGACCTGAGTGACGCGCTGGCCGCTAAGTCGCCGACGGGCGCAAGCGTCGAAACCGGTGACCTGTCGACGATCGCGTTCGCCCGCTTCACTCGCGAGGGGACCCTGATCTCGGGCAACCCGCGATTCCTCCAAGTCTCTGGCGCCCACGAGGGTGATGTCCTTGTCGACTTCGTCGTCGAGGGCCAACGTGACCACATCCGGTCCCTGCTCGACGGTGCCGAGTTCCCCGCACAGAAGAAGTACGTGCACTTCGCGCGCGGTGACAGCGTCCCGGCTTCGCTTCTCGTCTCCTGGGCGTGGGATGGGGAGGAGCTCGAACTCATCTCCCAGCCACCGGGGGAGGGGCAGGCCGACGTGCAGATCGGCCTTGTCCGGCTGAACAGTCGGGTAACGCAGCTCGCGCGAGAAAGCGCGAAGACCAACGCGCAACTCCAACGCGCTCTCGACGAAGCCACGACCGCGCAATGGGACGGTGTGCGGTCTCAGACACTGGAGGGTGGGGCATTGGCGGAGGACACCCTCGATGCGGCTCTGGCGGCCATGAAGGCGGACGTGATCGCGGCGGCAGGTGAGCGCCTCCGCGGTCACGTCGCGCTGGTCGGAATGGCCGAGGGTCGCGACGTGAACCCGAGCGAGATGGTCGGACGGATCCTCGGCTTCTGGCTGGACGCGATCATCACTGACGCAGCCTTGGGATCAGCGTCTGCCATGCGCCAAAGCGTTGGCTGGCTGGACCGGCTGCGCGAGGGCCACGACCTGCCCTTCGACGACGCGATGGTGCTCGAGATGTTCGAGGTCATTTCGTCTGAAATTGCCCAGCGCCTCGACAGTCCCGCGTTGCGCGAGCAATATGCCGCGTACCAAGCACCCGTCCAGGCGCTTATCGCCAGCGCGTTCCCTCAGTCCGCTGGGCCACGGCAATGACCCCCGAGGATTACCTTCAACTCCTGCTCGTTGGCGACGACGATGCCTGCCTGGCCGAGGGTCGCTCGCGGGCTACCGACCTTGATGGCCTGAGGAACCTCTACACGGACCTCATCGGTCCCTCGCAGGTGCGCGTCGGAGACATGTGGGAGGCCGGCGACATCTCGGTGGACACCGAGCATCTGGTGACGGCCATCAACCGTTACGTGGCCAGCGCTTGCTACGCGCCCCTGGCGCATGCCACCCACGGCGGACCCCGAGCCGTGGTCGCCTGCACTCTCGACGAAATGCACGACCTCGGCGCCCGAATGCTTGCTGATCTGCTGGAGTGCGATGGATGGGACGTGGACTTCTACGGACCCTCCATCACTGCGGCAGGTCTGATCGAGCAGATCCGCCAACGCCGACCGCGCTTCGTCGGCTTGTCGACGGCACTGGTCATCCACCTAGGGTCCGTGAAGAAGACCATCGACATGATCCGCGCCACCCTCGGAGCAGAAGCTCCACCAATTGTTGTGGGCGGAAATGCTTACCGCACCGACGAAGGATTGTGGCGTCTCGTCGGTGCAGACCTTTACGCCGACGATGCTACGGACGCGGTTACCCTCTTGCGATCGCTCAAATGCTGAGAAGGAGCGGGGGGCTCGGCTCGGGACCAGGTGCGACATGCCGTCGAATCGTCCCAGTGATCGCCGGCGACGCGACACACCCGAGAGCACTGGTAGGAGAACCATGTGCAGGACCGCGTGAGCAGGCATTCTCAAGTCCGGATGGGCCACAGGCGCCCATTCCGGGAGTCAAGTGCCGACTCAGCGCTCCGGTGCCGACGGATGCCGTGACGCGCTGAAGCCGTGGTGATCGGCCAGCAATCGGGCCAGGTGCCGCTGTCGATCGGCGGCGAGCTCGCCGCCGTCTAACGACACCAGCGGCATAGATCGGCCTCGAATTCTCAGGACGGGTCGCATCAGGACGTGGCGCTTCATGCAGCAGGTATCGGCTCGCTATTCCCTATGTCTGACACACGTCATCGCGGCTCCTGGCGCGGTAGCCTGATTCCGGCGCGGCGGGGACGGGGGGCGGTTCCGCACCGTGGGAGCCGCGATGAATCCTGCTCAACCGATCCGCCTCGCAGAGAACGTGTGGTGGGTGGGGGTTCGTCTCATTGACGACCAGTTCCAATGTCACGCCTACTTCATCGACAACGGTGACCAGAGCGTGCTGCTGGATCCGGGGTCGCCGCTGACGATCGCGCGGACCCTGGACAAGGTCTCCCAAGTCGCCGACGTTGAGTCGATCAAGTACCTGGTGTGTCATCACCCGGACGCGGACATCGCCGCGGGCCTACCGTGGCTGTCAGATCAACTGACCCGTCCAGACGTCCTGGTCGTCACTGAGTGGCGCGCACAGGCGATCCTGAAGCACTTCGGCCACCGGTTCGAGTACTACCGAGTCGAGGAGCACGACTGGAAGATTGCGCTGGACGAACGGCGCGACTTGGAGTTCCAGTTGACCCCCTACCTGCACTTCCCGGGCGCGATGGTGTCGTACGACACGAGAACGAGGACGCTCTTCTCCTCGGACCTGTTCGGCGGATTCGTTCCGGACACCGGCGTCTTGGTGTCCGACGACGTGGACTACATCGTCGAGTCGGCACGGCCCTTCCATCAGCACTACATGCCCAGCACCGAGCTGCTCACCGCGGGCCTGACTCGGATCCAGCAGCGCTGGCCCCGCATCGACCTGATCGCTCCTCAACATGGTCATGTCATTGCCGCCGCCGTGGTGGACGCCGCTTTCGCGGCATTGAAGGACATCGACTGCGGGGTGTTCACACTGGCCGACGCCGACATCGACCTGAAGAGGCTGCTGCGCATCTCCGAGGCCAAGACCCGGATCACCGAGGCACTGCTGACCATTGCCGAGCCGGGTTCGCTGGTCTCGGCGATCAACACGATCCTCGCATCCACGCACGAGGCCCGTGACTGTGCCCTGTTCATAGACGTTCCCGGCCAGGGCTGGACGATGTGGCAGGAGGGGCTGGTCCGGCCGATCCGCCGTGAACCGGATCCACGCTGGCCCACAGTCGACCTGTTCGGCCCACCGGCAGCCGTGCTAACGCTGCATACCCCCGGCGAAGAGCACCCGGACGAGGACTTGATGCGGATGCTCGCCGACATGGCCTCCACGGTTCGGCCGGCGATCGACGAGTACCTCGAGCAACTGGTCCAGGCGCAGGCCGCCGCCGACTTCCGCGAGGCGTCGCTCACGGACCCGCTCACGGGGCTCGGCAATCGCCGTGCCTTGGACCTGGCCGCACCGACGGGCACCTACGCCGTCATCTCACTGGATCTGGACCACTTCAAGGCGGTCAATGACTCATTCGGTCACGCGGCCGGTGACACCGTCCTATGCCGCGTCTCAAGTGCCCTCACCACCAGCGTGCGTGATCAAGACGCGGTCTTCCGCCTCGGCGGGGAGGAGTTCCTGATCATTCTGCCCGAAGCCGACGAGGTATCCGCCCTGGCGATAGCCGAACGGATCCGATCCGCGGTGAAGCACCTGGATTTGAGCAACCTCGCCCCGGGCGACCACATCACCGTCAGTCAGGGCCTCACCACGGTCCACAACGGCGCCCCGGACGTGCTGCCTAATGCGTTCCACGAAGCCGACGCGGCCCTCTACGAATCTAAGGAGAGGGGCCGTGACACCGTCACCGTCCACCAATCGGGCTGAGTCGCATGGAGCGCCAACGCGCGAGGATGCGAGATGACCGGCAGTCGTGGATACCAGTGCGTCGACGGGCCACTCGCTGGCGTGGTCGTGATGATCACAGAAGACGCAGAGGCCGGATCCTTCTGGAACGTCGCTGGTCCCTATGGCGTTGTTCACGTGTACCGGTTCCGTGGTGACCGATTCGAGTGTTCCGATCCCCCCGCTACATCGGACCTCGACCACGTCGACGGTTGGTTGGGCTAACTGCGGGTTCGTCGCGCGTCTGCTTCGAGGAAACCTCCTGCCAGGCTCATTAGCCGAGGGCCCAAGCCGACGAGGCCCAGCGGCTATTGCTTCGGCAACGGGCCCGGTCTGCCGAGCAGGTAGCCCTGTCCGAACCGAACTCCAGCATGGCGAGCGAGTTGGAGTTGCTCGGTCGTCTCGATTCCTTCGAGGATGATCGTGGCGTCAACCATGATCGACAACTGATTTACCCAGGTGAGCAGTTCGGTCATGCGCTGGGTGATGGTGCCCGAGATGAGGACGCGATCGATTTTCACCACGTCGAACGGGAGAACTTCCAGGTAGGCCAAAGAGGAGTAGCCGGATCCGAAGTCATCGATGGCGATGCGTACCCCGAGCTCGCGGATCTCGTGAAGGCGCTGGATCGCCGAGGGTGTGCCGGCGAGGAACAGGCTTTCGGTGAGCTCGACGGTGAGGCGCCGTGCGTCGTAGTGATGTCGGCCAAGTGCGTCGTTCAGGTAATCGGCGACGTCGCGCTGTGCGAGGTGCCGGGCCGCGAGGTTGATGCTGACCCACTGCGTCAGGGCACTCATCCCAACGGCACCTTCACCAGTGCTCACGGTTTCCGCGTATTCCATCGTCGAGTGGACACCCGCGTCCCGGAGGGGCCACGATTCGCCTCAGCACGCTCCCAGCGAAGGAGTATCCACGATGGAAACTAATTCGACCGCCTACATCATCGGCTGGCTCATCGGTGTCGTCATCTGGGTAGTCCTCATCGCATGGACCGTGTCTATCGCACGCAAGAAGGGTCGTTCCGCCCTCGGCTGGGGCGTCTTCGCCTTCTTCTTGTCGATCATCGCGCTGATCATCGTCGCCGTGATGCCGTCGCGGCGCACGAGCTGACCGGACCCAGAACGGCGCTCGGGTTGAGCGCGCCGCCGCGATCGGCGACGCGCTCGTTTCACCGGTACTGAGTCCGGGGCAACGGTCAGGGAGCGGCTGACCACGTTCGACCTGTGCTTACAGGTCCGCGAGCGCTCCTCGGTCGGCCTTTCGGGGGAGCTTGCTCGAAGTGGTCGACGACGAACTGGCAGTCGGATGAAACCCCGTACGTCTGCTAAGGACCACAAACTGACCGCCTCGGAGTCCTCGTTCAGCATCAGGACAGTGCCGCTAAGGGTCCATCCGCGCAGGCATTGCCGCGCCTGCCGGTCGTCGAGTTCCCCGGATCAACTCACAAGCATGACCTGACCAAGGGGAAAGGCGAGCAACAAGATCGCTCGACGCGCTGCTGGAGCATTCGGGGGATCAAGGGTTGAATCGACGACTCATTGGGTGAAATATGGCTACAGAGGTGATGCCGATGAGAGAACCACTTCGTAACTAATAGAGTCGAATCGACCCCCGCCGCGCAGGTGGGGGTCGATTCTCTGCCCTCGGATAGCGCTAGGACATGGACTTCGCGTAGGCCGCCAGGTAGTCGGGGAACACGGTCGGTCCGAGTGCGCCAATCGCGCCGAGCAGGCTGGAGGTGTCGTTGATCGCCAACGCGACGACGTTGCCGGTCTTGGGGTTGCACGTGACGAGTGCCTCGTATCCGATGCCCTGACCGGTGTGCCCCCAGTAGCCGTCTTGCTTGATGATGCCGAGGCCGTAGTTCCCGGCGTCGATCTTGTGCGTCTTCTGGCGTTCCTTCACCATCGCGGGAGACAGGTATGTGCTGCCGGCGCAGGACTTTGCCCACCGGTACAGGTCGGGAAGGGTCGCGTACGCACCACCGCCTTCACGGCCCCACGTCATCGGCCACGCGGTCACGTCGGTGCTCGCGTTCAAGGCCGGGTTCACGGTGGTCGCCTGGGGCCCGTATTCCGCACCTAGATATCCGTGCGTTGCGGGGGCAGGCTTGGTGCCCATCACGGTCAGCAGGCTGTCCTTCATCCCTGCCTGATCGAGGACGGCGTTGACCATCCCCGTCGGTGACTTCCCGGTCACCTCCCGCATCACGTCGCCGAGAATGAGGTAGTTGGTGGTCGAGTATCCGCCCGCTTTGGGCATGGGCTTGGCGGCGAATCCCATGGTGATCAGTTCGTTTCGTGTGTACAAGCGAGCCGGATCGACGAACATGCCCATCACGGACGCGTCGGCGTAGTCCCCGATCCGGGTATCCATCGACAGGAGTTGCCGGACTGTGTAGCTCGCGGCCTTCGGGAACCGCTTCGCGACACCCGGGGCAGCCTTCTTCACCGTGTCGTCCAGCCTGATGACACCCTTCTGCACCTGCTGGAGGACCGCTGTGGCGAAAGCGGTCTTCGTGATCGACCCGATCTCGAAATGGTCCTTCACGGTCGCGGGAACACCCGGCGCCGCTTCCCCGTATGCCTTCATCTGCAACCCGGTCTTCGGGTTGTAGACCGCGACGTACAAGGCGCTGCTCACGCCAGTCGTCCCGAGGTACTTCGCAGCCGCCTGGTCCATCGCAGCGCTGCCACCCGTCGCCGACGGCCCTGCAGCTGACGCCGGTGACACCACCGGGGCGAGGGCAACCAGCACCACCCCGACAAGTCCCCCGACCACCACAGCACGCAGCCCCTTGAGACTCATTGCCCACCCCACTCCCGATCTGCGCCGACCGCGGCGATCGCGCTACCGTAAGTATCGGAACAAGCGAAGCATCCCGTCCGTTGCGGCTCCGGGCATGGCTATGTCTGGTACCCCGTCGGGAGCGGGCCACCAGGGCAACACCGCAGCCTCGCTCCAGAGTGCAGCCCTACGCCTCGGCGATGGTGCACTGCACGACCGGCACGTGAAGGGGATGGCGGCCCGGTCCTGCGACCGGGCCGTCCCCCCCGCCCCCGTGTCCCCCTGCATGGTGGCGCTGGAACATTCACGTCCCACCCCGGTATCGGATCAAAGGCCTCACGAGGCACCCCGTCCCAACGGAATGGCGAGCCCATCCCGGCATAGCCGGCACGGACCGGACCTGCCAGTGATCGGCGAACGCGGTGCCGAGGGGGCGAGATGGCGAATCCGTGACCGACGTACTCCACACGTCTCGAACCCGCACCGAACGGCGGGGGGAAGCATCCCGTGGAGTCCGCGTTCACGGGCTCTGCGTGGCTACGCTTGGTCGGTTGACCCTTGGGGGGTGCAGGTGGCCGCGCAGACGACAGCGAGCGTTGGACGCCGGGCCGGAGCGGTCGTCGCGGTGGTGGCGGTGCTGCTGGTGGCGGTGCTGCCGGTGGACTCCCCGGGGTGGGTGGCGGTCTCGCTGGGCACGGATCTGGTCGCCGTGCTGGTGTTCCTGGTCGCCGCGATTCGGATGCCGGCTCGGGCGCGGAGCGTGTGGTGGCCGCTGTGGCTGTACGCGGCGCTGACGGCGGCCGCGGATGTCACCTACGACGTGCTGCAGTACCACTTCGAGATCACCCCGTTCCCCAGCGTCGCGGATCTGCTCTACTTCGCCGCATACGTGCCGCTGATCGTCGCGCTGGTCAAGTTGATGCGCCAGCGGCAGCGGGTGTGGGACCGGCCGGCGTGGATCGACTCCGCGGTGATCCTGCTCGCCTCGATCTCGGTCGCGGCCATGTTCGTACTGCTGCCGATGGCCGCGCAGTCCACGACCGCCGACCTGAGCAGCGTCCTGTCGCTGGCCTACCCGGTGGTGGACCTGGTCGTGCTGGCGATCTTGATCCGGCTGATGGTCGGCGGCGGCCGCCCGATGACCGCGCTGACGCTGCTGACCGCATCGATCGTCGTCACCCTGACCGCGGACCTGCTCTACAACGGCCTGGTCGTCAACGGCGTCGTGGAGGATGCACCCGGCTGGCTGGAAGCCGTCTATACCGCGGGTGTGGTGCTGATCGCCGCCGCCGCCACCGACCCGGGTGCCCCGGTCATCGGCACCCCGTCCCCAGTTCAAGGCGCGGTCATGTCCCGGCCCCGCACGTTGGCCCTGGGCATCGGCGCGCTGACCGCCCCGCTCCTGCTGGCGCTGGGCACCAGGGACGACGCGAATCCGGGGGTGTTCTTCCTCGCGATCGCCTCCATCGTCGTGAACGTCCTGGTGATCTGGCGGATCATGCTTTTGATGTCCACCGTGCGGCGCCAGTCCGACCGCCTGGCCGAGCTGTCCCGCACCGACGCCCTGACCGGCCTGCCGAACCGCCGCTCCTGGGACTTCCAGCTCATGCGCGCCGTCGAGGAAGCCCGCACCGCCGACCAGCCGCTGACTATCGCGATGGCCGACCTCGACCACTTCAAGGAGTACAACGACGCCCTCGGCCACCTCGCCGGCGACGCCCTGCTCGCCGACTGCGCTCGCCGGTGGCGAGCCGCCCTCGACCCGTCCATCTTCTTGGCCCGTTACGGCGGGGAGGAGTTCGCCGTCATCCTGCAAGGCGACTGGTCCACCCGCGCTGACGACGCCCTCGACGCCATGCGACGGGCTACCCCGGCCCCGGTCACCGTGTCGGTCGGCTACGCCCGACGCGACTACATCGAACCCATCATCACCACCGTCGCCCGCGCCGACGCCGCCCTCTACCAGGCGAAATCCGCCGGGCGCGACCAAGTCCACGAAGCCGAGACCACACTCGCCTAGACCGAGTGCATTCTCGTCGAGCGCCGTGCCGGTCAGGAACTGACGCGCCTCGATCGGGTGCCCTCCCCCATCGGAGCGCTGCCCAGCAGGACACCCCAGTGCGGCTGCCCTAACGTCACCGGTGATGGTGGCGACCCGCCCTGAGGTCGCCGCCATCACCACGACCTGCCCGTCACACCCCCTCGGTGACCACGGGCGGACCAGTGGCGATCCTCACCTCTCCCGAGGATCGCCACTGCACCCCCGCCATGAGTCCCGAGATCAGTCGCGTCGCGACGTTTCAGTGCACATCGTCCGGCATCGCCAGGTACCTCCCAATGCGAAGCCGCCTAGCGCTCACATCACAGCCGCATCCGCCATCCCTAGGACCCGTCGTGCACCGTTGGCTGGACCCGGATCGGCGTACGGTGCCCGAAGTGGTTGCACTCGCGCAACGGGAGGAACCACGACAGTTCGCGAAGGCGGGTGCGCACGCCCTCCTGCACCCGCCCTCGCCGGTCACCCGCTCCCGCTGTCTGCGAAGCATCGCCGGACATCGGCCGCTGCGCGTCGAGAGCTTCATCGGGCATGACGAAGCCCTCAAAACGGGGGTGAGTCGAGGGCTTCGTCGAGGGCCGCGTCGTCAGACCCCAGTGCCGGAGGCTACAGGACTTCGAGTCTGGTGGCGGGGTCTCCATAGGCGTACCTTCGAAGCGTGGTTGCTGACACGCAACGGGGAGTAGCGGCGCCATAACGCGAAGGCGGGTGCCTCCCCCAGATGTAAGGGCAGCCGCCTTCGCCTGTTAGCCCACCGCCCCACGTGGCCGCATGGGGTGCGACGGATGATGCGCGTAGGCCGTCGTCGAGCGCCCGCCACCAACGCTTTGGGTCTTCAACCTTGAGCCCGCCGATCCGGTCGCCTACCGGCCCGGCACCATGCTCGACTGGCGCCGGTTCAACAAGCCGGAGCGGATGTGGACGGCGCTGGTCAACTACCGGTGTCGTCCCGGGACGAGGTTGTTTGTCGATTGACGGAGTCCTCGATTCTTGTACACATCGAAGATGCTGTCGAATTGAATGACGGCTCTCGGCGGGTCGCTCCCGACGCCTTCGCCGCGGCCCACGGTGCTCGGCGCGTGGATTTGGGGCCGAGGGGCTTGGACCCGGCGCCGGACACCAGGTGGTGGGCCTCCTCGCGGCGGGTATGACGACCTGTCGCCCTTCAGGCCGGATGCAGCGGCTCCGGCGAGGGGGTCAGGGGATCGTCTAGTTCGCCACCGGCCCCGAGTACTAAGGACGTGGCAGGGGCGGAGAAGCCATGGTGGTCGGCGAGCAATCGCGCCAAGTGCTCCTGACGTTCCCCGGGCTGCGCGGCACCTGCGGTTACATCGGGTCGATGCCGCCTGGAACCGCTCCAGGTCAGTGCTGCATCACGCACCATCGCTGCCAGCCGCATAGCGACCTCCGTTGTGCCATCCAGCGCTCGTGGCGTAACTCGCCCGCTCCTTCGAAGTATCGGCCGAGTTGCGGGGAACTCGCTTCAGCCTGACCCACACTGGCTGGGATCGCTGCGAACGAACGCGGGACATTGCCGAGGCGGCTCAGGTGTTCCGTTGCGGCTATCCGGGCCGATACCAGACTTAGGGGAGGGGGCTGATGATGCCCGGTGTGAGGCCGTCGCTGTGGCGTCCAAGCGCTTTCGCGGCTACCTGGCAGCTGACCACGTGGGTGGGCTTGTCCGTGTGTTTGGCCTCGGTCACCATGCAAGGGACTGAGGAGCTGCGGGCGATGGGTGCCCCGTTTGCCATGGTGGTCGCTGTCATCATCCTCAGCGAGCTCCGCCCGGTGGTGATGACCAGGCTCGACGGGAACCCGGTCTCGATTTCGCTCGCCTTCATCTTCGCCGCCTTGTATGTGTGGGGCCTGGCGCCGGCCGTGGTGCTGATGGCCGGGTCGGTGATCATCTCGGAGGTGCTGCAGCGCAAACCCCTGTGGAAGCTCCTGTTCAACGTCGGCCAGTACACGATCTGTCTGACCGCCGCCTGGTTGGTACTGCGGGTCGCGGGAGTCGCCACCAACAGGCTGACCGTTGTCGGCCTGATCGTGGTCGTGGTCTCGTGGGCGGTGTTCCACCTTGTCAATCTCGCCCTGGTCGCCGGCATGGCCAGGTCGGCGGGACAGACCTGGTGGAGCTCGTTCAGCGACGAGTTCTGGTTCTACACGGTCTCGGTACTGGCCGTGCTCGCCCTGTCGCCGATCATCGCGGCGGTGCTGCTGTCGGACTCCAACGCCTGGCTCCTGCTGCCGCTGCTCCTAGTCCCGCTGCTCGCTGTGCAGCGCGCCGCCGAGATGTCCCGAGAGAACGAGCACCAGGCGCTGCATGATCCGCTCACCGGCCTGCCGAACCGCGCCCTGCTCGCCGACCGCATCGACCAGGCCCTCGCCCGAGGGCTACGCACCGACGGCGCGGTCGCCGTCTTGTTCCTGGACGTCGACCTCTTCAAGGTGGTGAACGACAGCCTCGGGCACGCGGCTGGGGACCGACTGCTGCGCGAAATCGGCGCCCGTCTGGGTCGCCTGCTACGCGCCGGGGACACCTTGGCGCGGTTCGGTGGCGACGAGTTCGTCATCGTCTGCGAGGACCAGACAATCGACGAGGTGCCGGCGCTTGCCGATCGCGTCAGCGAGGCCCTCGCGGACCCCTTCGAGTTCGAAGGGCGGACCGTCACGGTGACCGCCAGCGTCGGCATCGCCCTGGCCCAAGGGACAACAGACGCGGGCACAATGCTGCGCGACGCCGACGCCGCGATGTACCGCGCGAAGGCCGCTGGCCGCGACCGGGCCGTGGTCTTCGACGAGGGCATGCATGAAGACGCGGCACAACGGCTGGAAGCCGAATTCGGCTTGCGTCGTGCATTGGATAATGGCGAGCTGCAGGTTCACTACCAACCCGTAGTGGACGCACGCTCCGGCTTGACCGTGGGGTTCGAGGCCCTCGTCCGCTGGAATCATCCCGAATTTGGCCTGCTACCACCCGACAGGTTCATCCCCGTCGCCGAGGAGACCGGCCTGATCGTCGCGCTGGGTGAATGGGTGCTTCGGGAGGCCGTCCGCCAGGTCGCCGCCTGGCGCTCCGCCGCCGTAGCCCACACCGACGTCTGGGTGGCGGTCAACCTGTCCGCCCGCCAGCTGCGCGCGCCGCACCTGGTCACCACGCTGGCCGACTGCCTGAGCGAAGTCGGCGTGCCCGCCAGCGTGCTTCACCTCGAGATCACCGAATCGGTCATCATGGATGACCTCCCCCGGACGAAGGAGACACTCGAGGCGATCAGGGACCTCGGGGTCCTGATGGCCATCGACGACTTCGGCACCGGCTACTCGTCCCTCTCCTATCTGAGGCGTCTGCCGGTGAGCACCATCAAGATCGACCGCTCGTTCGTAGACGCGCTGGACGGCCCCGACGCGTCCGCGACGACGCTGGTCGACGCCATCGTCAGCATGGCGCACGCCCTGGGCATGGAAGCAATCGCCGAAGGAGTCGAGACACCCGACCAGCTGCGCACCCTGCGTGAACTAGGTGTCCACTTGTCGCAAGGCTACCTGTGGTCCCGTCCCCTCCCCAGCGGCCAGGCCACCGACTGGCTTCGCCACGACAACGCCCTACCGGAACTCGACAGCACGCCCACATAGGTTCGAGATGCACGTCAACGCACTCTGAATCGTTGACGGAGCCCGTCCAAAATGCGCAACAATGCACACGGAATACCCATGCGCCAGGCTTGCGCACCACAAGCTGACGGCCCCAGTTCGTGACACCGACGGGGGCCTGGTCCTCAACCGCGACATGGCGGCGGGCTCGGCCACCGCACGCGGATAACGCCCACCGAAGCCCGACGCGTGACGAGTCCGTCACGGCACGATCCGGACCCGAACCGCGCCGTACCGTTAGCGGCGGCAATGGACACTCTGCGAGGGGCCGTCGTGATCGCGATCGTGAAGGACGGGGTCACGCAGTGCCCGGCCTGCGTCGGGGCGCGATTCCTCGGGTCCGTCGACATGTACTACCGGCAGCCGATGCCGCGTCTTCGCATGATCGCCAACTCGGCCATGAGCATCACCTTGAGCATCGCGCTCAACCCACCCACCCGGATATCGCTGGTCTCCCGCACGCCCGACGGCAGAGTGCTTACCCAGTCGACGACCACGTCCGCATACCTCGGGCCACCCGAAGGTGTGGAGCTGATCTGCCAGTCCTGCTCCCTTTCACTCCTGCGCCCATTGGGCGTTCACCTCGACCTGAAGTAGCCACGCGCGCACCTCCTAGACGCATAGACATGCCGGCCCCGAGTCCCGCCCAACCCTGTTGGGGTGAACCATGACGGCCTGCCCATTCCGGGTGACCCTCACGTTGTTGGCGCATGTCCAAGGCATGGCGTCATCCCCGCGATAGCCGCGGGCCTAGTGCAGGTGCCTGTGTCAGTACGAACGCTGATCCCGTCCCGTCAGAACCTGATCCGGGTACGCCTCAACCTCCTGCACTAGGTCGACGCCAGCCATGACGAAAGCCCCAAGCATGTGGCACAGCCGAAAGTGAAACCGGCCGGGATCGACTCGATTCCGCCTCCGTGTTCGCCCCAATCCGGTAAGCATGGGCGGCTTCGGAACGTCTGAACGAGGGCGCTCGAGTGGTGCCGCTCCAGCTCCAGTTCCGCCAGGGACCTCATCCTCGGGGCGCTGATTCCGGCGGCGTTGGTGACGGGTGTGCGGCGTGCAACGCGGATGAAGATCTGGATCGCAAAGCTTCGGAGATCGAGCGTCTCGAGATGCCCGAATCTTCAATCTCGTCTAGAACGCCGGATGCCTGGGGGTTAGGTTCCGTGCGGAAATTGACCACGTACCAGACGCCACGGCCGGTGGAACACAACCGAATCGGCTGCTACACCAGGTTCGCGCGAAGTCCGACGCCTCGCACCGACACGGGTTAGTCGGGCGCCGGCTCGACTCGCGTCGCGCAGATGCGAGGTACCGACCGTTCGAATATCGTTGAGGTAGGTGAGAGGGCATTTCCTTCTCCGTTCGCGGGGGTCGCGGGCGCTTATCGCGGGAGGGCTGGACATGGGCACGACATCGACCACAGAACCAATGATCAATGCAACGTCATCAATGACAATCCACAGATCAACGAATCCAATGATCACCATCCACAACCATCCAGATCAACGATCACAAGCACACGAATCACATCGCCAACGACCATCACCACAGAACCTGAACGACACGATCCAATTCACTATCCGGCTTGGAATCCGGATTCGCGGTGGTCGCGATGACGGCGCATGCGAAGGTGACGACGATGGCGCATTCGGCGTCGGGGATGGCTCAAGTCTGGTACCGGGTGACCGGCTCGACGGGGGTGGCGAACCGTCAGGTCGCCTACCGGGTCGGCAACGGCGACACCGATGCGCGTCGGGTGCGGTTCGTCGGCGCGGGTGCGACGGCGCAGCTGACGGGCTTCCGGCCGGGTGAGCTCGTCGCTGGCGAGTGGGACCTGGCGCTGATCGAGCGGGCGTTCTCCGGGGAGTATCTGACGCACGGGGTGAAGACGCGGCGGTCGCAGTTCGCCCGCGTCCCGGCTGCACCGGTCCACCGGGCGATCACCGAAGCACTCGACGCTGCGGGCCTCGACGCGCACGGAGGTGTTCACGTCGCGTGACGCGGCCGCGTGGTGGCGAGCCCTCACCCGCGCCGCCAACGGTGACCGTTCCGTGTCGTTCCTGACAGCGTCGGGTTCGGTGCGCGCCGCGACCCGGGCCGGCTCAACAGTGGACGCGGATCGGCTGCATGAACTGCTGGGGGCGGTGGTGCGCGAACGTGTGACCGGACCGATCCTGGTTCGCGGTCGAAAGACGGACGCGGCGACGCAGCTGGACCTGCGCGACCTGGAGCTCGAAACGTTGACCGACATCGAGCTCGGTTCTCGCGTCTGGCAGGCGGCCAGTGACGCGGCCGGGAAGCACGAGCCGGCCGGTAACGCAGGGTACGAGTTGACGCTCACGTTGCCGAAGTCATTCAGCCTCTACGCGATCACCGGCGACCCGACCGACCAGGGCCTGTGGATGGACGCGATGGAGGCCGCCGCGACCCGCGCCCTGGAGCGCTGATGGCGGAGGCGGGGTTCTGCTCCACCGGTCACCGCGGCGACGGCCAGGACGTCACCATCGTCGAGGCGGACGGATGGGCCGGGTTCATCGCGACGGAGATCTCCTCGCGCGCGGGTGACCCGCACCTGCACGTGCACTGCTCCCTGCCCAACGTCCTCGTCGGACGGGACGGGGTCGTGCGCACGATGGCCGACGGCGGACGCGAGCTGATCATCAACGCGCCACGGTTCGCCGCCTGGGGGCAGGAGTACGTCATCGACGAGGCGCAGGCGCGCGGGCTTCTCGACGAGGTGTGGTTCAGCCCGTGGGCCGGCGAGTGGCAGGTCGGCGCGTTCACCGATGAGCAGATCCGGTCCGTCAGTCAGGGCCGCGAGCGGATCCTCCGCGAGGAGCTCGCCAGCGGTGACGCCGTGCCCCGCACCGCGAAGGCCAAAGCGCGCCGCGAGCGACTCGCGAAGGCACGGGTCACCGCCGCGAAGGCGGACAGGCAGCCGACCTGGGCGCAGTTGAGGGCCGCGGTCGCTGACCGGGCACGGATGCACCACTTCGACTACGCGACGGCTCGCACCGGAACGGGTCCCGCGGCCTCGTACTGGGATCGACCACCCGCGCACTGGTCCGACCAGCAGTGGGTCGACTGGGTGGAGTGGATGGCCTGCCGGCACGAGTCGACCACGAGTCTGGCGAAGATCCGCTCCCTGATGGACCTCGCCACCATCGGCCTGCCCGCGGACGAGCGGCTTCGGCTGACCCGGCTCGTCGTCGAGCAGGGCTTCGAACGCGCCGACTCGTCCCGGGACCTGGGCATGAAGACCGGCGGGCAGCAGTGGATCTCCCGCACCGCCCTCAACGACGAAGCCCGACTCCTCGCACGGATGGCGATCAGCGCCCAGATGACCACGGGCCAGTCGATGCTGCAGGAGTTCCGAGCCGGGTACGGGATCGCCCGGTTCGAGGAGCAGCGCGGCTGGCAGCTCAGCGACGAACAGCGGCGCGCGGTCGAGGCGATCGTGGATGGCACCGCGCCGATCACGCTGATCTCCGGCGTCGGCGGCTCGGGCAAGACCAGCGTCCTGGCCGCCGCCCACCTCGCGATGACCGACTCGAAGGACCTGCTCGTCACGTCGACCGCGACGCGCGCCGCGTCGAAGGCCGGGCACGAGTCCGGCGCCAAGTGGCGCAGCCTCGCCTCCGCGCTGTCCCTGATCGACCGGGGCATTCCGCTGAGCGCGAAGATCATCGTCGTCGACGAGGCGTCCATGGCCGACGTCAGTTCACTCGCCCGGCTGTCGGACTGGTGCCAGGCCAACGACCGCCGACTCGTCCTGCAAGGCGACGTCGCGCAACTGCGGGCCGTCGGCGCCGGAGACGCGTTCCACGTCCTCTGCGCCGCGCACCCCGACGCCGTCGTGCGGCTCGAGACCAACCAGCGGCAGCTCACCGACGACGGCCGAGCCCTCGCCGCGGCGCTGCACGCCCGTCACCTCGACGACGCGTGGGAGGTCCTCGCCCGCACCGGGTCCGTCGCCGTCGCCCGCAACCACGACGCGAAGATCACCATCACCGCCGCCGCGGTCGCGACGTACGCGGCCGAGTACGGGGCCGAGAACGTCACCTGCGACGCGGTCACCAACGCCGAGGCCGCCGAGCTCAACGAGCGGATCCACCAGCTCCTGCTCGACCGCGGCGACCTCGACCCATCAGCAGCCCTGACGTACCGGACGCCGGCTTCCGACCGCGTCCTCGCGCCCGGCACCTGCCTGCGCGTCACGACACCGCTCGGTCACCAGGACCCAGCCCAGCGGCTCATCCGCGACCAGCGGGCCACCGTCCTGGCCGTCGAACCCGACCGCGTGCGGATCCGACTCGACGACGGTCGCGAACGGAGCATGAGCCCGCGGGTCCTGCTGGATCACCTGGACTACGGGTACGCCGCCACCACCCACAAGGCCCAAGGCCAGACCAGCACCGTCCACATCGCCACCCTCGAGCCCACCAAGGACGCCGCCAGCATGTACGTCTCGGCCAGCCGCGCACGGCAGGTCACGTTCTTCGTCCTCGACGCGCGGGACTACCTCAGCGAACGCGAACTCCACCAGGCCACCGACTGGACACCCCAGGACCTCGTCGACGAGGTCGTCGACCGCGCCAAGACCGCCATGGCCCGGCACGCCCGCGACCTCGACTCACCCGGCGCCGCACGCCGACCCCACTACGAACCCGTCTCCCGATCACACGACTCCGGCATGCGACTCACCTAGGCACAGGACACAACGACTGACCAGGCGTTGAAAACGCAAACTTGCGAGGCACCGAAGCGGCCACGCGTTTGTGAGGGTAGGAGCACCCGACACGAAATTGATCCCGAAGAATACGAGGTACCGAGGGGTCCATTCCGTTGTGAGGGTAGGAGCACAAATCGAGAGGACCCGATCATGACCATTACCGACCCAGCACGCACGAACGCGTCTGTCCCTGCACAGTCGTCACCCGCCCCAACCTGGCTGACTGTGGAGGAGACCGCCAAACTCCTCGGCCTGTCCCCGAAGACCGTCCTCAGGGCGTACCGCGGCGAAGGTCCCTACGGCGAGTGCCCATTGCCCGGGTACCGCGCGAGCCGCAAGGTGTTGCGGTTCACGGCCGAGGACGTGAACCGGTGGATGCTCGGCTTCGAGACGCCGCGGGATCACGTCCGTGACTACGAAGGCACGGGGCGCTTGCGCGCCCGACGCGGTGCCTGATGCGGCCAAGGGCAGAGCGGGACCGAGCTGGCCACGAGCGAAGCGCCGAGTCCGAGGCGCCGTAATGAGGTCCAGTCCCGCACGAGGCGTCGCCTTCGCGGGCCGCCACATCTGTGGTGGGCTCGAGGGCCATTCCGCCATTGAGCGTGCGCTCGATGACCGACAGGGTGCCTCGCGGCAGGCGTCCCAGGACTGCCGAGGGGCGAACGCCGCCGACGGACTCTCGATGGACGGGGCTGCCGCGGTTCAAGCCTTACTTTGCGCGGGCCGGTATCGCAGGGCGACCGCCCCCGACTGGAGGTCATGGCGATCGACGAGCTCGAGCTGGATGGGTTCGCGCAGACCGGCGAGCAACGTCGGCCCGTGCCCGGCAAGGACCGGCTGGACAAGGAACTCGTAGTCGTCAATCAGTCCCAGATCAGCCAAGGCCAGGGGGAGCGTCACGCCGCCTACCCACAGACCCTCGCCGGACTTCTGCTTGAGCCGCTGAACAAATGGCCCTAGGTCGCCTCGCACCAGTTCGGCATTCCAATCGACCCCGCTAAGGGTGCTCGACACCACGTACTTCTTCGCCCGGTCGATGGCCTCGGCGAAGGGGACCTGCCACTGCCCCATCCACTCAGGCCACATTCCCGTGGCCGGCTTCCGCCACGCCGACTGCATCATTTCGTAGGTCACTCGGCCGAAGAGCAGGGCATCGGCTCGCTCCATCTCGGCGGTCCAGTAGCGCATCGACTCCTCGTCCGGGGGCAGACCCGCCTCGTGATGGCAGCAGCCGTCGAGCGTTACGTTGATCGAGTATCTAAGTGGTCTCATCGCATGCTCTCCCATGATGCGCCCCGCTTTCACTGCACCGTACTCACACCCCTTCGGGCACCGTTACTCTTCGGCGCTCCGATCGCGCCGAGCGGCCGTGTCGGTAGATTCATGGAATGGCGGATCACCATCTCCAGCTCACGGGTCACGGGTGATGAACGAGCACGACGATCAGGGTCGGCCGACGGGGCTCTGGGAGGAGCGGTTCTCCGATGGCGGCCTGTCTGGGACGGGACCCTATGAGGACGGCGAGAAGTCGGGTGAGTGGACCTACTGGTACAAGAACAACCAACTCAAGGCGCGTGGCACGTACGACCACGGCGAACTCGACGGCACCTGGGTCTGGTACCGAGCAGGCGGCGGTCTGCTGCAAGAAGGCGCCTTCGTGCAGGGCCTTCAGGACGGTCCGTGGTCCCGGTACCACTCGAACGGCAATTTGCTCGATCAAGGTATGTACGTATTGGGGAAGAAGACCGGCGAGTGGGTCTCGTTCGATCGCACCGGGAAGCTGAACCGCACGACCAAGCATCGATAGGTCCCGCCGCGGCCACGTGGTCCTACCGTCGCCGATTTGCGTGAGCTGCAGTTGAACCGTCGACGTTCAGGCCTAACTCCTGAAGCCGATTCGCCATCTACAAGGGCGACCTGCGAATGGATGACCGAGATGCGCCTGTCAGGCGGCGAAAAGGCGTGCGATCGCCTCGGCGGGAGCATGCCGGGCCTTGTCCATCAGGTGCGCGTAGATGCGCAGCAGCACCGCAGGGTCGTGACCTAGGCGATCGGCCACCGTCATGACGGGGATGCCTTCGTCAAGCAGCCAGGACGCGTGCGCGTGGCGAAGGTCATGGAGAGTCGGCTCGAAGGACAGCACGTCGTCGTCGAGTGCGGCACGCACGGCGGGGCGCCAGATCCTCTGATGGAAGTTGTTGTAGGCAACGACGGTGCCGTACGCGGTTTGGAAGACCTCTTCGCTGCCGCGGCGCCGTGAGATCAACGCGCGCAGCATCTCGGCCAGCTGTGGATCAATCGGGACGACACGATGGCCATCCATGCTCTTGGGACCGCCTCGCTCGTAGACGCCGTAGCGCTCCGTGCGCTTCCACGCCTCCTCCACGTTGATGAGGGGCACGTCGCGGTCGAGTTCGAGGCGTCGGGCCACCAGTGCCGTCGCCTCGCTAAACCTCATGCCGGTGCGAGCCAGAGTCTCGATCAGCGGCACATAGTGCACGGGGATGTAGGCCAGCAAGGACCGGTATTCGTCGACGCTGAGTGCCTGGACCTTCTTGCGCTTCGACCGACCTGGCCCCAGACCGGTGGCGAGGTTGCGCTGAATGTGGCCCATCTTCACCATCAGCGACAGACCGCTTGAAAGCCGGCTGTGTGCGCCACGGCGGGTCTTGGCCGACAAGGTGTTGTCGGTGAGCTTTTGGAACCGCAGTGGCCCGCCGGTGTTCGCATGCCGCTCGCGCAGGCGGATGTGCCAGTCGAGGATGTCCTCAACCGTCACGTTCTCCACGGGCAGACCCGCTAGGGGGTCATCCTCAGGCAGGTAGCGGTCCACCTCGCGCCGATAGCCCGCGATCGTGCCGCGGTCGGCTCGCTGGTTCACGTCGATGGCCCGGATGCAGGCCGACCGGACTGTGTAGCCGCACAGCAGTTCGTCCGGCCGGGGATAGCCGATTCCCTTGACCCAGCCTGGGGGCCATCGGTCGCCGTTCGCCTCGACATCGCGCAGGAAGGCCTTGGCCTGTAGGTCGCGCCCGGGGCCGAAGGTCTCGGACTGCTTGCGGCCGTCCTGGCGCCAGGCGACCCGCAGGGCGGGACGCCCGCCGGAGCCGGTTCGCTTCTCGATGGAGGCCACGTGGGGACCATAAGGCGAGGCCCCGACAAAGGGAAGAAGGTGCCCGAAACCGGGGTCCATTGGGGGCTACTGTCCCCAAATTGTCCCCAAGAATCGGACACCTTCTAAAAAGTCGTTGCAGCGCAACAACTATCTGGGGTGAGTGACGGGACTTGAACCCGCGACCACCTGGACCACAACCAGGTGCTCTACCAACTGAGCTACACCCACCATGAGCATCGCGGCGCGCTGGGCGCCGTCCTGTCATCCCGCAATGTCGCGGGAACGCGATCCTATCGAAGCCCCTGCCGCGGTCGCATCGGGCCCGACCGTTGGGGCCAGCGGCTAGGAGTGGCCGGTCTCCTCGTCGTCGGGGCCGGCCGGCACGGTGTGGTCGACGATGTGGTTCACGCCGATGGCCTTGGCGGTGTCGGAGTCCGGGCCGGGATGCGGGACGAAGGCTGCGTCGCGGTAGAAGCGCAGCTCGGCGATGGACTCGCGGATGTCGCCGAGGGCCCGATGGTTGCCGTTCTTCTCGGGTGTCGCGAAGTAGACGCGCGGGAACCAGCGCCGCACCATCTCCTTGAAGCTCGACACGTCGACGAGGCGGTAGTGCAGGTGCTGGTCGATGGCCGGCATGTATCGGGCGAGGAACCCGCGGTCGACGTAGACGCTCGACCCGGCGAGCGGCGCCTTGCGCGCCTCCGGCACGTGCGACTGAACGTAGGCAAGCACGAGTGCCTCGGCCTCCGCGAGTGGAATGCCGTCGGGGATCTCGGTGATCAGACCGGACTCGGTGTGCATGTTGACGACGAACGGGTCCATCGCGGCGAGCGGCTCGTCGTTCGGCTTGACCACGAGGCTGATGCCCGAGTCGAGCTCTGTCAGGTCTGCCTCGGTGACGATGCACGCAATCTCGACGATCTCGTCGAAGGACGGGTCGAGCCCGGTCATCTCGAGGTCGATCCATACCAAGCGTTCCGCGGCGGCCATGACGCCAGCCTAGGAGGCCGGGCCGATCCAGACGAGCCGGTATCGCTAGCGGACCAGCCAGCGGACGATGTCGAACTCGGTGATGATCCCGACCAGACGGTCCCGGCTGTCGAGCACCGGCACGGCCTCGACGGCGTTGTCGGCCATGATCCGGGCGGCGACGATGGGCGACTCGTCGGGCGTGACGGAAACCAGGGGCACCATCGCCAGCACTTCGCTGACCTTGCGCTTGCCGAGGTTCTCGGCAGTCGCGGGCACCTCGGCGAGGATGTTGCGGTCGCTCAGCACGCCCATGCATCCGCCGTTCTCGTTGATGACCACGAGGTGGCGAAGGCCCGACACGAAGAGCAGCTGCCATGCGTCCCACAGCGACTCGGTGATCTCGACGGTCAGTACGGGATTGGACATGATGTCCGCGATCACGGTGTCACGGTGGGAGTCGAACACTTCTGCAGCGGTCATGCCGCACTCCGCTCTGGCTCGTGCGGTGGCACGACGACCACGGGTCGATGGGACTTGTGCAGCAGTCCGTTGCTGACGGAACCGAGCAGCGCGCCCATGGCCGGGCCGTGCCCGTGGGTACCGACGACGATCAGCGCGGCGCGCTCGGCCGCCTCGAGGATCGCCTGGACCGCCGGTGCGCGCACGAGGCGCTCCTCGACGTCGACGTCGGGGTAGAGGTCGCGGAACCCGGCCAGCACCTCGGCAGTGAGCCGGACCTCCTCATCCGCCACATCGCTGAGCGCCACCGGGACGGGCCCGTTGGGCACGATCAGCAGGTCGTACGCGGGAACGTCCCAGGCATGCACGGCGACGACGCGCCAGCCGTGACGGCTGGCCTGGTCGAAGGCGAAGGAGAGGGCCGACTCGGCGCCTGGCGAACCATCGATGCCGACGACGACGGTGTCGGCCTCCGGCGGCGCAGCCTCGCGCATCACCGCGACCGGGCACTGCGAGTGCGCGGCCACCTGTGCGCCGACCGAGCCGAGGAGGAGGCCCGCGAAGCCGCCGCGTCCGCGCGAACCGACGACGACGAGATGAGCGGACTCGGATGCCTCCAGCAGGACGGCGCTGGGCGACCCAACAGCAACCCGGGTCAGCGCGTCGGGCACGGCGACGGCTGCAGCGGTCGCCAGAAGCTGTTCATGGGCCTGCTGCTCGAGCTCGTCGAGGAGGTCGAGGCTCGGGGGCAGGCTTACCCCGAGGCCGCCGGTGGCAACCGGCGGCATGAGCGCATGAACGAGAGTCAGTCCGCGGCCAAGAAGGCGCGACTGGTCGGCAGCCCAGGCTGCAGCGACGACGGCCGACGGCGAACCGTCGAAGCCGACGACGACGCGATCGGTGAAGGCATCCCCGTCGTTCATGGATCCAGCATGGCCCATTGTCCGCTGCGGACAAATGAGGAGACAGACCTCGGCGGCAGGGACCAAAGTCCCCATTCTGTGACGAATTCCCGCAACGTCGTGACCGCCGGATGCCCTATCGGCGGCCCTACACTGCGAGCCAAGGGCAGCGGGGGGCCACGACCAGCGAGGAGTGAACGTGGAGAGCACGCGCCGTGGTCCTGCGGTGGTGAGCCTTGCCGCCGTCGTCGGCCTCGCCGGGATCATCGTCCTGGCGCTGCTGGCCGATTCGCCGCCCGTCGCCGTCGCCCTGATCGCCACGGTCCCGCTGTTCGCCGCGATCTTCCTCGGTCTCGTGGGCACGCTCAGTGTGGCCGTCCTGTCGGTCGCGGTCGGGTTGGTCATCCCGTGGCTGCGATCGGACGGCGACTACTCGTCCTACCTCGTGCCGCTTGCAGGCGTCGTCGTGGCCACGGTCGTCGCGCTCGTGTCGGCCTCAGTGCGTCAGCGGCAGGAGCTGAAGCCTGCTCAAGGCGGGGCGGACGAGGGTGCCGAGGCATTGGCATCCGCCGACGCCGATCCCATGACCGGACTGCTCAACCGGGCCGCCGCCGTGCGTGCGCTCGGCGGACGCAACGTCGGTGAGGAGCGTGTGGTCGCCTTCGTCGACTGCGACGAGTTCCATCGCGTCAACGACGACCACGGTCGCGAGGTCGGCGACGAGTTCCTCCAGGCCGTGGCCGGTCGCCTGCGTCATGCGCTGCCCACTCGCGACACGGTCGCCCGCTGGGAGGCCGACGAGTTCTTGATCGTGGCGTCGACCGACGCCAGCAAGGCGCTGCCCGCGCTCACCCGGGTGGTCGGGGCCATCAACAGCCATCCGATCCGGACCTCGGCCGGGTCGATCGATGCGACGCTGTCGGCCGGCGCCGCCACGTGGCTGCCTGGCCAGGCCCTTGAGGACGTCATCACGCGAGCGGGCCAGGCGTTGCACGAGGCCAAGGCGACTGGGCGCGGCAAAGTCATTCTCTCGGCCGTCCCGTCGACCGACGCGACGGCGTCAGCCGCGACCGACGGGGCCTAGGCCTCTCCTCCGGTTCGGGGGGAGCGCATGAGCGACTCCTGGACGACCGACGCGACCAGGGTGCCGTCGAGGTCGTAGAACAGGCCGCGTGCCAGGCCGTGGCCGCCGCGGGCCACCGGGGTGTCCTGGGCGAACAGCAGCCAGCGGTCCGTATGCACGTCGGCGTGGAACCACATCGCATGGTCGATGGATGCCAGTCGCAGGGTGCTCGGCTCGACGGCGTCCAGGTGGGGCGAGAGCGCCGTGCTGACCATCGTCAGATCCGACAGGTAGGTCAGCGCGCATGCCTGGGTGAGCCAGTCCTGGGGGATCTCATCGCGGATGCGCACCCAGGCCATCCGCTCGTAGCGGCCGTCGGTGAGGGGCAGCGGCCGATCCGCGCGGTCGATGCGCAGATCGATGATGTTGGCGCCGGGGAAGTCGAGGGCCCGGCGCTGCTCGGCATCGGTCACCTGGCTGGCCAGCGCCGGGAACACCGAACCGAGGTCATCGGGCGGTGCGACGTCGGGTGGTGTCGCCTCGTGGACCGGGCCATCCTCGCGGCTGGCGAACGACGCCGTCATCATGAAGATCGTCTCGCCCTGCTGCACCGCTCGGACGATGCGCGTCGAGAAGGATCGCCCATCGCGCGGACGATCGACGAGGTAGGTGATCGAGTCCTTGGTGCCGCCGGGGCGCAGGAAGTACCCGTGCAGCGAGTGCACCTGCCGATCCGGGTCGTCAACCGTCCGGCCTGCCGCGTTCAGGGATTGCGCGGCGATCTGGCCGCCGTAGGCGCGCAGCGGCGCCCCGGAGTGGCACCAGCCGGTGAAGATGTCGCGATCGACCTGCTGCAGGGCGATGCGGTCGCTGAAGTGCTGCTGGTCCGGGGGCTCGCTCACAGCGCCGTCAGGAGAGGCCGGCGGATGTGCGCGCCGTGACGTTCTCGGTGGGGAGCGGGAACCCGGCGCGATCGCACGCCTTCTGGACGCGCAGGGACTGCTTGGCGAACTTGGCCTGTTGGGCGCTCGGCAGGTCGGCGAGCGCCTGCTTCTTCTTCAGGCTCTTGATCTCGTTCTTCATGCGCGTCGCGTTCGTGAGCATCTTCTGATCGGCGGTGCCGTCAGCCACCGCGAGCTTGGCCTGCGCGACCATCTCCTTCAGCAGCCGCTGGAAGTCGGCCTTGACCTGGTCCTCCGTCATGTTGCCGTTCTTCACGGCGCCACCGGCGTACTGGCTGTTGAGGATGTCGAGCTGGAAGTACGCCGAGCAGGCCTGCCCGGCCGCGCTGGTCGGCGAGACGGAGGCGGTGGTCCCCGACGGTGCTGCCGATGCGCCGCCGCTTGCACTGGTCCCGGAGGGCGCGATCGATCCCGAGGCGCTTGCCGACCCGGAGGCATCGGATGAGGACGACGACGAGCACGAGGTCAGCAGCAGTGCGGCGGCTCCCACGAGTGCGGCGAGCCGGTATGTCGTGCGCGCGCTGTTCGAGATCATCGAGCTACCTCCCGGTCCAAGGCGGGTGCCGTCCTGCCAATCTCTCATGAGACCGGCCGCGCCACGCCGAAGTCCCCAGTATCTCGCGGACGCCTCGTCATCTCGCGGACGACTCGTCGCTAGGGTGGCGCCCACGGGGGAGTTCCCCCATGCAAGGACCAACACGCTTGGAGGAGCCGTGCTGAAGTCCGCTCGTGCGATTGCCGTGGCCGCTGTGATCATGAGCGTGGGGACGCTCGCGGCCTGCAGCACGACCCGAACGCTCAACACCGAGGACGTCCAGACCGCGATCGCGAAGGGGCTGACCGATCAGGTCGGCGGGACCTTCGAGGTCACTTGCCCGTCCGACATCACCGCCAAGAAGGATGCCACCTTCACCTGCTCGGTCAAGGATCCCTCCGACGGCAGCAGCGCCACGGTCACCGTGACGCAGGAGGACGACCAGGGGAAGTTCAACTGGAAGGTCACGTCGGCTGCCAGCGGAAGCCCCGTGCCCGCGGCCAGCAGCAGCGCGGCACCGGCGGCCTCCGCCTCCGCCTCGTAGCCGGACCTCTCCCGTGCCGCGGCCCGTCGCCTTCGTCCGGGGGCTTCGGCGCCCGGAGGCCTATCACGGCATCGGCGCGGATCGCGGCTTCTTCGAGGGCTGGTACATCAAGCTCGTATCGGCGGACCGCTCGCAGCGATGGGCGGTGATCCCCGGGATCTTCCGGGGGCTCGCCGAGTCGGGCCAGCCGACGCGCGACGAGGCCTTCGTCCAGGTACTCAACGGCACGACGGGGGAGTCCTGGTACCACCCGTACCCCGTTGAGGAGTTCGTCGCGTCGAGCGCCTCGTTCGACGTGACCGTGGGCGGCAGCCGGTTCTCACCGTCGGGAGTCACGCTCGACCTGCCCCAGCTCTCGGGCCGGATCGCGTTCACCAGCCCCATGGATCCGTGGCCGGTCACGTGGCGATCCCCGGGGATCATGGGCTGGTACGGACTGGTGCCCTTCATGGAGTGCTACCACGGGGTCGTGTCCTTCGGGCACGGGCTGGCGGGCACGATCGACGTGCTCGGGGAGCCGACGTCCTTCGATGACGGGCGCGGCTACCTGGAGAAGGACTGGGGGCAGGCCTTCCCCGCGGGCTACGTGTGGATGCACAGCAACCACATCGACGCCGACCCCACCGCCAGCCTGGTGGCATCGGTGGCGATCATCCCCTGGCTGCGCAGCTCGTTCCGGGGGTTCATCGTCGGCCTCAAGCACCACGACCGGCTCTACCGATGGGCGACCTACAACCGCTCCCGGGAGACCGAGCTCGTGATCGACGACTCCCACGTGCGCTGGACCCTGACCGGGCCGGATGGCGTCCTGCGCCTGTCGGCCGAGCGGGTGCGAGGCGGCCTCCTCCACGCCCCCCTGCGGACCTCGATGCACCAGCGCGTCGAGGAGACCATGGACGGCCTGATCACGCTCTCCCACGAGGACGGCAACGGCCGGATCCTCCTGGCCGGGGCGGCCACCTGTGCCGGCATGGAGGTGTTCGGCGATATCGACCGCCTCCTGGCCACGGGCTCCCGCTAGTCCAGCCCCTCAGGAAGCCGCCGGGTCAGGCGTTCACAAGGGGGCGAATGGCGGGCATGTTCACCCACGCCATGTACCCTCCCGGTAGCGCGCAGGCACATTTCGAGGTTCGCGCCGGTAAACGTGAGGTGGACGAATGAAGGAACTGGTCGCTTACATCGACGCGGGGACGGGGTCGTACCTGCTGGCCGCGATTGCCAGCGGCGCGGCCGGAACGTGGTTCTTCATCCGGTCGAAGTTCGCCAAGCTTCGCGGGCGCGGGCTCGACGAGCCCGCGGTCGAGTCCGATTCGCCCTCGAACGACGCCTGACGCACCCCCTTTCGTGACCCCGACGAGTTCGGCGAGCTTCCGCGACCCCGAGAACGCCGCCTTCTGCCTTGACGGCACGTGGTACCGCATCGCCGGCCCCTCGTCCGCTGCCGCGCTGCGCACGCTGCGTTCCTCTGACCTCTACTCCGCTCGTGACCGGCGAGGGTGCCCTGGTCGCGTTCGAGGAGGTCGGCCCAGACGTGGCGGCCGCCGTCCTCGCCGCCTTCGGCGCGACCGCCGAGCGGTCGGTCCCTGACGGTTCGGGGGTGTTCTCGGTCGAGCCGATCGAGCTCGATCACCTACCCGTGGGAGTGGCCGAACTCGCTGCTCGAGTCCGCGGCACTTCTCACCCTCGACCTGCGCTCACGCCTGCTGGCCATCGGCCTGGACCTGAAGGACGCGTCCGCCTTCAACGTGCAGTTCCGCGGGATGAAGCCGGTGTTCATCGACCTCGGATCCATCGAGCAGTGGCGCCCCAATCCGTCCTGGAACGCCTCCCGTCAGTTCATCGAGCACTTCATCAACCCGCTGGCCGTCGGCTCGGGGGAGCGGGTCACCGCGGCCGATGCCTGGGACATCGGCAAGCACCGCGGCCTGCGTTCTGAGGCCGCCCGCCAGCTCCTGCCGAAGAAGCGCCGGCGCAGCCTGTCGCTGATGCTCCTTCAGGCCACGACGCGACCGGTCGAGAAGAACGCACCGTCGGAGTCCAAGTACGCGAAGGAGGCCGCGCAGAACAAGGACCTCGCCCGCAACGCGACGCAGTCCCTGACCAAGCGCTTGCGCAAGCAGGTGCTGAAGCTGCACGGCAAGGAGCACAGCACGACGTGGGTCGACTACGGCACCCGCGGCCACTACGGCAGCGACGACCTGACCCGCAAGTCGGCGTTCGCGACCGAGTTCGTCGCGGTCGACGGTCGTAGCAGGCTCGTGCTCGACGTCGGGGGCAACGACGGCTTCACGGCAGCGCACCTTGTGCGGCACGCCGGCGCCCGCGTCGTGGTGATGGACGCCGACGCCGGCGCCCTCGACGTGCTGCAGGCGGGCGTAGCGCGCACCGAGGACGTCGCCTCGAGCGTGACGCCGATCCTCGGCGACATCACCAACCTGACCCCCGCCTCCGGGCTTCTCGACCGTGAGTTCGCCGCCTTCACGGCGCGCGTGCGGCCTTCGGCCGTCGTGTGCCAGGCGGTCCTGCACCACGTCGTCATCACCCAGGGCGCGCCGATGCAGTTCGCCGTCGACGCCCTGGCCTCGTTCGGCGCGCCCGTGCAGATCGAGTTCGCGACGGAGGAGGACGAGAAGTCCCGACTCCTGCTGAGCCAGATCCCCAACTGGTCGGGCGACTACAGCACCGACGCGCTGCTCGCCGCGCTGCGGCGCCGGTACGTGAACGTCGAGGTCATGGGAACCACCTCACCCACCCGCGTCGTCGTAAACGCATGGGATCTGCTGGATCAGTCGTGACCGGCCCGAACGTGCGCGGGTGGCTGGCCCGTCGGGTGAACACCAGCGCCCTCGACAACGCGTCGTGGATCCTCTCCGTGGGGATCCTCGCGGTCGTCATCCCGGCCAGCGACAAGATCGCGCCGAACGACGTCTTCTTCGCTGCTCACGGGGTGTCGCCGATCGCCTGGATCGTGCTCCTCGTCGGCGGCCTCGTGGTCACATGGCTCGTGCTGTGGGGCATCCTCGGCCTGCTCCGCCGGTTCCTGCCGGCGCGCGGATTCGATGTCGTGGCGTCGGTCCTGATGTTCCTGATCACCTGGTTCTTCGTCGGCAACGTTCTGGCCCGCACCGTGTTCGCGTCGCAGCCCAACCTCGGCCCGGTGGTCGGCCTCGTGGCGGCCTTGGCGATCACGCTGGCTGCCCGTCGCTTCCACATGGGCTCCGCCCTGTTCGTCTTCGCGTCGATCGCCGCCGCCGTGCCGCTGGTGATGACGGTCTGGAACGGTGCGCAGACTCCCGCCACGACCGCGTTCGACTTCACGACCACGTCGCCGCCGTCGGTGCTCTACGTCATCTCGGACGAGCTGCAGTACCCGCTGGCGTTCAACGAGAAGGGCGAGGTGCGGCCAGAGCTGCCCAACCTCCGCGCCCTCTCCGAGACCGGCACCCGATACACGCATGTGTATGCGGGGGCGAACTACACCGACTGGGCGGTGCCGGCGCAGCTGACCGGCATCTCCGACGTCGCCGGCCAGGGGAACGCCCGGATGGACAAGGTGCGCGCCGGCCTGGGCATCGTCCCCGGGATGTCGGGCACCTACTCGATCGTCATGCAGTCGCCGATCTTCCAGTTCGAGTGCAAGGAGGCCGGCTGCGCGAGCGTGGGCTCTGATCCTGGACGTGGGCCCGCTCGAGCGGTACTGGGGCTTCGCGAAGGACACCGCCGCCATCGCAGGCAAGACCGCCCTGGCCGAGCCGTTCGCGAGCTACTTCCCCTCGCTCGACGGCAAGTGGAAGGACTTCTGGAGCGGCGGCGACGAGTTCGGCAACGGCGCGGAGGGCAACTCCGTCGACAAGGCCATCGCGGGCATCGACACCTCGGTCAAGCAGTACCCCGACACCCCGTTCTTCGCGTTCTGGCACACCATCCGGACGCATGCTCCGTGGGCGGTCGACCGGCAGGGCACCGACCTCTACCCCGCGCGGCTGCCCGTCGTCGACGGATCGCACATGATCGGGACGGACAAGGACGGCAAGTTCTCCACCACGGACCTGCAGTACCTCGAGCGCCGTCTGTACGCCGACTCCGCCGTCGACTTCGACCGGCAGCTCGGCAAGATCATCGACCAGCTGAAGGCGCTCGGCCGGTACGACGACACGATGATCGTCGTCACGGCCGATCATGGGGCCACCACCGGGATGACCGCTGACCGGCGCTTCGGTGACAACCTCAGCCAGCGCTGGAGCGAGGTTGCCCACGTTCCGCTGGTCATCAAGTACCCCGGACAGGCCCAGCCCGACGTCGTGACGGGGGTGCGGTCCACCGGCCAGATCGCCCAGACCGTGCTCAACACGGTCGGCGCGACCGTGACCGACGGTCTCAAGCTGGCGCCGGACCTGACGAAGGACCTGCCTGATGGACCGGTGTTCACCACCGTCGCGGGCGGCGTCATGACGCCGTGGAAGTACACCGGCGTGAAGGAGACGAATCCGTGGCGCCAGGAGGACGTGGCGCCCCCGGATCCGGCGCATCCGTTCGCGATCGACATGGACCTCGCACTGCTCGGCAAGGCGGTCCCGTCCGACGCCACGCGCATGTCGAGCGTCACGATCAACGCGCTGCCTGGCAAGTCGGACCAGCAGGTGCTCGTCGTCACGCGGGACGCGGGGGAGTGCGCCAACCCCGAGGCACCCAGCCTCGTGACCTCGAACGACACCGTGATCGGTGACGTGCTCTGGGAGAAGAACACGGCGACGGGGTCCACCGACACCCGCGGCTGGGCGATCGTCCCGAAGTCCGACCCCACGACGTATCGCGTCTACTGCACCGGCGCCTGAGCAGGTCAATGCGGTCCGTTGCCGCTGTGGCCCGCCTGTTGCTCCGCTGAGCGTCGTGGCGGTAGGGACCTATGGCCCTTAGCGCGGGATGCCCAGCAGTGGAGCGTCAAGTCCCAAGTGTGCGTTTCGTCACCTTGGAGGTTCCATGATCGCGAGTTCGGTCCTGGCCGTTGCCGAGAATCCGCCGCCGTACCTGTCTGTCGGCGTGTTCTCGATCTCGGTTCCCAACGCCATCATCATCGGAGTGATGCTGGCGCTCTTCGTGCTTGCCATCGTCGTGCCCTTCCCCAAGGGCAAGGACGAATCGTGACCACCACTGCGCCCGAGAAGAGCGCGGCTCCCGACGACAGCACCATGTGGACGGCGAAACTGCGGCGCTCCTGGGAGCGGAACCTCCCCCCGGACAAGCTCCTGCCGGACCACCAGCCCGCGTTCGTCGCCTCGTGGATCTACGTCTTCGGCGTTGCCACGATCGCGGCACTCGTGGTGATCGTCGCCTCCGGCCTGGTGCTCTCGTTCGAGGGCCCCTCGTGGTACCACGTGTCGTCCGTCGGACTCTTCGTCAACAGCCTGCACTTCTGGAGCGTGCAACTGTTCTTCATCTTCATGGTCGTGCACCTGTGGGGGAAGTTCTGGATGGCCGCGTGGCGCGGTCGCCGAGCGATGACGTGGATCACTGGCGTCGTGTGCTTCCTGGCGTCGGTGGGTACGGCCTTCACCGGCTACTTGATCCAGACCAACTTCGACTCACAGTGGATCGCCAGCGAGGCCAAGGACGGCCTGAACTCGGTCGGCATCGGTGCGTTCTTCAACACCGAGAACCTCGGTCAGGCGATGCTCCTCCACGTGTGCCTGCTGCCGCTCGTGGTGGGCTTCGTCGTCGTCGTCCACGTCCTCCTGGTGCGCAAGCACGGCGTCGTCCCTCCGATCGACTATGCCAAGTCGGCCGCCGGGCAAGAAGCCGCAGCCGCAGCACGCGTTGAGGTGAGTGAGTGATGGCCGCGCACAGCGCAACCGTGAATGTCGACGCGCTTCCCTGGAAGGGACCGTGGCGTCGGTACGACATCATCAAGGAGGGCGTCGTCGCGATCGTGATCGTGAGCATCCTCACGGCACTTCTCGCTGCGATCTTCAGTTCGCCGGACGACAAGGCCATCACTTTCAAGGAGTGGGCGAACGCGGCGCCAGAGGCCTTCGCCGCCACGGCCGTGCAAGAGCTCGCCGGAACCAGCGGATCCGCGACCTACGGTCCGCCATACAACTCCGCGAGTGACGGCCTCAACGTGGGACCGCTGTTCCTGCAGAAGTGGGCGGGCGTTCGACAGGCGGTCGATCCCGCCAACTCGTTCGTGATCGAGCCACTTCGCACGCAGGCTCAGTCGCCCGACGTCACGGCTGCACTCGCCGCATGGGACAAGGCGGCCCCGGAGCAGCAATCCGCGTGGGCGACGGCGTACGACACGGCCATCACCGACGCGACTGCTGAGGACGGCACGATCGACATGGCGAAGGTCGCCGCCGGCGACTACGGCCCTGTCCCCGTGCTGGCCGCGGGCATGCTGGCGATGGCCAAGTCCGGTGCACTCGACGGCGCACTGATGTCAGGAGGCAAGTTCTTCCAGACGGACACGACGAATCAGCTGTTGATGCTCGGTGACGGGGCCTACCTCGAGGACGCCGCGGTCGCGAACCACCTCGGCGGCGGCCAGTGGGGAATGATGAACGAGACGGGTCCCTTCCCGGGCCAGGCGTGGCTGTGGCTGTACTCGTTCTGGTACCAGATTCCGCCGTTCAGCGATGAGGCGCAGGAGCCGTACGGCGCCAACGCCGATGCCTACATCTGGGTGATCATGGGCCTGCTGTCGATCGCGCTGGTCCTGCTGCCGTTCATTCCCGGGCTGCGCTCGATACCGCGATGGATTCCGATTCACCGCCTCATCTGGCGCGACTACTACAAGAGGATCACCTAGGAGGGCACGCCTACGATGGCGCGATGACCAGACGCCGGCTCCTTGCCGGTGTGTGCCTGGTCGGGGCGCTGGCGGTCGGTTCGGTCGGGAGCACTGCGAGTGCCGACCCGGTCCCGAGACCGTCACCGTCGACACCGAGCGCTGAGTCCGCCGCGCAGCTCTACTCGACGACGAGCATGCAGCTCATCCTCCTTGAGCGCCGCAGTGGTCCTGCTGCGGCGCTCAAGGAGCTCGATCGGCGCATCACGACCGACCCTCGCCTCGGCGGGGTGTGCCACGCGGTCGCGCACGACCTGGGCCACGAGGCTCTCGAGGAGGCGGATGGCGACGTCAGCAGGGCACTGGCGGCGCGGGACGACGTCTGCGGTGGCGGGTACACGCACGGAATCATCGAGGTGGCTCTCGGCGCTTCCGCCCACCCGGCCAAGGACCTGCTGACCCTGTGCGCGCCGCGCCAGGACGGCTCCTGCTTCCACGGGATCGGGCACGGGGCGATGTTCGCTACGGGGATGAACGTCACGCGGGCATTGCGCCTGTGCGACAGGGCACCGACAACGCTGCTCGCCAGTCGGTGCGGTGAAGGCGTCTTCATGCAGCTGTTCAGCTCCGACGTGAGCGGCATGCACATGACGGGGGCGCCGGTCCCCACGCTGGCCAGCGCCCGACGAACGTGCGCGGAGACGCGTGCGCGGTACGCGCCGAGCTGCTGGTTCTACGCCCCCACGATCTGGCTGGCCGACCGTCCCGATGACTTCTCCGGCGCCATGTCGTGGTGCGCCTCGGCCCCTGGGTCCGTGGCGCGGCAGCTGTGTGCGAAGGGGGTCGGCAGCCGCACGATCAAGTACCACCCGGAGGATCCACGGATCGGCGCCGCGGTCTGCTCGGCAGCCGGCGACCTCACCGATCCCTGTTTGTCAGGGATGGGCTCGTACTGGTCCGTGCACTTCAGGGGAGCGCGAGCACCGTCCGACGTCTGCCGTCATCTGGGCTCGACAGTCCCTGGCCGGCCGCTGTCGCACCGTCCTGCGGGGTTAGGGACTACTCGTCGTCCTTCTCGGCCTCGAACTCCTCCTTGGCCCGCTCGAGGTCCTGCTCGCTGCGCAGCGCCCGCAGCTGGCTGGTCGAGTCGATCTCCTCGCCGCTCTCGAGGTCGAGAGCCATCATGCCCGGCGGGAGGTTGGACAGGTCGGGGGCGATGACGAGATCCGGCAGGCCGGAGTCCGGCAGTCGCACGGTCTCCTCCTCGAACGCCGCCGCCGAGAGGATGAGCTCGGAGTGCGAGCGCTGCGAGAGCGTCTGGCCGCGGAAGAAGGCGGGAGCGATCCGTGACCAGATGACCATGAGGATCACGCCCACCAGCAGCGTGCCGATGCCGATGATGAACACGCCGCCGATGCCCCACAGGGTCGTGCTGCCGTAGTCGGGCTGCGCGTACTGGTAGGACGCGATGACGAAGGCGCCCAGCAGCATCACGCCGCCCAGCAGCGGGAACAGGAACCGCATGACGAAGTAGTTGAAGCTCCGGAAGGCCGAATGCCGGTAGAACCACACCGCGGCGAAGCCCGTGAGGCCGTAGTAGAAGGCGATCATCAGGCCGACCGCCGCGATCGAGTCGCCGAGGACGTTCTCGCTCACGAGCGTGAGTCCCACGTAGAAGATGATCGAGACCGCCCCCATCCACACCGTGGCGGTCGTCGGCGTCAGGTAGCGGGGGTGGATCCGGGCGAAGTAACCCGGGATGGCCTTGTAGGCGCCCATGGCCAGGGCCGTGCGCGCGGTCGGCAGGATCGTCGTCTGCGTCGATGCCGACGCCGACGAGAGCACCGACAGGATCAGGAGGATCTCGAGGATCTTGCCGATGCCCGAGTCGCCGAAGACGGACGGCCCTAGGGCGTTGAACACGTCGGCGGAGTTGTCGGGGTTCGCCAGCCCGAGGTCGGTCTCGCCGACGCCGGCGAAAGCCACGGTGGCGACGCTGACGATCGCGTAGGTGAGCAGGAGGAGCAGCGTCGAGATGATCGCTGCCCGGCCCGGGGTCTTCTCCGGGTTCGACGTCTCCTCGTTGATGCTGACGGCGGTGTCCCAGCCCCAGTAGATGAACACGGCGATGAGGGTGGCAGTGACGAGGGCGCTGAGCGAGAGCCCGGACGGCCAGAGCCAGCTGAGCTGGGGCGTCAACGACTCCGCCGTCGCGTTGCCGGAGTAGACCTTCACCAGTGCGATGGCGGAGAAGGCGATCAGCACGACGATCTCGATGCCGAGCAGTGCGTACTGGAGCCGGGCGGACACCTCGATGCCGCGGTAGCAGATGTACGTCATCACGATGATCCACGCGACGCCCGCGACCATGCTCCAGAAGGTGGAGGCAGCGAGGCCGTCGAGACCGAACAGCTGGAAGCCGTATGAGCCGGCGATCTGGGCGAGGTTCGCCATGACGATGACGTCGGCCGCGATGATGCCCCAGCCGCCCACCCAGCCGGCCCACGGGCCGAAGGCGCGCGTCGCCCACGTGAACGTGGTGCCGCAGTCGGGCTCGGCCTTGTTGAGCTGCTGGTAGGCGATCGCGATGAAGAACATCGGGACGAAGGCGAGCAGCATGATCGCCGGCGCCTTGACGCCGACGATCCCGTCGCCGTTCGTCGTGGCGACGACGAAGCCGAGGCTGGCGGCAAGGCTGTAGGCCGGCGCAGTGGATGCCATCCCCACGACGATGCTCGACACGAGCCCGAGGGCGCCGGTCTTGAGGCCCTTCTCGCCCGCCACCTCCGGGAAGCCGATGGGGGCCTGGGTCTCCTGCTGCGCCATGCCGACTCCGTTCTGTGTCACGTCCTGAGGTCCCCGCGGGGGGCCGATCAGCGCGACGCTACCGTCCCGTCCTCGGCGAAGAGCGGCATTGACATCGATTGGGGGTCCGGACGCGCGGGAGGGGGCACCTAGTCGGCCAGGATGTCCGTTTCGTCGAATTCGGCCGCATGCGCATGGGTCCAGGCGACCAGCGCGGAGATCAGCAGGCCGGAGCGCCCGGACGTCAGGGAGGGACGGTGATCGGGCGCGAGTTCCTCCGGAACGACGGCGCCCACGAGCAGTCCGCCGGGGCTGTAGATCGCGGCTGTCGCCTCGCCCTCATGCTCGACGATCCGCCAGCCGGACTCATGGCTGATGACCAGGGCCCAGGCCGAGAGTCGGCCCAGGACGCGGTCATAGGCGTTGTGGCCGACGGGCTCGTGGGCGATCGTCCACGGCCCCGACTGTCGACGGAAGGGATCCATGCTCGGTCCGGGGGAGAAGAGGTCGGGCGATCGACGCTACTGCACGGCCGGGTGATCGGCGACTGATCGGTCCGTGTGCGAAGGTACGCATGATCAGGGCGCAGTCGAAGGAAGCGGGGATCGGGCATGGACGAGGCAGCTGTCGAGGCCTTCTTGAACGAGCTGTATCCGTACCGCTTCGAGAGTGAGACGTTCCGAGCGATCCCAGAGCACGGACGCTCGGCGGACGATGTCCTCGCTGAGGTGCGCGGCTACGCCCGGCGTGAGGACCGCATGGGCGACGAGGGCCGGGTTTCCGGCTCCCTCTACTGCGGTGATCACAGCCACTACCACGTGCTTTCCGAGGTGTTCGAGGAGTTCGCGCACGTCAACGTGCTCCAGCGGGACATGTACCCGTCGGCCACCAAGTTCGAGGCCGAGATCGTTGCGATGGTCGCTGACATGCTGCATGGCACGGAGCCGGGCAGTGAGGTGTGCGGCGTCGTCACCAGCGGGGGCAGCGAGAGTCTCGTCACGGCGCTCTACACGTATCGCGAGCAGGGTCGAAACGAGCGTGGCATCACGTCCCCGAACGTGGTCATCCCCGTCACCGCGCACGTGGCACTCGACAAGGGCGCCCACTGGCTCGGCATCGAGATGCGACACGCGCAGCTGACCGACGAGTACGTGGTCGACGTGGATGCGATGGCGGCCCTGATCGACGAGAACACGGTGGCGATCGTCGGCTCGGCGGGCAACTACGCGCACGGCCTCGTCGATCCGATTCCCGAACTGGGCCGGCTTGCGCTCGAGCGGGGCGTGGGGCTGCACGTCGATGGCTGCCTGGGCGGCTTCCTGCTGCCCTTCATCGAAGGCAGTGGAGTCGACGTGCCGCCGTGGGACTTCCGGGTGCCGGGCGTCACCAGCATCAGTGCGGACACGCACAAGTACGGCTACGCACTCAAGGGGACGTCAACCCTCATGTACCGCACCCGCTCGTTGCGGGCGCACCAGTGGTTCACGTACCCCGACTGGCCCGGTGGCCTGTACCTGTCGCCCGGACTTGCCGGTTCGCGCAGCGGCGGGCTCATCGCCTCCACCTGGGCATCGCTCGTGCTCATGGGTCGCGAGGGCTACCTGGAGGCGGCCCGCGGCATCTACGACACCGCGCAGGCGATGGTCGCGGGCATCCGCGATCAGGTACCCGAGCTCGACGTCGTCGGCAACCCGATCTTCCTGTTCGCGTTCACCTCCGACGTCGTGGACGTCTACCTCGTCAACGACGAGTTGAAGCGGCGTGGGTGGCGGATGAACGCGCTGCAGCTGCCCCCCGCCCTGCACTTCTGCGTCACCCGTCCGAACGTGTCGCCTCAGGTCGTCGCGGATTTCCTGGCGGACCTTCGGGCGTCCGTCGACTACGCGCTCGAGCATGCGGGTTTGCCCGCCGAGAGCGGCGCGATGTACGGCCTCGGCGGGACGCCGCAGGGCAACGAGAGCATCAACGCCCTGATGGGCGCCTACCTCGAGGCGATGCACGATCCGGCACCACCTGTGGCCTGACTCGATGAACGCGGACGGCTGGATCCTCGCGATCGATCTCGGCAACGGTGGTCCCAAGGTCGGCGTCATCGACCGTGATGACCGGCTCCGGGCCGTCGTCGTGCGCTCCGTCGCCGTGCACATCGGCATGGACGGCGCGGCGACGCAGGACGCCGTGGAGTGGTGGCGCACGCTTGTGGAGGCCGCGCACGAGGCGATCGAGGCCTCCGGGGTCTCGGGCGACGACCTGCACGCCGTCGCGCTGACCGGCCAGTGGGCGTCCACTGTGCCGGTCGACAGTCTGGGCAACCCCGTCGGTGATGTGCTCCTGTGGGCCGACACCCGAGCTGGCAAGTACACGAGGGAGGTCATCGGCGGGCCGGTCAACTACCAGGGGTTCGCACCCCAGCGGGTCATCCCGTGGATCCGGAAGACGGGTGGCGCGCCGACCCCGAGCGGCGCCGACCCGACCGGGCACTCCCTGCTCCTCCAGCACGACTACCCCGAGATTCACGAGCGCGCGGTGCACCTGCTGGAACCGCTGGACTACCTCGGCATGCGGTTCACCGGACGGGCGGCGGCGACCCCTGCGTCGATGACGGCGAGCTGGCTGACTGACAACCGCATCGGTCGGGAGCACGGTTACGACGAGGGGCTGGTCGCTCGCTCCCGGCGCGATCCCCGCAAGCTGCCACCGCTCCTGCCGACCGGCTCGGTGCTCGGCCCCGTCACCCCTGACGTGGCCGCCGAGCTGGGCGTGCGGGCGGGCGTGCCCGTCGTCACCGGCATCCCCGATCTTCATGCGGCGGTGCTGGGCAGTGGTGCGGTGGAGCCCTACGCCACGCATCTGGCGATCTCCACGACGGCGTGGTTCGGTGCGCGCGTGCCGTTCAAGAAGACCGACATCCTGCACATGATCGCGACCGTGCCGGGACTCGACAGCGATCATCGGGTGGTCGCGAACAACGTCGAGACCGGCGGTGCGGCCCTTCGCTGGCTCAAGGAGCAGGTGTACCCCGATCTCGACTATGAGGAGCTCACCGCACTCGCCGCGTCCGCGCCTGCCGGCTGCGAGGGGCTGATTTTCACGCCCTGGCTGAACGGCGAGCGCAGTCCCGTCGAGGACCGCCGCCTGCGCGCCTCGTTCCTCAACGTCTCACTGCGCACCGACCGCGCCGCGATGATCCGGGCGGTCATGGAGGGTGTCGCCCTCAATGCGCGATGGCTGTTCGACTACTACGTGAAGTTCCTCGGCCAGCAACCCCCGTATGTGCGCATCATCGGCGGCGGTGCCCAGTCGGATCTGTGGTGCCAGATGCATGCATACGTCCTCGGCGTTCCCGTTGAGCGACCGGCCGAGCCGCGAGATGCGCAGCTGAGGGGGGCCGCCCTGTGGGCGCGCATCTGCCTGGGCGAGATGACGATCGAGGAGGCCGGCCGTCGCACCGTGGTCACCGACACGTTCCTGCCGGACGGCCCTGATGCCGCCGTGTACGCCGCGCACTATGAGCAGTTCCGGCGTCTGTACGGATCGCTGCGGGCGACGCAGAAGCGACTGGCCCGGCTGTCGTTCCCCCGTCACCCTGAGGGCGATGCGGCCGATTGTCAGGGTCGGATGAGGGTGACCCCCTGATGCACGGCAGCCCGGCCCTGACCACGATGGAGTCATGACACAGAGCCCCGTCGGCGAGATCGTCGATGCGACGCACACCGGACCGGCCGCCCGCGCGGTCGATCTGACCAAGATCTACGGCAGCGACGACACGTCGGTGACGGCCCTCGACAATGTCTCCGTCGAGTTCGGCCGGGGTCGCTTCACCGCGATCATGGGGCCGTCCGGATCGGGCAAGTCCACCCTGATGCACGTGTGCGCGGGGCTCGACTCGGCGACCAGCGGGCGGGTCTTCATCGGCGACGTCGACCTGACGACGCTCAAGGACAACGAGCTCACCCGGCTGCGTCGTGATGCCGTGGGGTTCGTGTTCCAGGCCTTCAACCTCGTGCCGACCCTCTCCGCGCTGGAGAACATCACGTTGCCGATGGACATCGCCGGCCGCAAGCCGGACATGGCATGGGTGGACGCGGTCATCGACACGATCGGGCTGCGCGACCGGCTGCGCAGCCGGCCCAGCCAGCTGTCCGGCGGCCAGCAGCAGCGCGTGGCCGCAGCCCGGGCGCTCGCCAGCCGTCCGCAGATCATCTTCGCCGACGAGCCGACCGGCAACCTCGACTCGCGGGCCGGTGCCGAGGTGCTCGAGTTCCTGCGGCGCAGCGTCGACGAGTTCGGCCAGACGATCGTGATGGTCACGCATGATCCGACCGCGGCGTCGTACGCCGACCACGTGCTGTTCCTCGCGGACGGTGCCATCGTCGACACGATGGACGAGCCGACTGCGGCCCTCGTCCTTGATCGCATGAAGGGCTTCGACGGCAAGGGTCGGAGGTCCTAGCCCATGCTGCGCAGCGCATGGCGGAGCCTCCTGCACCACAAGCTCCGCCTCATCCTCTCGGGCGTGGCCATCGTCCTCGGCGTCGGATTCGTCGTCGGGACGCTGATCTTCACCGACACCCTCAACAGCACCTTCACCGGACTGTTCGCCGACACGACCAGCGACGTGGTGGTCACCGCCCAGCAGGACGTCCAGTCCAGCGGCTTCGCCGGAACCGTGTGCGACTCTGCCTGCCTCCGTGCTCCAGGACGTGCGCGCGGTGGATGGCGTGGCCAAGGCCGGCGGCCAGGTGGTCGTCGACGGCGTCAGCGTCATCGGTACCGACGGCAAGGTGCTCGGCACCCCGGGTGCACCGCAACTGGGCACGAGCTGGGACAGCGACGAGGACCTCACTCCCTATCGCGTCATCGAGGGCCGAGGCCCCAGCGCTGCGGGGGAGGTGGCCTTGGACTCCGTCTCGGCGGAGAAGTCGGGCTATCACGTGGGCGATTCCGTCGCGCTGGTGGCGCCGGACGGAGCCATGAAGGCGACCCTCGTGGGCGTGTTCCGGTACGGCGCGTCGGGCAACCTGGCTGGTGCGACCATCGCGGCGTTCGACACGGCAACCTCGCAGAAGCTGCTCCTCGACGGCAAGGACGCCTACACGGAGATCGATGCCGTCGCGGCCGAGGGCGTGTCACAGGAGAGCCTCGCGAAGGACGTAAGCGCGGTCACGGGAGACGGCGTGAAGGTCCAGACGGGCAAGGAGGCGGCGGATGCCGCCACCGCGCAGATCACCGAAGGTCTCGCCTTCGTCAACATCTTCCTGCTCGTGTTCGCCGGCATCGCGTTGTTCGTCGGCAGCTTCATCATCCTCAACACGTTCTCGATGCTCGTGGCGCAGCGCAGCCGTGAGCTGGCGCTGCTGCGCGCCCTCGGTGCAACTCGCGGCCAGGTCGTGCGGGCCCTCGTGGCCGAGTCCTTCGGCGTCGGACTGGTCGGTGCCGTCCTCGGCCTGTTCGTCGGCGTGGCCGTGGCCTATGGGCTGCAGGGACTGTTCGCGGCGATCGGCGCGGAGATCCCCACCGGGGGCCTCGTCCTGCTGCCCGCGCACGGTCATCGTCGGGCTCGTGATCGGCGTGCTGGTGACGGTGGTGGCGGCACTCTCCCCGGCGCTGCGCGCCTCCCGGATCCCACCGATGGCGGCCCTGCGCGACGACGTTGCGCTGCATGCGAAGTCGCTGCGGGTCCGCGCGATCGGTGGAGCGATCCTGCTGCTCCTCGGGCTGGGCGTGATGGTCGCCGGCGCCCTCGTCGGCGGGAGCTCCGGCTCCTCCCTGGTCGGCATCGGCGTGCTGGGCGCCCTGATCGGTGCGATCGTCGTGAGCCCCGCCATCGCCGGACCGGCGGTTCGCGTGCTGGGCTTCGCGTTCCCGCGGCTGTTCGGCACGGTGGGCTCACTGGCCGTCGAGAACGCCGAGCGTCAGCCCCGTCGCACGGCAGCGACGGCATCCGCCCTGATGATCGGCCTCGCCCTCGTCTCGGCACTGACGATCTTCGCCACGTCGGCGAAGTCGTCCATCAACCAGATCATCGATCGCACGGTCGGCGCCGAGTTCCTCATCTCCAACCAGGCCCAGCGACCCTTCCCAGAACAGGTGGCGAAGGACGTGGCCGCGGTGCCCGGAGTCGGATCGGTGTCCCCGGTCAAGCTGCTGCCCGCCCTGGTCAACGGCCAGCCCGGCGCCCTCGTCGGGATCGATCCGGCGACCTACGTCGGGATGGCCAACCTGTCCTTCACCCAGGGCGGCCTCGCCGACCTCGGGACCGACGGCATGGTGGTCGACACCGAGGCGGCTGCTGGGAACGGACTGAAGGTCGGCGACCTCGCCACCGTCCAGTTGACGACCGGTACCAAGGACTTCCGCGTGGTCGGGCTGTACAAGGCGGCCGGCGCCTTCAGCGGCTACGTCGTCCCCACCGCAGCCCTGGCTTCTGCCGGGGTCTCCTCGGGCGACTCCTTCGTCTACGCCCGGGCGGCCTCCGACGCCGACCTGACCGCGGTGCAGGCGGCCATCACGTCAACCCTTGCCGCGTACCCCACGGTGCAGGTGCTCAGCCAGGCCGAGTTCAAGGAGCAGATCACCTCGAGCGTGGACCAGATCCTGCTCGTCATGGTCATGCTGCTGAGCCTGGCCATCCTCATCGCCATCCTCGGGATCGTGAACACCCTCGTGCTCTCCGTTGTCGAGCGCACGCGGGAGATCGGGATGCTGCGCGCGGTCGGCGCCCTGCGCCGGCAGATCAGGTCGATGGTCGTCCTCGAGGCCCTCGTCATCGCGGTCTACGGCGCGGTGATCGGGCTCGTCCTCGGCGTGTGGTTCGCCGTCGCTCTGCAGCGGACCCTCACCGAGCAGGGGATCGAGGTCCTCGACATCCCGTGGCCCCAGCTCGTCGCGTTCCTCGTGCTGGCCGGCGTTGTCGGCATCATGGCCGCCCTGTGGCCCGCCTTCCGTGCCGGGCGGCTCAACGTCCTCCAGGCGATCAGCACCGAGTGACCTGGCGAGAATGGCTCCAGTGATCGTGTCAGACTGACACGAGGCGGACAGCGATCATGGAGAGGACCTCGGGGTATGGCCACGGTGCGGTTGAGCGCGCAGGATGCGCTGTGGCTGACGATGGATCGGCCCAACAACCTCATGGTCGTCGACGGTGTCGTCGTGCTCGCCGGGCGGCCGACCATCGACGAGGTGACGCACCAGTTCGGCGCGACGGTCGCGCGGTTCCCCGTCCTGACCCGTCGTCCGGTCCGCCGGGGGCGCGCCTGGACATGGGGCAAGGCCCCTGACTTCGACATCGCCGAGCACGTGACCGAGGTGGAATACGACGGGCCGGTGTCGATGGCCGAGCTCCAGGTCTTCGTCGGGGAGCAGCGATCCGTGCCCCTCGACAAGGAGAAGCCGTTGTGGGTCGCCTTCCTGGTCGGTCCGGTCGTGCTTGACGACGGCCGGGAGGGCTCGGCCATCGTCACGCGATTCCATCATTCGATCGCCGACGGCGTGCGCCTCACGCAGATCCTCCTGAGCATGTGCGAGGCCGTCGACGGGACGATGGTGCCCCTCGTCGCGCGCAACGGTGTGCAGGGCCATTCCCTCGGTCCGATCGAGGCGATCACCGGCACGGCGGCCGGACTGACGCGGCTGTCCTTCCAGGTGCTGTCGTCGGCGTGGGGCCTGGTCGGGAGCGCCACGTCAGCAGTGCGCCACGCGTCGACCGTCCAGGCGGTGCGATCGACCGCCGAGGCGATGCCGCGGGCGCTGAAGACGAGGATCGACTCGGGTGTGGTGCTCGCGCGCAATCCCGACCACGTCCTCAACGCGTTCGAGGACGCCGGGGGGCCGTCGCATCGATCGCTGAATGACGTCAGCAGCCTCACCAAGCTCGCCATCGGCGGCAGCGACGCGACGATCTGGACAGGCGTCCCGGGCCTGGCCAAGAACGTGTCCTGGTCGCCACCGATGCCGCTTCCCGACGTCAAGCAGGCGGCCAAGGAGCACGGGGCCACGGTCAACGACATCCTCGTCGCGGCCATTGCCGGCGGTCTTCGGCGCTACCTCGCTGAGCATGATGCGGAGGTCGGCGAGGTCACCTGGATGGTGCCGGTGAACCTCAAGCCGTTCGAGGAGGGGATCCCCGAGGACCTCGGGAACCACTTCGCCCTGGTGATGCTCGTCCTGCCGGTCACCCAAGGCTCGCCGGGTGACCGCCTTGCCGAGATCCATCGCCGCATGATCCGGATCAAGAACTCCGACGAGGCCGTCATCACCTTCGGCATCCAGCGGTCGTTGTCGATGTCGCCGATGGCGATGGCGATGTTCGTCACGAACTTCTTCGCGAACAAGGCCGTCGGCATCCTCACCAACGTGCCCGGTCCGACCGGTCCTATGGCTTTCGCCGGCGCCGAGGTCGTGCAGGTCATGGGCTTCGCCCCGTGCTCGGGCAATCAGCCGCTGACCGCGACGATCTTCACGTACGACGGAAACGTCACGATCGGCTTCGCTGCCGACGCCGTCCTGGTGCCCGACCTGCCCCGACTCGTCGGCCATGTGGTCGACGAGGTCGCCGACCTGGTCGTGTCCTAGCCCTCGCAGCGACTCAGCCGACCGGCACCCAGACGAGCCGGAAGTCGGTCACTGCCACGTCCGACTTGGCGAGCGGGATCTGCAGTGCCTGGACGTTCGCCGCAAGGCCCGTCCACTTCTCGTCGATCTCGGCGACCTCGGACTGCAACTCCGCCTCGAGGTCGAGGATGGCCTGCTGTGCCGTGGTCGCCTTCTGGTACGCCGTGTCGACTCGTGCCTGCGACGCCGCGGATCGCTTGTACTCGCTGGTGATCGACGTGCGGCTGCGGCGACCGTTGAAGAGCCCGCCGAGCATGTTCGCGACCTGCGCGCCGGTGCCGTGCTCGGCCTCGTGCCGCGCCGCCTGTGTCTGGCTCGCGCTGGCCGCGGTGTCGAACTTCGTGCGTGCCGCCCGCAGCTTCGTCTCGTACTTCTTCTGGAGTGCGGCGATCTGCTCGTCGGCCTTGGCGCCCGCGACCTCCGTGCACCGGGCCGCGAACTCCTCGGGTGTCTCCCCGATGCGCGAGTAGGTCTTGAGGTCGGGGTTGGCGAGGACCTCGACGGTCTGCGTGCGGACGAGGTGGTCGGCCAGTCCCCTCTGCAGGGCGGTCCACCAGGTCTTCTTGCTCAGCTCCGCCTTGGACAGGCCGTACGCGAGCGGACCGGCAGGAGCGTCCTTCAGGTCCCGGTCGTCGTAGTCGACGGCGATGAACTCTGCCGGGTTCGGCAGCGCAGTGATGGGGAACAGGACGGCCTCGTACTCCTCGTTGTGCATGATCGCCGCCTTCGCGTCGTCGAACCGGAGGACGACGCGCGCCACGACGGCCGGCTGCACGTGCGGGCCGGGCAGCGCGCCGATCTGCGCCGACCACGGGGCGGCCGGGTCCAGGTACGACACGGCGATTCCTGGTGCGATGACCGGCGGGACGGGAGTCTCGTCGCTCGAGGTCGTGACGGGCGCTCCCTGAGCGGGTGCGCCTTCCGTTGGCGTGACAGCGACGGGCTGCGGAGCGTCGGCCTGGTTCGGGGCCGGCGGCGCCTCGACCGGCTGGGCCGCACCGTCACCGGCCACCAGCCCGGACGTCGCCAGCCTGCCGATCTCACCCTTCATCAGTGGACCCCGCAGGTAGCTCATCGCCCACCGCGTGGTCGTCAGGGAGGGGGTGTCGGACCCGGCCTTCTTCAGGACGAACTGCCGCTTGCCGAGTGCGGAGATCGTGTCGCCCAGCGCCGTGAGGTCGACGTCGCCGGACGCGCTGGTCAGGCCGTCCATCAGCCGCGCCTTGTCGCGCTCGGTCTGCAGCCTGCCGATGAGCCAGGTCCCGGCGTTGGACAGTGCCTTGTAGTCGACGTCGACGGGGTTCTGGGTCGACAGGACGACGCCCACGCCGAACGCCCGCGCCTGCTTGAGCAGGGTCATGATCGGCTTCTTCGTCGGCGGGTTCGCCGTGGGCGGGAGGTAGCCGGCGACCTCGTCCATGTACATCAGCGCGCGGAGCTCGGAGCTGCCGCTCTGCCGCCGGGTCCAGGTGACGAACTTGGCGAGCACGAGGGCGGTCACCGACTGACGCTGCTCGTCGGAGAGGTGGGAGGTGGTGATGATGGCGCACCGGGGGCGGCCGTCGGGCGTGTGCAGCATCGCCTCGATGTCGACCGGATCGCCGGCCATCCACGTGGCGAAGCCGGGGGAGGCCAGCAGGCTGTTCATCCGGATCGCGAAGGCCTCGCGGTCCTTCGCCGGGTAGAACTGGTCGAGCTCGAGCACTCCGAGCTTGCGGATCGGCGGCTGCTGCACCTGTCCGAGCAGGGTGGCGAGGTCGAGGTCGCGTCCCTGGCCCCAGGCGTTCGCGATGAGCGAGGAGAGCAGCACGTGCTCGCGGGAGGAGAGCGGATCCGCCTGGATGCCCATCATCCCGAGCAGGGTCGTCACGTAGCTCTCGATCTCGTCGGCGGTGTCCTCCGGGTCGGCGCCGTCCTTGGGGGCATTCAGCGATCCGACGAGGTTGAGCTGCCGGCCGGCGGCCGAACCGGGGGTGTAGACGCAGAACTCGACGCGCTGGCGCAGCGCCCCGATGCGCTCGGGCTGGACGCCCCAGCCGGCGAGGCCCTCCCGCCAGGTCGTCGCCTGCTGGCCCGCGTACTCGGCGGTCGTCACACCGGCCTTCGTCACGTCGCTCTCATTGACCCACGGCTCGAAGTCCGTCGGGGCGAGGTCCGGGAAGGTCAGGCAGAGGTTGGTGAGGTCGCCCTTGGGGTCGATCAGCAGCGTCGGGATGCCGGCCGACAGGCACTCCTCGATGAGGACGACGCCCAGGCCGGTCTTGCCCGATCCCGTCATGCCGACGATGACCCCGTGGGTCGTCAGGTCGGCCGAGCCGATGACCGTCGAACCCTCGGTCCGATCCTTGGTTGCGGGGTCGAGCGGTCCACCGATCGTGAGGTCAGCCATGCCGGAAACCTATAAGCCCGGGCCTTCCAGCGCCCCGCCGGTGGCCGAAGGTCCCGGCAGGGGGGACAAAGGCCTGATCCGGGCGAATCGGACGGGTGCGAGGATGGGTCGGTGCCACCAACCGTCGTCGTCGTAGGAAGCGGAATCAGCGGCCTCTCGACGGCCTACTACCTGCGTGAGCTGCTCGGCCCGGACGCCTCGGTCACCGTGATCGACCAGTCCGAGGCTCCCGGCGGCAAGATCCGCACTCAGACCCTCGCCGGACTCCCGATCGACATCGGCCCCGATGCGTTCCTCTCGCGTGCCCCGCAGCTGAAGTCCCTGATCGAGTCGCTGGGGCTGTCCGACCAGATCGTCGGCCCGGCGGCGAGCGGCGCGTTCATCTGGTCCAAGGGCGCCCTGCGCCCCCTGCCCGACAGGTGCCACCTTCGGCCTGCCGGAGAAGTTCCTGCCGCTCGTGCGCAGCGGGCTCATCTCCATCCCCGGCGCCCTCCGCGCGGCGATGGACGTCTTTCTTCCGACGACGAAGCGTCCCGAGGACCCCACGGTCGAGGAGCTCGTCAGCCCACGCCTCGGCAGCGAGGTCTTCGACCGCATGGTGGAGCCCCTGCTCGGCGGAGTGCACGCCGGCAGCGCCAAGGCCCTCAGCGCGAAGAGTGCCGTACCCGAGATCGCGGCCATGACCGCCGGCAAGCGCAGCATCATCATGGCGATGCGCGGCCGCAAGAAGCCGCCGCCCCCGCCTCCCGGCACCAAGGCCACCCCGCCGCTGGTCACCGTCGACGGTGGCCTGTCCCGCCTGACCGAGGCCCTCGTCGCGGCGATCGGGCCCGACCGCGTGCTGTCGGGCGTCCGGGTGACCGCACTGTCGCCGAAGGACGACGGCGGCTGGACCATCGTCACCGACAGCGGCCGGCTCACCGCCGATCACGTCGTCCTCGCCACTCCGGCGTACGCCGCCGCAGACCTGCTGGCGCCGATCGACGCCGGCCTGCCCGGCCTGCTCCGTTCGATTCCCTACGTCGACACGGCCGGCGTCATCCTGGCCTTCCGTCGCTCGGAGATGCCGACCCTGCCCGAGGGCACCGGCTACCTCGTTCCGCCGATCGAGGGCGAGCTCATCGTGGGCAGCACGTGGCTCACGAGCAAGTGGCCGTACCTCGTCAACGACGATGTGGTGGTCATCCGCAGTCTCGTCGGCAGGTATGAGGACACCCGCTTCATGTCGATGACCGATGACGAGCTGGTCGACGAGGTGCGCGGGGCGCTGGCTCGCGTCGTCGGCATCGAGGTCGCGCCCATCGATCAGCTGGTGCAGCGGTGGCCGGCCGCGATGCCCCAATACGTCGTCGGCCACGCCGATCGCCTCGAGCGCATCGATGCAGCCCTCGAGGCGCATCGCGGGCTTCATCTCACCGGCGCCGCGTACCGCGGCGTGGGGCTGGCCGGCTGCGTGGCCCAGGGCTACGCCGTGGCAACGGCAATCGCGTCGGAGTCGACGACGCACCAGAGCGATTCGATGGCGGAGGGATCCCCGGCATGACCCAGGCGAGCGCGACCCACACGAGCGTCACGCGTCCACGCGTCCTCGACTACAACCAGCGACCGATGCTGGTCTTCTGGGAGGTCACGCGGGCCTGCCTGCTCGCCTGCCACCACTGCCGTGCGTCGGCGACCCCGGGGGCGTTGCCCGGCGAGCTGAACGGCGAGGAGGGGCGACGCCTCATCGACCAGGTGGCTGGCTTCGGGCGGCCCTATCCGATCCTCGTCCTCACCGGCGGTGACTGTCTGCTGCGTGAGGACATCTTCGAGCTCGTCGAGTATGCGAACGCACAGGGCATCCCCGTCGCCATGTCGCCGTCGGTCACTCCGCAGCTCACTCCCGAGGCCATCCAGCACATGGTCGACAGCGGCGTGAAGGCCGTGTCGTTGAGCCTCGACGGAGCCAACTCGGCCACGCATGACGGTGTGCGCGGGATCCCGGGCCACTTCGACAAGACGATCCCTGCGATCCGCGCCCTCGTGGCTGCCGGGCTCACGGTGCAGATCAACACGACGGTGATGAGTCGCAACAAGGACGAGATGGCCGACATCGCCGCGATCGTCCAGGACACCGGCGCTGACATCTGGGAGGTGTTCTTCCTCGTCCATGTCGGACGCGGTGAGGACACCGACTCCATGACACCCGAGGAGCACGAGGAGATGTGCCACTTCCTCGTCGATGCCTCGCACTACGACTTCATCGTGCGCACGGTGGAAGCACCGTTCTTCCGCCGGGTCGTCGTGCAGCGACGCGAGCGGCCCGATGTGAAGCCAGACGGTGCCCTGTACCGAGGCCTCGTCGCGCAGCTCGAGGCCGAGCTCGGTCCGCAGAAGGAGAAGTCCTCGGCTCACACGGCCGCGACGCGCGATGGCAAGGGCATCGTGTTCGTCGCGCATGACGGGCAGGTGTACCCGGCGGGCTTCCTGCCGTTGTCGCTCGGCTCGGTGCGCGACCTGCCGCTCGCGGACATCTACCGTGACAACGCCGTACTGCGTCGCATCCGCTCGATGGAGTTCGGCGGACGGTGCGGCTACTGCGACTTCGCCGACCTGTGCGGCGGCTCGCGGGCCCGTGCCTTCGCGTCGACGGGCGATCCGCTGGCCGAAGACCGTGCGTGCGCCTACCAGCCGGCCGCTCGTGTCACGGTCGACGCGTGATCACCGGCGCGCACCTGATCCTCAACAGCCCCGACCCGGAGCTCGACAGGGCCTTCCTGCGCGATGTGCTCAGGTGGCCGTCCGTCGGTGCGGCCGGACCCGACGACCCCTGGCTGATTTTCGCCGTGCCGCCGGCTGAACTCGGCGTGCACCCAACGGAGGGCGAGTCCTCGGTTGGCCTGTTCCTGATGTGCGACGACCTGCCGAGCACGGTGGCGGAACTGTCCGGACGAGGCGCGGTCTTCGTCGGGGAGCCGACCGAGCAGGGGTGGGGAACGCTCACGGAGATCCGGCTGCCCAGCGGCGCAACCCTCGGTCTCTACCAGCCGCGGCACGCCAACGCTCACGATTAGGGCGCTGGCGCTCCGGTCGCTGACATGCCTAGGGTTCCGGAATGGCGACGGAATCAGCGCAGACCAAGGCCGTCCTGCATCGGTATCTCGTACGCGGTCGAGAGGCGCTGCTGTGGAAGCTCAGCGGCCTCTCTGAGTACGACGCTCGTCGACCCGTGGTCCCCACGGGCACAAACCTCCTCGGCCTGGTGAAGCACACCGCCCTGACCGAAGGGGAGTACCTGGGCTCCGTGTTCGGTCGCCCCTTGCCTGGTCTCGACGACGTGCTCGGTCCCGACCCGGCGCCGAATGACGACATGTGGGCGACGGCCGAGGAGTCCATCGCGTCGATCGCCGACTTCTACGCAAGGGTCTGGGCCCACTCGGACGCAACGATCGAGGCCCTGGACCTCACCGACGAGGGCTTGGTGCCCTGGTGGCAGGAGGACCGACGCCTCGTGACGCTGCACACCGTCCTTGTTCACGTCATCGCCGAGACGAACCGGCACGCGGGACATGCAGACATCCTGCGGGAGATCATCGACGGATCCGTGGGCCTTAACCCGCAGTTCAGCAATCTGCCCGACGTCGACGAGGCCTGGTGGTCCGGCTATGTCCAGCGCCTGGACGCCTTGGCGCAGCAGTTCGCCGAGCCCAAGGAATCATGATTCGTGGCGGACGATCAGAATGGTGTTGGACCGTAGACAGGTCCCGGCGGCTCCTGCGCTGCCGCGCTGACCGGTGGGGGCTCATGCTCGTAGGTTCGCCCCTCGGGTGAGTTCCAGGTGCAGGATCCATCGGCTCGGCTTCGGGTGATCTGCCAGCCGCCGAGGGTCTTGAGCTGATGGTGTCGCACGCACAGCGCTCCCAGGTTGGCGGATGACGTTGACCCGTCGTCGTCCCACGCCTCGGCGTGATCGATCTGACAGCGATCGGCGCGCCTGCGGCCGCCTGGGAATCGACAGGTCCGGTCGCGGGCGACGATGAACTCGCGGAGCCGATCGGGGATGGCGTCGGTGCGCCGACCAAAGTCGAGCAGGTGACTGGTCACCGGATCGGCGACCAGTCGCCGCAGTGTGTCCGCGACTTCCGGATTCGCCAAAAGGTCTCGGATGACGTGAGCCGTCACCGCCCCCGAGCCACTGACTTCCGCGGAACCGGCCGGGGACTCGTCGCGCAGGGCGAGAAGGGTGGGGAGGTCGATCACCACGTCGAGATGGGCCGTCATGGTGGCCGGCGCCACGCAGTCTCCACCGAGGACGAGGGCCATCAGGGCGTGCGCCCGGTGCTCACCGATCGTCCATGAGCCAGCGCCCGCGTGGGCCGGCTCGTCATCGGCCATCGCGGCAGCCGTGCGAGTCGCCCTGGCCGCGGCGTCCAGTTGGTTCATGACGGCATGGGCGTCCTCCGTGGACATCCGAGCCATCAGGGTCGAGAGGCCGTCGAGCTCGTCCATCACCCAGACGTCGCGTGTACAGCGGGCGCGCTCCCGACGCCGTCGCTCGCCGTCGGCGTCGATGGCGAGGACAGCCCTTCGTGCGGCCTGCCTCGTCGCGGCGACCGTGCCCTGACGGGCGACGGGAAGAACCCGGCGCACGAGCTCAGCGCATGCGGTCTGAAAATCCTTCGGCCTCGTCAGGGTTGGCGGACCACCGGCCGGGAAGGCGCTGAGCTGACTCCGCCAGGACCTGAGCATGCTGGGGGCTGACCTCGCCGTCGCGCAGGGCGTTGAACACATCACGCAGTGGACCGGCCAGAAGTCGAGCATCGTCGATCCGTACGTGCGTCGTGGAGGTCGCCCATCGCAGGGCCGCGGCGACTTCCTCGCAGCAGGCATCAGTGATGCGGATCTCGCGCTCGCCGTCGCTTTCGGTGGCCAGCACGAGGTACTCATCGACGACGCGCTCGGCCGAGGCCACCGCGACCAGCGCCTCTGCCCGCGCGGCATGCAAGCGAGCGATGTCTCGCTCGATCTGCTGCAGTAGTTCGATGGACATGACTTAAGAATACCGAGCAGGCCTGACACTAGAAACCCCGAAAAGTGTTTATCCACAAGGATTTTCGAGCGTCAACCGCAGCCGGGAACGACGTCGAGAGTGGCGCGCGCGTTCACGCAGCAGTCCGCCGAGCACAGCCCGGACCAGAGGGCGCCACGCGATGCCGATCGCCCTTCGACCACGGACAGCACGCGGTCGGCCAGTGCGGAGACGAAGGCCGGCGACACGCCCGCGGTCGGAGCGCGAGTGAACTCGAGGCCGAGCGCCTCGGCAGTCTGACGAGCCTGAGTGTCGAGGTCCCAGATGACCTCGATGTGGTCACTGATGAAGCCGATCGGCACGAGTACGACGGCGGTGACACCCGACGCGGCGACGTCGGCCAGCGCGTCATTGATGTCCGGCTCGAGCCACGGAATCGTCGGCGGGCCGGAACGGGACTGGTAGACGAGCGATGACGTGGGCGCCGCGCCGAAGCGTGCCGACACGGCAGCCACGAGGGCCTCGGCCACCTCGACGATGCTGGTCGACGTACTGAACGATGGATGCACCGTTCTGCGGGCCCGAGGCGGCAACCATCGAGTCCGGGATCGAGTGCGTCGTGAAGAACACATGCACGCCCTCGAACGAGCCGCGGTCGGCGTGGAATGTCGAGAGGGCTTCGATGAGTCCAGGGGCCATTGCGGCAGCGAAGCCGGCCAGGTCGCCGAACGGCGACATCTTCTCGACCACCAGGTCGTCAACGAGACCGCTCTCGCGAAGACCCTTCGCCAGGTCCTCGCGGTACTGCCGGCAGCCGGAGTACGAGGAGTACGCGCTGGTGGGGATTGCCAGCACGCGCGTCTGTCCGTTGTGGTGGATGTCGTTGAGCACGTCGGCGAAGAACGGCGCCGAGTTCCGGTTGCCGAGGTAGACGGGCAGGTCTGACCCCCGCTGTTCGAGCTCGTCGCGAACGGCCTGGGCCAGCGCACGGTTCTGCGCGTTGATCGGGCTCACGCCGCCGAGCGTCAGGTAGTGCTGACCGACTTCGAGCAGGCGCTCCTGCGGGATGCCGCGACCGGCGGTGACGCGCTCGAGGAAGGGGACGACATCGTCCGGACCCTCCGGCCCGCCGAAGCACGCGAGCAGGAGGGCGTCGAACGTCATCGGATGACGTCGACCGCGTCGGTGATCGGGATGCGTCGTCCGGTGTAGAACGGGATCTCCTCGCGCACGTGGCGACGCGCGTCGGTGTAGCGCATGTCGCGCATCATGTCGACGAGGTCATGCAGGACGGGGGACTCGAGAGCCAGCACCCATTCGTAGTCGCCGAGCGCGAATGAGGCCACGGTGTTCGAGAGCACGTCCTCATAGTCACGGCCCTTCATGCCATGCTCCATGAGCATGCGCCGGCGCTCCTCCTCCGGCAGCAGGTACCACTCGTACGACCGGACGAAGGGGTAGACGCACAGCCATTCCTGCGGCTCCTTGCCCGACATGAAGGCCGGGACGTGTCCGCGGTTGAACTCGGCCGGACGGTGCATCGCCATGGCCGACCAGACCATCGTCGTGCCCTGGCCCGCCGCCGTGCGACGGAAGTCCCGAACGGCCCGCTGCAGGCCCTCGGCCGTCGGGCCATGCAGCCACAGCATGAGGTCCGCGTTGTCGCGCAGCGCGGAGACGTCGTAGGCACCGCGGAGGACGATGTCGTGCTCGGCGAGTGCGTCAGCCCAGGCCTGCAGCTCCTTCGCGGCCACCTCGGGGTCGGCGTCGATGCCGCCGAATCGGGCGAACACGCTCCACAGCGTGTAGCGGATCGTCTCGTTGATCTCGCGGGCGCTCGGGCGTGCCGCAGCGTCGGCGGTGGTCGCGTCGGTCATGTGCGTCTCCTCGTGCGTGGTGCTCGGTCAGTCGTCGAGCTCGCCGTGGGCGAGGGCGACTACTCGGGTAATGGTCTCAGGGTTCGCCTCGGGCGGCACACCGTGACCGAGGTTCAGGACGTGGCTGCGTGCGCCCTTGCCCTTCTCGATCACGTCGAGCACGTGCGCCCGCAGGACGGGCCAGGGAGCCAGGAGCAGGGCCGGATCGATGTTGCCCTGGACAGGCACGTCCGACCCGAGCCGCTCGATGGCGACGTCGAGGGGCGTGCGGTCATCGACGCCCATGACGTCGGCGCCGACCTCGTGCATGGCGACGAGCAGCTCGGACGTCTTCGTGCCGAAGTGCACGCGCGGGACGCCGAGATCGGCGACGTTGTCGAAGACCGCCTTGGAATGCGGGGCGGCGTAGGTGAGGTAGTCGGGCAGGGACAGTGCGCCGGCCCACGAGTCGAACAGCTGCAGCGCGCTGGCGCCGGCCATGACCTGGGCGCGCAGGAACGTGGAGGTCGTCCGCGCCGTCCACGCGAGGAGTGCATGCCAGGTGTCCGGATCCGCGTGCATGAGCGCCTTGGTGTGCAGGTGGTCGCGTGAGGGCTTGCCCTCGACCAGGTAGGACGCCAGCGTGAAGGGCGCACCGGCGAAGCCGATCAGTGGCGTCGTCCCGAGCTCGTCGGTGCAGATGCCGATGGCCTCCTGGATCGGCGCCAGGCTCGCGGGATCGAGTTCGGGAAGGGCGTCCACCTCGGCTCGCGTGCGGATCGCCGAGCCCATCACCGGTCCGACGCCGGGGGCGATGTCGACGTCGACGCCGGCCAGCTTGAGGGGCACGACGATGTCGCTGAAGAAGATGGCCGCGTCGACGTGGTGGCGGCGCACCGGCTGCATGCGTGATCTCGGCCGCGAGGTCCGGTCGAAGGCAGGACTCGAGCATCGCCGTGCCCACGCGCGCCTCGCGGTACTCGGGCAGGGAACGCCCCGCCTGGCGCATGAACCAGACGGGCAGGCGTTCAGGTCGGTGGCCGCGGTAGGCCTGGATCAGCGGGGCCTCAGCCGTGCGGGACGAGGGGTGATCAAGGGGGAGAGGCATTCGCGCACGTTAGCAGCCGGTAAGAAGGTCCGCCCGGGCCGTAAGCGTGGCCCCATAAGGACGTTTGCCGACGCATTGACAGGCTTTGGTCGGTCCTGACGCCACTTTTCGGCTGTTAGCATCGGCGATCATGGGTCTGGCATTGGTGGGCGTGAGTCACCACGACGTACCGCTCTCCCTCCTCGACGACATCAGCCGATCGGCGGCGTCGTTGCCCGAGCATCTCGTCGGGGAGCCCCATGCGGGGGTGTCCGGGGCGGTGCTCCTGTCGACCTGCAATCGCGTCGAGCTGTACATCGACGCCGAGGACACCCGACGCGCAGCCGACGCCGTCCAGAAGATGTTCATGAAGCGCCTCGGCACCGAGGTCGATGTCGACATCCTGGCGCCGCGGGTCGGCACCGACGTCGCGCGTCACCTCTTCTCCGTGGCGGCCGGACTCGAGTCGATGGTCGTCGGCGAGGATGAGGTCGCCGGCCAGGTGCGCCGGGCGCTGACCCGCGCCCGCTCCGACAAGACCACCTCGTCCTCCCTCGAGCGGTTGTTCCAGGCGGCGGCCGCGACCCACAAGAAGGTCTCGGCCACGACCGGTCTGGGGGCGGCCGGTCGCTCCATCGCCTCCGTCGCCATCGACCTCGTCGAGGCCGATGGCGAGTCCGTCGAGGGCCGGCCCGTCCTCTTGATCGGCACCGGCTCGTTCGCCCGCGTCGTGCATGCCACGCTGATCAAGCGCGGCGCCGAGCCGCCGATGGTGTACTCGAGCAGCGGCCGCGCCAAGCGGTTCGTCGAGAGTCATGGCGGCACCGCCATCTCCACGGCGGAACTGCTCACCGCCCTCGAGAAGGCCGAGCTCGTCGTCTCCTGCAGCGGCGCCCCACATCCGATCCTCGACGCCAACATCCTCGGTACCGTCACGGCGAACCGCGTCCGTCCGCTTCCGGTGCTCGACCTTGCGCTCACCCAGGACGTCGAGGACGAAGCCCGGTCACTCGCCAACGTGCGCATCATCGATCTCGAGTTCATCTCGATGCACGCGCCGGCCGAGCACACCGAGGCGATCACCCGTGCGCAGCGCATGGTCAATGACGCAGTGGAGCACTTCGGCCACAAGGAGGCCGGCCGAAGCGCCGACGCCGTCGTCGTGGCCATGCGCACCCATGTTCAGGCGGTCCTTGAGCGCGAGCGGGCACGGGCTCAGACCCGGCTGGCTCCCGACACCGCCGCCGCGGTCGAGGAGGCGCTGCACCGGTTGGTGGGCGAGCTCCTGCACGAACCGACGATCCGGGCTCGCGAGTACACCCGCGAGGGCCTCATCGACGAGTTCGAGAACGCCGTGCACGTCGTGTTTGGCATCGATGCCAGCATGCCCCCGTCATGACCGAACCCATCCGCCTCGGCACGCGAGGCAGCGCCCTCGCGCGCACGCAGTCCCAGACCGTCGCGGATGCCCTCGCGCTCGCCACTGGACGCACGGTCGACCTGGTCATCATCAAGACGATGGGCGACGTCACGACCGGACCGCTCGCGAGCATGCCGCAGCCCGGAGTGTTCGTCTCCGCGCTGCGGAACGCATTGATCGACGACGAGGTCGACGTCATCGTCCACTCGATGAAGGACCTGCCCTCCGAGCCGACCGACGGGATCGCGCTGGCTGCCGTGCCGCCGCGAGCCGATCCGCACGATGCCCTGGTGTCGGCCAATCGCGGCGGGCTCGATGAGCTGCCGTGGGGCGCCCGGGTGGGCACCAGCTCGCCGCGGCGGGCCGCGCGCCTGCGCGCACTCCGGCCCGACCTCGCCATCGAGGACCTTCGAGGGAACGTCGACTCGCGCATCGCCAAGGTGCGCGACGGGCACCTCGACGCGACCATCCTCGCCGTCGCTGGTCTCACCCGGCTCGGACGAGCCGACGAGATCGACGCCGTCATCGGCCTGGACACCATGCTCGCCGCGCCGGCCCAGGGTGCCCTGGCCATCGAATGCCGCAGCGAGGACACCGTCATGGTGGGCGCTCTCGCGGCCCTCGATGACGTGCCCACGCGGGTCTGCACGACTGCGGAGCGCGCCGTGCTGTCGGCCGTCGGCGCCACCTGCGCCTCGGCGGTTGGCGCGAACGCGACGTGGCTCGGCTCGTCCCTCGTCCTCGTCGCCGACGTCTCTGGCCGCGAGCCGGGGCAGTACGCGCAGGTCACCCAGTGAGGTCATCGTCGATGTCGACGGCCCGGCCGCGGTGTCGGCCGCCCGGCGACTGGGCGCCGACGTCGGTCAGCGGCTGCTCGATGCCGGTGCCGCAGCCTTCATCACCCCGGACGCCGCCCGTGCGTGACGTCCTTCTCGTACGTGCGCTCGGGGGTGACGACAAGGATGCGGAGGCCCTTCGCGATCGCGGAGCGCGACCCGTGGAGGATCCGTATCTCACCGTTCGCACGTGCGTCGACGATGGCGCGCGCCCACGGGCGGAGCACGTCCTGACCGCCATCGCGGGCACCGCTGACTGGCTCGTCGTCACGTCGCAGGCGGCCCTGCGGGCGCTTGCCGAGCTCACCTCCGCTGAACGGCTGCGCCTGGCCATCGCGGCCGGCGCCGAACGGGGGATCGGGTTCGCCACGGTGGGCGAGGCCACCGCAGCGGCGCTGCAGGAGTTGGGTGCCGGGTCCGTCCTGGTCCCCGCCCAGAGCACGGCGGAGTCCCTGCGCCAGGAACTGTCGTCGCGCCCACTGGGTTCGATCATCGCCCCGCAGGGCAGCCAGGCCATGAAGGGACTGGCCGGCGGCCTGCGCCCCTTGGGCTGGCAGATCGACGAGCAGGTCCTCTACGAGACCAGCACCGTGCCGGTACGCCCCTTGTCGGCGGATCGACTGGCGACCGGCGACTTCGCCATCGTGGTCCTGCGCTCCCCGACGGCCGTTCGGGCAGTGGCGTCGTTCGTTCCCGTCCTTCCCGCAGGCACGACGATCGTGTGCGGCGGACCGACGACCGCGGCGGAGGTCGAGCGGCTCGGCCTCGGTACGGTCGTCATCAGTGCCGGACCCACAGCGGCGGCAGTCGCCGACACCGTCGTCGACTGCCTCAACGCAGGCGAATGAAGGAGCGACCATGACAGATCCGTACCAGCGCCCTCGTCGACTGCGCAGCACTCCGGCGATGCGCCGCATGGTCCGCGAATCGCGCCTGTCCGCCGGCCAGTTCGTCCTGCCGGCGTTCTTGCGCGAGGGCCTGGCGTCGCCGTTGGCCATCGACGGCATGCCCGGCGTCATGCAGCACTCGCGGGACTCGCTCAAGCGGGCGGCGAGCGAAGCGGTGGCGGCAGGCGTCAGCGGCATCATGCTGTTCGGCGTGCCGCAGGAGCGCGATGCGCTGGGCACCGAGGCGTGCAGCCTCGACGGGGTCCTGTCAGTGGCCGTCGCCGACGTGCGCGCGGAGGTCGGCGACGACGCCGTCGTGATCGCAGACCTCTGCCTCGACGAGTTCACCGACCATGGCCACTGCGGAGTGCTGGACGCGAACGGCAACGTCGACAATGACGCGACGCTGATGACGTACCAGCGAATGGCCGGCGTCCTGGCCGCGGCCGGCGCCCACATGGTCGGCACCAGCGGCATGATGGACGGGCAGGTCGCTGCCGTGCGTGAGGCCCTCGACGATGTCGATCGCTCCGACGTCTCGATCCTCGCGTACGCCGCCAAGTACGCATCGGCGTTCTACGGGCCGTTCCGCAATGCCGTCGAGTCGAAGCTGTCCGGCGACCGGCGCTCCTACCAGCAGGATCCGGCGAATCGCAAGGAGGCGATGCGCGAGGTCCGCCTCGACGTCGCCGAGGGAGCCGACATCGTCATGGTGAAGCCCGGCCTTCCGTATCTCGACATCATCGCCGACGTCGCCGCGGAGGTCGACGTGCCCGTCGCCGCCTACGTCGTTTCGGGCGAGATGGCCATGGTCGAGTACGCAGCAGCCGCCGGGGCCATAGATCGTCGCCGCTCGATCCTCGAGGCGCTGACATCGGTCAACCGGGCCGGAGCGGACGTCATCTGCACGTACTGGGCAACCGAGGTCGCAGCCTGGCTGCGGGAGGAGAACTAGCGATGCCGTCTCGGTCAACGTCAGCGCAGTGGCACGAGCGCGCGCAGCGGGTCGTTCCCGGTGGGGTGAGCTCGCCGGTCCGCGCGTTCCGCGCCGTGGGTGGGCATCCGGTCTACTTCGCCTCGGGCGAGGGTGCATGGGTCACCGACGTCGACGGGAACGAGTACGTCGACATGGTCGGCTCGTGGGGTCCGATGATCCTGGGCCACGCGCATCCCCAGGTCGTCGCGGCCGTCACCGAGGTCGTGCGGCACTCGTCCTCCTTCGGTGCGCCGACGATGGCCGAGACGCTGCTCGCGGAGGAGATCATCGCGCGGGTCCCGGCCGTCGAGCGCGTGCGCTTCGTCTCGTCGGGAACCGAGTCGGTGATGACGGCCATCCGGCTGGCCCGTGCCGCCACCGGTCGCGACCTGATCGTGAAGTTCGCCGGCTGCTACCACGGTCATGTCGATGCCCTGCTCGTGCAGGCGGGGTCGGGCGTCGCGACCCTCGGACTGCCCAACTCGCCGGGTGTCACCGAGGGCACCGTCGCCGACACCATCGTGCTGCCGTACAACGACAGGATGGCCGTCGAGCAGCTGTTCGCCGAGCGCGGGGCGCGCATCGCGGCGGTCTTCACCGAAGCGATTCCGGCCAACATGGGAGTGGTCCCCCCGGAGGACGACTTCAACCTGTTCCTTCGGGAGATCACGGCCCGCCACGGCACCCTCTTCGTGTTCGACGAGGTGATGACGGGTTTCCGTGTCGGTCCGGCCGGCTGGTGGGGGCAGACGGGGGCGGCACAGGGCTGGACCCCGGACCTGCTCACCTTCGGCAAGGTCATCGGCGGCGGCTACCCGCTGGCAGCGGTCGGCGGGCGCGCCGAGATCCTCGACCTCCTCGCGCCGCTCGGGCCCGTCTACCAGGCCGGCACGCTCAGTGGTAACCCCGTGGCGGCCACGGCGGGCCTGGTCACGCTCCAGAACTGCACCGACGAGGTGTACGCGCATCTCGACAATCAGGCCGCCGCGGTCGGTCGCATCGTCGCTGATGCACTGACGGCCGAAGGCGTGCCGAACCGACTGCAGTCCGCGGGCAACCTGTTCAGCGTGTTCTTCCGCGATGGTCAGGTGCGCAACTTCGCCGATGCGGCGGACCAGGATGAGGCCGCCTTCGCACGTTTCTTCAACGCGATGCTGGACGAGGGTGTTTCGCTGCCGCCGTCGAGCTACGAGGCGTGGTTCGTGTCGGCCGCCCACGGCGACCGTGAGCTCGAGACGATCGAGCGCGCGGCCGCGGTCGCTGCCCGTGCCGCAGCGCGACCTTCTCCGGTGGCATGAGAACTGCGTATGGCAACCGGGTCGAGGTAGCCGACGACGTCGTCAGCCGGGACTCCGCAGACCGATCATGACGCGACTGCCGGCACCGCTGCAGACATCGACCGCGGTCGCGTCGGGCGCGGTCTACGATCACGGCGCCCACGTCGTCTCGTGGCGGCCCGCGGGCCAGGCCGAGGTGCTGTGGATGAGTCCGACGGCCGTGCTCGACACCGGGCAGGCCGATCCGGGGTGGCATCCCCATCTGCTTTCCCTGGTTCGGTGCGGGCCGCTCCGGTGACCGCACACCCTCGCACGGCTTCGCGCGACTCACGGGGTGGAGCCTCGCTGACGTGGTCGAGCATGAGGGCGTCGTCACGCTCACGCATGCACTCACGGACTCGGCGGCGACCAGACTCGTGTTCCCGCACTCGTTCCGGGCCGTGCACACCGTGAGGTTCGGCGAGCGCCTCGACGTGCACCTCAGTGTGGAGAACCTCGATGACGAGCCCTTCAGCTACGAGGCGGCGCTGCACACGTACCTGTCCGTCGGGGACATCGAGCACGTGTCGATCGACGGTCTCGACTCCGTGCCCTATGACGACAAGGTCGCTGGGGGAGCGGTCCGGACGCAGCGAGGCGCTGTCGAGTTCACTGGCGAGACCGATCGCATCTACCAGTCGGGCGCAGGCGTTGACGTCGTCGACGTCGCCGGCGCCCGCGTCATCCACGTGCGCCTGGTGAACTGCGCCGACACGGTCATCTGGAATCCCTGGATCGAGCGGGCCGCAGCACTGCCCGACTTCGACGACGACGCGTGGCGGCGGATGGTGTGCGTCGAGGGCGCCAACCTGCTCGGTAACGCGGTGCACCTCGCTCCGGGGGAGATCCACACCATGGGCTACCAGTTGTCGGTCTCCCCGCTGAGCTGACGGTCAGGGGCGAGGGCGCCCGGTGCTCGAGCGGACCACGAGCGGGCCGGGAGCCAGGAGGTTCAGGCCAGCCGGCCCGGCGCCGCTGATGCGATTGACGACCGTCTCGGACACCGCCACCGCCAACCGGTCGGCTCTTTGTACCACCGTGGTGAGCGACACGTGATCGAGCGCAGCCTCGGGATCATCGTCGAATCCGATGATCGAGATGTCGTCGGGGACGCGGATCCCCCGTCGCGTCAGGACGTCGAGAATGCCGAAGGCGTTCTGGTCGTTGTAGGCGACGATCGCTGTGGGCAGGTCTCCTCCGTCGACCAGGCGCGTGGCGGACGCGGCTCCGTCGAGTCGCCTGCCTCCCGACGGAATCACGCGGGCGCACTCGATCAGGCCCGCCTCGGTCATCGCCGACAGGTAGGCGGAACGTCGAGGGTCGGCGCTGACGAACGTCCCTCCGTCGGTGTACCAGATCCGGGAATGTCCAAGCCCCGCAAGGTGGTTGATCGCAAGTCGTAGTCCGGCGGTGTCGTCCACCCGAAGGGCGTCGACCGTCGCGAGATCGAGGTGCCGGTCGACGACGACGAGCGGGACGTGCGGAGCGAGCCGTGTCAGGTCATCGATCTCCTCGTCGCCCACGGTGGGTCCGATGAGGATCAGCGCGGCGCAGCGCTGGGTCAGCAGGGCATCGATCGCGTTCGCCAGCGAACGTGACGACGTCGTCCACGAGATGGACAGGTCGTAGCACCCGAGCAGGGTCTCCTCGTGCAACGCCTCCGTCACAGCGACGTGGAACGGGTGGACCGCCGTGAGCGTCACGCCGATCAGGCGACTCTCCCGACTGCGCAGCTTGCGCGCCCGGTCGTCGGGACGGTAGCCGAGTTCGGCAGCCGCCGCGAGGACGCGTTCGCGCGTCGCCGGGCTGGCACCAGGCACTCCTCGGAAGACAGTCGAGACAAGCGATCGGGACACGCCCGCGCGAACGGCGACATCGCGCATCGTCGCGGGCCGCGGCCGGTCTGGAGTCACGCCGTGGACGATACCCACTGTGGGGGATAAAACAGGACTTCGAGGTACGCCCTCGGTGTACTTTCGGATGACCGGCGCTCCGCCTGCGATCCCCCGCTACTTGCTAGCACGCAGGCGGAGCGTCGGCCTTCTCCCGTCGGCGCCCTGAGCCGTCGTCTATGGATCGTGCCATAGGCGGACGCCCGATGATTGCACGTACGCAATATTTCCTTGCGGAAATTCGTCACAGCTTGGCGTTACGCCGATTGGCTCGTCGCGGTCGTGATCGCCGTGACGCGGTTGCGGCCGGTGCGCTTCGCCTCGTACATCGCGGCATCGGCTCGGGCGATGAGTGCATCCGCTGATTCGCCGGGGATCATCAGCGCGACCCCGATGCTGACCGAGGTGCTCAACGCCACCGAGCCGAAAGGGACCGGCTGCGCCACCGCGGCGCGCACCTTCTCCGCCACCTGCAGTGCGTCCGACGTGGCGTGCACGCCGTCGAGCACGGCGACGAACTCGTCGCCGCCGAAGCGGGCGGCAGGATCGCCGGAGCGCAGGGACCGGCGAATACGGTCAGCGGTGACGTGTAGAACGGTGTCTCCCGCCGCGTGCCCGTAGGTGTCATTGATCTCCTTGAACCGGTCGAGGTCGCAGAACAGGATCGCGGTCTCCCGGCCGGGCTGGCGCTGGGCCCGTGTCACCGCACCCAGATGTCCGAGGATCTCGTTCCGGTTGAGCAGACCGGTCAGCTCGTCATGCTCCGCGCGATGATGCAGCTCCTGCTCGGACTGGACCTCGCGATCGACGACGCGGAAGGAGAACACCGCACCGTCGACGTCACCGTGGGCGTCGAAGTACGGGCGGGCGTGGACCTCCACCCAGTGATAGTCGAGGTTCTTGTCGCACATGCGCAGGCGACTGATGCGGGCATTGCCGGCGTCCACGGACGCCTGCTCCTCGAGCAGGTGCGCGATGTCATCCATGTGGACGAAGTCGCAGACGTTGCGGTCCAGCCACGCCTCAGGCGTCCACCCGAGTGCTTCGACGATCGACGGGGACACCCAGGAGGCGATGAGGTCTCGATGCCAGATGACCACGTCGGTCGCGTTCTCGGCCAGCAGGCGGTATTTCTCCTCCGATGCGGCGATCGCGTCCAGGTGCGACTGGCGCTCGGTCACGTCCCGCCAGATCACGCTGAGGGTCTCGTCGACGCGAATGCCGCGGATGTCGGCTCGCCGGGAGATCGAGGGCTCGAACGGAGTGCGGTAGGGCACCGCATCCAGGATCAGTGGTTCGCCGGAGCCCATCGCCGAGCGGAGCGTGTCCAGCAGGTCGGCCTTCACGCCCGGCAGCTCGGTCAGCCGGCGTCCGACCACCCCGCCTCGCGGCATCCCGAGCATGTCCTCGCCCGCTGCGTTGATCTCCTCGCAGGTGAAGTCGGTGATGGTCCCGTCCGCGTCGCGCAGGGGACGGAGCAGCGCGTGCGGGTCGAGCAGCGAGTCGAGGATCGCTTGGAGTCGGGTTGCGTTCTCCGTGATCGTGTCGCGGGCACGGACGAGGTCGTCGGTGTCAACGAGGCTCCCGATCACGCCATTCGGCTGCCCGTCCTCCGCGAAGGTATGGGCCGTGTTGCAGCGCATCCAGCGGTAGGTGCCGGACCTCTCCCGGACGCGGACGATCACGTCGCGCACGTCCGGGTCAAACGGCCGCGGGCTCGGACGATCGCCCACATTATCGAGCGGCTCTCGTCTCTCGCGGCGGACGAGGTCGATGGCCCGAGAGCCGATCAGGTCGTCGGGCGGCCAGTCGAGCAGGCGGGTGACCGCCGGCGACACCCAGGTGATGCGGCCATCCTCGTCTGCGGTGAACAGGATGTCGGAGGTGTGCTCGGCGATCAGGTTCAGGCGTTGCTCGGCCCGCACCCGGCGGTCGATCTCCCGGAACGACCCGACGACGTCCCCGGCTGCCAGGGTGGGCGGGTGTCCGGCCAGCGTCACCAGAACCCAGGCCTCCCGACCGTCCTTGCGACGCATGCGGAGCACGTCACGATTGGGGTCCCCGTTCTCCAGTCGACGCAGCAGGTCCGCCAGACGCGGGAGATCTGCTTCGTTGACGAACTCGGCCAGCGGCCGGTCGGCCAGCTCCGCGCTGGTCCAGCCCAGGACCCTCTCAACGGTTCCAGCAACCCAGGTCAGGATTCCGGAGTTCATCAGCAGGAGGGGATCCGGGCTGCTCTCCGCGAGCAGCGCCCGCCAACGGTTGGGATCCTCGTCGTGCGACGCCATCCCCGGCTGACTCGCCACGTCGACACCCGCTCCCACGTTCTTCGCGCTCGTTGCTTGACGCTGGTACTGCTCAGGCCGAGATGGCCATCGGCCCCCTTCGCTCAGTGTCACTGCCGCGGATCAGGCCAAGTGAGGCAGCCACGACGACCGCCTCATGGCGGTCGTGCACGTCGAGTGCCCGGTAGATGTTCAGGGACTCGGCGCGCACGGTCGAGTCGCTGAACCCGATGCGCGACGCGATCTGCCGATTCGTCAGTCCGTCGCCCATCAGTTGGACGATGCGCAACTGTCGCGGCGTCAGATCATCGGGAGAGGCGTCCAACGGATGCGGTCGTGTCAGATCTGGGGGCGCAGCGTGCGCCGCGGCATGGCCGGCGACGTAGATGGTCAGGGGATCGATCACGCATCGCACGGTGTCGGCGACGCGATCATGATCTGCCGCATCCGTCAGGACGAGGGTCAGCTCACCACGCGAGGCCGACGACGTGCCGAGGGGCCAGTGGAAGACGCGGCCGGCGAGGCGCTCGTCGACATGGTCTGCGTGCTCGCCGTGCACGGGCCAGTCGGCAACCTGATCGAGGTAGGCGGCCACCATGGTGCTGCCGTCGGTCGCCGTGGTCGTGATCACGGCACCCTGTGCGCCGAGCGGCCAGCAGAACAGGCCGACCAGGAAGCGACTTGTCTCGGCCAGCGTCGGACAACTGGCCAGGTAGCCGGTGAAGGTCGCCGTGTGCAGGGCGATCGCGTCGCCACCTGCGTATTCGGTCGTCACGGATGACATCAAGCACCCCCAATTGCCCTGTACTGCTCACGGCCAACGTAGGACGCTCGGTTCACAGGCAGTTCAAGGGAAGTTGTGCTTTCTTTCACAAAGCGGACGTTCGACCCCTTGAAACGATTCAGCGGGCGACGGAGTGGTGGTCGGGGTCGAAGAAGTAGCCGAAGCCGCGCTTGTTCTTGATGTAGCCGGGGTTCCGTCCGTCCTCGCCGAGCTTCTGGCGCAGGCGGCTGAGGTGCACCTCGATGGTGTGGGCATCGCCGACCCAGGAGACACCCTGCACCGCGCGGAAGAGGTCGTCGGCGGATCTCACGACGCGCGGGCGCCCCGCGAGCTCGGTGAGGATGGCGAACTCCAGGCGCGTCAGCTCGATGTCGGCGCCGTTCAGGATCGCCGCGCGGGTCGGGAAGTCGATGACCAGGCCGTCGAAGGCGATCCGGTCCTGCGCCGTCCCGGTCGACGCCGAGCCACTCACGGTGGGGAGGTACGCGTCCATCGCGGCGGTCGCGCTCTCAGCGCCGACTGTCGATGGCTCGCTCAGGCTGAAGGTCACACTGAGGACGTCGTCGACGCGGATGGCCTGGATGGCCAGCGTTTCGTCGCGACCCGGTCAATTCGAAGTCCGGATAGAGCGCTCGATGGCTGAGCATCTCGCCATCGTTCATCGCCTTGACTGCGGCCTCATGGAAACGGTGTGTCAGATGCTGCTCGGAACAAGTTCGATGTGGCGTGCCCGACGAGGTCTGCCGGCCGAACACCGAGGGCCTCACCGGCGGCCTCGTTGACCGAGATCCACTCGAAATCGACGATGTCGCCGTCGCGCGTCCCGGATCGGCGCGGCGAGCGCATGTGCGGGAGGGTCATTCGGCTCAGGACGGCGCGAAGGTGCTCCTCGGAGTCTCGCGCACGCTGAAGTGCGTCGTGCCACGTGGTGACATCGCGGGACGTGACGCTGATCGTGTCTCCGGCCGGCACGACGCTGACGTCGAAGTAGTGGGTTGCGCCGCTGTCGGACAACGCCACAGGGTGGCTGGGAATGGCTATCGGCTGATCTGGTCTGCAGCGCGCTGATGGCAATGCCCAGCAGCTCCTGGCGGTTGTCGGAGTCGCCCACCTCGAGGATGCTCCGGCCGATGTAGTACTCCTGCGGCCTGCCGCTGCGTTCGCACAGCGACCTGTTGACGTCGCTGTAGATGAGATCGACGACCTCCCCTGACGCATCGCGTACGGGCCGCAGGAGGGCGATCGCGTCGGCAGAGGTGTCGACGACCGCCCGCACCCGATCGGTGGCCTCCCGGGCCACCTCTTGGGCAAGCACTTCGACAGTCACGTCGACCACGTGGCCGACGACGGTCCTGGCTGCCAGGCCCGCCGTCGATATCCGATACGAAGATGTCGGCCCAGACGGTGGTCCCGTCCGGGCGCAGGTAGCGCTTGCGCCGCCGGAAGCCCTCACGGTTACCTACCAGCATCTCGTCGAGCAGGTGAGCGTCGATGTCGACGTCGTCAGGGTGGGTGATGTCTCGCCATGTGCAGGTGACGAGCTCCTCGGGCGTGCGTCCGAGGATCCGGCACAGCGCGGGATTGACCTCGAGGAACCGGCCGGTGTCCGGATCGACCAGGCAGACGCCGATGGGGGCTGTCGACATCGCAGCCATGAATGCCTGAACTCCACCCTGGGTGCGCGGCAGGTCTTCGCTTCGCCGCGGCCCTCCGCCTGGCTTCGCTGGGCGATGGGCGGCGGTCACGTCGCGGAAGGTGTAGATGAATCCGTCGCCGAGCTTGGTGGCCCGCGCCGACACCCACGCCTCCCCGTTGGCGTTGGGCATGGGGAAATCGTCCAGGATGAGGGGACTACCGGCTTCGACGATGCGCACGCCCGTCTCGATGGCCTCCGGAATGAGCTGCATCGCGAAGACGTGGTGCAGGGACCTGCCGATGACCTGACCGCGCGGCATCCCCAGGAATTCGCAGAGCGCCTGATTCGCATGCAGGTGGACGAAGTCGACGATGGTCCCGTGCTCGTCACGGACCGACTTGACGATCCCCTGGGGATCCATCATGCCGTCCGTCACGGCCTCGAGCAGGCCTCCGGTCCAGGCGCTTTCGGTCGGTGGACGCACCTCGGCGTCGATGTCACGTGCCAGGCCTACGTAGCCGGTGATGAGTCCGTTTGCGTCGCGTGTCGGCTGGCTGCGGCTCTCGACCCACCGGTAGCTGCCGTCGAAGCGGCGCAGGCGTCCGCGGAAGTAGACGACCTCGCCGCCATCGCGGCTTCGGCCGTTAGGCACGACATCGTCGGGGTGGATCAGATCGCCGAGCGTGACCCCGACAAGTTCGTCCGGGCCGAACCCCAGAAGGCGACGCACGGAGGGGGAGACCCACTCGATCACGAAGTCGGCATCGCTGCGGATGAGCACGTCGGAGCCGGTCGAGTTGACCAGGTACTCCCAGATCTGCCGATCGTCGACACCCGAGGACTGCACGTGCCCTGACACTTCGCACCTCCCCCAAGGCGGAATCCCGCGGATCCATTCTCTCCTGCACCCCAATTGTGCGCGTGTTGGTTGCGCACACGCAAAGGTGGGGGTCCTGGATCGCTGGCGAAAGGGGGCGGACCCGCGCAGGGCGGGCCCGCCCTGTCCCCTCGTCATCCGCTCCGGCGGGCGCTTCATCCTCCGTGAGCGAGGGGGTGCTTAGGAGGGGCGGTGCCGGCTGTGACGGGGGACGGATTCAGACCGGTCGGTCGACCGGAATCCCATTTCACCGCGGGGGAGGGGCATCGCTCAAGACCCCGCGGCGAACATGGACGGACACTGGACGTCTCTCGGATGGATCAGCCGGGCTCGGGAGGTGACGCGTGACCTCGTGATGACACCATCACGGCCCTGCGCATGTTCCTGACTCGCTTCGCCTCGCTTGGGTAGTTCCTGGCGATTATCGTCGTGAGCGGCCTCGACAGACTGGGTCCTGGCTGAGCGGGCAATGGGGGAGGACCGCGCGTGCCGAGGCGCAACGGGGGATCGAGCGAGCTCGCGTGGCAGGTTCTTGCGCTTGTTCCAGGCGCCGTCGCCATGGCTGCGGCCGTCTGGCAGTCGAGTGGCGTTGTGCGCGGCGCCCGGTACTTCACGCTGTCGGACGACGCGATGGTGTCGATGACGTATGCGAGGACCTTGGCAGACACCGGCGAGTGGGTCTGGTTCGCCGGAGCGGACCGGGTCCAGGGGTTCACGAATCCCTTGTGGACCCTCTGGATGACAGCCCTCCACCTGGTGGGGCTCGAAGGCTCGACCGCCGCGCTGGCGGTGAGCCTCACGGGGGTTCTCGTCGTGCTGGCCATCGGTCTCGTCGTTGCCAAGATCGTTCGCTGGGCAACCATGGGAGTCGCCGGTTCACTTGTCGCGTCGGCGGCTGCGGGCGGTACCGTCACGCTGACCTTCCCGCTCGTGTTCTGGAGCCTTCGCGGCATGGAGGTGGGGCTGCTGGCATTGTTCTTGGTGCTCGTGGCGTGGGGACTGGTCAAGGCCGTGACCGACTGGGAGAGTGGCCGCTCCGGCTCGTGCGGGACTGGCCTTGGCCTCGGTGTGCGGGGTCGCTGGTGTGGCGACACGACTGGATTTCGTGGTCGTGGTCGTTGCTGCTCTTGGCGTTGCGTGCGGGTGGCCGTCGAGATGGAGTGTCCGATCACGGTTGGTGCTTGCGGTCGGCGTGCCGCTGATCGCGGCGCTAGCGGTGATCGTCATCTCACAGCAGCAGTACTGGGGCGATTGGTTGCCGAACACCTACCGCCTGAAGATGGACGGGGTGGTCTTGCTCGACCGCCTGGAAAGGGGAGCGGTGACAGCCGGCAGGGCGCTCCCCGTGGTCGCGCTTGCGGCGACCGGCTGCTGGATTGTCGCGAGGCGCTATCCGACGGACTCAGTTGCCCGACGTATGACCGGCATCCTCACAGTCATGAGCGCGACACTGCTCCTGTACAGCGTCTGGGTCGGGGGCGACGCGTGGGAGCACTTCGGCATCCTCAACCGCTATGTAGCGGTCGCACTGCCGGCCGTCGTCGCCGTGCTCTTTGTTGGCGCTCAGCAGTTTGTCGTCATCGGACCAGAGCGAGGAAGGCGACTGAGCCCCGTTCTCGTTGTGTTCGTGCTTTCGGCTCTCGGCTTCGGCCTCGTCACGAGCCCCATGCGCTTCGACGTCCTCGCTGCCGTTCAGTCGATCGTCCTCTTCCTACTCGTCGTACTTCTCGTCTCGATGGCCGTTCGCGACACCGCGCATCTCGCGAATCGGAGGAAGGCGGTCGTCATTGTGAGTGCCGCACTCCTCTTCCTGGTCTCCACGAGTGTTCTCCCTTGGCGCAACTTCGTGGCAGCGCCTGAGAGCCTTGAGATACCGCTCGAACTGGACCGGATCGCGTCCGGTTTGGACATTGCCGAGGTGACGCGGATCGGCGCCACTGTCGCGGTCGTTGCCGCCGGCTCCGAGGCGTACTACGGCGATCGCGCAATGGTCGACCTGCTCGGCAAGAGTGACCGCCACATTGCCACAGGCACGCCGGTGCCTGGCGAGTTCAGTCCGGGTCATTCGAAGGCTGATCTGGCCTACAGCCTCGGGAAGCTGCGGCCGGATCTGCTGTGGTTGGAGCCGACCGCAGATTTGGAGCCGGTTATGCGGGCGAACCCGTGGGGCTACGTGCGGAGGTGTGCTCGCGACGGTCGGGCCTTCTACGTGCAGCCCCACAGTCCCTTCGTCACTTGGTCTTCCACGCGTGGGTGCACGGCTTTATGACGAAACCGTCATCTTCGCCAGCGCCCCTCGTCAGACCACGCCTGCCGTAGCAGAGTCTGGGATCAGTGCTCGCTCCTTAGAGGGCACCGCCTGTCATCAGCCAGGGCCCGATGACCGACCCACGCGAGCCGGTGATGTCGGCTTGCCTCCGACTACGGGGAGGTAACGAATGATCAAGCGAAAGATCGTGTTCGGACTGAGCGCCGCTCTGGTGCTCGGCGTCCTTGCTGCGGCTCCGGTCGCGGCTGCGCCTCGCGGACCCTATGTCTGCACGGGTGGATCGATTCCAGCCGGAACGTATCGAGGACTCGTCGTGACGGGTTCCTGCATGTTCGGTGGCGATGTGACGATCAACGGCGGCCTGAGGGTCGAGCCGGGCGCCAGCCTGAATGACCACGCGGCGTCACAAGCGACCGTGCGCGTCAACGGCGGTGTCTACGTTGGCGAAGGCGCGGTCCTGGGACTCGGCGCATACGGGCCGCCCGGAATCAAGACGGCAACCCAGGTCAACGGCGGGATCTTCGCGGACAATCCGCTCTCGCTGTATCTGAGCGGCATCACGGTGAACGGCAACGTGACCTCGCTTGGCGGGGTCGACCCGGCCTTCACCGGAGACCTGTCCGAGTTCCGCAACTTCCCCTTCAAGGACAACACGATCAACGGCAACGTCACGGTCCAGGGCTGGAAGGGCGGCTGGATCGGACTCATCAGGAACCAGGTCAGCGGAAGCGTCACGTTCGCAGAGAACAGCAGCATGCTCGTCGAGACACCTGACGGTTGCGGGTTCGAGCCGGGTGAGACACCGTGCTCGGGCTCGGCACCAGGGATCGATTCCGACTCGTCTGAGGTGCAGACCAACGTGATCCAGGGAAACCTCCGGTGCTTTGACAACGTGCCGGCGGCCCAGGTCAACGCCCTCGATGGCGGGCAGCCCAACCAGGTGAGCGGGCAGAAGCGCGGGGAGTGCGCCGCGCTGTAGTTCGGCAGTTGTCTTGACTCGCAGCAGTTCACTGGCGGGGAGGTCCGATTCGCATGGACCTCCCCGCCAGCGCGTGCCGAACCGCGTCAGATGCCCAGGTAGCTTGGTGAAACGGTGCAGAACACGACCCCTCCGCAGGATCGACCTCAGGGGCGGTTCCCGGCGGCCTGCCCGTCACCCAGTGGGAAATCCCTTCACAACGCTGGGGGCGGTGTCATCGATCTTGTTGCAGCGTGCGCATGCGAGGAACCTCGTTTGGCCGTCGGCGCCGCCGCGGAGTCTCCAGTCATGAAGGTGGAGCATGCACCGGAATGACTGCTTGCGTTCTCCGTCGTAACCCGCGCTCATGGGACCTCCTCGCGAATGCCAACGAAGGTACTCCGGCGTTCTGCGGCCGACAAGATTCATGAGGGTCTGGAGCGACGAGGCGGAACAACCCCAGTGGGAACAGGCTTACCTACTTGGGAATGGTGGAAGTCTCTTCGCGTCGACCGGCGCGCGACCGTCAACCTTGCCGCAGCGGTAGCAGAGCGCGTAGCGATCACCGTTGCCTCGGCGTACGTCATGCCACTGGTGCAGTCCGATCCGACAACGAAGGGACCTGCGCGGCGGGGGAGGTTCGGCCACGTCAACTCCTCGCATTCTCGACGACAGTAACGCCGAGTGCAGACGATCCACAATGGGTCTATCGTCCGCCATCTGGATCGTTGATCTGACGTTCCAGTGCCTGGTGATTGGTCGTGGGGAGCTGCTCGACGTCGAGGCTGAAGAGTTTCGTTTCTAGCCGGGGGCAGATGGAAACTCCGGCATGGCCTCGTCGTCGACACGGTTGCATCGAGCGCACGCCATGTAGCGGGTCGTTCCCGCAGCTTTGCGAACCTTCCACTTGTGGAGGCCGAGAACGCACAAGGGGACCACTTCCGATCACCGTCGTAGGTGGCGCCCATCGGTCCTCCCGGAGATCGCTCTGATTCTCGGGAGCCTACGGTTCAACGAAGGCGAGATCCCGTCAAGGCGCGATTGGGCCAGCGTCGACGTAGTCCCAGGGTGACTCCCCGGATCGGCGAGGTGAGCAGGGTGCCTCGGTCCCGTCGCTTGATCAGCGCTGGGCCGGGACATCCCCACGTCGTCAGCGAGAAGTCAGCCCCTGCGCATACCTTCGCCACAGTGAAGGTCCGTCGGCTCGTGCGCGTCGAGGCCGTGATCGAGCGGCCACCCGCCCCGCCGTGGATCGGCGACCTCCCGTTCCCCGAGCGCACCGCCTTCTGGCCGGGGACGATGGTGGACTGGCGGTGGGTCGACAAGCCGCAGGGGACGTGGACGGCGTTGGTGCAGTACCGGCGCGAGGGGCTGACCTACCTGCACTGGGTCAGCGGGGAACTCCTCGACGTCGAGCCGGAGAACGACGAAACGGCACCGATCCCGTAGAACCGATGCCGCCGCTGACGAGCGCGGTGCTGCTAGCCGAGGCTTGGGAAGCTCCGGGTGCAGACCCAGCCGCCCGTGATCGGCTCGGCCCACTTCTGCCAACTGTTCCCCCAGCCAGGCACGAGGACTAAGCCTCGCGCGGCGGCCTGGTCGACCCCGTGCAGACATAGCTCTCGTACTCCGCGCGCGCCTGCCGCTCGAGTTCGTCTTCCGCCGTCTGGTCACCCATCAACGCGAGCGTGAGGAACAGTCCGCGTCGGCGTAGCTCGTCCACGAGTTCGGGCCGCGGGTCCCCAGACTCAACGAGGGACTCGAGTAGCACGTCGGGCAGCGATTCGACGGGATCCTCGGGGCCGAAGCAGACGCACGGGAGCAGCCCGTTCTCGTCCCGGAACTCGTCCATGTTGTCGACCGTCATCATGTCCGCCTCATTTCGTCCATCATGAACTCATCGTGTGACGTCTGGCGTGGGGAGACTGCTCGAGTTGCTACACGGGTTGCTACACCGGACCCGGTTCCGGTCCAGTTCCCTCACGAAAGTGCGCCCGGAGGGACTCGAACCCCCAACCGACCGGGTAGAAACCGGTTGCTCTATCCATTGAGCTACGGGCGCCTGCCCGCCCATTGTTCCGTGCGCGGTAGCTGGACGCCGAGACGACCCGTGTGGTCGTGAAACGGCCCTCTCGAAGCCCGTTTCGCGACCATCCGGGTCTTCTCGGCGCTAGGTGTAGACGGGCTGCTCGATGGGGGCCGCTGCAGGGGTCTTCGGGATGGCCAGGCAGGCGAGGGCGGCCACGAGGGCCAGCGATCCGGCGAGCACCCACGCGCCGAAGTAGTCGCCGGTGGCGGACCGGATGAAGCCCGAGGCCTCGGCCGCCACCGCCGCGCCGACCATATGCGCGGCGAACACCCAGCCGAACACGACGGCGCCGCGATCGATGCCGTAGATCTGCCGGCACAGCGTCGCGGTCGGCGGGACGGTGGCCACCCAGTCGAGTCCGAACAGGATCATCACGACGATCAGGGGTGGCTGCACGTTGGGGCCGAGGATCACCGGGAGCGTGATGAGGGCGACGCCGCGCAGGCCGTAGTAGATGAGCAGCAGGTACCGCGGGTTGATGCGATCGGTCAGCCAGCCGGAGCCGATCGTGCCGATGATGTCGAAGATGCCGACGACCGCGAGCATGCTCGCGGCCACCGTGGGTCCCATGCCGTGGTCGTGCATGGCCGGCACGAAGTGGGTGCTGATGATGCCGTTGGTCGTCCAGCCGCAGACGAAGAAGGTGCCGGCCAGCAGCCAGAAGGCGGGCGTGGTCGCGGCGAAGCGCAGCGTCGCCAGCGCCGTGGAGGCCGCCCTCCAGCCGGAGTGCGTGGTGTTGCGGCCGAGCTCCTCGGGGGTGGGCTCTCCCGTAGCGCCATACGGCCGCAGGCCCACGTCCGCGGGACGGTCGCGAATGACGAGCAGCACCAGCGGGATCGTCAGCGCACACAGGACCGCGATGGCGAGGGATGCCGATCGCCACCCGTGATCCTCGATGGTGCGCGAGATGAGCGGCAGGAAGGCCAGCTGTCCGGTCGCGAAGGCCGTGCCGAGGATGCCGAGCACCAGGCCACGGCGGGCAGCGAACCACCGGTTCGCGATCAGCGCACCGAAGACCAGCGCTGTCGAGCCCGCGGCCAGACCGACGACGACGCCCCACAGGAGCACGAGCTGCCACGACGCTGTCATGAACACGGTCAGGCCGGTGCCGATCGCCATCAGTGCCATGGCCCCGGCGGCGATGCGGGCGATCCCGAACCGCTCCATCAGGGACGCGGCGAATGGCGCCGTGAGCCCGTAGAAGACCAGGTTGACCGACACCGCCAGGCTCGTCGCGGAACGGCTCCAGCCGAACTCGTCCTCGAACGGGACGATCATCACGCCGTACGACGAGCGGAACGCCGCAGAGGCGATCAGCACGAGGAAGGTGACACCCGCGACGTACCACGCACGGTGGATGCGCAGCGGCAACGGAACCTCCTCAGGGCGTGGTCGGTCGGACCAGCGTGAACCCTACGCCGCGCTCCGGATCCGGTCGACGACCACGCTGACGGCGGCGGACGTGCAGTAGAGCGGGCCGGTGACGAAGCGGTCGCCAGCCTCCTGCGCGATGCGATCTGGCAGGACACCGGGGAACAGCACGAAGGACGCCACCGCAGCGCGGTCGCTGCCGCCGTCCTCCAGTGCCGCGAGCGCCTCCGGCACGGTCGGACTGCCGAGCGAGGCGTGCGAGACGACGACGGGGGCGGCGCGGCGGCGGGACCAGCGGTCGGCCACGCGTTCGAGCTGCGCCTGCGCGAGCGGGTCGCGCGTACCGGCGATGGCCAGGGTCACGGGGCCCTCCGGAAGGGTCGCGTCAAGCAGCTCGAGCAGCGCCCCATCGGTGCCGATGGGCATCGTCACGACGAGCTCGACGCCGGTCTGCGCGCTCGCACTCTCGACCTCGCGCGGCACGTCCACGCGAACATGGTGCGCATTGGCCAGGAACGCAGGTACGACGATGGCCGTGCCGATCCCTTCGTCGGCAAGGCCCTGCACCACATCGCGCAGCGAGGGCCCGTGGTCGAGGAAGGCGCAGCGCACGGTCGCCTGGGAGTGGAGCACCTCGACGGCCCGGGCAAGCTCGGCGGCTGCCAGCTGCGCGCGCGGGTCCGGGCTGCCGTGGGCGAGCAGGATCACGTCATGCATGGACGGACACCGGGGTGCGCATGTCGTGCTGCGCCGCGCGAGCGGACTGCGCGACAAGTGCCGGGACGTTCACGACATCGCCGACGACGATGATGGCCGGGTTCGTCACCGACTCCCGTTCGGCGACGGCGGCGATCGTGGCCAGCGTTGCCGTCGTCACGCGCTGGTCGGCGGCGTACGCCCGCTCGATCACGGCCACGGGCGTCTCCGCGGACCGGCCGGCGGCCATGAGCGACGTGGCCAGCTGCTCGAGCCGGCCGACGCCCATCAGCACGACGAGGGTCAGGTCGGTCGCGGCGAGCGGCGTGAGGTCGCCGAGTGCGTGTCCGCTGATGACGACGAAGCCGGCGGTGAGACCCCGATGGGTCACCGGGATCCCGGCGGCAGCGGGCCCGGACACGGCACTGGTCAGGCCTGGCACGACTTCGACGGCGATGCCGGCCTCGGCGCACGCCAGCACCTCCTCCGAGCCGCGGCCCAGGACGAACGGGTCACCGCCCTTCAGCCGTGCGACGCGGAGCCCGCGGCCGGCCCGGTCGACGAGCACCGCATTGATCTCGTCCTGTGTGAGCGTGTGCCGGCCGGGCGCCTTCGACGCATCGATCAGCTCGACGTCGGGATCGACCAGCTCGAGGAGCCCCGTCGGGGCGAGCCGGTCGTAGACGATGACGTCGGCGGTGAGCAGCTCGCGGCGCCCGCGCACGGTGATCAGGTCGCCGTCGCCGGGACCGCCACCGATGAGCACGACACTGCCGTGAGCCCGCGTGCGGTGCGGGCGCGAGCCGAGGGTGCCGTCCTGGATGCCGAGGGCGACCGAGTCGCGGACGACCTGCGTGCGGCGCGGGTCACCCGTGGTGACGGAGACCGTGACGCCGTCGATGGACGCGACCGCGGGAGTGCGGGCATCGCCCGGCTCGTCGGCGCGGACGGCCCACACGCGGCGTCGGGCGGCCTCGTCCGCGACCAGGGCGTTGACGGACCTCGAGTCCGTGGCCGCGTGCACCAGCCACGCCCCGATGACATCGCTCAGGTCGAACTCCCGCTGCCGCCAGGTGAGGAGGCCAGCCTCCGCCCACGTGCGGATGGCGGCGGTGGCGTCGGGTGCGACGACGACGACCTCGGCCTCGGCGGCGAGCAGTCCGCGGACGCGTCGCTCCGCGATCGGCCCGGCACCGACGACGAGGACCCGCTTGCCGGAGAGCTCGAGGTGAAGTGGGTACGTCACTGGTGCAGCCCGCACTCGTTCTTGGGGATGCCGCGCCAGCGGCCGGACCGCGGGTCATCGCCCTCGGCAACCGGGTGCGTGCACGGGGCGCAGCCGACCGACGGATAGCCCTGGTACATCAACGGGTTGACGACGGTGTCGTTGGTCAGCGTGTACTCCAGGCACTGCTCGTTCGTCCAGTGCAGGATCGGCGCGATCTTGATGACGCCGCGCTTCTCGTCGAACGACACGACGGGAGTGCCCTCGCGGTGCGGCGCCGTGGCGATCCGCATGCCGGTGATCCACGCGTCGTAGCCGAGGAGCATCTCCTCCATCGGCTCGACCTTGCGCAGCTTGCAGCACAGGTCGGGGTTGGTGCGCCACAGCTCGGGGCCGTACTCGGCGTCCTGCTCGGCGACCGTCTGCCGCGGGGTGACGTCGATGATCGTCAGCCCGAAGCGACCCGCGAGGTCGTTGCGGGTCTGGATGGTCTCCTCGAAGTGGTAGCCGGTGTCGAGGAAGATCACCGGGATGTCCGGTGCCACCGTGTGGACGAGGTGCGCGATGTTGGTGTTCGCCATCGACTGGCTGATCAGCACGCGCGGGCCGAACATCTGCCACGCCCATGCGATGACCTCCTGCGGGCTGGCGTCAGCCAGCTCGACGGCCGCCTTCTCGGCGATCGCGCGCAGGTCGTCGGCCGACAGCCGCTCGCCCGTCTCGGACGCGTAGTCCAGGCCCTGGGACACGGGAGGATTCATGACAGCACCGCCTCATCTGCTCGAACGACCCACTCACTGAAGGTCTCGTCGTCGTCGCGCTCGGCGACGAACGTCCGGACCAGCTTCTCGATGTAGTCCGGGAGGTCATCGGCCGGCAGCCGAAGGCCCTTGACGGACTTGCCGAAGCCCGCCTCCTGGCCGAGCTTGCCGCCCAGGTGAACCTGGAAGCCCTCGACGTCGTTGCCGTCCTTGTCGAGCGCGCGGATGCCCTTGAGGCCGATGTCGGCGACCTGGATGCGCGCGCACGAGTTGGGGCAGCCGTTGACGTGGACGGCCAGTGGCAGCTCGTACTCCGGCAGCCGAGCCTCGAGCGTGCTGATGAGGTCCGCGGCGCGCGCCTTGGTCTCGACGATGGCGAGCTTGCAGTACTCGACGCCCGTGCAGGCCATCGTGTTGCGGCGGAAGGGGGAGGGCGCGTTGACCTCGAGCCCGATCTCCATCAGTCCTGCTACGAGCTTCTCGACGCGGTCGGACGCGACATCGAGCACGACCACCTTCTGCTCGGGCGTGAGGCGGACGCGGTCCGAGCCGGCCCGTTCGGCCATGTTCGCCAGCGCCGTCAGCCGGGTGCCGGACAGGCGTCCGACGACCGGGGCGGCGCCGACGTAGTGCCGTCCGTCCTGCTGCGGGTGGACGCCCACGTGGTCGCGTCGTCCGTCGACGGGGCCGGACGGGGCCGGGCCGTCGAGAAGCGGCTTCGCGAGGTACTCGGTCTCCAGCACCCGGCGGAACGTCTCGGCGCCCCAGTCCTGGACGAGGAACTTCAGCCGGGCCTTGGTGCGCAGGCGGCGGTAGCCGTAGTCGCGGAAGATGCCGATGACCCCGGCCCAGACGTCGGGGACCTCCTCGATGGGGACCCACGCGCCCAGTCGCACGGCCAGGTGCGGGTTCGTCGACAGTCCGCCGCCGACCCACACGTCGAAGCCGGGACCGTGCTCGGGATGCACGACGCCGACGAACGAGACGTCGTTGATCTCGTGCGCGACATCGAGGCGGGGGGAGCCGCTGATCGCGGTCTTGAACTTCCGCGGGAGGTTGGAGTAGGCCGGGTCGAGCAGGTGGCGTCGCAGGATCTCGTCGATCGCCGGCGTGCCGTCGATGATCTCGTCGAGCCCGACGCCCGCGACCGGCGAGCCGAGGATGACGCGGGGCACGTCGCCGCACGCCTCGGCGGACGAGAGCCCGACGGTCTCGAGACGGCGCCAGATCTCCGGGACGTCCTCGATGCGGATCCAGTGCAGCTGGATGTTCTGGCGGTCGCTGATGTCGGCGGTGTCGCGCCCGAACTCCGTGGAGATGGTGGCGATCGTGCGGAGCTGGGCCAGAGACAGACGGCCGCCGTCGGAGCGCACGCGCATCATGAAGTACTCGTCCTCGAGCTCCTCCGGCTCGAGGTTGGCGGTCTTGCCGCCGTCGATGCCGGGCTTGCGCTGGGTGTACAGGCCCCACCAGCGCAGTCGGCCGGTGAGGTCCGAGCGCGGGATGGAGGAGAAGCCGCCCTGGGCGTAGATCGTCTCGACCCGCTCCCGCACGTTGAGGCCGTCGTCCTCGACCTTCATCGCCTCGTTGGGGTTCAGGGCCGTGCGATCGCCGGCCGCCCACTGGCCCTGACCGGGCTTGAGGGGGGCGCTGCTCGGATTGTCCGACATAGATTCCTTGCCTAGAGAGTTGGTAGAAAAACGACCCGAATAGTCGAAGGGCCGCCTCGAAGGAGGCGGCCAGGACGGGTTGGGGGTGATTCGCCTAGCGACAGGCCATGACGCCCACGCGCATCAGATCGACATGGAAGCGGCGGGTGAGGCCGGTCGACTGTGCGGGCATGGCGGGAAACCTACGAGACAAAGCGGACAGCCTCGCCAGGGGGTCCCTCACGTGCAAACGGTTCGCAGGTGGCTCGTCGTCGTGGGACGTCGTCGGGATCTGAACGAGAGCAATGCGTGAGGACGGAACCTAGCGTGACGAACCTAGCCCGGAAAGAGGGTTCACCATGTCACAGCCCGACCCGACCCCGTCGGTCGCAGCCCGCGGCCATCAATGGGGCGCGGAACGACCTCTCGTGCAGTGGCGTAGATCAGCAGGGCGTCTCCCTTCGCCCACGCCCTGGGTTCGAGAACGGCCTCGACGGCCTCCGCCCCTCCTGCGGCGGTTCCGCCCTCGGTAGGGGCGTCTGCGGGGCAGCCGGGCGTCGAGGCCGGTCCAGAGGTGGTCGACGATCCTTCGACCAAGCCCGTTCCCCATTTGGGAGCCGCTGGCGACGTACCCGGCCGGAACCAAGGCCGTCTGACGTAGTTCGTCCACAGCCGGGCCAGCGGCGGGTCGCCATGCACAACGCCGCCGCCACGGCCAGCGGCGCCGTGGCGTGGCGCGCAGAGTGCTCGGCAGCCGGGTCCGCCCCGGGGCACATCGGGAGTTGAGCATGAACGACATCACGTTCACCGTGATCGGCAACCTGGTCACCGACGTCGAGCTGAGGTTCACGAAGTCCGGAGATCCGGTGGCGTCATTCCGCGTCGCCACCACCGTGCGGCGGTTCGACAAGGGCCTTGGCCGGTGGGTCGACGGGGACACCCACTACTTCAGCGTCAGCTGCTGGCGGTCCCTTGCCTCGAACGTCGTGCAGAGCCTGGCGAAGGGCATGCCCGTCATCGTCTCGGGCCGCTTGCGCAGCCGAGAGGTCGAGCGACCGTGCGGCGAGACCAGCCATACCGTCCGGTACTACGACATCGAGGCCATCGCCGCGGGCCCGGACCTCGCGCGGGGCGTTGCAGCCTTCACGCGGGTCAAGCGGGAGGCCGTCGTCGAGAGCGAGCGTCGTGCCCTGGCCGATGCCCTCGCCGAGGCGGGGCTGAGCAACGACGAGACCGTCGACCTCGAGACCGGCGAGGTGCTGCAGGCTCCTGCGGCGTAGCGATCCTGTCCGGTCAACAGCCGTACATGGGGCGTCGCCGCCGGAGCATGGCGGCCGGCTGCTTCCTACTCTGGAAGTGCCGGCTCAGGTCGGGCCGGGACAGGCCCTCGAGAGGGGGCACGATGATGCGCATTTCTCGATTACTGATCCTCATCGGTGCCGCAGCCCTCACCCTCGCCATTCCTGCGTCGGCCGCCGTGGCCGCCGACGCAACAGGGTGCTCCGGCTCCGTGGTCTCGATGAACGCGGCAGGTGACACGTTGGGCACCGCGCAGGCGCCTGGCGCCGGGGGCACCCAGGCCGATCCGCTGCCGATCGACACCGCTGGCAAGGTGGCCTGGAAGGGCAGCACCGACTCCGTCATCACCGACGCGGAGTGGAAGGTCACGATCGCCGGTGCCAGCTTCCTGTCGGGCACGTTCGCGAACACCGACGCCCTGACCAGCTCCGAGGGCGTGCAGGACATGTCCGCCGTTCCCGGGCTGCTCGGCAGGACCCTCACCGACCGCATGAAGGTCCATGTCGAAGGCCAGATCACCGGCACGGGCGGCTCGTGCGCCGCTGATGGATACGTCACCGGCGTGACCCCGCCTCTGCAGTCTCCGGTGCTCTGGGCCGGGGGCGTCGTGGGTGCGATCGGCGTGGCGATGGGCATCGGCGTCCTCGCCGGAACCAAGGCGGCCGCCGCGACGACCGTCGCCTCAGGGGGAGGAGTAGCGGCATGACTGCGAAGGTTCGTCGTCGACCCGTGCTCGGATTCTTCGCCGGGCTGCTCTTCGGATTCGGGCTGGCGCTCATCCTGTTCTCGTTCGGGATCCTCGAGGTCACCGTGATGTGGCTGGCGATCCTGACCGTCGGGATGGCCATCCTCGGGATCGTCCTGGCGTATGCCGCTCCGGCGCGGGGGCGCACGTAGCGGTGCGGCGTGCGGGAAGTGGCCTGGTGGGGAGCCACGACGCTCCCCACTAGGCTCCGTGCTCATGGCTGAGTTCATCTACACCCTTCGCAAGGCTCGCAAGGCTCATGGCGACAAGGTCGTCCTCGACGACGTCACGCTGTCGTTCCTGCCGGGGGCCAAGATCGGTGTCGTCGGCCCCAACGGCGCCGGAAAGTCCAGCCTGATCAAGATCATGGCCGGAGTCGACGAGCTGTCGAACGGCGAGGCACAGCTGATGGAGGGCTACACCGTCGGCATCCTCATGCAGGAGCCGATGCTCGACGAGTCGAAGACCGTGCTCGAGAACGTCCAGGACGGCGTGGCCGAGACGAAGGGCATGATCGACCGCTTCAACGAGATCTCGGTCGAGCTGGCCGACCCCGACGCCGACTACGACGCCCTGCTCACGCGAGATGGGCAAGCTCCAGGAGGACATCGACCACCGCAACGCGTGGGACCTCGACGCCCAGCTCGACCAGGCGATGGACGCGCTGCGCTGCCCGGCCGGTGACGCGGACGTCTCGGTGCTGTCCGGTGGGGAGAAGCGCCGGGTGGCGCTGTGCAAGCTCCTGCTCCAGCAGCCCGACCTGCTGCTCCTCGACGAGCCCACCAACCACCTCGACGCCGAGAGCGTCCAGTGGCTCGAGCAGCACCTCGAGAAGTACCCGGGCACCGTCGTCGCCATCACCCACGATCGCTACTTCCTCGACAACGTCGCCCAGTGGATCCTCGAGATCGACCGCGGCAAGTGCTACCCCTACGAGGGCAACTACTCGACGTACCTCGAGACGCAAGGCCTCGCGCCTGAAGGTCGAGGGCCAGAAGGACGCCAAGCTCAAGCGCCGTCTCGAGGACGAGCTCACCTGGGTGCGCTCGAACGCCAAGGCCCGTCAGACCAAGAGCCGGGCCCGCCTCGACCGCTACGAGGAGATGGCTGCGGAGGCCGAGAAGACCCGCAAGTTCGACATGGAGGAGATCCAGATCCCGCCGGGCCCGCGACTGGGCAGCGTCGTGGTCGAGGCGAAGCACCTCACCAAGGGGTTCGGCGACCGACTCCTCATCGACGACCTGTCGTTCACGCTGCCGCGCAACGGCATCGTCGGCGTCATCGGGCCGAACGGCGTCGGCAAGACGACGCTCTTCAAGATGATCGTCGCCCAGGTGACCGACGCGACCGACGACAAGGACGACCTCCCGACGGCGGGGGAGATCAAGGTCGGCGAGACCGTCACGCTGTCGTACGTCGACCAGAGCAGGTCCGGCCTCGACAGCACCAAGAACGTCTGGGAGGTCGTCTCCGACGGCCTCGACTGGATCAAGGTCGGCAACGTCGAGATGCCGTCGCGTGCGTACGTCTCGGTATTCGGGTTCAAGGGCCCCGACCAGCAGAAGCAGGCGAAGGTGCTCTCGGGCGGCGAGCGCAACCGGCTCAACCTGGCGCTCACGCTGAAGATGGGCGGCAACCTGCTGCTGCTCGACGAGCCGACGAACGACCTCGACGTCGAGACCCTCGGCTCCCTGGAGAACGCGCTGCTGGAGTTCCCGGGCTGCGCGGTGATCACGTCGCACGACCGCTGGTTCCTCGACCGCATCGCGACGCACATCCTCGCGTACGAGGGTGACTCGGAGTGGTTCTGGTTCGAGGGCAACTTCGAGTCGTACGAGAAGAACAAGGTGGAGCGCCTCGGCGCCGACGCCGCGCGCCCGCACCGGGCCACCTACCGCAAGCTCACCCGCGACTAGGCCGTCATGACCGACGGCGAGCGCGTCCTGCGCGTCCCGGTGTATCGCAGGTTCAGCGACCTCGATCCGCTGGGACACGTCAACAACGTCGTGTTCCACGACTACCTGCAGGAGGCCCGCATGGGTCTCGTGCGCGACATCGCGATGGTCCGCAACGACCAGTACGCGCAGGTGGTCGTCAAGCAGGAGATCAACCACCGCAAGCCCCTGATGCTGTCGCCGGAGCCGATCATCATCGAGACCTGGCTGACGCAGCTGGGCAACTCGTCGTACACGATCGCCTACCGGGTGCTGGACGAGGTGGGCGACGTCGCGGCGACTGCGTCCTCGGTGATGGCCGTCGTCGATCCCGTGACCAACCGGCCGATCAGGATGAGCCCGCAGCTGCGCGAGCTCCTGACAGGGCTCAACCACGCCGAGTGAGGTTGCGGGGATGTCCCCGCCCCCGGACACTAGGGCTGTGACCATCAGCCTCGCCGAGCCCGAGGCGAAGGCCCTCGAGTCGTTCTGCCGCCGCCAGTTGAGCTGGGACGGTGCCCTCCTGGCCCGACTGGTCACCTCCGAGCGCGCCGTGGGCATGTTCACCACCCCACCGCTCGGCGTCCTGGTCTTCGTGGCGGTGCCCCTGGCCGAGTCGGACGGCCCGCGGGCCGATCGCATGGTCCGGCTGGGGGACTGGGCCGACCTGCTGGCCGCCAGCGGTGGACGAGACATCGACATCACCGGCCTCGCCGAGGTCGTGCCGCCCGTGACGGCCGGACCGAGCCTGCGCGACCTGCCGCCCTCGGACGGCTGGCAGGTCCCGATGCACGCCGTCTCCGGCGACCTCGTGCCCCTCGTCCAGAAGGCGACCGAGGAGTTCGACGTCCGCGCCGCCGGCCAGCCCGCGCTCATCCAGCAGAACATCGCCGACGACATCTGGGAGCGTCCCGTCTGGGCGGCCCTGCCGATGCGGACGCTGCACGCGGCCCGGCAGCTCGGCATGCTCAGCGCGGATCGCACCAAGGTGACCGCGTCCAGCTGCGGATCGTGGAAGCGCCTCAGCACTCCCCGCGGCCAGGTGTTCGTGCCGTCGTCGGGCCCCGCGGCCCGGCTGTCGCTGCGGATCGTGGGCTGACGCTCAGCCCTGGAGCCACACCGCCGTCTCGGCGCCGATCGCGATGCGGTCCCCGTCGTCAGTGCTCATCGCAGCGACGTCCTGTCCGGAGGCGACCAGGAAGTCGGTACCCCACTCGACCGGAAGTCGCGCGATCCCGGTGCCCAGGTTGAGTGCGCAGATCACCGAGGAACCGTCAGGAGCGGAGCGGCGGAACGCCAGCACCGTGCCGTCATCGCACAGCCACTGCAGCGGCCCCTCGCCGAGCGACGCCTCGGCGCGGCGGATGCGCAGGGCAAGACGGTAGAGCTCGAGGGTGGAGTCCTCGACCTTGCGCTCGGCGTCGACGGACAGCTGCGCCCAGCCGGCCGGCTGCGGCAGCCACGACGCGGCGCCGGAGCTGAAGCCGAAGGACGGACTCGATCCCGACCAGGGGATCGGCACGCGGCAGCCGTCGCGGGTGCCGTCCGTGCCGCCGCTGCGAAGCCAGGCCGGATCCTGCCGCACCTCGGGGGCCAGGTCGACGACCTCGAACAGGCCGAGCTCCTCGCCCTGGTACAGGTACATGGAGCCCGGCAGCGCCAGCGTGAACAGTGTTGCCGCCCGCGCCCGCAGCAGGCCGCGCTCGAGGTCGCGGACGCCGTCCTCGTCGATCGGTGCCATGCGGGTGCGATGCCGCACGACGTCGTGGTTGGACAGCACCCAGGTCGGGGGCGCGTCCACCTTGGCGTGGTTGGCGATGGTCTCGTCGATGGACGTGCGCATCTTCGCGGCGTCCCAGCCCGCCTCGAGGTAGGCGAAGTTGAACGACGTGTGCAGCTCGTCGGGCCGCTGGTAGCGGGCCAGGCGCTCCGCGTTCGGCACCCAGGTCTCGCCGCAGAACACGCGGGGCGGGTCGTACTCGTCGGCGACCTTGCGCCACTCGCGGTAGATGTCATGCACGCCGTCCTGGTCCCAGAACGGGGCATGCGCGCTGTCCTCGAGGATCGACCCGGACTCGGACTTCTTCACGTAGTCGTAGTCGGGAAGGCCCTCCTCCTTCACCAGTCCGTGCGCCACGTCGATGCGGAAGCCGTCGATGCCCCGGTCGAACCAGAAGCGAAGGGTGTCGATGAACTCCTGGTGCACGTCGGGGTTGTCCCAGTTGACGTCCGGCTGGGTGGGGTCGAACAGGTGGAGGTACCAGTAGCCCGTGGGTGAGCCGTCGGCGTGGCGGATGGCCGACCAGCCGCTTCCGTGGAAGACGCTGCGCCAGTTGTTGGGCGGGGTCTCGTGATCCTCGCCGCGGCCCTCGCGGACGACGTAGCGGTCCCACGCGGGCGAGCCCGGCTCGGTGGCCAGCGCCTCCTTGAACCAGCGGTGCTCACTGCTGGTGTGGTTCGGGACGATGTCCATGAGGATGCGGATGCTGCGCTCGTGCGCCTGGCTGATCAGCGTGTCGACGTCGTCGAGCGTTCCCAGCCGCGGGTCGATCGAGCGGTAGTCCTCGACGTCGTAGCCGCCGTCGTTGAGCGGTGACGTGTAGAACGGCGAGATCCAGATCGCATCGACGCCGAGGTCGGCGAGGTAGTCGAGGCGCGTGATGAGACCGGGGATGTCGCCCATGCCGTCGCCGTCACTGTCGGCGAAGGAGCGCGGGTAGACCTGGTAGACCACGGCGTGCCGCCACCACTCACCGCCGCTCATGAGCTCAGGTCCGTCACCGTGAAGCCGTGCGTGGTCGGCTCGTCGTCGGTGTTCTGCATGGCGAAGGCGGCGCCGAGCAGGTACTGCCACAGGGCCGACTCATTGTCGGCGGACATGTCCTGCTCGACCATGGCGTCGTGCATGTGCCGCAGCCAGCGGTCGCGCGCGACACCGTCGATGCGGTACGGCATGTGGCGGGCGCGCAGTCGCGGGTGGCCGCGCTCGTCGTCGTAGGTCGTCGGCCCGCCCCAGTACTGCTCGAGGAACATCCGCAGCCGGCGCTCGGCCGGAGCAAGGTCGCCTTCGGGATACATCGGCCGCAGCACGTCGTCGTGCGCCACGCGCTCGTAGAACGCGTGCACGAGCGGCTCGAAGAACGCTGAGCCGCCGAACAGCTCATACGGGGTGGTGGCTGGCCTGCCGGAGTCGTTGGGTTCGGTCACGACCTGATTCTCGCTGATGGCGCTGCCGAGCTCTCGGCCTGCTCCAGGATTCGCTGGATCATGTGCGGGAACACGATGCTGTGGAACGGCGCCACCGACCACCAGTACGCCTGTCCGGCCAGCCCGCGCGGGAAGAACACGGCCCGTTGCCTCAGGCGCGCACCGGACGCCAGCGGTTCGACGGTGAACTCGAGCCAGGCCAGGCCGGGGTTCTTCATCTCGGCCCGCAGACGAAGGAGCCGCGGAGGAAGGCACTCCTCCACGCGCCAGAAGTCGACCACGTCGCCGACCACGAGGCTGGCGGGGTCACGACGGCCACGGCGCAGACCCGGACCGCCCAGCATCCGATCGGCCAGCCCCCTGACCTTCCAGAGGATCCCGGCCGAGTACCAGCCGTTCGCGCCGCCGATCCGCTCGAGCGCCGACCAGACCTGCTCGGGAGAGGCGGTCGTCGTCCGTACGCGCACGTCGGTCAGCAGGGACCCACCCGCCCAGTCAGGGTCGCTGGGCAGCGGGTCGCTGGGAGCGCCGGGGACGGAGGCTCCTGACCACCGGGTCACCACCTCGGCGTCCTGGATACGTGTCAGCGCGATCCGCACCGCGTCGTCGAAGGAGAGCAGCCCCTCGGGTGGGTCCGGCACGTACGTGGCGATGTCGTGCTCGCGGCAGACGGAGTCGTGCTTGAGCGACTCGACGAGCGGGCGGGCGATGGCTCGAGGCACCGGGGTGACCACATTGACCCAGTGACTCGACAGGCCGGGGGACAGGACGTTGATGGGCAGGATGATCCGTCTGCGGAGGCCGGCGACGGCGGCGTAGCGGTGCATCATCTGCTCGTACGTGAGTACCTCAGGTCCGCCGACGTCGAAGGCACGGCTGAGATCGGCGGGCATCGAGGCCGCCGCGACGAGGTATCGCAGGACGTCGCGGATCGCGATCGGCTGCGTTCGGCTGCGAACCCAGCGGGGCGTCACCATCGCGGGGAGCCGTTCGGTGAGGTAGCGCATCATCTCGAAGGACGCGGAACCGGAGCCGATGATCACGGCGGCCCGCAACTCGATGACGGATACTCCCGAGGTGCGCAGGACGTCGCCGACACCGGCCCGGGAGCGCATGTGCGCGGACATCTGACCGGCCGGAATGTCGGGCGCGAGCCCGCCGAGGTAGACGATGCGCGCGACTCCGGTGGCAGCCGCGGCGGCCGCGAAGCCGTCCGCCATCCGTCGTTCGGCCGCCTCGAGACCGTCGCCCTCCTGGAGCGAGTGAAGCAGGTAGTAGGCGACGTCGACGCCGGCCATCGCGGCGCGCAGCGAATCCGGGTCGAGGGCGTCGCCGGGAACGACCTCCACGTCGGGCGCCCAGGGGACGTCGCGGAGCCGTTCGGGGTGCCGCGCCAGCACCTTCACCCGGTAGCCCTGGGCAAGCAGCTGCGGAACCAGGCGCCCGCCGACGTAACCCGTCGCCCCGGTCACCAAGCAGGTGCGCGCCGAGGGCGAAGGGGTCATGACCCCATTCTGGGGGGATTCTGCGAACCCGGCTGGTTGGGGAGTCCCCGGACGACAACGGGGACGACGATGCCGGCGCGGTCGAAGGCCAGCTTCATCCGCTCGCGGATCGTGCGGGCGACGTCGACCTGCTTCTCCGGCGCTGCCTTGGCGGTGATGCGGATGACCACTGCCTCGCCGGAGACGGACTCGACGCCGGCGAACGTGGGCTTGCCCAGCAGCAGGTCGTCGTAGTCCGGGTCCTCGTCCATGTCGGTGGCGACCTTGTCGACGATCTCGCGGACCTTCTCGATGTTCTCGTTGTACGCGATGGGGATGTCGACGATGGACATCGTCCAGCCCTGGGACCGGTTGGCCACGCGGAGGATCTCGCCGTTGCGGACGTACCAGACGACGCCGGACGGGTCGCGCAGTCGCGTGCAGCGCAGGGCGACCTCCTCGACCGTGCCGATGGCCCCGCCGAGGTCGACCCAGTCGCCGACGCCGTACTGATCCTCGGCGATGATGAAGATGCCCGACAGGTAGTCCTTGACGAGGGTCTGAGCCCCGAAGCCGAGGGCGACGCCGATGACGCCCGCACTGGCGAGCAGCGGCGCGACGTTGATGCCGAGCAGCGGCAGGATCATCAGCGCGGCGATCGTCCACACCGTGATCGCCACGACGCTGCGCAGCAGGGTGCCGATCGCGGCGGCGCGCTGCTCGGTGCGCTGGTTCATGAGCAGGTCGGACAGCTCGGCCGTGCGGGTCACCTTGCGCATCTGCGCCAGGCGCTCGTGCTTCGCCTTCTCCGAGGCCCGGGTGACCACCTTCTTGATCGTGCCCTTGAGGATGATCTGGGCCAGCAGGGCCACCACGAGGATGATGAGGATCTGCAGCGGGACGCCGATCAGCCAGTCGCGTGCCCTCTCCCAGAACGGCGCATCCTTCGCCGCGAGCAGGATGTGCATCACGACAGGCCGGTCCAGTGCGCGAAGAACGACAGCGTGTCAGCCGACTCCTCGACGGACTTGTCGAGCGACCGCGCACCGTGGCCGACGTCGCCCTCGGTGCGGACCAGGATCGGCCGCGTGCCCGTCGTGGCGTGCTGCACCGCCGCGCACATCTTGCGACCGTGCATCGGATCGGTGCGGGTGTCGTTGTCGAAGATGGCGAACATCGTCGCCGGGTAGTCGGTGCCCTCAACGACCCGGTGGTACGGCGAGTACTCGTGCAGCCAGCCGAACTGCTCGGCGTCGGCCGGGTCGCCGTACTCGACGGTCCAGGTCGGGCCGAGCTCGCTGGTGACGTAGCGGATCATGTCGAGCAGAGGCGCGACGCACACGACCGCGTTGTAGAGCTCAGGACGCTGCGTCATGGCGGCGCCGACGAGCAGGCCGCCGTTGGAGCCGCCGTAGATGCCCAGCTGCGACGACGTCGTCCAGCCGTTGTCGATGAGCCACTGCGCACCCGCGTGGAAGTCGTCGAACACGTTCTGCTTCTTGCCGAGCATGCCGTCGCGGTGCCACTGCTCGCCTTCCTCGCCGCCGCCGCGCAGGTTCGCGACCGCCCATACGCCGCCGGCCTCCACCCACGACAGGATCGCCGCGGAGAAGCCCGGCGCCAGGGCGATGCCGAAGCCGCCGTACCCGTACAGGACGGTCGGGCGGGGAACGTCGGGCTCGGCGGTCGGGGAGATGACGAACATGCGGACGACGGTGCCGTCGGCCGACGTGTACTCCACCTGGCGGGAGTGGACGGTCGGGACGGCGACGACTCCCGGGGGAGTGGCGTACAGCGCGACCTCATCGGTCCGCGCGTCGTAGGAGTAGATCGTCGGCACCGTCGTGTGGTCGGTGTAGACGAACCACGTGACCGGGCCGCCGTCGATGTGCTCGACGGGTCCGCCGATCGTGCCCGCGCCGGGCAGCTCGATCTCCTTGATCAGCTCACCATCGTGCGAGCGGTGCAAGGTCATGTGCGCGACGCCGTGGCTGGTGCGCACGACGAGGAGGAGGTCCTCGTCGAGCTCGGGGCCGTCGAGCACGGTCACCGACTCGAGCACCGCCTCGGGATCCTCGGGAATCAGGTCGATCCAGTCGGTGGACGCCCAGTCCGAGGGCCACGTCATCGCGAGGCGGCCGCGCGGCGCATCGAGGTCGGTGGCCACCAGGACGCGGCCGTCGCGGGCGAACGTCAGCGAGGTCTGCGCGTCGACGTCGCCCTGCACCAGCAGGAACGCCGGGTGGTCGAGCAGGCCGTCGCTGATGTCGGCGACCCACAGGTCGTTGCGGGGCTCGGTGCCCTTGCTCGCGGACACCTGCAGCCAGTGGCCGTCGCGGCTGACCTCCACGCCGTAGTAGTTCGTCATCTCGCGGCCGGCACCGAACACCAGAACGTCGTCGTCGGGTGACGTCCCGAGGTGGTGAAGGTAGACCCGACGGTGGAAGTTGCGCTCGCTCTCGGGCAGCAGCTCAGGGGCGAGGCGACGCACGTAGTAGAACCGCTCCTCGCCCGGCACCCAGGCGATGGGCGAGTACCGGCAGCGGTCGATCGGGCCCTCGAGGGTCTCGCCGGTGGCGACGTCCATGACGTAGAGCAGCGACTCCTCGTTGCCGCCCACCGACAGCTGGTACGCCAGCAGGTTGCCCTCCTTCGAGGGCTGCCACGAGTCGAGGGTCGTCAGGCCGGACGGATCAATGGTCATCGGGTCGATCAGCGGCCGCTCGGTGCCGTCCTCGTCGACCACATACAGCACGCTGAACTGCTGGCCGGGCTCGCGACGGGTGAGGAAGTGCCGGGTGCCGCGCCAGTACGGCGGAGAGATGGTGCCCGAGCCGAGCAGGCTCGCGATCCTGTCGGCGAACTGGTCGCGATGCCCCCACGCGGCCCGCTCGGTCGCCATGAGGGCGCCCTGCTGCTCGAGCCACTCGGCGGTGCGCGGATCCTCGTCGTCCTCGAGCCAGCGGTACGGGTCGGGCACGGGCGTGCCGTGGTAGTCGTCGACGACGTCGGTACGCGGTGCTCGGGGGTACGTGGGCGCGGTCGAGTCGATGGTCACGTCGGCAAGCCTAGGCTTTGGCCATGGAGCTGCATGACCTGACGGCCGTCGAGCAGGCTCGTGCGATCCGCATGCGGGAGATCTCCTCACGCGAGCTCACCGAGCACTACCTCGCCAGGACGGCGCGCCTCAATGACGTCGTCGGCGCCTTCGTCACGATCACCGACGAGCTCGCCCTCGAGCAGGCCGATGCCGCCGACCGCATGGTGGCCGCGGGTGAGCCGGTCGGCGTCCTGCACGGTGTCGTGGTCCCCGTGAAGGACCTCCACCTCTACAAGGGGGTTCGCGTGCGCTTCGGCAGCGAGGTCTCCGATCACGTCGCCGAGGTCGACGAGTTCGTGGCCGAGCGCCTGCGCCTCGCCGGGACGGTCATGACCGGGAAGACGAGCACGCCCGAGTTCGGGCTGCCCGCCTACACCGAGCCGGAGGTCGGACCGTGGGCACGAACGCCCTGGGACCTGACCCGTTCGGCCGGCGGGTCCAGCGGCGGTGCCGCGACGGCGGTCGCCTCAGGGCTCGCCCCCGTCGCCCATGGCTCTGACGGCGGCGGCTCGATCCGCATCCCCGCCAGCTCGTGCGGGGTCGTCGGCCTGAAGACCTCGCGCGACCTGCTGCCGAACGGGCCGATGCCCGAGGGTCCGGGCCGCCTCGGCGTGCAGGGTCCGCTCGCGCGGACGGTCGCGGATGCCGCCGCCCTGCTCGACGTCATGGCCAGCACGCCGCCCGAGGCGACGTACCTCGCGGCGATCGAGCAGGAGCCGCCGTCCCTGCTGGTCGGCCGGTACGCGACGCCCGTCATCGCGGACACCGCCGTGCATCGGGAGGCGATGGCCGCCTACGAGCTGGCCTCGTCGCTGCTGGAGTCGCTCGGGCATCGACTCGTCGACCTCGTCGTCCCGTTGCCGCTCGAGGCGGTCCCGCACTTCGAGCTCGTCTGGGCCGCGGGAGCAGCGGGGATCCCGCTGACTCCTGACGCCGAGGATCGCGTCCGGCCCCTCACCCGATGGCTGCGCGAGCGCGGCCGCGCGCTGAGCCCCCAGGAGGTCGCGGATGCGATCGGCTTCATGCAGCAGCATGCGCAGGCAGCCCTCGAGTCGTCGGCCCACGTCGACCTGATCCTCACGCCGACGCTCGCCGACCTGCCATCCGTCATCGGCAGCATCCGCGACGACGCGGACCCCGCGGCGGACTTCGAGGCGCAGAAGAGGTTCACCCCCTTCACCTCTCCGTACAACATGACGGGGCAGCCTGCCATTAGTCTGCCTGTGCACTGGACGGACGACGGACTGCCTGTTGGCATCCAGATCGTCGGCCGTCCGATGCAGGAGGCATTGGTACTCGCGGTGTCCGCTCAGATCGAGCGTGCGCATCCGTGGGGCCATCGACACCCGGAGGTCTGGTGACCCAACCAGAGGCGCCCGCGTGGGCACCCGTCTCTGACGAGCTTGCCCGTCTTGCCGCTGCCTTCGGGGTGGCCACCGAGTACTGGGACCAGGCGGGCAATCACGTCGACGTGAGCGCCGTCACCGTCGAGGCCGTCCTGCGGGCACTGGGCCTGGATGTCTCGTCCAGCGAGTCGATCGCGCTCGCCCTGGACGAGATCAGCCTGCGCGACTGGCGGCGGATGCTCCCGCCGGTCTTCGTTTCGCGTCAGGGCGAGGACCGTCGGCTGTGGATCCACGTGCCGCACGGCACGCCGGCCAGCGTGTGGGTCGAGTTCGAGGACGGCGGCAGCCGGGTGCTCGACCAGATCGAGTGGTGGGTCGAGCCCGTCACCGTCGACGGCGTCCTGGTCGGGGAGGCCAGCTTCAACGTGCCGGGCGATCTTCCCCTCGGCTGGCATCGGGTCATCGCCCGGACGGACTTCGCGGAGGCGTCCACGCCCATCGTCGTCGCGCCGCACCACCTCGAGCCCGGCGTCATCACCGGCCCGCGCCAGTGGGGGTTCATGACGCAGGTGTACGCCATGCGCTCGCACGAGTCATGGGGCCTCGGCGACCTGCACGACCTGCGCACGCTCGCCACCTGGAGTGCCAGCGAGCTCGGGGCGGGCTTCGTCCTCATCAACCCGCTGCATGCCGCCTCCCCGGTGCCACCCATGTCGCCGTCCCCGTACCTGCCCGTCACCCGTCGCTTCGCCAACCCGATGTACCTGCACATCGAGGACATCCCGGAGTTCGCTCGCCTGACGCCCGCCGTGCAGGACCGAGTCGAGAGGCTGGCGGCCGAGCTGCGCCGGCTCAACGACACCGACGACCTCATCGACCGCGACGCCGTGTGGGCGGCCAAGCGGGTGGCGCTGCAGGCGATCCACCTCGCCGGGATGGCCGACGACCGGCGCGCGCAGTACGACGCGTTCCTCGCCCAGCAGGGCAGCGGCCTGACCGACTTCGCGACCTGGTCGGCCATCAGCGACACGCACGGTCCGATCCCCGGCGACTGGCCCGCTGAGCTCGCGCATCCCGCGCTGCCTGGCGTCGCCGCCTTCCGCGAGGAGCACGCCGACAACGTCGACTTCCACTGCTGGATGCAGTGGCTGATCGACGAGCAGCTCGCCGTCACGCAGAACGCCGCGAAGGCGTCGGGCATGGCCATCGGCGTCATGCACGACCTCGCCGTCGGCGTGCACCCCGAGGGTGCCGACGCGTGGGCGCTGCAGGACGTGCTGGCACCCGGCGTCGGGGTCGGAGCACCGCCCGACATGTACAACCAGATGGGCCAGAACTGGTCGCAGCCGCCGTGGCGCCCCGACGCGCTCGCCGAGGCCGCGTTCCTGCCCTACCGCGACATGCTCCGCACCGTGCTCAACCACGCTGGCGGACTGCGCATCGACCACGTGCTGGGACTGTTCCGGCTGTGGTGGGTTCCGGACGGCCTGCCCGCCTATGCCGGCACGTTCGTCCGCTTCGACTTCGACGCCATGCTGAGCATCCTCATGCTGGAGGCCCATCGGGCCGGCGCCATCGTCGTGGGGGAGGACCTCGGCACCGTCGAGCCGTGGGTGCAGGAGGTCCTCGCCGATCGCGGCATCCTGGGCACCAGCATCCTGTGGTTCGAGGCCGTCGAGGGCGCCATCAAGGATCCGTACGACTGGCGCGGCGAGGTGCTGGCCAGCGTGACCGTCCATGACCTGCCGCCGACCGCCGGCTACCTGCGCGACGAGCACGTGCGCATCCGCAGCGAGCTCGGGCTGCTGACCACGTCCGCCGACGTCGAGCGGGCGAACGCGGCGCGCGAGCGCGAGGCCTGGGCTGACGTCCTCGTCCGTCATGCGTGGCTCGATCCCTACGCGGACCTTGAGTCCGATGAGGGCAAGGAGGACTTCGTCGTGGCGCTGCATCGCGCCTGCGCGGCGTCCCCTGCGCGGCTCATCGGCGTCTCCCTGCCGGACGTCATCGGCGACCGACGCGCCCAGAACCAGCCCGGCACCGACCAGGAGTACCCGAACTGGCGCGTGCCGATGGCGGACGAGAACGGCGTGCCGGTCCTGCTGGAGGACCTCCTCGACCGGCCTGATCTCCTCGATCGCATCGTCAACGCCGTCCGTTAGGGTGAGGCCGTGAGCCCGCTAGCCGCCCTTCTGGCCTTCGTCGTCCTGCCGATCACACTCGGTGTGGTGATCTACGTCCTGCTCTCGGCCGGCTCGTGGACCCGCTCCGGCCGTGCCAGCGCCGACTACGACGAGGGACCGTTCCTGGTCAGCAGTGACCCCGCCGTCCCCGACCCGTCGCACCTTCCGCGCGAGCTCGGCACCGGCATCGAGGCGTACGTGGGAGGTGGCGCAAGTGCCCAGTGGTGATGCCGGCTACGGCCTCGATGCGGTCGTCGAGGTCAGCCCCCTGTCCGAGGGCCAGCGCACCGACCTCAAGCGCATCGTCCAGCGCGCGCGCTCCATCTGCGGCTACGGCTTCGGCGTGTACGTCGGCCCGCTCGAGAACGGTCGCGACACGGCAGTCGCGCAGCACGCGACTCTCGTCGACCCCGCTTCGGCCGTCCTGGTCGCGGTGGACCCGTCCAAGCATGCGATCGAGATCGTGACCGGCGCCAACGCCTTCACCACCCTCGACAACCGGGCCTGCGAGCTCGCCGCGCTGGCGATGAAGTCCTGCTTCGGTGCCGACGACCTGGTCGGCGGCATCCGCGAGGGCGTCAACCTGCTGGCCGAGCACGCGCGCGCTCCGAAGGTCCTGCACCTCGACGAGAACTGACCCTCCAACCCCCGCGAGTGGGGAGTAGGCGGGCGTTCTGGGCGTTCTAAATGCCCGCCAACTCACCGTTCGGCGTGCGATCGTGACTGCGCGAGGGCCTCGGCGACCATGTGGGCGATCAGCCACGGCCGTGTCAGGTCCGCCGAAGTGAAGGTGATCACCCGCCAGCCGCTGGCCTGCAGCAGATTGCGGCGCTCGGCGTCCCGAAGGCGCTGCTGATTCTCCAGGTGCACGATGCCGTCATACTCGACGATCACCCGGGCATCGGGCCAGGCGAGGTCGACGCGGGCGATCCACCTTCCGTCGACGACCACGTTGAGGTTGCACTGCGGGCGTGGAATCCCAGCCAGGACCAAGTGGGCCCGGGCCAGCGATTCGCCGGGCGACTCGGAGCCGAGGTCGAGCAGTGGCAGGGCCAGACGGGCATAACGCACCCCGCGACGCCCCGCGGCCCAGTGAGTGACCCCAGCCAATTCCGCCGGCGTGCTGAGACCGTTTCGCAGGGCCGCGTCGCCCATCGCGATCAGGTGCTCGACGGGAATGAGTGGCGCGCAGTCGAGCCAGGTGCGCGCCGGGGTGGTCACTCGCTGGCCGAGGTGCTCGGTGACGTGGTCCTCGGGCAGGCGAACGCGGCGGCCCCGCACGCCCGACCGTTGAGGTCGATTCCCGGAGGCCGGCACGGCGACGGCGACGGGGCGCTTCGCTGTGCCAAGAGCGACCCACGCAGGCAGTGGCAGGTCCCACCAGGCGGCAGCGTCGGTGTCGGTCAGCACGGCCTGCTCGGGTGCGGCCAGGAGTGCTGCCTCCCGTCGGGCAGTCGGGTCGTCAGCGAGGTCACGCGGGATCCGGACTCCCCTGGACGGCGCGGTGAAGCGCTGCGATCGGGCTTGGTCGGCTGTCAGCCCGGCTCCGCCCTGACGGGTGACGAGGAAGGGGCCAGTGGGCAGCGGAGCGGGGGAGGGACTCGACACGGGCCCATTGACGGGCCAGCGCGGTCGTCAGTGCGGGTTGCGAGCCTGTCGGTGGACGGCGGCCCACAGCGGGTCGACCCGGTGCACAGGCTCGCTCAAGCCCCCGAGTGGTGAGTTGGCGGGCGTTTCCGGGTACCTGAGCGCCCGCCAACTCACCACTCGGCGGGAAGGGGAGGGGGGTCAGGCGTCCTTGGCGCGGGCGGCCAGGGCCCGCACGATGGAGTCGCGGCCCTCCACGATGATCCGGCGCAGGGCCGAGTTCAGGTCCCCGGCCAGGAAGGCGTCGGTCGCGTCGAGGGTCGCCTGCTCCACGAACAGGAAGGGATACAGCGCGGTGGCCAGGCTCTGGCCGATCTGCTGCGTGCGACCCGACCACACGGACTCCAGCTCGGCGAAGTAGCGGGCGACGTAGGGCCGCAGCAGGTCGAGCTGGTCGGCCTGGACGAAGCCGCCTGCGGTGGAGTCCATGATCGCGTTCGGTAGGTCGGTGCGCTCCATGAGGTCGGCCCACGCGAGGTCCTTGGCGACCGCGGTCGGGCGTGCGGCCCGGGCGTAGGCGGCCTGACGGCGACCGGTGGCGGTGTCGTCCGCGGTGAGCTCGGCCTCGATCGCATCGTCGTCGAGGCGGTCCCGGGCGACCAGACGCTGCAGGAGGGTCCACCGCAGGTCGGTGTCGACCTTGAGGCCTGGCCACACGGTGTCGCCGGACAGCAGGCCGTCCACGACATCGAGCTGCGCGTCGGTCTGGGCGCAGCCGACGAAGGCGCGGCTGAAGGCCAGCTGGTGGTCGCTCTCCGGTGCGGCGGCGACGGCGAGGTCGTGCAGTGTTGCCGCAAGCCGCTCGAGGTACTCGGGGCGGTGCTCCGCAGTCGCGAACTGGTCGATCGCGGCCCTCAGCTGACGCAGGACGGTCTGCACGACGCCGACGTCGGGCTCCTTGCCGATGCTGGACGCGACCAGGTCGAGGAACTGGCCGGTGGAGACCTCGGCATCGCGTGTCATGTCCCACGCGGCGCTCCAGATCAGGGCGCGGGCAAGAGAGTCGTCGAGATCGCCGAGATGCTCGACGGCGGTCTTCCACGACCGCTCGTCGAGGCGGACCTTGGCGAAGGTGAGGTCACCGTCATTGAGCAGCAGCAGGTCCGGCTGGATGACGTTGCGCAGCTGGGGCACCGGCGTCGACGCACCGGTGATGTCGACCTCGAGACGCTCGCGTAGGACGAGGCGGCCCTTCTTGAGGTCGTACAGGCCGATGCCTATGCGGTGGGAGCGAAGGGTGGGGGCGATGCCCTCGGGCAGCGCCGGCGGCTCCTGCTCGATGACGACCTCCGTCATCATCTGGTACGCGCCGAGCTTGATGGCCGGACGCAGCAGATTGACGCCGCTGGTCTGCAGCCACTGGACCGTCCACTCGCCGAGATCGCGACCGCTGGTGGCCTCGAGCTCGACCAGGAGGTCGGTCAACTGGGTGTTACCCCACGCGTGCTTGGCGAAGTAGTTGCGCACGCCGGCAACGAAGTAGTCCTCGCCGACCCAAGCCACGAGCTGACGAAGCGCGGAGGCGCCCTTCGCGTACGTGATGCCGTCGAAGTTCACGCGGACCGCGTCGAGGTCGACCATGTCCGCGGCGATCGGGTGGGTCGACGGCAGCTGGTCCTGCCGGTAGGCCCAGTTCTTGCGCTGGTTGGCGAAGGTCGTCCACGCATCGGTGTAGCGGGTCGCGGCGACGTTGGCCCAGTGCGACGCCCATTCGGCGAATGACTCGTTCAGCCAGAGGTCGTCCCACCACGTCATCGTCACCAGGTCGCCGAACCACATGTGCGCGAGCTCGTGCAGGATCGTGTTCGAGCGCTGCTCGTAGGCGGCGTCGGTGACGTGCGAGCGGAACACGTAGTCCTCGGCGATCGTCACGCAGCCGGCGTTCTCCATGGCGCCCGCGTTGAACTCCGGCACGAAGATCTGGTCGTACTTCTCGAAGGGGTAGGCGACCTCGAACTGCTCCTCGAAGAAGGCGAAGCCCTGCTTGGTGACCGTGAGGATCTCGTCCGCGTCGAGGAACTCGGCCATCGACTCGCGGCAGTAGACGTCGAGCGGGTAGGTGCCGTACCTGCCGGTGTACGAGTCGGCGACCCGGTGGTAGGCGCCGGCCACCAGCGCCGCGATGTACGTGGAGATGCGCGGCGTCGGGGCGAACGCCCACGTGGCCGTTCCGTCACCGTGGTTGGTCGGCTCGGGGGAAGGGGAGTTGCTGACGACCTTCCAGTGCGACGGTCCGGTGACGGTCAGCTGCCAGGTGGCCTTCAGGTCGGGCTGCTCGAAGCTGGCGAACACCCGGCGCGAGTCGGCCGTCTCGAACTGGGTGTAGAGGTACGTCTCCTTGTCGACGGGGTCGATCAGCCGGTGCAGGCCCTCGCCGGTGTTCATGTAGGCGGCGTCAGCGACCACGACGAGGGTGTTGTCGGCCGCGAGGCCCGGGAGGGTGATCCGGTCGTCGGCGAACGCGTCGGGCCCGAGCTCGACTCCGTTGAGCACCACGGAGTCCACCCGAGCGGCGATGAGGTCGATCCACGTCGACGCTCCTGCCTCGCGGCAGGTGAAGCGGACGGTGGTCGTGCTCCGGAAGGTCTCGCCGGTCGAGGTGAGGTCGAGATCGACCTCGTAGGAGTCGACCGAGATGAGGGCGGAGCGCGCCTGAGCCTCGGCGCGGGTGATGTTGTCGGTGTTCGCCATCCCCGAATCCAACCATTAGGCCGCGAAGTCGGCTCAGACGGCGACGAACGGCGGTCGCCGGGCACCCGGGGGCAGCGTCGTCGCGGTGCCAGAACGCCAGCGTTCGGCGGTCCACAAGCAGGCGAGCGCATCGAGGGCGTCGTCGACGGGGACGTCCTGCGGGCGCCTCGGCCAGGACGGCGTCGACATGGGGCAGCCACGTCCGCAAGGCGCCGATCCGCTGGCCCACCCCCGCGGCGGTCTTCTTGCTCGCCAGCGGCCGGCCGCCGCCCATGCGGGCGAGCGAGAGCTCCGGATGCGCCTCCACGACGGTGCGGCCGCGCGCGCCGTCGAGGAAGGCGTCGAGGGCGAGCACCCGGGTCGCCAGGCCGAGGGCCTGCCGGCTGACGCCCTTGCCCATGAGCTCGACACTCAGGCGCTGGACCTCGTCGTTGGGCGCCGACAGCCCAAGCTCGAGCACCCGGCGCGGCGGCGTCATGAAGACCCGCGCGGCGGCCCCGGGCAGCGCGGCGCGCGCGAGGACGTCGCACTCGCGTTCGCCCTCGCTGAGCAGCCCGATCGGCATGTCGATGGCGACGATCGCCGACGCCGGCAGCAGGGTGCCGATGTCCGCCACGACAGCCGTGGACCAGCTGAACGTCGTCGCGGCGCGGGTGACGGCCACCCACCCGCGGGGGTAGCCGTCGATGCCGACGAGGTCTCCGGTGGACACGCTCCGAAGCCTCTCAGGGTCGCAGGGGATCAGCCCATCGGTATCCACTCGGTATCCACGCCGGTGCTTGATGGCCAGCCACGCTGCCTCGATAGTAAGGGCGTTCGACATCGAGGCCGAGCGGTGCACAATCCCCCGTAGCGCTCGTTCCCGATGCTTAGGTCGCACGGCGCTCTCCCCGTGAGTGCCGCGACCAGGAACAGACGGCGCGGAGGCTGTCAAACCCCCGTAGGCAGCCTCCGCGCCGAACCCTCCCTAAACTTCGGCCGTGATGGCCTTCGCGCAGTCGGACTGCTGAGCGCCTCCGTGCCCGAGGGGAACGTCATCCACCACCAGGCCCGCCGCCTGGGCCGGGCGTTCAGCCGTCACACCGTCCACGTCGACAGCCCGCAGGGCCGGTTCGCGGCGGGCGCCGCGCAGGTCGACGGGCAGGTGGTGCGCCGGGTCGAGGCGCATGGCAAGCACCTGTTCATCGGGTTCGCCAACCACCGGTGGATCCACGTCCACCTCGGCCTGTTCGGCAAGTGGCGCATCGGTCGCGGCGAGGCACCCGACGTGGTCGGCGAGGTCCGGCTCCGGCTGATGACGGACGAGGCCTACGCCGAGCTGCGCGGGCCGACCGTCTGCGAGGTGCTGACGGACGACGAGCGCAAGGCGGCCATCACGCGGATCGGCCCCGACCCCATCCGGACCGGCTCCGATCCCGAGCGTGCCTGGTCGCGGGTCGAGCGGAGCAGCGCACCCATCGCGGCCGTTCTCATGGACCAGAAGGCGTTCGCCGGCGTCGGCAACATCTATCGCGCCGAGGTGCTGTTCCGCCACGGCATCAACCCCTATCGGGCTGCCCGCGACGTGCCGCGGGAGGAGTTCGACGGGATCTGGTCGGACCTCGTGACGCTGATGAAGAAGGGCACGCGGCGCGGGCGCATCGACACCGTGCGCGACGAGCACCTGCCCGAGGTGATGGGACGGGCCCCGCGCGAGGATCGCCACGGCGGCGAGGTCTACGTGTACCGACGCGACGGCCGGCCGTGCCACCTGTGCGGAACCGAGATCCGCATGGCCGACCTGCAGGGTCGCAAGCTCTACTGGTGCCCTGCCTGCCAGCGCGCATAGGCGGGCCGCAGGCCAATCGCTACGGTCGGCGTATGGCCGATCCCGATGCACCGCAGCCGACCGTCGATGACCTTGCCTCCCGGTGGGCGGGCGACCTCGCGTCGTGGGCCATTCCCGACGAGATCCTGAGCCAGGCCGACGAGCCGCCGTGGATCCATCCCGTGGCGATGTTCACGGTCGACGAGGTCGTCGACGATTCGCCCTCGCATCAGCGGGCCCGCGAGGCCGTGCCGCATGACGGCAGCGTGCTCGACGTCGGCAGCGGCGGCGGTCGGGCGGCGATGGCCCTCGTGCCGCCGGCGACGATGCTCGTCGGCGTCGACCACCAGCAGGGCATGCTCGACGCCTTCGCCGATGCCGCGCTGCGGCGCGGAGTCCGCTCGCACACGATCCTCGGCGACTGGCCGGCCGTCGCCGACGAGGCTCCCGAGTGCGACGTCGTGGTCTGCCACCACGTGGCCTACAACGTCAGCGACATCCGGCCCTTCCTCGAGGCACTGGACGCCCGCGCGCGGGTGCGCGTCGTCATCGAGTTGCCCACGAGGCACCCGCTGTCGCACCTCAACCCCATGTGGAAGCAGTTCTGGGGAATCGACCGGCCGACCCGTCCGACGTCAGACGACCTCCTCGCGATCGCCCGCGGCCTTGGCTTCGACGCCCAGATGACGGTCTGGCACGACGACGCCTGGGGCAGGAGGGTGGCCCTGCCCGACGCGGAGCGGGTCCGCTTCGCCCGCATCCGGCTGTGCCTGCACGAGGATCGCGACGCCGAGGTGGCCGCGGCCCTTATCGAGGAGGGCGACTCCCAGCCGCGCGAGGTGGCGACCATCTGGTGGGACGTCGACCACTGACCGGCAGGATGGGGCGGTGACCTACGACGTCGATCGCATCCGCGCCCGCATCCCCGCCCTTGCCGACGGCACGGCCTACTTCGACGGCCCGGGAGGCACCCAGACCCCCGACGTCGTCGCGCAGGCCATCGCCGAGGCGCTCACGGGCGGGCTGAGCAACCGGTCCCGCGTGACGCAGGCCGAGCGCAACGCCGACGACATCACGATCGCCGCTCGCCTGGCCGGGGCGGACCTCGTCAACGCCGATCCCGGCGGCATCGTCTTCGGACGCAGCATGACCGAGCTGACGTTCCAGGTCGCGCGCACGCTCGCGCAGGGCTGGGGCCCGGGCGACGAGATCGTCGTCACGCGACTGGATCACGACGGCAACGTGCGGCCGTGGGTCACCTACGCCGAGCGCACGGGTGCGACGCTGCGCTGGGCCGAGTTCGATCCACGCACCGGGACGCTCACCGTCGACGACGTGCTCAAGCTCGTCAACGACGACACCAGGCTGGTCGCGGTCAGCGGCGCGTCCAACCTGCTCGGCACCCGGCCCGACGTCGCCGCGATCGGTGCCGCCCTCGGCGACAGCGACGCGCTGTTCTACGTCGACGGGGTGCATCTCACGGCACACGCACCCATCGACATGCAGGACATCGGCGCGGACTTCTACGTCTGCAGCCCGTACAAGTTCCTCGGCCCGCACCTCGGCATGCTGGCCGCGTCGCCGGCCCTCCTCGAGACGCTGCATCCCGACAAGCTGAAGCCGGCCACGCGAGCAGGTGCCCGAGCGCTTCGAGCTCGGCACGCTGCCGTACGAGCTGCTCGCCGGCGTCACCGCGGCCGTCGACGTCCTGGCCGACCTCGTGCCCGGCGACGAGACCCAGCTGTCCCGCCGGGAGCGTCTCGTCCGGTCGATGTCGACGCTCGAGGCGTACGAGGACGAGCTGCACGAGCGCATGCGCACCGGGCTCGAGGCGATCGACGGCGTGCACTGCTACGGGCACGCATCGCTGCGCACGCCGACCGAGCTGTTCTCCGTCAACGACGTCGAGTCGCCGGAGGTGTACCGACGGCTGGCCGAGCGCGGCGTCAACGCCCCGGCGGGTTCCTTCTACGCCCTCGAGGCGTCGGAGTGGATCGGCCTGGGTGCCGGCGGTGCGGTGCGCGCGGGCCTCGCGCCGTACACCAGCGCCGACGACGTCGACCGGCTGCTCGCCGGGGTGGCCGAGATCGCGGCGGGGCAGTAGCGGAACGGGCTAACGGAAAGGCGCGGCCGGACGCTGGTTCAGGCGTCGCCCACCCACGGTGCGTCAGTCGTGGTTGCGGTCGGGCGCTCCGGGGCAGCCACGTCTGACGCAGTGCCGACGAGTTCGTCGGCCCACGCGCCGTGCTCGCGCTCGGCCCAGCGCAGCGGCACGGATCCGGTGCGCATGCCGCGCCGCGCCGAGGCGTCGTTGAACGCCATGTAGATGTGCCCGCAGACGACGACGAGGACGGCGAGCGCCAGCCAGTCGTGGACGAAGGTCGCGCCGGTGCGCAGAGCGTCGGGGAAGTGGTTGCTGAAGAACATCATCGTGCCGGTCAGGAGCATGACGATGATGGCGCCGAGTGAGAACGCGGCATTGAGCTTCTGGCCGGCGTTGAACTTGCCGACGCGGATGCGACCGGAGCGCCGGTCGCGCGAGCGCAGCCATTCCCAGTCCGACGGCCGGAAGCGGTTGAGGCGGCCGGTGTCCTCACGGAACGCGCGGGACAGCAGCGCCAGGATCAGCGCGACGGGGAGAGCGAAGCCCGCGATCTCGTGGATCAGTCGAACGATCTGCCGGTTGCCGACCAGGCCCCCGAGGTCCGGCACGTACAGCAGGGCCGCGGTCACGAGGAGCACGCCCATCAGCACGGCGATGGAGCGGTGGATCCAGCGTTCGCCCGTCGTGAATCGCGGGAGGGACGTGGAGGGGTCAGACGACGGGGGCATCGCTGCGTCCGTTCGACCGTCCGACCCAGGCGTCGACGTCGTAGCCGCGCTCCTCCCAGTAGCCGGGGATCACCTTGTTCGTGGCCTCGATGCCGTTCAGCCACTTGATCGACTTGTAGCCGTACATCGGCGCGACGAGCATCCGCACGGGTGCGCCGTGCTCGTTCTCGATCGGCTTGCCGAACATCGACGTGGCGACGAGCACGCCGGGCTGGCGCGCCTGCTCCATGGTCAGCGACTCGGTGTACTCGCCGTCGAAGGATGTGAAGTGGATCGCGGTCGCGCCGGCTTCGACACCGGCGGCGTCGAGCAGGTCGCTGAGCAGGACGCCGGACCACGGCACGTCCGCCACCCGCCAGCCGGTCACGCACTGGAAGTCCTTGGTCAGCGAGGTCTGGGGGAGCGCAGCGAGGTCGGCGAGGCTGAGCGACTGCTCCTTGGCCACCAGGCCCGTGACGCTCAGCCGGTAGGTGGCGAGGTCGACGTCGGGGTAGCCGTACGTGACGGTGTAGATGCGGAAGCCGCCGGCGGCTGGAATGACATTGGCGAGCGCAGGTGCTGTCGATGCGACGACCTCGCTGACTCCCTGCGACAGCCAGCGGCCGATGGCCACTCCGACCGCGCCCAGCCCGATCATCCCCAGGACGACGCGGCGCCCGACGGGGGTGCCCTTCTCCTGGGTGGGGGTGCTCACCCGCCTATGGGAACACACATTCCGGGGACCGGCCAGACATGAACGGGCGCACCCGCACGAACGATTGTCAGCGTGGTGGCTCGCTGCGGGGCGGGGCGACCGTCCCGGTGAAGTGCGCGGCGACCGCGGCACACCCGTCGATGCCCTCGGCACCGGTCGAGCCCAGCGCGAAGCCGCGGCGGTACATCGTCAGGCGGGCGTTCGGCCCGCCGTGGGCGATGATCTCGGTCTCCTTGGGGAAGACGAAGTTCGGTTTCATGTCCGACAGGTCGCCGCCCAGCTCCGCGAGCGTCGCCAGCCCTGCCCAGCGGATGAAGGGGGTGTCGCGCCATGTGCCCGTGACCGCGGCGCGGCCCTGCACCCAGCCGGCCATGCAGTCTGCGGACAGTTCGAAGGCGGACCGGTACCGGTCGGCCATGCGGCTGGTGCCCTGGCCCTTCACGAAGTAGTAGTCGTCCTGGCCGCTCGCGTACTGCACCCAGTGGCCGAGCTCGTGGGCGAACTCGGTGGCGGCCCCCTGGTTCGGATGACCCTTCAGCAGCCGCTTCTGGGTGCGGTGCACGCGACGGGCGTCGGAGGCCAGCACGCCCTGCTGCCGTGCCGCGCGGGCGTACTCGCGCGTCCAGTAGGGCGAGGCCGGCGCGCTGACGTAGACGGTGGAGTTCACGTCGCACCAGAACGAGGCGACCGCGACGTCGCCGAGGGTGGCGTCGAAGCACGGGTTGATCGGCACGCCGGTGAAGATGCTGATGCGCGGGGCTGTGGCGGACGCACCACGGCCGACCAGCTGCGGCGCCCACAGCGCCGTGTAGACCGTCGCGGCTGTGGCCACGCACGCGCGGAACGAGGACGGCGTGCGGGTGCCCGAGCACGCGGCCGGGGGCGCGGCCACGGCGGACGGGGCCACGGCGGCGATGCCCAACGACGCCAGCACCGCGCTGGCTAACAGCGGTCGCGATGCGCCTCACTCGCTGGCCATGGCGAGCAGTGTCGTGACGGTGGCCCAGTTGCGCGCCGTGCCGTTGAGGGCTGCCAGTCGGCCCTTCGAGCTCAGCGCCTTGGCGAGGTCGCTGTTGCCGAAGCCGCCCGGCGTGTGGATGTAAAGGGTCGAGCCGAGAAGGGTCGTGGAGTCGCCAAGGTCGCCGGCGAACCTGGCGTTGAGCTCGTCGAGGCGCTCCCGCGCGACCGCATCGGGAACGGCCGGCAGGAACATCGCATGCAGCTTCTTGTGATCGGTCTCGGCAGCGTAGGGATTCTGGTCGACAACTGTGCGAAGTGCCGCCACCCCAAGGGCCACGACGGGGACGTCGACCCCGAACTCGTCGAGGATCGACGCCCCCACGCGTGCACCCGCCTTCGCCGCGGTTCCCGGAGCGTCGACCAGCACGTTGCCGCTCTGGATGTACGTCCGCACGCGGGTGAAGCCATCGGCCTCGAGGCGCGTGCGCAGTAACGCCATGGGCACCTTGTTGTTGCCGCCGACGTTGACGCCGCGCAGCAGCACGATGTGAGTGGCCATGCGCGAACTATCACATGACGTCGAAGGTCTCGTAGACCTCGACGGTGCCACCGGCCGCCAGGTGTGGGCATGCCTTCGCGATCTCCGTTGCCGCGTCAAGGCTGTCGGCACTGATCACCGAGTAGCCGGTCACCCCTGACGGGCCGCCCTCGCTCACCGTGCCGTCGGGCGCGACGGCGTTCGACGGGCCGATGGGGTTGCCCGGATCGACGACGGCTTCGCCGAGCCCGCCGAAGAACGCCCACCAGGCATCCATCACGGCCTTGCCTTCCTCCTCCGAGGCGGGTTCTGTTGCATCGCCGGTGTAGACCATCAGGTACTTCGCCATGGCTGTCTCCTTGCGTGAAGCCCGGTCGAGATGGCCGAGCGATACGGGGGAGTGTGGCAGCGGGGCCCGACACCGACAAGGGTTCTGCCACACTCGCCGGTGTGACCGGCCCGTACGCCAACGCGATCATCATCGTGTCCCTCGTGCTTGCCGTCGCCGCCTTCGTGCTGGCGGTGCTCAACCGCAGCAAGTCGATCGCCCTGTTGGTGGGGGCGGCCATCCTCGAGGCCTTGCTCGTCGGCTTCTTCGTCGGCGGGATCGCGCAGATGATCGGGACCACCCATGACTTCGCCCGCGCTGAGTTCGTCGGCTACCTCCTCGCGTGCATCGCGGTGGTGCCGCTGGCGGTCTGGTGGGCGTGGGGCGAGGCGACGCGGGCGGGTCTCGTCGTGCTGGGCGTGGCGTTCCTCGTCCTGCCGATCCTCGTGGTGCGCGTCCAGCAGGTGTGGGCGGGGACCAGTGGCTGACGACACGTCGAGCACGCCGCCGTCTCCTGCCCCTTCCAGCGGTCGCGGGTTCGGCAGGATCCTGGTGGCGGTCTATGCGCTGTTCGCCATCGCGGCTACTGCGCGATCACTGGTGCAGATTGCGACGAGGTTCGACGAGGCCCCGCTGGCCTACCTGCTCTCGGCGTTCGCCGCGGTCGTGTACATCGTGGCCACGATCGCGCTCGCGCGTGGCGATCGCACCTCCCGGCGGATCGCGACGGTGGCGATTTCGATCGAGCTCGCCGGGGTGCTGCTCGTGGGCGCGGCCAGCCTGCTGCTTCCCGGCGACTTCCCGAAGGCGTCCGTGTGGTCAGGGTTCGGCCGCGGCTACGGCTTCGTCCCGCTGGTGCTGCCTTTCGTGGGCCTGTGGTGGCTGCATCGCACCCGACCGGAGCAGGCGACGACCGGCGCGTGAGCACCTAGTCCGATTGGTCTGATTCGCCCTACCATGATGCATGGACTTCGGGGTCCTGGGCTCGTTGAGCGTGACTGACCGGGGGAACAGCGTCCCCCTCGGCGGTCCGATCCAGCGACGGCTCCTCGCAGCTCTCATCGCCCACTCGCCGAACCCGGTCTCGTCGGAGACGCTCGTCGACGATGTGTGGGGCGAGTCCGCCCCGGCCACGGCGGTGCGGACGCTGCACAGTCACGTGGCGAGGCTGCGCGATGCACTCGGCCGCGAATCCACGCATGCGATCGAGACGGTCGACAGCCGCTACCTGCTGCCGCTGCGGCGCGACGACGTGGACGCCTGGGTCTTCGAGGATCTCGTCAGGTCGGCGACGACGAACGGCCATGGGCCGGCCGAAGCAGCCACGGTGCTGCGACAGGCGCTGGGACTGTGGCGGGGTCCGGCCTATGGCGAGTTCGTCGGTGCGCCGTTCGCCGACGCCGAGAGCCGTCGGCTCGAATCACTGCGCGAGAGTGCCCTCGAGTCGGCGATCGATGCGGACCTCGCTGCCGGTCAGGGAGCGGGCCTCGTGCCCGAGCTCGAGGCCCTCGTCGTCGAGCACCCGTTCCGCGAGCGGCTGTGGTCGGCACTTGTCGTCGCTCTCTATCGTGCGGGTCGGCAGGCTGACGCGCTCGATGCCTACCAGCGGGCGCGGGCCGTGCTGGGCGACGAGCTGGGCGTGGATCCCGGGCCGGAGCTGCGCGCGGTCGAGGCGAAGGTCCTCGCGCAGGACCCGTCGTTGCTGACCGCCCCGCCCACGCGCGTGTACGCCTGCCCGTGGAAGGGGCTGGCGTCCTACGAGCCCGGGGATGCCGACTTCTTCGTCGGCCGGGACCACGTCGTCAACGAGGTCATCGCACGGCTCGTGGACTACTCGGTGGTGATCGTCACCGGACCATCGGGCTCGGGGAAGTCCTCCCTCGTGCGCGCCGGCGTTCTGCCGGCCCTGGCGGCGGGCGCGATCATCGGCTCTGGCGAGTGGCGCGTGACCCTGCTGACTCCGGGAGCGCGACCCCTCGAGTCCGTCCGCCGTGCGGTCGCGGACGCTCCCGATGTCCTGGTGATCGACCCAGGCGATGACCTGCTCGCGGTCACCGGCGCGGACGACGTGGTGCCGATAGCCGACGCGCTGCGCGATGCCGTGCGAGAAGGCCTCCGGATCGTCATGACGCTGCGCGGCGATCTCTATGGACGGCTGACCGAGCTCAACTCGCTGGCCCCGCGTGCCGGTGCCGGCACCGTCCTGGTCGGTCCGCCGTCGGACAGCGAGCTGCGCCAGGTCGTCGAGCTGCCTGCGCGGCGGGTCGGTCTGGACGTCGAGCCGGCGCTGGTGGACGCGGTCGTGTCGGACGTGACCGGCCGGCCGGCCTCCCTGCCCCTGATGTCGACGGCCCTCGTGCGGACGTGGGAGCGGAGGGAGGGCGGACGGCTGACCCTCGCCGGCTACGTCGCGGCAGGCGGCACCGCGTCGGCGTTGGAGCGACTCGCCGAGGAGGCATACGCCTCCATGTCGGACGAGGAGCGCGTCGCGGCTCGACGCATCCTGCTGCGCCTGGTCGTCAACGACGACGGACTGTGGCGGCGCCGACGCGTCGCGATCGCCGAGGCAGCCCCTGACAACGACGGGGTGGCCCAGAACGCCTTGCGCTCCCTGAGCGATCACCGGCTCGTCTCCCTCGATGTCGGCGAGGTGCAGCTGTCGCACGAGGCGCTCACGAGCGCCTGGCCGAGATTCGCCTCGTGGCTTGCGGAACGCGAGCAGACGGCCGGAGTCATCGACCACCTGACGGCGTCGGCGCGGGCGTGGAAGGTCGGCGGTCACGACGAAGGTGACCTGTATCGGGGAGCGCGGTTGCAGGCCGCGATCGACCTGGAGTCGACACAGCCCGAAGAACTAGGAGGACTCGAGCACGAGTTCGTCACCGCAAGCCGCGCTGCCGCCGTGGAGGAGATCGCCCATCTGAGGCGCGGTCGTCGACGGCTCGCATACGTTGCGGCCGGACTGGTCATCCTCCTCGTCGTGGCTTCGGTCGCCGGCGCGTTCGCCGTTCGCAGCCGCGACGAGGCCGCTCTGGCGGCGCAGGAGGCTGATGCTCAACGGGTCGGACTCGAGGCCTTGAACCGCACGGATGCCTCGGAGAAGCTCCTGCTTGCCGTCGCGGCCGTGCGACTGCAAGACAACGCGGGGACGCGCGCGAGTCTCTTGTCCGCCTTGCAGGACGCGGGTGGCGCCGCTGCGACGACTGTCCCTTTGACGGTGCCCGCGGAGACCATGACAGTGTCGTCGGACGGCTGGATCGCGGTCGCCCAGTCGAACGGGCATGTGGCGATCTTCCCTCCCGACCTCGGGACCCCTGCCGATCACGCACCTGCAGATTCGTGGAGCCAGGGCACTCCGACCAATACGATCGCCTGGCTGACCGGGCATGACGAGGTGCTGGTTGGAGCATCCGATCCAGCACGGGTGTTCTCGATGAATCCCGAGAACGGCGGTGTGTCCGCCTTCGCCACGGACTGGAACCCGCATGTCTTCGCCGCGACCGGCGATCGGCTCTGGGCGGTGGGTACCCCTGATTCGCCGTCGACCGATGGTGCGGCCACGCTGGTCGGGCAGCGGGTCGAGGGGCCGACAGTCACGGTGCGAATCCCCCTGATCGGCCGTGCCGATCACGATGGTGCCCGGCCCGGCGGCAACTGTGACGGTCATCGAACGCGGCACGGTCGAGCGGGTGGACCTGGCGAAGGCTCGAGTCCTGTCGTCGGCGTCCGTGTCACCTGATGCACGCGTCGTTGTGTCGGCGGACGGCACGCTTGCGGCGACGTCGTCACCTGACGGCACGATCGAATTCGTGGACGTGCGCAACGGCACCGTCCGTCACCCGATCCCGCCGCTAGAAGCGCCGCCGGTGGCCATGGCGCTCACGGCGGACGGGGCCTGGCTCGCAGGTGCTGATCCGCGGGAGGGGGTCATCCGGGTGTGGGACACGTCCAGCGGGGTCGAACGCGCCACGTTCACGTCGGCCTTCGGTCGGGTGAATGCCCTGGCGTGGTCGCCGGACGGGACCCGGCTGTACACGACGCCGAGCGGCGTCGCCGGACTTCAGGCGTGGGACCTGGCCAACTACGTCAGCCCGGCGACTCCGCTCACCGCGGGCAGCCCCGGTGGCGCAGGCATGACCACGGCCACCACGGTCGATCCGACGACGAGGACCCTCGCGGTCGGCACGGACTTAGGCAGGCCGTGGTTCCTCGACCTGGATTCGCGGCGGACGCGGTCGTCGACCGGTCCGAAGCGAGCGCCCATCGTGTCCGTGGCCTTCGCTGATGAAGGCCGAATCGCCCTCACCGCGGACGCGGTGGGCGTGCTCACGCTGTGGGACCCGGCCACGGGTGATGTCTTGGCAGACCTGACCAAGCCGACCCGCGTCGACACCCCCACGGAAGGGGCGCGGGCACCCGTGGCCCCGGATGACCGCACGGCAGCCTCCTTCATCGACGGCTACGGACTTCAGCTCGTCGACGTGGTGTCACGTATCATCGGGTCGCCCGTCTACCCGGATCTTGGGAACCAGTCGACGTATGAGGTGCTGGGCTGGGCTCCCGACGGACGCCACGTCGTCGTCGCCGCGCAGGGAATCACCCTCAGCCCGACGGCCGGGGACACCCCGGGTGTATGGGCGTTGGTGGACCCATACGACGGTCGGGTCGTGTGGCGCACGCAGGCGCCAGAGCAGGTTGTCGCTGCGGATGCGGTGTTCGCCGAGAACGGACGCACCATTGTCGTGCCTGGAGGGTCGGGTCGGCTGTACTTCGTCGACGCAGCGACGGGAGCGCTTCAGGCCGACGATGCTGCCGCTGCCCGCCCACCGGCCATCAACGAGGGAAGGACTCCGGCGTCGCTGAGCGTGACTCCGGACGGACGCCAGTTGTCGGTGGTTAGGCAGGGACATCCGGTCGAGGTCTGGGACGTGCCGACTGCCAGGCAGAGTGGCACGGTTCAGGTTCCCGCGGCAACGATCAGCGCGTACTTCGTGTCCGACCACGAACTCGTGTCCACGACGGCTTCCGGCGCGGTCACCCTTCATGACCTGACTGTTGACGACTGGATCCGGCTGGCCTGCCGGGGGGCCGGGCGCGAGCTCACGCCGGTCGAGTGGGACCAGTTCCTGCCGACATATCCGTACCGGTCGGTGTGCGGAGCGCTGGGTGAAAGGGGGGTCTCGTGATGGTTGGCCGCCGGTGGCTCGTTGTCATGTGTGCCCTCGTGGCCGGCTGCTCGGCGGGAGCGACAGGAACCGAGGCGCCGTCTGCGTCGGTGAGTATCGACCCGTCGTGCGCTGCGTTCGCCGGTTACTTGAGAGCGCCGGGCACGACGGTGACGCTCCTGGTGGCTGAGCAAGCCCAGACCGACCCTCCCCTGGAAGCCACGTGGGCAGACTTCACGCGATGCACCGGTATTCGCATCATCAATGAGGTTGACGCCGCATCCACGTGGGATGACTTCTTGGCGCGCCTCGACGCCGGCCGTGCCCCCGACCTCACCGTGGTCGCGCAGCCTGGTGCCATCGCTGATCTGGTGCGCCGCCAGCAGAAGGTCGGCGGGCCCCCGGTCGTGCCTGCGCCGCCGGACGTCACCGCGAATGTCGATCGGTACTGGAATCCAGCCTGGCGCTTCTACGGGTCGGTGGACGGAGTCCTGTACGGAACGCCGTTCGACGGCGTGGCGAAGTCGATGGTCTGGTATTCCCCCAAGCGCTTCGCCGCGGCGGGCTACTCGGTCCCCACGACCTGGGCGGAGTTGATGGCCCTGTCGGACCGCATCGTCGCGGACGGCAAGGGCAAGCCGTGGTGCGGAGGCCTCGAGGACGGACCTGCTACCGGATGGCCGGCGACTGACTGGCTCGAGGAGGTGGTCCTGGGCAGTCTCGGCCCCGACATCTACGACCGTTGGGTCACCGGTGAAGTGAAGTTCGACTCGCCGGAGATCAGGTCCGCCATGGACGTGCTCGATGACTGGATGCACAATCCCGCGTTCGTCAATGGAGGCGTCGGCGACATCGCCTCGATGGCACGGACCAGGTACCAGGATGGAGGGAAGACGATCCTCGACGGCACCTGCTTCATGTACCCGTTCCCGTGGTTCTACATCGGCCAATGGAACCTGTTCAAGAAGGACGCAACGATAGACCAGGATGGCGACATCTATGCGTTCGCGCTGCCCGGGGTGGATCCTTCGGTTCCGACGCCGGTTCTTGGCGGGGGCGATTTCGTCATTGCCTTCAGCGACCGGCCGGAGGTGCAAACGGCTTGGGCGTACCTGACCAGCCCGGACTGGAACATCCGTCGGGCGAAGCTTGCCGGAGTCACGTCTGCCAACACCGCTGTGCCGCTTGCCGATCTTCACCTGATCCGTTGTCCCGGTTGACGGTCCAGATGCTCACGGCGCCCGGCTCGACCTTCCGGTTCGACGGGACCGATCTCATGCCCGTCCCGGTGCAGGACGCGGCCTATCAGCAGTTGACCGCGTGGTTCGGTGAAGGGAAGGCCACGCGCGACGTGCTTCGCGCGATCGATGCGGCCTGGCCCAAGAAGAGTCCGTGAGGCCCGGCCGCCCGTGAGGGCGAGGCGGCCGGGCCTCAGGAGGTCGACTGGCGTGCGAGCCGACCGGGACTACTGCTGCGGGACCTGCTGGTCGTAGACGCTGCCGCCGGGCTGGAAGGCGGACTGGTCGCCCGCGATGGCGCCGTGCGGGACCTGCTGGCCGTAGGTGCCGCCGCCCGGGGCGAAGGCAGAAAGGTCGGTGGACGACGCCTGGGCAGGAACCTGCTCGGCGTAGACGCTGCCACCAGGCGCGTACGCGTCCCAGACCTGGACACTGGTGGCGAGCTGCGAAGCCGGGATGACCGCAACGGACGTGCTGGACGATCTTGCGTACTGGATGCCCCCGATGGCGACTGCGGCCACGGCCACCGAGGCGAGGCCGATCACGAGGTTGCGTCGACCGTGCCCTGCACCAAGGCCGTCGGACACGTCCGGAACTGACACCGGCTGGGATCCTGGGCTGAAGAACGGAGTTGCGCTGGCATGTGTGCTCGTCATGATGAACTCCTTGGGGTTCCGCGGCCGATCCGCGGTGGTGGGCACACCGTCGCAAGGGCGGGTTGCAGGTCGCTCGCGTCCCGGTTGTCGTCCGGTTGCAGCCGGTTCGAGACGCTTTCCGAACCCCCACGGGCCCACAATGGGCTCGTGGTCACCCCACGGCTCGACTCGAGGCCGTCTGCCACAGGGCGCAAGGCGGGCTACGTCATCGCGGTCGTCGTCAACGCGGCCATCTGGGTCGTCATCAACGTGCAGCCGGGCTGGGACTCCTTCGACTTCCTCACCCACGACTTCCTCGTGGTGCTGCCTCTGGTCAACCTCTCGCTCGTCGCCGCGATGGTGATCAACGCGGCCTACGTGGCGTTCGACGCCCAATGGTTCCGACGGCTGGGGCACTTCGTGCTGTCGGTGATCGCCTTCGCGGTCTCCTGGCGGCTGCTGGCGGTCTACCCGTTCCACCTGGGCGTGGGATGGGACGCGGTCGTGCACAGCGCGCTCATCCTCGCCCTGCTCGGCTCGGGCGTGGGTGCGCTCGTCGAGTTCGTCCGTCTCGTCAAGGGACGATGACGATCCCCCTGCACTGACGCTCGCGGACTATCGGCCGCGCGTGATCCACGACTTGGTGAAGTGGAACGCGGTGAAGTCCCCCATGGCCGGGGCAGTGAGGGTCAGCGTGACGCGCACCGCACCCGGGTACGTCACCCGCACGGTGAGCCTGCCGCTGGTCGATCTCGTGATTCGGCACAGCCGGACGTCACCCGTGGGAACTGTCAGCGGCAGAACCGAAGACCGCGTGAGGGGAGCGCACTTGAGAGAGGCGGTAATCCTCTGCCCTGCGTTGGACGGGAGCTCGCCCGGCAGGACGACGGTGGGGGTGTCGGGCTCGATCACCTCCGGCAGATCCGGCGGAGTGACCGGCTGCTGCGGGGTCTCGGTCCCGGTGCCATCGGTCGCCGAGGGACTCGGCTTCGGGTTCGTGGTGGAGGTCGGGGTGGGAGTGGGCGTCGGCACGGGAGCGGCGCGGTAGGTGTTCGAGAACGTGACGGTGTAGACGGATCCGGGATGGGCGCCTTGGTCGATGACCACGGTGGTGGTCATGCCGAACCCAGTGCGCGTGCCGTCCGGTCCGGCGACGGTCCACGTCGTGTCGACCGGATCGCCGCCAGGTGACGTCTCGATGACCGTGCAGCTCGTCGAGCCGACGAAGCTCGGCGCCGGAGTCATCGACGCGGGCAGCGTCTGGTCGGGAGTGATGCGCAGCACCTGCGCGTCCTGGTTAGCACAGTCGAGTTCGATGACGACGTCGGACGTGCGCTGGCCACCGGCGAGGACCTCCGTCTTGACGACCTGGAGCGTGGACGGCTGCTGCAGGCTCCACACGTAGTCGCACACGACCTGGCCGCGCGGCGGCAGCGTCACGGTGATGATGCCGGTGGCGAGGGACAGCGAGGTCACGGCGCCTCCACTGCACTTCAGGTCCGCGAGTGACCACGAACCGGTCGGCGAGGTCGCCGGTCCGAAGCCCTCGATCCGGTAGGACATCGGCTCGAGGGCGTGCGTGTCGTCCGCCGGCGAGGTCCGAGGCTTCGCATCAACGACCGTGTCGGCGGTGCGGTTGTCCGCGACCTGGTAGCGGATCCCCGGGACGTTCGGATCGGGAGCCGGCACAGGGGTGACCTCGTAGTTCGAGCCGCCACCGGCCGCGCCGGTCGTCGTCGAGCGGATCGTGAGCGAGGCTGCGTTCGGCGTGAACGTGTTCGTGAGGATGCACTCCACGCCGTGGCTGCTGCTCAGGGTCGACACCACGATCGAGGCGGTGCTCGCGTCACGGACTGTCCCGGTGGCGTTCGAGCAGGCGACGTCGGTGAGGGCCCAGTCGCCGGCCGCGCTCGTTGGCAGGGTCTCGGTGACCGTGTAGGTCCCCTTGGCGGTCATCGTGTACGAGCCCATCGAGCCGATCTCGCCCTCGGCGACCGTCGCCGTGCCCGAGCCGATCGCCGTACCTGTGGGCCCGGTCACCTGGAACGGGAACTGACCGCCGGCCCCGATCGCCGCCTTCTTGATGTCGAGCTTGCCCGTCGGCGGATTCGCGGTGTTCGTGAAGGTGCAGGTCACTGTGTCGCGTCCGGCCAGAGTGATGTCCACGCCGTTGCTGCCGACCGCGGACGTCGTCGACGTGCCGTCCGCCGACTTGCAGGTGATGGTCAGCCGGAAGTTCGCCGGCACCGACTCCGTCGCCCGCCAGACGATGCCGCTGTCGGCGGTGGCGCCGCGGATGAACTCGATCGACTGGCCGTCCTTCAGGCTGAACGCCCCATTGGCGTTGAACGAGATGTTGCCACCGAAACTGAACGTCACGTCACCGGTGTCCTCGCCGGCGACGACCTTCTTGATCACGATGGTCCCGGACTTGGGCGGAGGCTTGACCACGTAGGCATAGCAGAAGACGTGACGCTGGCTCGCGGTGAAGTTGACGTACTCGACGTTGTCGCCGTTCACGTTGTCGTTCGCGCAGCGCAGTGCCGCGAAGCCGTAGACGACCGGTCCGAACTCCGGTCCCTGGCCCAGGGGGTGAGCCTTGGTCCCACCCTGAACCCACAGGCTGCTGCGCTGGGCCAGCGACAGCTCGGACGAGGTCAGGGTGATCGTCACGGCGCCTTTGACCTGCTTGCCGGGGATCGCGTTCCCGGCGGCGTTCAATTCCGGGACGGAGTCGGTCGTTGTCACGGCGCGCCCGGCGCCAGTGACGGTGGACAGGTTCAGCGTCTCCGGGGTCTTGCCGGTGTATCCGGACCCGAGCTGGAAGTTCCACCCGACGAGTGGGGTGCACCTCGACTGCGGCGACTGGTCCTCCTTTCCGGGATTGACCGCCTCGCCGCTGCCGTAGTTCGTGTTCGGGCCGAGGTTCTGCAGGCTCTCCATGATGTTGTTGCGTGCCTTGTTGGCGAAGACGTCGGTGTACTCCGCGCAGGAACGAGCGGCAAGGGTGATCGTGTACTCGTCCCCGGAGGGCTGCGTGTCCTTGTCACCGGCCGACGGAGTGGGAGTCGGTGTGGGTGTCGCGGTGGGCGTCGGCGTCACCGTTGGCGGACCGTGACCGTGGGCGTGGCCGTGGGGGAGGCTGTCGGCGTCCCGGTCGGCGAGGGCGTCGCGGTGGGAGAGGTGACGGGCTCCGTCGACGAGGATCCCGTAGCCGCGGCCACGGCCGCCTGCGGTGCCCCGGACGCCTGCGCCGTGACCGCGGCGCCGACGAGCAGAAGCGGCGCGGCGATGCCTAGTGTGGCGGTGACCGCAAGGAGCGCCCGCGTGCTCGTCCGGCGATGGGTCATGGCGTCTCCCGTCGTGCCCGCATCGTCTGCGGCAGCCCTGAGGTGGTTGCGCCTACGGTACCTACCCGTCGGGCGTACCGCGCGAAGGAGCGCCGAGGTCTTACGACCATCGGCTAGTGGCGCCGGTAGGCCAGGTGCGGGACAGTCGTTACACCCCAAATGGCTGGGCGGACCACCCCCCGGTCAGCCAAGTACCCCGCTCCGCGCTGTTGATCCGGTTCCCTCTAACCCCTGGGCCAGATGAGCGCACGGAGCTTAGAGGCGGCACCCGTTCCGACCCCCGAAGGGGCGGGTGCCGCCCACCCCCTGTTTGGGGGTTAGCGCCGCGGCGCCTAACGCTGTTGAGTGTTGAGGGTGCGATTGCGCGTGCCGTACGGCCTTACTCAGCGCGCTCCGGGGGGATCCGGCAGCGTCGCGCGGGCTGTTGCCGTCTTCGCGACGACGGGCGCCATCACCCTCCTCCTTCTTGTCGCCTCACTGGCCTTCTTCCTCTCGCGTGCCGGTCACGACGAGGCCATTCGCGACGCTGAGACGATCACGGCCGCGTACGGCGACGCGGCCGTCGAGCCCGCCCTCGACGACGGGATCCTCAGCTTCGAGCCGGCGGCGTCGGCGAAGTTCGCCGCGACCATGCGCCAGCGCCTGGCCACCAGCCAGTTCGTGCGGGTCAAGGTGTGGGGTCCGGACGGCACCATCCTGTACAGCGACGAGGCACGACTGATCGGCGAGCGATTCACCTTCGACGACGAGGCCGCCGACGTGATGGCCGGCGGCACCACGCTGGCCGAGGTCAGTGACACCAGCAAGCCGGAGAACCAGTTCGAGCACATGACCCTGCCCCTGCTCGAGGTGTACCAGCGGCTGGCGACCCCCAACGGCACCCAGGTGCTGTTCGAGTCCTACCTGCCCTTCGACGCCGTGCAGGCCGAGGGACGCCAGATCTGGATGCGGCTGGCGCCCTTCGTCATCATCGGCCTGGCACTGATGTGGCTCCTGCAGCTGCCCATGGCATGGTCGATGGCCCGACAGGTTCGCGCCGGGCAGGAGCAACGCGAACGACTGCTGCAGCGCGCGATCGACGTCTCCGACACCGAGCGACGAACACTGGCGGCGGACCTGCACAACGGTGTCGTCCAGACCCTCGCCGGCATGGCCTTCACGCTGGGTGCACTCGAGCAGCACCTGCCGCCCGACTCGAGCCCCGAGACGCGGGCACAGGTGGGAGAGGCGTCGCAGGCCGCCCGCGCGGCCATTCGCGAACTGCGCTCCATGCTCGTCAATCTGTACCCGCCCACGTTGCGCAGCTCGGGCCTCGAGCCGGCGCTGAGCGATCTCGCGGCGCACCTCCAGGCCCGGGGCATCGACGTCGAGGTCACCAGCGACCTGCCTGATCGTCCGCCGGCACAGACCGAGGCGCTCCTGTATCGCTGCGCCCAGGAGGCCTTGCGCAATGTCGTCAAGCATGCGGCGGCACGCGAGGTGCTCGTCCACGTCAGCGGCGACGAGTCCTCCTGGCGGCTGACCGTGTCGGACGATGGCAGCGGGATGTCGCGCCCCGAGGCGACCCCTGCGGGCAACCTGCCGGGCGAGCGCATGGGCCTGCGACTGCTGGCCGAGATGCTTGCCGACGCCGATGGCACCCTGCGGATCGAACCGTGCCCGACCGGCGGCACCGTCTTCACCGTCGAGCTCCCGCGGCGCGTCGTCGAGCCGGTCCCGGCATGACCGCGGACCTCGACAATGCTGGGCTCGGTGAGCACCGACCCCGTCCGGTTGTCGCCCATCCGCGTCCTTGTGGTCGACGACCATCCCTTGGTTCGCGGCGGGCTCGTCGCCCTGCTCGACGGCGAGGACGACATCGAGGTGGCCGCGGCCACCGAGACGGGCGAGGAAGCCGTGCTGATCGGCCGCCAGACCGAGCCCGACGTCGTGCTGATGGACCTCCAGCTGCCGGGCATCGATGGCATCGAGGCCACGCGGCAGCTCCTGTCCGGGGCGAGTCGCCCCGCCGTCGTCGTCCTCACCTCGTTCTCCGACACCGATCGCATCGTCAGCGCCTTCGAGGCGGGCGCCGTCGGCTACCTGCTGAAGGACGCGACGCCGCAGGAGGTCCTCAACGGCGTGCGGTCCGCGGCGGCTGGCGATTCGCCCATCGCGCCGCGCGCCGCACGGGCCCTGGTGTCGAGCACGTGGCGTGCGAAGGAGCCCACCACGCGGACGCCGGGCGCCCTCGCCGATTCGGATGAGGCGATGCCGAAGCTCACCGATCGTGAGCTCGACGTCCTGCGCCTCGTTCGGCATGGTCACGCGAACAAGCAGATCGCCCGACGCCTTGCGATCAGTGAGGCCACCGTCAAGGCGCACATGACCAGCATCTTCCAGCGGATCGGCGTGCGCGATCGCACGCAGGCGGCACTGTGGGCGTTCGAGCACGGGCTCTGACAGCGTCCGTTCGCGTTGCGTGCCTCGCCTAGGCTGCATGGGTGGCCCGCTACTTCGACGTGCATCCTGAGAATCCGCAGCAGCGGACCGTGACGCAGATCGTCGACATCCTGCGGGCCGATGGGGTCATCGCGTTCCCCACCGACACGTCGTTCGCGCTGGGCTGCCGGATCGGCAATGCCGCTGGCCTGGACCGGATCCGCGAGATCCGGCAGCTGGATCCCAAGCACCACTTCACGCTGATCTGCGACGACTTCAGCCAGATGAGCGAGTTCGTCTACATCAGCAACTCGGCGTTCCGCGCCGTCAAGGCAGCGACGCCTGGCGCCTACACGTTCATCCTGCCGGCGACCAAGGAGGTGCCGCGCCGGCTGCAGCATCCGAAGAAGGCCACGGTCGGCGTGCGCATCCCCGGCACACCGCTGGTCAAGGCGATGCTCGACGAGCTGGGTGAGCCGATCGTGTCGTGCACCCTGCGGCTCCCCGGCGACGAGGAGCCGATGTCACAGGGCTGGGAGATCAAGGAGCGGCTCGATCACCAGGTCGAGGCCGTGGTCGACACCGAGGAGACGCCGGGCGTGATGTCGACGATCGTCGACCTGTCCGGATCGGAGCCCGAGGTCGTTCGGGTGGGTGCCGGGGATCCGTCCCGCTTCGAGTAGACGAGAGGCCCGCCCTGCGAGCGGATAAGGCCAGCGGACGGTAGCCGTGGTCGGGGGAGCATCTGCCTGCGCCAAATGACACGATCGAGACCTGCAGCCTCGACGGAAGAGGTTGTCACGCTGGCCCGCCGATAGTTGGAGGGCGCTCCGCTTGGGTGCGCCCTCCAACGTGCTTCCGGGGAACTCAGCCCCCGAAGGCTGCGAGGTGGTGCTGCGACGCGTTGCGCAGGTTGGTGTAGGTCTGGACGACATCGGGAGCGGTGACTCCATCGAGGGACGATGTCAGGTCAGCGATGTCGAGTTTCTCGACCGCAATGCCGACCTCGAGGGCATTGGCTGCCGTGGTGGCCTGACCGATCAGATCGTTGTAGAGCTTCTGGAAGGCGGTGGTGCTGAACTCACCGGCAGCCAGACCTGCAGTGGGGTCGGCGAGGTTGTAGCGCGTGAGGATGGTGCGCAGCGCTGCCTCGTGCTGTGCTTCTGAGTTGGCGATGCGAGCGAACTGGAAGTCAGCGGGGAACTTCGCCGCGAGCGCGACGTACACGTCGTGGGCGAGCTTCTCCTCCTCGACCATGTAGGCAACGTCGGTCTTCTGGTCGGCGGTGAGCGTTCCGGAGGCGGGGAGGTTCACGCCTGTGCCGCGCATGGGATTGTTCATGCCGCGTCCGTTGCCCTGGCCGCGGTTGCCGTTCATGCCCACGCCGTTCATGCCGGCGTTGGAGGGAGTTGTGCCGGTCAGAGCGCATGTACCTGTACCCGTGGTATTGGGGTTGGGGCCGCCTTGGGCGAGTGCCGGGGTGGCGGCGAGCGCAAGGGCAGTCAAACCGGCGGTGATGATTCCGGTCACGGCGAGGCTTCGACGCATGATGATCTCCTTGGTACGGGTCCGGGCTTGGTCCGGGCTTTTCGGTTGTCTTGTCACGAACAAGACTGCCTCGCCGGTGTGGTTGCCCCGTGGGGTTGATGTGGAGATCGTGTGGAGATCGAAATCGCGGGGTCTCTTCGCAGTGAAGGCGTGTTCGGCAAGCCGGTGATCGCGACGATCGCCAGAACTGATCGCCAAGGAGGAAGCTGCCCGGCGGGCTCGCGCGCATGCGCAACCTCGCTCGGTTGTGTTGTATCCATTTCGCCTTCGTATTCGTCTATGGGGAGTAGTCCTCCAACTGAAGGGAACACTCACCATGAAATCCAACGTCAGTGGCGTTGATCGCATCATCCGTGTAGTTATCGCCATCGCGGCCGTTGTCGGCGCCTTTGCGGTCGGAGCGTCGAGTGTCCTCGGCATCATCCTGTTCGTCGTTGCAGCGATCATGCTGGTCACGGCAGCCGTGGGCTTCTGCCCGCTGTACCGCCTGTTCGGGCTGAGTTCCAAGAAGAAGGTCGCCGCCTGAGGAGGTGCTGCTGGGACCTCCATCCGGCTTGCGCATCGTATACCCCCCGGGGTATCGTTCGCGGGACGTAGTCCCCCCGACGTGGAGGTCCCCATGTGCAGTCCCGCCATCTGCGGCCAGTGCCGCAAGGTCACGTATTCCGGATGTGGCCAGCATGTCGGCCAGGTGCTGGCCAACGTGCCACCGGAGAACCGCTGCACCTGTCGTTGATGGCAGGTAGGTGCACCGCATGTATACGACAACGAGTCCTCACACCGACGTGATGTCCCAGATCGTCCAGGAACTGCCCGGGCTGCGCCGGTACGCCCGAACGCTCACTCATGACGAGTCGGCAGCAGAGGATCTGGTCCAGGACACGGTCGTCCGCGCAATCGAGAAGCGCACCGCATTCGACGAGCGTTCATCCCTGTCCACGTGGCTGCATCGGATCATGCACAACCTGGCGGTCGACGGCTCCCGCCGCCGAACGGAGATCCTCGCCGACGTCGTCGGCGACGAAAGCGATCGGGTGGAGGTGCTGTGGAGCAATGACTCGTACACCATTGACTCAGCGCTGGTCGTCCAGCGGGCCGAGACTCGTGAGCTCCTCCAGGATGCGCTGTTGCGCTTGCCCCTCATCTACCGCAGCGCGGTGGTCCTGCACGACGCGGAAGGCCTGCCCATGTCCGCCGTGGCAGACATCCAACAGGTCGGTCTGCCTGCGGCCAAGCAGCGTCTGCGGCGGGGGCGCATGATGCTGGTTACCGAGCTCTCCGATGGGCCGAGCGAGCCGGGACGTTTCGTACCCATGCGCTGCTGGGACGCCCGTCAGCTTGTGTCGGACTACATGGATGACGACCTGACTGGTCGCGAGCGCGGCCTCCTCGAGCAGCATCTGGAGGCCTGTCCCACCTGCCCGCCGCTGTACGCGGGTCTGGTGGGCATTCGCGAAGCACTCGGCGCACGGCGCGACAGCGATGACGCAGTCCCGGCTGCCCTCGCCGACCGCATCCGCAGCCTGCACGACTCCTAGAACCCCAATTCGGCACTCCCGCTAATGGACACGTGGACCGGGAATATACCCCCGGGGGTATATGGTTTGTGTGCTTCGACACCTGACAAAGGAGCTACCGCATGGCAACCGTGACAATGACCGAAGCAAATTTCGAAGCGCTCGCGATCCGGGACGGCATCGTGTTCGTCGACTTCTGGGCGGCCTGGGTGGCCCTTGCCGAATGTTCGCGCCAGTGTTCGAGAAGGCCTCCGAGGCACACGCCGACATCACCTTCGGGAAAGTCGACACGGAGGCCGAGCAGGTGCTCGCGGCCTCGGCACGTATCACCTCGATCCCGACACTGATGGCCTTCCGCGACGGCATCCTCGTCTATCGCGAGGCAGGGGCCCTGCCCGCGCCGGCACTCGCGGCGCTCATCACGTCAGTTCGGGATCTGGACATGGACGACATACGCGCCCGCGTCGCCGAGCAGGAGGTCTCGGCCTGATGGAGAGCGCATCCGTTCAGGAAGCAGCCGCAGCGGCGCTACGCGGTGAGATTGTCATAGACGTTCGGAACGCTGACGAGTATTCAGGCGGCCACCTCCCGCGGGCCATCTTCATGCCACTGACCACGGTGCCACTGCGCACCTCTGAATTGGAGCGGCACGCTCCCGTCTACGTGATATGCGAATCCGGCGCGCGCGCCTTCCAGGCGTGCCAGTTCCTCCAGCAGCACGGCTACCACCCCATCAACGTCCACGGCGGCATGGCGGCGTATAGGCAGGCGGGCCTGCCGCTGGACACCGACGCCCGCAATTTCGTCGGGAGTCGGTGATCAGCCTGTTCTCCCACACGCACGTTCCGGCGGTGTCCGCTCAAAAGGGCATGGAGATGCTCAAGGAGGCCGCGATCCTCATCGACATTCGCGAGATTGACGAGTGGTCCGCTGGGCACGCCCCGACGGCAATCCACATTCCCTTGGGTGATCTCGGCACAAGGGCCACCGAGCTCAGTTCGACAAATCAGACTCTGTTCATCTGCCGATCAGGACGCCGCTCCGATCACGCAGTGGGGGCGCTGGTCAAGGCGGGATACAACGCGATCAACCTCGATGGTGGCATGCAGGCGTGGCAACAAGCGGGCGGCGCCGTCGTTCGCGACGACGGATCCACAGGAAAGGTGATCTGAGTATGAAGAAGCTTCTTGCCCTGTTCGCGCTCGTCAGCGTGCTGTTCGTCGCCGGATGCAGTTCTGGAGGTGCGGCGGGGGCCGTTCAAGCGGTCGACCCCCAGGCATTCTTGACAACTGCGACCCAGCCCGGCGTCACAGTCATCGACGTCCGCACGCGGCGGAATATGCCGCCGGTCACGTGGACGGGGCCATCAATATCGACGTTGAGGGCTCCGCCTTCAGCACCGACATCGAGAAGCTCGACATGAACGGAACGTACGCCGTGTACTGCCACAGCGGCCGACGGTCCGGTATCGCCACCGACCAGATGGGCCAAGCCGGCTTCACGAAGGTGTACAACCTGAAGGGCGGCATCGCAGACCTTCAGGCAGCCGGCGCAACGGTGGTTGCGTCATGAGCGAGCTCGAGATCATCTCCATCGACACGCCGAACCTCGGTGATCGCAGTTACGTGATCGGCCGAGGTGCCTCGGCAATCGTGCTCGACCCGCAAAGGGACATCGATCGCGTGCAGGAGGTACTCGATGACCACGGGTGGACGGCGAGCCACGTCATCGAGACGCACTTCCACAACGACTACGTCAGCGGCGGGCTGGAGTTGGCGCGGCAGACGCAGGCTGAGTACGTCGTGCCAGGCGGGATGTCCATTTCCTTTCCGGCATACCAGGCCCAAGACAAGGACGAACTGGATGCCGGCGTGGGACTCATCCGGGTGCTCCATACGCCAGGGCACGCGCCGAACCACCTCTCCTACTCCATCAATGTCGGTGGGGAGGACGTGGCCTTGTTCACGGGTGGCTCCCTGCTTTTCGGCAGCGTTGGCCGACCTGACCTCCTCGGTGCCGACCTGACCGAGCCCCTGGCGCGAGCTCAATGGGCGTCAATGCGCCGCATCTCCTCGGAGGTCACCGCATCGGCAGCGGTCTACCCCACGCATGGATTCGGCTCGTTCTGCAGCGCAACCGCCACGGTTGGCAACGCGTCCACCGTGGCCGAGCAGATCCTGAGCAACCCCGCCTTCACCACTGATGAGGAGGAGTTCGTCGCGGAGCTCATCGCCGGGTTGGACGCCTTTCCCCTCCTACTACGCGCACATGGGCCCCGCTAACCAAGCCGGGGCGGGCCCGATCGATCTCTCGCTCCCGCAGACGGCAACGGCTCAGGACATCGCCGGGCGCATAGCGGCTGGGGAATGGGTGGTCGACCTTCGGCATCGCCGGATTTTCGCGGGTAGTCACGTCAAGGGGTCGTTGTCCTTCGACGTTCACGGCAATGCTGTGACGTACCTCGGCTGGATGATCGATTGGGGAACCCCAATCACGCTCCTTGGGAATGATCGAGACGAGGTTCAGACGATGCAGCGCGAGCTCGTTCGCATCGGCATTGATCGGCCCGTGGCGTATGCCGTCGGCGACCCCTCTGCCTGGGCCACTACGCCAGGCTCGTTGAGCGAGTATCGCCGGGCGAAGCACGCTGACATGGCAGCGGCCGTCATTGCCGATCCCGACTTGCTCATTCTCGATCTGCGTCGGAACAGCGAGTTCGATGACGGCTACGTGGCGGGGGCGAAGCACGTTCCCCTGCATGAACTGCGCAGCCGTGTGGACGAGGTCGCCGCATGGGCCGACTCGGGCAGCGCGCACGGACCCGTGTGGATTTACTGCGGCAGTGGATTCCGCGCTTCGGTGGGGGCCTCGGTCCTTGAGGCCGCGGGCATCGATGTGGTCCATGTCGATGACGATTTCCCGAACGCTGAGAAGGCCGGGCTCACGATCGTTCGTCCGCCCCATGGCCATCGCCTTGGCGCCGCCTACACAGACTGACCAAGCCTCTCGCCCAGGTCGACCTACGACAAAGGACTGCGCCCTGATCATCCTTGAAGCACTCATGGTCGGCATCGCCATCGGTGGCGTGCTCGGGCTGATCGGTGCGGGCGGTGCAGTGGTGGCGGTTCCTGCGTTCATCTACGTGTTCGGATTCAGCCCGCTTGAGGCCACGACAGCGTCCCTGGCCGTCGTGGCGGTGTCGGCTGCCAGCGGATCTGTTCCTCGGTTCCGACTCGGTCAGGTCCACCTGCGCCAGGCGCTGCTCTTCTGGGGGCTGGGCATCGTTGGGACGCTTGGAGGTTCCCGGCTATCCACTGTCCTCCCCGAATCGGCCATTGTGGCGGGCTTCGCGGTGGTCATGCTCGGAGCGGCCGCGGCCATGTGGAGGAAGTCCTCCGCGGTCGAATCGGCCGGCCCGCGCCACACCGCGCCGTGGTTGCTTCCGCTCGTTGCGATCGCAATCGGATTGCTGACTGGAGTCTTCGGTGTCGGCGGAGGCTTCTGATCGTTCCCGCCCTTGTGCTGGTGTTCGGCTTCCCCTTCGGCATCGCGGCGGGCACTTCTCTGGTCGTGGTGGCGCTCAACAGCGTCACCGCGTTGATTTTCAAGTACGACACCTGGGATCAGATCACCTGGCACGTTCCCCTGTTGGTCATCGTGGGTGGTCTGATCGGGTCAACCGTTGCATCAACACTTAATGGACGCTTCCCACAACGTCTGCTCGAACGGTCATTCGCTGCCCTGCTCGTGGTCCTCGCTGGGTCGATGGCGATTGACACGCTCATCCTGAACAGGTGACGAACCGTGAGCACCCTGGGCGCGCGACCCGGCTTCGCGTCCTTAGCGAGGCGAAGTCGACGCTTCGCGTCGATCCGGCGAATACCGTGTTCGGCTTGTAGTCACTCGAGATTGGTGATGCGACAGGGCCGCCACAAGGAGGAGGTGTGGTGGCCCTGCCGCAAGTCTGGCGTGCAGCTCAGGCGGGAGCCCCGTCGTCGATCCACGAACAAAGCGTCGGAACGTCGAGGGTGCCCACGGCGCCTTCCTTCAGTTCCGAGAGCGTGGTTGTAGTAGGCATTATCAGCCGGAATGCCGAAGTGCGCATACATTGCGTCCTTGGTGACGGGGTATGCATCGAGCACCTCCTGAATGCTCATCCAGCCCTTGATGTCGGTTGTGGCCGCCCCACTCACGGGGGCGACCTTCTCGCCGGTGCTGCTTGGCCATCTGGCCGGTCGTCTTGAACCAGCCCATGGTTTGACTGCCCACCACGAGGACGCCGATCACGGCTAGAAGCACGGCGACGTAGGCAAGTACCGGAATGCGTCGGCTGACGAGTGCTGTCGAGGTGGGCGTCACGTGGGCGCTCTTGGGGATCCGGAGGACGGGCTGGTCGGGCGTTCCGGTGGGAGTGTCGAGGGTGCTCATAGCAGGGCGCCTTCCTTGGTGTCGATGTCGGACGAGCGAATGGGCAGGCGTACGGGGAACATGACGGTGAGTGCCAGTGCGTTCTGGCTCGGGCATGCGGCGACGCACTCGAGGCAGCCGATGCAGTTGCGTGTCGGTGACGCGGGTGCTCTGGTCGATCTGAGGGCCATCGGGCAGGACGGGTTGCAGATGTCGCAGCCCAGGCACGCGTCGGCGTCGCGCTGGATCGCCATCGGGGGACTGCCTTGCCGATGAGTCCTTGGACCGCTCCGAGCGGGCAGGCATAGCGGCAGAAGGGCCGGGGGACCACACGCTCAGGGCGAGCACGGCGGCGAGGACGACGAAGGCCGGGCTCATCTCGAACTCGGCGACGGACAGGAGTGCCGTCCACGGGTCGACGATTGCGGAAGACCATCGACCCGGTCACCGCAGCGCCACCGACGCCCACGCGAGCACGACCTATCGGCCGTAGCGCAGGACCGCGGTCGACGCTTGCGCCACCACGGAGGGGCCACCGGTGGTGCGCCTGCGCGCCGCATCCGAGGGCGCGGAGGCGGCCCGACGGCACGGGCGATGCAGCGGACATGGCCCTTCCTGGATCGACCGAGCGGGCACAGCCAGCCGCAGAAGCTCCCGCGGCTGCTAGCGCGCGGATCACGGCGATCGCCACGCCAGCACCAGGTTCGCGGGGTGGACGTGCGCGACGGTCCACCGGTGGTGATCCAGGTCCAAGGCGGTCTCGAATCCACCGAACGGGCAGAGCGCCTCAGCGCTTGCCGAGCCTGGGCCGGCGACCGCCTTGGACCAGACGATCCAGGCGATCCAGGCGACCACTACCGTCTGCACCGCGTGGCGTGACCATCGAATCTGCCGGCCTGATCGTGGTGATCGGCGCGGCACCAACGTTGCGGGCATGGTCTCCTCCTGAGCCATCTCGGTGCTCGATGAGCGCCGTAGCTGCCGGTCTACCAACCGCTTTGAGGCCGTATCAACGCGGTTGGCCAATCTCCACACCGTCTCCACAACAACTACACGGGCCTTACATGTCTGGCTCCGTCACTGATCCAAGTAGACATGGCCCGCTATTGATTTCGGGGTCGACGAGCGCCGAAATGCCGCTGTGCTGCACCCCTTCATCGATGTCAGTTTCGTACTCGGGCCGCCGACGAGCGTGTTCGATTCAACTGTCGCGCCCGCTGTTGCGGAGGCGATTGCCCGGTCATCCCGTGAAGCGCGCAGATAGTGTGGGTTGTGCTAGAGATCGCGCAGTCTCGCGCAGTCATGGACTGGCTCGCGATCACCGATGAGCGAAGAGGAGCCCCAGATGTCGCGTGACGCCGGAGCCAGGTTTGTGTGCGAGTCGTGCGGGGCAACGCTTGTCTATGAAAAGGGCTGCCCGTGCGGCGACGCCATGCCGCATTCCGAGGTCTGCTGTGGAGAGCAGATGTCGTCGGTGCCTGCCGAGTAGTAGTCGCTCGACCTCAGTCGGTTAGGCCTGTGCGGCCGCGATGATGAGGCCTTTCACCTCGGGGGTCCGGGGCACTCGCCGGCGAGGACCACCTTCTCGTCGATGACGAGGCCGGGGGTGCTCAGGATCCCGTAGCCCAAGATGGTGGAGATGTCCTCGACTTTCTCGACGTCAGCCTGGATGCCGAGTTCGGTGAGTGCTTCGCGGGTGACGCGTTCGAGGTTCTTGCAGTTGGTGCAGCCGGGGCCGAGGACCTTGATGATCATGGTGTTCTCCTGGTGCTGTTAGGCGAGCATGAAGTTGAACAGGTAGCCGATGGCGACGATGCCGGTTCCGACGACAGCGACGAACATGGCGAGCAACTGGGGCTTGAGGACGCGGCGGAGCAGGATCATCTCGGGCAGGGAGAGAGCGACGACGGCCATCATGAAGGCGAGGAGGGTGCCCATAGGTAGGCCCTTCTCGTACAGCGCCTGGACCATTGGCATGATGCCCGCAGCGTTGGAGTAGAGCCACAGATCCGATGGCGACGGCGATGAGGACGCCGAAGGTGCTGCCCGGGCCGGCGTAGGTGGTGAAGAAGTCGGTGGGCACCCAGCCGTGGATGACGGCTCCAGTCCGATGCCCACCAGGAGGTAGGGCCAGATCTTTCGCAGGATGGTGCCGACTTCCTCAACGCCCATCTGGATGCGCTGGTCGAGAGTGAGGCCGGCAGCTGGGTCGATTGCCTGACCGCCGAGCTTGGTCTCGAACACGAAGGGCTCCACCCAGCGTTCGGCGTTGACGCGGCCCAGGATCCAGCCGGCGACGACCGCGATCAATAGTCCGGCGGTGATGTAGACGGCGGTGACCTGCCAGCCGAAGAGGCTGAACAGCATTCCTATGGCGATCTCATTGACCATGGGGCTGGCGATGAGGAAGCTCATCGTGACGCCGAGGGGGACACCGGCGGCGACGAAGCCGATGAACGCCGGGACGGCACTGCAGGAGCAGAACGGGGTGATGACGCCGAGTCCGGCGGCCATGATGTTGCCGACGCCCTCGCGTTTGCCGCCGAGCAGTGCGCGGGTCCGCTCGATGCTCATGTAGGAGCGGAGCACGGTGACGATGAAGATGATCCCGATGAGCAGCAGGGTGATCTTCGCGGTGTCGTAGAGGAAGAAGTGGATCGTTTCGGTGAGCCGGTCGGCAGGGTTCATCCCGAACGCGTCGTAGAGCAGCCAGTCCCACAGGTGCTCGTTCAGCGCATACAGCCCGACCCATGCCGCGGCCGCTCCCACGAGGGTGAGGACCTGGCCGCGGCGTATAGGATGCGCTCGATGACCTGGGACACAAGGCCTCCTCGGTCGATTGATTCGATGAACGTCTAAGAGCAGCATGGTGTACCTCTTTGACATATGTCAATTCAGTGCGACGATGGTCACATGCCCAAACCGCTGCCAGAGCCCCTCCTCGACCTCTCGCCGATCGACGTCACCCCCCTGGGAGCCGAGGCGTCGCTGTCCGAGACGGATGCGATCGCCCTGGCAGTGCGGTTGAAGGCTCTGGCGGATCCGACTCGGCTGCGGTTGTTGGTGTTCATGCTCGATCAGCCAGAGCACGAGGCGTGCACGTGTGAGCTCGCCCCGTTCGTGGGCTTATCCGAGCCGACCGTCAGCCACCATCTCAAGACATTGGAGAAGGCGGGGCTGGTCACCAAGGAGCGCCGGGGTATGAGCGTGCACTACCGCGTCGTGCCCGAGGCCATCCATGCGATTGCTCGGGTCCTGCACATGGCCTGCGACCGGTAGCCGACGTGAGGATCGTGTTGTCATACCCGCCTCGGGCGCATGCCCCTGTGCGACGTGACGCCCGATGTTGTCCGGACGTGGCACGCCGACCTGCGCAAGCGGCAGGCCCAGAAGGCGGCTGAGAAGAACGAGGAGTCGAAGGCGAAGGATCGTCGGCGTAGCCCGGCGACAACGCGCGACGGCTCCGTGTCGACCGCAGGCCTATCGGCCGTTTCGTGCGGCGATGACCACAGCGACCGCCGACGAGACCATACAAAGAAACCAGATCGCGAGTGTCCGCGTGATCACCCTTCCGCCGCATCTGGTGCCGATCCTGCAGGCGCACCTGGATGATTCACGGACCAGAACCCGATCCGCTCGTGTTCTGCACGTCGGGTGGGCGCCCGCTGAACAAGTCACAGATGCATCCCATGTGGGCTCGGGCCCGCGGCAAGGTCAGGCGGGCGAGGGGCGGCCAGTTGTGTCAGGCGCACTCCTCGTGGATGTCTCGGCTGAATGAGTCTCTGATGAGGCTTCGCGTCCGTACATGAAGGTCATCAAGTTCAATAGTCAGCATTCGATACTCGTGCTTGATCGCAGAGACCTGTGACTCCTGGCCGAACTCGAAGTCGATAACCCTGCGCAACCGATGAGCCCGCTGGAGCAGCCGCGCGCGCTCGACCAACAGGATCCTGGCGTCCCTGGTGAGCGACGGTTGGCGTGACACGGCAACCGTCAGGTCGCCGCCGGGGCCCTCAGTGGCATCGGCCTCACGAGTCAACTGATTCACGATTCCCGACAGAGCGTTGTACACGTCAGACCACCAGCTCGGTTCCGTGTGTTGGGTGTCCGCCTCGTCCGCCAAGAGTGTGTATTCAAGCGCGGTCATGATGTCCTCCGTGTCCGTCGTCCAGGATCTCGTCCTCGACGATGTCGTCCAGGCCGTGTCCACTCCTCCACTCTCGACCGTGAGCACCCGCGATAGGCAAGAACTACGCCGCAGATCGACCGCGGTTGTGTCGCGGTTGTGTGGCAGATTCGAGTTGCACCGTGCACTGCTCACGGCTGGGACGAGAAGCGGAGACACCGACCAAGCCTCGTGCGGTGTCTGCTCGCTCGCATTCGGAGTAGCCTCAAAAAGTTCATCACCATCTGGATCGGTCGACAGTAGGCGAAAGGGCGCCTTTCATGGCCGCTTCACGAATCGCTCGGACCCTCGTCGTAGGAATTGTGGCGGCACTGGTTCCGCTTGCTGGGCTAGCAGCGCCAGTTGCCCAGGCTGACACATTCGTCGATGGTCGTGACTTCGGCCTGCACGTGCCGAAGATCGCGAACGGTGTTGTGCCGTCGGTGACGTACGGCGCAGTGCGGCTTTGGGATGCGGGTGTGTCGTGGGGTCAGGTCGAGCAGCGCCGTGGCCAGTACTGGTGGGTGGGCCTTGATCATGCAGGCGGCGAACGCCCAGGATGCAGATCCTTTACGTGTTGGGGTCCACGCCGACGTGGGCAGCATCGCACAAGTCACAGGGCACCTACCCGAACCGAGGCGCAGCCTCCAATCCGAGGTACTTGTCGGACTGGAGGCGATGGGTGACTGCCGTGGTCACGCGATACAACGCATCCATCGACGCCTACCAAATCTGGAACGAGGCAAACCTGACCTCTTTCTGGCAAGGCACGCCGCGGCGAATGGCGCGCTTGACGCTTGAGGCGAAGCGGATCATCAGGCGACTGGATCCGACGGCCGAAGTCGTGGCGGCGAGCAGCACCGTCCGGCTGACCAGCGCCTTCAACCGATTCTTCCCGTCCTACCTGAAGGAACTGCGTCGTGTCGGGTGGCCCGTCGATGTCTTTGCTATCCACACGTACGGACCAAGCACCGCGACTCCGGCACTCCGCGCGACGTACGTGGCGCGCGTGCGCACGGCGCTGCGCGATGCTCACGCGCCGATTCGGCCGTTGTGGGACACGGAGGTGAACTACGGGATCAAGGGCCCGGGTTCGCACTACCCCGACAAGGACATCGGGGGGAACAAGGCCTGCGCGTTCTGTCGCGCAGACCTACCTTGACAGCGTCCGTCTAGGGGTAGCACGCACGTTCTGGTACGCGTGGTCTGGGAAGTCTGATCTCCTGGGCATCACGATGAACACGGGCTTCCCGGGGGCGACCGCATTCCAGACCACTCATGATTGGCTCGGGGGCGCCTTGGTGTCGTGCCGCAGCCGTCACGTGCGGATCTGCCGGATCAACCGAACTGGAGTCCTGTCGATGGTCGCGTGGACGAGTTCGGGACACACCGGTGCGTTCATGGTCCCGTACTACGCCACCCGTACATGCGATGCGCGGAATCGATGCCAGGCAATTGCGCCAGGGACCCACATGCGGATCGGCCGCATGCCCCGCTGGTTCGGTTGAGCGAAGGTGGATGCGTCTCGGACGCTGCACGTAATCCCGGTGGGTCTACGCGTGAAGGTCGCGTCGCCGGGATGCCCACATGCCGATCACGA
>CAVWJW010000004.1:0-572481 GCA_963755335.1 uncultured Actinomycetes bacterium
TCGACGAACGCATTCTCGGCCAGGCCCGCATCACGGAGCGCACGCTCAGCCCGCTGGTCCATCGTGGCCGAACCAAGGAGGCGGGCCACGGTGCGACTCGTCATCCATCCGGTGTCGAAAAGCGGTGTCCTGCCGGACCAGAACCCGACCGTTACGCGGGCGCCGATCGCCTGCGCGGCCAATGCGGTCTCGCTGACGGCGCCCAGCGCGAAGGGCCACTGGTTGAAGGTCAGCAGGCCGATCGACGCGCGCTCCCGCTCGGAGAGCGTCTCGATCAGGTACCGGTCGAGTGAGGGAAACTCGGCAGGCAGGCTCACGTCGACACTCCCGGACTGCTTCCGGGCCGCCCGACGGTGCAGTTCATTCGCGGCAGCCCGAGTGGCCACCCGCACCGGTGCTTCCCACAGCCACGCCAAGGCGTGCGGCCCGGGCGACAACGCCCTCCTACGGGCCACCTCCGACTCGTGCAGTGACGTTGACCGGTCGCTCACGGTTAGTGAGTCCCCGTGCCAGCGGAACGATGACACGACCCGGTCCACGTCCACGAAGGTGCCGAGGGCCTGGATCTTCAGGAGCAGGTCGAGGTCGAAGGCGAACCGGAAGCCGTCATCGAGGCCACCCACGGAAATCCACGCCGACCGCCTCACCAGCATGCCCGGCTGAGGAATCAGATCTGGCCCCCATTTCAGGATCCGAGGCGCCCACGAGCCAGCCCGGCTGATCCACAGTTCGCTGCCGTCCTCGTCGATGTACCGACAGGCCCCGTACGCGAGTACCGCCGTGGGTTCGCGATCCAGCGCCGCCACGGTCGCCGCCAGCGATCCTGGCTCGAGCAGATCGTCGTCTCCCAGCCAGTTGACGAACTCGTGTGTCGGTCCCGCGTGCGCCACGCCCAAGTTGATCGCAGCGGCCAATCCGCCCGGATCGGGTACGACGAGCGCGGAGTGGTGAGCCGCGACGCGCTCGACGTTTGCGTTTCCCGACGGGGCAACTACGACGATCGAGGTCGGCACGTCCTGCGAGGAGATGGAGACCAGGCACTGCTCCAGCAGCGTGGGCCGGCTCCCGAGGGTGGGCACGACCATCAGTACTCGTGGATCGGCCACGGGCAAAGGGTAGCGTGCATGCCCGAGCACCCCGAACCTGCTGGAGGGCCCACCGTGGAGCACCGCCTGGACGAGATCGTCGTCGTCCCGCGAAACGGCTACATCAACCGCCTGCAGGCGTGGGCGAGCTCGGCGATCCTGGCGGCGCAGCTCGACGTTCCCGTCAAGGTCATGTGGGAGGCGGAGGATGCCGCGCCGGCGTCGGCCGACCAACTGTTCGCCTCAGACCTGATCGAACGAACGTTCTGTGACCGCTCGCGACTCGACGCACGAGTCGGCATGCGCCACGAGGACCTCCCGCGCTACCTGACGGTGAACCCTGAGCGCCGCCTGATCGTGCTCGCCGGACACGACCGCGGCGAGCAGGCTCTCATGACCGACCTCGTCGACGCCCTCCGACACCCGAGCGAGCCAACGACCCTTCTCATCATCGCCGGAGGGAAGTTCCACCTGGCCACCGCGGAGGACTTCGACCGCCGGCGGAGGCTCTTCTACGAGCAGATCGCCTGGAGCTACGACATCGATCGGCCCTTCGACGACGAGCTTTCGCGGCACGGGTCCTACGTGGCCCTGCACGTGCGGGGCACCGACCGCTCGCGCGAGGCACCCACGCGGCGTACCGTCCGCGCCGGACTCGAGCAGCTGCTCGCGGCGACTCCCGAGCGCGCCCTGTTCGTCGCTGCCGATTCCCCGGCCGGCCGCGACCGCTGGTCAGCGGTGGCGAAGTCCTTGGGGTTCGACCCGTGGTCTGCCCGAGGCATCGACCACGACCGGACGCGCGCGGGTGCCGGCCAGGGCGCCCTGCTCGACTGGCGGCTGCTGGGTGCGTCCAAAGGTCTCGTCTATACCCGCGCATCGTCCTTCGGCGAGGAGGCCGCCGTCACTACAGGGCGCCCAGAAGCCTGCATCGCCCTGTCGGCCACGGCCGGACGGCAGAGGGCCCGAGCGGCAGCCGACGTTGGACGGGCGGCGATCACCTACCCCCACCGGCATGGCTGGTTCGGTCGGGTCGGGGGTACCCTCCCCGCGGAGGAATCGTGAACTCTTTGCGCACCGTCATGCGGGAAAAGGTCCCGTTCAGTACAGCGATCTACGAGGATGTGGATCGCCGACGGCGCATGGCGCGATCGCGCAAGCAGCTCCCCGCTATTCGCGGCCCGATCGCCGCTGAAGATCGACCTCGGCGGCGGCTACCGGGCGGGCACGAACGGGTGGATCACCATCGACGTGTCGCGTGAGTGCGATCTGTACTGGGACCTCCGGTTCGGAATCCCCTTCGCCGACGGGACCGTCGACAAGGTGTACTCATCACACCTGTTCGAGCACCTCTCTTATCAAGACGGGTTGGCTCTGCTCACCGACGCTGTTCGCGTCCTCAAGCCTGGAGGGAGCTTCTCGATCGTTGTGCCGAACGCGCGCCTTTACGTCGAGCACTACTTAGGCACGCGGGAGCTCCCCGAGGACTACTTCGGCTGGAAGCCGGCCTGGAACGGCACCACGCGGATCGACGCCCTGAACTACGTCGCCTACATGGCAGGGGAGCACAAGCACCTCTTCGACCAGGACAACCTGCTGCACATGCTCCGTGCGAGCGGCCTCGAGCGCGTGAGCGATCGTCCGTTCGATCCCGAGACGGACCTGGCAGAGCGGGACTACGAGTCCATCTACGCGATCGGATTCAAGCGCGCGTAGCTCAGGGCAGCAGGCCCGCCTGAAGGCCAGTCGGCGGGTCGAGGTACCGAAGCGTCTGCGGAAGGCGCGGGGTGCAGAGCGGGAAGGCAGCCCAGCACTGCTCTCCGCCCGCCGGCGCCAGAATCGTCATCCCGCTCGGCAACGTGACGGGCGTGGTGTCAACCGCTCTTGGTGGCGCGACGGCGTACGACAATCCCAACGCCCAGGACCGCTCCGTCGTGATGCTGGACCACGGCATCCTGACGAGAGCACAGTAGGCGGTCAGGACGATGAGCGGACCGGCCACGCCCACAGCCGTGAACAGGCGCCAACGCGCGGCTCGGCCAACTGGCTCAGCGATGGCCAGCCGCCACAGCATCCATCCGATCGGGATCGTCAAGCACGTGAAGATCGGACCCCACGCAAATCGGAACGATGGCGGAGTCACCAGCCACCACACCATCGTCATCACTGCGCTCGGTAGGACGGTCAGTCCCAGTGCGCGCCACCGAAGAGGGTGTCGCCCATAGCGCCGGGCGACGACGACGGAGAGCACCGCGGCCACCACGAGGCAGGCGACTGCGTAGGTCTCCCACTGACTGGGCAGGCGGCTGAGCCAACTGCCGACCCAACCCCAGCCATGGGCGGCATCCCACAGGTCTGCGGGGTCCCGGGCATTCCCCAACGTGGCGATGCGGTCGTTGACAGGATCGGGGGCGCGCCAGGCCACGTCGAACCCATGGACGGAGAGCGGATACTGCAGCCAGCCGCTGAGCAGGTAGTCGCGCGCGGTTGCCGCAAGCCGCAGCCACGACTCCAGCAACAACGACGACCGACGCCGCCGAAAGCCATCGCGGCGACCGTTCGCCGGCCTCGATGAACGCGCACTGCCACAAGAACAACCACGGTCGCCGTCGCGTAGGCGGCCATGGTCGGTCGCAGCAGCACGAGGAGCAGGACCAGGGCGCCGCAGACCGCCAGCGTTGGGGACCCATCCACGATCGTGCGCCACCGCGTCGGCGACGTAGGCGGATGCCACGACGGTCACAGCAAGGACCGTCGAGTCCTGTGACGGGCTGGTGACCCAGTAGTCGACCAGCGCGACCATGGGCACGAGCGCTGCCATGGCGCCGACGGCAAGCACGTACGTGCCAGCACCCCCACGCCGCCTGCCGAACCGGATGGCCAGGTCAGCCACCATCATCGTCAGGACGAGGCCGTTGAGAAGGCGGAACCCGTCTGCGCCCCAGGGCCCGCCGCTCAGTAGGGCCGCGAGGGGGAACTCAGCGTTGCTGTAGCCGAACGGGAAGAAGAGGTTGGCAAGCCCGGGGATCGTCGCATAGTCGGCCGCGTAGTGGATCGCGCCGAGGTGGTAGAGCCCAGAGTCGTAGTTCGTGACGGGCCCAAGAGCCGCTGCCGCCACGTAGACAACCGCGACCGCAAGGCCAATCCAGACGATCACTGCCGAGCGCGACACGGTCAGGCGCCCATGCCAGCCTCGCCGGCGCACGAGGATCAGGGAAGCGATCCCCAAGAGCAGCACCAATGCGATGCACATCCACGCCACGCCGGGGGAGGCGAGCGGTGCGACCAGGTTCGCCGCGTTGGCGAAGGCAGCAACGGCGAGCACTCCCCACCATGCCGCCCGGCGGACGTTGGCCCACCCGATCGGACCGGAGCTCACTACGGCGTCGATCGGCAGTCCAACGGCAACCAGGCTGACGGAGAGCACTCCCCATGTGAGGAGCACCAACGCCGTTCCCGTGGCGATCAGCATGGGGTGAGCTACGCGAGAGTCCCGCGGAAGTAGCTGATCGTGCGCTCCAGGCCGTCGGCGAGCGGGATCGTCGGCTCCCAGCCCAGGGTCTGCTTGGCGCGGGTGATGTCGGGCTGCCGCCGCACCGGATCGTCCGTGCGGCAGCGGGAAGAACTCGATGCCCGACGTCGGCCCGGTCATGCTCGATGACCAGGTCGGCCAGCTGCCGCGATCGTGAACTCGCCGGGGTTGCCCAGGTTGATCGGCCCGGTCACCTCGTGCGGCGAGGCCATCATCGCGACCAAGTCCGCGGATGAGGTCATCGATGTACTGGAAGGAACGCGTCTGCTGCCCCTCGCCGTAGATCGTCAACGGCTTGCCGGTGAGCGCGCTCACCACGAAGTTCGACACGACGCGGCCGTCGTACGGGTGCATGCGCGGCCCGTAGGTGTTGAAGAGGCGAACGACCTTGATCGGCAGGTCGTGCTGGCGGCGGTAGTCGAAGAAGAGGGTCTCGGCGGCGCGCTTGCCCTCGTCGTAGCAGGCACGCGGGCCGATGGGATTGACGTTGCCCCAGTAGTCCTCGGTCTGCGGATGCACGAGCGGATCGCCGTAGACCTCGGACGTCGAGGTGAGCAGGATCTTCGCACCGGTGCGCTTGGCCAGGCCGAGCATGTTGATGGACCCGTGCACGGCCGTCTTCGTCGTCTGCACCGGGTCACGCTGGTAGTGGATGGGCGATGCTGGGCACGCCAGGTGGTAGATCTCGTCGACCTCGACGTACAGCGGGAACGTCACGTCGTGGCGGATGACCTCGAACCGCGGGTTGCTGAGCAGGTGGGCGATGTTGTCCTTGGTCGACGAGTAGTAGTTGTCGACGCACAGCACGTCGTACCCATCGTCGAGCAGGCGCTCGCACAGGTGCGAGCCGATGAAGCCGGCTCCACCGGTGACCAGAGCACGGCCCTTGGCAATCGTCACGATGACCTCGCTTTCCGCTGCTTACGGTAACGGTCGGCCTGGTCGAGCATCCCGCGCCACGTGGCGCGGAAGTGGTGCTTCCGCGTCCACGCATCCGCCTTCGTCGTCGAGTTCGACGGGTACGAGCGGCAGTCGGCAGTCGAGATCGGCGGTCGATCGGGCTGCAGTTCGTTGCGATCCTCGACGGTGTGGGTCGCGGTCTCACCGAAGCCGATGTTCTCGATCGAGGTTGACGTTGCTCGTCGCGGTCAGCTGCCCCGAGACCATGCCCGCGAGGACGAACTGGCCGTCCCAGGTGTCGACCTCCTTGCGCGCCAGCAGTTCGAAGGTCGACTGCCCAGTAGACGCTGGCCGGAAGCGAATGACCCGAGGCCTTCCACAACTTCAGCGGCGGCAGCTGGCTGCCGCCAGCCGGCGATGTCCAGGTGGTGCTGCGCCCATGAGCGGCGCCACGTGGCCCAGCCCCAGATGTGCGGCACCTGGCTGAATCGATACGGCAGGTCCGGATGCGACTGCGCAGCCTGGAGGAACGAAGTTGCAGCCGGAGATGGCGAACACGCGGGCGTCGTCCTGGTAGCGATCGAGCAGCTCCGCGCAGTAGGGGAAGAAGGACGGATCGGGGATGATGTCGTCCTCGAGGATGATCCCGCGCTCGACGTGCGTGAAGAACCATGTGATGGCCGTGCTGACCCCCAGCCCGCAGCCGAGGTTGTGATCCTGGAAGAGGGTCTGCACGTCACAGGGCCAGTCGATCGTCGCCACCAGGTCACGGCAGGCCTGCACGCGGTCCGCCTCGTCGGGCCGCGCATCGCGCGCTCCGTCGACAGCGACGAAGACCCGATCCGGCCGGACCTCGCGAAGTCGGTTGAGGAGTACCTGCAGGTGATCGGGGCGGTTGAACGCCATGATCAGGACGGGCTCACTCACTCTCGTCCCCGCGCAGTTCCTTCAGTTCGCGGTCCAGCAGCGCGACCTCTTCGGCCAGTCGCCGGATGCGCGCCTCGTGCCGGCTCAGTTCGTAGCTGACCTGGATGCTGACGAGCACCAGCATGACGACGGTCGCGAAGAAGAGCAGGTTCGCGGGGGTGACGACGCCAAGCACGTCGCTGATCCAACGCAGCACCGGCGGGAAGATCGCCAGGATGAGGGCGATCCCCGAGAACAGCAGCCACAGCACGGCGTACTTCTCGCGCAGCACACCGCGGCGCATCAGGCTGAACACGAAGACGAACGTGACGATGGCGGCCACGGCGCCGAGGATCTGCGCAGTCACGACGAATCACCCCTCGGGGTGTTCTTCTTGAGGCTGGTGGCGATGATCGCCAGGGTTGCTCGTCCGAGGTAGAGGGCGGACCACACCGCGTTCTTGCTCGGTCGACCGGTCTGCCGGAAGTACATCGTCACCGGGGTCTCGTGGATGACCAGGCCCTGGCGGATGGCGATCGCGAGCGAACCGACGGTGTCGCCCAAGTAGTCGGCCGGGTACTCGACCGCGAACAGTTCGATGGCCTTGGGTCCGGCCGACCTGAAGCCCGAGGTCGGGTCGGAGATCACGCCGTGGTTCATGCGACTCAGCGTCTTCGACAGCAGCACCATGGCCCAGCGACGGGGACCGCCGACGAAGTACATCGAGTCGGGGTGGAATCGGGTGCCGACGACGACATCGGCGTCCGAGAGGCCGTCGAGGACGTGATCGAGGTCGGCAGGGTCGTGCTGGCCATCGGCGTCCACCTGCACGAGGGCGTCATACCCCTCCCGCTTGGCGTAGAGGAAGGCCGTCCGCATTGCTCCGCCGACCCCCACGTTGAACGGCAGTGACACGACGGTCGCACCCGCCCGCTCGGCGAGCACGGCAGTGTCGTCGGATGAACCATCGTTGACGACGAGGACGTCGGCGTCTGGGCGGTGCTCCTGCACCTTGGCGATGACGTCGGCGATCGAGCCCTGCTCGTTCCAGGCGGGGATGGCGACGAGGGTTCGCTTGTGCATCTCCGTCACCCGCGACGAGCGGATTGACGAGCGGTCACAAGAACTCCTGCCACGAAGACGGTGCCGGCTGCACCCGTGATGAGTGTAGTGAGCCACAACGGGACACCCGTGACGCTGAGCCATGCCGGGTCGAGCTTGAAGTCGAACAGTCCGGTCGCACTGCCCCCGAAGTAGCGATGTGCGTTGGCCCAGTAGGCGAGAACGGCGCTGAGGCAGAGCGCCACGGCCAGGGTGATCGCCGGCACCCCGGCCAGCTCGAGGGGTTTCGCTCGGCTGGGACCCAGGCACAGCACCAGCACGAGCATGGCGAGGAGGGGCAGCAGGTACCGCGGCTGGACGGCCTCCCCGACGGCCAGCCCGTCACGCTGGAGAACGACCAGCGGAACGAGGATCAGGGCCGCGAAGGCGAGCGCGACGGCCCACGCCTTGCGGCGGGTCAGCACGGTCAGCCCCGCGTAGGCCACGGCGCCGACAGCCAGCACGCCCACCACACCGACGAGCGGCGGGAGCACGGTGTCGTTCCAGCCGAGACCGCCGAAGCCGAGCGCCTGAACGAAGAGGATCGGCAGGTAGGTGGCATTCGTCAGCAGCAGGCCGACGCCAGGCTCTGCCCCGCCTACCCCCGTCCCGTCACCGGCGAAGGTCGGCGTGCCGTGACTGAGGTAGGTGTAGGCACCGAATGCGGAGATCGCGAACAGCAGGAGCGCCGCGATCCAGCCCTGGCGCGTACGCCGCACGCCAGCGAGCACGAGGGCCAGCACGGTCGCGATGATGACGAAGACGGCTGCGTCCAGCCGCGAGGTGACCGCCATGAGCCCCGTGACGAGCACGCCGGCAGCGATCAGCCAGGTCCGCCGACTCCGCCAGTCCGTGCGGACGACCAGCGCGTAGGCGAACGCGAGATAGAGCGTCAGGCCGACGACCGCCCACCCGCTCGGGTTCGTCGACGCCACGAGGAACAGCCCCAGGGGGACGAACGTGATCGTGACAGCGAGTAGAGCAGCGCGACTGATGCCGACAGGCACCACGCGAATGAGCAGCGCCAGCAGCAGGGCAGCGAGGCCGGCGTTGGCGAGGCGCATGACGAGTACCGAGCGCTCGACATCAGGGCCGACCAGTATCGACATGACCCGGTAGTAGCCACCGGGGTAGAGGTTCGCGGTCACGTTGACGCGGTCCGTCGCCACGAGGCCAGCAGGCAGGTCCTTGACGCACGCGGCGCTGACCTCAGGCTTGAAGGCGAAGCACTCGGCGGCGTTGACGACGGCCGCCGGCACCGCCCGTTGGTCCAGGATGACCAGGGACGTCCTCGCACACGCCCGCCCGCGTTCCGCCTGCGCACCAGATGGACGACAGGTGGAAGTCGTCGTCCGGGGACGACCCCGGCGGCGAGGTCAGGGCCCACCCCGCACACATGACGAAGAAGGCCAGCGGAAGCCAGATCCACGCCCACTGGCGTATCCGGTTCATCGCGCGGCGACCGCCGCAGCAACGCCCTCGGCGAAGGCTCCCCAGGTGGGCACGGCCGCGGGGTCGAACTCTGCTCGGAGCTCACTGAGCGCGACCGGGTCGGCGAACTCCGTGAACGCGGCGGCGAGCCCCGCGGCGGACATGCCGTCGATCCGCCGGGCGCCATGCCCGACCATCAGGTCGCCGGCCGGCTGGACGCCGTCGAAGAGCACCGGAGTGCCCAGCCTGATCGCCTCGAGGACCGGGATGCCGTAACCCTCGGTGCCGATCGACAGGAATGCGCTGGACCGCTGCACCAGGTCATACACCTCGGCGTCGCTGGCCCCCTCGACCCACCGAACCGAGGCGCCCGCGTCGATGGCCGTCCGGATTGCCCGATTTATCGACTCGTCCGACGCCGATGCATTGCCGATGAACAGCAGCTCGGCTTCCAGCCCCGTAGCGGCGACAGCCTCACCGAACGCCTGGAGGATCTCAACGGGCCGCTTTCGGGCCTCCAGCGTCCCCAGGCGGGCGAAAACCGGTCGGGCAGGCGGCAGGGAATCGCGGACGGCCAGATGGTCCCCGCCGGGGTGCGCCACCGAGATCGGCAGGGCGGGATCGCGGCGCAGGCGCGTCAGGATGCTCTCGCGGGCGTAGCCGCTGATGCAGACGACCGAGTCCGCCGTGGCCAGGTGCCGGAAGTACTCGCTGACCCACGCCGCCGTGCCCGGCTTGAACCGGTAGTTGGCCGGCTCGCTCATCGGCAACGTGTCGTAGCCGATCATCGACGTGGGCACGCACTTGGCGAACAGTTCGAACCGCTCCAGCACGGAGGGCAGGTACGACACCTCGGGCAGCAGCCACGCGTCGTAGATGGCCAGCAGGTCGCCGGGCTTGACCACCAGCGGCGACATCCGTCGCAAGGGCATCGGAGACGAGCTGGCGCAGGTCGTCTCCAGGGGCGCGCGGCGCGAATGCGATCGAGATCAGCTCAGCGGCCTGAGCCGGGGTCAGGAGCCCGAAGCGGTCGCCGAGTGGAACCACGAAGTCGGCCTGCACCTGCTCGACCGGCCATTCCTTGGCCAGGTACTGCAGCACCCGCTGGATCCCCGACGCATAGGGGTCGCGCACGAACTGCTCGATGTCGATGCCGACGTACATCACGGCTCCCGTCGCGGCCGGGCGACGCCGGTCATGTCGTCTGCTTCTTGATGAAGGCGCTCATGCCCGGGACGGTGAACGCCAGCTGACCGCGCTCCGGCGCGTAGAGCAGGCCCTTCTTGATGAGCTCGGTGCGGGCGACCGACAGGTCCTGAACGCGGTTCTTGTTCATCGGGGCCACCAGGTCCGACACGACGACGGCCTCGTCACCGCCGAGCTCCGCCATCGCCCGCAGCAACGCCCGCTGCGCACCGGTCGCCCGCTCCCACCGCGCCCGGTACAGGCCCTCGTCCACCTCGCGCCGCGCGAATTCGCCGCCCACCTCGACGTCGTCGATGGTGATCTGCGGCCCCGGGGAGACGTCCCACACGTGCTTGCCGACCTCCTGGAGGAAGTACGGGTAGCCCGCGGCGATGGCCAGCGCGGCGTCCAAGGCGTCGTCCTCCCACGACACGCCCTGCGCGGTGGTGGGACCGGTCAGCGCCGCGGTGGAGTCGACCTGGGTGAGCAGGCCGACAGGTCGGTACTCGTACAGCCGCTCGGCATAGCTGGTCGCCTCGGCCAACTGCGCCGGCAGCGACGGCAGGCCGGCCCCGACGAAGACGACGGGCAGCGGCGCGCCGCCCTGGCCGAGCGAGTGCACGGCGGTGTTGACGGCGGTGAGCTCCTCCGCGGTCGCCTCCTGCAGCTCGTCGACGAGGATGAGGGTGCCGACGCCCAGGTCGCGCGAGGTCTCCCCCAGCACGGCGAACAGCGACGCGAGATCTTCCGAGAGACGGCCCGAATCAGCGCCCGGAAGCGGCTTGATGTCGGCCCCGAGCGAGAACGCCCCGGTCGCGGGGTCGACCTTGACCGTGAAGCCCTTGAAGATGCCCAGCAGCCGACGAAGGCCGGGCTCGGGGTGACGGCCGGTCGCCGACCGCATCGACTTGACCAGGGCTGAGGCCAAGGAGACGGCCAATGGAGTGGCCGAGGAGGCCTCGACCTTGGCCGAGATCCACCCACGTGAGCTCACGCTCGCGTCGAGTTCGTTCAGCAGGGCCGTCTTCCCGACCCCGCGCAGGCCATGGAGCACCCACGAGCGATCGCCCTCGCCGAGCTCCTCCGCTCGGCGACGGACGATCTCGAACGACCCCAGCAGCGCAGCCCGGCCGGCGAGCACCGGCGGCCGGCGCCCGGCGCCGGGCCGGAAGGGGTTCGCGACGGGGTCCACGTATCAGAAACTATCTGGCCGTATAACGAAATTCAAGATACGTCTTGATCCATTCATAGACTCAGGCGGCTTCCTGCAGGAGGGCCAGGAGCAGTTCGGCGTAGCGGCGCGGGGACTTCCGGTCGAGATACTCCCGGCGCATCTGCTCGCGGAGGTCATGGGCGATCGGCTGGGCGAGTCGGCGTTCGATCGCCTCGGCCACCATCACCGGGCTGACGTCGTCGGGCAGCCGGTCGACGTAGTCGGGGGTGTCGACGTCGACCGCGAGCCCGTTGCTGGCAACGCTCGGGGTGCCGTAGGCAGCAAGGTCGCTGAGCGGTCCACTGACGCCGAGCAGGGGGCTGATCCGTAGTTGCAGGCCGAGGTCGACGGCCAGCAGGTAGTCGCGGAACTGCTCGTCGGTGAGGAACCCGGTGACCTGGAAGTTCGCGATCCCGGCCTCGCGAGCACGCGTGCGTCAGGGCGTCGACGTCGTCGATTCCGGCGGCACCGGCCAGGTGCAGCGACACCCGGTGGCCCCACTGGCTCAGCCAGGCCGCGGACTCGATCACGACGTCGGTCATCTTCGTGCGCACGTCGACGAAGCCGAACGAGGCGAGGTGGACGGTGCCCGCAAACGCGCCTTCGTCGAAGCCGAGCCGACGACGGGCATCGGCCCGCATCTGCTCGGTGACCTCGCCCTGCGGCGCCCGCTGGTTCGCGAACGGCAGCAGCCGTGGCGTGACGCCCGTCTCGGCAGCGATGCGCGGGGCCGCGCTGGGCGAGTGCATGACGAGCATGCGCGAGCGCCGCGCGATCTCCCAGAACCCGGCGTTCTCGAGCAGACGCATGTCGTCGATCTGGTCGTCGAGCGGCGGATCCAGACGACCGCGCCCCGTGCCGCGCAGCATCACCTGCTCGACGCCGCCCTTGCTGCGCAGGGCCATGTAGAGCTCGACCATGCGAGTGTCGTGGGCGATAGCCACCGCGTCGACGCGATCGAGCACCTCCAGGAACGGCACGTGGAAGTGGCTGTTGCCCAGTACCGACGCGAAGACGTCGTGATCGCTGCCCTGCGCCAGCACGTCGTCGATGCGCCCGCTGCGGATTCGCAGACCCTCCGGGACCGAGCCGAGCACATCGGCGTCGGCGGTCGTGTACACGGTGACGTCGCACAGGCGAGCGAGCTCGATCGTGGTCGTCGTCGAGAAGTCGGCCACGCCGGACTTCTGCGGCACCCACGGAGTGCCGATGCCCACGTCGAGGGACTTGCCCGCCACGTGGACGGCGGCGGGCGGCAGTTCCACGGATGCTGCCTTGACAGCGTCCTGGACCTTCTTGCCGACGACCGATTCCAGCGTGGAGTGCTGATGCCGCGACAGGGCGCGCATCTGCGCCACCTGCGTGGCTGCCTTGCCGCGATGGCGGCGGATGGCCCTCTCGAGGCTGGCCGGACTGGCCGGATCAGCCAGGAAGGAGCCGGCTCCGATGAGCTCGCGGTGGGACGGGATGTCGGACGCCACGACCGGCGTGCCCGCCCGCAGCGCCTCGATCACGGGCAGCGACAGGCCCTCGTCGAAGGACGCGACCACCACGAGGCTCGACTCGGCCAGCAGTTGGTGCATCTCCTCGTCGGACAGTCGACCCGTGGTGCGTGCCTCCCCGGGACGCATCGCGGCAGCGATCGACCAGTGGTGGACGCGGGTCTCCTGGCCGGCCATGCCGATCACGACCACGTCGCGATCCTCCCCGGCCGTGGCTGCACCGATCGCCGCTAAGGCGCCGAAGGTGTTCTTACGTGGCTCGTCCCCCGTCATGACGACGATCGGACCCATGCCGTTCGACGGAGGGGTGGCCTCGCCGGGCGGCAGGACGTCGCGGGGCCAGGCGACGATTGTCGGAACCGCGCCCGTGCCGCTCACCGGACGGCCGAGGAACTCTGCCAGCTCGCGCTGGGCCAGGTGCGAGATGCAGACGAAGTCGTCGAAGTACCTCAGCGCGTCGAGCGCCGCCGCGTACTCCGCGCGGCCGGCGACGTGGCGCAGGTAGATCGTCGGATAGTGCAGCGGAATGAAGTCGAAGACGACGGCGATCTTGTGCGCGTTGCTGTGCAGGAGCGGGATCAGGGGCTCCGCACTCGCGGTCATGGGCGACGGCTGCACCAGCACGCTGTACGTCGGGAGTGTCCGCTCGTCGACCCTGGTGACCTGCTCGCACTCGCCGGCGAGCTCCGAGGGCAGTTCCTCGAGCCCCCGATCGACCAGCAGTACCAAGCGATCGTCGCCGATCGCCTCTCGGGCGCCGAGCAGTGCGGCCTTGGCGAACCGGCCGATGCCGCGGTTGCCGAACGCGGCCGTCTGCAGGCACCGGGCATCGAACAGGACGCGATTGCCGCCCGCCCACAGCGGCGACTGAGGACGATCGGCAAGCTTCAGGCGCAGACGGAGCGCGGCGATCGTGCGCCCGAGCTCGTCGCCGTGGTTGTCCGTGCGTCGGTCGAGCAGCGCATCGGTGTCGTACGGCCCGGCTTCCAGCCACTGGCGAGCCGCGGCCGCGTCGTCTGGCGTGAAGGACGTCAGGTCGAAGCCCCCATCGGGTATCGGCGGCAGGCCCTCCGGGGTGATCCAGCCGACGACGTCCGCAGGCGGGGCGCCCAGATAGGCGGCGTCGGTCAGATGGCCCATGTTGATCGTGACGTGACGCAGGTGCCGTCGACGGACGAGTGCCTTGTCGACGGGCGCTGGCATGCTCTGCATCGCCTGCCGCGCCTTGTGCACGCCGACGCGCCCCACCTTGGCGACCTTGCGCGAGTACTGCCACGACCGCGATCCCTCGACGGTCGTCAGCGCCGTGCGCAGCTCGTTGATCTGCTTCTCGTACTCCGATGTCGGCACTTCCGTGCGGATGTCGTGCAGGATCAGTTCGCGCTGCCACGCACGGCGGATCTCCGCGCGGTTGGCGCGTCGATCCACTTCATCGGCGTCGCTGATCACCCACCCGAACTCGCCCGCATCGATCGCGTTGAAGGGCACGGCGATCGCCTCGGCAAGCTCGGAGTGCTCGTCCGCCACGTACCAGCGGTTGACCCCGTCGAACGCGACGTACTGATAGCCATGGCCTAGGAGCTTGGGCTCCCACTCGTCATGGCTGGGCGTGCTGGTGCCGGGCAGCACCGCCTCGATGCACACCACCCAGGGTCGGTGGCGAGCAAGGGAAAGCCCTTGCAGGACAATGGATTCTGCACCCTCGACGTCGATGGACATGAAGTGGATGGCGCCGACGTCGTACCGGTCGAGGATGTCGTCGAGGGCATCGACCTGGACGACGACGGCCTCGACCTCGAAGCCGCGCACTCGCGCAGCGTCGGCCTCGGCGGAGTCCAGGGTGCCCAGGCCGGTTCCCGGAACGCGGTAGAAGGTGATCTCGCCGGGACCGCCACCCGCCGCGAGCTGCGCAACGACGTCGCGCGGGCGCCGCACCCGGAGCTCGGCGGCGAGTTCCGGATCGGCCTCGATGAGCAGGCCGCTCCAGCCCATGTCGCTCAGGCTTGCCGTGATCGACAGATGCCTCGGCTCGTTGGCGCCCACGTCGACATACGTCAGGTTCTCGGCACCGGGATCACGATCGGCGAAGGCCCGCCAGACGCGGATGTCCTCCGCGTTCTGCGCATACGACACCTTCCGTTGCGTCACGGGATCTCCCAGAGCGCGTCCGGATCTGCGAGCAGGGCCATGTCGTGGCGCACCATGATCGCGGCCATGTCGTCGAAGTCGACGGTGTGCCGCCAGCCGAGCTCGACGTAGGCGGCGTGACTGTCGCCGACCGTCATGTTCGTGTCCGTCGTGCGCTTGCGGTCACTGGAGCTGACGACGTGCGCCTTCCAGTCGGTCGATGCCAGCAGCGCGGAACGCCTTCATCAGGAAGAACGAGAGCCGATGGGAGATGCCGGTCGCGAGGATGTAGTCGTGCGGCACCTCGGCCCGGATCATCAGCTGCATCGCCCGCGTGTAGTCCGGGGCCCAGCCCCAGTCGCGGGCCACGTCGATGTCGCCCAGCTCGATCACGTCCTGCAGGCCCGCGGCGATCCGAGCCACGCCCTTCGTGATCCGCCGGGTGACGAAGCTGTCGCTGCGCAAGGGTGATTCGTGGTTGTAGAGGATGCCGCAGACGGCGAAGATTCCGCGATCGCGGGCGGCGTTCGACGAGATCCATCGCATCCGACTTCGACACTGCATAGGGCGTCTTCGGCACACGTCGGCTGCGTTCGGTCTGCGGGATGGCGTCGGTGCCCTCGAAGATCGACGCCGACGAGGCCTGGAAGAGCCGCGAGCGCGGCACCTTCGTCCATGGCGTCGAGCAGCGCGCCGACCGCGTCGACGTTGATCCGCCGCACCTCGTCCGGTGCTCGCAGGACTCGCCCGATGCGAGCTGATCCCGCCGAGGTTGTAGATCTCGTCCGGCCCGTGTCGACGACGAGGGATCGAACAGCGACTCGGGATCGCCGAGATCGCACTCCACGGGCACGAGATGCCGGGCACGTAGCGCTGCAGCGAGCGAGCGTCGGTGCCGGGCTTGACCATGCCGATGACGTCGGCACCCTGCCGGGACAGTTGCGTGGCAAGGATCGTGCCGTCCTGACCGGCTGCTCCGGTGATGAGGGCCCGCACGGCAGGGCCTAGAACTGGCCCTCGGCAGCTCCGTCGAGCCGCGCGAGGTCGGCGTCCACCATGATCTTCGCGAGCTCGGGCGGCAGCACCTTCGCCTCCCAGCCCAGCTTGTTCTTCGCCTTCGAGGCGTCACCGATCAGCTCGTCGACCTCGGTCGGGCGCAGGAACTTGGGGTCGAACTTCACGTGGTCCTCCCACGTGAGGCCCGCATGGTCGAACGCGAAGCCGAGGAAGTCGCGGATCGTGTACGCCGTGCCGGTCGCCAGGACGTAGTCCTCAGGTGCGTCGACCTGGAGCATCCGCCACATGCCGTCCGTGTACTCGGGGGCATAGCCCCAGTCGCGGATCGAGTCGAGGTTGCCCATCCAAAGCTCGTCCTGCTTGCCCTTGACGATGTTGGCAACCGCGATGGTGATCTTGCGGGTCACGAACGTCTCGCCACGGCGCGGGGACTCGTGATTGAAGAGCTGGCCGTTGACCGCGAACATGTCGTACGCCTCGCGGTAGTTCTTGGTGATCCAGTACGAGTACACCTTGGCGGCGCCGTAAGGGCTGCGCGGGTAGAACGGAGTGTCCTCGTTCTGCGGCGGCGGGCTCGCGCCGAACATCTCGCTCGTGCTGGCCTGGTAGAAGCGGATCGACGTGTCGACCGTGCGGATCGCCTCGAGCAGGTTCAGGGTCGAGACGCCGGTTGCCTGAGCGGTGTAGCCCGGCTCGTCGAAGGACACGCGGACGTGAGACTGGGCCGCGAGGTTGTAGACCTCGTGCGGGTGGATCTCGGCGACCAGCTGGCCCATGCGGGCGGCATCGGTGACGTCTCCGTAGTGCAGGTGGAGGTTGCGACCGGGGATGTGCTCGTCATGGTGGAGGTGATCGATGCGGCTGCGGTTGAAGGTCGACGAGCGGCGAACGACCCCGTGAACCTCGTAGCCCTTCTCCAGCAACTGCTGCGCCATGTAGGAGCCGTCCTGCCCCGTCACGCCGGTGATCAGCGCGCGCTTCGCCTCAGTCAAGGGTTCCTCCGCCTGTGGATAACGTCATCAGAGCCTACCGCTCCGTAGACTGCCGAAGTGATCCATGGGGTGCTGGCCGTCGTGCCGACATACCGCCCGGACGCCGACGAACTTGTCTCGCTGGTCACGACTCTGGTGCGGCAGTCCGTGCCGGTCCTGGTGGTCGACGACGGCAGCCCGTGCACCTTCGACCCCGCACTTGAGGCGGCCCGGGACGCCGGTGCCCGCGTGGTCCGGCACCGCAGCAACACCGGCATCGCGCGGAGCCTGAATGACGGACTCCGAGCCGCCGTCGATGCTGACGCCACGTGGCTGCTCACCGTCGACCAGGACTCCGAGATCCCCGAGGACTACGTGGAGCGACTCGTGCTGGCGGCGGGCTTCGCGGCCGATGCCCTCGGCATCGAGCACGTGGGCGCCGTTGCCGCGGGATCGATCGACGACGCCAGCGGTGAGCTCAGCTATCCGGTCTCCTTCGACGGCGACGTTCTCATCACTCCGGAGGTCATCCAGACCGGCACGCTGTGGGACGTCCAGGCGATGACGGCAGTCGGCGGATTCGACGAGTCGCTGGGCATCGATGCGGTCGACGCCGCTGCGTGCCTTCGCCTGCGCCAGACCGGTCGCCGCATCGTGCTTGCCACGGACGTCGCGATTCGCCACAGGGTCGGCGTGGGCCACCAGGTGATGGTTCTCGGTCGGTCGGTTCTTTCATCGGGTCACTCGCCGCACCGCAGGACGACGATCGTCCGCAACCGACTGCGCCTGTTCCCGGCCGAGTTCGCCCTCGATCCGGTGCACGCCCTCCGCACGCTGCGACGCGTCGCCGTCAACACCGCGTTGGCCGTGACGATCGAGGACGACCGGTGGGCCAAGGCTCGGGCCAGCGCTCAGGGCCTTCTCCCGGCCCGGAAGCGGTAGCGTCTGCCCGATGAAGGGGATCATCCTGGCCGGTGGCACCGGCAGCCGGCTGTGGCCGATCACCAAGGGCGTCAGCAAGCAGTTGCTGCCGGTCTACGACAAGCCGATGATCCACTACCCGCTGTGCACGCTCATGGCGGCGGGCCTGCGCGAGGTCCTCATCATCACGACGCCCGAGGACTCCGAGTCGTTCTCCCGTCTGCTGGGCGACGGATCGCCCTGGGGCATGTCGATCAGCTACGCCGTGCAGCCCAAGCCTGAAGGGCTGGCGCAGGCATTCCTCATCGCCGAGGACTTCCTCGCCGGAGACCAGGCCGCACTCATCCTCGGTGACAACCTCTTCTACGGTCCCAGCCTCGGTCGCAAGCTCGCGACACTCACACAGCAGTCCGGAGCGCATGTCTTCGCCTACGAGGTCGCGAACCCCAGCGAGTACGGCGTCGTCGAGTTCGACGACAACGGCGTCGCCCTGTCCGTCGAGGAGAAGCCGGCTAAGCCGCGCAGCAACTACGCGATCCCTGGCCTGTACTTCTACGACGAGACCGTGGTCGACGTCGCGAAGAACATCACGCCCAGCGCGCGCGGCGAGCTCGAGATCACGACGGTGAATGACCACTACCTGAAGGCGGGAACGCTGACGGTGACAGTGCTCGAACGCGGCACCGCCTGGCTCGACACCGGGACGTTCCGCTCGCTCCAGGACGCGGGTGAGTTCGTCCGCGTGATGGAGGACCGCACCGGAACCAAGGTCGGCTGCGTCGAGGAGATCGCCTGGCGCAACGGCTGGATCACCTCGGACGATCTGGCCGAGCTCGCCCACGACCTGATCAAGAGCGGCTACGGCGAGTACCTCCTGCGCCTGGCCGCTGACTAGGTGCCGGACACGACTTACCTTCACGGCGGGATGGGGACCGATCAGTGCACAGACCCAGTGGGCTGACGCTGACCTGGCTTACCCCGTTCCCCGTCTGGTCGGGGGGGCGCTGTTCGCCCTTCATCGGCAACCGGCTAGTCCGCGGTTTCTCGCCACTCACGTCCGCCAGAACGCGGTGGAGTCCACGCTGGACCAGAAACTTGCCGATCTATTCCTGGTCGCCCTCATCCTGACCTTTTGCCTTGCCGTCCTACTTCGACCCGGCGATTCGTTGCTGCGTGGTCCAGCCAATCGAACGGTAGCGACCGCCACCATAGGGCTACTGTCCCTCGCAGTGGCCATCCAATGGCGACAGAATCCCTGGTTCGTTGGAGGCTTCCTCGGCGCGCTCCTTTGTGCCTCAGCATTGGCAAATTTCCCGCGGTTGCGGGTAACCTTTTCGCTCGGCTCAGGGCCACGACGGGTGGCGGCGACACTATTGGGTCTGGCGGTCGTCGGGTGCATCACACTCATGTTCGTATGGCCGCTGCTACATCCATCATTCGAGTCAACTTCGGCAGGTCTGACTTACACCGATACGCACTACGCGAGCACGATGCTCCCCGGCTACGACATGATCTGCTGTCAAACGACGGGGAACGTTTCTCGAGCCAACTACGGAATCGGCATGCCGATCCTCACAGCGGCGATACTTCGCGCTCAAGAGTACTTCGGCGCTTCGGTCGGCAACCTGCAACTAGCCGTGCGGATCGGGGATCTCCTGCTGGTCGCGCTGATCCTTCTCGGACTGAGGCTCCTGAATCGTCGCCACTTCTGGTGGTTGACGGCCGTAGTTCTCATCGGTCTTCCCGCCCTCGCGCTCAACTCTGACACACGACCCAACCTCGTTGGTCTGCGCTATGTGCCCTTCATGGTCGGAACAGTGGTCTTGATCGTTTTGAGCCGCCGCACGGCGAAACCTATCGACGTCTTGACGGCAGCCTTGACGTCGGGTTTGGCGGTGGCAATCAGCCCAGAGACTGGAATCGCGCTGGCTCTTGGATTTGTAGCGTTTCTCATCATCACGTGGTATCGACCGTGTTCACCGCTAGCGAGCCTCACCAAGATTCTGATGGCCTTCACCGTCCTTACAGGCGCTTCCCTCCTTGGAGGCATGCTGCTGGCTCGGATTGTGGTGAAGGGCTCCGCATCCAGTGGTTCCTTCGATTCGGTCAGCAACTTCATCACCGGGTTCGGTGGCTACTCGGTGGGATGGGATCCCGTCCTTGCCATCGTGGTTCTCGGAGCCGCTTTGGCGATTGTTCGCGCCACCTATCGCGCCCGGGGCGGCCTCGCGTCCGCGATGGACGCTTACCAATGCGGCATCGGAGTCACGATGCTGGCGTGGCTGATCTACTACGTGAATCGCCAGACTGACACCAACATCTGGTTCGAGTTCGTTCTACTCGTACTTCTGTGGGCACAACCAGTCGAGCGTTTGGGCCTGCGCGTCCTCAGCTGGCCCATCGGATCTGTCGCCCCCTACTCGTGGATAGCAGTCGCCCTCATCGGCGGACTGCTCCTTTCGGGAATCGGCGGCACGGTGCGTGCCCTTGGCGCAATCCCGAACGAACCACGAAACTGCGATCCGCCCTACGCGCTCATTGAATCGCGCTGCCTCGCTTCACCAGACGCGATGACGGTTAAGTCCCATTTGGAGTTTTTGGCGGGGCTTTCCAACAAAGGGGATTTCCTCGTCCTGACGCACCTACCCACGGCAGTTCGAATCCTCGGATTCAACGAATCCTTCCCGTGGTACGAACCGTTCGGGGAGGTCTTGAGGCCGGAAGATCTGGACACACTCGTGTCCTACATTGACCAACACGGGCCTCCGTATCTCATCGTTGAGGATCCGAAGACAGTCCAGTCCCAACAACTGCGCAACGTCGTCGAGCATCAATCGACCGTCTTGCGCCGCCTAGATCGGTACACTTTCGACTCTGCCGACGAAGGGCTGGTTGGTCTACCACAGGGCGGTCACCTAATGACGGCGCTTGCCGAGCCGTCGCAACGGGGCGGTGACCCGCCAGCTGCGGCTCGACAGGATGGCTGACAGGGCCGCAGCGTCGGCGGCCGCGGAGTCCGCGCCCACCGCGCTCGTGGCCACCTCCGGCATGTGCGTGATGTGCTCGAAGAACTCGACGAGCCGGGTCGCGAACTCCGCCCACGTGTAGCGATCGATCGCCAGGTGCAGGCCGGCCACCCGACGATCGCGCGCGCCCTGGTCGGTGAGCAGGTCGACGAGGTCGCGGGCGTGGTCGTCGATCGTCCATCGGCGCGGCAGGTCACTGAGCCCGGAGATCTCCCGCAGCGGCCCGAAGTCCGTGAAGACCGACGGCGTGCCGAGTACGGCCGCCTCGTAGGGCACGAAGCCGAAGCCCTCCGCACTCGTCGGGTAGAGCACGACGTCCGCGTTGGCCAGCAGCCAGGCGCGGCTCTGCGAGCTCACATGCCCGACCGTGTGGATGCGGCCGCGCAGGTCGAGGTGCCGGGCGACCAGGTCGTCCTCGTCCTTCTTCGAACTGCTGCTCTTGACATGCAGGCCGGCGAGGACGAGATCGCACGGCTGGCCATCCTGCAGCGCTCGCTGCCAGACCTTGATCGCGAAGTCGCGGTTCTTGTGCTGGAAGTCGTTGCCCAGGACCGCCACGAACCGGCGGTCGCGCAACGTCGCGACGAGTTCGGCAAGGTCCTCACCGGGAGCGTCGGGGGCTTGCTCGCGGGAGATGTGATCGAGGCCCAGCGGGAGCGGCAGCACGCGGTCGGGCTCGAGCCGCGGCACCTCGTCGAGCAGGCGCTCGGCCACGTCGTTGCTGATCGTGGTGATCCCGTCGACGCTCAACGCGATCCGACGCTGCAGGGAGCGGTAGGCGTGCCACGCCTGCTCGCTGCCGTGGTACCGCGGGATGTCGTAGGCGATCAGGTCGAGGTACGTCGTGATGATGCGCGACCCGAGGCGGCGGGCCGAGGAGATGTTGCTGCGGCCGTCGATCTGATTGGGGTACCAGACGACATCGGAGATCGGGACGTCCTCGCCCGGGCTCACGAGCCGGATCTTGGGCGAGTCGGCAAGGTGCGCCGCATACGAGGGCAGCGCGTCGAGGCCGACGAGACGGATCTCGGTGACGGCGTCCTGAAGGGCGAGCGCCCCGAGCGCGGAGGTGGTGAGCACCTGCGCGCCGGTCTCGTGCGGACCCAGCCACGTGACGTCGACAGCGATGGTGAGCCGGCCGCTGCGCGGGCGGTACTGACGCAGCGCCGCGTGGTGGGCGCTGCTGGGGTCGTCCACCTCAGCCACGTCGACGTCCGCCGCGCGCGAACAGCGCCTCGGCCCGCGCCACATCGGTGCTTCCGGTGACCCACCAGTCGTGCCACAGGCCCCGCTCGGCGGCCTTCCCCAGCCAGGACTTCAGGGCCTCGGGATCGTCGGCATCCAGCGGGCCGACGAGGTCCTCGAGATCCGTGGCGACCGCGACCAGGGGTCCGGCCGGGGCCGTCGCCCGCAGCCACCGGCTCGAAGCGCCCGGCCCTGCGACAAGTGACACGCTGGCGATCCGCGGATCGGAGTCCACCCGCGCGGTGAACTCGCTCAGCCGATCCATGGTGAGCAGGGCGGGATCCCCGACGACCACGAGAGTGCGGCCCTTGCGGGAACGAATGGTCTCGGTCATGCGGTGCTCACAAGGCCTCGTAGATGCGTTGCAGATCCTGGTTCAGCGCGGATGAGTAGTACGGATCGACCGGGTACGCGCTCGACCACCGCTGGCGGAACAACTGCCCCTCTGCGGAGTCCGACTTCTTGCGGGCCATCGTGGCACCCTCGTAGTGCGTGAAGTGCGCGTATGGCGTCCACGCTACGCGATGGCCGGCCTGGTGGGCGCGCAGGCAGAAGTCCACGTCGTTGAAGTCGCGCGCGAACGCCTCGTCGAACCCGCCGAGCTCGTCGAAGACGACGGTGCGGACGAGCATGGCCGCGGCGGTCACCGCGAGGTAGTTGCGCGGCGTGAGCGTGGAGCCGAAGTAGCCGGTCTCCTTGCCCGGCTTCCCGATCCAGCAGTGCGTCGGACCGCTGGGCAGCAGCACCATGCCCACGTGCTGCAGACGCCCGTCCGGGTACGTCAGCCGGCAGCCGGTGATGCCCACGCCGTCGATCTGCCCGATCTCGAGCATCCGCGTGACGGGATTCGGTGCCGCAACGGTCGTGTCGTCGTTCAGCAGCAGCAGGTAGTCGCCGGTCGCGGCCGCTCGCCCGGCGTTGATCGCCTCGGAGAAGTTGAACGCATCGGTCTCGTGGACGACGTGCTTGAGTCGATGACGCGCCTGCACGTCGACCCGCACATCGGGGATCACTCCGGTCGTCAGGACGATGATCTCGAGCGTCGTCGCGGTCTCGTGCTCCATCAGCGACCGCACGGCGTCGTCGACGTAGCGCCCCGTGCCGTGGTCATTGGGCGTGCCGATCGTCGGGATGATGACGGACACAACAGGGTCGCCGTCCACCCGCGGGTGCACCTCGTTGAGGCCGCGCACTGCGCTCGGCCCGACGGTGCCGCCGCCGAAGGTGCGGTCGACGTGCTCCTGCTGCACGCGCGCCGCCGCGTCCTGGGCCCACGGCTTGGCGTCGATCGTCAGCGCGGTCGACTCCGCCCACGCCCGCCAGTGGTACAGCGGCTGTGGCAGGTGCACCACGCGCTGGAGTCGTGGCAGCAGGCGCAGGGCGAGGTCGAAGTCCTGCGCACCGTCCATGTCGCTGCGCAGGCCGCCGACTTCGTTGACCTGGTCGCGGCGGAACACGGTGAAGTGGCACAGGTACATCTGCGTGAGCAGCAGCTCGGGCGAGAAGTCCGGCTTGCAGTACAGCTCGTAGTGCTCGCCCTTGAAGGTGACCTTGTCCTCGTCGGAGTACACCGCGTCCGGGAACGAGTGCTCCTCGAGGGCGCGCGAGAACGTGTCGATGCACCGCGGGTCGAGGAGGTCGTCGTGGTCGAGCATGCCGATGTACTCGCCGGTCGCCTGCGCGAGTGCCGCGTTCAGGGCGGACGAGATGCCGCCGTTCTCCTTGTCCACGACGATGACTCGCGAATCGGCGTCATGCTCGGCGGCGAAGGCGTGCAGGAATTCGCCGACCTCGGCCTTCGTCGAGCCGTCGTTGACGACGACAAGCTGCCAGTTGCGTGCTTGCTGCGTGACCACCGATTCGAGGCACTGACGCAGGAAGGTGATGGGCGGGTTGTAGACGGGCACGAGGATCGAGATCGTCGTGAGGTAGCTGGTCGTCCCGGCCGGCACGTCGGCGGCCTCGAGCAGCCACGCCTTGTACTGCTTGCCGATATTGCGCTCGTACACCTTGCGCTTGACCCAGCGCTTCGCGCGCCCGGCGCGGCGCTTCGCCTTGATGATCGGATTCGTCTCAGCGACCACGGTGACTCACTCGAGGGTGATCTCGGGATGGAGCTCGACGAGGCCCTGGCCGATCTCTCCACGCGGGCTGCGCACGGCGAACTCGACCGCGTCGTTCCACGAGTCGAGCAGCCGCGAGCCGGTGTGGTCGAAGACGTCGATGTGCACGCGATAACGCCCGGGCAGCAGCGGGTTGTCGACCAGCGCCATCGTCACGCGGCGATCACCCTCGACGTAGCCGAAGTCGACGCCCCATCGGTGGTTCGACAGCATCGTCAGGAGCGTGCCGGAGTCGTGCTGAAGGGCGATGCGGACGTTGGGGCCGAGCACGGGTGCCGCGGAGGAGAGATCGAGGCGGATCTTGAAGGTGGCACCGGTCTCGGCGTGGCTGATCGGGCTGCCATCGACGTCGATGATCTCGGCGGCCGTGACGCGCAGCGTCTGGTCGCCGCCGCGCACGCTGGTGTCGTCATCGGCGCGCACCGCCGCCACCATCGGATTGCGAGCCGACTCCTCGGCGTTGACCTTGCGCAGGTAGGACGCGATCGTGTCGACGGGCGAACCGTGCTCGAGCATGACGCCCCGCTCGAGCCAGGCGATCTCGTCGCACAGGCCCTCGAGCTGGCCGAGCCCGTGGCTGACGACGACGATCGTGCGTCCGGACCGGCGCAGTGGTACAGGTGGTCGAAGCACTTGCGCTGGAACTCCTCGTCGCCGACGGCGAGGACCTCGTCGACGAGGAGGACGTCGGGCTTCATGTGCACGGCCACCGAGAAGCCCAGGCGCACGTACATGCCGCTGGAGTAGTGCTTGACGGGGTCGTCGATGAAGTCGCCGAGTCCGCTGAAGTCGATGATCTCGTCGGTGATCGCGCCGATCTCCTTGCGCGACAGGCCGAGGATCGAGCCGTTGAGGCCGATGTTCTCGCGGCCGGTCATGTCCGGATGGAAGCCGGCGCCGAGCTCGATGAGGGCAGCGACGCGGCCCGTCCGTCGTGATGGATCCCGTGGTCGGCCGGTAGATGCCGCCGATCATCTTGAGCAGCGTGGACTTGCCCGAGCCGTTGTGGCCGATCAGGCCGTAGACGCTGCCCTTGGGGATCTGCAGCGACAGGTCGCGCACCGCCCAGAAGTCCTCGGCGTTGCGCGCGCGCCCGCGGACGATCCGCTCCTTGATGCTGTTGCGGCGGTCGGTGTGCCGGATGAAGCGCTTGCCGACGCCGTCGATGTCGACGGCCAGAGGACTCGGTCACAGCATCTCCCCGATGTCCTCGCTCCAGCGATTGAAGATCGCGAAGCCGGCCCAGAAGGTCAGGAAGCCGCCGAGCAGCAGGGCGAGGATCGACCACGCGGGCGGCGCGACGAGGGAGTACATGACGTCGTGCATGCCCTGCACGTACCACGACATCGGGTTGAGCTTGATGATCCAGGCTCAGCCGATCTCGTTCTGGCCGTCGAGCATGCTGATCGGGTAGAGGACCGGGGTGAGGAAGTACAGCGCGCCGAGCACCACGGCGACGATGTACTGCACGTCGCCGAAGCGGGCGTTGATGATCGACAGCACCAGGCCGATGCCCTGCGCGAAGAGCACGCAGCCGACCAGGATCGGGATGGCGAGGATCCACGTCCAGCCGACGTTGCGCAGCCACAGGAACATGAGCGATCAGGACGGTGAGCTCGAGCACGACCTGGATCGAGCTGGACGATCGAGGCACCGAGCATCGGCGTCCACGCCGGGAACTGCACCTTCTTGAGCAGCTCGCCGTTGGACTTGAGCTGCGTCATCGACAGGTTGAGCAGGCTGGAGAACAGGTTCCACGTGACCAGGCCGGTGAACAGGAACGCCGCGTACGAGGCTCCTTCGCCGTTGCCCAGCGGCGGCGCCTTGATCCGGAAGACCGTGCTGAACACCGCGGCGAAGACGATGAGGGTCGCGAGCGGCTGGATCAGCGACCAGGCCCAGCCCAGGACGCTCGCCCGATAGCGGGTGGCGAAGTCACGATTGGCGAAGGCCCAGACGAGTGCGCGCTGGGTGTAGAGGTCGGTCAGCACCAGCCCCCACCTCTCCTCGTCATGACCTGCGAATCCTACCCGCCGCCTCATGCGTGGATGTGAGCCGATTTGCCCGACCCGCTCGGTAGCCTCGTCACGACGGCTCTCTAGGAGGATCCATGTCCCTGCACTTGTCCCGATCACGCGGCACCCGCTCACTTGCGGCCATCGCTCTTGCCCTGGGCGTGACGGCTGGCCTCAGCCTCGCCGCGGGCGCGCCGGCGCAGGCAGCCTCGAAGGGCTTCATCGCGGCCCCGAACGGCATGGTGGGCGTCTCCGAGTCGATCACCATCAACGCACCCAGCGCCGTCGGCCAGACCGTGACGATCGGGCTCACGCTCGGCGGCACCGCGCAGACGCTGCAGACGGTCATCGGATCCAACGGCTATGGCGCCGTCACGTGGACTCCGGGCGGCGCCGGCACGTGGGCGATCAACGGCCTGGGCACGATCGCCAGCGTCGGCAGCACGTCAGTGACCGTGGCGGCGATGCCGACCTACACCGTGCTCCTCGCGCAGAACGCCGTGCAGCAGGGCGCCAACAACAACATCCTCGCGGCCGTCGTCGCGCCCATCGGCACCCTCGCGCCGACCGGCTCGGTCACCCTGAGCACCGCCGGCGGCGCCGCCATCACGAGCGCCCCGCTCACGGGCGCCTACGGCGTCTCGACGTCGACTGCGACGCTGAACTGGAACCCGTCGCAGGGCGGCCCGATCGCGATCCAGGCGTCCTACACGCCGGCGTCGGGCGGGCAGCTCGCGTCGACCAGCCCGAACTCGCAGCCGAACTCCAGCACCGCGCTGCCCACGGTGGCCATCCGCTGGCCGGCCAACCTGTACGTCGGTTCGACGACGGTGCTGCAGGCGGTCCTGGGCAACGGGATCCCCGACGGCAGCGTGGCCTTCTCGTTCGACGGCATCGGCGTGAGCGGATCGATCGCCACGACCAACGGCGTCGGCTCCTTCCAGTGGTCACCGCCGAGCACCGGCATCCACACGATCAGCGTCAACTACACCGGCAACAAGCCCGGCTTCAGCGGCTCGTCCTCGCAGGTCGTCAACATCCAGGGGGCGCGACTCGCCGACAACCTGACCGTCGATCCGCCGACCCAGCCGGTGTGGTCGATCGCGACGCCGATCATCATGACGGCCGGCAAGACGGTCACCTTGGCGGGCACCAGTCAGTCCGGGACCACCGTGCTGTTCAGCGAGCAGGGGCCCTGCGTCATCGCCGGCGCCGTGCTGACCGCGCTGAGCCCCGGCCAGTGCCAGGTCACGGCGTCGTCGCCCGGCAACTCGCAGCTGACGCCAGGCAGCGAGACCTACACGATCACGGTGAACAAGGCACCCAAGAAGAAGTAGCCGTTCAGCAGTCAGGGGCCGTGGTGCGAGTCAGCTCGCGCCGCGGCCCTTGAACTTGCGCAGCGGGGCGGTGATCTTCCACGACCGCGTGTTCGTGACGAAGTCGAGCTCCTGGCGCAGCGCCTGCGCCGCCGTCCGGTGGGCGAGCACCTGAGTCGTCAGGTCGTCGGAGCGAAGGACGACGAACGAGCGGATCCCGACGAACCCCTCGACCGAGTCCGTCGCGTCGGCCACCGTCAGCGTGACCTGAGCCGGCTCGCCGGCCTTCCCGTCGCCGAGCGGCAGGGTGATGACGGAGCCGAGGTAGACCTCGTCGCGAACCGGACCACCAGGTCCGGCGGCCTCCACGATGGCCACCCCGGGCATCGAGCGGGTAGACACCAGCAGCGTCAACGGGCCGTCTACCGGACGGGTGAGGCGGAAGTCGGCGCGATGTCCGGGCCGCAGCTCATTGCCCCACGTCTGGGGTGATCCGAAGGTCCCGACCACGGCAGCGTCGACGACCTCGAAGTCCCGTTCGCCCCGCGGCTGCGCCAGCAGCGGTGTGCGCCCCTCGTCCTGCAGGTACGCCAGGTACTGGTCGGCGTAACCGGAGTCCGGGGCGGGCGGCCCCACGGCCAGCATGTACTCGCGACCGAGCTCGACATCGGGATACACGGGCGTCCTCGCTTCCGCTGCTGTCGCTCGCGCCACCTCGTCGGCGATCACTCCTGCGACGTCCTGCCACGTGATGGGCGTGGTGCTGTCCGCGGCGATGCGCCGCTCGTGCTCGGCCCGCGCCTCGGGATCCAGCGCGTTCTGCTCGATGACGTGCACGAAGTCATCGACGTCCTCGGTGCGGAAGTACGCGGCCAGGTCGCGGCCGGCCTCCGGCAGGGACGAGTTGTGGGCGACGACCGGCAGCTTCCCGAACGCCAGGCTCTCGGACACCGGCAGGCCCCAGCCCTCGTAGCGCGACGGGTAGACGGTGAACTCGGCGTGCGCGTAGAAGCGGGCCAGCTCGGCGTCGGACACGCTCGCCGAAAGGACACTCAATTTCCCGCCGAGGCCGTGCGTGGTGACGTACTCGTTCAGGAACGCGGCGCTGTGCCAGCCGAGCCGCCCGATGCACACGAGGTCGGGGACGTTCTGATCGCCGTGCCGGGCGATCAACTCGCGCCAGGCGGCGAGTGCCAGCACGTGGTTCTTGCGTGCCTCGACGGTGCCGACGAACAGCACGAAGGGCCGCGGCCACGGCGGCTCGGATACGTCGAACTGGCCCGGTGCCAGTCCGCACGGCAGGCCGGTGACGCCACCGGGCGGGGCCGTCCAGCCGCGCCGCTCGCAGTCCAGCTCGTAGTCGTGCCGGCTCGAGGCGGAGATGGCCGGAACGGACGAGGCCGTCTGCGTGATGAGGCTCAGGTAGCGGTCGAACAGCCGGTTCACGGCGGCGGTGTGTCCGGTCTCCAGCACGGGCGTCAGGTCGTACAGCAGGTAGACGCAGCGGGCCCCGGCCGCGTGCGCGTGCCGGGCCGCCATCATCAGGGCGTCGTTGATCCACACCGCGCCGAGGAAGATCAGGACGGTGTGGGAATCGATCCGCTCGGGCACCGTGGAGCGGGCGCGGGCCAGGCAGGTGCCGGCAGCGGCTGCCAGCGCACTGCGATCTGCTTGAGGATTCGCCGATCCGGCGCCAAGGCGGATGAGGACGTCAGTCTCGGTCCCGGTCAGCCGGATGAACTCGCCGCTGGGCCTGTCCAGCACGACTGCCTCGAGATGGGGGATCTGGTCGAGGAGCAGGGGCGCCGTCTCGGCGATCACCCGCTGCACGCCGGAGACGGATTCCTGCCGCTGGAGGAACTCCACGAGGTCGGTGACGTCGAGCAGGGGGCGCGTGGGCGCGTCGCCGGTCGTCACGGGGGCAGCCTACGGGGTACGCAAACGGTGCAAATTGGGGCTGTGAGCCGATACCTGAGAGCAGATGTAATGTGAACCCATCCTGAACGGGGGATGACGCAGGGCACGGCATCACGACCGATTCGGGAGTTCTCATGTGGGGAAGACGAGCCAAGTCGACGCCAGCGCGCCCGCCGAGAACCGTGGATGCGCCCATTCGTCTCGTCCTGCTGGGCAACCCCAGGTCCGGGAACACCGCCTTCCGCCGCATGCTGGCCGAGCGGTTCGGCCTCGTCCAACTGGCCTTCCACGACATCGGCGACATCCCCACGGACCTGCCCGATCGGGTGATCATCCAGATCCACACTCCCTGGGATCCGGACTTCGAGGAGTGGCTCGAGGCGCGAGGCTTCCAGACGATCGCCCTCGCCCGGCATCCCCTTGAGACCCTCCTGTCGATGCTGCGGTTCGCCTCGTTCGAGCCGGCCGTCGACAGGTGGCTGAGCGGGGGCCTGCTCCGGTCGGTGCTGGGCGCGAGCCCCGCCGATGACGCATTCCACCGCTTCGCGGTCGGCGACGACGCGGGCGAGCTGCTGTCCGTCGCGTCCAGCTGGTGGCCGATGGCCGACTACCGCGTCACCCACGAGGACGTCCTCCAACGGCCCGAGTCGGTCCTGCAGCGCTTCGACGCGCTGGTCGGAGGCGCTACGAGCTCCCTCACGACGTCGGTGGCGGCCGGCTCAGCGGAGTCCATCCGGGCCGAGACGCCGCAGCACATCTGGATGGCCAGCTCGGGCTACTGGACCGAACTCATCGGCCGACCCCTGGCGGCCGCCACGCTGGCCGCCCACCCGTTGGCCTTCCAGTCAGGCGGGTTCTCGATCGACGCAGCGCGTGACCTGACCACCGAGGACGTGCAGGATCACTGGGATCAGCTCGCCGAACTGTCGGCGACTCGAGCTCGCTAGGAGTCCCAGCGAAGGGTCGTCAGGCACAGGTGGCCCGCGGTGACCGGGAAGTGGCTCACCGGATTCGGCGTCCACGGGAAGTCGTAGCAGACGGGCGCCGACGGATCGTTCTGCAACGGGAATGCTCGACCAGAAGTCGACCACGCCCGCCTTCGTCTGTCCGTACATCGCGATGACGCTCGGCTTGATCGGTTGAGTCGGGCGATGTCGTCGGCGGTAAGCCGCGGTTCGAGCGTGACCCGGTTCTCGGCCCAAAGCTGCATCCCGGCCGCGACGTAGAGCTCGCGATCGCCGTTCACCCAGTCGCCCTGCACCCAGTCGAGGATGGTGTCCGTCGGCTTCGTGTTCGCGAGCAGCCATTCCTCGGCGTTGACTGACGCGTGAATGCGATCGGAGATGGGGTTCGCGTTGTAGGCCCAGTTGTACGGGCTCAGGTAGTACAACCCGATGTTGCCGCGGGAGTTCTGCAACAGCTGCGCGACGACCAGCAGTCCGCCGATCGCGACAAGGGCCACGTTCGGCCACGGGATGCGCGGCGACGCCGCAGCAACGACGACGATCGTGACGACGGCCGCAAGCACCACACCGGCACCAAGGCTCAGTCCCGCCGACAGATGACCGGCCACGATCACCGCGACGACGACGACCACACCCGCAACGGCCTGCCACACCGTCCACCTGCCGCGCGGCAGGGCTGTCGAGCTGAGTGCCAGGGCCATCAGCGCGGGAGGCCGACAGCATCGCCTGGTACATCGGGGCCTCGAGAGGGATGCCGCCCATCAGCGGTGAGAACACCAGCATGAAGTTGACGCTGGTCAGTGCCACCACCATGCCGGCCTGCGCGCCGCGGTCGGTGCGTCGCAGCAGCCACACGCCCACCGTGACGAGGGTGATCGCCACGGGCACCAGCAAGGAGATGTCGCCGAGCCAGACGAGGGTCCTGCTCGCGAAGTCGGAGTAGCGGATGTGCGAGTTCGACGAGATGTACGTGCCGAGCCAGTCCATCCCCGGGAAGTAGATCCGGCCGAGCCCGAGGAAAACCAGCATGCCGAGGATGAAGGACGCGGCCGCCGCACCGATGCCCTTGAACCGCGTGCCCTGCTGGAGGCTCAGGACCAGCCAGACGGTCGCCGCGAGCAGGAAGCCGGCCGGGTTCACCATGGCCAGCCACGCCATCGTCAGGCCCGCGACGACCCCAGACCGGTAGCCGGTGAACAGCGCGCACGCGATCAGGACGGTCGTGCCGGCCAGCACTGAGCCGGTCAGGTAGGTGTTGCCCAGGAAGCTCAGGACGACCGTGCTGAGCGCCCACGCCGTCGTCAGGAAGGCCGCGGTCGGCCGGCCGGAGAATCGGCGCAGGGCGACGTCGCTGGCGCCGACGATCAGCAGGATCAGCAGCAATCGGTATGCGAAGAAGCCCCACCAGGGACCCAGAACCCCGGTGATCCAGTGCACCGGGACGATGTAACCCAGCCGCGTCCAGTAGTACGAGTTGTCGAACGCCCGATCGCTGACCTCATTGCCGAACAGCGACAGGCTCGCGTAGAACGACGCGTCGGGCGTCGTCCAGCTCGCCCACCGCTGTGAGCCGGAGAGCACCCCGACGAACAGGGCGATGGCTGCGACGATCGCTGAATCGACCCACACCGGCCGGATCCTCAACAGGCGCTGCCGCAGATCGGAGGTGAGCGCCACGGGCACAATCTAGTTGCCGCTCACCAGCGCCCTCGGCGATGATCGGCTACCCCCGCTGCAGCAGGTTGCGCACCAGCCGCATGGTGCTGAGTTCCCCGCGGGTCTCGATCGTGGCGTACGGCGCGAGCTGCGCCTGCAGGTCCTTCAGCTTGCGGAACGCACCGGCCGAGTCCGCGCTCGCTGCACGGGCCGCCCGCGTGGCGCCGCTGGAGTCCTGCGTCCCGCGGTCGAGGCCGACCTCCTGGGCCGCTGAGACGCGGTAGTCGATGACGATGCGATCGTCGACGAGCATCCGATCCTCCGCCGTGGCGACCAGGCTCCACCAGCGATCATGCAGCCAGCCCGCTGGGATGTCGACGTCGCCGAATGAGGCGGCCCGGATCGCGCTGGCTCCGCCCGTGGCGATCGAGTGACGCAGCGTGGTGCGCATCCGCTGTCCGGGCTTCGACTCGTTGAAGTCCTCCGGCACGGGGAACACGGAGCGCAGCGTGCCGCCTGTCGGCTGGCCGTCGGCGTCGACGAGGCGGCCGTCGGAGGCGACCATCATCGCCCGCAGATCGGCCTCGAGAATGGCGGCCTGATGGGCAATGCGCTCGGCGTGCCAGAGGTCATCGTGGTCGCCGAGGACGATCACGTCGACGTCCAGCATGGCGCGAACGCCCTGCTGGAAGTTCATGGCGATCCGCTCGGTCCTGCTCTCCGACGTGGTCTCCGACGTCACGACCTCGACGCGATCGCCCATCAGGTCGTGGACGAGTGCGACCGTGTCGTCGGAGGACTGGTCGTCCACCACGAGGATCCGATCGGCGGAACGGGTCTGGTCGCGTACGGATTGCAGCGTCGGGCCGATCCAGTGCTCGGAGTTGTGCGTGACGAGCAGTGCACCGACCGTGCCCATCAGGTTCTCCGCGTCGCTGCGAGGCGGGCGATGAGGCTCTCGTACTGGTCGGTGACCGCATCCCATTGGTACGCATCGGTGATCCGCTGCTGGCCCAGGGTGCCGAGCTGCCCGCAGGCGGTCGTCGTGCGTGCCCGCATCGATCTCGTCGAACTGCGCGGTGAGCTCGGCGGAGTCCCCCCAGAAGAACGCGTTGCCGGCAGTCACCTCGCGGTTGAACTCGACGTCGTAGGCCAGCACCGGGGCGCCGGCTCCCATCGCGCGCAGCAGCGACGGGTTCGTCCCGCCCACGGAATGGCCGTGGATGTAGGTGCGCGCGTGACCGTACAGCTGGTCGAGCAGCTCCTGGTCGTAGATCCCGCCGGTGAACCGGATGCGCGCATCGTCCTCGGCAGCCTCGCGCACCTTGTCGACGTACCACTGGCTGTAGGGCGCCGACCCGACGACGAGCAGCGGCCGCTGGTCGACGCTGCGCCGATACGCCACGACGGCGTCGAGCACGTGGTTCTCCGGTTCGAAGCGCGCGACGATCAGGTGGAACTCGCCGCTGGCCACGCCCACCTCGCTCAGGCGCTCACTGCCCGGGTTGATGACGCTGGCGCCGTAGGGGATCACCACGCAGTCGCGGCCGTACTCCTGCTTGACGTAGTCGGCGATGGCCTGGGCGTCCGCGATGACCGCCTGACCCCAGCGCACGGCGGCCGACTCGGCCCAGCGGTAGTACTTCGCGCCTGCACCGCGCCACTTCTCGCGCTTGGACTCCAGCCCGTCCAGGTGGATCGCGGTGGGGATGCGCGCCGCCTTGAGTGGCTTGAGCAGCGGGGCGTTGCCGGCGTTCAGGAGGAGGACGACGTCGGGGTGGTCCTTGATGATCGCGTGGGCAGTGCTGACGGCGGTGTGGGAGAGCGTTTCGGTCATGCGATGACGGATCGCCGGCGCGTTCACGAGCGTCATGCCCTCGTAGGTGGTGATGCGCTGCCCGGGGTTGCGGCAGTAGACCGTCACGTCGTAGCCGCGCTGCGCCAGCCGCTTGCCGATCTCCTCCACCGCTGTCTCGAAGCCACCGTATTTGGCGGGCACACCGCGGGTGCCCATCAAGGTGACCTTCACGCGGCCCACCGTACTGTGACGATCGAAGGCGTTGCCCCGCGACTGATAGCCTCACCGCCGTGCAGGTGCGGCCGATGGCGATCGAGGGCGTGTGGGAGTTCTCCCCGCTGCTGCGGCCCGATGATCGCGGCGTGTTCCTCGAGGCGTTCAAGGGCTCGGAGTTCGAGAACGCGGTCGGCCATCCCTTCGACCTCAAGCAGATGAACATCTCGGTCGTCGCGAGCCGACACGGTGCGCGGCGTGCACTTCGCCGACGTGCCGCCGGGCCAGGCGAAGTACGTGCAGTGCTTCGCGGGACGGATCCTCGACGTCGTCGTCGACATCCGCGTGGGGTCGCCCACGTTCGGCCAGTGGGACGCGGCCGAGCTCGACGACCAGGACCGTCGAGGGCTCTATATCGCCGAGGGCCTCGGTCACGCGTTCTGCGCACTGACCGAATCGCGTGACCATCGGCTACCTCTGCTCGGAGCCGTACGCGCCCAGTCACGAGCACGGCATCCACCCGCTCGATCCCGAGTTGAACCTGCCCTGGCCGGACGCCGACCTGGTCATCTCCCCGAAGGACGCAGCAGCACCCACTCTGGCCCAGGCACTCGAGCAGGGACTGCTCCCCGACTACGACGCGTGCCGCGCCTTCGTCACGGAATCGGTGTCCCGCGCCCGAGGCTGATGCCCGGGTAGGCCGTGCGGTCCACCGTCATCCGCGTGCCGCGACCGATGGCCGCCGCCCACCACGCCAGCGCCATCTGCTGGAGCGCGTACTCCTCCTTGCCCAGCCGGTACGACTCCTCGGTGTCGCCGGGCGCGTAGATGTGACCGTCGCGCCAGCGCAGCTGCAGGGCCCGGGTATCGCGAGCGTGGGCAGCGAGGAACTCCGCGGCATTCGTGTCCGGCGGTGAGTACTGGTACGCGAACGCGTCGACACCGGTGAACGTCGCCGGCCGACGCACGCCCCAGCCGACGCCCATGGGGTAGTAGATCTGCCCGCCCGGCTGATAGACGGTGCCGCCCGGCGCTGCGTACGGCGGCGACGGGAACTGGACCACCGCCAGCGCTCGGTAGGCGATGTCGGCGTTGAGGAACAGCGCCTCGGGCACCGGGTGCTGAGCCGAGCGGAGCAGGCTGGTCGCCCACCACAGGTGCTCGACGTTCTGCGTGTAGTCGGGATTGACGATCCCATGGTTGGTGACGGTGCCGTCCTCGTTGGCGTTCGTGCCCGGCAGCCGGATGTCGATGCGCACGCCGTTGACCGTCTGCGGCCGGTGCAGGTCGTCCGGTCGGGCGAACGCGGCAATAGCCATGGCAATCAACGAGTTTCGCCATTTCGCGGCGCTGCCGTACTTCGGCATCATGGCCAGCGCCAGAGCCGGCGCCATGAGATCCCAGGAGACCTCGTCGGACTGCGAGTTGCCGGGGGTGAGCTCGGTGCCCAGGCGGTTGCGGAAGTAGCGCGGGCCGCGGGCGGACGAGTACTCCGCCTCGCTGACGACCATCGCCGCGACCATGGAGCGCTCGTAGGCACTGAGGTAGGGCCACAGCAGCCAGCCGGCCTGGCCGGCCGTCGCGGCCCACAGCGCCGACTGGAAGTCGTTGCCCCAGCCGCCCGGCGACGTCGCGCCGTGCTGGCAGGCCAGCGAGCGGATGTGCCAGCGGGCGTAGTCGATGAGCTGCTGACGGGTGATCCCGTCGACCTTCTTCCACCCGCTCGTCGTCACCATGATGGCCGCGGCGAGCGCCGAGTTCGCCGACCGCCGGACCGACTCCTCCATCGACCGGTGGGTGCTCAGCGGGTCGTAGTACGGCCGACCGGTTCGCGAGGCCAGGCGAGCCGTCAGGTCATTGGTGATGACGTAGCGCAGGCTGTCCTTGACGGTGGCGAGGACCTCCTGGTTGCCGGCGATCTTGCGGGTGCCCTTGGGGGTCAGCGGCGGCAGCACCTTCTTCGCCGCCGCGGCCCCATACGCCTCACCGGCGATCGTGGCAGTCGGGCAGTGGCCCGGGCCGCTCGACTGCTCGCCGACGAGCGGTGCCTCGTCGGGTGTCAGCAGGTGCACCTGGTGGCTGACGTCGGCGAGCTTGTCGATCCCACGACTGAGGTACCAGTCCGTCCGGTCGCGCACAACGCCCGGATCGCTTTGACCGTCCCGGTTCCAGTCGCCCACGATGGGCACGTCGCCGGGCCGGCCGAAGGCGAAGGTCTTCTGCTGGTCGCCGATGCGCAGCAGCCAGGTGCCGCCACGGACCACGCCGAGATCGTCGATGCCGTCGCCGTTCCAGTCGCCGACGACCGGCAGGTCCCCCGCCTGCCCGAACTGATCGGTGCGCGAGGTTCCGTCGGACAGCTGCCACAGCCAGGAGCCTGCCCGGAAGACGCCGATGTCGGCCCGATGGTCGGCATCGAGCTGCCCGACCACCGGGATGTCTCCGGCCTGACCGCCGAAGGTGGCCTTGCCCTCCCACTGCGCCGAGTCGACGGCCGCGTTCGTCACGAACCACGAGCCGTTCTCGTACCGACCGGGTGTCGCGACGCCGTCACCGTTCCAGTCCGCGAGCAGCGGGACGCCCCCGCCCGGCGGCATCGACATGACGGTGGCCGTGGAACGGCTGCCCGGCACGGAGGTCCAGACCGTCCACTTCCCCGTGCTCACGGATCCGGCGGCGGGAACGGACTGGGGATCGAACGTGCCGGTGACCGCGTCGGCACTCGGCAGGGTCGGCAGGTGCGGAGCCTTGTCGATCGCTCCGGCGGGGGAGCGAACTCCCGCCGATGCGGGTGCACTCGCGGACAGGCCACTCGCGACCACCAGGGGCACGAGGGCGAGGGCCACGCCCACCCGCCTCAGAGCGAGCACTCCGGGCACAGCGGAGTCGATCGCATCGGCACCTTGACCAGCTTCACGCGGTCGTCGGCTCGATCCTGGGCATACAGCTTCAGCAGATCGCCGGAGACGCCGCGGAACCACAGCACTGCGACGCGCAGCTTGGCATCGAGGTTCAGTGCGAGGCTGACGTACTGCGTGGTCTTGTCGTTATAGGGGAACTGGGGGAGGTTGCGATAGAACTTGTTCTCGTTCTTCGACATGACCCCGCTGAGCGAGGACACCCACAGGTTCGGCAGCGTGCCGGCGCCGTCCCACAGCAGCGTCGTGTACTCCGGGTACGGGACGGCGGCATCGCGACCACGGATGATCGCCTCGCCCACGAGCGGGTTGCCGATGCCCTGCGTGCGATCCATGCCGGCCTGGACACCCGGAGCGGCAGCAAAGCCGAGGTCCAGCTGGGTCACGACGCCGACGTAGCCGAACATCGACACGATGATCACGCCGCCCAGGGCGACGCCGAGGATGGCGTTGACGCGCGGGACGCCCTGCACCGCTCGCACGAGCGCCACGGCCAGCACGGCAGCCAGGACCGTGGCGACGGCCAGCAGCATGGCGTTCAGCGGCTTGAGCACGTAGTAGGACTGCAGCCGGCTGACGTGCAGCGGAGTCCGCTCCGGTGACGAAGATCAGCGCCACGATGGCCGCGCCGGCGACCGGACCCACGACGGCGACGGCGAGCGGCCAGTGCCGCTGGCGGATCAGCAGCGCCGCGAACAGACCGACGATGACCGGGGACATCAGGGCCAGGCCGAGGTTGAACGGGCTCATCCCCGAGCCGACCGCCCCGAGGTCGGTGGTCAGGTCGGAGGCCGACGTGCCCGGCTCCACGCCCAGGATGGCGGCGGTCTGCGTCAGGGCCATGAAGGCGGCGAGCGCAGCGCTGGCCACCAGCCAGCCGATGCCCAGCCAGCGATTGTGCTTCAGCAGCGCGATCGCGACGACGACGGCCGAGGGCACGATGCCCAGCGCGAGCGGCGTCCACAGCCCGATGACGGCAAGGCCGCCGAGCGGCACCAGGAACCAGCCCAGCATCCGGGCCGACCGCAGGCTGCGCGCGCTGAGGTAGGCGACGACCACGACGACGGTGACGGCCATCATGAAGTTGGTGAAGCCGCGGTTGTACAGGAACGCCGGGCTCCCCAGGAGGCCGAACACCGCGAAGGCCGCGACGGCCAGCGGACGGGCCCACCGCTCGCGGCCGCGTCCGCCGAACCGGGCGGCGATGTCGCCGGCCACCCAGGCGAGGGCGGCCAGGCAGAGGCCGAACGTCACGGCGCTCCACTGCACGAAGGGCATGAGCAGGCCGGGGCGGTCGAGCAGTCGTCGACGGCGCACGCACCGCCAGCTCGGCCAGCGCCCACACCGTGGTGTGCAGGGACGGGTACCACTGGTTCCAGGCGATCGATCCGTCGACGGTGGGCCACGTCGTGCTGCCGACCTCGTAGGTGTTCGCGAACGTCGTGAAGTGACCCTGGTTGTCCCAGCCGCTGAAGAACAGCCCGCTGACGACCTCGTACGAGTTGCGGCCCAGGTAGGCGGCCATGAGCCAGAGCGAGCTCGCGACGGCGAGAACGGCCGCGATCGCATCGCTGATCGTCGGGCGCGGGACGGGCACGGCGCGAAGTACAGGCACGGCCCGCAGCGCGAGCAGGCCGAGGACGAAGACCGTGAGAGCGAGTCGAGCCGACACGGAGGTCACGGGTGTCGAGCCGGCACGCGGGAAGACGACAGCAGCGCTGCCGAGCAGAACCACACCGGAGATGACTGCGCGCTCGGTCAGCGACTTCCCCCACGGCGGCAGTACGACGAGCAGCACGAGCACGGCGACGAAGCCGACGGGCGGCACCAGCCACAGCAGGAGGATCGACGCGGCGACGGCGATCGCGTTCGCGCCGACGACGGACCTCATGCGGTCTTCTGGAACTGCATCAGGACGTTGACGGGCGCACTCTGCACGGCGCTGACCGTAGCCGTTGAGCCCTGCACCTTCATGCCCGGCGCGGCGATCGGCTCCCATCCGTCCGGCGCGGTGACCTGCACGGTGATGGTCGACGGGACGAACAGCGACTGAGGCTCGGCCTGCAGCGTGTACGACAGGATCCCGTCGGCGGACGTGGTGAACGTGCCGGCCGGCAGGTTGTAGGTGACCGTCACCGAGTTCTGGCCGCCCGGCTTCGTCCAGCCGACGATCCGGATCAGCCGGTGCCCGAATCCATCATCCGCCCAGCCGCCCCCCAGCTGCGGATGGTTCTTGAACGGCCGCACGGCGAAGTCGAAGGGGTAGACGGCGTCGAAGTCCGTCGCCTGGTCGGGCACGTACATGATGTACGCCGCCTTGAGCCATGACGTCTCGTAGCCGATGCGCTCCGGGGGACCCTCGGGCCGATCGGCGGGCGTGGCATTGGTGACCGTCATCTGCTGGGTCACCTGCGCCGAGCCGTCCTCGCTGATGTTCGCGGTGACCAGGACGTTGCGCTGCTGGAAGACGTCGACCTTGCTCTGGTTGCCGTTCTGCGTGTACACCGCCGACCAGTCACCCGTGCCCGGGTCGTTCACCTCGCCCGCGGTCTTGCTGTCGATGGCCAGCGTCTCGAGCTTGGGGTTCCTCAGCCAGAACTGGAGGTGCCGCCCGGGAGCGGTGCTCACCATCGCCTGCGCCGCCTTGACGAGGTCGTCGCCGCCGAGGAGTCGCTGCAGGAGGTCGTCGAGCAGCTGCTGGTTCGCCTGCTGTCGCTCGGTCGCGTCCGCCTGGCCGAACGTCTGGTACGCGTCGACGAGGAGGATCTGGACCAGCCGCTTGCCGTCCACCGACCCGTAGGCCGCTGACTCCATCGGCCCGGTCGCATCGAGCACCGCGGCGACCGCGGTGAGGTCGATCGTGATGACGCCGTCGACGGGCGGGTACTCGCCGCCCACCCAGGCGCCGGCCATCTCCTGCGCGGAGAACAGCAGGTTCGGATGCGTGTTCGTCACGACGAACGGGTCGTTGCGCGGGTTGCCAGCGAAGAACGGGTTCGCTCCCGGACCCCACCACGACACCTTGGCATTCAGCGGCGGGAACAGCTGCGTGCTGGTCTGCCCCTTGATCGGGATGGAGATGCGGCCGTCGTCGAACTCCACGAGGACGAGGCTGAGCGGTGCTCCGCCGGCCGCGCGCATCTCCGCCTGGTTGCCGATCGCCACGAGGTAGCGGCGCACGCCATTGGCGCCGAGCGCGTCGGGCAGGACGGGTGCGATGGTGCCCAGCGCATTGACGGCCTGCTGGACCGGCTTCATCTCCTTGAGCGCCTTGTTCCGCACCTTGTCGAGCAGCGCCGCCGTGCGGACGTCCGCCCGGATCGACTCGAGCTGGTGCGCGCCGGTGTCGAGCTGGGCGCTGACGTCGGCGACGCGGCCGGGCAGGTCGTTCAGCCGGGCCAGGTCGATGGCACCGTCACTGAAGATCTTCGGTCCGCCGCCCTTGCCGGACAGGTCGCCGTAGAGCGACAGCAGGCCGCCAGTGCTGTTGGCGATCTCGCCTGCGGCCGACGAGGCCAGCCGCCAGTTGGTGACCGCCACGGCGAACCCGGGGATCCGGCCGACGAGGTCCATCTGGGTCGTGCCGACGGATCGGGCGAGCTGCACCGTGGCCGCCTGGGCCTTCTCGAACTCGGCCTGGGCCTCGGCGTAGCCGCCGGTCTTCACGCCGTCGGCGGCCGCCGACAGGTGGCTCTGCAGGCCGTAGCCGCCATAGGCGAGTGAGGCGACCGAGTAGATCAGGCCCGCCTGGAGCCACAGCAGGAAGCCGCCGACCACCGCAATGAGGAGGCCGCCGAGCACATACTGCCGGCGGCTCAACGTCACTCAGGAGTATAGATAGGGGTTTTGGACCTTCCGGCCACGCGCAACGGCGCGCTCCGAAGCGAAAATCCCCCTAGTAGGCGCCGTCTCCGACGAGCACGGCCTTGACCGTCTTGGCGACGATGACGAGGTCGAGGGCAGGGGACCAGTTCTCGACGTAGTCGAGGTCCAGGCGCATGCGCTCGTCCCAGTCCACGGTCTTGCGCCCGGAGACCTGCCACAGGCCCGTGAGGCCCGGCTTGGTCAGGTGGCGACGATGGTCGGCGTCGCCCAGCAGCGGCATCTCGTCGACGAGGACGGGCCGCGGGCCGACCAGCGACATCGTGCCGGCGATGACGGCGACGACCTGCGGCATCTCGTCGATCGACCAGCGTCGGATGAAGCGGCCGACGGGGGTGATGCGCGGGTCGTGCCGGTACCGGTCGCTGATGTCGCCGTCGGGTGCACCGATGACCTCGTCGCGCTTCTTGTCCGAGCCGACGTACATCGATCGGATCTTCGCGACCTTGATGATCTGGCCGCCGCGGCCGACGCGCTCCTGGAAGTAGAAGGCCGGTCCCCGGCTGCTCACCTTGGTCGCGATGACGGCGACGATCATGAACGGGAGGAAGACGAGGAACAGCAGGCCGCCGAAGACGATGTCGAGCGTGCGCTTGATGGCCCGCTTCGGTCCGGTCAGGTGCGGCTCGTCGAGGTGCAGCAGCGGCAGGTCGGCGGCCATGCGCATCGTCACGCGCGGACCGGCGATGTCGCCCACGTTCGGGGCCACCAGCAGGTCGACGCGCGGGCCTTCCAGTCGCCAGGACAGCCGCTGCACGACGGCCTGTCCGACAGCCGGAGAGCCAGCCACCGCAACGGTATCCGCGTCCGCGAGGGAGATCCGGGTCATCACCTCGTCGAGCCACTGGTCGAGGCCGGCATCGTCCACGTCGACGGGCGGCTCGAAGATCTCGTCGACCACGGTGAAGCCGGCGACCGGGTCGCGGTCGAGCAGGTCGACGATCTCGGTGCGGGCCGGCTCGGCTCCGATCACGACCGTGCGGTGCAGGTAGTTGCCGTAGCGCCGCTCGTGACGCAGCCACGAGCGCAGGCCCCAGCGCACGACCAGCAGCAGCGCGATGCCGACCGCGAACGTGATGAGCACGAAGCCGCGCGACAGGTCCAGCTTGAAGGCGAACACGAAGATCGCCACGGCTCCGAACACCGTCGCGGTCGCGGCGACGACGCGCTTGAACTCCTCGGATCCGACGCCCAGGATGCGCGTGTCGTACGCGCCGCGCAGGACCAGCACGATCATCCAGGCGACGATGACGACGAAGACGAGTGAGAGGTACGAGAGGTTGTTGATCTCGACCGAGTAGGGGATCGCCCAGCGCAGCACGAAGCCGGTGATGCCGGCGACCGTCACGGCCAGCAGGTCGAGCAGGATCGCCCGGGTGGCGTAGACCCGAAGGGGGTCGCGACGCAGGTGCGGGCGGTCGCGGTGCGAATGGGCCTCGGCCCAGCCGATCCGGGCCGGCGTGCGCAGGGGGATCGTGTGGTGCTCATCCATGGGTCGGCCGCTGGGGCCGTCCGGCGATGACTCGCGCTCCTCGAGCGACACCCGTCACCTCCTGGAGAGCTCCTGCGGACCTGCCCAAGGTAGCAGCGCCGACCGGAAACCCCCGATTTCCTGTGGCGACTTTGTGCGATCGTTACCCGCCTCTTGGCCGGGCCTGATCACCGCGTGGGCGCGGCGTCCGGGGCCCCGTCACTGGGTATAGACGCGCACCGGGACGTCGGTGAGGGTGATCTGGGTGCCGGCGGCGGTCTCCTGGCAGTTGGCCAGCGGATCGCACACCAGCGCGGTGCCCTCGGGGGTCGTGTAGGGCGCGGTGCCCGACTCGGCCCAGGCGACGACCCACTTCGAGCCGTCCTTGGAGAAGTTGCACGTCACGGCCGCGCCGCTGGTCGTGCAGCCGTCGAAGTTGGCGCCGAACACCCAGTTCTGCAGCGCGAAGAAGCCCTGCTCGCCGTCGGAGCCCGGGTACGCCTGGATGCCGAGGAGGTCGTAGGGCTTCTGCGTCCAGATGTACCAGTACGAGCGGGCCACGTCGTAGCGCAGGTCGTCGATGTAGGTGCGCACGATCCAGCCGGCGGCCTTCGCCCCGGTGATCTCCACCTTGGGCTTGGTCGGGCCGGGGCCGGCGAGGCCGTAGTTCAGTTCGGTGTCCCACAGCGGGAGGTCGGCCGGGGCGCCGGCCTTCTTGAGCTCGTCCCGGACGGCGGCGATGACCGCGCCGCGACCGGCCGGATCACCGTCGGCGGCCGGGTACGTGTGGATGGCGACGACGTCGATGGGCCAGCCCTTGGCCTTGAGTGCATCAAGGTAGGCCGGGAAGAACTTGTTGAACGAGGCCGTCAGGCGCGTCGACGGCGAGGCGGAGACGACGAGCGCGTTCGGATCGATCTTCTTGATGATGTCGTAGGCGCGCTTGGTGAGGTCGGCCATCTGCTCGGGGGTGCCGTTCCAGAAGTTCTTGAGGTTGGCCTCGTTCCAGATCTGGTACGACGTGATGCGGCCCTTGTACCGGGTGGCGACCTCGGTGACCCAGGCGTCCCACGCCTTGAGGTCCTTCGGCGGGCTGGCGGCACCGGGCTGCGGGTAGTCGTCCTTGCCCACCGTCGTGGCGTTCCACTCCGGCGTGGTGCCCAGCACCATGAGGACGTCCTTCATCCCCTTGGCCTGCGCGTTCTCGAGGACGCCCTCGAGGTTGTCCCACTTGTACACGCCCGGCTGGGTCTCGATCTGCGACCACGCGGTGCCGTTGTCCCACAGGCGCAGCGCGCCGAAGGGTGCCGACGGCCAGGCGCCCGCCTCGGCGCCCTCGACGTGCATGCCGACCAGGTCAGGCTGGACACCCGTCGCCGAGCCGCCCGAGGGCGCCGAGCTGGCGCTCGAGGTCGCGGTCGGTGCGTCGGAACTCCCCGAGGAGCACGCGGTCATGACGAGCGAGGCAGCCACGGTCGCCATGAGGGCGATCGTCAGCTTGGGGCGATTCCAAACCATTGCGGCATGTTTCCAATCGTGACGGTGGAGCCGGGCACTGCCGGCTGGCACTGGTTCAGTGCGTCACACGTCCAGTTGGCTGCCGCCGGCACCACGAAGGTACCTGAGCCCTTCGACGCCCAGGCAACCACCTTCGGGTTGACGTTGTCGCCCATCTGGCAGGTATTCACCTTGGCCGTGGTGCAGGAGTAGACCGAACCGTTGATCCACTGGTTGACCGTGTTGTACCCCAGCGCACCGATCGTGCCGTCGAACATCTGGATGCCGACCAGGCTCGCCTGCGGGAACCAGTAGTACCAGTAGGCGCGTTCCACGCCGAGTCGGATGTCGTCGAGGTAGGTCTGCGCCACCCAGGCGGCCGCGGGCGGTCCCTCGATGTTCTTGTCGGGGTAGCTGCTGCCCGGACCCTTGATGCCGTAGTTGATCTCGGTGTCCCACAGCTTCTTGGCCGACGGCACCTTGGCCGTCTTCATGTCGGCCTTGACCTGCTTGATGTAGTCCGCCCGGTTGGCCGGCGTGCCCGTGCTGGCCGGGTACAGGTGCACCGAGACCACGTCGATCGGCCACTTCAGGGCCTTGAGCTCCTTCATGTACGCCGGGAAGAACTTCTTGTAGGCGCTCTGCAGGCGCACCGTGCTGCTGGCCGCCACGACCAAGGCGGTCGGGTCGTACTTCTTGATGATCTTCTTCGCCTCATTGGTCAGTTGCGCCATCTGCTTGGGCGTGCCCTGCCAGAAGGTCGTGAGGTTGGCCTCGTTCCAGATCTGGTACGACTCGATCGAGTTGCCGTACCGCTTGACGACCGCGGTCACCCAGTTCTTCCAGTCCGTCATGCTCTTCGGCATCGACGCAGCCCCGGCGTTGGGGTACGTGCCCTGCTTGGTGTTGCTGGCTGCCCACTTCGGGGTCGAGCCGAGCACGTACAGGATCTTCAGGTTCTGCGCGTTGGCGTTGCCGATCGCGTGATCCAGGCCGTCCCAGTAGTACTTGTTCTTCTTCTGCTCGACCTGGCCCCATGCCACGCCCGAGTCCCACAGGCGAACCGAGCCCTCACTGACAGAGGTCACGACTCCGTTGGCGATCTTCGGGATGTGCATGCCGAAGTCCTCAGGCACCACCGGTCCGGGAGCCGCCTGCAGCAGGTGCCGCGAGCGCAGCACCGGTGACGGCGATCGACGCGGACAGGACAAGAGCTGCCAGGGCACGGCGCATGAGCAAGCCTCTCGAGCGGGAAACGGACTTCGACGACCCTAACCCACCTCGGGCGCTCCCGGCAAGTCCCTTGAGGGCGCCACAGCCATTTTTGGGTTAACGACGCCGCAGCACGTACAGGCTCTGGCCGTCGGTCTCGCGGCCGTACTCGAACCGGTCGACTGCCAGTCGCGCGGCGTTCACGTGGTCCTCGAAGTGCCAGCGTGCGAACCGGGTGCAGTGCAGGCGGCCCTTCCACTCCAGGGGGCCGTAGCCCTCGGGGTTCTCCTCCCAGCCGGGCACGTCCTCCTCGACGAAGCAGGTGACGAACGCCCTGCCGGTGGGGGAGAGCGCCTCCTGGATGAGACGGAGGTACGCAGGGGTGTCCTCGTCGTTCATGTGCGAGAAGACGGAGTAGGCGTAGAACACGTCCACGGTGCCCGGCTCCGCCGCCAGGGTTCGCTCCGGCGTGCCGTCGGGGTTGTAGCGCTCGTTGCTCACGTCGACGCAGGTGAACCGGTAGCCCGGACCGGCCAGGTTCTCGGTGGCCCAGTCGACGAGCTCGGGCTGGACGTCCACTCCGTGGTAGTCGGCGATCCGCCCGCCGTTGGACGCGTAGTGCTCGCGCACCCCGACGGCCAGCCGACCGGCGCCGCAGCCCCAGTCGAGCAGGTGCGAGTCCTTGTTCAGGCCGGCGTACTTCTCCAGTCGCTTCACGTCGCGCACGGCCGTCTTGATGAAGGCGGCGTCGTCCTTGAAGTGCTTGCCCCCCATGCGGTACTTGCTGGGCGGCAGGACGGACTTCTTGGCGCTCTTCTTGTTCCCGAACATGAGCCGCAGCCTACGGTCTGCCCCGACTGGGCCTTCGACGGTCGGCTGCGGCTACTTCAGGAACTTGCTCGTCCGGCGGTCGGCGAGCGGCTTGCCGCCCGTCTGGCAGGTCGCGCAGTACTGCAGGGCGCTATCGGCGAACGACACCTCGCGCACGACGTCACCGCAGACCGGGCACTTCTCGCCAGCCTTGCCGTGCACCGCGAGGTTGGCCTTCTTCTCGGCCTTGAGCGTGCCGGTGCCGTGCCCCACGCTGTTCTCGATCGCGGTGGTGAGCGTCGAGCGCATGCGACGTGTAGAGGACGGCGATCTGCTCGTCGGTCAACGTGCTGCAGGGATGGAACGGCGACAGCCGGGCCGCGTGCAGGATCTCGTCGCTGTACGCGTTCCCGATCCCGGCGATGATCGACTGGTCGCGCAGGATGCCCTTGATCTGCGCCCGGCCGGCGCCCCGGAGGATCGCCGTGAATGCTTCCTCGGTGAGCGCGTCGCTCAGCGCGTCGGGGCCCAGCCGCGCGATGCCGGGCACCTGGCCGGGATCGTCGACGACGTAGATCGCCAGCCGCTTCTGGGTGCCGGCCTCGGTGATGTCGATGCGGCCGATCGGCTCGCCGTCGTCGTTGACGAACGACAGGCGGAGCGCCAGCGGCCCCTTGCCGGGCTTGACCGGCGTCGTCAGCACCTCGTCGCGCCACTGCACCCAGCCGGCACGGGACAGATGCCACACCACGTCGGGCCCGTCCTCGGTCTTCAGGTCGAGGAACTTCCCCCGCCGGGTCACGCCGACGACGTGCTTGCCGAGCACGTCGGTGATCGACGGCGAGTACGTCTTGAGGGCGCTCAGGCTGGCCAGGGACACGTCGGCGACGAGCGAGGCCCTGGGTCCGGTCGGTGAGGAACCGCGCGAGTGCCTCGACCTCCGGCAGCTCGGGCACCTAGAGGAGCCCCATCTCCAGGGCGGCCTCGCGCAGGTCGCCGCGGGCGTCCGGATGCGCTGCCCGCTCGATGATGTTCGTGACGCGCTCGCTCTGGCTCCGGCCGAACATCGTGGCGATGCCGTTCTCGGTGGCTACCGCGCTGTGCTCGAAGCTCGTCACCGGCTCCTGGATGCGCGGCACGATCGTCGACACGTTCGCCTTGCGATGCCACGAGGGCAGCGCGATGAACGACTGGCCACCGCGAGCGTGCAGCGCGCCGACGATGAAGTCGGTCGAGCCGCCGAAGCCCGAGTAGATCCGCCCCTTTACGCGGCTCGCGTTGGCCTGATCGAACAGGTCGACCTGGAGTGCGGCGTTGACGCTCGTCATGCGGGACTGGCGCGCGATCTGGGCCGGATCGTTGGTGCGCTCGGTGCGGAGCATGCGCACCCACTTGTTCAGGTGGATCCAGTCGTACAGCTCCTGCGAGCCGAAGATGAACGACGAGGTCAGCGGGACGTCCCGGTCGAGGCAGTCGCGGCGGTTCAGTTCGAGGACGCCGTCGCTGAACATCTCGGTCCAGATGCGCAGGCCCTTGCGCTGCGTCAACGAGCCAAGGACGGCGTCGGGAACGGCGCCGATGCCCAGCTGCATGGTCGAGCCGTCCTCGACACGGGCCGCGATCAGCTCGCCGATCTGCAGCGACACCTCGTCAGGAGCCCCTGGCACATGGGTCGGCAGGGCTTCGTCGACCTCGACGAGGTAGTCGATCTCGTGCTCGTAGACCTGCGAGTCGCCGTACGTGTAGGGCATGCGCGGGTTCGACTGGACGATGACGAGGCCGCCGCGCTCGCGCGCCGACTCGATCGCCGCCGGGAGGATGTTGACCTCGGTGCCGAGACTCACGGTGTCGTGGCGAGGAGAGCTGGCGTGCAGGAGGACGACGTCAGGACGGTAGTGATCCCGGAACAGGACCGGCACGAGGCTGAGTCGACACGGGATGTAGACCAGACGCGGGTGGTTGCGCATGCCCGGGCCGACGAACGCGGTCTCGTAGGTGACGCCCTCGCGATCGGGAAGCCCCTTCTGCGCATTGAGCATGTGCAGGCGGTACTCCGGCACGACCTCGTCGAGCGCCCGAAGGAGCACGTGCGGTGTCGCGAAGTTGCCGGACGTAACGACACGGGGATTCTCCGGGAGGTTGGCCAGGATCCGCTTCAACTGCTCCAGGGTCACCACTCTCATGCGGTCCATCCTGTCAGTCAGAGGCGGTCGAGGCAGGCCGGTCGCGATGCCTGCTGTGCCACAATTGCTGACCATGCAGCCGGAAATCGTGTGGAGTGACGTCAAGGTCTATGTGGCCGGTCACAACGGGCTCGTCGGGTCGGCGATCGTGCGGGCTCTCGAGGCCGAGGGCGTCGGGGAGGTCGTCGGCTGGCGATCAAGCGAGCTCGACCTGACCGATCGCGAGGCCACCCACGACGCGATCCACGACGCCAAGCCCTGACGTGATCATCGACGCGGCCGCGCGCGTCGGCGGCATCATGGCGAACTCCACGTATCCCGTGGAGTTCCTCAAGGACAACATGCTCATCCAGACCAATGTCATGGACGCCGCGCACTCCGCCGAGGTCGATCGACTGCTCTTCCTCGGCTCGTCGTGCATCTACCCGCGCCATGCGACGCAGCCGATCCGCGAGTCGTCGCTGATGACCGGACCGCTGGAGCCCACCAACCAGGCCTACGCCATCGCGAAGATCGCCGGCATCTTCTACATCGAGTCCCATCGCACGCAGTACGGACGGCACTGGATCTCGGCGATGCCGACGAACCTCTACGGTCCGCAGGACAACTTCGACCTGCAGAGCTCGCACGTGCTGCCGGCGTTCATCCGCCGCTTCCACGAGGCCAAGGTCTCCGGGGCGCACGTCCGTGACGGTCTGGGGAACCGGCGCACCGCGCCGGGAGTTCCTGCACGTCGACGATCTCGCGCAGGCGTGCCTCATGCTCCTCAACCACTACGACTCCGCGGAGACGATCAACGTGGGCTGGGGAGACGACCTGCCCATCAGGGAGCTGGCCGAGACGGTTGCATCGGTGGTCGGGTTCGAGGGTGAGATCGCGTGGGACAGCTCGAAGCCGGACGGCATGCCGCGCAAGCTGCTCGACACCACCCGGATCAACGAGCTCGGCTGGTTCCCGACGATCAAGCTGCGCGACGGGCTGGCGTCCACCTACGACTGGTACGTCGAGAACGTGGCCTAGTCATGGACGAGGAGCCCACGCAGGCGCTGCTGCCCGGCCGGCGCAGCATCCTGGTCCGGCTCACCTGTCAGGAGGGCATGCGCGCGGCGATGCTCGACATCGTCAACACCTACGCCGACGGTCTGGCCGAGGAGCCGGGCACGGAGGTCTTCGTCGTCTCACTGGACGCCGAGAACTCCTCGATCGTCTGGCTGTACGAGATGTTCAAGGACGACGATGCCGAGAACGCGCACCGCGCTTCGGCCGGTTTCGCCCGGATGATGTCGACGATGCCCGAACTCCTCGCGTCGCCCCCGGCGATCCTGCGCATGGAGCCGCTGCGGATGGCCATGCAGGAAGGCGTGCTGGCCGAGGACTGGAGCTTCTGATGAGCGTTCTCGAGGTCGCCCAGGTCGACCGTGCTTGCCGGCCACGAGGAGGCCTTCGAGACCGACCTGCTCCAGGCCGCGCAGACCGTCCTGCCCAAGGCGCGCGGCTTCCTGGAGTTCGCCGGCCACGGCTACGGCATCGAACGCCCGCTGACCTATCTCTTCACGATCCGCTGGGACACCCTCGAGGACCACCTCGACGGGTTCCGCGGTGGCGAGCTGTTCGCCGACTGGCGCGCCCTCATCGGCCCGCACTTCGACGGAGCACCCGTCGTCGAGCACTTCGCCGTCTAGCCCTGACCGCTTCCGCCCACGGTGAACCACTCTTGCCGTAGGCGCACTTGCTGAGTAATCATAATTACATGACAACAGATGAGAAGCCGTTCAGCGTCAGCAAGTGGCTCGACGGGCGCCTGCCCGCCGACTGGTTCACCGCCGTCGAGGTCACCCTCGACCGCGAGGAGATCACCATCACCGGCACCATCCCCACCCCCGAGGCCGACTCCCCCGAAGGTCGCTCCGGTCGGATCACCCGGTTCCGCGAGGACACCCGCGCGGCCCGCATCGAGGTGGCCCGCGAGCTCGAGTCCCGCACCGGCCGCAAGGTCTCCTGGGCGGTCACCTGCGGAGACACCACCGAGTCGTTCACCCGGCTCGCCGTACCCGTCATGACCCGACTCGCCCAGCCGCAGCGCAAGGTGCTCGACACCCTCGTCGAGGCCGGCGTCGCCCGCTCCCGATCCGACGCGCTGGCCTGGTGCGTCAAGCTGGTCGCCCAGCACGAGAGCGACTGGCTCGGCGAGCTCGACGCAGCGATGTCCGCGGTCCGCGAGGCCCGCGCGAAGGGCCCGTCGGCCTGAGGCTAGGAGAAGGGCGGCCGGTCGTCGAAGCGCACGCTCGTGCGGCCGGCCACCCGCCACAGGCGGGCGACCGTGTCGGTGTCCTCGGGGGTAACGAGGTTGCCCATGACCCGCAGGGCGACCGTCATGAGGCCGCGGGACCGCATGCCGACCGGACCGAGCGTGGGCAGCAGTCCGGGCACCGTCAGGAAGCCAGCGAGTCGGCGCGCGATCGAGAACGCGGTGCCGTAGCGCTCCTTGAGCATCGGTGCCCACAGCGTCGTGTAGTTGAGGGACGCGTTGGGGACGGTGGTCGCCAGCACCTGGGCGGCCAGATGGCCGGTCTCCAGGCCGTAGTCGATGCCTTCGCCGTTCAGGGGATTGACGCAGCCGGCCGCGTCACCGACGAGAAGCCAGTTCGGTCCTGCCACGCCGCTCACCGCGCCGCCCATCGGCAGCAGCGCCGACCACGGCGCGCGGACGTCCCCCTCGAGCTGCCAGTCCTCGCGCTGCGCCTCGGCGTAGTGCGACAGGAGGCCGCGCAGGTTCACGTCGGCAGGATGCTTCTCCGTCGCGAGCGTGCCGACGCCGACGTTCACCTCGCCATCCCCGAGCGGGAAGACCCATCCGTAGCCGCTGAGCAGCTCGTCCTGCTCGCCTCTGAGCTCCAGATGGGACGAGATCCACTGATCGTCGCTGCGGTGCGACTTGATGTAGGCGCGGGCCGCGACGCCGTAGGCGGTGCTGCGATGCCAGGTGCGACCCAGTGCGCGGCCGAGCTGCGAGCGGGCACCATCGGCGACGATCAGCCGGCGGCAGGTGATCTCGCGACGCTCGGCCGAGCGGCCGGCGCCGATGGCGAACTCGACGGCCCTGACCTGACCGCCGTCGAAGCGAACGTCCACCGCCCGGTGGCCTTCGAGAGCCGTGACGCCCGCGTCGAGGGCGACTTGACGGATGCGCGCATCGAGCTCCAGGCGAGGAGCCGCACTGCCGTTGCGCGGCAGCGACCCACCGGGCCAGGGCAGGTACAGCTCCTGGCCGAACCCGGCCGCGCGCAGGCCCCAGTTGGTGGCGCGGCCCTCGAGCCACGGGCCTAGGCCCAGCTGGTGCAGTTCGGCGATGGCGCGTGGGGTGAGGCCGTCTCCGCAGGGCTTGTCGCGTGGGAACACCTCGGCGTCGACCAGGGTGACGTCGAGTCCGGATCGCGCCGCCCATGCCGCGGTCGCGGAACCGGCGGGGCCGGCACCCACGACAAGGACGTCGGTGTCGAAGTGGGTGCTCATGGCCCGCCCATTGTTCCCCATGACGGCGGACGCGGCGAAACGGCCCGAATCGGCCTCAGGAAGCGACCGGAATCCTCGCTCGTGGCCGGATCAGGCCCTGGGCGATCGCAGCACCCAGCACGATCAGCACCGCACCGACCGGCTCGTTCCAGGTGATGTGCTCGCCCAGCACGGCCGCGCCGACGATGACGGCGACCAGCGGCGTCAGGTAGGTGACGGTGCTCGCGGTCGTGGCGTCACTGCGGGAGATCACGCGGAAGTTGAGGATGTAGGCGACGCCGCTGCCCAGGATGCCGAGCGCCAGCATGCCGAGGACGGTGGGCAGGCCGATCGCGGAGTGCGTGAAGCCGGTCGCCGCCGTGAGCACGCCGGCCTGCAGTGTGCCCATGATCATCAGGCCCGTCGACAGCGCGATGGGTGGCAGGGCGCTCGCGTTGGGCCCGCCGGTGAGGTGCCGCCGGACGTACGGGAACGAGAAGCCGTAGCAGCAGATGGCCAGCGTGCACGCGCCGATGCCGAGCCACGTGCCACCGCCCAGGCCCTGCCAGATGCCGACAACCAAGAGCACGCCGACGAACCCCACGCCGAGGCCGATCATGCGCCGCCGCGTCGGCTTCTCCTCGGGGAACACCAGGAGGATCGCCACCAGGGTCATCAGCGGGGTGGCGCCGTTGATGATGCCCGCCAGTGCGGACGAGATGTGCTGCTCGCCGTAGCCGAACAGGAACCACGGCACCGACGTCATGGCGAGCGCCGCGACGAACAGCGGCACCCACACCGAACGTGGCGCCAGCGGGGTGCGCGTCACCGCGCTGACGATGAGCATGGTGAGCAGGCCGAGGACGAGCCGGCTCAGGGCGACCCCTGCCGGCGTCAGCGACTCCAGGCCGAGCTTGATGAAGTAGAACGAGCAGCCCCAGATGAGGGCCAGCACCAGGTAGGCCGGCAGCCAGGAGCGCGGCGCGTACTTCATGCGTTCTCGCTGGCCAGCAGCGACGACTTGACGGCCAGGCCCCAGCGATAGCCGGCCAGGCTGCCGTCGGACCGGATCACGCGGTGGCACGGGATGGCCAGGGCGACGGGGTTGGTCGCGCACGCACGCGCCACCGCCCGCACCGACGTCGGGCTGCCGATGGCCGACGCCACCTGCGTGTACGTCCGGGTCTGCCCGGCGGGGATCTCCCGCAGGGCGCTCCAGACCCGGGCCTGGAACGCGGTTCCGTGCACGTCGACCGGCAGCTCAGGAGCCTGCTCGCCCGCGCACAGCGCACGCAGCGCGGCCATCACGTCGGACATCGCGTGATCATCGCGTTGGAGCGTGGCCTTCGGGAACTCGGTGCCGATGTCGCGGACGAGGTCGCGCTCGCGCCCGATCCGCACGGCCGCCAGCCCGCGCGGTGTGGCCACCGCGATGACGTCACCGACGTCCGTGCGCGTCACCGACCACACCATCACCTGCTCGGGTGCACCCGCCAGGTATTCCGCCGGCGTCATGCCTAGCCGGCGGGCTGCTTCCTCGTAGAACGCGCGCACCGAGCCATAGCCCGAGGCGAAGGCCGCGTCGAGCACCGAGTCCGACGTGCGCAGCGCCCGCTTCGTCCTGTCGGTGCGCAGCGCCTGCCCGAACTGCCGGGGAGTGATGCCGAGCACCTCGGCGAAGTCGCGTTGGAGTTGACGCGTGCTGCAGTGCAGGCTGCTGGCGAGCTCCGAGACGGGCACGGGGCCGCCCGCGCGGTTCATCAGGTCGCACGCGCTGCGCACCCGGTCCTGCGCGGTGCTCAGGGTCGTCGTCGTCATGCCAGCACGCTATTCCGTCAGGTTGCGCAGTGGCACTCCGCTTCGCGACACGATCGGAAGGCGCGCGCCGCTAGATGGGCGGGCTCGAGGTGACGGTGTTGCGGCCGGATGCCTTGGCCAGGCCCAGGGCGCCCTCGGCCCGGTCGAGCACGGAGTAGACGCTCTCGCCGCGGCTGATCAGGGTGACGCCGACGCTGATCGTCTGGTTGATCTCGCCCCCGGCGAGCGGGATCGGATCCTCGACGACCGCCCGGATCTTGTTGGCGACCCGGATGGCTCCGCGAAGGTGATGGACGCCTCGCAGCACGACGAGGAATTGGTCGCCCTCGAACCGCGCGACGAGGTCCCCTGACCGCAGGGCGTCGCCGATCCGGCCAGCGACGATCCTGAGCACCTCGTCGGCGGCCTCCGAGCCGACCTGGTCGTTCAGCTCGGCGAAGCCATCGAGCCCGCAGCAGGCGACGGCGATCTCCTTGCCGGTTCGGGGCGTGGCGGCGAGCAGGAAGGCCACTTCGTCGAGGGCCCGCTCGCGACTGGACAGGCCGGTCACCTGGTCGATCTCGTGATGACCTGCGAGGTGCGGCAGCTCGATCTCGCGCAGCTGCCTGAACTGGACGACCCAGCCGCCCTTCGCCCGAGGGCTGCTCACCGCGTGCATCCAATGCTCCTCGGCCCCCTCCGCGACCCGTACCCACAGGCGCGGGGAGGCGGACTCGCCGAGCAGCGACTCCAGGACGCGAGCGTCGTTGGCCGCGAGCACGTCGTGCAATGAGCGGCCTACCCACTCCGAGCGAACCGACGAGCAGACCACGCCCGACGGATCCACGATGGCGACGATGTCGAGCTCGAGGTCCGAGAGGGCGCGCCATTCATCGGCTGTCAAGGCCTCGTTCGACTCGACTCGCTTGCCTGGCACGTCACACCCCTTTGCACCCCGTCATGCACGCCCCATGTTAGGGCCGAGACCACGATGACAGGGAGCCAAGCGGGTCAGAGCGAACCCATGGCGGGGCGCAACGGCAGGCGCTTGAATGGCCCGATGACGTTCACCGCGATCTTGGAACTGCACGGGAAGACCGCGACGGGCATCTCCGTACCCGAGGAGGTCGTCGTCGGCCTGGGAGCAGGGAAGCGGGTCCCGGTCAAGGTGACGATCAACGGCTTCACCTTCGCTACGACCGTGGCGCCCTACAACGGTCAGTACCTGATCCCCGTCAGCGCGACCATCCGCGAGCAGGCGAACGTCGCGGCCGGCGACGTCCTCGAGGTGGGTCTGGCGGTCGACACGACCGAGCGAACCATCGCGGTTCCTGCCGACCTCGCGACGGCGTTCAAGGGGAGCAAGTCAGCGCGTGCGTTCTACGACTCGCTGTCGTTGTCGCACCAGCGCGCCTACGTCGACTGGATCGAGCAGGCGAAGAAGCCCGAGACCCGCGCGTCGCGGGTGGACAAGACGATCGAGCTGCTTGCCGAGGGTCGCAAGACGCGCTCGTGATGTGCGACCGGAACCAGCGACCTCACGGTCGCGTCACAACAGCCGTAGCCGACATAAGGAGCACCACGTGGCACTGAAACGACGAGGCATCGCTGCGACCATCCTCGGGGCCATCGTCCTCGTGGCCACGGTGGTCATCGGCTCACCCGCCATGGCCGGCGACGTGTCTGCGGCGTCCGCGGACTACTTGCCCAACCAATGGAAGACCTCCACCAACGGCATCAAGCAGACGCTGACACTCACCAAGGATGGCAAGGTCTCCGGCGATTCCGGCTGCAACCGCTACGTCGGCGGCTACAGCATCTCCGGCAGCAGCATCACGTTCGGCCCGCTGGCCGGCACGTTGATGGCCTGCCCCGACCCGCAGATGAAGGCCGAGGCCGCGTACCTCGCCAAGCTGCAGAGCGCGACCAAGTTCAAGGCGACCCTGAACACGCTGACGCTCTACAAGGGCTCCAAGCGCGTGCTCACGTTCACCTCGGTCTTCCCGCGGACCGGCTCGGTGGCACCACCCCGCTAGCCGTCTACAGTCTCGGCATGCCTGAGGCGATCGTCCTGTCGCACGTCGACGTGGCGCATGAACTCGGTCACCTCGAGCCGTGGCTGGACTCCGGTGGCTACCGCATCACCCGGCTGTACCGCGAGGACGAGCCGACCCTGCCCGCCGCCGATCTGCTCATCGTGCTGGGCTCTCCCACGTCCGTGGCCGACGGCTTCATCGAGGATGCCGGGCGACGCGAGATCGCCCGGGTTGCCGACTGGGTCGCTGCCGATCGGCCCTATCTCGGCATCTGCTTCGGCGCACAGGTGCTGGCACTGGCGGGTGGCGGCACGGTGACCCGACTGCCCGAGACGTACTGCGGCACGCCGACCTTGGAGTCGGACGATGCGGACGTCGTCGGCCCCTGGACGCTGTGGCACAACGACGCGATCTCGGCTCCGCAGGGAGCCGTCGTCGTCGGGCGACTCGCACATGCCGACCTCGTCTTCCGCATGGGCAATGCCTGGGGCATCCAGCCGCACGTCGAGGTGACCCCTGACTCGCTCAACCGCATGGGGATCGCCCTCGGGGCGTCCGACGACGTCCGGGTGCCCCTGGTCGATGCGCTCCGAGCGGACGAGACGGCCTCCGCCGAACGGGCGGGCCGGCTCCTCGCCCGGCTTCACGGGCTGTCCGGCACCGACGATGCGCAGCCAGCCGTAGGTACTACAGGGGATTCAGGATCCTGACGGTATTTCTGCCGGCGCGCTTCGCCTCGTACATGGCGCGGTCGGAGCGCGCAATGGACTGCTCGGGATCCTCGCCGGGCTGAACCATGCTCAGGCCAATGCTCACCGACGAGTGCAGGACGTTGCGTCGGAGCGGGATGGGCACCTGCGCCCCCGCCCGGATCGTCTCGGCCAGCCGCTTCGCCTCGTCGAGATCGTGCAGCCCATCGAGGACGATCACGAACTCGTCACCGCCCACTCGAGCAATAGTGTCACTCTTGCGAACGGAATCCCGCAGCCGTCCGGCCATCACGCGCAGCAGTTCATCGCCGGCCGCATGGCCGTGCTCGTCGTTGACCTGCTTGAGGTTGTCGACGTCGCAGAACAGGACGGCGACCTCCCGGCCCGGCTTTCGGGCGTGCTCGTCGAGTAGCTGCAGCCGGTGGACGATCTCGTCACGCTTGAACACCTCGGTGAGCTCGTCGTACCGGGCGCGGTGCTCGAGTTCCTGCTCCGCCGACACCTCGTCGTCGATGGTTCGGAAGGAGGCGACGATGCCGTCGCGCCAGCCGTTCTCATCGAGGTAATCACTCGAGTGCACGTCGCACCAGTGGTACACCCCATCGCGTGATCGCAGCCGGTACCGCTCGACACGCGTGTCGCCCACGGGGGCGTCCCTCGGAGCCAGCATCGACAGATCGTCAGGATGCACGAGGTCGCGGCTGTCCGTCCCGACGACGTCCTGGGGCAACCAGCCGAGGGTCCTCGTCAGGGACGGTGACACCCACAGGACGATGCCGTCGCGGCTATGCAGGACGACGTCCGACGAGTTGTCTGCCAAGAGGCGGAAGTGCCGCTCGGACTCCGCGATGCGCGCCGCAGCGTCATGGCGATCGGTGACGTCCCGCCAGGTGAAGCTCAGCGCATCCCCGAGGGGCACGGCTCGAACGTCATAGCGCCGTTCGTCCACAAGGATCTCGTGCGGGTAGGCGTAGTCGTCGAGGATGAGCGGCTCGCAGGAATCCACCGACTGTGCGTACATCGCCAGCAGTCCCGATCCCGCCTGCCCAGGCAGGAGGTCGAGCAGGCGGGACCCCTCGAGCTCCTCACGCGGGAGCTGCATGTAGGTGCAGGCGGCGTCATTCGCGTCCGCGTAGACGAAGTCGACGATCACGCGGTCGACGTCGCGGACCGCCTCGAGGACGACGTGCGGGTCGAGCAGGGAGTCCAGCGTCGCCTCGAGGCGCGCCTGCTCACGCTCGGCCCGATCGCGTGCAGTGATGTAGTCGTCGACGTCCTTCATCCCGGTCACCGCGGACAGCATCCGGCCGTCCTCATCGCGGACAGTCGTCGTCTTCAACGCCATCCAGGTGTAACTACCGTCCTTGTGCCGGAAGCGACAGGTACGACCACCGATCGGAGTGGGCACTTCTTCGCCGTCGTGCAAGGCTGCACGCACGCTTTCAATGCCGAGTCGATCGTCGGGATGGATCAGGTCGTACATCCGAGTGCCGACCAATTGGTCCGGATCCCAGCCGAGGATCTGCTCAACCGCCGGCGAGATCCATGTCACCTGGCTCTGGTGGTCGATCAGGTAGACGACGTCGGTGGCGTGGTCGGCCAGCAGGCGGTAGCGCGCCTCGCTGGCGCGCAGTCGCTCGCGCGCCTCGACCTCGGCGTGGATATCTCGAAGCGAGTCGATCCCGCCGAGCAGCGTCCCGAACTCGTCGTAGATCGGCCGACCGCGGTCGGTCATCCACAGCCAGCGGCCGTCAGCGGTTCGGAAGCGGGCTTCGATACCCTTCGGCCGGATCCCGGTCCGCACGGCCTCGTCGCGCACATGCTTTCCCCAGTCGAGGTCCTCGGGGTGCACCAACTCGGGGAAGGATCGGCCCACGAGATCCTCGGGCTTCCAGCCCAACACCTCCTCGACCGACGGAGAAACCCACGCGAGAAGATGATCGCTGCCCGTGTGGAGGACGACGTCGGACGAGTTCTCCGCGAGGACCCGGTACTGCGCCTCCGAGGCCTTCAAGGTCTCTCGCACGCGGACGATGTCCTCGATCTGCCGCAGGTTGACCACGAGCTGTGCTTCCGTAGCGTGCCGACCGGCCGCGAGCATCCATACGGACGAACCGTCCGGTCGCAGGAGCCGCATCTCCACATCCGGCATCCCGTGAAGGGCCTGTGCGTCCGCGACCAGCACGACTGCGACGGCCTCGTGATCGTCAGGGTGGATGAGCGTCCACACCGGTCCGCCGATGACGATGTTCGTGTCCCAGCCCAACGCGCGGGTCAGGGACGGCGACACCCATTCCACGGTGCCATCGATATTCACCAGCGTGACGATGTCGGTGGAGTACTCGGCGAGCAGCCGATATCGCGCCCTCGACTCCTCAAGGCGCTCCGTGGCCTCCACCTGCTTCGTGACGTCGACAATCTGGGAGATGAAGTAGGCGACGGCCCCATCGCCGTCGCGCACGGACGACACGGACAGGTCCCCCCACACCACGGACCCGTCGGGTCGGAGGAAGCGCTTGCGAAGTCGATACCCGTTGCGTCGGCCGTCGAGCACTTCGGTAACCAGGGACAGATCGATCTCGAGGTCGTCGGGATGCGTGAACTCCTGCCAGGTGCCTGATCTCAGGGACGGCTCGTCGCGGCCGAGGAGATCGCACAGAGCTGTGTTGACGGTCAGGAAAGTGCCCGCCGGCGACACCACTGTCATTCCGATCGGCGAGTTCGCCATCACGATGGCGAACCGGACGTCATCGGCGCCTGACGGGATCGGGAATGGGGCACTGCGAACGGCGTCCATGCCCCTCCTCAAGGTCGTGGGCAACGCTCTCACATCTTCGGTGCCGGGCGGCGATCGCATCAGGCATTGACCCGTCAGGAGTTCGCCTCGCCGCCCGCCGGAGTGCCGAGGTCGATCAGGCATCGTCGGAGGATCGCGGTGGTGGCCGCACGGTCGACGTCAAGCGATGACGACGGACCGGACACCAGCTCGTCGTGCAGTGCGCGGACCGCGATCGCTGCGGTGTTGAGCTGGTACGTGCCCAGAGTGCCGAACAGCCGGTGAGTCTCGGCGGCGAGGGCTTCGATCGGGCACGTCTCCAGCGAGCGGATTGCGCGTTCGAGGATCCCCTTCTGACGGTCAGCGATGAACCGCGCAAGGGCATCCGCCTCGGGGGTCGATTGCCGCTCGGGGAGCATGAGGTCACCGTAGAGGGGGCGGCCTCGCGAAGGCGCATGCTCACGGTTCCGTCATCCGAGCATGACTACCGAGCCCGAGCGCCGACGACCCTCTGAAGGAGGGTTGACACCCGGGTCTTTCGGCACTTACATAAGTCCGCATACAGTAAGTACCTGCCTTGACGCCGGACGCTCGGTCCACGTCGTTGGTCCACCGTGGAGGAACCATGAGCGACTCGGCCCCCGATTTCGACCTCGAAGTGGACGTCGTTGTGCTGGGAACGGGGGGTGGTGGCCTCACGGCGGCCATGGCGGCCCATGACTTCGGCGCGGGCGAGGTCCTCATCCTGGAGAAGTTCGGGATGATCGGCGGCACCTCCGCGATGTCCGGCGGAATGCTTTGGATTCCTCTGAATGACCAGCAGGAGAAGCGTGGGGTCGAGGACTCGTTCGACGAGGTCGTCACCTACATCGACGGGCTCGCCGACGAGGGCCACCTGGATCCGGAGACGCTCGGGGCCTTCCTCGAGGAGGGACCGGAGATGCTGCGCTGGTTCGACGAGAAGACACCCGTCCGCCTGCACCTGTTCGAGGGCTTCCCCGACTACCAGTCCTGGGCCGAGGGCGCCAAGGAGTACGGCAGCCGCTCGCTCGACAACGAGGTGTTCCCGTTCGTCGAGCTGGGCTCGTGGGCCAAGTGGGTCAACCCGCCCAAGACCGGCTGGCCCCGCCGCACCAGCATGATCGAGGACTACTACACACCCAAGCTTCCTGACGAGGTCCTGGCCGACCGCGAGGAGCGCGACTGCCGCGGCCAGGGCCAGGCCCTGATCGGGTCGCTGCTCAAGGGAGTCCTTGACCGCAACATCCCGCTGCACCGCGAATCCCGCGCCCGTCACCTCATCACCGAGGGCGACCGGGTGATCGGCGTCGAGACCGAGGAGGGCGGAAAGACCCTGCGGATCAAGGCCCGCAAGGGCGTCATCATCGCCACCGGCGGCTTCGAGTGGAACAAGAAGCTCGTCCACTCGTTCCTGCGCGGCCCGATGACCGGCCCCGTCAGCGTCCCCGAGTGCGAGGGCGACGGCCTGCTGATGGCGTTGGAGGTCGGGGCCAGCGTCGGCAACATGGGCAAGTCCTGGTGGCTCCAGTCCAGCCAGGAGCTGGCCGCGCATGGCCGCGGTCATGCCAACTACCTCATCGGCAACTCCGAGCGCACCCGCCCGCGCTCGATCCTCATCAACCGGCAGGGCAGGCGTTTCGTCAACGAGGCGGCGAACTACAACGCCGTCGGCCCGGTGCTGCACAACTTCGACGCCAACACCCACGACTACGTGAACCTGCCATTCTGGATCGTCGTCGACCAGACCTACGTCGACAAGTACCGGTTCTTCAACACCACCCAGACGGGCGTGGCTCCGCCGTGGGCGATCAGCGCCGACACCGTCGAGGAGCTGGGCACCAAGATCGGCCTCGACGGGGCCGTGCTCAACGTGACCGTCGACAAGTTCAACGCCGACGTCCGCAATGGTCGCGACACCGAGTTCGGTCGTGGCGACAACACCTACGACCAGTTCTGGGGCGACAAGGACTTCGAGGGCGTCTACCGCACGATCGGCGTGATCGACACCGCGCCGTTCTACGCCGTGAAGATGGAGTCGGGCGTGCTCGGCACCTGTGGCGGCCCGCGCCCCAACGCGAACGCCCAGGTCATCGACTGGGACGACAAGCCGATCGCCGGCCTTTACGTGTGCAGCAACGCGATGTCCTCGCCGACCGCCGGCGTGTACGGCGGCGCGGGTGGCACCCTCGGCCCGGGCATGACCTTCGGCTACATCGCCGGCAAGCACGCCGCCACCCAGCCCGCCTCCTGAGCACGCCTGCGTCAGTCGTGGTTGGGTCTGCGTCACTCGTGGTTGCCTTGCGTCAGCCGTGGCAGCACCGGCGTCACTGGTGGCTGGACAAAGCGGACGCGGAGGAGCCACGCCTGACGCAGGAGGAAGGGCGCCGCAGCCACGTGTGACGCAGGCCGGAAGGATGGCGCAGTGAACCCGCCTGAGCTCGTGCTGATGGACCTCGACGGCACCATCACCGACTCCATCCCGGGCATCTTCCGCTGCCTTCGTCTGGCACTGCCGGTGCTCGACATGGCGGGCATCAGCGACGACGAGCTGCGCACGTGGCTCGGCCCACCCCTGCGGGTGACCATCCTGGAGCGCTACGGACGCACCGAGGACGAGCTTGACGCGTTCGTCGTCGCCTACCGGGCCAACTACTTCGGCGATGGCGAATACGAGTTCGAGGTGTTCGCCGGGATGCGGGAGCTGATCGCCGATATCGGCGCCAGTGATACGTCGCTGGTGCTCGCCACGGCCAAGCCGATCCCGTCGGCCGAGCGGGTCCTGACGCGTGCCGGCCTCATCGACCACTTCGACTTCGTCAGCGGGACCGAGCTCGACCTCATGCGCCAGGACAAGCCGTCGATCATCGCCCACGGCGTCACCGGTGCCGGTCTCGACCCGGCAACGGTGCGCGCGGTCATGGTGGGCGACCGCAAGGAGGACGTCCTCGGCGCGCAGCACTTCGACTTCGCGAGCGTGGGCGTCCGCTGGGGCTATGCCGATCCCGGCGAGCTCGAGGAGGCCAACGCCACGCATCTGGTACAGGACGCGGCCGAACTGCGTTCGGCCCTCGGCTTCTGACCTCAGGGCCCAGACGGCTGCGGCGTAGGCGTCGCCGAGGACGCCGGTGTCGGCGGGTCGGAAGCCGTGGTCTCGGAAGCTGTGGGCTCGGGAGTCGTCAGCCCAGGCGGTACGGACTCGGGCGCGGAGGTCATCGACTCCCCGGGCACGGGCGGCACCGGCTCGGTCGGCACCGACGCGAGCGGATCCGGGCCCGAGCTCGGCCCCGGCGACGGAAGCTGGCCACCACCGGCTGCCAGCGCCTGCGAGCGCGTTGTCCTCGTACCGCGGCTTGCTCGCCTCGACGATGTCGATGGGCAGCGCCGCCCAGTCGTTCGTCTCGTAGGCCGGTCGGCAGGGGTACCGCGCGTACCACAGCACGTAGGGGTCGATGATCTTCGCGACGATGCGCTCCTCGGTCCAGCCGGACTTCACGTAGGCGCCGGCGTCTGGGCGCCCGTGTCCGTCCAGGCCCCAGCTGTACCAGGACGTCCCGCCCTGGGAGAGCAGGTAGCCGATCTTGGCGTTGAACTCCCTCGTGAGCAGCGCCTCCCGGTCGAACCACGGCTGGTCCTGCCAGGTGGTGGTGTTGATCTGGAAGATCCCGAGGTCGTTGCTCGACGAGACGGCGTCCTCACGTCCACCGCTCTCCCGCATCGCGATGGCCCACGCCTCCCGCAGGTTCTCGCCGGTGAAGCCGGTCTTGGACAGCAGGCGGACCAGCCAGTCGCCGCACTTCTTGATGCGGCCGTAGTCGGCGCTGTGATCGACCTCGGTCGCCTTCATGAGCTTGCGGTACGCCTTGCGCGCGGTGACGACGCCCACTTGGGCGGCCGCGAAGTTCTTCGTCGCGGAGGCGACACCGGTCGCCGCGCCCCTCCAGTTGTCGGCGGCCAGGCTCCACTGGTACTCGGCCTGCGTCGCTGACTCCTCCGCCGCGGCGGCGGCATCCTGCACCCAGATGTCTGCCGTCACCTGCTCGCCCGCTGCCGACGCCAGGTACTGCCGCGTGACGAGGCTGCGCATGAGCCCGTACTCGGAGTCCGCCGTCAGCATGACGTCGACGAGGGACGGTGCGCTTCCGCCCGACGAGTACATCTGCCGCGCCACCGAGTCCAGCGACTCCTGCGCGCGGGCCGCTGCGAGCTCGGCCCGCGTACGGACAAGGGTCTGCTCGTGAAGGGTGTCGGTCGCGGCGTCGAAGGAACTCTGGACGCCAGCGGCGACCGAGACGGCGAGATCGCGCTGCGCCCGCGCGTCACGCACGACGACCCGTGAGGCGGCGAGCAGCTCGGCCGACCGGGGGATCTGGGCGAGGGCCACGATGAACCCGGTCCTGCCCGTCGGGTCGACGGCGGGGGCAGCAACGGCGACGGCGGGGGGGCCGGGGCCGCCGGGGCGAGCAGGGTCGCCGCGACGACGACCACGCATCCCGCCCGCCACACCCGTCCCACCCTGCAAGTGTTGGGCATGGACACCCGATAACGCTCGCTGGGTGACGGGCCCGTCACCTACCCCGGCAGCGGACTGTCCCCGTAGACGTGCTCCTGCGCGTACCGCGCGCCTGCCGCCCCCGCGAAGATCGACCCGACCTCGCGTACATGCTCGGGCGTCAGGCGAACATCGACGGCGGCCGCGTTCTCCTCGAGGTAGGCCCGGCGCTTCGTGCCCGGAATCGGCACGACGTCGTCTCCCTGGGCGAGCACCCACGCGATGGCCAGCTGGCCCGGGGTGCAGCCAAGCCCGGCGGCATAGTCCACGAGGCGATCCACCAGCCGACGATTCACCTCGAGGTTGCCCTCGATGAATCTGGGGGCGCTCCGCCGATAGTCGGACTCGTCGAGAGCATCGACGCCCGGCAGCCGCCCGGTGAACAGACCCCGGCCCAGCGGGCTGTACGGCACGATGCCGACGCCGAGCTCGCGGGCGGTGGCGAGCACCTCCGCCTCGATGTCACGCGTCCACAGCGACCACTCGCTCTGCAGCGCCGTGATGGGATGCACGGCACAGGCCCGCCGCAGGGTCACGCCGCTGGCCTCCGACAGTCCGAGGTACCGAGCCTTTCCGGCCGAGACCGCCTCGCCCATCGCGCCAACGGTCTCCTCGATCGGCACGGCCGTGTCGACGCGATGCAGGTACCAGAGGTCCACGTGGTCGGTGCCGAGTCGCTGCAGCGACCGATCGATCGCCGCCCGAGCGTTCTCCGGACGGCCATCGAGGGAGCGATCCGGCGCGAAGCCGAACTTGGTCGCGATCGTCACGTCGTCGCGATGACGGGCCAGGACCGGAGCGATGAGCTTCTCGTTGCCGCCTTCCCCGTAGACCTCGGCGGTGTCCCAGAAGGTCACCCCGAGATCCACCGCAAGCTCGAGCGTGGCGACGGCCTCCTCGACATCGGTGGCCCCGTAGACGTCCGACATCGGCATGCAGCCCAGGCCCATGGCACTGACAACGAGGCCGGACGTGCCGAGTGCGCGAGTGATCATCCCGACATCGTAGGCAGCGCTCCGATCGTCGTCAGGCGCGCTTCCAGCGTCGCCCATGGCTACCGTGGAGACGACCATGAGGAGGTCACGATGAGGCGGCTCGGGCTCGTCGTGCCTGGCGCGTTGCTCCTGTCGGTGCTCTGCCCACCGGCGCAGGCGGTCAGCCCCGCCGCACACTCGGCGGAGCACGACACCGCCTACCGCATCGGACTGCAGGCGTACGCCTACGGCCTGCCGGTGCTGACCACGAACGAGACCTTCCTCGCGATGACCGGTCCCCCTGTAGCGCAGGGCGTCTACGGGCCGGTGAACGCGTTCCACAGCAACACCGGTGCCAACACTGCGGCCAGTACCGCCGTGGTGGCGCCCGGCGCGACGAGCCTGTCGTCGATCGCCTGGCTGGATCTGACCACGGGACCACAGGTGCTCCATGTGCCGAAGGTGACCGGGCACTCGTTCGTTCTTGCGTTCCTCGATCCCTATACGACCAACCTGGTCAACCTCGGCACGGCGTCGAAGACCCCGCCTGGCGACTACGTCGTGCGCGATCCCAGCCAGCGTCACGTCGCGGTGCCGGCAGGGACTCACGCGTTGGACGTCGACTACTCCCGCATCTGGATCATCGGATCGACGCAGCTGAAGGGCCCACGTGACGTGCCCGCCGTCAACGCGATCCAGGACGGCTACACGCTCACCTCACTGCAGGAGTACGTCTCTGGAACTGCTCCCGCGCCGCCGATGGCGACCGAGCCGCCGACTGCCGCCGATGCGGCCCCGGCAGCACTGCAGTTCTTCGACACGCTCGGCCGACTGCTCCAGCAGTTCCCGCCGCCACCGCGGGATGCGCCCGCTCTGCGCACGTTCGCCACCGTGGGAATCGGTCCCGGGATGACGCCCTCGCAGAATTCGCGGCTGAGTGCGGAGACCGTCCAGGGGCTCGCCGATGCCATCGCCGCGGGACCGGCTGAGATCAAGAAGGCCACGGACGCCCTGGTCCGCGCCGGCTTCACCCGGCACAACGGCTACCTGCTCGGCGGCTTCGGTCGCTACGGGACCGACTACGTCAAGCGCGCGGTGATCTCCCAGATCGGACTGGGCGCCTTCGTGGCCGAGCAGGCGATCTACGCGATGGCCTGGACGGACACGAGCGGCCGCGCCCTGGACGGCTCCCGGCGCTACGTCCTTCATCTCGCGACACCACCGCCCACCCGGGAGGGCTGGTCGCTGACGGTCTACGACCTCAACGGTGCGCTCATCGACAATCCGATCAACCGCTACGCGCTCACGAGCTCCTCGACGTTGACGAGAAACCCCGACGGATCAGTCGACATCTTCGTGCAGCCCAGGCGGCCGACGCAGGCGAGCCGGCGCAGCAACTGGCTGCCCGTCGCTGACGGGCAGGGCTTCGAGATCACCTGGCGGCTGTTTGCTCCCGACGCGTCCGCCATCCCCGGCATCCTGCAGGGCGCGGGCTGGCAGCCACCGAAGGTGAAGCGCCCAACCTCGGCGTCCCTGAGCAGGCCGGGCGCGCACCGCTGGTACCGCGCTACGGGCGTGAACCTGACGGACGCCAGACGCTAAAAGCCCCGACCGGAGTATCCGGACCGGGGCTTCACTGGTGCGCGAGGGGGGAGTTGAACCCCCACGCCCTTTCGGGCACACGGACCTGAACCGTGCGCGTCTGCCTATTCCGCCACTCGCGCGTGTAGCGGATGAAGCGTACAGGGCAGATTCGCGCACACCCCAGTCCGGGTCCGACGGCCAGGGCGCACCGTCAGCAGCGACCCGTCCTCGGCATCGGCCTCGAGATCGACGCGCAGCGCCGCGAGCGTCGCGGTCATCGTCTCCTCGTTGTGCCGAGCACGGTCAACGACTCCCGTACCGACGATGCCGACCGCCTTCATCAGCGGGCCTCGACGGTCCCACCACTGCTCCTCGACGCTGCACCCACCATCGACAGTCGTGACGACGTACCGCCATCGGGCCACGGCCATGCCGAGGTAGGTGACGTCGAACGCGAAGGCGTGACCGGGAGCCGACTCGACGACCACGCAACTGGTCGACCAGCGGAACAGCCCATTGCGGTTGGCGCCTCCAAAGCGAGCTCCGGTCGCCAGCGGACCGGAATCGACGGACACGCCACTGCTCTCCGGGGACCACTGCGCGATCCGTGCGGGATCGGCGATCGCCGCCCACACCACGTCGACCGGGCACCTCACCACCGTCGAGACGCTGACATCCGGATCGAGCATGCGGTCATCATGCCCCCTGACGTGAGGGGATCTGCCGATGCGCCGGTGCGGGTCCCTCACTGGTCGTGTCGGGCGGGTTAGCATCGAGGTCACGCCACCTGACGCGTGCGGTGCCGCACGCGCGATGAGAGACGGAGGGCCTCGTGGGCCTGCTGGAGCGGTTCGAGGACTCCCTCGACCGGATGGTCAACGGCGCGTTCGCCCGAGCCTTCAAGGCCGAGGTCCAGCCCGTCGAGATCGCCTCCGCCCTGCAGCGCGAGATCAGCGACCGCGCCGCGGTGATCGACCGCAACCGCACGGTGATCCCGAACGTCTTCCACGTGGAGCTCTCCGAGCACGACTACAAGCGCCTGGCCGTCTTCAAGGACGCCCTCCAGACCGAGCTCGCCACCCTCGTTCGCGACTACGGGGCCGAGCAGCGCTACACGCTGCTCGGGCCGGTGCAGGTCACCCTCTCCCAGGACGACGAGCTCGACACCGGCATCTTCCGCGTGCGCAGCGAGGCGCGTGCCGAGGTGAGCTCGCAGCCGCACGGTCGCCCCGGCGATCCCGCCAGTCCCGCAGTCGACGTCCGCCAGCCGCGCCTCGAGGTCGGCGGCATCGCCTATCCGCTCGTGCGGGCGATCACCCGCCTGGGCCGCGGCAGCGACACCGACATCCGCATCGAGGATCCCGGTGCCTCGCGCAACCACTGCGAGATCGTCCTCGGCCAGCCGGCGATCGTCCGTGATCTCAGTTCGACCAACGGCACGTTCGTCAACGGCGACCGCATCTCGCAGATCGAGATCTCCGACGGGACGGTCATCATGATCGGGTCGACCCAGCTGGTGTTCCGGAGCGGCTGACAGGTGTCCGAGCTCGCGCTCACCCTCATCCGGCTGGGCTTCCTCGTCCTGCTGTGGACCTTCGTCCTCATCACCGTTTTGGTCCTGCGCCGCGACCTTCGCCAGCCTGCCGAGGCGCGGCCGCTGGGCCGCGAGCGCACCCCCGCCAAGGCCACGAAGCCGCCCAAGCCCCCGAAGGTGGCCCGGCAGCAGAAGGTCAAGGGAAGCAAGCTCGTCGTGGTCGAGGGGCCGCTGCTGGGAACCATCATCCCCCTGGGCAACGTCCAGATCACCGTGGGCCGGGCCGCGGACTCGACGCTCGTCATCGACGACGACTACGCCTCCAGCCGGCACGCCCGCATCTACCCCGCCGAGGGCTCGTGGGTCGTTGAGGACCTCGGCTCGACGAACGGCACCTGGATCGACCGCACGCGGATCACCGCGCCGACCGTGCTGCCCGTGGGCGCGCCCCTTCGGGTGGGTCGCACCACGCTGCAGATCCAGCGGTAGGCCCCCGTGACCCTCCACCTGAGGTACGCGGCCCGCTCCGACGTCGGCCTGATCCGCGAGGGCAACGAGGACTCCGGCTATGCCGGCCCGGCCCTGCTCATGGTCGCCGACGGCATGGGCGGGCATGCGGCCGGTGAACTGGCCAGCGCGATCGCGGTCGCCACGGTGGCCGATCTCGACGTCCATCCGCCCAACCCCGGCGAGGTCCTCTCGGCACTCGGGGATGCCATCGCCGACGTGGGCGACGAGATCTCCAGCGTGATCACCGTGGATCCCGACCTCACCGGCATGGGGACGACCGTGACCGGCATCTACTGGCTGGGCGAGCGCATCGCCGTGGTGCATGTCGGGGACTCGCGCGCCTACCTCCTGCGCGACGGCGAGCTCAGCCAGATCACGCACGATCACACGTACGTCCAGACGCTCGTCGATGCCGGCCGCATCACCGAGGAGGAGGCGATGATCCATCCACGTCGTTCCCTCCTGATGCGCGCCCTCGACGGGATGAACCCCGTCGAGGCCGACCTGTCGATCCGCGAGGCACGCGGCGGCGACCGCTACATGCTGTGCACGGACGGCCTGTCCGGCGTCATGACGAACTCCGAGATCGCCGGTGCGCTGGCCTCCGGCGATCCGACCGGCTGCGTGACCCGCCTGGTCGACCTCGCCCTCGAGCGCGGCGCCCCCGACAACGTGACCGTCGTGATCGCCGACGTCGTCGACCTGCCCGACTCCTCGCCGGACGTACCGGTGATCGAGGAGACCTTCGCGCCGGTGGTGGTCGGGGCCGCGGGCGAGCCGCGCGTCCGGGTGCGCCTGCCGGGCGTGCGCTTCCCCGACGACGCGCAGCCCGATCCGGACCGGCCCGAGGCTCCGGCTCCCGTGCTCGGCGGCCCGCCCACCGAGCCCCAGCAGCTCATCGACGCCGAGCTGCTCGTCCCCGCCGCCCTTGCCGCACAGCGCAAGTCGGAGGACGAACAGGATCGTCAGGCCCGACGACGGTCGCGGCGCAGGCCTTGGCTGGTCGCCTGCAGCATCGTCGTCATCGCCGCGATCCTCGTGGGTGCCGCCTTCCTCGTCGCGCGTGCGTGGCTCGGCTCGCAGTGGTTCGTCGCCGTCAACGGGAACGCCGGCACCGGCACCGTGGGTGTCTACCGCGGAATCCAGGGCACTCTCGTCGGCGTTCCGCTCTCCTCCCTCTGGTCGGACTCCGGCCTGCAGGTCGGCCGACTGCCCTACTTCGACCAGGAGCTGGTGAGCAAGTCGATTCCGGCCGCCAACGAGGTGGACGCCCAGCGCATCGTGGCCGAACTGCAATCCCGCGCCGCGCAGTGCCAGACGCTGCTGCCGCCGGCCGGCTGCCCGGGGACGACCTCATGAGCGTTCCGGCGATGACGATGCCGCCTGTTCTCGCGCCGGCCCGCAAGCAGCCCAGCAGGCGCAACGTCGAGCTCGTCCTGCTCGTGTTCGCATGGCTCCTCGGACTGCTGGGGACGCTGCAGGTGAACTGGGCGACCGGCGAGAGCGCCGGCGCCCGGCTCTGGATCACCACGGGCGTCATCGGCGCTCTGGCGCTGACGATGCACCTGTTCGTGCGGTGGAAGGCCACGTACGCCGACCCGTTCATCCTGCCGGTGGCGACCCTGCTCACCGAGCTCGGCCTCGTCATGATCTACCGCATCGACGTGGCCGCCGCGCAGCGCGCGACGCTCAACGGCAACCCCGAGCCGACCCCGGACGTGTACTCGCAGCTCACCTGGTTCGCCGTGGCGGTGATCCTGTTCCTGTCCGTGCTTGTGCTGCTTCGCGACCATCGCACGCTGCAGCGCTACACCTACACCTTCGGCCTGGCCGGCCTCGTCCTGCTGATCCTCCCGCTGGCACCGGTCATCGGCACGACCGTGAACGGCGCGACGCTCTGGATCCGGATCGGCGGATTCTCGTTCCAGCCGGCGGAGATCGCCAAGATCCTGCTGACGATCTTCTTCGCCGGCTACCTGGTCGAGAAGCGCGACTCCCTGGCCTTGGTGCGCACCAAGTTCCTCGGGATCGGCGTGCCGCGACTGAAGGACCTCGGGCCGATCCTCATCGCCTGGCTGGTGTCGCTGGCCGTCCTCGTGTTCGAGACCGACCTCGGCACGTCGCTGCTCTTCTTCGGCCTCTTCGTCGCGATGCTCTACATCGCGACCCAGCGGAAGTCGTGGCTGTTCCTCGGCGGCGTGCTGTTCGTGGCGGGCGCGGTGGCGGCCTACTTCATGTTCGGCCACGTGCGCCTGCGCGTCGAGGTCTGGCTCGATCCCTGGCAGTTCGCCGACACCACCGGCTACCAGATCGTGCAGTCCCTCTTCGGACTGGCCAACGGCGGCATCCTCGGGGCAGGCATCGGCCAGGGGTTCCCGAACCTCGTGCCCTTCGCCAATACCGACTTCATCATCGCCGCACTCGGTGAGGAGCTCGGCGTCACCGGGCTGATCGCCATGCTGCTGATGTACGCCATCCTCATCGAGCGCGGACTTCGCACCGCCGTCTCCGTCCGCGACTCGTTCGGCCAGCTGCTGGCGGCGGGCCTGTCGATCACCCTGGGGCTGCAGCTGTTCGTCATCGTCGGCGGCGTGACGCGGCTCATCCCGCTCACCGGCCTGACGACGCCGTTCCTGTCCTACGGCGGCTCGTCCCTGATCGCCAACTGGATCATCGTCGCGCTCCTGCTGCGGATCTCCGACCGCGCCCGTCGACCCGAGGTGCACAACCCCTCGCCCGACGACGCGGTCACGCAGGTGGTGCGGCGAGTATGAGCAGACCCATCCGGCACATCGCGTTCGTCCTCGGCATCATGCTCGTCGCCCTGCTCGCCAACATCACCTACATCCAGGTCGTGAAGGCCGGCGACTACCGCGACAAGCCGGGCAACCAGCGACTCCTGCTCGAGGAGTACAGCCGCGAACGCGGGCCGATCCTCGTCGGGCCGAACCCCGTGGCCCGGTCGAAGGAGACCGGCGACACGCTGAAGTACCTGCGGGTGTACTCGAACGGCCCGCTCTTCGCCTCGGTCACCGGCTTCTACTCGCTCGTGTACGGGGCCACTGGCCTCGAGCGCACCGAGAACCGCATCCTCACCGGGAAGTCGAGCCTGTTCGTCGTCGACCGGGTCGAGCAGCTGTTCGCCGGACGGCAGCCGGTCGGCGGCGCGGTCAGCACCACGATCAACGCCCGCGCGCAGACGGGCCGCCTTCGAGGGGCTGGCGGGCAAGAAGGGCGCCGTCGTCGCGATCGAACCGGCGACCGGCCGCATCCTCGCGTCGGTGCAGTCACCGTCCTTCGACCCCAACCTGCTCTCCAGCCACGACCCCGCTGCGATCCGCACGTACTACGAGAAGCTGCAGTCCGACCCGGCCAAGCCGCTGCTCAACCGGCCGATCGTCTCGCTCAACCCGCCCGGCTCGACGTTCAAGCTCGTCACGACGGCGGCGGCACTGGCCTCCGGCCGGTTCACGCCCGACTCCGTCCTGCCGGGCCCGGCGACCTACCAGCTGCCGGACTCCAGCAGGAAGATCCACAACTGGAACGGCCGGGAGTGCGGACCGAACGGGCTGGTGACCCTGCGCCAGGCACTGGCGATCTCGTGCAACACCGCCTTCGCATGGCTCGGCAACGAGCTCGGCGACGATGCCCTCCGCACGCAGGCCAAGCTGATGGGCTTCGACCACAGCTTCCAGATCCCGCTTCGCGCGGCGACGTCGCGATACCCCGAGAGCCCTGACGCGCCGCAGACGGCGATGTCGGCGATCGGGCAGTTCGACGTGCGCGCCACCGCCCTCCAGATGGCGATGGTGGGCGCGGCCATCGGGAACAACGGCGTGACGATGAAGCCGTACATGGTGCAGGAGGTGCGCGGCCCCGACCTCGCGATCCTGCAGACGACGCAGCCGGAGCAGTTCGAGACGGCGATGACGTCGCTGAATGCCGCGCAGGAGACCGAGATGATGGTCAACGTCGTCGACAACGGCACCGGCAGCAACGCCCAGATCCCCGGGGTGCGGGTGGCCGGCAAGACCGGCACCGCCCAGACCGGGAACGACAATCCCGCGGTCGCCTGGTTCGTGGCGTTCGCCCCCGCACAGGCGCCCAAGGTCGCCGTCGCCGTCGTGGTGGAGGACGCCGGCGCCGCCGAGGTCAGCGGGAACGCCCTCGCCGCACCGATCGCCAAGGCCGTCATCGAGGCCGTGCTGCGCTGACGCGGCACCGACAACTGAGAGTATGGGGACATGACGACGGACGAGCCACGCATGCTCGGTGACCGCTACGAGATCGGCGAGGTCATCGGCCGCGGCGGCATGGCCGAGGTGCACGAGGGCAAGGACCTTCGTCTCGGCCGCCGCGTCGCCGTGAAGATCCTGCGCCCTGACCTGGCTCGCGACCCCAGCTTCCAGGCCCGCTTTCGACGCGAGGCCCAGTCCGCCGCCTCCCTGAACCACCCGAACATCGTCGCCGTGTACGACACGGGCGAGGATTCGCTGACCGAGAACGGCACCACGGTCGTCGTGCCCTACATCGTCATGGAGTTCGTCGACGGGATGACCCTGCGCCAGCTGCTGGCCAGTGGTCGCCGGCTCCTGCCCGAGCGCGCGCTCGAGATCACCGCCGGCGTGCTGTCCGCGCTCGACTACGCGCACCGGCACGGCATCGTGCACCGCGACATCAAGCCGGCGAACGTGATGCTCACGCGCACGGGCGACGTCAAGGTCATGGACTTCGGCATCGCCCGAGCCATGAACGATGTCGGTACGACGATGACCGCGGCCTCCGCCGTGATGGGCACGGCGGCCGTACCTGTCTCCGGAGCAGGCCCGCGGCGAGGTCGTCGACGCGCGCAGCGACCTGTACTCGACCGGGGTCCTGCTGTACGAGCTGCTCACCGGCCGGCCGCCGTTCACCGGCGACTCGCCCGTCTCCATCGCGTACCAGCACGTGAGCGAGATGCCGCTGCCCGCCTCGCAGGTCGACGAGGGCGTGTCGCCTGAGGTCGACGCCGTCGTGCTGCACTCCCTCAACAAGCGCGCCGACGATCGCTACCAGACGGCGGCCGAGTTCCGCGCCGACGTCGAGCGGGCGATCGCCGGAGCGCCGGTCACTGCTGCCGTGCCCGCGATCACCGTCGACCGCACGCAGATGATGCCGGCCGTCGAGGCGCAGAGCGCGGTCCGCTACGAGCCCATGTACGACACCGGGCGACCGCGTCGTCGCCGCGGCGTCGGGTTCTGGGCGCTGAGCCTGGTCGGCATCGCTGCCGCCGTGATCGGCGCGCTGCTGATCGGCCGGTTCGTGTTCGGCGGGTCGTCCGTCACGCAGGTGCAGGTCCCTAATCTCGACGGCCTGACCGTCGAGGCCGCCACCTCGACGCTCCAGCAGTACGACCTGCGCCTGGGTGCCCAGACTCCCGCGACGTCGGATCGCCCCCAGGGCACCGTGATCGCCCAGCAGCCGGCGGCCGGCGAGAACATCGAGCAGGGCCAGTCGGTGAACATCACGATCAGCAGCGGGCTCGAGCAGGCGACGGTCCCCCAGCTGGTGGCCCTGACCTCCGTCGACGCCGCACGCATCGCCCTCCAGGACGCGAGTCTGACCCTCGGCGCAGTCAAGGAGAAGAACTCCCAGCAGCCACCGGGCTACGTGCTGAGCCAGGATCCCGCTGAGGGCACGCAAGTCGACGCCGGCTCGAAGGTCAACATCACCGTCTCCTCCGGGCTGGTGAAGGTGCCCAAGGTGACCGGGTCAAGTCAGGCGCAGGCGCGCAGCGACCTCGCGCAGGCCGGCTTCGACGTGCAGGTGGTCGAACTGGAGGACGGATCCGTGTCCGCCGGCACCGTCCTCGCACAGTCACCGCAGGCTGGCGAGCTGCTGGCCCAAGGGTCGGTCGTCACCATCACGGTCGCGACGGCGCCGCCGCCGCAGCCCACCTTCGCGCCCCAGCCGACGACGGCGCCGAGCCCGTCGCCGTCCCCGGTGCCCACGGGCAGTGACGTCTTCGTGCCGTCCGTGCCCGCGTCCGTGCCGGCGGCTTAGCCGACCACGGGGGCCAGGCCACCGGAGCGCTCGACCGCGCCCGGATCGCCGCAGGCGACCAGCCAGTTCGCCAGCATGCGGTGGCCGCCTTCGGTGAGCACCGACTCCGGGTGGAACTGAACACCCTCGACAGCAAGTTCGCGGTGGCGAAGCGCCATGATCACGCCCGATGCCGTCGTGCCCGTGACCTCGAGGACCTCGGGGACGGTGGCCGGGTCGACCGACAGCGAGTGATACCGCGTGGCCAGGAACGGATCGGGCAGACCGGCAAGCACGCCGATGTCCTGGTGGAAGACCTCCGACGTCTTGCCGTGCAGCAGTTCGGGCGCTCTGTCGACGGTCGCGCCGTACGCGGCCGCGATCGCCTGATGGCCCAGGCAGACACCGAAGATCGGCACGTCTCCCGCGCACTCGCGGACGATGTCCATGCAGACGCCGGCGTCCTCCGGGGTTCCTGGTCCGGGCGAGAGCAGCACGCCGTCGAACTCGCGCGCCTCGGCAGGAGTCACGGCATCGTTGCGCCGCACCACCACGTCAGCGCCGAGCTGCGCGAGGTACTGCACGAGGTTGAAGACGAAGGAGTCGTAGTTGTCGACGACGAGGATCCTGACCACGGGCTCATTGTGGCGACAGGCTGGGCGTCGGCGCCACGGCAGGGTCGCCTGCGGGAAGGCCGCCCACGGTAACCGCGGCCCGCAGGTGTGGCAGGCTGTAGCCCTGACCGATCTGCTTATGGGAGGACCACCGTGCCTGAATCCAAGGGCCGCAAGAAGGACGTCTACACGCCCCCTCCCACCGGCAAGGGTGAGCGCAAGGTCGCTCGCCTCGGCTCGCCGAGCTGGCTGGCCCCGACGATGGTCGCCCTGTTCGTCATCGGCCTGACCTACATCGTCATCTACTACATCGCGGGTTCGCAGATCCCGGTGATGAAGGACCTCAGCCCGATCGTCAACGTGGGCATCGGCTTCGCCTTCATCGCCGGCGGCTTCGTCCTGTCGACCCGCTGGCGCTGACTTACAGCGGTGTCATTCATCCCCAGCTGGGGATAAGCCTGTGGATAACCAGGTCGCCCTCACAGCAGCTCGAGGATGGTGGCGTTCGCCATGCCGCCGCCCTCGCACATCGTCTGCAGGCCGTACCGCGCGCCACTGCGACGCATCTGATGCAGCAGGGTCGTCATCAGGCGCGCCCCTGACCCCCCGAGCGGGTGCCCCAGCGCGATCGCGCCACCGTTGACGTTCGTGCGCTGCGGGTCGGCGCCAGTCTCCGCGTACCAGGCGGCCAGCACCGAGGCGAACGCCTCATTGACCTCGAACGCGCCGATGTCGTCGATCCGCAGCCCGGCCTTGGCGAGCACGCGCGCGGTCGCCGGGATGGGGCCGGTAAGCATGATGATGGGATCGACCCCGGCCATCGCCACGGTGTGGACCCGCGCGAGCGGAGTCACGCCGAGTTCGGCCGCCTTGGCCGAGCTCATGACCAGGACGGCGGCCGAGCCGTCGGAGATCTGCGAGGCGTTGCCGGCGGTCACCACGCCGTCGGCCTTGAACGGCGTTGACAGTCCGGCAAGCGACTCGACCGTGGTGTCCGGACGGATGCCCTGATCGTCGACGACGTCGCCGAACTCGGTGGGGACAGCCACGATCTCGTCGGCGAACAGGCCGTCCTTCTGCGCCCGCGCCGCGCGCTGGTGCGACGCGGCGGCGATCTCGTCCAGCTGCTGACGGGAGAAGCCCCACCGCTCGGCGATCATCTCGGCGCTGATGCCCTGGTTCACCAGTCGGTTGTCGTACCGCGCCAGCATCTGCGCACTGAAGGGCCCCTCACCGCCGACCATGTTGGAGAACATCGGCACCCGCGACATCGATTCGACACCACCGGCGATGACGACGTCGCTGTGGCCGGCGATGACGCTGGCGGCGGCGAAGGTCACCGCCTGCTGGCTGGAGCCGCACTGCCGGTCGATCGACACGGCGGTGACGTCCTCGGGGAATCCCGCGGCGAGCACCGCGTTGCGTCCGACGTTGACCGACTGCTCTCCCACCTGGGACACGCACCCCCAGATCACGTCGTCGACCACGGCCGGATCGACACCGGCGCGGGCGGTCACCTCGCGCAGGACGATCGCGGAAAGGTCCACGGGGTGGATGCCGCTGAGCACGCCCTTCTGCGGCTTGCCGACCCCGACGGCGGTGCGAACGGCGGAGACGATGACGGCATCGTTGGCGGACATGGGCCCTCCGATCGGTTGGCGTATGCCTTCAGGCTAAGTCGAGAAGCCCGAGGATTGCGCAAGGAAGTCCAGGATCGCCTGGGTTCGCCACATCGTCAGGAGGACGAGCACCACGACAACGGCGCCGATGCCGAGCACCTGCACCACCATCCGATGCTTCGGTGCGGGGAACACGAAGATGGCGGCGACGATGGCGCCGGTGATCAGGCCGCCGAGGTGGGCACGCCAGTCCACCCCGGGCGAGATGAAGCCGATGACCACGTTGATCCCCAGGAGCACGAGCACCTGGGTCACGTCATAGCGCAGGCGGCGACCGGCGACCACGAGAGCGCCCATGAGTCCGAAGATCGCGCCACTGGCGCCCACCGACACGGTGTTCATGTCCGAGATCAGGTACGACGCCACCCCGCCACCGACGGCCGCAAGGACGTACAGGATCAAGTAGCGCGAGTGGCCGAGGATCCGCTCGAGTGTCGGACCGAGGGCGTACAGCACGTACATGTTGAAGATGATGTGCAGCCAGGATCCGTGCAGGAAGGCGGCGCTGCCGAGGCGCCACCACTCGCCGTTGCCGGCGATCCCGATCGGCCACATGCCGAGGTTGCCGGCCACCTTGTTCACGCCGCCGACCACCTGCGCGAGGTAGACCGCGACGTTGATGCCGATCAGGGAGTACGTCACGAGCGGGCGCTCGATGAGTCGCGCGCCCGCCACCGTCGTCGGCTGGCGTCGTTGGGCCGTCGCCGAGGCCACGCACTCCGGGCACTGGAAGCCCACCGGCGCCGGGATCATGCACTCCGAGCAGATGGGTCGCCCGCACCGAGTGCACCGCACGCCGGTGGGCACGTTCGGATGCCGATAGCAGGGCGACACCACCTGCGGGCTGGTCACGTCCGTGGCGTCCCGATGGTCAGTCGCGGGTGATGGTGATCGAGCTGATGACGACGTCGGTCGACGGACGGTCGGCGCGACCGGTGGGCACGGCGGCGATCGCATCGACGACGTCGCGCGACTCCTGGTCGGCCACCTCACCGAAGATGCTGTGCTTCATGTTCAGCCACGGCGTCGCCGCCACGGTGATGAAGAACTGCGAGCCATTGGTGTTGGGGCCCGCGTTGGCCATCGCCAGGATGTAGGGCTTGCTGAACACGAGCTCGCCGTTGAACTCGTCGTTGAAGCTGTAGCCGGGGCCGCCGGTGCCGGTGCCCAGCGGGTCGCCGCCCTGGATCATGAAGCCGGGGATCACGCGGTGGAACACGGTGCCGTCGTAGAGCGGCGCGGTGGACTTGGCGCGCACCCGCGGGTCGGTCCACTCCTGGTTGCCCTCGGCGAGGCCGGTGAAGTTGCGCACCGTCTTGGGTGCCTGGTCCGGGAACAGCGTGATGCGGATGTCGCCCAGGGATGTGTGAACCGTCGCAGTCGTCGTCATGCGCTGATCCTTTCACGGACCGGGTCGGCCGCTTGACCGCGCCCGTCGCCAACGGCTGCGCCGTCAGGAGACCCAGTACGCGTTGATGTACGTGGCCACGCTGACGAGCATGACGGGAGCGAAGACCGAGACGAGCAGGACCCGGAAGACCGCACTGCGGGTCATCCACACGCCCAGGAGGATCCAGATCGGGAAGAGCACGATCGACGAGCGCGGAACCGACTGGAACACCGTGCTGGTGGCCAGCGAGGCCACCGTCAGGAGGACGAAGGTGGCCTCCCCCCACCAGCGCTTGATCAGGAGCACGAGGGCGAAGGCGATCAGCAGCACCACGTAGAGGATCTCGAAGCGGTACTGCACGGCCCACGGGGCGGCCACTCCGTAGTTCCATGCCCAGTCCCACTCCGTCTGCCAGCTGTGGATGGGGTTGCTCAGGTGCCGCGACCAGCCCTGCCCTTGCGCCCAGAACCAGATCGTCCAGCTGCCGGAAAGCACGCGATAGATGCCGAAGACGGCCGCGACCCCGACGAACGGCAGGACGAGGGCCGGCGACTGGCGCCAGTCCCGGTTCTTGCTGGTGAGGAACAGCACGATGAGCGCGACGCCGAGGAAGGCGCCGTTGATCCGCACGAAGGCCGCGAGCATCGCCATCGATCCTGCGAAGACCCACCAGCCCCGCTTGGCCGCGTACCAGCACCAGAAGGCGAACGCACAGAAGAGGGCCTCCGAATAGGGCGCGGCGAGGTACACCGCCACCGGTGCGAGCGCCCATGCGAGGACGCCCAGCTCACGACGACCGCCGGCCAGCTCGGTGAGCCGGCCCAGGGCGATGGCCGCCATCAGGCCGGCCAGGAAGGCGACGATGAGCCCGGAGATCGTCAGGCTGAGCCCGGTGAGGTGCACGAGCCGGACGAGCAGCGGGAAGCCGGGGAAGAACGCGTAGTTGGTCTCGTCGCCGGGTGCCCCGTAGCCGAACTCGTTGATGGCCTTGAACCGGTCCGCGTCCCAGCGGTTCCACATGTCGGCGAACGAGGTGGGCGGCCCCGAGGCAACCCCGTCGCCCTGCAGCACGTCCGGCCCGGTGGCGAATGCCCACGTCGCGAACCAGGCGGCGATGTACACGCTGATCCGGGTGGCGAACCACACGACGGCTGAGGGGAGGTCAGGCCAGGTCCGGATGCGGTCCGCCAGGCCGGTAGTGGTCGGCCCGTTCGGCTGCTCGGTGTCGACGGCCACGCTGGCACGCTACACAACCGGCCTGCCGATTCACGACAAAGCGGTCAGCTGATCAGGCGATCCACTGTCCCTGGACGAAGCCGATCACCGCCACGAACATGAGTGGCGTCGCGATCGCGACGTACGACCACGCCACGACCCGCCGACGCGACATCCACAGCCCCAGCAGCATCCAGATCGGGAAGAGCACGACCGTCGACCGGGGTACCGAGTAGTAGAGGGTGCTCGTGCCCAACGACACGCAGGTGAGCAGGACGTAGGTCGCCTCGCCCCACCAGCGTTTGACCAGCAGGACGATCGCCACGGCGACGAGACAGGCCATGGCGAGGATCTCGATCCGGTACTGGACGGCGAACGACGCCGCCACTCCGTTCGTCCAGCCGTTGCGGTAGGTCGCCAGGAAGGCGTCGACGGGAGACGAGAGGTGACGGTCCCACCCGGCCGACTCGGCGTCGAACCAGGTGAGCCAGCTGCCGGTAAGCGAGCGGTAGTACGCCATCCAGGCGGCGGTCGCCACCCATGGCAGCAGGAGCGCAGGAGATTGCCTCCAGTCGCGTCGAGGTGACGTCAGAAAGGCAACGACGAGCGCGAGGGCGAGGAAGAGCGCGTTGACGCGGACCCAGGCGGCGGCGGAGACGAGCAGCGCGGCGAGCACCCACTGACCTCGCCGGGCCAGCACCCACGACCAGAAGGCGAACGCGCAGAACAGGGCTTCGGTGTACGGCACGGTGAGGAAGACCGCGACGGGCGCCAGGACCCAGGCGAGCACCCCCCACTCCGCGCGCCCGCCCACGTCAGCGGTGAGCCGCCCGAGAGCGATCGCAGCGACGGCGCCGGCGACCAACGAAGTGAGCAGGCCGGCCAGCGTCGGATTGACGCCCCAGTCGCCGAGCAGGTGGAGCAGGGCCGGGAGTCCTGGCAGGAAGGCGAAGTTGTTCTCGTGGCCCGCAGCCCCATACCCGCCAGCGGAGATGCTCTGGTACCACTCGACATCCCAGCGATTCCAGATGTCCACGAAGGACTGCTGCGGGCCGGTCTGCTCCCCTGTGCCGATGAACACACCGACGGGGCTGGCGAACACCCAGCTGGCGTAGAAGGCCGCGATGAACACGCTGACGCGCGAGGCGACCCAGATGCCCAACGACCTCAGGTCGGCGCCGTTATCGGGCTCCGGTGTCGTGCGTACTTCTGCCTCGACCGTCCGGTCGGACAGCCTCGAGATGACAGCCATGCGGAACTCCCCCGTGCGGCCCCAGCACGTCCGACGCTACCGAACCGGACGGGGAAACGACAGACCGCCGCCGGTGGGACATGGAGTCCTGCCGGCGGCGGTCGTGGTGGGGAAGTCGGTGCTACTGGGCGAGCACCCCGTAGATCTTCTTGCGCGCCTCGGCGAGGATCACCATGGTCGCCTCGATCTGCTCGGGGTCATTGCCCTGGCTGACCTGCCAGACGGCTGCGCCGAGCTGCTTGCCCTCGGCGAACAGCTCCATGCTGGCCTCGGCCGCCGGGTCGTTCTCCTGGGTCCAGGGCTCGCCCCAGCCGTCCTTCTCGGCCTCGACAACAGCACGGCCCTCGTCGGTCAGGCTGAAGATCCGCTTGCCGTTCTCGTGCTCGGGCTGGACCAGCCCGTCGCGTGCCAGGCGCTTGAGGACGGGATAGATGCTGCCCGGGGAGGGCTGCCAGCGACCGTCGCTGCGGTCGGAGATCTCGGTGAGGATCTCGTAGCCATGGCGGGGCTGCTCGGCTAGGAGCAGCAGGATGGCGGCTCGGACGTCGCCGCGCTCACGGCGGCGACCACGTGGCGGGCCCCAAGGCCCGCGGCCGCCCCAGGGGCCGAAACCGGGTCCACCGGGTCCGGGTCCTCGACCGTGGGGGCCGCGATGGTGCCGGCGCCGACCGTCTTCGGGAGCGAAGTCTTCAGGGATGTCTGTGGGGGAAGGGTTGTTCATGGTAACTCCAAATGTTCTATCGCGAACCTATCGCGATGTGGTAACGATATATCGCGACTGTTCCGATGTCAACACCGAGGTGGAGTTGAGAAAGGGGTGTGGACCAACCACAACGCGGGCTATCGCCCGCGGAGTGGAGGCTAGGGGGCCGTCGCGGCTGCGCCGCTCCTCCCGAGTCCCCGAGGCCTAGGGCGCGGGCTATCGCCCGCGGAGTGGAGGCTAGGGGACTCGAACCCCTGACTTCTGCCTTGCAAAGGCAGCGCTCTACCAACTGAGCTAAGCCCCCGGTGTACGGCCCCCAGGGGCCAACGGTCTAGCGCAGGTCGGGCTCGCTGGTCGCCTCGGACCAGAGGTCCTGCTCGGCCTTGTTCGCCGCGATCTGGCGGTAGACGACGTAGCCGATGCCGGCGAGCAGGACGATGAGGAGCAGCTTCTTCATGGGGAGCAGCCTACCGGTCGGGAAATCGGGTGGCTGCGGGGATGGAAAGTGGGCCTAGGTGGACTTGAACCACCGACCTCTTCCTTATCAGGGAAGCGCTCTAACCAAACTGAGCTATAGGCCCGAAGCAGCGGAAGACTATCTGAACCGGTTGATCGCCTGCCCCCGAGGGGTACCGGCTCACACCTCGTCGGACAGCACGACCTCGACGCCGCCGGTCAGCCCGACGCTGAGGTTGTACATGATCGCGAACAGCGTGGCCAGCAACGAGACCAGAACGATCTCCACCGACGCGATGACGATGGCCACCCCGATGACCCGGGAGAACTCCAGGTAGTTCATCAGGTTGAAGCCGGTGCTCGCCGAACCGACCACCTCGTCGATCGTGCGCGACACGGACAAGAACACGCCGGTGTAGTCGAGCACCCACCACAGCACCGAGACGGCGATCACGAACACGACACCGAGGGCGAGCGCCAGGATGAACGCCGCCTTCGTCACCGACCACGGATCGACACGGGTGACGTACAGGCGAGCCCGCTTGGGCGCCCGTACGCCATCACCACTCACTCGGTGCCTTCGCCCGGCGCTGGCACCGCGGCGTCCTCGGTGCCGTCCAGGTCATCGAGTTCCACGTCGTCCACGTCCTCGTCGTCGTCGGACTCCTCGCCCCTCGCCACGGCGACGATCGCGTCGCCCTCGTCGAGATTCATCAGCGTGACGCCCATGGTGTCACGGCCGGACGGCCGGATCTCCTCGACACGAGTGCGGATGACGACGCCGTTGGACGCGATGGCGAACAACTGGTCGGCACTGTCGCAGACCATGGCACCGACGAGACTGCCGCGCTCCTGGACGAGCTTCATCGCCCGCACCCCGAGGATGCCGCGACCCTTCGGGGCCCACTCCGACACCGGGGTGCGCTTGGCGAAGCCGCCGTCGGTGACCGTCACGACGAACGTGTCGGGCCGGATCACGTCCATCGCGAGCAGGTCGTCGTCACCGCGGAAGCGCATGCCGATGACCCCACTCGTCGCCCTGCCCATGGGTCGCAGGGTCTCGTCGTCGGCGGTGAACCGGGCCGACATTCCCTTGCGTGACACCAGGAGCAGGTCGTCGGCGACGCTGACCAGCCGCGCGGAGATCAGCTCGTCGTCGTCGGCGAGGTTGATCGCGATGATGCCGCCCTGGCGATTGGAGTCGTACTCCTCGAGCCGGGTCTTCTTGACCATGCCCCGACGGGTGGCCAGCACCAGGTGCTCGCTGGCCGAGTAGTCGGGGATGGCCAGGACCTGGGCGATCGTCTCGTCCGGCTGGAAGGCAAGCAGGTTCGCCACGTGCTGACCGCGGGCATCACGACCGGCCTCGGGAAGCTGGTATGCCTTCGCGCGGTAGACCCGACCCTTGTTGGTGAAGAACAGGATCCAGTGATGGGTCGTGCTGACGAACAGGTGCTCGACGACATCGTCCTGGCGCAGCTGCGCGCCCTTGATCCCCCTGCCGCCACGACGTTGCGATCGGTAGAGGTCCGAGCGGGTCCGCTTGGCATAGCCGCCGGAGGTGATGGTCACGACGACGTCCTGCACCTCGATGAGGTCCTCGTCGGTCACGTCGCCGTCCCAGGCCACGAAGGCGGTGCGACGATCGTCGCCGTACTTGTCGGTGATCTCGGCGAGCTCCTCCGCGACGATCGAGCGCTGGCGTTCCTCGTTCGACAGGATGTCGTTGTAGTCGGTGATGCGGACCATCAACTCGTCGTACTCGTCGATGATCTTCTGCCGCTCCAACGCCGCCAGCCGGCGCAGTTGCATGTCGAGGATCGCGGTGGACTGCACCTCGTCGATGTCGAGGAGCTCCATCAACCCGGTACGGGCATCCTCGACGGTCGCGGATGCGCGGATCAGCGCGATGACCTCGTCGAGGGCATCGAGGGCCTTGAGGTAGCCGCGCAGGATGTGCGCACGCTCCTCGGCCTTGCGCAGGCGGTAGCGCGTCCGTCGCTGGATGACCTCGATCTGGTGGGCGATCCAGTACCGGATGAACTGCTCGAGGGTCAGCGTGCGCGGCACCCCGTCGACCAGCGCCAGCATGTTCGCGCCGAAGTTGTCCTGCAACTGGGTGTGCTTGAACAGCTGGTTGAGCACGACCTGGGCCACCGCATCGCGCTTGAGCTCGATGATCAGCCGCATGCCGGTGCGCGAGGACGAGTCGTCGCGCACGTCGGAGATGCCGGTGAGCTTGCCGTCACCGACGAGCTCGGCGATGCGCAGCAGCAGGTTGTCGGGGTTGACCTGGTACGGCAACTCGGTGACGACGAGGATCTGCCGCCCACGGGCGTCCTCCTCGACGGTGACCACCGCGCGCATGGTGATCGACCCACGCCCGGTGCGGTACGCGTCGTCGATCCCCTTGCGGCCGACGATGAGGGCGCCGGTGGGGAAGTCGGGACCCTTGACCAGCTCGACCAGCGCGGCCTGCCGCTCCTCGCGCTCGGCGTCGGGGTGCGCGAGCAGCCACTGCGCCGCCGCGGACACCTCGCGCAGGTTGTGCGGCGGGATGTTCGTCGCCATGCCGACCGCGATGCCCGAGCTGCCGTTGACGAGCAGGTTCGGGAATCGGCTCGGCAGGACCAGCGGCTCCTGCGTGCGACCGTCGTAGTTGGGACCGAAGTTGACGGTCTCCTCGTCGATGTCGCGGACCATCTCCATGGCCAGCGGGGCCATGCGGCACTCGGTGTAGCGCTGGGCGGCGGGCGGGTCGTTGCCCGGCGAGCCGAAGTTCCCCTGCCCCTGCACCAGCGGGTAGCGCAGCGACCACGGCTGGGCGAGACGGACAAGGGCGTCGTAGATCGCGCTGTCGCCGTGCGGGTGGTAGCTGCCCATGACGTCGCCGACGACGCGGGCGCTCTTGGAGAAGTTGCGATCGGGCCGGTACCCGCCGTCGTACATGGCGTACAGGACCCGTCGATGGACCGGCTTGAGCCCGTCGCGGACATCGGGCAGGGCGCGGGACACGATGACGGACATGGAGTAGTCCAGGTACGACCGCTGCATCTCGGTCTGGAGGTCCACCGGCTCGATCCGGCCGTGCTGGCCCGGGTCCACGTCGTCCACGGTGTCGATGTCGTCAGCCATGCTTCTCCGTTGCTCGGAAGGTCAGATGTCAGATGTCCAGGAAGCGCACGTCGCGCGCGTTCTGCTGGATGAAGTTGCGGCGGGACTCGACGTCCTCGCCCATGAGGACGCTGAACATCTCGTCGGCCTGGGCCGCGTCGTCGATGGTGACCTGAAGGAGGATGCGTCGAGCGGGATCCATCGTGGTCTCCCACAGCTCGTCGGCGTTCATCTCGCCGAGGCCCTTGTAGCGCTGGATCGCCTCCTCCTTGGGCAGGCGGCGGCCGGCGGCGAGCCCCGCCTCGATGAGGGCCTCGCGCTCGCGCTCGGTGTAGGCGAAGTCGGCGACCTCACGCGACCACTTGATCTTGTACAGCGGCGGCTGGGCGAGGAACACGTACCCCTGCTCGACGAGCGGCTTCATGAAGCGGAACAGCAGCGTCAGCAGCAGCGTGCGGATGTGCTGTCCGTCGACGTCGGCGTCGGCCATCAGCACGACCTTGTGGTACCGCAGGCGGTTGATGTCGAACTCGTCCTGGATGCCGGTGCCGAAGGCGGAGATGAGCGCCTGCACCTCGGTGTTCTGCAGCACCTTGTCGATGCGGGCCTTCTCGACGTTGATGATCTTCCCGCGGATCGGCAGGATCGCCTGGGTCTTGGGATCACGGCCCTGGCGGGCGCTGCCGCCGGCGGAGTCGCCCTCGACGATGAAGACCTCGCAGTCCTCGGGCTCGCGGCTCGAGCAGTCGATCAGCTTGCCCGGCATGCCGGCGCCGCCGAGCAGGCCCTTGCGGTTGCGGGCGAGGTCGCGGGCCTTGCGTGCGGCCATTCGCGCGGTCGCGGCGTTGACGGACTTGCGCGCGATCTCCTTGCCCTCGGCCGGGTTCTTCTCGAACCACTCGCCGAGCTGCTCGTTGACGGTCTTCTGCACGAACGTCTTCATCTCGGTGTTGCCGAGCTTGGTCTTGGTCTGGCCCTCGAACTGGGGCTCGGCCAGCTTGACGCTGACGATGGCGGTGAGACCCTCGCGGACGTCGTCACCGCTGAGGTTGGGGTCCTTCTCCTTGATGATGTTCCACTCGCGCGCGAACTTGTTGACGAGTGTCGTGAGTGCTGCCCGGAACCCCTCCTCGTGCGTGCCGCCCTCGGTGGTGTTGATCGTGTTGGCGAAGGTGTAGACCGACTCCGAGTAGGTGGTGTTCCACTGCATGGCGATCTCAGCGCTCATGCGCTGGTCGTCGGTCTCGGCCTCGATGTCGATGACCGTGGGGTTCGCGACGCCCTTGCTGGCGTTGATGTGCTTGACGAAGTCGGAGATCCCGCCTTCGTACTGGTAGCGGACCCGTCGCACTCGCTCGGTCTCCGGCGCGTCAGTGTCGTCGACATCGTCGACGTCGGGGATGAGTGCTGCCCGCTCATCGATGAGCTCGAGCGCGAGGCCCTTGTTGAGGAACGCCATCTCCTGGAACCGTCGGGCCAGGGTGTTGAAGTCGTAGTGGGTGGTCTCGAAGATCCCACCGTCGGCCCAGAACGTGATGATCGTCCCGGTGGCGTCGGTCGCCTCGCCCTTGTCGAGCGGGGCGGTCGCGGCGCCGCGCAGGTAGGACTGCCGGTACACATGACCCTCGCGGCGCACCTCGACGTCGAGGTTGGTCGACAGCGCGTTGACGACGGACACGCCGACCCCGTGCAGGCCGCCGGAGACCGAGTAGCCACCGCCGCCGAACTTGCCGCCGGCGTGCAGGACCGTGAGGACGACCTCGATCGCGGGCTTGCCCTCGCTCTCGACGATGTCGACCGGGATGCCGCGACCGTCGTCCTCGACCCGGACGCCGCCGTCGGCGAGGAGGATCACCTTGATGGCGCTCGCGTAGCCGGCCAGGGCCTCGTCGACGGAGTTGTCGACGACCTCGTAGACCAGGTGGTGCAGACCCCGCTCGCCGGTGGATCCGATGTACATGCCCGGACGCTTGCGAACCGCGTCCAGACCCTCGAGAACAGTGATCGCGCTGGCGTCATAGGACACGGGTGACGAGCCTCCTGTCGATGCTCCGGGGTCGCCTCAAGCGGGCGCGGACGATGAACCTGAGTCTACCGGTTCGCGCTGACATCGATGGCCACGCCACGGGCTTGGGGGCCGCTATGAGGGAATAGACCCCCCATCTGCAATCACCTGTACGAAATGCAGCCGTTAGCGGCCGTCAGAGGCCTTCCGTGACCGTCTAGCCGTACGTGTCGCGAGGTCCTCGACCCTTCACCCGACGCGGCCCAGCCGTCCAGGTGGGCGCCTGCGGCCCCTGGACGCGTATCCGGGCCACGACCCCCTTCCCGACCCGCTCGTCGACCGCCCGATGCAGGTCCGGCAGCAGGAGTCGCACCTGCGTGGCCCAGGCCGTCGAGTCGGCCAGCAGGGTGAGCTCCCCGTCAGCGAACGACACGGGCTGCACATGATCGGCGAGGTCGGCGCCGACGATCTGCGCCCACTGCCCCATCAGCGTGGCGACCGCCGACTCGTCCTGCCAACCCTGCTCGACGATGAACTGGTCGACCGCCTTGCCGATGGGCTGCGGATCGCGATCGTTCGAGAACGACGCCGCCCGCACCGGGCCCTTCTTGGGCTTGGCCCTCGCGGTCGACCGCGTGGCCCGGCGAAGGGCCGCGGCGGCGGCGGCGGCCGGATCGACCTCCGGCTCGCCGGGAGGATCGACGGTTCCTGGCTCGATGGCGTCCGGCTCGACGGGGTCAGTCATCGGTCACCGTGCCGCGCGCCACTCGCAGTTGCCGACCGACGAGCTCGCGGGGGACGTCCTCGGTCACCGCAGCGGTGATGAGCACCTGCTGCGTGCCGGCAACCTGCTGGGTCAGGCGCCGACGTCGCGACGAGTCGAGCTCGGCGAACACGTCGTCGAGGATGAGGACGGGATCGTCGCCGTCGGATCGCAGCACGTCGAGGCTGGCCAGCCGGGCGGCCAGGGCGATCGACCAGGACTCCCCGTGCGAGGCATAGCCCTTGGCCGGGCCGGCGCCGAGGGAGAACAGCAGGTCGTCGCGCTGGGGGCCGACGAGGGTGAGGCCGCGGTCGAGCTCGTCCTTGCGCCGGGCCTCGATGCCCTCGCGCAACTGGTCGCGCCACACCGCCCTGCTGGCAGCCAGATCCGCTGCCTCGCCGAGGCTGCTGACGTAGGTCATCGTCGCGTCGGTGGACGAGTCAGCGTCGCTGGCGATCACCTCGTACGCAGAGCTCAGGTGCGGCTGCAGTTCAGTCACGAGTGCCACGCGGGCCGCGACGAGGTCGGCTCCCACGTCGCACAGTTGGTCGTCCCACACCTCGAGGGTACGGACCATCTCGTCCGCGTTGGTGCGCCGTGCGATGGAGGCGGACTTCAGAAGTGCGTTGCGCTGCTTGAGGATTCGGTCGTAGTCCGCCTTGACGCCGAGCATCCGCGGTGAGCGCTGGACGAGCAGGTCGTCGATGAATCTCCGCCGATCGGACGGGTCCCCCTTGACCAGTGAGAGGTCCTCCGGAGCGAACACCACGGTGCGGACGATCCCGACGACGTCCTTGGGCCGAGTGGCCGCGGACCGATTGATGCGGGCCCGATTGGCCTTGCCGGGGTTGATCTCCAGTTCGATGAGGACGGTCCGCTCGTCCTTCACCGCCTCCACGCCGACCACCGCACGGTCCGCACCGATGCGCACCAGCGGCGCGTCCGTGGCCACCCGGTGGCTGCCGAGTATCGACACATAGCCGATGGCCTCGACCAGGTTCGTCTTGCCCTGGCCGTTCGGCCCGACGAAGGTGGTCACCCCTGGGCTGAGTTCCACCTCGACCTGCTCGTACGAGCGGAAGTCGGCGAGACGAATCCCCTTAACCCACATGCGGAAGCAGGGCGATCACGCCACTCAGCCGGTCAGGCGGACGGGCATGAGCAAGTACTTGTAGTCATCGTTCTCGGCACCCTCGTCGTCGACACCGGTGAGGACAGCCGGCCGCGTCGCCTGGGTGAACGAGAACCGGGTGACGCTCGAGCCCACGGCAGACAGTCCGTCGAGCAGGTACGCCGGGTTGAAGGCGATGTCGATCTCATCACCCTCGAGCGAGCTCTCGAGCACTTCGACCGCCTGTGCGTCGTCGCCGGCACCAGCGCGCAGCGTGAGCTCGGATCCCTCGAAGGCCAGCCGGACCGGCGTGTTTCGCTCGGCCACCAGGGCCACGCGCTTGACGGCGTCGGTGAGCGCTGCTGTCTCGACGGTGGCGATGGCGGACGACTCGCTGGGCAGTAGCGAGCGGTACTTCGGGAACTCGCCGTCGAGCAGTCGGGTGGTCGTGCGCCGGCCGTGACCCTCGAATCCGATCAGTCCATCGCCGGCACCACCGGAGGCAAGCGCAATGACGACGGACTCGGCGTCGGCAAGGGATTTCGCCGTATCCGCAAGGGTTCTGGCGGGAACGAGTGCGGTGTTGGAGACCGTGGAGGACTGTGGCGTCCAGATGAACTCGCGTACGGCGAGCCGGTAGCGATCGGTGGCCGCGAGCACGATTGTCGGTCCTTCGATCTCCATGCGGATGCCGGTGAGCGTCGGCAGCGTGTCATCGCGACCGGCGGCAATGGCGACCTGCGCGACGGCGGCGGCAAACACCGAGCCGGGCACGGTGCCCGACGCGGTGGGCATCACCGGCAGCTGTGGGTAGTCCTCGACCGGGAGGGTGGGCAGGGTGAACGACGAGCGACCGCACGTGATCGAGAACCGGGTGCCTTCGGTCTCGATCTGCACCGGCTGGGGAGGAAGCGATCGAGCGATGTCGGCGAGCAGCCGACCCGACACGAGGGTGGTGCCCTCGGTCGTGACGTCAGCGGCGACCTCGACCCGACCGGAGACCTCGTAGTCGAAGCTGCTCAGCGTGAGGCCGCCCTCGGTCGCGGTGAGGACCAGGCCGGCGAGCACCGGAAGGGACGGTCGGGACGGGAGGGTACGAGCTGCCCAGGCGACTGATTCCGCGAGCACATCGCGCTCGACCCGTAACTTCACTTCGTCCTCCACGCTTGAACAATGAGGGGTCAGTCTGGCAGGAATCTCGACCTTATGCGTTCGCATGGACTTAGGTGCGTTGTCCACCGCTTGGCCGGAGGGTGTTGTTCATGGTTTCGTCAGATAGATAGGTAGTCGTCGTCATAGGTCCTGTGGATGATGTGGACATCCTCGTCAGGATGAGGCGGCCATCCGATTTGTCCTGCGCACCACTTGGGGACGAAATCGCCCCTGCCTGTGGATAACTTCACGGAACCGACGAGGCGCCGGATGATCGGCGTCCAGCACACCCCCGTACAGGGGGTTCCTGTGGATGACGGGTGTGGGAGCGGCCCTCTTGTCCACAGACTGTCCACGGTGTGGGGACGACCTACTTTCGGGTCCCTCAGGGGTTGGTTTCGGACGGCTATCCACAACATGGGGACAGGCCTGGGGACAAACGCCATGGCTGTGGCGGAAGTGATCTGGCGTCACATCTGACGCGGCTGGGACTTGATGCGGCTGGTGAGGTCGGTGACCTGGTTGAAGAGGCTGCGACGCTCGGCCATCAACTGACGGATCTTCCGGTCGGCATGCATGACGGTGGTGTGGTCACGCCCACCGAACGCCTGGCCGATCTTCGGCAGCGAGAGGTCGGTCAGTTCACGGCACAGGTACATGGCGATCTGGCGCGCCGTCACGAGCACGCGCGACCGACTGGAGCCGCACAGGTCATCGACGGTCACCCCGAAGTACTGCGCGGTGGCCGCCATGATCTGCGCGGCGGTGATCTCCGGTCCGGTGTCGGTCGGCAGGAGGTCCTTCAGCACGACCTCGGTGATGGCGAGATCGACCGGCTGCCGGTTGAGTGAGGCGAACGCCGTCACGCGGATGAGGGCACCCTCGAGCTCTCGGATATTGCTGGAGATCTTCGACGCGATGTACTCCAGCACCTCGGGTGGCGCGACGAGTCGCTCCTGGACGCTCTTCTTGCGAAGGATGGCGATGCGGGTCTCGAGGTCGGGTGGCTGGACGTCGGTGATCAGCCCCCACTCGAAGCGGGAGCGCATGCGATCCTCGAAGTCGGGCAGCTGCTTGGGTGGCAGGTCCGACGTGACGACGATCTGCTTGTTGGCGTTGTGGAGGGTGTTGAACGTGTGGAAGAACTCTTCCTGCGTCTGGACTTTTCCGCTCAGGAACTGGATGTCGTCGACGAGCAGCACGTCGACTTCGCGGTAGCGCCGCTGGAAGCTCGCTGCCTTGTCGTCGCGGATGCTGTTGATGAACTCATTGGTGAACTCCTCCGAGCTCACGTAGCGCACCCGGGTGCCCTTGTAGAGGGTTCGCGTGTAGTGGCCGATGGCGTGCAGGAGATGCGTCTTGCCCAGCCCGGAGCCGCCGTAGATGAACAGCGGGTTGTAGGCGCGCGCCGGCTGCTCCGCCACGGCGACCGCCGCCGCATGGGCGAAGCGGTTGGACGAGCCGATGACGAAGGTCTCGAACGTGTACTTGTCGTTGAGGCGGCCGTCCTCGCTGCGGGTGCCCGGGGATCCGGTGCCGGGTCGGGCGGGGTCGTCACGGCGATCGATGGGGGGCAGGGGCGCTATCGAGTCGTCGGCATACGTGGCGTCGGCCACTTCGTCGGTCGCCTCGTCGAGTGTGGGGTCGATCGACGGGTCCACGGTGACGGCCAGGCGGATCTCGCGCCCGAGGGTGGCGGAGAGGGCCTCGACGACGACCGGCCGCAGGCGGGTCTCCAGGACGTCCTTGGTGAAGTCGTTGGGAGCCGCAATGAGGGCGGTGTCCTCGACCAGGCCCAACGGCCGGGTGAGCATGACGAAGGCGCGCTGCTGGGGGGTCAGGCTGCCGTCGGAGAGGCTGGAGATGGCCGTCGCCCATACCTCAGCAAGGTCGGTTGAGGCGTCCATGGGCGACGATTCCCGTCTCTTCGTGAAGGTATCCACACCGTTATCCACAGGTGTGGACCAGCGCTGCGACCTTAGCCAGTGCTGGAGGGTGAAACAAGGGGCCCCTCGGCCCCTGAGCACGAGCATGAACCCCGGTTTGACCGTGGCGATAGCGGTTCCGTAGTCTTCCTTAGTTGCTCTGTTGAGGAAATCACCCTCATCCGGGCACGTCAGACTTCCCCGCACGTAGTCCTCCAGGAGCCAGACCATGAAGCGCACGTTCCAGCCCAACAATCGCCGTCGGGCCAAGACGCACGGATTCCGGCTTCGCATGCGGACGCGCGCCGGTCGCTCGATCCTCGCCGCGCGCCGTTCCAAGGGCCGCGAGCGCCTGTCCGCCTGAGGCTTCGTGCTTCCCGCCGCCAACCGGCTTCGGACTGCGGCTGACTTCCGTGACACCACCCGTCGTGGGGCGAAGGCCGCACGGGGGTGTGTCGTCGTGTACCTGAACAGGCGGCCCTCGCAGGACGCCCCACGCGTGGGCGTGATCGTGAGCAAGGCGGTCGGGGGATCCGTGCAGCGCCATCGAGCCGCCCGCCGGATTCGCCACGCGGTGCGCCCGCTGCTGGCTTCGGTGCCCACGGGCGCGATCCTCGTGGTGCGGGCCCTGCCCGGAGCCGACACGGATCCCGCCCTGGCGCGGGACCTGTCCACCGGCCTCGGCAAGGTCCTGGCCCGATCATGACTGCCCTGCGACGTGGCGGGCGGGCCGCCTGGACCGGACTGGCCTGGGCCTGGAACCATTCGTTCGGCTTCGTCCTGACCTGGTTCCTCATCGTGCTGATCCGCGGCTACCAACTGGCGATCTCTCCGCTGCTGCCGCCGAGCTGCCGATTCCACCCCAGCTGCTCGGCCTACGGGTTGGAGTCGATGCGGGTGCACGGCGCACTCAAGGGCACCGCGCTCACCGGCTGGCGACTGTGCCGTTGCAACCCGTGGAACGACGGCGGTATCGACCCCGTCCCACCTGCAGGACGCTGGTTGCCGGACGTGGATCGAATGGGCGAACCGCGATCTGGAACGATGAAGACTCACAACGCTGCTGACACGAGCGTCTAGGAAGGCTGACCCTTGTTCATTCTTGATTGGCTGAAGATCGGCGTCAGCTGGATCCTGGTCACCTTCCACGGCCTGCTCACGAGCATCGGCATGCCTCCGGGCAGCGGCTGGACGTGGGCCTTCGCCATCGTCGGTCTCGTTGTGGTCATCCGTATTGCGCTGATCCCGCTGTTCGTCAAGCAGATCAAGTCGCAGCGCAACCTGCAGCTGATCCAGCCGCAGATGAAGGAGATCCAGAAGAAGTACGCCGGCGACAAGGAACGCCAGTCGCAGGAGATGATGAAGCTCTACAAGGAGACGGGCACGAACCCGTTGGCCTCGTGCCTGCCGATCATCCTTCAGGCGCCTATCTTTTTCGCCCTCTTCGGCGTGCTGCAGAGCATCGCGCAGTTCAATGCCTCGGACCCGACCTACCACGCGCAAGGCGTCTTCCAGTGGGACCGGTACGCCGACCTGCTGCCGCAGGCGCACAACGCGGAGATCTTCGGCGTGCCGCTGTACGCGACCTTCATGCACGCGGATCAGACCCCGAATCCGCTGAACACCCGCATCCTGGCGGTGGTCCTCATCGTGCTGATGACGATCACGTCGTTCCTCACGCAGCGGCAGTTGATCGTCAAGAACAGCGCCCCGGACAACCCGATGGTGCGCCAGCAGAAGATCCTGCTGTACGTCTTCCCACTGATCTTCGCGGTCTCCGGCATCAACTTCCCGATCGGTGTCCTCATCTACTGGTTCACGACGAACCTGTGGTCGATGGGGCAGCAGTTCTGGGTCATCCGGAACAACCCGCAACCGGGCACGCCGGCGTTCGCCGCCAAGCAGGCCCGGGTCGCGGCCAGGGATGCCGCCAAGAATGGACCGGCCATCGAGTCCATCCCAGATCCCGACGATGCGTCGGATAATGTGAATCGTGTGCAGCCGAAGAAGCAGTCACGCAGCCAGCGTAAGAAGAAGTAGCCCCTCCCCGGCGGTCACGACCGCCCATCAGCCCACCACCACCCGCGGACCGGAGAACACCATGAGCACCCAGGAAGAGACGACCACCGAGTCGAAGGAGCTGAAGGGCACCGCTCTGCTCGAGAAGGAGGGCGACGTCGCCGCCGACTACCTCGAGGGCCTGCTCGACATCGCCGACCTCGACGGTGACATCGACATCGACGTCGAGGGCAACCGCGCGATGGTCTCCGTCGTCGAGGTGTCCACCGGTGACCTGCAGCACCTCGTCGGTCCGGACGGCAAGGTGCTCGACGCCCTCCAGGAGCTCACCCGCCTCGCGGCCACCCGGGAGACCGGCGAGCGATCACGCCTGATGCTCGATATCGCCGGCCATCGTGCCGCCCGCCGGGCCGAGCTGGTCACCTTGGCCAACGACGCCGTCGCCGAGGCCAAGAGCACCGAGGCCCCGGTCAGGCTCGACCCGATGAGCCCGTTCGAGCGCAAGGTCGTGCACGATGCGGTTGCCGCCGCCGGCCTGCGCAGCGAGTCGGAGGGCGAGGAGCCCCGGCGCTTCGTGGTCATCACCGTCTCCTGACCGCGCGGTCGGGCCATGGTTTCCCGTGAAACACCGCCGCTGCCACCCTGGCTGAAGCCGGTCCAGGAGCAGCTCGGTGACTTCGGCGACCTGCTCGCCGACGTCGGCGTGAGCCGCGGCCTGATCGGCCCCCGCGAGGTGCCCCGCATCTGGCAGCGACACCTGCTCAACTGTGCGGTCGTCGCCGACCCCGAACGGGACGTGATCCCGGCTGGCAGCACGGTGGCGGACGTGGGATCGGGAGCGGGCCTGCCCGGGCTCGTGTGGGCGATCGTTCGTCCCGACCTCCAGGTAGCCCTCATCGAGCCACTCCTGCGGCGCAGCACCTTCTTGGCGGAGGCGGTCGAGCACGCTGTCCCTGCAGGACCGGGTGAGCGTTCGTCGGGATCGCGCCGAAGACGTCGTGCGCGATGCCGCCTGGTCGGGCGTTGACCTGGTCACCGCGCGAGCGGTGGCCCCCCTTGATCGACTGATCGGCTGGACGGTGCCCCTGCTTCGACCGGGTGGCCGACTCGTCGCACTCAAGGGCAGCAGCGCGCAGGAGGAGGTCGATGCAGCGGCGGGGGCGTTGACGCGAGCCGGCCTGACCGATGTCCTCGTCCAGCAACTGGCTGCCGACTACCTCGACCAGCCGACTACCGTCATTACGGCGGTGCGTCGTGCGGCACAATGACGCCATGACCGAGCCCCTCGCCTCCGCCGAGCCGGCGGCGCTCGGCTGGCCGGACGACCTGCGTGAGCGGGCGGCCGACGTCACCCACGTTTCCCGTGAAACATCGACGGGTCTCGGCTGGCCCGAGGTTCCCGAATGACCCGCATCGTCACCGTGGCCAACCAGAAGGGTGGCGTCGGCAAGACCACGAGCACCGTCAACATCGCCGCCGCCATCGCGCAGGCGGGCCACACCGTTCTTGTCATCGACATGGATCCCCAGGGCAATGCCTCGACGGCGTTGGGGGCGGTTCATCACGAGGGCACCCCGAGCGTCTACGAGGTGCTGACCGGAGACCTCGGACTGGCGGATGTCGTCCAGGCCTGCCCGGACATCCCAGGCCTGTGGACCGCGCCGGCGACCATCGACCTGGCTGGCGCGGAGATCGAGCTGGTCTCGCAGGTGGCCCGCGAGTACCGGCTCTCCCGGGCGGTGGAGACGTTCCTGGCCCGCTACGAGGACGAGAACGGGCAGGACATCGACTACGTGTTCCTGGACTGCCCACCCAGTCTCGGCCTGCTCACCCTCAACGGGCTCGTGGCGGCACGGGAGGTGCTGCTGCCGATCCAGTGCGAGTACTACGCCCTCGAGGGGCTGTCGCAGCTGCTGCGCACCATCGACATGGTGCGCGTCCATCTCAATCCCACCCTGGTCGTCAGCGCCATCCTGCTGACCATGTACGACGGGCGGACGCGGCTGGCCTCCCAGGTGGCCGATGAGGTGCGCACCCACTTCGGAGCCCAGGTCCTCGAGACGGTGATCCCCCGATCGGTTCGGGTCTCCGAGGCCCCGTCGTACGGGCAGACCGTCGTCACCTACGATCCGACGTCCCCCGGCGCCCTTGCCTATCGGGAGGCGGCTATGCAAGTCATCGCCCTGCATCAGACAGTTTCCCCAGCGTTATCCACAGACATTTAGTCACAAAAGGCCCGTAACACCCATAGTTTTCCCCCGAAATGTTTCCCTCGATTGGAGGACCGATGCCGGCGGCTGCGCCCAAACGCGGACTGGGCAAGGGCCTGGGTGCCCTCATCCCGTCATCGGCCACCGAGCCGGCGGTCGTCACCGCGCCCGAAGTCGTGGACGTCGGTCTGGGCGCCGTCGCGGCCACCTATGCGGAACTGCCCCTCGACGCTGTCGCACCGAATCCGCGGCAGCCGCGCGCGGTGTTCGACGAGGACGCGCTGGCCGAACTGGTGTACTCGATCCGTGAGATCGGGCTGCTGCAGCCGATCGTGGTGCGCCGCGCCGGGACCGGCTATGAGCTCGTGGCCGGCGAACGCCGCCTTCGGGCCTCTCGCGAGGCGGGCCTGTCCACCATCCCGGCGATCATCCGTGACACCGACGACGACGCGATGCTGCGTGATGCGCTCCTCGAGAACCTGCATCGCGCGAACCTCAACCCGTTGGAGGAGGCGGCCGCCTACCAGCAGCTGCTCAGCGACTTCGGCTGCACGCAGGACGAGCTTGCCCGTCGCATCGGTCGATCACGACCCCAGGTGACCAACACCCTGCGCCTGCTCAGGCTCCCGCCGGACGTGCAGCGCCGTGTTGCCGCGGGAGTCCTCAGTGCGGGCCACGCCCGGGCGCTGCTGTCCCTGGACGACTCGCAGGCCATGGAGGTGCTGGCCACTCGGATCGTGGCCGAGGGACTCAGCGTGCGGATGGTCGAGGAGATCATCATCGTCGGCGAGGCCGACGGTCGAAAGCGCTCGGCGTCGCGCCGGTCGCGGGTGACGCTTCCCCGGTCGGCCGAGATCAGCGACGTGCTGACGGAGCTCACCGGCCGCATCGCCGAACGCACGGATACCCGGGTGGTGGCCGACGGATTCACCACGAGCAAGTCACGCGGACGCATCCTCATTGAGTGCGCCGACGTCGAGGACCTGCGACGCATCACCGACGCGATCACCGGAAGATCCTAGAAAACCGTTACGTACCAACGGCTTTCTCAGGTCGCAAACTGCGTCCGTGGGGCTAGGTCGAGGTCAGTCCGGTAGCGATCTCGACGAGCTCGGCGGTGAGCGTGCCCAACGGAATCTCAGCGGCGAGCAGGGCCTGCGGGAACAGGCTGGTCTCGGTCATCCCCGGCGCCACGTTGACTTCGAGGAACCACGCAGTTCCGTCGGCATCGATGATCATGTCGGTGCGCGACAGATGGCGCAGGCCCAGCAGCAGGTGGATGTTGAGGGCCAGGGCCTGCGCGGCGAGGGCCTGCTCCTCGGTCAGCCTCGCCGGGCAGAAGAACTCGGTGGTGCCGGCCGTGTACCGGGCGGCATAGTCGTACAGCTCGCCCTCCGGGACGATCTCGACGGCCGACAGCGCCAGCAGATCGCCCTCGCGCTCGAACACGCTGACGGTGACCTCGGTGCCCGACACGTACCGCTCCATCATCACGACGTCGCCGTAGGCGAACGCGCCGACCATGGCGGCGGGCAGGTCGGCGGCCTGATGCACGATGGACGTGCCGAGCGCCGACCCGCCCTTGGTGGGCTTCACGACGATCGGCAGGCCCAGCCGAGCGGTCACGGCGTCGAGCACGGCGGCGGCGCCGAGCTCTCGGAAGGTCGACTGCGGCATCGCAACGCAGGCAGGAGTGGCGATGCTGGCGTCCTCGGCCAGGCGCTTGGCGATGGGCTTGTCGAACGCCAGTCGACTGGCCGCTGCGCTGGCACCGACATAGGGGATGTCCAAGCACTCCAACAGGTTTCGCAGTGATCCGTCCTCGCCGACCGCGCCGTGCAGCAGCGGCACGATGCAGTCGGGACGATGCACGTTCAGCATGTCGAGGAGGCCGCTGTCCACGTCCTGCTCGGTGACGTCCCAGTCCGGGCGCTCCTTGCGGAGTGCCTCGGCGACGCGACGTCCACTGCGCAGCGACACGTCGCGCTCGGCCGACAGGCCGCCCGACAGGACGAGTACGTGCATCGGATCTCCTTCGACTACTGCAGGTCGGGGGCGGGCACGCTCGAGCCGGTGATCGGGGCGAGGGACCCGGTGGTCCCGAACGTCTCGGCGAGCTCGATTTCGCCCTCGATGACGACCGCCAGCCGACGAACGCCCTCGCGGATCCGGTCAGGGTCGGGGTAGCAGTACGACAGCCGCAGGTTGTGGCGTCCCTGCCCGTCGACGTAGAACCCGGTGCCCGGCACGTAGGCCACCAGGTTCGCCACGGCCCGGGGGAGCATCGCGGTCGCGTCGAGGCCGTGCGGCAGCGTCAGCCACGAGTAGAAGCCACCGGCCGGGATGGTCCAGGTGGTGCCGGCCGGCATCAGGGCCTGGAGGGACTCCAGGAGCGCGTCGCGGCGCTCCCGGTAGACCTCCTGGAAGGTCTTGATCTGCTCGCGCCAGGGCTGCGTGGCGAGGTATTCCGAGATGGTCAGCTGGGTGTAGTTCGACGGGCACAGCACCGCGGCCTCGTTGGCCAGCACCAGCTTCTCGCGGACGCCGTGCGGTGCAACGGCCCAGCCGACGCGCAGGCCCGAGGCGATCGTCTTGGAGAACGACCCGAGGTAGACGACGCCGTCGGCATCCTGCGCCCGGATGGCACGGGGCGGCTCCCCCTCGAAGCCGAGCAGGCCGTAGGGGTCGTCCTCGAGGATGAGGATGCCCTCGCGCTGCGCGATGGCGAGCAGTTCGCCTCGGCGCTGCTGGCCCTGCAGGACGCCCGCGGGATTGTGGAAGGACGGGATCGTGTAGATCAGCTTGATCGTCTTGCCCGCCGCGCGGGCCGAGGCGATGGCCTCCTCGAGAGCCGTCGGCACCAGGCCCTCGACGTCCATCGCCACGTGCACGACGTCGCACTCGTAGGCACGGAACACGCCGAGCGCGCCGACGTAGGACGGCGCCTCGACGAGCACGACGTCGCCCGGGTCGCAGAACACCCGCGTGACGAGGTCGAGGGCCATCTGCGAGCCGGTCGTGACGACGATGTCGTCCGGGTGGGCGGTGATGCCCACCTCGCCGATGACCTGCAGGATCTGCTCGCGCAGCGTCACGTCACCCTGGCCGGACCCGTACTGCAGGGCCACCGCCCCCCGTTCGGTGAGCAGGCGCTGGGCGGTGTCGGCGAGCATCTCGATGGGGAGGGCCTGCACGTAGGGCATGCCGCCGGCCAGCGAGACGACCTCGGGCCGGGCGGCGACGGCGAACAGGGCGCGGATCTCGGAGGCCCGCATGGCGTTCGCCCGACTAGCGTATGCGTCGACCCAGGGATCGAGCCGGGAACCGGACACGTGCCTCACCTCCCGAAGGAATCCGTGCGCGGGTCACCCGCGCCTGTGGCGACCTACGATAGAGCCAACGGAGGAGAGCAGATGATGCGGCGGGTACTGGGGCTGGCAGCGCTCATCGGCTTCGGCGTGCTCCTGGGTTTCCTGGTGCGGCTCCTGTGGCCGCGCGAGGATGCGACCCCGGTCTACCGCCCGCCGATGTTGGATCCGGCCACCTTGTCGGCTAGTGCGGAGCGCACAGCCGCGTGACGGCGGCCGCGAGGCCTTCGGCCACCACGTCCTGGAATGCCGGGCTGGTCAGGCGGCGGGCGTCCGCCTCGTTCGACAGGTAGCCGAGCTCCACGCGCACGGCCGGCATCCTCGTCAGGCGCAGGAGGTCCCAGCTGCGCGGATGGGTGTGACAGTCGAGCAGGTCGGTGCGGGAGTGCACCTCGTCCTGCACGTACTCCGCGAAGAGCCGCCCGGTCGGTGAGTGCGTGCCCCCGCGAGCGTCCCCGAAGTAGAAGGTCACCAGTCCGTTCGGCTTAGGGGTGCTCGCACGGGCGACATGCAGCGACAGCACGAGATCAGCGCCGACGTCATTGGCGAACTGCGCACGGGCTCGATCATCGGGTGCCTCGTCCTCGCCGCTGGACAGTGCGGGGCGGGTGAGCAGCACCTGGGTGCCCAGCGCGGCGAGGCGCCCCTCGACGCGCACGGCGATGGCGTGGCAGAGGTCGTCGCGACTTGGGTCACCTGGATCGAGGATGACGACCTTGTCGGCGACGCCCGTCTGCAGCTCGATCAGCGTCACCTGCTCGCGGAGCGTGGTCGCACTTCCGCCGGAAACCGTTCGTACCAAACGATCGAAGGCCCGAAAGGACTCCGGGCCGCAGGTGCCGTCGGCGGTGACCCCGACGCCCTTCTGGAACTCACGCAGGGCCTCGTCGGTGTGGCGGCCGAAGAGCCCGTCGGGGCGCTCGGCGAGGAAGCCCAGCTGGTTGAGCCGACGTTGGAGTTCAGCGACGTCGTCGCCGGCCATCAGGTGGCCGGGGTTGAACCACAGGACGCGATCGCCCAACTGCCAGCGGGCCTCCTCGAGGCGCCGGAACGTCTGAGGCCCGACAACACCGTCGACGGTGATGCCGCGCTCCTGCTGGAACGCCCGGACGGCACGATCGAGGGCCACGTCGAAGACGTCCGGATCGATCGGATCGATGTCGAGCGTCAGCCCCAGGTGGCTCAGCCTCGACCTGATCTCGGCCACGGCGGGGCCACTGTCACCACGACGGATCATGGAAGCGCCAGCGGTGCTCAGGGAGGGCGTGATGAGGGGCGTCGACTACAGGTACGGAGCCAGGTCGGCGAGCAGGGCCGCCTTCGGCTTCGCGCCGATGATCGTCTTGACGATCTGGCCGCCCTTGTAGATGTTCATCGTCGGGATCGACGTGATGCCGTACGAGGCCGACGTCTGGGGGTTCTCGTCGACGTTCAGCTTGGCGATCACGATGTTCTCGTTGCCGGCGGCGATCTCCTCGAGGATCGGGGCCACGAGCTTGCAGGGGCCACACCACTCCGCCCAGAAGTCGACCACGACGGTCTTGTCGCTCATGCAGGACGTCATCGGCGAAGCTGGCGTCGGTGACGGTCTTGGTTGCTCCCATGTCACTGTCTCCCGTGCTGGCGGTCCTGGTGAGGACCGGTGGTGAAGAGGGGTTCGCCCTCGTTGGCGGTGGGGTGATGCTACTCGCTGGCGGCCAGGAAACGTTCGGCGTCCAAGGCGGCCGCGCAGCCGGAGCCGGCAGCGGTGATGGCCTGCCGGTAGGTGTGGTCGACGAGGTCGCCGCAGGCGAACACGCCGGTCGCGGAGGTGCGGGTGGAGCGGTCCTCGACGAGGACGTAGCCCTCGTCGTCAAGGTCGATCTGGCCCTTGACGAGCTCGGACCGAGGATCGTGGCCGATGGCCACGAACAGGCCGGTGACGTCGATCTCGCTGGCTGCTCCGGTGACGGTGTCCTTCAGGACCAGTCCGCTGACCTTCTGGTCACCGATGATGTCCTCGACGGCGCTGTTCCAGGCGAACGTGAGCTTGTCGTTCGCGAAGGCGCGCTCCTGCATGATCTTGCTGGCGCGCAGGGAGTCGCGACGGTGCACGAGGGTGACGGACTTCGCGAAGCGGGTGAGGAAGGTGGCCTCCTCGAGCGCCGAGTCGCCGCCGCCGACCACGGCGATGTCCTGGTCGCGGAAGAAGAAGCCGTCGCAGGTCGCACACCAGGAGACACCGTGGCCGGAGAGCCGCTTCTCGTTCTCCAGGCCGAGCTCGCGGTACGCCGACCCCATGGCCAGGATGACCGCGCGGGCCAGGTGGGTCGTGCCGTTGCCGTCGACGACGATCTTGATCTCACCGGACAGGTCGACGCTGACGATGTCGTCGGTGATCAGCTCGGCCCCGAACCGCTCGGCCTGGGCACGCATCTGCTCCATGAGCGCCGGGCCCATGATCCCGTCGGTGAAGCCGGGGAAGTTCTCGACCTCGGTCGTGTTCATGAGGGCGCCGCCGGCGGTGACCGACCCCTCGAAGACGAGGGGCGAGAGCTGCGCGCGGGCGGCGTAGACGGCGGCGGTGTAGCCGGCCGGACCCGATCCGATGATGATCACGTTACGAACCTGGCTCACCGCACGACCTTCCTGGGGCGATCGGGCACGCTGCCCATACCGCTGGGGGTATCACTTGCCTGACGGAACGATCCTAGAGGCTCGGGCATTCCCGAAGACCGGTCACGGCGCCCAGACCAGCGGCAGGTGCTCCATGATGCTGTCGACCTGATGCCGACAGGCGGGATTGACGACCCAGACGTCCATGGTGCCCATGCTGGACTCGATCGTGGCGGTCGGCGGCGGCGACACGGAAGCGTCCACGTCGCTGGCCGGCACGACGATCACGCCGGCGTCGGCGCCCTCGAAGGTGGCCCGGTCCACGACGAGCGCTTGCGCGCGCGGTGACTGGACGAGCCAGGCCAGGCAGTCGCGCAGGGCACTCCATGACGAGGTGAAGCCGTCATCGACCGGCATCTGCACGGGCTGGGCCGGCATGGTGCGTGCCTCGCGCGCGGAGTGGACGCCCAGCTTGTCGAGAAGGGTCTTGACCTGGCCGGTGAGCCCCGCCTCGGTGTACTGGGTGTTGGACTCGACGACCATCTTGGCCGGCTGGGCCGGATTGGGAGTGACCGCCTTTGCGACGGCCGAGGGCGCTGCCGCGACGGCCAAGGAGTCCTGGCCTCCGGCGCCCTCGGCCGAGAAGGCGGTCGCCGAGGCGGGGGGAGCGCCGAGGGGAGCGGCTGCAGCCGACACGGATACTGGGGACTCGGCGGCCACGATGTCGCCGGACGAGGTGCCGCCCGTGACGCGCACGCCCACCGTGATGGCGAGGATCGCCACCGAGGCGGCCACGAGGCCGCCCATCCAGCGGAACCGGTGGGGCTCGCCCTTGTCCGCAGGAGCCGCGGGGACCACGGTCGTGCTCGCCGCGGCCGGGAAGGCGACGACATTCTCGTGCTGATCGGCTGCGCGAAGGGACGCCTCGGTGGCGATCGCCATGGTCAGCCGGTCCCAGGCCCAATCGGGCATCGGCTCGGTGGGCTCGGTGCGCGGATCGAGGAAGGACAGGTCGGCGAGAGCCGCCGCGACCTCGTCGAACTGCTCCGAATCGAAGCGTGCCGCGTCGAGCACGTCGTCCGGCGTCGAGCCGTCGATCGCGTCATCGTTGTCAGCCACGGGTGTCCTCACCTCCTTCCGAGGGTGTGACGGCATCGGTCTGGTCAAGGTTCCGCAGGTAGGCGAGCCGTTTGGCGAGCTTGGCCCGGCCTCGGAAGCACCGGCTCTTGACGGTTCCGGGCGGACATCCGAGCTGCGCGGCCGCGTCCTCGATGGACCAGCCCTCGACGTCGACGAGCATGATGGCGTCGCGCTGGTCGTCGGGCAGCTCGGCCAGGGCCTCGGTGATCGCCATCTGGGTCTCGCGCCGGTCGATGGCGTCGGTGGGGTCGGCGACGACAGCTCCGGGCAGCGACTCGAGGTCGTCGGGCAGCGGTGAGGTGGCGCGGACGGCGCGTCGGCGCAGGCGGTCCAGGCTCGCGTTCACCACGATGCGATGCAGCCAGGTGGTCACGGCCGAGTCGCCGCGGAACTGCTCGGCGCGCCGGAAGGCGGAGATCATCGCGTCCTGCAGGGCGTCGGCCGCCTCCTCGGGGTCCCCGGTGGTGCGCAGCGCCACCGCCCACAGCCGGTCGCGGTGCCGGCCGACCAGCTCGTTGAAGGCCTGGGGGTCGCCGTCGATGTGCGCGCCGAGAAGCTCGGCATCCGTGCGCACGGGCGTTGTCACGGGCACGAGCCTAGAGGTCAGCCGCTGACGGTCACGCTCTTGATGCCCCCCTGGAACACCCCGAACCCGACGGTGGGTGCCGGCGGGACCCTCGTGAGCCAGATGAGCACGTATCTGCCGGTGACCGGGCGGGGCGAGCGCAGTTCGATGACGTCCTTGGTGCTGGAGGTCGCGGCGAGCGGCGTCCACAGGGCCGGGTCCCCGAGGATCGAGTCGGCCACGCGGACCTCGACCGACGTACCGCTGCCGACCGGCTTGAGGGTGACGTCCTGGACGTCGCGGGACTGCCCGAGGTCGAGGATCAGGCCCACGCCGGGCTTGCCGTCGAGATCGGCCGAGCGGTACTGCGAGGTCAGCCATGCCGTGGTGGGATCCGCGTCGTTGACGGTGCCGGCCAGCTCCTCGCTCTCGCGGCCCTTGCGCCGATCGGGCTTGCCGTTGTTGTTGTCGTCGCCGAACGGGTCGTACGACTGGTACTTGCTGATCGGGAAGACCGTGTCGAGCCCGGTGGTCGACGAGTCCTCGACCGGCTTCGCCGCCTCGGTCAGCAGCCCGTTGGACAGGGGTCCGGCCGCCTTGTCCTTGGCCCCTCCGCCGGTGATGAGCTGCGAGCCGACGAAGAAGATGCCGACCACGAGGGCCAACGCGGCGACGACCGCGAGGGCGCGGCCCAGGAAGCGAAGCGTCGAGCGCGTGCGCCGACGAGCCGTAGACGGCGCGATCGACTGCGCCGACGCGACGGGGGCGACGTGGTCGAGGGCCGCACCCACGATGGTGGCGAAGCCCGTGGCGTCGTTGACCCGTGCCACGCCGCGCGGGCGGGCCGCGCTGGTGACCGAGCGCGCCACGACGTCGTCGATGCTCCGCGGGACCGCGGCACGCACCTGGGAGGGCGGCAGCACCACACCGTTCGCCTCGGGGGCCGGCGGGGCCGAGATCGGCTGGCTTCCTGGCCAGTAGCCGGTGGACAGGAGGTAGAGCAGGCAGCCCAGGGAGTGGACGTCACCCTGCGCGCGAGCGACGGGGGACTTGTCCTCGGTGTCGGGCAGGGCGCCGAAGAGCGCGGCATCGACGGCCAGGCCGCGGATGCGGATCTCCCCGACATCGGTGATGAACACGCTCGACGGTCGCAGCCGGCCGTGGCTGACGTTCACGGCCGTCCCTGCGGCGAGGGCCCGGGCCACCTCGGCGGACATGCTCAGCGCCTCGACGGGCGAGAACGGGCGGCCCTGCCGGTCCTGGATGGACCGTTCGAGGTTGCGGCCCCCGCACCATTCGCTGACGACGGCGATCCGGGCGGGGTCGGTCGCCGTGGCCGGGAGGTTGAGGATGTCGAGGACCCGCAGCAGGCGCCGATCGTCGATGCGCGCCGCCGCCTGCGCGGCCCCGAGCACCGCCGCCGCGCGCGGATCCGTGTCGGAGAGCACCCGGATGGCCACCGGCCGGTCCAGCACCTCGTCGTAGCCATGCCACAGGTAGACGTCGAGGTGGTCGTCGACGCCAGGGTCCTGGGCGACGAGGTCGAGCAGCTGGTACCTGCCCAGTTGCTCCGTTGCCCTCATCGGCCTCTCCTCAGCACGCGCCTGCCCAGCGACAGTACGTCGGATACCTCGGGCACGCGCATCGCCCACGCCGTCACGAGGTAGACGCCCACCCCGAGCGCGGATGTCACGGCGACGTTCAGCAGCAGGTCCACCTTGCGGGTGGCCGCGATGCCGCCGGTCTCCACGTGCAGCAGGAGGAGGAGGACGGCGAGCATCACCAGGACCGCGATGACGCCGGCGAGGAGCATGGCGGGCCAGCGACCACACCGTGCGTGCGGACTCCATCGAACCCAGTCGGCGCGCCAGTACCCACCAGGTGAGGGCCAGCGCCACCCAGTAGGCCAGCGCGTAGGCCAGGGCGATCGCCGCCACCTGGTTGCCGCCGGGTGCGGCGAAGTAGAACAGCGGGTACATCAGGGCGAGCATGACGATGCTGTAGAAGACGGTCATCCAGAACGGCGTGCGGGTGTCCTCGAGCGCGTAGTAGCCGCGCAGGAGGATGTAGAACAAGGTGAACGGCAGCAGGCCCAGCGTGAACACCGACACGATCAGGCCCATGAGCGCGGCCTGCGATGGCGTCGCTGCGCCGTAGCCGAACAGCAGGACCGCGACTGATCCACCGTTGATGATCAAGATGGCGGCGACCGGAATGATGAGCGCGCCCACGGACCGCATCGTCCGCGCGACGTCGCTGCCCACCTGGGCGAGCCGGCCGTCGTGGGCCACCCGACTCAGGGCGGGCAGCATGGCCGTGACCACCGAGACCGTGATGATGCTGTGCGGGAGGATGAAGACGAGGTGCGCCTTCTGGTAGGTCGTCAGTCCGGCGGCGACCTTGCCCGCGTCGCTCGCGTTGACGTTGGCGAGGGTGGCCAGGCGGGTGATGAGGATGTACGTGACCTGGTTGACGAGGACCAGTCCGATCGTCCAGGCGGCCAGTCCGCCGGCCCTGCCAAGACCGGCGCCCCGCCAGTCGAAGCGCGGCCGCCACACGTGGCCCGAGCGGATGAGCACGGGGATGAGGATCAGCGCCTGGGCGACCACGCCGAGGGTCGTGCCGATGCCCAGGATGAGCACCTCGCCGGAGGTCAGGTCGCCGTCTGCGGCGGCACTCGTGCCGGCGACGGCGATGAACAGGACGAAGGTGGCGATGGCGATGACGTTGTTCGCGATCGGGGCGAACATCGGCGCGCCGAAGCGGCCGCGGGCGTTGAGGACCTGACCGAGCATGGCGTAGATGCCGTAGAAGAAGATCTGCGGCAGGCACAGCCGGGCGAAGGCGACGGCGAGGTCCATCTGGTTCTGCGGGTAGTTGTCGGGTGTGTACAGGTCGACGATCCACGGTGCGAGGAGCACCGCCAGGACAGACAGCACGAGAAGCACCGTCGACACCAGGGTGAGGAGGCGGTCGGCGTAGGCGATCCCGCCGTCGTCGTCCTCCTTCATCCGACGGACGAGCTGCGGGATGAACACCGCGTTGAGTGCCCCGCCGATGACGAGGATGTACACGATGTTCGGCAGCGAGTTGCCGAGCGAGTATGCGTCGGAGACGAGGAAGAAGCCGAGGGCGGCGGTCATCGCGACGTCGCGCATGACACCCGTGATGCGGGACACGATCGTGCCGGACGCCATCACCGTGCTGTTGCGGGCCAGCGTGCGGCCGGCTGCCGAGGGCGGGTTCGCCGAGAGGTCGCCGGGCTGCGACTCCCGCAGCGCCTCGTCGACCTCGGCGTCGATCTGCGTCGTGATCTCGCCGTCGTCCGCCGGCTTGCTGGCGTCAGGCACGGTGCTCATGGTCCTACGAGTGAGTCGTCGCCATGCGCAGTACGCGCCTTGTGGATCCGGCGCGTCACCCCGACCACGACGAACACGAGGATCGCGACGAAGGCCGCGGCCACCACCCAGGCGGCAGCCCGTGAGTACGCCGTCGACACCAGCTGGATCTCCGCGGGTCGTCCGTACGGGGCCATGTCGGGCGTGAGCAGCTGGACGTCGACCTCGAGGGGGTCACCGCCGACCACGCGGGCATCGATGTCGACGCTCGCCATCTTCCCGGGCTGGATCTGGATGTTGGTCAGCGGATCCGACGAGAGCCGCAGGGCTGGATTGCCCTGGAGGGCCAGCCCCACGGTGACGGAGCGGTCGAGGTCGTTGGCGATGGTGACGGGGACCCGTCCGGTGTCTCCGGAGAACGTGATGGTGCCCTCCGACAGCACGCGCACGCTCGACATCTTCGCGCCGAGCTCGGCCGCGGTCCGGGACACGAGTTGCTGGCCGGTCTCCAGGCTGGTGCGCCATGCGGCCGACTCCGTGCGCACCAACGCTGCGGAGAACGGCTCGCTCAGGCCGGTGGGATCGTCGACGATCGCGGTGAAGGAGTCGAGCTGGCGGGTCGTGCGCTTGATGCGGGTCATGTAGGCCGGCGGCAGTTCGGTGGCCTTGGCCTTGGGCCCGTATCCGCCGCGCTGGCGACTGGTCGACGAGACGGGCTGATCGAGCAGGCGCGCCAGCGAGGCCGGGTTCAGCCAGGGCGCTGACTTCGTCGCGCGGAGCAGTGGCGTGAGCAGAGTGCTGGTCGGATCCCACCGCACCGAGGCTGGGGCCACGACGACGGCGCGTGATGCCTGATCGGCGGGCAGGCTCGTGGCGATCAGGGCGGTCTCGGCGAGGAACTGCTGGCGGACCGAGATGACGTCGCTCGGCGTGCGCTGAGGCGCTCCCAGCAGCGAGGTCAGGCCGGAGTCGCTGAGGACGGCCTGCATCGTGCCCACCGAGGTCGGCAGGGCCGCGGTCGCGAAGCCGTCGGAGGGCTTGGTCGTGTCCGTGGGGGGAAGGGCCTTCTCGGACAGGATCATCGTGGTGACCCCCGCGGAGGCGAGCACGTTCGTCGTGCTGCGGTCCAGGCGCCCGATCGGTGCCCAGTACAGGCCGCCGGGGGCCGGAGTCTTGAGCGCGGCAGCCGCGATGCCCGGCCCCTGGGTGACGGCCCGCACGACGTCGTTGCTCATGTCGGCGCGGACGACCGCGGCCGCGTCGATGTCGGCGTACGGCATCGAGCGGACGTTGCCGGGCCCGGTGGCCGCCCGCACCCGGTCGAGCCAGTCACGCGCCGCGCCCTGCTTGTCACCAAGGGTGAGGGTGCTGCCCTGGAGCACCTGGTAGCCGCGGGTCATGTCGAAGACGGTCTCCAGCAGTGCCGGATCGGCGATCCAGGAGACGACGCCACGGAACCTGCCGCCGATGTCGACGATGCGGTCGAGGCGGCCGCCCGGCGAGATCTCCGCCGGCGTCCGGTTGTTCAGCAGCACGCCCGAGGCCGTTCGCGCCGGCCAGTCGGACAGTGGCCAGAGCCATACGAGGTCGACGGGGGTGACGGACGCGGGCGTCGGGAACCAGGGCAGGAAGGTCCGGTAGTCCCCCTTGCGGACGTCGATGGCATCGACACCAGAAGCCCGCCCGGTGACCTCGAGGCCCAGGGCGTAGGTGCCCGGCGTCGACATGCCCATCTGGGAGAACGGGATGGTGATGGTGAACGGGCGGCGGTCGTTCGGGGCGAGGGTGTCGGCGATCACCTGATGGGTGGCGAAGAGGCCGAGGTCGTCCGGTGAGCCGGTCGTCGGGGTGAGGTCGGCCTTGACGACGGCGGCGACGTCGGAGCGGGCCGTCAGCGGAGCGGAGGAGCGCCGGAGTTCGACGTGAACGTTGGTGAGGGTCACCTCGGAGGAGTTGAGCACCCGACCCTTGATCGTCAGCGTGCCGTCGGCGGCCGGGACCACGGGCGTGAAGGAGTCGAGCAGGATGGTCACGGAGGCTGTTGCATCGACCGCCCCGGCCGATGGCGGGGCCACCAGGGCGATGCCGGCGACACACACGAGGGCGGCGAGGGTGGCGCCGAGGCGTGCGATCACGCCGTATCCGGTCGCGTCGCAGCCTGCTCGTCGAGGGCCGCATAGACGCGATCCACCAGCCGTCGTTCGTCGGCGTAGCGCAGCCGAGCGACGACCTCGTCGAGGGGGACCCACGCCACCTCGGTCACCTCGGCGTCGGCGTCGGACAGCTCGACGTCCTGGGCGTCCAGGACGAAGTGGTGCACGGTCTTGTGGATCCGCTTGTCGTCGGCCATGAACCAGAAGTCGATGGTGCCCAGGCTGGCGAGAATCGTGCCGGTGATCCCCGTCTCCTCGAAGATCTCACGCACCGCGGCTTCCTCAGGAGTCTCACCGGCCTCGATGTGACCCTTGGGCAACGACCACACCAGACGGCCACGCCGGTCACGTCGGGCGATGAGGGCGGCCCGAGGCGGGGAGGGGCGGCGATCGAGGACGAAACCGCCGGCCGAGACCTCCTCCGAGGACGCCACCCGAGGGCGCCGGCGCCGCTCGCCCGGAGTCGAGGGCGAAGGGGTGGCCATACGGTGAGGATAAACCGCCGCCGGGGGGCGTCTACGCTCTGCTGCCGTGGCCCCCCGAAGCGACGACGACGAGGCTCGACGCGCGGCCGTGGCCCATCTGGCCCCGGTCGCCGGTCTGCTGACCGATCTCGGCGGGCGATTCGTGGCGGCCGGTCACGAGCTCGCCCTCGTGGGCGGCCCGGTTCGGGACGGCTTCCTGGAGCGCACCGGGCATGGGGCCATCGCCGACCTGGACTTCACCACCGACGCCCGTCCCGAGCAGGTGCTGGCGCTGCTCGACGGCTGGGCCGAGGCCATCTGGGACGTCGGTATCCGCTTCGGGACCATTGGCGCCCGGCGTGGCGGCCGCGAGATCGAGATCACGACGTATCGGGCCGAGTCGTATGACCCGGACTCCCGCAAGCCCGAGGTCGAGTTCGGCAGCTCCCTGACCGGCGACCTGGCCCGTCGTGACTTCACCGTGAACGCCATGGCGCTGCGCCTGCCGGAGTTCGTCCTCGTCGACGACTTCGACGGCCTGGCCGACCTGCGCTCGGGAATCCTGCGTACGCCCGGCAGCCCTGCCGACTCGTTCACCGACGACCCGCTGCGGATGATGCGAGCAGCGCGCTTCTCCGCCCAACTGGGCGTTCGACGTGCAGCCGGACGTCGTCGCCGCGATGACCGAGATGGCTGAGCGCCTGTCGATCGTCTCCGCCGAGCGGATCCGCGAGGAGCTCGTCAAGATCGTGCTGTCCCCCGACCCCCGGCGCGGTCTGACGCTGCTCGTCGACACCGGCCTGGCCGATTACGTCCTGCCGGAGCTGCCGCTCCTCCGACTGGAGGAGGACGAGCACCACCATCACAAGGACGTGTACGAGCACACCCTCACCGTGCTGGAGCAGGCGATCGCACTCGAGTCTCTGCATGAGCCCACGAGCGGCCCGGATCAGGTGCTGCGGCTGGCGGCACTGCTGCACGACATCGGCAAGCCCCGCACGCGGCGCTTCGAGGACGACGGCCGCGTCTCCTTCCACCATCACGAGGTCGTGGGCGCCCGGATGACGCGCAAGCGCATGCAGCAGCTCCGGTTCTCCAACGAGCTGATCGACGAGGTCGCCACGCTGGTGGAGCTGCACCTGCGGTTCCACGGCTACGGAACCGGCGAGTGGACCGACTCGGCCGTTCGCCGGTACGTGCGCGACGCCGGGCCGCTGCTGCCGCGGCTGCACAAGCTGACCCGCGCCGATTCCACGACGCGCAACCGACGGCGGGCGGTCGCACTGCAGAGGGCCTACGACTCCCTCGAGCAGCGCATCGCGGTGCTTGCCGAGCAGGAGGAGCTGGCCCAGATCCGGCCCGACCTCGATGGCCGGGCGATCATGACCATCCTGCAGGTCCCGCCCGGCCCTGTGGTGGGACAGGCGTACCAGTTCCTGCTCGACCTGAGGCTGGACCGCGGCCCGATGAGCGAGGAGATGGCCACGGAGGCCCTGCTCGCGTGGTGGGCGGCCCGCCCGCAGCCCGACGCGTAGCGGCCCGGGTGGTCCCCGCGTAGATTTCGGCCATGACCGAGCCGTTTGTGATGGGCCTGAAGGACACCGTTCGCTCCCAGAGCGTCGCCGAGCGTGAGCAGGTGGGCAAGGCCGCCCGCGAGGCCCGCCCGCGATCGAGCATGGGCAGCTATGTGCCCTCGGCAGATCGCCCCGACCCGGTGGCACCTGCTCGCCGGTCAGGAGGACGTGCGGGTCCAGGCGCTGCTGCCGCTGCGCCACGAGCGCATGGCGGTGAGCCCGTTCACCTTCTACCGCGGCAGCGCGGTCGTGATGGCCAACGATCTCGCGGCCATGCCGAACAGCGGGCTGATCGCCCAGATCTGCGGCGACGCGCACCTGTCCAACTTCGGCATGTTCGCCGCGCCCGACCGCAGCCTGGTGTTCGACATCAACGACTTCGACGAGACGAACCCCGGTCCGTTCGAGTGGGACGTGTACCGGCTTGCTGCGTCGTTCGTGCTCGCCGGACGGGACGTCAAGCTCGATGAGGCATCGGTCGCCAACGCCGCGACGGCGGTGGCCTTCTCGTATCGCACGCAGATGGCCACGTATGCGGCGATGCCCGACCTCGAGGTCTGGTACGACCGGATCAGCATCGAGGTGCTGCAGCAGTGGGCCAAGCAGGAGGGGATCCGAAGCACCTCGAAGCGCCTCGATGCGGGAGCGGCCAAGGCGCGTGCTCGCGACGCGTGGTCGGCCATCTCGAAGATGACCGAGGTCATCGACGGGCAGCGCCAGTTCAAGAACATGCCTCCGGTGCTCCTGCGCATCCCGCTCGACAGTGAGGGCTTCCTGCTGATCCAGGGCGTTCTCAACGAGTACCGCAACACCCTTGCCCCCGATCGCGCCCAGCTGATGCGCCGCTACCGGATCATCGACTTCGCCCACAAGGTCGTCGGCGTCGGCAGTGTGGGGCTGCTGGCCTTCGTCGTGCTCATGCAGGGCCGTGACGAGAACGACCTCCTCGTCCTGCAGGTCAAGCAGGCGGTGGGCAGCGTGCTGGAGCCGTTCACGGCTCCTTCGGAGTACTCCTTCTCGGGGGAGCGGGTGGTCGCCGGGCAGCAGATCATGCAGGGGGCCTCCGACGTCTTCCTCGGGTGGATCCGCGGCCCGCGGGGGAAGGACTTCTACGTCCGTCAGCTGCGCGACATGAAGTTCTCCGTCGACGTGTCGTCCCTGAACGAGGCGTCGCTGCTCGCGTACGCGATCGCCTGCGGGCGGACCCTCGCTCGCGCGCACGCTCGCGCCGGCGACCCCGTCGCGATCAGCGCCTACCTCGGCACCAGTGCCAAGTTCGACAAGGCGATCAAGGACTTCTCCATGGCGTACGCCGAGCAGGTGGACAAGGACTTCGCCGAGTACTCAGCCGCCATTGCGGACGGGCGCGTCCATGTGGCCGCCCCGGGCGAAGGAGAGCACTACAGGGTCGTGTCCTCGGTCAGCGACGGGATCACGTTGGTCACCGACGACGCGGCGGCGGGAGCGGTTCCGGCCAGCAGCTGAGTCAGGGTGACCAGGCCGGCGCCGAGCGCCGTGACCCAGAGCACCGTCGATCGGGCGATCAGATCGCTGAACAGCAGGATGATGAGCATCAGGGCGTAGATGGCCCAGCGCACGTACTCGGCGTTGCCCCGGACGAAGTCGCCGAAGCCGCCGAGCGCGCCTGGCATGCGAGCGCTGATCTCGCCCAGGCCGCGGGTGACGTGGCCGCGCAGGTACAGCGCCCACTGCGTGCGGCCGCCGAACCAGCCGGCGACGATCAGGACGATGCCCAGCATCATCACGCCCTGGATGCCGAGGATCAGGTACTCGAGCAGCGTGTCCCAGAACACCTGGGCGGCTGCGCCGAAGGGCGTGCCCGACAGCTTGTTCTCGAAGGCGGACTGCGCCACAGCAAGGGTCGCGCTGAGCAGGAACGCAGTGACGGACAGGACGATGCCGTTGGCGACGACCGTGCGGGCCCGCCGGCGGGCGAGCGCGATGGACAGGGCGAACATGGCCATCACGAGCAGGGGCAGCCACTGCAGGATCGGCGATGTCAACGAGTAGATGAACCGGATCTGGGCCAGCGCCGGTGACGTGAACAGGACGACCTGTCGGTCCTTGTCGGGGATCGTGACGTTCCCAGCCGCGGTGATTCCGGAGTCCACGAGGTGCTGCTGGATCACCGCGAGGGCGGACGAGATGTCGAGGACGACGTCCTCGCCCTGGATCTGGACCGGCCCGGAGTCGCCACCCTCGAGGACAGCGACGACGCCCTTCTGCGCAGCCTCATTGAGCCTGACCCACACCGTGGCGAACTGGTCCGAGGCGATGAACTTCGTGACGAGGTCGCCGATGAGCGTGTTGATGCCGGTGGCGATCGGGGCGGCGATGGCGCCCACCAGTGCGTCGTTCTTGAGCAGGCCGCCCAAGAGGGACTGGACCTGGGTCTGCGTGTCGGCCTTGGCCACGACGGCGTTGGTCACGGTCTCGGCCAGGGCCGCCTGCACCTCGGGCTGATCGATCAGCGGACCGACGGTGGCGATGTAGCGCTGGCTGTCGATGACCGTGCGGTGACCCCAGTGCCCGACCAGGGCGACGGGCAGCAGGAGGGTCGCGACGATGAACAGGATCAGCGACGTGACCGAACGGGCGCCCCACGTTCCGCGCTGCTTGTTGGGCGGTGCTTCGGCAACCGTCTCGACCGTCATGGCTTCCCCTTTTGCTCTTTGGACACGGCGACTCTACGGGGGCCGGTGCGCCAATACCACGCAGACGTGACGAGGAGTAGGACACCGACGAGGAAATAGACGACCGGAGCCTGCCCATTGCTCGGCGAGGCCAGCGCCATCCACGCGATTCCGGCGACGAGGCAGACGTTGACGATCATGTCGTACAGGGCGAAGACGCGGCCCAGATGATCGTCGGGGATGAACCGCTGGACGAGGGTGTCGGAGCAGACCTTCACCGACTGTCCGGCGAAACCGATGCTCAGCGACCCGGCCAGCAGGACCGGGAACGAGGGGACCATCGAGCCGATGATCACCAGGCCGATGCCCAGCACGCCGGCCTGGGCGAGGGCGGCCACCGACCAGTTGACCGACCCCCAGCGGCGGCTCGCGCCCGGAGTGAGGATCGCTCCGATCAGGGCACCGAGGGCGGCGGCGCCGGTGAGCAGGGCGAACTCGTTGAGGGCGCTGTCGGCCGCGATCACGACATTGAAGGTGTAGCGCACCAGCAGCAGGCCACCGGCGGTCAGGACGCCGAAGGCGACCCGATGGGCGCCGACCACGGCGATCGCGCGCCCGGCCTCACCGTGCAGCCGCAGTTCGCGCACCCCCTCGACCAGGCCGATCGCCACACCGCGCAGGGTGTCCGACGGCCGGGTGCCGTCCGGGCCGAGCCGGTCGACGGCGATGAGCGCCGCGACCCCGGCCGAGGCCGCGTAGGCGAGGAGGGCGCACGCCAGGACGATGACGCTGCCCCGGTCACCACCGCCCAGCGCGGAGCGCAGGACGACACCGAGGAGGGCGCCGATCGCGGAGGCGATGGTTCCGGACGTCGGCGTGAGCGCGTTGGCGGTGACGAGGTCGCGGCCGGCCACCACGTGCGGGAGCGATGCGCTGAGCCCGGCGAGGACGAACCGGCCGATGCCCAGCACCACCAGCACGGCCAACCCCAGGCCGGGTCCGTCGTTGCCGGCGACGACGAGGGCGATGATCGGCAGCGTGAAGAGCGCCTTGAGGAGGTTGGCGCGCACCAGCACGTTGCGTCGCTGCCAACGGTCGAGGAACACGCCGGCGAACGGGCCGATGATCGAGTAGGGCAGCAGCAGGATGGCGAATGCCGCGGCGACCTTGACGGCGTCGGGCTGCCGCTCGGGGGAGAACAGGACGAAGGTGGCCAAGCGCCGACTGCAGGAGTCCGTCGCCGAACTGTGCGACCAGTCGCACGCCGAACAGCCGCCGGAAGTCCCGTCCGGCGAGGACCTCGCGAAGAGCCGGGAGCGCCACCACGTCCGTGACGCTACCGGCGTCGTCACATCAGGTGGGCGCCGGAGCGTTCGAGGGCGGCGCGCACCTCAGCCAGGTGATCGTTGTCGAGCGTCTCGACGGTGATCGTGACGACGACTTCACGCACAGGCGTGTCGGCGGACCGTCGCTCGTGAGCCACCTCAAGCAGGTTGGCTCGCGTGCTCGCCACCACGGCGAGGATGTCAGCGAGCTGGCCCGGCGAGTCGTCGAGCAGGAGCCGCAGGGTGGAGACTCGGCCATCGCGGACCAGTCCGCGCTCGACGACCTCCGACAGCACGCGTTGGTCGAGGTTGCTGCCGGTCAGGACGATCCCGACGGTCCGGCCGTGGAACCGATCACGATTGACCTCCAGCGCTGCGAGCCCGGCGGCACCGGCACCCTCGACGACGATCCGCTCGATCTCCAGCAGGCTGTAGACGGCATGCTCGATCGCCGACTCGGACACCACCACGACGTCGGACATCCGCTCGCGCAGGAGCGCGGTCGTGATTCGACCCGGGCGGGCCACGGCAATGCCCTCGGCCAGCGTCGCCCCGCCAGTCACCGGCGTCGGATCGTCGGCGAGCGCGCGGGCCATGCCGGGGTACCTCTCGGACTGCACGCCGATCACCTCGCAGCCCGGTGCCAGCTCGTCTCGAGCGAGCGCGATCCCGCTGGCCAGCCCGCCCCCGCCGACCGGTACGAGCAGGACGTCCAGGTCGGGTCGGTCCACGAACAGCTCGAGACCCACGGTCCCCTGTCCGGCGATGACCAACGGGTCGTCGAACGGGTGCACGAGGATCGCCCCCGCGTCCGCGAGCTCGGCGCCACGGGCCGCGGCCTCGTCGAAGGTGCGTCCGACGAGTTCGACGGTTGCGCCGAGGGCCCGCGTGCGGGCCACCTTGACGAACGGCGTGCCGACCGGCATCACGATCGTCGCGGCGATGCCGAGGCGGGTGGCGTGATGCGCGACGCCTTGGGCATGGTTGCCCGCGGACACGGCGACGACTCCTCGCCGCCGCTCCTCGGTGGAGAGGGCGAGCAGCCGGTTCAGCGCACCGCGTTCCTTGTAGGAGCCGGTGAACTGCTGCGTCTCGTACTTGAGGACGACCTCGGTGCCGGCGATCTGGCTCAGCACGGTGCTCGTCGCGGTGGCCGTGCGCACGACCTGGCCGTCGATGGTCGATGCGGCGGATTGGACGTCGGCGAACCCTGGTTCGCGCATCCCGGTCACAGTGCCTCGAACTCGGCGGTGAAGTGCCGCAACGATGCCGGCTCCTTGACGATGCGATATCCGCGCAGGTCGGCCGCCCCCGCTGCTACGTGGCGGCAGACCTCGATGACGTAGTCCACGTGGCTCTGGGTGTACGTGCGGCGGGGGATCGCCAGCCGCACGAGCTCCATGGCCGCGGGCTGCTCGGATCCGTCCGGCTGTCGCCCGAACATCACCGTGCCGATCTCGCAGCCGCGCACGCCGCCGGCCTCGTACAGGGCGACCGCGAGGGCCTGCCCGGGATACTGCAGCGGCGGGATGTGCGGGAGCAGCGCCTTGGCATCGATGTAGACGGCGTGCCCGCCGGGCGGCTGCACGATCGGGATGCCGCTGTCCGTCAGCGACTCGGCGAGGTACGCGGTCGAGCGGATCCGGTAGCGCAGGTAGTCGTGCGAGACGGACTCCCGAATCCCGACGGCCAGCGCCTCGAGGTCGCGTCCGGCGAGACCGCCGTACGTCGGGAAGCCCTCGGTGAGGACGAGCAGGGTGCGGCACTGCGCTGCCAACTCGTCGTCGTTGACCGCCAGCCACCCGCCGATGTTCCCCAGCGGATCCTTCTTGGCGCTCATCGTCATGCCGTCGGCAAGCGAGGCCATCTCCCGGACGATGTCGGCGACGGCACGGTCCTCGTTGCCCGGCTCGCGCGTCTTGATGAACCACGCGTTCTCGGCGTAGCGGCACGCGTCCAGGATCAGCGGGATGCCCCAGGCATGCGCGATCGCGCTGACGTCGCGGATGTTCTGCAGGGAGACCGGCTGGCCGCCGCCGGAGTTGTTGGTGACCGTCAGCATGATCACCGGCACGTTCTCGCGTCCCTGCTCCGTCAGGAAGGCCTCGAGCTTGACGGGGTCGAGGTTGCCCTTGAAGGGGTGTCGAGACGCAGGGTCGCGGCCCTCGTCGATGACGAGGTCGACGGCCGTGGCGCCCGAGAACTCGATGTTGGCCCGGGTGGTGTCGAAGTGCGTGTTGCTCGGGATGGCCTTGCCCGGCCCGCCGACGATGGTGAAGAGGATCTTCTCCGCCGCGCGTCCTTGGTGCGTCGGGATGACGTGGGTGAACGGGAAGAGGTCCTGCACCGCGTCGCGGAAGAGCTCCCACGACGGGGAGCCGGCGTAGGACTCGTCGCCGTGCTGGATGGCCGCCCACTGGTCGCGGCTCATGGCCCCGGTGCCCGAGTCGGTCAGCAGGTCGATCAGCACGTCGCGCGAGCGCAGGGCGAACAGGTTGAAGTGAGCGGTCTCGAGCGCGGCACGCCGCTCGTCCTCCGTGGTCAGGCGCAGCGGCTCGACCGAGTGGATGCGGAACGGCTCGAAGATCGTCTCGAATTCCATATGAGGAATGTAGAGAGCGGGACGGGCGCTGTGCCCGTCCCGCTCTCTTTTGCGACTTTGGTAGGGCTGGCTACCGCTCGATTCCTATCCGCGGCACGTGCTGCGCACTACCGCTCGATCGTCCCGGCGATGAAGTTCTCCACGGCATCGCGCGCCTCGCTGTCGGAGTACTGCACCGGCGGCGACTTCATGAAGTAGCTCGACGCGGACAGGATCGGCCCGCCGATGCCGCGGTCCATGGCGATCTTCGCCGCGCGCACCGCGTCGATGATGACGCCGGCGCTGTTGGGCGAGTCCCAGACCTCGAGCTTGTACTCCAGGTTGAGCGGCGCGTCGCCGAAGGCGCGACCCTCGAGCCGCACGAACGCCCACTTGCGGTCGTCGAGCCAGGCGATGTAGTCGCTCGGGCCGATGTGCACGTTGCGATCGCCCATGTCGTGCGAGGCGATCTGCGAGGTGACCGACTGCGTCTTGGAGATCTTCTTGGATTCGAGGCGATCGCGCTCGAGCATGTTCTTGAAGTCCATGTTGCCGCCGACGTTCAACTGGTACGTGCGGTCGAGGATGACTCCACGATCCTCGAACAGCTTGGCCATGACCCGGTGCGTGATGGTCGCGCCGACCTGGCTCTTGATGTCGTCGCCGACGATCGGCAGGCCGGCATCCTCGAACTTCTTCGCCCACTCGGGCGTGCCGGCGATGAAGACCGGAAGGGCGTTGACGAAGCCACACCCGGCATCGATGGCGCACTGGGCGTAGAACTTCGCGGCGGTCTCGGACCCGACGGGCAGGTAGCACACGACGATGTCGACCTTGGCGTCCTTGAGGGCCTGGACGACGTCTACGGGCTCGGCGTCGGACTCGGTGATGGTCTCGCGGTAGTACTTGCCGAGGCCGTCGAGCGTATGCCCGCGCTGGACCGTGATGCCGGTGGGCGGCACGTCGCAGAACTTGAGCGTGTTGTTCTCCGAGGCACCGATCGCCTCAGCGAGATCCAGGCCGACCTTCTTGCCGTCGACGTCGAACGCGGCGACGAACTGGACGTCGCGGACGTGGTACTCGCCGAACTGCACGTGCATCAGGCCCGGGACGAAGCCGGCCGGATCGGCGTCCTTGTAGTACTCGACGCCCTGGACGAGTGAGGAGGCACAGTTGCCCACTCCGACGACGGCAACGCGAATCGAACCCATTACTGCTCCTTCTTGGTGGGGGGAATCTCAGATGTCTCGTTCTGGATCAGCTCGTTGAGCCAGCGCACCTCGCGCTCGGCACCGTCGAGCCCGTGCTGCTGGAGTTGGAGCGTGTAGGCGTCCATGCGCTCGCGGCTGCGGGTCAGGGACTCCCGCAGGGCGTCGACCCGCTCCTCGAGGCGCGAGCGCCGGCCCTCGAGGATGCGCAGCCGGGCGCGGGACTCGGTGCGGCCGAAGAAGGCCAGGTGAGCGGCGAAGCCCTCGTCCTCCCATGCTTCCGGACCGGGGGTGTTCGCCCAGTCGGAGAACAGCTCCTTGCCGTCGGCGGTGATGGCGTAGACGACCCGGGCGCGACGGGCCGAGAGGGCGGGTGCAGCCGAGTCGAGCGCTGGCGTGACGTCGACCTCCTCGATCAGCTCCTTGGCCTGGAGGCGCCGCAGGCACGGGTACAGCGACCCGTATGACAGGGCCCGGAAAGGGCCGAGGACGGCGGTCAGTCGCTTGCGGAGCTCGTACCCGTGCAGCGGACCGTCGGAGAGAACGCCGAGGACGGCGAACTCCAGCACGTCGTGCCGCTTGGCCATGGGGGCTCCCTACGAACGGGTCGATAACTCGACTCAACATATCAAGTCGATATATCAGCGTCAACCTCGATGGGGTCCGTAGAATCACTCCCCATGGCGGCGCCACGCAAGACGGCCATCCGCGGGACGATCGCCCGCGGACAGTCCGCCACGCCCCGACGGGCCAGCCAGGGCCCACTGCCGCCGGCCGAGCCGGTCGCCCATCCCGAGCGACCCCGCGGGGTCGTCGATCACGCCCTCGAGCGGCGAGCAGCGCTGATCCGGCTGTTCAACGGCGGCCAGCTCACGTCAGACCTCTGCGACGCGGATCCGTACCTCCTGCGCGCGGCCAAGCATCACGGGGAGCCGGCGACCGGTCCGTGCCCCGCGTGCCGTGACGCCGGCCTGATGACGGTCACCTACGTCTACGGGGACGAACTCGGTCCCTACTCCGGACGGATCCGCGCCACCGACGAGCTGCCGGCCATGTCGCACAAGTTCGGCTCCTTCTCGGTGTACGTGGTCGAGGTGTGCCAGCGCTGCCATTGGAACTTCCTTCTGACCACCTACGTCCTAGGCGACGGCGTGCCGCGGCGGGCTCTGCCCACGCCGCGTGATCTTCTTGACTAGTCGGGCCACGCCGGACCCGGCGCCCTTCCCCGACCCCAAGGATCCTCCGTGCCCGACACTCGATCGACGCGATCGAAGAGCCCGGCCCCCCGTCGCAAGCCTGAGCCCGCTCCCCGGAAGCGGCACTGGGTCCGCAACACGATCCTCGTCGTCGTGGGCCTCGCCGTCCTCGGCGTGGCCGTCTTCGCCTTCCTCGTCGTTCGCACGACCGTCCCGGCACCGAACGACCTCGCCACCAGCCAGGCGACGATCGTCTACTGGTCCGATGGCACGACCGAGATGGGCCGCCTCGGCGACGCCACCCGGCGCAGCGTCCCGCTGGCCCAGATCCCCGAAGAGGTCCAGCACGCCGTGCTCGCGGCCGAGGACCGCACCTTCTACGAGCACGGCGGCGTCTCACCCCTCGGCATCGGGCGAGCACTGCTCAACAACGTGACCGGCGGCTCGACGCAAGGTGGCTCGACGATCACGCAGCAGTACGCCAAGAACGCCTTCCTCACGCAGGAGCGGTCGTGGGACCGCAAGATCAAGGAGGCCCTGCTCGCCTTCAAGCTCGAGACGGTGGTCTCCAAGGACGAGATCCTGGGCAACTACCTGAACACGATCTACTTCGGCCGCGGCGCCTACGGGATCGAAGCAGCCTCGATCGCCTACTTCGGGGTGCCGGTGGCCGACCTCGACGTCGCCCAGGGCGCGGTGCTCGCGTCGATCATCAAGTCACCGAGCGGGCTGGCGCCGGAGAACGGATCGAGCGCCCTCGAGGCGCGCTGGAACTACGTTCTCGACGGCATGGTCGACCAGGGGTGGCTGAAGCCGAAGCAGCGCAGGAACCTGGAGTTCCCCAAGATCAAGAAGCTGAAAGCGCATGACCGTCTCGGTGGCCAGACGGGGTTCATGATGACGATGATCGAGGACGAACTGCGGCAGCTCGGCTTCGACGACACCGAGATCCAGGGCGCCGGACTGCGGATCACGTCGACCTTCGACAGGAACGCAGAGCGTGCGGCGACAGCAGCCGTCAAGAAGGCCGGACCGACCAGCGGCACGGACGGGCTGCGCATCGGGCTGGCGGCGGTCCGCCCGGGCACGGGTGAGGTCGTGGCGATCTACGGCGGCAAGAACTTCATCGACGACCAGATCAACAACGCGACTCGATCCTTCGCGCAGGCCGGCTCCACCTTCAAGCCGTTCGCGCTCGCCGCGGCGACGGAGAAGGAGGTGCCACTCAGCTCGATGTGGAACGGCGACTCGCCGGCCACGGTCGACGGCTACACCTTCAACAACTACGGGAACAAGTCCTACGGCAAGGTCAACCTGCTGCAGGCGACCGAGAACAGCATCAACTCGGCCTACGTCGAGCTCGAGTCGAGCATCGGCGTGAAGTCGGTGGCCGATGCCGCCATGCGGGCCGGCGTGCCGGCCACCACCCCGGGCATGAACCTCAAGAACCTCGACCTCACCTTCGTGCTCGGCACCGCGTCGCCGTCCGGGCTCGACATGGCCTCGGCGTACTCCACGTTCGCCGCCCGCGGCGCGCGATCGCAGACCACGGTGATCCGCAAGGTGGTCGGCCCGAACGAGGGCCTGCTCTACGACTCGACACCCAAGACCAACTCCGCCTTCGACAAGCCGGTCGCCGACACCGTGACGTACGCGCTCACCCAGGTGGTGCAGAAGGGCACCGGTTTCGTCGCGCAGGGCCTGGGGCGGCCGGCCGCCGCCAAGACCGGAACGACTGACGACAACAAGAGCGCCTGGTTCGTGGGCTACACCCCGCAGCTGGCCACCGCTGTCCTCATGGCGAAGGAGGCTCCGGACGGCACCCCGATCTCCATGGCGGGCACCGGCGGGCTTGCGTCGGTCACCGGAGGCTCCTTCCCTGGCGCGATCTGGACCGCGTTCATGTCGGGCGCGCTGAACGGCAAGCCGGTGCGGCAGTTCGCGCCGCCGCCGGACGGGTCGATCCCGGTGGCCAACTGCCCGACCACGTGGAACGGGGTCAGCGAGATCCCCTCCGGGTGCCCGACGCCGGAGGTGGTCAACGAGTTCACTCCCGAGCCGAGCCCCACGGATACACTTCCCAGCGATTCGCCGACGGCCGAGCCACCCACGCCAGACGCCACACCCGACGCTCCCTCGAGCCAGCCGCCGGACGGATCGCTGTTCAGCCCGTCAGCCGGATCCCGCGCCGGCCAGCCAGGCGCCACCGAACGGGGAAGGCAGACCACAGTGACTGAGGGCGGACTCGGCGGGTCGGTCATCGTCGAGCCCGTCCGCGAGGATCCCGTCGTGGCCGCCAGCGTCGGTGCCATCGGGGGTCCGATGGGCCGATGGGCGAGGATCGGGTCCTCCTGGTGGAGCCCGCTGCGCGTCGTCGTCGCACTCGCCGCGGTCGGTTACATCGTCGGGTACTGGCTCGACATGGGCTGCCGCAACGAGCTGTGGAAGGCACCCGAGCGGTACGAGCACCTGTGCTACACCGACATCGCGCCGCTGTACTCGCTCCGCGGCTTCGCCGACGGTCTCATCCCCTACCTGCAGGCAGGCGCCGGCCACCAGTACCTGGAGTACCCCGTGCTCACGGGGGCCTTCATGGAGGTGGCCGCGCTCATCACCACCGCCCTCGACACGATGCGCGGCAGCGTCGACAAGGTGACGACCTTCTTCGACGTCAACGTGGTGCTGCTGTTCATCCCGCTCGCGATCGCCGTGGCCGCGACGGCCCTGACGGTGCGCCGGCGGCCGTGGGATGCGGTCATGGTCGCCATCGCGCCGACGATGATCCTGGCGGCTACCGTCAACTGGGACCTGCTCCCGCTGGCCTTCGCAGGCGTGGCGATCCTGCTGTGGTCGACCAAGCACCCCTTCGCCGCCGGCCTGCTGCTCGGACTCGCCGTGGCCGCGAAGTTCTATCCCGTGCTGTTCTTGTTCGGCTTCCTCATCCTCACGATAAGGGCCGGCACCTGGAAACCGTTCGCGCGACTGGTGGCGGGCACCGCCGTCGCCTGGCTCGCGGTCAATCTGCCCGATCGCCATCGCCAACTTCGACGGCTGGTACACCTTCTACAAGTACAGCAGCACGCGCGGCGTCGACTTCGGCTCGATCTGGTTCGCCTGGACGGAAGCCGGCTTCGCGGGCATCCCGGCGAACCAGCTGAACAACGTCGCGACCGGCAGCTTCCTGCTGCTGTGCCTGCGGGATCGGCTGGATCGTGCTGTCGGCTCCCCGCCGTCCCCGCTTGGCGCCGGTGCTCTTCCTGATCGTCGCGGCGTTCGTGCTGACGAACAAGGTCTACTCGCCGCAGTACTCGCTGTGGCTGGTGCCCCTCGCGGTGATGGCCCGTCCGCGCTGGCGCGACTTCCTCATCTGGCAGGCGGGCGAGGTCATCTACTTCGCCGGCATCTGGTGGTTCCTCGTCGGCTACGGCATCGAGGGCACCAAGGGCCTGACCGGCCAGCAGTATGCGGCGGCCACGTTCATCCACGTCGCCGTCACGGTCTACTTCGCAGTGATGGTCATCCGCGACATCTACCGGCCCGATAAGGATCCGATCCGCAGTGACGGCTTCGCGGCCGACGAGGACGATCCGGGCGGCGGCGTGTTCGACCGCGCGCCCGACCGGTTCACGCTAGGCCGAGCACGACGTCGAACCGAGACGTCGTCAGCCGCACTTCCGCAGGAAGCTGATCTCCCACCGCAGGGATGACGCAGCCCTTCGGCAGCCAGATCATCGAGGTGTGCTGGTGCGGCGGCTCGGCGAACCAGCGCTTGCGGCCTGCCCACAGGAACGGCGAGAGCGCGCGACCGGCAGCGTCGAGCGCTCCGGTGCCCGCGGTGACGACGCGCTGGCGGACGCTGGCGGCCGGTGTCGGCGCGGCCAGTCCGATGCCGTGGGCGGTGCCGCCCGACACCACGACGAGCGTGCCGTCCTTCGGCCCGGTGCGCTGCCGATAGCCGACGTGCGTGCCGGTCGGGAGCGGATGCACGGCGAGCACCGTGCCGGCCGCCGCCAGTGCGCTGCGATCGCCGAGCCACAGGCGCGTGCCGATGCGTGGTCGAAGTACGACGTCGGGCACGGACCGAACCACGGACGCGAGGTCCGCATCGTCGAGGTGGGAGACCCAGACGCGGCTGGCCGGCGAGTTGTGCCCGGACCACACCTCGGTCTCGGCCTGCCACAGGCCCGCCCAGCGGACCACCTCGCGCACGCGGGCCGGGCCCAGGCCAGCGCCCTTCGGCTCGACCTCGTCGGCGGGCTGGGCGATCGGCATGTGCAGGGCCAGGCCCTCGACGAGGACGCGGCCCATCGCGAAGGACCGGCGCACATCCGGATCGGCGAGGACGTTGAGCAGGCTCGGCCTCGTCGAAGCCGAAGCGGTGCATGGATGTCTGCGCCTCGAGGAGGACGCGCACGGATCCTGGTCCCTCGGCGAGCGAGTGCAGCGCTTCGCTTCGAGGCGACCGTGCGGATCACTCGTCCGGCGTGCAGTCGCTGGCCCAGTCGCCACCAGGCGTCGGCGGCGAACGCATCGCGCGGCTCGAACGGCTCGAGCACGATGATGTCGAAGGTGCCGTACTCGGCGACCTCATCGACCTCGAAGATCGTCCCGACCGCCACGGTGTCCGAGCCCAGTCGGAGGCACTCCCCCGCGAGAACGCGCTGGCCGAGTCCGTAGCCGTTGCCCTTCACGACCGGGACGATCGGTGCGCCGGCTCCGCGCAGGACGCCGTCGGCGACCGCGTCGATGTGGTCGCGCCAGCGCTGCGCGTCGATGGTGACGGCGAATGCCATGTGTGGGCCCCTAGCCTCGTCGAGATTGATACGCCTGGAAGCCCTTGGCCCAGAACGGCCGCAGGATGTAGTCCCACTCTCCGGCGTACTCCTGCGCATACCCGCCCGTGCCGACCTTGAACTGCACGAGTCCGTACAGGTGGTTCGACGGATCGAGTGTGTCGGAGATCCCGCGCAGGTCGTAGACGTGGCAGCCGGCCGCGTGCGCGTCGCTGATCATGCGCCACTGGAGTGCGTTGGACGGACGGACGTCGCGATCGGCGGTGGTCGAGGCGCCGTACGAGTACCAGGCATGCGTGCCGACGCGGATCATGATCGTCGCCGCAGCGAGGTGGTCGTCGTACATGCGCCGTGTACAGCGACAGTCGATCCTCGCGGGAGTTCAGGCCGTCCCACATGCGCTCGAAGTACGACAGCGGACGCGGCGTGAAGTGATCGCGCTGCGCCGTCTCGACGTAGACCTCGTGGAAGGCGGACAGGTCCGCGCGGGTGCCCTGCGCCACTACCACGCCGGCCTTCTCGGCCTTGCGGATGTTGCGACGCCACAGCTGGTTGAAGCCGGCGAAGACGTCGTCGAGGGTCCGGTCCGCCAGCGGCACCTGGAAGACGTAGCGGGGCTGGAAGTCGCCGAACCCGGCGCCCGTGGATGGCTCCTGCGCCCAGCCGGAGGCGCGCAGCCGTTCGACCACCTTGGCCGCCGGGGCCGGAGTGCCAGTCGGCGAGGACCTCGCTGATCCGCTGCGGTGGCGTGGGCACCGTCGCCTGACCACTCGGCCATCGCCGCCTTGATGGTGGTCGCCTCCCAGCGGCGCAATGCCACGGGCGGACCCATCTTCACCTGGAACGCGCCCTTGGTGCGGCAGTGCTCGAGCATCGGCTCCAGCCACTGGTCGATGGTCAGGTGCGGGTGCTCGTGGCGCAGCCAGTCGATGTTCGGACCCTCGGGCAGGTACGCCAGCGAGCGCTGCGGCAGCCGGGGCACGGGCCGGAACAGGACCAGAGCGGTGCCGATGAGGCGCGAGGACTCGAACCAGCCGATCGGACTCGCTGCGCCAGCCGAGCTTGATGGGACCCCATTCCGGCAGTTGCAGGAACGACACGGAGTCCCGCTCGGCGATCCACTCGGCGTGCTGGGCGGCGGTGATGGTCCGCACCGTCAGGGTCACGCGGCACCCGCGGGGTCGTCGATGTCGATGACGACCGGCGCGTGATCGGACGCCCCCTTGCCCTTGCGGGCCTCGCGGTCGATCCAGGTGTCCTTGACCAGGTGGACGAAGGGGTCGTTGCCGTACACGAGGTCGATGCGCATGCCCCACCCGCGGTGGAAGGCCCCGTTGCGGTAGTCCCAGAAGGTGTAGGGCTCGCCCTTGAGGGCACGCGGCAGCACGTCCGTGAGGCCGGTGCCGCGCAGGTCGGCGAGGGCAGCGCGCTCGGCGGGCGTGACGTGCGTCGAGCCGGCGAACTGCGCGATGTCCCAGACATCGGTGTCGGCCGGGGCGACGTTGAAGTCGCCGATGATCGCGAACGGACGGGACGGGTCGACGGCCATCTCGGCCGCCGCGGTGTCGCGCAGCGCGTTGAACCACGCCAGCTTGTAGGCGTAGTGGTCGTGCTCCGGCTCGCGGCCATTGGGCACGTACACGCTCCACACCCGCACGCCGCCGCAGGTGGCGCCCACGGCCCGGGTCTCCACGACGCCCTCATAGGGGGGCTGGCCGGAGATGTCGAGCGTGACGTCCTCGAGGCCCACCTTGCTCAGCAGGGCCACGCCGTTCCAGCGACCGTTGCCGTGAGCGACGGCCTCGTACCCCAGCGCCTGGATCGGCATGTGCGGGAACGCGTCGGAGGTGCACTTCAGCTCCTGGAGCGCGACGACGTCGGGCTGCGCCGACTCCAGCCACTCGAGCACCCGGGGCAGGCGGGAGCCGATCGAGTTCACGTTCCAGGTGGCGATCCGCACGCGCTCACCCTAACGGGGTCCACAGGGGCCGTCGGGAGCGGATTTCGTGGACGAGCGGGCCGCACGGTAGCCTTGGGCGCCGCCGTCAGGGCCTCGCGTCCGGGCAGCAACGCGAAACACCCTCCTGTCACGGATCGACCGTGGCCGTTTAGTCCGAAGGAGGTGGGTTGTTCATGCGTCATTACGAGGTCATGGTCATTCTGGACCCCGACCTGGAAGAGAAGACCATCGCTCCCAGCCTGGAGACGTTCCTCAACGTCGTCCGCGCTGACGGGGGCACGGTCAACCAGATCGACATCTGGGGCCGTCGTCGTCTCGCCTACGAGATCAATCACAAGGCCGAGGGCATCTACGCCGTCATCGACCTCACCGCGACCGTCGAGTCCGTCAAGGAGCTTGACCGTCAGCTGTCCCTCAACGAGGCCGTCATGCGCACCAAGGTGACGCGCCCGCTCGAGGTCAAGGCCAAGGCCGAGGCGGGAGCCGAGTAGTGGCTGCCGGCGACATCGTGATCACGGTGGTGGGCAACCTCACCAATGATCCGGAGCTGCGATTCACCCCCAGTGGGGCAGCTGTTGCGTCGTTCACGGTGGCATCGAGCTCGCGCTACCTGGACAAGGCCACCAACGAGTGGAAGGACGCCGAGCCGGTCTACATGCGGTGCAGCGTCTGGCGTCAGTACGCCGAGAACGTGGCGGAGTCCCTGCAGAAGGGCACGCGCGTCATCGTCACCGGCCGGCTGAAGCAGCGCTCGTACGAGACCCGTGAGGGCGAGAAGCGCACCGTGATGGAGATGGAGGTCGACGACGTCGGCCCGGCTCTTCGTTACGCCACCGCCAAGGTCAACAAGGTCCAGCGTCAAGGCGGCGGGTTCGGCGCCGAATCGGGCGGTTCGTCGTCCGGTCCGTCCGACGACCCGTGGGCCTCGGGCCCCTCGGGCGCCGGCGGCGCAGGCTTCGACGAGCCTCCCTTCTAGGCAGCAGACAACCCCACTGACATTGGGTGCCGCTGGGCACCAACCTGACAGGAGCACGACAGATGGCACGGGACAACAAGAACACCGATCGGAAGCAGTCCTCGCGTAACAGCAAGGACAAGATCGTCAAGGCGAAGGCCTGCGCGTTCTGCAAGGACGGCGTGAAGGGCATCGACTACAAGGACACGAACCTGCTCCGCAAGTTCATCTCCGACCGCGGCAAGATCCGCGCTCGCCGCGTGACGGGCAACTGCACGCAGCATCAGCGCGACATCGCGATGGCCGTGAAGAACGCCCGCGAGGTGGCACTCCTTCCCTACACCTCAACCGCGCGCTGATCCGCCGGAACGAAAGAACAGGACAACCGATGAAACTCATCCTCACCCAGGACGTGTCTGGTCTGGGCGCCCCCGGCGATGTCGTCGAGGTCAAGGACGGCTACGGCCGCAACTACCTGCTCCCCCGTGGCTTCGCGATCAACTGGACGCGCGGTGGCGAGAAGCAGGTCACGCAGATCAAGCGGGCCCGCAAGGTTCGCGAGGTGCGCGACCTCAGCCACGCCAACGAGATCAAGCAGGCCCTCGAGGCCAAGCCGATCACGTTGACCGCGCGCGCTGGTGACGCGGGCCGACTGTTCGGCTCGATCACGACGACCGATGTCGCCGACGCCGTCAAGGCGGCCGGCGGCCCGATCCTCGACAAGCGCAAGGTGTCGCTCGCGGCGCCGATCAAGACCGTGGGCAAGCACGCCGCCACGGTGGAGATCCACCCCGACGTCACCGCCACGGTGACCGTCGAGGTCGTCGCCGGCTGACACAGCACGACAGAAGAAGGGCCGCACTCAACCGAGTGCGGCCCTTCTGCGTTGCTGCGGGTCAGGTCGTGGTCGTGTTGACCTCGATGCTGCCGTTCGCCACTCCCGCGGCGATGAGGATCACCCACAGGATGATGCCGAGGAGGAAGAGCACCAGGCCGATGATGCCGAGCCAGAAGCCCCACTTCGCCTGGCCGCCGTTCGTGGCGAGTCCTTGTGCGGCCTTGTTCATGCCGATCTTGCCGAAGATGATGGCCAGGATCGAGAAGATCACCGGGAAGCAGAAGAACTGCAGGATGCCGAGCACGAGTGCGGCGGTGCCGAGGCCGTTCTGCGGCGGCTGGACGTACTGGGTCGCTGGCGGCGCATACGCCGGCGGCGGCGCGTAGGCGGGCGGAGCCGGGGGTGCTGCGGGTGGAGCCGGAGGTGCTGCAGGCGGTGGGACAACGGGCGGCGCGGCGGCCGGCGGCGGGGTCGGTTCCGGCGCGGCTGGCGGAGGAGTCGGTTCGGGTGTGACGGGCGGCTGCGGTTCGTCGGTGCTCATGGTCTCTCCCGTGATGATGGCGCGTGCAGGTCGTCCAACAAGGCTAGTGCCACGCCGGGCCGCATGATCGCGTGATCGGGGCAGGTCGACCCGCCTTCGTGGCAGGCTGGGGGCATGGACTTCATGACGGCTGTCCGGACCTGCTTCGACAAGTACGCCACCTTCGACGGTCGAGCCAAGCGCTCGGAGTTCTGGTGGTTCTACTTGTTCACGGCGATCGTCATCGCTGTCTTCTACGCCTTCCCGTTCTTCTTCAGTCTCCTGGCCGGGGTCACGCGAGACAACAGCATCACGGCCCTGTTCAGCATCCTTGCGCTCATCAGCGATCTGGCCCTCTTCGCGGTCTCGGTCGCCATGGTGATCCCGCTGCTCGCCGCCGGGAGTCGTCGGCTGCATGACCGAGGCCAGTCGGGCTGGCTGCAGATGCTCCTGCTGGTTCCGTGCGGCAGCATCGTCCTGATCGTGTTCTGGATCCTGGAAGGGGTCCCCGGGCCCGAACCTGTACGGAGAGCCACCCGCCTGAGAGGTCCCCTGCGCGCCGAGATGCATCCAGCGGTCGACGTGCCCAACAATGGGGCCAATTGTCGTCTTCGGAGGTGCCCGCGATGTCGTTCGGCGAATCGGTCAAGACCTGCATCAACAAGTACGCGACCTTCGACGGACGCGCCACGCGCTCAGAGTTCTGGTGGTTCTACCTGTTCATCATCCTGGTGAGCTTCATCGCGCTACTGCCGGGCTACATCCTGATGTTCGCGGGTATCGCGAGCACCTCAGAGGGGGACAGCCCTGGCTTCGTCTTCTGGCTCGGACTGATCCTGCTGCTCATCGGAGCGCTGTTCGAGTTGGCGCTGATCATTCCCCAGCTGGCCGTCGGCTGCCGTCGTCTGCACGACCGCGGACAGTCCGGCTGGCTTCAGCTGCTGCTTCTGGTCCCCTGCGGCAACATCGTGCTGCTGATCTTCTGGCTGATGGAAGGCACGCCGACCGACAACGCGTACGGGCCCAAGCCGGCCTGACGGTCCCATGTTCGCCACTCCGACTTGTCGGATGTGCGTGCATTCAAGGGTCGTCCGGCGAACAATGACGCACAGTTAGCCGCGCAAGTAGCGCGGGACGAAGATGGGGAGGGTTCATGGGCTTCGGCGACGCAGTACAGAAGGGCATCGCGAATATCGGCAACTTCGAGGGCCGTTCGGGCCGGGCGGAGTTCTGGTGGTTCGTGCTTGCCGTGTGGATCGTCGAGGTCGTCCTGCTGACCCTCGTCAACCTGATCTTCGGCAACGGCTTCTTCGGGAACTTCCTGTTCTTCGTCATCTGGGTCGTGGGCTTCCTGGCCTACCTGTCGGTCGGCATCCGACGACTGCATGACGTCGGCCAGAGCGGCTGGATGATCATCCTGGCGTTCCTCGGCTGCCTGGTGATCATCCCGATCATCTTCTGGGTGCAGACGGGCAACGACGGACCCAACCAGTTCGGACCGCCGCCGACCACCGCCTGATCGGCCGCGCTGGCCGCTAGGCCAGCCGAACGCCGAGCTGCTCGACAAGGCCGTCGCTGGCCCGCTCGATCATGCGCAGAACCTGGACGAAACCGTCCCCGGCCCCGTAATAGGGGTCGGGGACGTCCAGTTCGTGGTGCGGCTCGGGGAGGTGGACGAGGGACGGATCGAAGGAGCGCATCATCCGCAGCTCGGTGTCCTGGCCGCTGCGGGCGATCAGGCGCTCGAGGTTGGCGTAGTTCGACTCGTCCATCGCCAGGGCCAGGTCGATCTCGGCGAACCAGTTCGGCGTGATCTGCCGAACCGTGTGGTCGTGCTCGTAGCCGTGGGCGTCCAGGACGGCCATCGCACGGGTGTCGGCGCCCTGGCCGACGTGCCAGTCGCCGGTGCCGGCGGAGTCCACTAACACCCGGTCGGCCAGTCCGGCCGCCGCCAGCCGCTGCGCGCAGGACGGCCTCGCCGATGGGTGAACGACAGATGTTGCCCAGGCACACGACGGTGATCCGGTAGGGCGTGGCTGCGTCCGGCTGCTCGGTCATGGACGAAGGCTAGGCGATCTTCGCCATTACTTTTCGTCCACAGGGGCGGGACGAGGTTCGACCCGCTCCCACGAGGGGATTCCCACCAGACCCAGACCTGCGTCCACAGTGTGTCCACATGTCACGAGCAGGCTTCGAGGCCTCTGTCCTCACCTTTTCCACAGGTCTGTCCACAGGCCCGATGGACACCGGTGCCTGCCCTCCCTACGTTACGAAAGCGCATCCAGCCGGTGCCGTCAGACCGGGGGTGTAAGCAGGTGCACGTGGGAACAACCGCAGCCCGTCGGGCACTCGCAGGGAGGGGGATCGGTGAGCGTCGCTGAGCTCCATGTTGCCGACGGCTCCCCCGGTCCGGATCGAACTCCCCCGAACGATGTCGCCGCCGAGCAGTCGGTGCTCGGGGCCATGCTGCTGAGCAAGGACGCCATCGCCGACGTCGTCGAGGTGGTTCGCGAGGGCGACTTCTACCGCCCGGCCCACCAGGTCATCTACGGGACGATCCTGGATCTCTACGGCCGCGGTGAGCCTGCCGACGCCGTCACGGTGGCGGCCGACCTCACCCGCACCGGCGAGATCGGCCGGGTCGGCGGGGCGCCGTACCTCCACACGCTCGTCTCGATGGTCCCCACGGCCGCGAACGCCAACTACTACGGCCGCATCGTGCGCGAGAACGCCATCCTGCGGCGTCTCGTCGAGGCCGGCACCCGCATCGTGCAGATGGGCTACACCGGCACCGGCGACGTCGACATGATGGTCGACCGCGCGCAGGCCGAGGTCTACGACGTCACGGATCGGCGCACCAGCGAGGACTACGCGCCGCTGCGCGACCTCATGGGCGACGCGCTGAACGAGATCGAGGCGATCTCCAACCGCGGTGGCGAGATGGTCGGCGTGCCGACCGGCTTCGCCGATCTCGACACTCTCACGAACGGCCTGCACCCCGGTCAGCTCATCATCGTCGCGGCGAGGCCGGCTATCGGCAAGGCGCTTGCCCTCGATACGCCCATCCCGACCCCTCAGGGATGGACGCTCGATGGGTGATTTGGTGGTCGGGGATGAGGTCATCGGCGATGACGGACGACCAGCCCGGGTGTCCGGTGTCACCCAGGCGTGGCTCAACCGGCCGCTGCTACCGCGTCACGTTCTCCGACGGGACCTCGATCGTGGCCGACGCGGAGCACGAGTGGCTGACGGATACGAGGGCATCGCGCAAGTCCGCTCAGTCGGCAGCCGCCAAGTACAACGGCCACAGAAATCAGCGGACCTTCGCCGAGGTCCGCACGACCCGCGAGATCGCCGAATCGGTTCGGTGTGCCACCAAGGACCAGCGGCTCAACCACTCGGTGTCGAATGCCGCAGCCATCGACCTGCCCGAGCGCGTGTTGCCGCTCCCGCCGTACGTCCTGGGCGTCTGGTTGGGCGACGGTACGAGCGCAGCCGCTCACTTCACCTCGGCGGATCCCGAGATCGCCGCTTATGTCGAGGGCGAAGGCATCGACGCACCCTTCCTCGGCAACCAGCGCTACGGCCTGCAACTGCCCAGCGGCGACGACTTCGGTGCGCTGCTGCGCACAATGGGAGTGCTGGGCAACAAGCACGTTCCCGCGGCGTACCTCCGGGCTTCGGAACGGCAGCGCCGAGACCTCCTCGCTGGACTGCTCGATACCGACGGGACTGTCACATCCAACGGCAACGTGCAGTTCACCACCACATCCCAGGTGTTGGCGGATGGCGTGTTCGAGCTGATCGTCAGCCTCGGCTACCGCTGCTCGATCAGCCCGAAGAAGGTCAACGGGCGGACCAAGGCCTCATCGACCGCCTACAACCTGAACTTCTCCACTCATGATCCGGTATTTCGACTGCACCGCAAGGAGATTGCTCACAAGGAGCGCACGCGGCACCAGTCGAACGCTCGACGGATGTCACGATTCATCACGCGCGTTGAGCGCGTCGCCAGTGTCCCCGTACGCTGCATCGAGGTCGACAACGCGTCACACATGTACCTCGCAGGACGCGCGATGGTACCGACGCACAACAGCACGCTGGGCGTAGACATCGCACGGTCGGCGTCCATCCGGCACGGACTCACCAGCGTCATCTTCTCGCTGGAGATGAGCCGCAACGAGATCGTCATGCGCCTGCTCTCGGCCGAGGCGCAGGTCCCGCTGCACCACATGCGCGCCGGCACGATGAGCGACTCCGACTGGACGAAGCTGGCGCGGCAAGATGGGCGTGGTCAGCGACGCTCCGCTGTTCATCGACGACTCGCCCAACATGACGCTGATGGAGATCCGCGCGAAGTGCCGGCGACTCAAGCAGCGTCATGACCTGCGCCTGGTGGTCGTCGACTACCTGCAGTTGATGACCAGCGGCAAGCGGGTCGAAAGCCGACAGCAGGAGGTCTCCGAGTTCTCGCGTTCGCTCAAGCTCCTGGCCAAGGAACTAGGCGTTCCGGTCATCGCGATCAGCCAGCTGAACCGCGGCCCCGAGCAGCGTGTCGACAAGAAGCCGATGCTGTCCGACCTCCGCGAGTCCGGCTGCCTTCCTGCGTCGACCCGGATCGTTCGCGCCGACACTGGCGTCGAGGTGAGCATGGGCGACCTCTTCGCGTCTGGAGAGCGCGACGTCCCGGTGTGGTCGTTGGACGATTCCCTCCGCTACGTGGCTCGCCCGTTGACGCATGTCTTCTCGACGGGCCGCAAGGAGGTGTTCCGGGTCAAGACGGCGAGCGGACGCGTCGTCGAAGCCACCGCCAACCATCCGTTGTTGACTTACGCGGGCTGGCAGCCGCTCGGCGACCTCGCCACGGGTGCGCGCATCGCGATTCCCCGCCATGTGCCCGCGCCGGAGCATGAGACGCAGTGGTCGGACGACGAAGCCATCGTCCTGGCGCACATGATCGGTGACGGATCGATGCTGCCTAGGCAGCCGATCCGGTACGCGACCAAGGATCCGGCCAACATCGCCATCATGAGCGAGGCCGCACCACGAGCCTTCGCAGTGAAACTACGCGTCGATGAATACCCGCAGGCGCGCTGCACCACTCTGCGGTTCGCCAGTGTCAAGCCGGTGACCCACGGCGTGCGCAATCCGATGGCGGCCTGGTTCGATGAGTTGGGCCTGTATGGGCGGCGCAGCCACGAGAAGCTGATCCCGGCGCCAGTGTTCTCCCTGCCCAAGCGGCAGATCGCCCTGTTCCTACGGCACCTGTGGGCAACGGACGGCTCGATCACGATCACCCGCAATCGACGCGGCGGAAAGATCTACTACGCCACTACGAGCCGGCGACTGGCAGACGACGTGGCTCGGCTGCTGCTGCGGTTCGGCATCAACGCGCGGATCAGAACGGCGCGGAAGGCCGGCTACCGCGACGGCTATCACGTCGACATCTCGGGCGGTGCGGATCAGAAGGTCTTCTTGCGGCGGATCAATGCCCACGGCGCTCGTGGCCTCATCGGCAGCGAACTGCTGGCAATCCTGGAGAACGTGCCCGAGAACACGAATCGCGACACCATGCCCAAGGAGGTCTGGAACCGCGTTCGCGATGTCCTCGTCGACCAGGGCATGACTCAACGCGAGTTCCAGGCCGAGCTGGGCACACACTATTGCGGCAGCACGCTGTGGAAGTCGGCCCCGAGCCGTGCCCGACTGCATCGGGTGGCGGCCGTCCTCGATTCCGAGGAGTTCGAGATGCTGGCTACCAACGATGTCTACTGGGACGAGATCGTGCGCGTCGAGTCCCTTGGCGAGATGGACGTCTTCGACGCCGAGGTCGTCGGCACGCACAACTTCATCGCCGACGGCGTCGCCGTGCACAACTCCCTCGAGCAGGACGCGGACATGGTCGTGCTGCTGCATCGCGAGGACGCCTACGAGCCGGAGTCGCCCCGCGCGGGCGAGGCCGACTTCATCATTGCCAAGCACCGCAACGGTCCGACCGGAAAGGTGACCGTGGCGTTCCAGGGGCACTACTCCCGGTTCGTCGATATGGCCCAGACTTAGTGCTGAGCAGTTCCTAATGTGGCGATGACCACAACGGAATCCCGATGAAGATCAACAGCGCCCGGATCATGGCCTCCCCGCCTGGAGCTAACGGCGCCCGTCGCGCCGATCGTCTCTGCGGTCATCGCGCCGATCAACGCCCTTAGCGACGACGGCTACGGTCGCCACCGTGGCTGCGGTTCGGGCGACAGGGGCGCCGACGACACCTCGGCGGGCTGCGCGTGCGGGTCGAAGTGGCATGTCAGACCTCTTCCTCTAGTGCGAATTCGGCTTCCATGGAGGCGGCGATCGCCTGGATCGGGATACGCCCGGTGGCAACGAGCTGTCCGCCCGCTCGTCGCGCCGCGCTGGCGAACGGCGCAGCCCAGGAGTTTTCCCACACCAGGACGGCGGCGATCGTGCCGGGCTCCATCGCGGCAGCCAGGTTCACGACGTCGTCGGCTGCGAGGATCTCCGCGAGGTCGGCCTCCAGCGCTCGAAGGTCGTCCATCCCGGGAGCCTCGTCCAGTTCCAACGCGTCGATGGATCCATCATCGTTCTTCTGGATGATCAGCACGTCGAGCACGCGAATGATGCCCGCTTCCGAGAGACGCACGAGCTCCTGCGCCATCTCGCCGGAGAAGTTCTGTGCATCGTTGGGGAACTCAACGATCAGGTAGTCGACGGGCCCGAGTTCATCGATGCTCACGTCGAGGGTGTCGTCCATACGGGACCTGCTTTCTGTCAAGTGATGCCTCCATGATGGAGCCCGCGCGGCCTCCAGCGACTCCACCGATCCGGGTGAGGTCGTACAGTCCCGATTCTCGGGCCGGTTGTTGTCAGGTTCGTAGACTGGCTGGATGCCCGAGACCCGGCGTTCCTCTGCGAACCCCTCGGGGAGGGTCGTGCGGCGCCGGCTCATGGCCCTTCTAGAGGACGCGTCTGCGGCAACGGTGGTGGTGGCCAGCGGCCCGGCGGGTTCGGGGAAGTCGACTCTCGCCGCCCAGTGGCTCGAGGCCGATCCTCGCCCGTCAGTGACCGTGCGACTGCTCCCGTACATGGACGATCCCGTAGTTCTGGCGGATCAACTCGTCGCCGCACTTGAAGCGCTAGGCCCTGCCGCCCCCCAGACCCGGAGTGCGCTGACGGCGCTGGAGCCGGCCTTCTCAGCCACCCTCCTGCCTGGACTCTCGCGACTGGCCGGTTCGCGTGACGACGGGTATCTGCTTGTCATCGACGACGTGCAGCTGCTGCAGTCCACGGCGGCCGAAACGGTTCTTGCCGCCGTCTGCTCGGGCGTGCCAGGCGGGTCCACCATCGTCCTCCTCACCCGATCACGCACGCCTGACTGGCTGGCGCGCACCCGGGCAAGTGGGCGGTTGCTGGAGCTAACGTCTGACGATCTGGCCTTCGACCAAGAGGAGAGCGCGAGCCTGTTCCAGGATCTCGGCGTCACGCTGCTCCCGTCGGAAGTGGCCGAAATCCGTGAGCACACCGAGGGCTGGGCCGTCGGCATGTACCTGACGGCGTTGGCATTCACATCTAGTCCCTCAGCCAAACGCCCCCCGGGACGCCATCGGATGATGCCTCGGCCCGCTTCGTTGCTGAGTACCTTCGCTCTGAGGTCCTCCAGACACTGAGCCCCGAGCAGCGCGACTTCCTGACACGCACGTCGATCCTGGACGAGCTGAGTGGGCCCGTGTGCGACGCGGTGATGGAACGCGAAGGATCCGCCGCGGTGTTGGCTGACCTGAATCAGCGACTCCAGCTGGTGATTGCCATCGACGGCGGCCACCTCTTCAGGTATCACCACCTGCTCGCCGATGCGCTGTCCGAGGACCTTCTGACGGTTGGGCCTAGCGCCATTCCACTCCTGCACGAGCGGGCGTCCGGCTGGTACGCCGCGCACGATGACCTGGATCGTGCCGTGCGTCACGCCACGAAGTCGGGGAAGACCGCACTGGTCTCGGACCTGGTGTGGCCCGAGGTCGTGCGATGCGCGAGTTCGGGCCGCCTCGACCGCCTGCAGACCTGGCTCGCCGGCTTGACCGCGCATCAGATCGGAGAAGACCGCTGGCTGACTCTCGCATCGGCCTGGGCGGCCCTGCAGCAAGGCGACGGGCCCTCGATGCTGCACTGGGTTCTGACAGCAGAGCGGCATGCGGGCCGCGGGTGGCGAACCGATGCCGGCACCGACGTCTATGCGGCCAACATTGCCCTGATGCGCGCCCTGATCGGAGCGGGCGGTCTGGAGGACACCCGCGACCTGAGCGAGCGGGCGCTCGCGGGATTGGAACCGGACGACGGCTTCCGCTCGCTGGCGGCGTTCCTGCGTGGTGTGGCCCTCACCCTCCAGCGCGACCTTGACGGGGCTCTGAAGAGCCTGGCTGAGGCTGACAACCTCGCTCGTTCCCTGGATGTACCAATCATCGAGGCCGATGCGAAGTCTTGGCTCGGCATGCTCGCCATCTTCGCTGGCGACCGCGAGAGGGGGATCCGGCTCATCTCGGACGCCACCGATGTGATCCGGCGCAACAACCTCGACAGACTCGCCTCGTCGGCGCATTGCCTGACGGCTCAGGCGCTCGTCCTCGCGATGCGTGGCGACAAGAAGGCTGCCGCGACCGGCCTGGCCACAGCGCGGCGCCTGTCAGGGCTCGTTGAGGAGATCGCGCCGTGGTTCGCGGTCGTCGGTCGCCTGGTGCAGGCACGGACCGCGATCGCGCTCGGCGACGGCGCCACCGCCCGCCTTCTCATCGCCGAGGCCAAGCAGGCGATGACACCGGACCTGCTCGCCTCGTCGGCCAGCGAAAGCCTCATGGAAGCCGAAGACGCCCTCGGGCGGCTGTCGATCGACGGCGTCACCACTCGGCCCCTGACCGCCTCAGAACTGCGAATCCTGCAGTTCCTTCCCAGCCACCTGACCCTTCCCCAGATCGGTGAGCACCTGTTCTTGTCGCAGTCGACCGTGAAGACGCACGTCGTGTCGATCTATCGAAAGTTCGACGTCGCTTCACGAGCCGACGCAGTCGATCGCGCTCGGGCGCTAGGCCTGATCGAGGCGCCCCTTGTGGACTGAAGGGCCCACGGCACTTCCCCCGATCGGGTGGAGGTGAAACGGCGGCGCTGCTGGTGCACTGGGGAAGGCGGTCCGAGAACCACGGGTCGTCGCCGGCGAAGGGCAGACATGGAACGCCCGACGGACTGCACCGCGACCATGTACGTGCAGGTCGCTCGACGAATGCGCTACGACGGGACGTCGTTGACCCTGGAGGACCTCGCACCGTCCACGGTGTACCTGGCCTGCCCTCCTGCGGCCGCCGTCGGGCACCTTCCGACGGGCCTGTTCCTCGACGAGTGGTACGACGAGCCCAGGGGCATCGTCACCCGGGAGGTTCCCGCGGTCCTGTCGCTGTTGGATGCGAGTCCCCCACGGGGATCGGACGCCCAGCTCCTGCTGAGCCTGCCGCGCATCCGAGAGTCGGGCCTTCAGTACCAAGCGGTGCTCGTGGACGGAGAGATTCCACCGACGTCCGGTGCCTGCGTGCTCTTCATTCGGCCTTCCGTGCGACCGGATTCCCTAGCCCTCCCCGCCCATCAAGCACCGTACGCGGCAGACCTTGAAAGCGATGAGATCAACCAGACGGGTTGAGGCGCTGGAGCATTGAGCCGTCCTACCGTGAGAGGACAGATCCCCGGTCCCGGAATATGTGAGAACACCGGGCCGGCACTGACCACCGCTCACGGTCCGAGGACCCTGATCAAGAGAGAGTGACAGTGATGTTCAACGACAATGGCTCGTTCCTGCTCGCGATGTTCGAGTTCTTCCTGTTCTTCGCATGGTTCATGTGCCTGTTCTGGGTGCTGGGCGACATCTTCCGCAGCAAGGACCTCGGCGGCGGCGGCAAGACGCTGTGGGTCATCTTCGTGATCATCATCCCGTGGCTGGGCATCCTCGTGTACATCATCGCCCGCGGCAAGGGAATGCAGGAGCGCCAACTGGACCAGGCCAAGCAGATGCAGGCCGCCCAGGCGAGCTACATCCAGTCCGTGGCCGGCAGCACCACGGCAACAGACCAGATCGCCTCGGCGAAGGCCCTGCTGGACGCTGGCACCATCACGCAGCCCGAGTTCGACGCACTCAAGACCAAGGCCCTGGCGGGCTGAGAGACCCGACACGGAACGGGTGATGGGATGGGCAAGGGTCGTGTGACCAGCGTCAGGCCGATCGAGCCGGTACGGCGGCGGCGCGAGACGCTGCCGCGGTCGGAGGCCTGGTCGGAGCGCGTGGCAGCAGGGAAGCAGGAGCGCGGCCGGGTACCGCTGGAGGACCATGCGGTGTTCGAGCCAACGGGGCTGCGGGCGGACCCGGTCGAGCTCCTCAGTCGGCAAGGCCCGTCGCGCGTCGCCGACCTTCTACCGATCAGGTACGGCCGGATGGTGTCCTCACCCTTCGCCTTCTACCGAGGCGCCGCGCTGGTGATGGCGGCGGACCTCGCGACCACGCCGAGTTCGGGGCTGCGCACACAGTTGTGCGGGGACGCACACCTGTCGAACTTCGGGTTCTACGCCTCACCGGAACGTCATCTGGTGTTCGACCTGAACGACTTCGACGAGACCCTGCCCGGGCCGTTCGAGTGGGACGTCAAGCGACTCGCGGCGAGCATCGAGATTGCCGCTCGTGTCCAGTCCTTCCGTCCAAAGGACACGCGGGCGATCGTCCTGGGCGCCGTGCGCTCGTATCGGGAGAGCATGCGCCAGTTCGCAACCATGCCTAACCAGGCGGTGTGGTACGCGCGACTGGACGCCGACGAGCTCTTGTCGAGGCTGCGCTGCGTGGCTACGCCGAACCGGCTGCGCCGGGCCGAGACGATGATCGCCTCGGCGAAGACGAAGGACAGCATGCAGGCGTTCCGCAAGCTCACCCATCAGGTCGATGGACAGGCTCGGATCATCTCCGATCCGCCGTTGATCGTCCCGGTGGAGGAGCTGTTCCCCGGCCAGGATGGGGAAACCGTGCAGGCGCAGATGGGCGACCTGCTGGCGGCGTACCGCGCGACCTTGGTCTCCGACCGCAAGTTCTTGTTCGACCAATACCGGTTCGTGCACATGGCCCGCAAGGTCGTCGGCGTCGGCAGCGTGGGGACCCGCGCGTGGATCCTGCTGTTCGAGGGGCTGGACGGAGGCGATCCCCTGTTCCTCCAGGCAAAGGAGGCCCAATCCTCGGTACTCGAGCAGTACCTGGGGGTCGGCGAGTACGTCAACCACGGCGAACGTGTGGTCGCCGGTCAACGCCTGATGCAAGCGTCCAGCGACATCTTCCTGGGCTGGCAGCGGACCAACGGCCTGGATGGCGTCGACCGTGACTACTACCTGCGCCAGCTGCGCGACTGGAAGGCGGCGGCTGACCTTCAAGGGGCGGTGCCGGAGGGCATGGCCATCTACGGTCAGGTGTGCGGGTGGACCCTCGCTCGTGCCCATGCCCGCTCTGGCGACCGCGTTGCGATCGGCGCCTACCTTGGCAAGCACGACCGATTCGACCAAGCGGTCGCCGCCTTTGCCGCCGCGTACGCCGATCAGAACGACAAGGACCACACGTTGCTGCGTCACGCCATAGACGACGGCGGCATCGAGGCAACCGAAGGCGTCTAGGTCCTGCCGGGCGTGTTCGTCCCGTCGGATCGTCGGCACGCTAGTTCAACCCCTTCGGTTGAGGTGTCGGCACTCCGTGACGCCGTACGGTCGAGGCGCGGATTCGCTGAGGACGTAGTGGGAACGAGGAGTCACCATGAGTGGTCCAGATCGCAGCAAGCTCCCCATCCGCCGCCCTGCCTTCGGCGGCAAGACCGCCCGCACCCTGGATGGGTGCGAGGCGGACTGGGCCCAGATCGACCACGTTCATCCGCCGGCCGGCGCGCCGAACGTCCTGGTCGTCCTGATCGACGACGCCGGTTTCGGCAATCCGAGCACGTTCGGCGGACCCATAGAGACGCCCAACTTCACCCGGATGGCCGAGAGCGGATTGCGTTACAACCGCTTCCATGTGACGGCCCTGTGCTCTCCCACCCGCGCCGCACTCCTGACCGGCCGCAACAGTCATACGGTCGGCTTCGGTTCCGTCGGCGAGTTCTCCAACGGCTTCCCGGGGTACACCGCCGTGCTTCCGCGGGATTGCGCGCCTCTGCCGCGGGTCCTTCGTGACAACGGATACGGCACGGCAGCCTTCGGCAAGTGGCACCTGACGCCGGACGGCCAGCAGGGACCGGCCGGCCCCTTGGACCGGTGGCCCAACGGTTGGGGGTTCGACTACTTCTATGGCTTCCTCGGCGGCGGGGCCAGCCAATGGGACCCGGTCCTTGCCGAGAACCAGAAGATCATCGGCACCGACCCGGGCTTCTACGACAAAGACAACCCCTACTACCTGCCCGATGCCATGGCAGACAAGACGATCCAATGGCTGCACGGCCTGCGCGCGCAGGACGCGACCAAGCCGTTCTTCGTGTACTTCGCCACCGGCTGCAGTCACGCACCTCACCATGTGGCCGACAGCTGGGCAGACAAGTACAAGGGTCGGTTCGACAATGGCTGGGACGCGATGCGCGAGGAGGTATTCGCCCGGCAGAAGGAGCTGGGGGTCATCCCGAGCGACGCCGAGCTCACCCCTCGACCCGAGGCCATCCCGGCGTGGGACGACGTTCCTGACCGGCTTAAGTCGTACTACGCGCGGCAGATGGAGGTCTACGCCGGCTACTCGGAGAACGCCGATCACAACGTCGGCCGCGTCATCGATGCGATCGAGGAGCTTGGAGAGCTCGACAACACGTTGATCCTGTGGATCTGGGGTGACAACGGTGCCAGCATGGAGGGCTCCCTCACGGGCACGTTCAACGAGTTGACCATGCAGAACGGCATCCCGCTGACCGATGAGATGCAGCTTCAACTGGTCGAGCGCTACGGGGGCCTGGACGCCTGGGGTGGCGCGATGATGGACCCGCACTACTCCGCAGCGTCGGCCTGGGCCGGTGGGACGCCGTTCCAGTGGGGCAAGCAGGTCGGCTCGCACCTCGGCGGCACACGTAACCCGCTGGTCGTGCGTTGGCCGGAGAAGGTCAGCGACGAGGGTGGCCTTCGGACCCAGTTCACCCACGTCACCGACTTGGCACCGACCATCCTGGAGGTGTGCGGGATTCCTGCGCCGGACGAGGTTGACGGGATCGAGCAGGAGCCCTTGCACGGATTCACCTTCGCTGACTCGTTCACCGACGCCCAGGCACGCGAGCGCCACACGCAGCAGTACTTCGAGAGCGTCGGCAACCGGGCCATCTACAAGGACGGCTGGTGGCTGGCCATGCGCACGGAGCGCATCCCCTGGGTTCTCACGCCCGCCGCGCTGCAGCCCTATGCCCCCGGCGTGTGGAACCCCGATGACGATCCCGTGGAGCTGTACGACCTGCCCGATGACTACAGCCAGGCGCATGATCTGGCGGCGCAGCATCCGGAGAAGGTCGAGGAGCTGCGCGCCCTGTTCTGGGAGGAGGCGGAGAAGTACAAGGTCCTGCCCCTGCTGGCGACCCTGGGAGCGTTCTTCGGAATCGCGCCGCCGCTTCCCGGAGGTCTCCACCTTCGAGTTCCGCGGGGACGTCGAGAACGTGCTATCCGGCATGGTCCCGCGGATCTACAACCACTCGTACACGATCAGCGCGGACTCTGGTCATCCCCGAAGGTGGGGCCGAGGGGGTCATCGTTGCGAACGCCGACGACCTGGGCGGGTTCTCCCTCTTCGTCGACGGGGGACGCCTCACGCACACGTACTCGATGATGGGCGTCTTCGTGTTCCGCCAGCAGGCCGACCGACCATCAAGCGCGCGATCGGCGAGGCCGAGGGCGGCCACGTCAAGGCTCTCAAGGACGCCATCGCGGATGCCCAGGCGAAGATGGCGCAGAACGACGCTTGACCCGGTGTCACCGTCGGGGACCGTGATCACTCACGTCGCCCAGGTATCCACGCCACTGAGCGAGAGGGCGATGATGCTGCCGTGAGTGAAGTGGACCGCCACCTGCACGCCCGACCGGACTGGCGCGAGCTGATCGCGGTCGTCCTCCTGTCTGTCACGACGATCCTCACTGCCTGGTCAGGCTTTCAGGCCAGCAAGTGGGGCGGCGCGATGGCCATCTCCTTCAATCAGGCCAGCTCATCGCGGATACAGGCGTCGCGGCTGGAAAGCGACGCGAATCGAATAGAGACCATACAAGTCGCGCTCTTCACGCAGTGGCTTCAAGCGGAGTACGCCGGGGACCGCACATTTCAGGACTACCTGGCCGCACGGTTCCCCGAGCCGCTGAAGACGGCGTTCGCCGCGTGGCTGGCGACTGACCCGAAGACGAACGCGAACGCACCCACGTCCCCGTTTGCGATGGCCCAATACCGGATCCCCCAACTAGCGGCGAAGGATGTCGCCGATGCTCGAGCCGACGCAAAGTTCGCCGAAGCACTCGACTTCAATCAGCGCGGGGACAACTACACGGTGCTGACGGTGGCCCTAGCCGCCGTCCTGTTCTTCGCGGCGATCTCGGGACGCATGCGCTCTCGACGATCCCAGTGGTTCCTGCTGGGGCTTGGCATTGTCCTGTTCGTCTCCATCCTCTGCCTGTTACTGCTGTTCCCGAAGCTCGTCTGATCGCGCTAGACCACCACCAAATTCGCCACGACCCACCCAGCCGGGACATGCGTCAGTGGCGAATACGTCAGTCTTCGTGACGAAACCGACCTTCGCGGAGCTCCGGTCCGCAATCGACCAATCCCTGGGCAACCCCGTCGCGAATAGTGGGCATGCTCACCTTGGCACTCATCGGCCTGTTGTCGGGCATCGTCACCGGCTTGTCGCCGTGCATCCTTCCGGTCCTGCCAGCGGTTCTCGCGACATCCGCGATCCCGCCCGCTCTGGCCGACGCCGCCGGGGACGCGCCTCCGAAACCTGACCGGCGCCGCCCGTTCATCGTCATCGCCGGGTTGGTCACCTCCTTCGCCGTGTTCACCCTGATCGGGGCCTCGCTGCTGGCAGCCCTGGGCCTGCCCGCAGATCTGCTGCGCAACATCGGGATCGCCGCGATGATCGTTGTTGGCCTTGGGTTCCTGGTGCCGGCGGTGGGCCACCTCCTCGAGCGGCCGTTCGCGCGGTTCAGCCGTGTCGGACCGCGCCGCGGTGGTTCGGCGTTCCTGTTCGGCGCCACCTTCGGCCTGGCGTTCGTACCGTGTGCCGGCCCGGTCCTGGCGACGATCACCGTGTTGGCCGCTACGAACCAGGTGCAGTCCGGCTTGATCGTTCTGACCGTGGCGTTCTCGGTGGGAGTCGCCCTGCCTTTGCTTGCGTTCGCGCTGGCCGGGCAGCAGATGGCCACACGCATCTCTGCCGTGCGTACTCGGATGCCGCTTGTCCGCCGCATCACGGGGGCAGTGTTGATTGCCACGGCAGTGGCTGTCTTCTTCGGGGTGGCTGACCAGGTGCAGCGGCTGGTGCCGAGTTACGTCACTGCTGCCCAGAGCACGATCGAGGACAACGCGTCCGCGCGGGAAGCGCTCGGAGCGCTCAGTGGCCCGAGCGTTGCGCGCCCAGAGGCCGGGACGGTGGCGGTCGACGAAGCGGGCCTAGGTCCGGCGAAGTCGTTCGACGAGTGCGAGATGGACCCTGGCGTCCTCGCGAACTGCGGACCGGCCCGTGACTTCGTGGGCATCGGGGCGTGGCTGAACACCCCCGCCGGCAAGGCACTGACCCTTCAGGCGCTGCGCGGCCGTGTCGTCCTGGTCGACTTCTGGACATACTCCTGCATCAACTGCCAGCGGACGCTGCCGTATCTGGAGTCCTGGGATGCGAAGTACCGGAACAACGGGCTGACGATCGTCGGCGTCCACTCGCCGGAGTTCGCCTTCGAGCACGAGGTCGGCAACGTCGCCGACCAGGCTGCGCGGCTCGGCGTCACCTACCCGATTGCTGTCGACAACGACTTCATGACCTGGCGCGCCTATGACCAGCGGTTCTGGCCATCGCACTACCTGATCGACAGGAACGGTGTTGTTCGGCAAGTCCACTACGGCGAGGGCTCCTACGACCAGACCGAGACGCTCATCCGTCAACTGCTGGGCGAGAAGGGCTCCCAACCGGATGGCGTCGCGACGGACAGCACGTCAGCAGTACAGCCAGTGATGATGCGCGATTCGACCCCCGAGACCTACCTGGGGTCTGAGCGCGCGAACGCGTACGCCAACGCTGACGTCGTCAACGGCGGCACCCGCACGTACCGGGCACCCGACACGATCCCTCGCGACGCGGTGGCGCTCAACGGCGAGTGGACGATCGGCCCGGAGAGCATCACGGCCGGTGCCGGTGCTCAAGCTGCAGCTGCGCTACTCCGCCAACACGGTGTTCCTCGTCCTCGGCGGCGAGGGCACTGTCGACGTAGCCGCAGACGGCAAGCCCGTCCGTGCGATCGAGATCCACGGCGCCCCGACCCTGTACACCCTCGACAAGACCAGCCGGCGCGACGCCCTGCTCACGGTGAATGCCTCACCGGGAGTCACTGCGTACGCCTTCACGTTCGGATAGTCCGAAATTCCGACGGAGCGTAACCAATCCACGGCCATGCCCGGTGCGAATACCCACGACCGACGACCCCGACGAACCACGACCACGAGGAGCACTCATGAACACAGTCCGCCCCGCCGTCATCGCCGCCACAGCCGCCGTCCTGGCCGTCATCGGTCTCTCCGGCTGCTCGAGCAGCAGCTCGGACCCCACTCCCGCGGCAACCACGAGCACGGCCCCGGCGATGATGAGCGAATCGGCCAAGCCGTCGGGAGCAATGATGAGCGAGTCACCGTCACCGTCGGGCGCCATGATGGAGAAGTCCGCCACGCCGAGTTCCAGCGCCATGATGGAGGCGTCGACGAAGCCTTCAGGTGACGCGATGATGAGCAAGTCCCCGGCGCCGTAAGACCCCGCAGCAACCCTTGGAGCACGTGAACTGATGCGACCTGAGCCAGCCCCCGCCCCTGCCGACGACGTGTCGTCGCCCGAGGTGCTGCTGGCGTCGTGCGCAGCAGGCGAGCGCTCCTCGTTCCAGGCGCTCTACCGGCAGTTCAGTCCAGCCGCCTACGGACTTGCGCTGCGCGTCCTGCGCGACGAGCACCTCGCGCAGGACGCGCTGCAGGAGGCATTCACCCAGGTGTGGACCGACGCCGAAAGCTTCGACCCCGCTCAGGGGTCGGCCCGCGCGTGGATCATGACTCGAGTGCATCGCCGGGCCGTCGACCGTGTCCGCCGCGACCAGGCCGACCGAGAACGCGGACGCACCTGGGGTGCCGGCCAGGTGGACACGGACCATGACTCGGTCGCGGAGATCGTCGAACTGCGCGCCGAGCACCGGCGCGTTCGGTCGGCGCTCGCGGTTCTCACGCCCCTGCAGCGGCAAGCGCTCGAGCTTGCGTACCAGCGAGGCATGACCCAGGCGCAGATCGCCGCCCACCTGGACATCCCGTTGGGCACCGCGAAGACCCGACTTCGAGACGCACTGCACCGGCTTCGACAGGAAATGGAGGTGACGTCATGACCACCCAGTGGCACGACCTCGCCGGCGATCCCCACGACCTGCTCCCGGGGTTCCTCCTCGATGCCCTCGACCCCGACGAGTCCGAACGCTTCACCGGACACCTGCCCTCGTGCGCCGCCTGCCGGGCCGAGCTTGCCGCGCTCTCGGACACCGTCGCGGACCTCGCCACCGCGACCAACGTCGCGCCGCCGACCCACGTCGAGGACCAGCTGATGGCCTCACTATTCGGCCCCTCCGTTTCGGCGGGCACTGTCGATGACGACGGTGAGGGGATCGTGCCGGCGCCCATTCCCCTTGCCTCCCACCGGCGACGCTGGATGTGGCCCGCGGCGGCAGCAGCAGCGTTCGTCCTCGGGGCTGGCCTGGTTGCGTCGACGGGCATCCTGCACGTCGGCGATTCCGGGGGGCAGGTGGTCGCCGATGGGCAGACCCAGCTGATCCTCGCTGTCACGAGTGCTCCAGACGCGCACTTCATGCCTCTGGACCTCCCGCAGGGCACCGCGAAACTGATCGTGTCGAACGGCATGGACGAGGGCGCCTTGATGGCCACCGAACTTCCCATGCCCTCATCCGGTCGGGAGTATCACGTGTGGACGGTCATGGCCGACGGCACGATGAAGTCCGCGGCCACATTCACCCCCGCCCATGACGGGTCCGCATCCGTGATGCTGAACACGACCGTGCACGACGCTGCCGCGTTCATGCTGACCGTCGAGGATCCGGGCGCCATCCATCCGACCGGCGAGCCGCTAGCCGAAGTGCAGGTGTAGCGCAAAGTCATTGCAGCGGCACGCTTTTCGTGCATCGGCGAAGGCACCGTACTAGCGCAAGCCCTTGGACGACGTCCAGCGCACGTCGTTGTCGTGTTGGGAATCTGGGGTTTCCATCGACGTGACCTGCACGCCTAGCGGCAGTGCAGCTTGTTCATGAGACGGTCGTCCCCGCCACGTCTTGAACGGTGTAGGGCGGCTTGGGTAGTGAGTCCGGTTGGACTTCGACGAAGACCAGCACGTGCCCACCTGTCTCGGTGGTCTCTGACCGCGGAGGGTCGTCGTACCCGATCGAGACGGAGTGAGCTTCCGTGTTCGACGTGACACCGGTGATCTGTGGCGATGTGCCGACGGTGGACGGCAGGACGAAGGTGAGGATCGGCCAGCCGCGCGGTGACCGAACGTCCTGGGGCGGAGTGAGGCAGGCCGACAGTGTCCAAACTGCTGGAGACACGGTCGCCACCGATGTCCTCGATCGTCGGGCAACTGGCCAGGACCGCCCAGTTCGATACGACGTCCTTCTTGGCGAATCGCACGACCACGAAGCCGAAGGCGGCCACGAGGGCAACGAGCGCGACGATCCGAATCCAGCCTGGGTGCTCGGCCCCAGAGGGCTGTCCCGGGGGACTGGAGTCAATGGATCCGCCGCTCACGCCTCACCTCTTGTGTAGTCATACAAGTGATGTACGGTAGCACTTGAGAAGTCAGAGTCGCGAGAACTCGGGAGGACGATCGATGGACAGCCTCGACGCGACAACGCTGCAGGTCCTGACCGCCTCTCGCGCGCTGCTCGGCGTCGTTGCCAGATCGGTCGCGCCGGTCCTTGACCTCATCACCGTCCCGCAGTTCCGGGTACTGGTCGTCTTGTCCACCTCAGACGGACCGGTACGCAACGGGGATCTGGCAGCAGTGGTGGGAGTCCACCCCTCGACGTTCACCCGTACGGCGGATCGCCTCGTGGCAGCGGGCTGGGTCCAGAGGGCGGAGAACCCTGAGAACCGGCGCGAGACATTCATCGAGCTGACTGCCGAGGGTCGGGCTCTGGTCGATCGCGTGACCGATCAGCGCAGGCGAGAGATTCGGTCGATCCTCGCCCGACTGGATCCAGCAGAGCGCGCACTGGTGGCGGACGCGATGACCGTGTTCGCAGGAGCGGCCGGCGAACCGCAGGTGGGCGAGCTTCTAGCGCTCGGTGTGTGACTCAACCCAATGGAGGCACCGATGTCGATTTCAACTGATCCTGCTGCCGTGCAGGACCTCCTCGAATTGCCAAGCGTCCCCGCACTCGTCGCCGTGGGGATCCTCGGCCTTGCGCTGGTCATCGGCGGCGTCGTCCTCGACCGCGTGAAGCACCACGGTGCGGGCCTTCGCCCCGCCTAGTCCTTCGACGTAGGTCGAAGGATCGTGCAGCCCGCTGACGGCCCGGAAGGCACCGTCGATCCGAAGCGCGTGAACGGGCCTGACTGAGTCCCTGATGGCACGCCGGCGCTCAGGATGTTCGGCTGCAGGCGTCGACATCGTGCCCGAACCGGCCGAACCTCGCGCTCCGCGGACGTGAATGATTCGATCTCCCGACACACCGTTCGACGTGAGGGTTGCTCAGGGCGTCAAGTTCACAACCGCTGCGCGTCAAGCCGCGTCAGGGACGGCCGCGGCGTAGGCTCGCCAGCGGTGCGCCGGGAAGTCTGGTCGGCAAGTCCTCGACCTATGGAGACACCGGTGCCAAACACGACACCCCTGCGCGAGACACCTCTCGCGCCGGACGCGCACGCCGTGCGTTGTTCAGCCGACCCGCGCTGCTGATCGCCTTTGCGTTCGCCGTCATGGCTGACCCGGTGTCGTCGGTCGCATACGCCATCGAGGCGGCGCTGCGTGCTCTTGACGGGGACCTGGGGCTGCTGCTGCCGACGATGGCGCTGGTTGTCGCCGTCGTCGCGCTGGTCATCGCGAACTACCACCAGCTCGTCGCGCGGTTCCCCGAAGGCGGCGGGGCGGCAGCGGCCGCCGGATCGGCGTTTGGTGAAGGCTGGGCGTTCATCCCGATCGGCGCGCTCATCGTCGACTTCGTCCTGACCATCGCGATCAGCGTGTCGGCTGCCGCCTCAGCGGTCATCGCTTACGTCCCGGGGCTGGCTCCCTGGCGCGTCCCCTTGGCGGTCGTCGTCGTGACTGCGGTGGCTGCCTTGACGTGGTTCGGTCACGTCGGCAGAGCGGTCTTCGCCGTCATGACGATCGCCTTCGTGCTGCTCGGTGTGGCCGTCCTGACCGGAGGACTCACCGCCACCCCCGTTGCGACACCGGCATCAAGTTCCACTCCAGGCGGACATGCGGCTTTCGTTGCCGTGCTGCTCGCGTTCCCCGTCGCCATGGCCCTGGCCACCGGCGTAGAGGCTCCGTCGTCGGCGATCGCCCAGCTCGGGCAGCTCGACGATGCCGGCCGCCGCCGGTTCGGCCGCGTCACCTTGTGGTTGACCCTAGGAATCGTGGGAACGCTCACCCTCGGACTCACCGCCATCGCCGTGCGACTCGGCATCGGGATCCCCGCCCCGGAGTCCACCCAGATCGCGAACATCGCTCAGGCCAGCGTTGGACCCAGGCTCTACGCCCTCTTTCAGGCCCTCACCGCTCTCCTGCTCCTCGCCGCGGCCAGCTCGAGCTTCCAGGCCGGACCTGGCCTGCTCAAGGCACTCGCCCGTCGCACTCACTCAAACGGGAACCAGACCGGCATCCTTCACCCACGCATGGGAGTCGCCAATCAGCATCACACCCCCTACTGGGCAGTCCTCGTGTTCCTGCTGGTCTCCGTCGTCGTGGTTGTCGCCGCGGGTGCGGAGGACCAGGAGCTGGTGCTGTTCTACGCGGTTTCGGTATTCATGAGTTTCCTCGTGGGCCTGATAGCGATGGCGAAGTTCGACTTCTCCGAGCGCCGCTACCCAGCCATGGCCGTCAGCGTCCTCGGCGCGGCAGTCATCGGGTTCACCTTGATCGTGAACCTGCTGCGCGGCTACCCGATCGTGTCCCTCGCGGCCGCCTGCCTGATCGCCGCTCTGCTGTTCTGGCTCTGGGCCCGCGCCGGACGACCCCGCGGCATCGCCCAAGCCATCATCGAAGCCGAATCCGAAATCGACGCGTGATCTGAGGGAACAAGCCTCCGCGGTGCCGCGTAGCCACCAGCTGAGACACCTGGTCGGTTGTGCGCCCTGGCCGTCAGTAGTTCAAGGTTGGACGAGTGTCAGATTTGGCAACGAATCCGGTTTCAGTGAGCAATCAGGGCCTCTTCTACGACCGGTTCGAGCACGTTGTCTATCTCCACGTTCCGCTGGACGTGCTGCTCGATCGGGTGCGAACGCGGACCACCAACCCATACGGCAAGACAGCGGCTCAGCAGGCAGACATCGCCAGGTACGTCTCGGAGGTCGAACCGCTGATCCGCCACAGCGCGACCCGTGAACTTGATGGACGGCTGCTGGTCCGCGAGCTGGCCGATCAGGTCGAGCAGTGCTTGCGTTCCGCCTGACAGGCGCATGAACCGTCCGACGACGAAGCTTGTCAGGATCGCGTAGAGAAGCGGCACACCGCGTCAAGGATGCGTCAGGACGAGTGCCCTCGATGCGTGCGCGGTTCGATGCTGGAGGCATGAAGAACACCAACCGGACCAGTGATCCGGTCATCGACATGATCCTGGGCAAGGATGAGCCGTGTACGTCCTGGGGATACGCGATCGGCGCGACTTTCGTGTCGTGCCTGGTGCTGGCTGCGGTTGTTGCCGTGGGACTCATCGACCGAGACTTCGCCTTTGCCGTCATCGCTGTCATCGTCGTGGCCGTGGCGTGGTGGACGTCCCCGGCAAGTGCGGTCGCGGCGGCAGGCGTGGGATTCCTGTTCGCTGACGGTTTCGTTTTCGACGCCGCGGGCACGCTTGCCTGGCACGGCGAAGGCGACGTCCTGCGGCTGACCACGCTCGTGTGCCTGGCGATCGTCACCTCGCTGTTCGGTCATCTGCATCGTCACCGTCGTCGTAGCGGGGGGAGGGCGCAGAAGTGGCTGAGTTCGTCGCCTTCGGCGTGATCGTGATTCTGGCCGCCGTCGTGCTGGCGTCGCCCACGGGTTGGAGAAACTGTGAACGCGCTCGGGATTCTGTCCCTGATCAGTGCGGTCGGACTGCTGGTCTACCTCGTGGTGTCTCTCGTGCGCGCCGAGAAGTTCTGAGGCTTCCGTGAACACCACTGTCGCAGCGCTGCTGCAGATAGCTGTCCTCCTCCTTGCCCTTGCGCTGTGCTACCGGCCGCTGGGCGACTACATGGCGCGCACGCTTGAGTCCCCGCGTCATACCCGGGTCGAACGTGTCCTCTACCGCCTGATCGGGGTCGATCCGGGCGCCGACCAGCGGTGGTCGGTCTACCTCCGGTCGGTGCTGGCGTTCTCCGTCATCTCCGTCCTCGGGTCTGTACGCGCTTCTGCGTCTCCAGGCGTACCTGCCGTACTCGCTGGGGCGCGAGGGCATGCCGTCGCTGCAGTCGCTGAACACCGCGGTCAGTTTCGTCACGAATACGAACTGGCAGTCCTACTCGGGTGAGGCGGCGCTCGGCTACACGGCGCAGATGGCGGGACTTGCCGTGCAGAACTTCCTGTCGGCCGCCGTCGGCATCGCCGTCGCCGTCGCGCTGATCCGCGGCCTGGCTCGTTCCCACACCGATCGTCTTGGCAACTTCTGGGTGGATCTGGTCAGGATCACGATCCGGATCCTCCTGCCCATCGCGGTCGTCTTCGGCATCGTCCTCATCGTCAGCGGGGTCGTCCAGAACTTCGCGGGCGACACGACGATCACGACTCTCTCGGGCGGTGCCCAGACGATCCCGGGCGGTCCGGTCGCCAGCCAGGAGGTCGATCAAGGAACTGGGCACGAACGGCGGTGGCTTCTACAACGCGAACTCGGCGCACCCGTTCGAGAACCCGAACGGCCTGACGAATCTCATCGAGATCTTCCTCATTCTGGTGATCCCGTTCTCCCTGACCAGGACCTTCGGCCGGATCGTCGGCGACCTGCGCCAGGGCTACGCGATCCTGGCCGTGATGGGCTCCATCTGGGCGACGGTCACCGGCCTGCTGATCTGGGCGGAGCTCAACCACGCAGGCCCGGCGCTGCAACTGGCCGGCTCGGCCATGGAGGGCAAGGAGGTCCGCTTCGGCGTGCCGATGTCGGCGCTGTTCGCTGCCTCGGCGACCACCGGAACGTCGACAGGGGCGGTCGACTCGATGCACTGCCTCGTTCACCGCCTATGGCGGCGGGCTGGCGATCCTCAACATGGTGCTGGGTGAGGTCTCGCCCGGCGGGACCGGGTCGGGCCTGTACGGGATGCTCATCGCCGCCATCGTCGCGGTCTTCATCGCCGGACTCATGGTCGGCCGCACCCCGGAGTACCTGGGCAAGAAGATCGGCGCCCGCGAGATGAAGCTCGTGTCGCTGTACATCCTGACCACGCCCGCGCTCGTGCTGCTCGGACTGGGTGCGGCCATGGCCACCGAGGCGGGTCGATCATCGATGCTGCAACCCCGGCGCGCACGGCCTGTCCGAGGTGTTCTACGCCTTCGCGTCGGCGTCGAACAACAACGGATCGGCGTTCGCGGGGTTGAACGCGAATACCGACTTCTACAACGTCGCGCTTGCGGTGGCGATGTTCCTGGGTCGGCTGCTGCCGATCTGCTTCGTGCTGGCCCTGGCCGGGTCCCTCGCCCAGCAGGGCACGTCGCCGCCGTCGGCGGGGACCCTGCCAACGCATCGACTCCAGTTCGTCCTGCTCACTGTCGGCGTCATCCTCATCGTGGCCGGGCTGACCTTCGTGCCTGCCCTGGCCCTCGGCCCCCTCGCGGAGGGACTGTCATGACCACTCTCAGCCCCGCCCGGATGTCGTGCCGGAGGCACGCGTCGGCTCCGGCCTCTTCGAGCCCCGTTCGCTGCTCACGTCGCTCCCCGAGGCCCTGCGCAAGCTGGACCCCCGGGCGATGTGGCACAACCCGGTGATGTTCGTCGTGCTCGTCGGGGCCGTGCTCACGACGATCGCGGCTGTCGTCGAGCCCAGCGCGTTCGCCTGGTGGATCACGGTCTGGCTGTGGCTCACCGTGATCTTCGCCAACCTTGCCGAAGCCGTCGCCGAGGGCCGGGGTCGTGCCCAGGCGGCCTCCCTGCGGGCCACCCGACGCGACACGATGGCGCGGCTGCTGGGAGCCGGTGGCGCGGAGACAAGCGTCGCGGCCACCGAGCTGCGGCTGGGCGATCGCGTCGTCTGCGAGGCCGGCGACATCGTTCCCGGCGACGGTGACGTCGTCGAGGGCGTCGCCAGCGTCGACGAGTCGGCCATCACCGGCGAGTCCGCCCCGGTCATCCGTGAGAGCGGCGGCGATCGCAGCGCCGTGACGGGTGGCACGAAGGTTCTCTCCGACCGCATCGTCATCCAGATCACCGCGGCGCCCGGCCATACCTTCATCGACCGGATGATCGCCCTGGTCGAGGGGGCCAGTCGGCAGAAGACCCCCAACGAGATCGCCCTGAACATCCTGCTGTCGTCGCTGACGATCATCTTCCTTCTCGTCGTCATGACGCTGCAGCCCTTGGCGGACTACTCCGGCGCGACGCAGAGCGTCATCGTCCTGGTGGCCCTGCTCGTCTGCCTCATCCCAACGACCATCGGTGCACTGCTGTCGGCCATCGGCATCGCCGGCATGGACCGACTGGTCCAGCGCAACGTGCTGGCGATGTCCGGTAGAGCGGTCGAGGCCGCCGGCGACGTCTCCACGCTGCTGCTGGACAAGACCGGCACGATCACCCTCGGCAACCGGCAGGCCGTCGAGCTCCTCCCCGCACCGGGGGTGGGCGTCGAGCAGCTGGCGGACGCAGCGCAGCTCAGCAGCCTGGCGGACGAGACTCCGGAGGGCCGCTCGATCGTCGTGCTGTGCAAGGACCGATACGGGCTGCGGGCACGCGACGAGGGGGCGCTGCTGCACGCCGTGTGGGTCCCGTTCACGGCTCAGACGCGGATGAGTGGCGTCGATGTCGACGACCGCAGTGTCCGCAAGGGCGCCGCGGGCGCGGTGTTCGCGCACGTGGCCGCCGAGGGTGGCACTACCCCTGTCGAGGTGACGACGACGGTCGACGCGATCTCGTCAGCGGGCGGAACTCCACTCGTGGTCTCCGAGGGATCTCGGGTCCTGGGCGTCGTCCACCTCAAGGACGTCGTCAAGTCAGGTATCCGCGAGCGGTTCGACGACCTTCGCCGCATGGGCATCCGCACCGTCATGATCACCGGCGACAACCCGATGACGGCACGCGCGATCGCCGAGGAGGCCGGCGTCGACGACTTCCTGGCCGAAGCGACGCCCGAGGACAAGATGGCCCTCATCAAGCGCGAGCAGGAGGGGGGTCGGCTCGTCGCGATGACGGGTGACGGGACGAACGACGCCCCGGCTCTCGCCCAGGCGGATGTGGGCGTCGCGATGAACACCGGCACCTCCGCAGCCAAGGAGGCCGGCAACATGGTCGACCTCGACTCGAATCCGACGAAGCTCATCGACATCGTCGAGATCGGCAAGCAGCTGCTCATCACCCGCGGAGCCCTGACGACGTTCTCGGTTGCCAACGACATCGCGAAGTACTTCGCGATCATCCCGGCCATGTTCGTGGTGGCCTACCCGGGGCTCGAGACGCTCAACGTGATGCGGCTGTCGAGCCCGGACTCGGCGATCCTGTCCGCCGTCGTCTTCAACGCGCTGATCATCGTGGTACTCATCCCCTTGGCACTGCGCGGCGTGAGATACCGCCCGGCCAGCGCCGCGAAGCTCCTCAGCCGGAACCTGTGGATCTACGGACTCGGCGGCATCATCGTGCCGTTCGTCGGCATCAAACTGCTCGACCTGCTCATCTCTCGCATTCCCGGAATCGGGTGATCACGATGTCACTTGCCCTTCGTCAATCGTGGGTGGCGCTGCGCCTCCTGCTCCTGATGACCCTGATCGTGGGCATTGCCTATCCGATCGCCTTGTTCGGCGTAGGGCGACTGGTGAGCGGGACGAGCGACGGCTCGTACGTGACCGACGCATCCGGCGCGGTGGTGGGCTCGGCGCGCATTGGCCAGCAGTTCGTCGGCAAGGAGTGGTTCTGGCCCCGGCCGTCGGCCGCGGGCGACGGCTACGACGCCCTGAGCAGCAGCGGGTCGAACCTGGCCGCCGACAACCCCGACCTGGTCACGGCCGTGGGTGACCGGCAGGCGGCTGCCGCCGCAGCCGATGGGGTCCGGCCCCAGGACGTGCCGGCCGACGCCGTCACCGCGAGTGGCAGCGGCCTGGATCCTGACATCAGCCCCGAATACGCCCGCCAGCAGGTATCCCGAGTGGCAGCGGCACGCGGACTCCAGCCGGCCGCCGTGGCCCAGCTCGTCGACGGTGCCACCCAGGGCCGGATCCTGGGCTTCATCGGTGAGCCGCACGTCAACGTGCTCGAACTCAACCTCACGCTGGAGACATTGGGGTGACCGAGACCGCCGTGCCGTGGGGTCCACCTGACGACAGGGCGGCCCCGGCCGCGACGCGCGACAATGAAGGGGTGACGCGCGGTCGGCTTCGCATCTACCTCGGCGCCGCCCCCGGGGTCGGCAAGACGTACGCGATGCTGGGTGAAGCGCACCGTCGTCTTGAGCGCGGCACCGACGTCGTCGTCGGGTTCGTCGAGACACACGATCGGCGGCACACCGCGGACATGATCACCGGCCTGGAGGTCGTGCCGCGACGCATGATCGAGTACCGGGGTGGCCGCTTCGAGGAGATGGACCTCGACGCAGTCCTGGCGCGGCACCCGCACGTTGCCCTGGTCGACGAGCTCGCCCACACCAACGTGCCCGGGTCACGCAACGCCAAGCGATGGGAGGACATCAACGAGCTTCTCGACGCCGGCATTGACGTGATCTCGACCGTCAACATCCAGCATCTGGAGTCCTTGAACGATGTGGTGGAGTCGATCACCGGGATAAAGCAGCGCGAGACCGTGCCGGACGCGGTCGTGCGGGCCGCGGACCAGCTCGAGCTCGTGGACATGAGCCCAGAGGCGCTGCGGCGGCGCCTCGCCCACGGGAACGTGTACAAGCCGGAGAAGGTCGACGCGGCCCTCGGCAACTACTTCCGCGCCGGCAACCTCACCGCCCTCCGCGAGCTCGCCCTGCTGTGGCTCGCCGACCGCGTCGAGGAGGGGCTGGAGAAGTACCGCGCCGACCACGGCATCCAGGACACCTGGGCCGCGCGCACGCGGATCGTCGTGGCGCTCACCGGCGGGCCGGAGGGCGAGACTCTGCTTCGACGAGGCTCCTTGATCTCCGGTCGCAGCGCAGGGCGGGCGCTGGCCGCCGTTCACGTGGTTCGTGGAGATGGCACCGTCGGCGCGAGACCTGACGTGGTCGCTCGACTGCGACAGCTGACGGAGGACCTTGGCGGCAGCTTCCATACGGTGGTGGGCGAAGATGTCGCCGCCGCCGTCCTCGAATTCACTCGATCCGTGAATGGAACACAGGTCGTGGTCGGGGCGTCCCGACGAAGTCGACTCAGCACGGCGCTGCGACCCAGCACGGCCGATGACATCGTGCGCGAGTCGGGCGACATCGACGTCCACGTCGTCTCGCACGAACGAGCGGGTCGCACCCGGCCGGGGAACCGTCGTCCGCGTCGGATGCGTCGACGTCGAGTATGGGCATGGGTTCTCGCACCCACCATCCCCGTGGCGCTGACGCTGGCGCTCCTGCCGTTCGGCGACTCGCTGAGCCTGTCGACGGTGCTGCTCGCGTTCCTGCTCGGAGTCGTGGCAACGTCCCTCGTCGGTGGACTCCTGCCAGCCATCGGTTCCGCAGTCGTCGCGGGCCTGCTGGTCAACTTCTACTTCGTCGCGCCGGTGGGCACCTTCACCATCGCCGAGCCGGAGAACGCCTTCGCCATCGCCACCTTCGTGATCGTCGCCTCGGTTGTCGCCACCATCGTCGATCGCAGTGCCGCCCTCGCCCAGGAGGCCGCGCGACGCCGCGCCGAAGCGAATGTGCTCGCCTCGCTGTCCGTCGGAGTCCTCGGGCGTGGAAACGGCGTCAAAGCGCTGCTCGACCAGGCCTGCGAGACGTTCGGGATGCGCAGCGCCGCCCTGTTCGAGACGGCTGCGGACGGTCGCGGCACGGCCGTGGTCGAGGTCTCAGGGGACCTCGCCCCGCGATCCGTCGAGGCTGCAGACGTCGTGGTCGATGCCGGGCCGGGCTGGTCATGGCCCTCTCGGGCAAGCCGCTTCCCGCCTCGGACCGGCGCATGCTGGATGCCTTCGCCGCTCAGGCCGCCGCCGTCCTCGAGCGGAACCGGCTCTCGGCGCGTGCCGCTGACGCCACCCGTCTGCGCGAGTCCGACGCCGTTCGCACCGCCCTCATCGCGGCCGTCTCGCATGACCTTCGCACACCACTGGCCGGCATCAAGGCGTCCATCTCCACGTTGCAGGACCCGGACCCTGTCGCTGCCGGACGCGGATCGCACGGCTCTTCTCGACAACGCCGCCGTCGCCGCCGATCGGCTGGACGCCCTTCTGTCGAACCTGCTGGACCTGAGCCGAATCCAGGCGGGCGCTGTGCGTCCGATCCTCGAGCCGGTGTCACTGGACGAGGTCCTGCAGCAGGCCCTCCGCGGCGTGCCGGACGAGGCTGTTCTGGATGAGACCGACGAGACCCTGCCCCTGGTCCTCACCGACGCCGGGCTGCTCGAGCGGGCCGTCGCCAATCTGGTTGAGAACGCGGTGCGCTACGCGCCGTCCGACACCGTGGTGCGGCTGTGCGCGACGGTCGTGCCGGATGGGACCCTGCAACTTCGCGTCGTCGACCGGGGCCCCGGTGTCGACGAGGCGGACAGGGAACGGATGTTCATGCCATTCCAGCGTCTGGGCGATGCACCAGATGGGGCCGGCGTCGGACTTGGTCTGGCCGTCGCCCGTGGCCTCGGCGAGGCCGTCGGCGCCACGCTCGAGGTGGAGGACACCCCGGGTGGCGGGTTGACGATGGTCTTGTCCGTCCCCCTTGCCGCACCGGTCGACGCGCGCGACGCCGCTCCTGACGGTACGTCACGGGACTACCCCATGACCAGGGTCCTGCTGGTTGACGATGACGTGCCCTTGGGCAGGGCACTGGGGATCAATATGAAGGCCCGCGGCATGGAGGTCCAGACTCGCCACGAGCGGACAAGGGGCCCTGGACCTGGTCGCACGATTCCATCCCGACGTGGTGATTCTCGACCTCGGGCTCCCCGACCTGGACGGCATCGAGGTGCTGCACGGCATCCGCGGCTGGAATCGGGTGCCGGTCGTGGTGCTGTCGGCTCGCGCCACGAGCGATGAGAAGGTGGCTGCTCTCGACGCGGGGGCCGACGACTACATCACCAAGCCCTTCGAGATGAACGAGCTCCTGGCCCGCGTCCGGGCCGCCCTCCGACGCGGGGCGATGGCAGCCGACAGTTCGAGCCCTCACGTGGTCTCGACAGCGTCGTTCACGGTTGACCTCGCCGCGGGGATCGTTACCCGTGACGGACATCAAGTGAAGCTGACACCCACGGAGTACCACCTCCTGGAAGTCCTTGCCCGCAACAGCGGGCGCCTCGTGCCGCAGCAGCAACTCCTCACCGAGGTCTGGGGGCCTGGATACGAGAAGGAAACGCACTACCTGCGGGTGTACATGGCCCAGTTGCGGCGGAAGCTTGAGCTCGATCCCGCCCATCCGGTTCACCTCATAACGGAACCGGGACTGGGCTACCGCCTCGTCGCAGGAATGGAGGCGGCACCGTGACGGCTCGGTCATCGAGCAGGACACCATTGTCGCAGCCGCGTACGCGTCGTGAACGGTGTCCGATGTGATGAAAGGGCCATGGTGATCGCCAACGTGATCGACGGCGAGTTGGCATGCCCGGACTGTGGCAACACCACGTTTGTGGGCTCGGTTGACGGGTACTTCCGACAGGCCACGCCGCGACTTCACATGGTCGCCAACGAGCACATGCGGCTCACCATCAGCGCAGTCCTCGACCCGCCCGTGCGGGTCGTTTCGCGATGTCGTACCGCAGAGGGCGTCGTGACGACGAAGTGGACGCTGACAGACCGATTCCCCGGCCAGGACCAGGAGGTAGCGATCCTGTGCGGGGCTTGCGAACGGCCTGTCCAGGTGCCCGCGACCGTCCACGTCTCGCTCAGCCCGGAGCCCCGTGCCCGAAACTGACCTCGGAGTGGTCGACTTCGAGCGGACCCGCGGTGTTCGGTACCTTCGCCCTGTGTTCTTCTCGCGGTTCTCCATCGACGGGCCCAGCTGGGTCCGATTCGTGCTGGTGATCGTCACGTGATCTCCGTGTGCGTGGCCGGCGCGACCGGCTGGACCGGACGGCCAGTTGCCGAGGCAGTCCTGGCATCCGCTGATCTCACCTTGGGCAGCGCCGTGTCGCGCGCGGCGGCAGGCCGCGATCTCGGCGACGCGTGGAGCGGCTCCGCGAACGGGGTGGTCGTTCACGGAGACGTTGCCACCGCCCTCGATGGCATCGACGTGCTCGTCGACTACACCTCGCCGGGCGCCGTGAAGGCCAACACGTTGACGGCTATTGCGCGCGGCGTGCACGTCGTGATCGGCACCTCGGGCCTGACGGCCGAGGACTTCGACGAGATCGACGCGGCCGCCCGCGCTGCGGGCATCGGTGTTGTTGCGTCGGGGAACTTCTCGGTGACGGCCGCGATGGCGCAGGCGGCGGCACTCCTCGTCGCGCCGTTCCTGCCGCACCGCGAGATCATCGACTACGCGTCCTTCGGAAAGCCGGACGCTCCGAGCGGCACGGCGCGGGAACTGGCCGAACGGCTTGGGGCCGTGCCCGCCGACCCGCAAGCGGTCGCGGTCGACGACACCATCGGGGAGCGCGAGGCACGCGGTGCCACGGTCTCCGGCACGCAGGTCCACTCCTTGCGACTGCCCAGCTTCGTCGTGTCCACCGAGATCGTGTTCGCCATGCCCGACGAGCGCCTGTCGATCCGGCATGACGCAGGCAGTTCGCCGGCGCCGTACGTCGCCGGCACGCTGCTGGCCGTACGCGCGGTGGCCGGTCACGTCGGTGTGGTGCGCGGCCTGGACACCCTGCTGCTCAGGCGGTGAGCTGGCCCCGCGCGACGCTGGTGGCGCTGTGTGCCGCGTCCCCGTCGAAGTGCTCGAGGCTGACGTCGACCACAGGGAACTGCGCGGGATCCATCCCCGGCGGCAGCGCGAAGGTGGCCTGCGAGCCGGCGGGCAGCGTGCCGATGGCGACCATGGTCGTCGTGTCCGCCGTGGCCATCCACACCTCGTAGTAGCCGTCGGCAGGCGCAGGTAGGTCCGTGACGGACACCGTGAGCGTGTCGCCGGCGGACATCTTCTCCACCTTGGCTGTCCCGCGCGCAGTCGAACCCTCGAGCGGGTTCAGGGTCGCCGACGCGATGACGTCACTCGTCGTCCGCGATCCGTTCACGGCTGCGACCAGGCCACCGCCCACGAGAAGGCCCACGGCGGCCGCCGACGCAGCGACGAGCCATAGTCGGGGCCGACGGCGCTCACGCTCTGCATCGAGCGACGTGACCGAGCCCGTCTGATCACTGGCGAGCTCGGCGGTGATGCCGGCCCACACCGAGTCCGGTGGCGCCACCGGACGGTCCTCCGGCCGAATCGAGCGCGCGGTGCCGACCACGCCCGCCAGCTGGTCGAGCCGGCTCTGGCAGCGCGAGCAGGTGGACAGGTGGGCCTCGTCCGCCGGGCGAGCTGGCTCGCCGAGGGCGATCACCGCCAGCTCGTCGTCATCACAGTGCGACACCGTCCACCTCCAATCTCGTGCGCAATCGTTCCAGCGATCTGCGGATATGACTCTTGACGGTTCCCAACGGCAGGCCGAGCAGGCTGGCTATCTGCCCGTGCGTCAGGTCTTGGAAGAACGCGAGCTCCATGATCCGCCGCTGCGGATCGCCCAGGCGCTCGAGCTCATCAGCGAGGAGGACGCGGTCGACGACCACCTCGCTCGACGGCGCCGAGGGCTCACCGGGCTCAGACCGCGCCACCGCCTCCACGCGTCGCGCCTCGCGGCTGCGCTCCGCCCAGTGGTCGGCGATCCGTCGCCTGGTGATCGACATCAGCCAGCCCGGCAGCGATCCCTTGGCCGGGTCGAAGCCGGTCCGCCCTCGCCATGCCGAGACGAACACCGCCTGGGTCACGTCGGCGGCGTCAGCCGCGCTGCCGGTGCTGCGCAGCGCCACGGTGTGGACGAGCGGAGACCACCGTCGGTAGGCGTCGGCGAGAGCAGAATCGTCACCTGCATGGAAGCGCAGGGCGACGTCCGTGTCGTCGGTCAAGCTCCGCTCCGGGGGTGGGGACAGGGTTGGCGTGGGCAGAGCCCGGCCCTCAGTATCCGTGAGGTCCCCCCTTCTGCAAATTCAGTGCCGGTCCGGTGACAGAAGTCCCCGGCGCGCCGTCACCCCTTCTTCGCCCCGAGGGCGGCGTACGGATGCACCCGAGAACGGAAAAGAAGTTGAAGAAATATTGGCGCGATTGCATCCGGTCCGCATCCCGGGCCCGAAGTAGTGGCAAGACCGTCCACGAGGGACGGGCCGAACCGAAGGGCTCCACCATGAACCGACAGCTCCGTCGCGTCGCTCTCGCTGCCGCCGTGCTCATTCCTGTGAGCCTGCTTGCCGCAGCGCCGTCGGCCTCTGCCGCCGACGACGGCACCACGTCGCTGGCCACCGTCCTCAAGGCGGGCCAGGCGAAGTTCGACAAGGACTACAAGGACTACGACATCGTGACGAAGGCCGTCGAGGCGGTCCTCGCCGCCAAGCCCAACTCCCCGGTCAAGGTGCTCGCCGACGGCACCACGGCACTGACCGCCTTCATCCCCAACGATCAGGCGTTCCTCAACCTCGCCTCCGCCCTGTCGGGCAAGAAGGTCACCTCGGAGGCCGCGGCGTTCAAGGCCGTTGCCGGCCTGGGCATCGACACCGTCGAGAAGGTCCTCGAGTACCACGTGGTCCCCGGTGCGACGATCCTCTCGGGCGACGCTCTTAAGGCCAACGGAGCCAAGCTGAAGACAGCGCTGCCGGGCAAGGTCATCCGCGTGCAGGTCACCGGCGCCCCGGCGATCATCCTGAAGGACTACAACGCCAAGCTGGCCAACCCGAAGGTCATCCTCACGCAGGTCGACATCAACAAGGGCAACAAGCAGGTCGCGCACGGCATCGATGCCGTCCTGATGCCCACGAAGTAGCGCGGACTAGGAGGACAGCGGCAGCCAGGCCAGGACCTTCTGGATCTGGGTGTCCCAGTACTGCCACTCGTGGTCGCCGGGGCCGAAGTCGACAGTGACATCGACCCCGGCGGCCTTCGCGAGGCCGACGACGTACTCATTGGCCCGGAAGAGGAAGTCCTCCGTACCGCACGCGACGTATAGGGGAGGAACCGCGGCGGGGTCGACCGTCGTGACCAGGTGGGACACGTCGCGATCGGTGCCGGCGATGGGGGTTGGACCGAACACCCGGTGCATGAGGTCGGCGAAGTCCGGCTCGTCCTCGTGCCCGACGTTGCTGATCATGAGCGCGCCCGACAGGCTCGCGGCGCCGCCGAACCGCCACGGCTCGCGGAGCGCCCACTGCATCGCGCCGTATCCGCCCATCGACAGCCCGGCCACGAAGGTGTCCTGGGGTCGGCTCGACACCCGGAAGAACTGCTGCACGACGCTGGGCAGCTCCTGCGACAGGAACGTCCCGAACGGCAGGCCCGACGCCTCGTCGGTGTAGAACGACTTGTGCACCTGAGGCATCACAACGGCGATGCCCAGGGGTGCGACGTAACGCTCGATCGACGTGCGGCGGGCCCAGATGGTGTCGTCGTCCGAGAGACCGTGCAGCAGGTACAGGACCGGGGGCGCGGAGGAACCGTGCGCACCCTGCATGCCGATCTGTCCATGCGTCGCCTGCGGAAGGATCACCGTCATCGACGTCGACAGGCCGAGCACCTCGGAGAAGAAGTCGCACCGCATCAGCGCCATGTCGGACTCCCGTCAGCAGTGCGCGACGTCGCCGGCGGCATTCGACAGCAGGGCCGCATCGAAGACGCGATGGGCCTCAAGGGCCTCCTGCGGCCGGGCGTTGCCGAACCGGTCGCCGAGCTCGCCGATGCGCTCGGCGAAGTACGCCGCCCACATCTGCAGCAGCGCGTCGAGGAAGCCGAACTCGAAGATGCCTCCGGTGACGACGGGCCACGCCGATACGTGGCCGGGCTGCAGCTCCTCCCAGATCTGCTCGCCGTCGCGTCGTGAGAAGCGCTGCAGGGTGGCCGGATTGCGCGTGTTGAACCGCACGCCGCCGTCCATGCCCAGCGCCTCGAACGCCCACGAGTCCATCTGCCCGGGTGCGATGCGCCGGGTCTCCCACAGCATCGAGAACCGGCGGGCACCGTCTTGGGCCGACGTCGGAACGCGTAGTGCCAGGAGGGCGTTGTCCCAGGTGTCGCAGCGCACCGGTGTGCCGTCGGGACCGGGCCGCTCGGTGACGACGTCGTCGAGCATCGCGTAGACGGTCTCCGGGTGGAAACCCAGGCGCAGCGGCACGTGCGCGACGTGCACGCCGAGGTCGCCCATCACGCCGATCTCGCCGCAGGTCTCGACGCGACGCTTCCAGTTGATGGCCTTGGTGCGGTCGATGTCTGACGAGTGCGAGAACGACGAGCGCACGTCGAGGATGTCGCCCAGTGCACCCGAGGCCGCGTACGCGTAGGCCCGCAGCGCGCCCGGGTAGAACGGGAACTCGCTCGACACCCGGACGAACGCATCGGACGAGTCGATCGCCGCGACGATGCGCTGGGCCGCCGCCAGGTCGATGCCGAACGGCTTCTCGCCCAGGAAGTCCTTGCCCGCCTGCGCTGCGGCGACGTAGATCTCCTCGTGCAGGTTGTGCGGCACGGCGATGTACAGGACGTCGATCGAGTCGTCGTCGACCAGCGCCCGCCAGTCATCGGTCAATGTCTCGACGGTCGCGATCCGCGAGAACCAGTCACGCGCGGCAGGGTTCGGGTCCGCGACCGCGACGACGGACGGACTCGCCGGGTGGTCGACCAGCTGGTTCCACCGTCCGCACACGACGGCGAGCTCGCGGCCCATGAGACCGCCGCCGATGACTCCGATCCGTACCGGCTGCGACGTGCTCACGAGGCGGCGAGGATCTCGCTGGCGCGCGTGGCGTCGGCGCCGTCGTGCAGCATCGCCATGAGCGCGCGGGTGAGCCCGGCCGGGTTGTCGTGCTGGATGACGTTGCGGCCGTAGACGATTCCGGCCGCGCCCTGCTCGAGGACGGCCTGCGTGCGACGGAACAGCTCGTCGTCCGGCACCTTTCCGCCACCGCGCACGAGCACGGGGGTGTCGCCGGCGATGCGGATGACCTCGTGGTAGTCGGTCGGGTCGTCGGTGGGGTCGGCCTTGATGATGTCGGCGCCGAGCTCCACGGCCTGACGGACCAGCGGCACGATCTTCTCCAGATCGCCGTTGACGCCGTATCCGCCGGTGCGGGTGGCCTGCATGACGAGCGGCTCCACCATCAGGGGCATGCCGTACTTCTCGCAGTCGGCCTTGGCCGCGTGGATCGCGCGGATGCACGACTCCTTGATGCCGGGCTGCTCGGGCAGGTCGAAGAGGTTGACGACGACGCAGGCGGCGTCGCGACGGACGCCGGCGAGTGCGGGCTCGGGGATGATGATGTCGAACAGGTAGTCCGGCAGCGGTGCGCCGTAGACGTTCGCGATGTCTGTCCGCAGGACAAGAGCCGGGCGCTCACGGCCGCCGAGCGACTGCAGGATGTGGCTCTGGCCGATCGTCATCTGGATGGCGTCCGGTGTCGCCTCAGCGAGCACGGCCACCGCTGACTTGAGGTCCTCGATCCCCGCGAGCATGTTGCCCTCGCCGAAGAAGCCGTGGTCCACGGCGATGTCGAAGCAGCGTCCCGAGGTCGGATTGAACAGGCGGCGCATACGGGCTGTGACGTCGGACATCAATACTCCTGGTGGTCGCGGATAACCGCTCGTGGTCGGGTGATGCTCAGTAACGTAACCGTCCGGAGCACTGCAAGCCACAAGGAGGGCGATGTCCGAGCAGATCCTCGTCGGCGTTGACTGCGGAACCACGTCGATCAAGGCGCTCGCTGTCTCCCTCACCGGTCAGGTGCTGTCCTCGGCGTCGCGGCCGACGCCCTGGCGGCACCACGGCCCGAACTCGGACATCGACCCGCGTGTCCTCGCGGACACGGCGATCGCTGTCTGCGCCGAGGCCGCCGAGACGGCACCCGGATCGGTCGAGGTCGTGGGTATCGGCACGACCGGCATCGCGGAGGCCGGGATCCTCCTGGACCGCACGGGTGAGCCGTGCGCTCCCACGCTCGCGTGGTTCGATCCGCGCGGAGATGCTGGACCGATCAAGGAGGTCGTGTCCCGTCGGGACTTCCAGCGAGCCACCGGACGTCGGCTCAACTCCAAGCCATCCATCGCCAAGATCGTCTGGCTGCAGCGCAACATCCCAACGGCGTCGAAGGCGGTCCGGCACCTGTGCGTCGCCGAATGGATCGTACGGGCCCTCGGCGGGGACGAGGTGTCCGAGGCGTCGCTGTCGTCGCGCACCGGGCTGATGGAGATCGCCACCCGCCAGTCGTGGGACGTCGCCAGCGAGATCGTCGGCGACTTCCTGCCGGACCGGAAGGTGTGGGCCGGTGAATCGGCCGGTCGATCGGGCGGTGACATCCCGTCCGTCCTTCGCGGTGCCGTGGTCTCCGTGGCCGGCCTCGACCATCAGGCGGCGATGCTCGTCCTCGGCGGCGCGCGCGACGGAGCCCTGTTCGACTCCCTGGGCACGGCCGAGGCGCTCATGCGGACGCGTCAGCCGCTCACGGCGGACGAGATCGAGCGCATGACCGACCACGACATCGACGTGGACTGGTCCGTCGTACCGGACCACCAGATCCTGCTGGCCGGTCGGGTCACGGGCCTGACCCTCGAGCGCGTGTCGGCAATGCTCGGCGCGACGGACCGGGCCACCCGGCGTGCGCTGGGGGAGGCCGCCCTGACGACCGTGCGCGAAGCGAGCGCGCCACGGCTGATCGACATCAGCAACGACTCGGTGTCGCTGTCCGGGATCACCGACGGCATCAGCCCCGGGCTGGTGTGGCGGTGCGCGGTCGAGGACCTCGTCGACTACGCCGGCTCGTCCCTGGACCTGATGGCCGAGGTCGCCGGCCCGCCCACGTCGGCGGTGCTGGTGGGCGGCTGGATCCGCAACCCGATGGTGGCCGACGCCAAGCGACGCCAGCTCGGCGACTACCAGACCAGCGACCTGCAGGAGCCGGGGGCGCTGGGTGCCGCGTTCCTGGCCGGCGTGGCGGCGGGCCTGCTGGAGCGCCCGACGCCGGACGGGCTGCCGCAGTGGCGTTGAGCGCCCGTCAGTGCGTGATCAGCAGCTCGACGACGATGACGAACAGGCCCATGAAGCCGTAGCTGATCGCGAAGGTGATCTGGCGACTCAGGCCCAGGCCGGCCTTGCGAGCCGCGTAGGCGCCCCAGAAGGACAGGCTCAGCAGGCCCAGGACCTGGACGACGTTGACGATGTCGTGCGCGTTCCACTGGAAGAACGTCAGCACGCCCATCACGATGATCGGCGGGATGGCGATGAGCAGGTACTTCACGTTCTCGGTGAACAGATGCCGGCGGTCGGCACCGGTGAGCCGCCGACCATGACGGATCTGGAAGTCGAGGGCCTCGGAGAACCCGTGGGCCATCGCGAGGGCGAACAGGGGGGCGAACGACAGCCCCATCAGCTCGAGCATGGGGCCCCTGCTGAGCGGTCCGTCGCCCTCGTCGTACAGGGCGTAGGCAACCATCAGCATGATCGTGCCGTAGATGATCTTGTGCGGGTCCATCGCGAAGCGACCGAGCCTCAGGCTGAGGTCCAGCGGTGCCTCTTTGTCGATGCGCGGCTCGCTCACGGGGCAAGCCTGCCACGGTCCTCCCCACCCCTCGCTGGCTGTACGGCTTGGAGGGACGTCCCGGGCGGCGGCATCCGTTTCGTCTGGCCGTTCGGCCTGACGGACGCGCAGAGGAGCGCTTGAATGGCAGACCACGGACCCGGAGATCCCGGCCGTGACCTGCAAGGAGTGATCGTGGCCCCCATCAACCGTCAGCGACTGTCGGAGCTTCTCGAGCGCGAGCGAGCCGAGCACCTGGAGCGGACCCCCAACTCCCGGGCCGCGTTCGAGGCGGCCGGCCACCTCCTGGGCCGGGTCCCGATGACGTGGATGAACAAGTGGTCCGGCGGCTACCCCATGTACCTCGCCGAGGCGCACGGCAATCGGATCACCGACATCGACGGGCACGAGTACGTCGACTTCGCCCTCGGCGACACGGGCTCCATGGCCGGGCACTCCCCGGCCGCGACGACCGAGGCGGTCACGCGCCGGATCGTTGACGAGGGCGGCATCACCACGATGATGCCGAGCCTCGACGCCGAGTGGGTGGCTGCCGAGCTGACCCGTCGCTTCGGGATGCCACTGTGGTCGTACAGCCTGACGGCCACCGACGCCAACCGCTGGGCTCTGCGCATCGCGCGCATGGTCACCGGCCGGCCGAAGGTGATGGCCTTCTCGTACTGCTACCACGGCTCCGTCGACGAGACCTTCGTCATCATGGGTCCCGATGGCACGACGGCGCCGCGCGGTGGCAACGTCGGGCCGTCCGTGCACGTCAGCGAGACCACCCGCGTCGCGGAGTTCAACGACATCGCCTCCGTCGAGGCGGGCCTGGCGCATGGGGACGTGGCCGTGCTGATCATGGAGCCCGCGCTGACGAACATCGGCATCGTGCTGCCCGAACCGGGCTTCCTCGAAGCCTGCCGTGAGCTGTGCACGAAGTACGGGACGCTGCTACTCATCGACGAGACGCACACCATCTCCGCCGGCCCGGGAGGCTGCACGGCGGCCTGGGGCCTGGTGCCTGACATCTTCGTGATCGGCAAGAGCATCGGCGGTGGCATCCCCTCCGGCGCCTATGGCATCACCGAGGCCGTCGCCGCGGGGATCCGCGCTCATGCTGAGGCCGACCTTGTCGATGTCGGAGGCGTGGGCGGCACGCTCGCCGGCAACGTCCTGTCGACGGCGGCCATGCGGGCCACGCTCGGCGAGGTCCTCACCGATGACGCGTTCGCGCACATGATCGCCCTGGCGACGTGTTTCCGCGAGGGCGTCGAAGGGACGCTGGCGCAGTTCGACGTGCCGTGGTCGATCGCCCAGCTCGGCGCCCGGGCCGAGTACCGCTTCGTCTCGCCGGCACCGCGCAACGGCACCGAGTCGGCTCGTGCACACGACGACGAGATCGAGGAGTACCTGCACCTGTTCATGTCGAACCGCGGGCTGCTCATGACGCCGTTCCACAACATGGCGCTGATGTGCCCGGCCACGACGCAGGCGGATGTCGACCTGCACACCATGCTGTTCGAGCAGGCCGTCAAGGAGCTCGTGTCGCAGTGACTCCGTCGGTGTTCGACCTCACCGGTCGGGTCGCCCTGGTGACGGGCGCGGGCTCGGCGACCGGCATCGGATTCGCCACGGCGGCACTCCTCGGCGAGCTCGGCTGCGCGGTCGCTGTGTGCGCGACGTCCGACCGCATCGACGATCGTGCGGCTGCGCTGACGTCTGCCGGCGTGCCGGCCAGTGGGCACGTCGGCGACCTGACGGACGAGGCTGCGGTCCAGCGGATCCTTGCCGAGGTGTGCGAACGCCACGGCGCGATCGACATCGTGGTCAACAACGCGGGCATGGTCAGCGTGACGACGGCGGGCGAGCAGGGCGCGCTGATCGACATGGACCTCGCCACCTGGCGTGCCGGCCTGGCCCGGAACCTCGACACGGCGTTCCTGGTCACTCGAGCAGCCCTGCCCGCCATGGTGTCGCGCGGATGGGGCCGCATCGTCCATGTGGCCAGCGTGACCGGCCCGGTCATGGCCATGCGGGATGAGCCGGTGTACGCCGCCGCCAAGGCCGCGATGGTCGGCCTGGCCCGCTCGATCACGGTCGACTACGCGGGTCGCGGCATCACGGCGAACGCCGTTGCGCCGGGTTGGATCGCGACCGGCTCGCAGACCCCCCATGAGCACGATCAGGGCCAGCGCTCACCGGTGGGACGCAGCGCCGAACCCGTGGAGGTGGCCTCGGCCATCGCCTGGCTGTGCACGCCCGGCGCCGGCTACGTGACCGGGCAGTGTCTCGTGGTCGATGGCGGCAACTCGGTCAGCGAGGAGCGCGCCTGACCTACGGCGTCAGGAGGACCGGACCGGAGACCCGCACGTTATGGCGCGGACCTCGGTCGGTGCAGCGCCCGTCCAGTCGGCAGATCTGCTTGAAGCGGTTCGCCACCTTGAAGCTGCGGGTGCCGCTCTGCGCCCACACGATCCGGGTGTTGACGCCCTTCCGCGTGAAGGAGCAGACCACCTTCGTACCGCCGACGCAGCCGTTGAAGGTGGCTCCGACGATCCAGGTCTGCAGGGTTGTCAGCGCGATCGCAGCGGTGCTGCCGGTGTTCATCTGGATACCGAGCAGGTCCTCATCCGGGGCCCAGGCGTACCAGTAGACACGGCTGATGCCGAGTCGCAGTGCGTCAAGGTAGGAGCGGGCCGCCCACTCGCCGGCGCGCGGTCCGATGATGTCCTGATCCGGATTCGACGCACCAGGGCCGGCCAGGCCGAAGTTGTTCTCGGTGTCCCACAACGGCAGGTTCGGAGCCCCGGCGGCCCGCAGGGCGGCCTGCCATTTCTGCGCGAGGAGGGCACGGTCGACGGGTGTGCCGAGGCTGGCCGGGTAGGTGTGCGCGGACCACACGTCGACGGGCCAGTTGCGCGCCTTCAACTCCGCGAGGAAGGCCGGGTAGAACTTCTTGAAGGCTCCACCGAGTCGGGTTCCGGTGCTCGGGGCCACGACCTTGGCGGCCGGGTCGATCGCCTTGATGATGTCGTACGCGTGCTTGGTGAGGTCGGCCATCTGGGTCGCGGTGCCGGTGGAGAACGTCACCAGGTTCGCCTCGTTCCACGGCTGATATGACGTGATCTTCCCCTTGTAGCGCGTCGCCACGGCCGTCACCCACGCGTCCCAGTCCGCGAGGTCCTTCGGCATTCCGGCTGCGCCGGGGAGCACACCGGCGAGGCCACCTGAGGCGGGCGCGTCAGTGGCCCACGCAGGCGTGCCGGCGAGGACCATGAGGATGTCGTTGACGCCGTTCTTCTGCGCAGTCGCCACGGCCGTGTCGAGCTTCGTCCAGTCGAAGACGCCCTTGGTGGTCTCGACCTGCCCCCACGTGGTCTGCGTATCCCACAGGCGGAGGGCCCCGATCGGGATGGTCGGCCAGGTGCCGGTCTGCACGTCGAACACGTGCATCCCGAACAGCGAGCGATCCACGACGGTGCCTCTGAGGTCGGACTTCGGCTTGGGCGTGGCCTGAGCGGGTGCGGTGGCGATGACGGACGTGGCCATCGCCGCGATGGCGATGGCGCTGACAAAGGCAGTGCGAATCCGGGACATGCCGCCATGCTGCCATGGAGTGCCCGATGACCTCCAAATCGCGTGAACGTGGGCCATGTCACAGGACAATTGGCGGTAAGACGTGGGTGGTTGCCGACATCGGGTCGCCTGAATTCGGTAAGGAGGCTCGCCGTGACGGAGCGATCAACGGGCCCTCGCGTGGTCGATCACGCCACCCTCGACACGTGCGTCGGCATCCTCGTCGGTGCCTTCTACGACGACACGCTGTGGAGCTGGGCCTTTCCGGACGGCGATCGTCGACGCGCTCAGCACGAGGCGTTCTGGCGGGTATTCGTCCGTGGTGCCTCGAGGTACCCCTTCACGTGGTTGACGGCCGACGACACGGCCACCGCGGTCTGGATCCCACCTGACGGGACCGAGCTGGGCGATGAGCAGGAGCAGGAACTAGTCGCTCTGCTCGACGGTGAGCTGCGCTCCGAGGCCGAGCGGGTGCGACTCGCGCTCGACCTGCTCGAGGAGGCCCATCCGCGCTACGAGCCGCATTACTACCTGAGCCTCCTGGGCACCGATCCCGCGCACCGCGGCCGTGGGCATGGACTGGCGCTGCTGGCGGAGAACCTCGCGCACGTCGACGACGAGGGCATGCCCGCCTACCTCGAGGCGAGCAACCCGGTGAACGTGCCGCTGTACGAGCGCTATGGGTTCCGCGAGTGGACGCGGTTCCAGGTGCCGGACGGTGGTCCGGAGATCGTCACGATGTGGCGTGCGTCGTCCGGTAGGCGACAGCAGCCAGGGTGACGTCGTCGCGTCGCCAGTCGGCAGCGCGGTGCCGCACCTGTGCGAGCAGCCGGGTGATCAGCTCCCGCGGGTTCTCGCGCATGGGCGCGTCCAGGCCGCGGATGAACTGCGACACCATTGAGGACTCCAGTTCGTCGCCGTCGGTGTTGCGCGATTCGACGAGTCCGTCCGTGAAGGCAAGCACCACGTCGCCGGGTCCGAAGTGCTGCTCCCGCGTCGTCCACGCCCCACCGAGGGAGGAGATCAGCGGCCCGGTGGGCTCGCACAGCGTCGTCGTCTTGTCGTGCGCCACGACGATGGCCGGATGGTGCCCGGCATTGACCCACTGCAGGTGCCGTGCCGCCGGATCGAGGACCAGGACGATCCCGGTCACGAAGTGCGGATCGTCGGTGAACGAGTCGGCGGCCATCTGCACGGCCTGCGCCGGTCCGAGTCCGGCCAGGAGGGCGGAGCGCAGGATGGACCGGACTCGCAGGGCGGTCACGGTCGCCTGAGGCCCGTGGCCGGACACGTCCGCGACGACGACGATCAGCGTCCCGTTGGGGCCCTTGATCGGATCCCACCAGTCCCCGGCCATGACCCCCTCGGCCGACTGGCTTGTTCCGAACACGTCAAGGTCGGCCAGCAGCACTTCGGCCGGGGCCGCGAGCTCGCGTTCCATCGCCGCGACGAGGGGGGCATCCTGCATGAGTCCTTCGCGGGCGGCCCGCGCCTCGTCGATCTCGCGCACGAGGCCGCGGCGGAGGGCTTCGGCATCCACGGCCACCGCCTGCAGCTCGGGAGGGCCGACGGCGACGATCGGTGTCTCGTGACCGTCAAGGGTCGTAGCGTCCTGCATGTCGCGGCGCAGGCTCGTCAGGGGTCGAAGCACCGAGCGCTGCAGTCCGAAGAGCACCGCGACGAGGCCGGCGAGGATGAGCAGCCCGACGAATACGAGCGTGGCGCCCAGCCAGCTGTTCACGGTGCGCATCGCCTCAGCCGCCTCGTTCCGCGTCCGGTTGACCTCCACGGTCATCGCACTCGAGGCCGCCGTCATCTCGTGATAGCTGGTCCACGCCTGTGGTGAGTTCGTCGCCCGCATGGCGCGGGTGCGCTTGCCCGCCTCCATGAGCGCGATCACCGGCTCGGGATCCGACGACACCCACTTCTGCTGCGCGGAGCGGGCCTTGGCGACGAGCGCGAACAGCTGGGTCTCGCCCTCCGGCAGGGCGCCTTTCACCTCGTCGAGCAGTCCGGACGCGCGGGTGATGGACGCGCGATAGTCGGCGAGGGAGGACGGTCGCTCCAGCATGATGTAGTCCGACAGCGCCCCGCCTGCGTCGGCTTGCGCGAGCATGATGCGGCCAGCCGCGTCGGCTGCCGGTGACAGGGCGTCGTGAACTGCCGTCGCCACCACCGAGGTGAGCTGGTACTGCACGTACAGCACCGTGCCCATTGTCATGAGACCGACCGCGGCGACGATGGAGGCGATGATCATCCGCGTCCGCAACGTCACACCATGCAGGCTAACCGCTGACGTGCTCCCATAGGCTCGGCGCGTGACGCTTCCCCGGTTGCGACCCGATATCGATGACCTGCCGGCCTACAAGGCCGGGCAGCGACCGGTTCCGCGCGAGGACATCGTCACGTACAAGATCTCCAGCAACGAGAACCCGTATCCGCCGCTGCCCGGGGTGATGGAGGCGATCATGCGGGCGGCGTCGGAAGTGCATCGCTACCCCGACCCGTTCTCGCGCAGGCTCGTCACCGCGATCGCCGAGCGTTTCGACGTGCCGGAGGACGCCATCTCGCTGGGCACCGGCAGCGTGGCGATCTGCGGGCAGATCGTCACCGTGGCAGCTGGACCGGGCGACGAGGTGCTCTACGCGTGGCGCAGCTTCGAGTCGTACCCCATCGTCACGCACATCGCCGGTGCCACGAGCGTCCAGGTCCCCCTGCTCCCCGACGAGCGGCACGACCTCGAGGGCATGCTCGCCGCGGTCACGGAGCGGACTCGGGTGATCTTCGTGTGCACGCCCAACAACCCCACTGGCCAGGTGGTCACCACGCCCGAGATCCTCGACTTCCTGTCGCGCGTGCCGCCCGACGTCGTGGTGGTCGTCGATGAGGCCTATCGGGAGTTCAGCGCCCATGACGACGTTCCGGACGGCATCGAGCTGACCCGGCAGTTCCCCAACGTCGTGGCCCTGCGCACGTTCTCGAAGGCCTATGGCCTCGCCGCACTGCGCATCGGATTCGCCGTGGCTCACCCGGTGGTGACCGCTGCCCTCCGCAAGACGGCCCTGCCCTTCGGGGTGTCGACTATCGCCGAGGAGGCCGCGATCGCGTCGCTGGCCGCGGAGGACCAACTGCTCGAGCGGGTCCATGCACTGGTGGGTGAGCGGGAGCGGGTCTGGAGCGCGCTGCGGCAGCAGGGGTGGGACATTCAGCGCACCGAGGCGAACTTCGTATGGCTGCGCCTTGGCGACCGAACGACCGACTTCGTGGCGGCGTGCGAGCACGCCGGGATCACCGTGCGACCGTTCCCCGGGGAGGGCGTGCGGATCACCGTCGCCGAGACCGAGGCGAACGATCGCGTGATCGAGGTGGCTAGGGAGTTCCGGTCGCGGATGGGCTGAGGCTCGATCCGGCGACGGCTTCTCGGATCGCTGTCGTGAGGCCTCCGGTCAGCAGCTTCGAGCCGTCGACGCTCAGGTGCTCCTCGTCCTGGTAGAGGACCTGACCGTCGCGCACCGCCCAGCAGGATGCGTTGTCGCAGAGCGCTGGGAAAGTGTCGAAGGAGCTCACGCCTGGGTAGGCCTTCGCCAGCGCGTTCTCGACGTCGATGGCCGGCCGGCGAAGGGTTTCGGCCTCTTCGCGCGGGATGTCGAAGTCGCGAGTGCCGAAGGCGTTCGACAGGAGCGAGGTGCCGTTGGTGTAGCCATGCATCTCCGGGATCGCGGACACGAAGATGACCGGGATCCCCGCCTTGCTCAGCTGAGCCACGACCGGCTCCATGCCCTTGCGCCACAGGGAGGCGGCGTCCTTGACCGAGGTGGCCATGCCGCCGGCGTCCGTGGCAGCGGTCCGCCACTTGAGCTCGGGCCGCACGTACCCGCCGGATCGGTTCGAGATGAGCACCGCAGCGGGCTTCGTTCGCCAACGCGTACTCGACGATCGACTTCTGCCACGACCGGCAGGGGTAGTCGTGGCTGCCGCTGGACTCACGGCCGAGGAAGGGGCAGCCGGTGTGGCTCGACACGATGGTGTCGTAGCCGAGGCCGGCTGCAGCGGCGACGGCGCCGTCGGCCACGCGTAGGCCTGCGAGTCGCCCGACCACCAGAACCGTGCCGGCCGCGGCTGCGGGCCCGAATCGGCAGCCCTTCGGTTGAAGGCGGTGTTGACGCAGCCGTTCTTCACGGCGACGTGCTGCGATCGCAGGCTGCCCCCGTCCCCCTCGGCCACCTGCCCGTCCTGCTTCGCCGTCGCATCGATTGCCGCCTGGTCCTCGGCGGTGGGGTTCGTGGGGGCGGCGGTCTGCGAGGACAGGCCCTCGGCGTGCGCCGCGGATCCGTCGCCGTGCCGTCCGGCCTTGTCGGGGGCGCTCAGTCCAGCTCCTGCCGACGGGACGACCGGCAGCGGGCTCAGCTCTACTGCCGCCGCCACCGGGATCGTCGAGTCGGGCGGCAGGAGGCCCCAGCCGCCGTTGGCGCCGACGAGTAGGGCGGTGCACAGGGCCAGGGGGATCGCTACGGTCGGGATGACGACGGCGAGCGCCCTGGGCTTCGACCGTGGCCGCAGGCGTCTGATCGGCTGCTCGAGGAGGCGGTAGGACAGCAGGGCCGGGATGAGGGACAGCACGGCCGCGACGACGAGGATCGTGGGGTTGCGGGGGAACATCAGCGCGGCGAACACGATCACCGGCCAGTGCCACAGGTACCACGAGTACGACGTGTCGCCGATCGCGACCATGGGGCGCGAGGCGAGGCCACGCGTGACCGCGCTCGTCTGACCGGCACCGGCCAGCAGCACCAGCGCGGTGCCGACGACGGGGACGACGGCGAGTGCCCCGGGGAACGGTGACGTGTCGTGGATGGCGAACGCGGCGATGCCGATGAGCACGGCTCCGCCGACGCCGAGAGCCGTAGCCGACCCCACCGAGCGGGGCTTGAGCCGGCTGATCCGCAGTGCCAGGAGGGCTCCGATCGCGAACTCCCAGGCGCGCGAGAACGGACTGTAGAACGCGAACGACTCAGGGCCGCCGAAGTACGAGGTCAAGCCGGAGAGGAACGGGGATCCGTACGTCCAGAGCATCGACAGGGTGAAGGAACCGATGGCGATGAGTGAGACCACCACGACGACGGGGGGCCTGCTCAGCGACCTCGCATGTCGGCCCTTGGTTCGACCCAGGATCCAGCCGAACGCCAGCAGCGCCGGGAAGATCAGGTAGAACTGCTCCTCCACCGACAAGGACCAGGTGTTCAGCAGCGGATTCGTCGTGGTGTCGGTCGCGAAGTAGTCACCGGCCGCGTGGCCGATGACGAAGTTGGCCGAGAGCAGCATGGCGCCCAGGCCGGTGCGGGCAGCCGTCTGCTGTGCGCCGAACGGGTTCTGAAGGGCCAGGGAGATCACGGCCACGACGGCGACCGTCAGTGCCAGCGCGGGGGTGAGCCGCAGGAAGCGGCGGAAGTAGAAGGTGCGGAACGACAGGCGTCCGTGGGTCGCCCATTCGCGCATCAGCATCGCGGTGATGACGAAGCCCGGAGATCACGAAGAAGACGTCCACTCCGACGAAGCCGCCGGGAACGGGCAGGTGGGCGTGGAAGGCGACGACCAGGAGCACGGCGATGGCGCGCAGCCCTTGGATGTCGGCGCGTCGATGGGTGGGTCGCTCGACGGCCACGGGGATGCTGACCGGACGGGTGTCGACGCTCATCGTCGGCGCTCCCCGGTGGCCACGAGCATGACGCCGCCGACGACGACGGTGAGTCCGAGGAGCACGTCTGTGGTTATCGGCTCACGCAGGATCAAAGAGCCCAGCAGGACGGCCACCACGGGGTTCACGTAGGCGTAGGTGGACACCAAGGACAGCGGTGCGTTCCCCAGCAGCCAGGTGTAGGCCGTGTAGCCGCCGATGGATGCCAGTACCAGGTAGGCCAGCGCCCACCACGAGGACGGGTCGGCCTGGGTGACTTGGATCCGCTCACCGCTCAGCACGCCCACCACGATCAGGGCGAGGGCCGCGAACGCCATCTCGAGGGTGGTGGTCACCAGCGTGTTCGCCGGCAGCTCGAATCTCGCCGATCGCCAGGAGAAGTACGCCCAGCAGAAGGATGAGCCCATGATCGCCAGCGACCAGCGGACCACGTCGCCGTCGCCGCCGGCGACGGGGTGGGTGCCACCGGGCAGCAGCATCAGGACCAGGCCGGTCATCCCGATGGCCACGCCCAGCAGGGTCAGTCCCGACGGGCGCTCGCCGGCACGGAACCGGAAGATGATCACCCACAGCGGCATGACCGACACGAGGAGGGCCGCGACGCCGCTGGGCAGGTAGCGCTCCGCGAGCGACACGGTGCCGATGCCGACGCCGAGCAGCATCACTCCCATGATCGCGGTGGACCGCAGCTGCGCGGCGGTGATGGCGAACACGCGGGCGCCGCGGGTCACCGCCAGGATGCCGCCGAGCAACAGCGCCGCGACCGCGAAGCGCAGGCCGTTGGCGGTGAGCGGGGGGAGCGAGCTGACCCACGATGGCAATGCCGAGGTAGGTGGATCCCCAGATCAGCCAGAGCGCGACGAGGGGTCCCCAGACCTGGAGCCCGGGCGCGTGCGTCACGCCACGGATGTCGGTCGTCGTCACGGGCTCAACTGTCGCAGAACAGCCACCCTAGGCCCAATCCAGTTGACGACAACCTGTGTTCTTCAGGACGGAAAACCACCTGATAACACCCCGAAAACGTGACCAAAGTCCCTACGGAATCGGACCGTTGCGCCCGTCTTCACAGTGATCGAGCCGAAAAGATGGGCCCAGCCGAGGTGAACCACCCACGGGCGTCACCGTCCCACGGCCGACCAGGAGAAGAAGGACAGGTCCATGAGCGCACTTCAACTCTCGCAGTGGCAGTTCGGTATCACCACCGTCTACCACTTCCTCTTCGTGCCGATCACCCTCGGCACCGTGTGGCTGGTGGCGGGCTTCCAGACGGCCTGGGTGCGGACCGGCAAGGTCAAGTACCTGCAGCTGACCAAGTTCTTCGGGAAGCTCTTCCTCATCAACTTCGCCATGGGCGTGGTCACCGGCATCGTCCAGGAGTTCCAGTTCGGCATGAACTGGTCGGACTACTCGAGGTTCGTCGGTGACGTGTTCGGTGCGCCACTGGCGATGGAGGGCCTTCTGGCCTTCTTCCTGGAGTCCACGTTCCTCGGACTGTGGATCTTCGGCTGGGACCGCCTGCCCAAGAAGCTGCACCTGGCCACCATCTGGCTGGCGGCTGCGGGCACGGCCTTCTCCGCGTACTTCATCCTCGCGGCGAACTCGTTCATGCAGCACCCGGTCGGCTTCGTCTACGACGAGACGCTCCAGCGTGCGGTGCTCACCAACATCTTCACGGTCCTGTTCCAGAACACGGCGCTGATCGCGTTCTTCCACACCCTTGCCGCGTCCTTCCTGGTCTCGGGTGCGCTGCTCGCCGGCATCAGCGGCTGGATGATCTTCAAGAAGCGCCAGATCGACGTGTTCCGCACGTCCGCCAAGCTCGGCGCCTGGGTCATCCTCATCTCCGCCGTGCTGGTCTCCGTCTCGGGCGACATGGACATGAAGATCATGGTCCAGCAGCAACCGATGAAGGTTGCCGCGGCCGAGGCGCTCTACCAGACGCAGGAGAACGCCCCGTTCAGCATCCTGACGATCGGCGATGTCACCGGCAGCGACGCCACCACGATCATCGAGGTGCCAGGTCTGCTCTCCTGGCTCGCGACCGGCAACTTCAACGGGCCGGACAGCACCGTGCAGGGCATCGACAACCTGCAGGCGCAGTATGAGGAGACCTACGGAGCCGGCGTCAACTACACGCCGTACGTCCCGGTCACCTACTGGGGCTTCCGGCTGATGATCGGCCTCGGCATGCTGGCCGCGCTCTACGCACTGTGGGCGCTGTTCGCCTTGCGAGGCGGCCGCGTGCCGAAGAGCAGGTTCTTCGCCTTCGCCAGCACGTGGATCCTGTTCTTCCCGCTGTTCGGCATCTCGTTCGGCTGGATCTTCACCGAGATGGGTCGCCAGCCGTGGATCGTCTTCGGCCAGCAGCTCGTGGCCAACGGCGGCTCTCCACTGCTGAGCGCCACTGAGGTGTGGATCACGATGATCGGCTTCACGCTGCTGTACGCGGTGCTGGCCGTCATCGAGGTCGGCCTGATGCTCAAGTACATCAAGGCGGGCGCACCCGAGCCGCAGGAGCTCGTCGAGGATCCCTTCGCGGATGCGAAGAAGGACGAAGACCAGCAGCTCTACTTCGCTTACTAGGCCGATCGAGAACTCGGAAGAGATCAGGAAAGAGACACAACATGGATCTGCAAACTGTCTGGTTCATCCTGGTAGCGGTTCTCTGGATCGGCTACTTCATCCTCGACGGCTTCGACCTCGGCGTCGGGATGCTCCTGCCCATCCTGGGCCGTGACGACCTCCGTCGTCGCGTCATGATCAACTCGATCGCCACCGTGTGGGACGGCAACGAGGTGTGGCTGCTGGTTGCCGGCGGCGCCACCTTCGCGGCGTTCCCGCTCTGGTACGCGACGCTGTTCAGCGGCTACTACCTCGCGCTGTTCCTCGTCCTGGTCGGCCTGATCCTTCGCGGCGTCGCCTTCGAGTACCGCGGCAAGCGCGACTCCGTGACCTGGCGCAAGCGCTGGGACTGGGCGATCGTGGTGGGCTCGGCCCTGCCGGCACTGCTGTTCGGCGTGGCCTTCGGGAACATCACGATGGGCTCGCTGATCGAGCCGCTGGCCGGTACCCCTGCGGGCACCGACTTCTCGGTGAACGCCATGGCACTGAACTACACGGGCAACCTCTTCAACCTGCTCAATCCGTTCTCGCTGCTCGTCGGCGTCATGACCCTCACCGTGTTCATGACCCACGGCGCCATCTACCTCGGCCTCAAGACGTCCGGGGAGATCCGCGAGGCCGCGCGCTCGTTCGCCCTGAAGATCGGCCTGGTCGCCGCCGTGGCGGCTGTCGGCGCGCTCCTGTGGGCCCAGGCCTACTCCGGCCGCGTCGCCGTGACCCTGCCGATCGCCCTGATCGCCGCCGTGCTGTGGCTCGCAGCGCTGTTCATGACGATGAAGGGTCGCGATGGCTGGGCCTTCATCCTCAGCGCGGGCACGATCGCGCTGGCGGTGACCGCACTGTTCGTCGGCCTGTTCCCGAACGTCATGCCCAGCAGCATCGACGACGCCTACAACCTCACCGTCTACAACTCGTCAAGCCAGTCGTACACGCTGACGGTGATGACCGTGGTCGCCGTCGTCATGACGCCGATCGTCCTGATCTACCAGAGCTGGACGTTCTGGGTCTTCCGCAAGCGGCTCAGCACCTCGATGATCCCGCCGCAGCCGGTTGCCGGACGTTCGGACGATCGGTTCGCCGGGGCCGCAGGCTAGCCCTCCCGACCACCCGCGCGACGGGGCTGCCCACATAGGGCGGCCCCGTTCGCATGTCAGGATGGGCGCACCATGAAGCCCCTGGATCCGCGACTGCTGCGCTATGCCCGCAGCACGCGCGGGTTCATCGTCCTGGCGATCGTTCTCGGCGTGGTGACGGCCCTCCTGGTCATCGCACAGGCCCGGCTGCTCTCCGACATCATCGTCAAGGTCACCGCCGGTGGCGAGGACTGGGACCAGGTCCGCACGGGTGTCCTCCTGGTGGCCCTCGTCTTCGCCGCCCGGGCAGCGATCACCTGGCTGTCCGAGGTGGCCGCCGTCCGGGCGTCTGCCCGCGCCAAGGCCGAGCTCCGCGAGGCGACCCTGGACCATGTGCTGGCCCTGGGTCCGGCCAGCGAGGCGGCGAAGGACCCGGGTGGACTGGCCACGCTCATCACCCGTGGGATCGACGCCCTCGACGGGTACTACGCGCGCTACCTGCCGCAGCTGGTGCTGGCGATCATCGTCCCGGTCGCGGTGCTGCTGACCATCCTCGGACAGGACATCCTGTCCACGGTGATCGTCGCCATCACGATCCCGCTCATCCCGCTGTTCATGATCCTCATCGGGATGTACACCAAGTCGCGCGTCGACCGGCAGTGGAAGACCCTCGCGGTCCTGTCCGGCCATTTCCTCGATCTCGTGTCGGGACTGCCCACCCTGAAGATCTTCGGGCGGGCGAAGTCGCAGGTCGAGGCGATCCGGGCGATCGGCGATCGCTATCGAAGCACGACCATGGGTGTGCTGCGGGTGTCGTTCCTGTCCTCCCTCGCCCTCGAGCTGCTCGCCACCTTGTCCGTGGCCCTGGTGGCGGTGTCGATCGGCCTACGCCTCGCGCAAGGACAGCTCAGCTACTCCGTCGGCCTGTTCGTGCTGCTCCTGGCGCCCGAGGCCTACCTGCCGCTGCGACTCGTGGGCCAGCACTTCCACGCCGCGGCCGAGGGGCTCGGTGCCGCGGAGCGGGTGTTCGTCATCCTCGAGACTCCGGTCCCCACCGGTGGCAGCACCGCCGTGCCGGCCGGGCCGCTGGCGATCGAGGTCACCGACCTGCAGGTCACGTATCCCGGGCGGCCGGATCCGGCCCTCGCGGGCGCGACGTTCACGGCAGCACCCGGAACCGTCACGGCGGTCGTGGGCTCGTCCGGCGGAGGCAAGAGCACGCTGATCAACGCACTCCTGTGCTTCATCGCACCCAGCGGGGGAAGCGTCCGCGTGCGCGGCTCGGCGGGCGACGCGATCGACCTGCATGACGTTGACGTCGCGGATTGGCGCGAGCGGGTGGCCTGGCTCCCGCAGCGCGCGCATCTGGTGAGCCTCGACCTCTCCGACCAGCCGACGATCGCTGAGGTCATCCGACTCGGACGCCCCGACGCCTCCGACGACGACGTCTGGTCGGCGCTCACCGACGCGGGACTCGCCGACGACATCGCGTCCTTGCCGGAGGGAATCGGCACGCGGCTGTCGCCGGATGGCTCGGGACTGTCGGTGGGGCAGCGCCAGCGGCTCGCCCTGGCCCGCGCACTCGCCGCCCATGCCGATGTCGTCATCCTCGACGAGCCGACAGCGGCACTCGATGGGGCCACCGAGGCTGCGGTCGTGGAGGTCATCGGACGCCTCGCGGAGCGCGGCGCGACGGTGATCGTCGTGGCGCATCGGCCGGCGCTGATGGAGATCGCCGACCAGGTCATCCGCCTGGACCGGGAGGCCGCCACGCCCACCGTCGAGGTGCCGGCGAACGCGGTCGGCGACCTGCGGAGTGCGGGATGGTGAGCCCCGTTCGCGCCGTCTGGCGCGACATGTCGACCCACCGGCGCGAGCTGTTCGGTGCGGCGGTTCTGGGCGCCATCGCCTCACTGAGTGCCGTCGGGCTGCTCGGAACGTCCGCCTGGCTGATCTCGAAGGCGTCGCAGATGCCGCCGGTGCTCGACCTGAGCATCGCCGCCCTGTTCGTCCGCGTGCTGGCCATCAGCCGGGCCGGCTTCCGCTATGGCGAACGCCTGGTCGGGCACGACGCGGCGTTCCGTGGCCTGACCCAGCTGCGCGTCGTCGTGTATCGCAATCTCGAGCGCCTGGCGCCGACCGGCCTGGCCGCGTTCGGGCGCGGCGACCTGCTGACCCGGCTGGTCGGCGACGTCGATGCCGCGCTGGACCTGCCGCTGCGCGTGATGCTGCCGTGGATGCAGGCGATCCTCACGACGATCGTGACGGTCGCCTTCATCGCCTGGCTGCTTCCGCCGGCCGGCCTCCTCGTCGGGCTCCTGACCCTGGTGTCACTCACGTTCACGCCGTGGATCGCGGCGCGAACCGCGCGCGCGGCCGAGGATCGCGTGGCTCCGGCGAAGGCGCGCATGTCCGCAGCCGTGGTGCAGCAGCTCGATGCCACTGCCGACATCACCGTCTACGGCGCCGGGCGGTCCGCCAGTTCACAGGTGCGCCAGCTCGACGACGGTCTGACCCGACTCAACGAGCGCGAGGCGTACTCGCTCGGAATGGGCAGCGGCTTCGGCGTCCTGGTGCAGGGCCTCGCCGTGACGATCGCTCTCGCCGTGGGGATCAACGCGGTCTGGACCGGACGGATCGAGCCGGTCTGGCTGGCGGTCGTGGCGCTTCTCCCGCTGGCGCTCTTCGACGTGCTGTCGTCGCTGCCGGGGGCGGCGCTGGCGTATCAACGACTGCGCGGCTCCGCGCAGCGCATCGCCGACGTCGAGCAGGCGACCGTCCCGGTGCCTGATCCGAGCGACCCCGTCGCGCTGCCCGATGAGTTCACCGGACTGTCGGTCACGGGGCTGAACGCGGGATGGGGGGCGCTCGACGCCGATGAGCTGGCCATCCATGCGATCACCGGGATGCACCTGACGGTGGCGCCCGGCGAGAGGGTGGCGGTCGTCGGGCCCAGCGGGGCAGGAAAGTCCACGCTGGCCAACGTGCTGATGGGCTTCCTTCCGTACGAGGGATCCGTCCGCCTGTCGGGCGTCGAGATTCGCGATGCCGACGGCGACGACGTGCGCGGACTGGTCGGCATGCTCACCCAGCAGGCGCACATCTTCGACACGTCCGTCGCCGACAACATCCGCATCGGCGACCCGAGCGCGAGCGACGACGTCATCGTTGAAGCCGTTCGGCAGGTGCACCTCGCGGACTTCGTCGCCGGCCTCCCCGAGGGCATCGACACCGTCGTCGGCTCGTTCGGGGCGTCCATCTCCGGCGGCGAGCGCCAGCGGATGGCCCTGGCCAGGCTGCTCCTGGCCCGTCGCACCTTCGTCATCCTCGACGAGCCGACCGAGCACCTCGACGGCCCGACGGCGCAGTCGCTGACCGAGACGATCATGGAGGCGCTGCGCGACGACACGCTGCTGCTCATCACCCACCGACTGACGGGGCTCGAGGCCTTCGATCGGATCATCGAGCTGCAGGACGGCCGGATCGTCGCCGAGGGAACGCACGGCGAATTGCTCGCCGTCGACGGCTGGTATGCCGATCAGTGGCGGACCGAGACGGATCTGCACGACATGGCCGAACTCCTGCCCCGGCTGCCGATCGGTGTCGCCGTAGCCCCTCCCGGCAAGTAGGCCGTGGGTCGCGCACGGCATGAGAGGGTGAGCGCATGAGGGAGGAGCGCGACCGCGGACTGTTCACCGCCGTCGTGTCCGTCGCGGCCGGACTCGAGCTGGGCGCGACGCTGCGCCGGATCGTGCAGGCTGCCGTCGAGCTGGTCGATGCCTCCTACGGCGCGCTCGGCGTGCTCGACGACACCGGCGGCCTTGGTGAGTTCATCCACGTCGGCATCGACTCTCAGACGGCGCAGGCCATCGGGCACACGCCGGTCGGGCGCGGCATCCTCGGCCTGCTCATCAACCACCCCGTGCCCATCCGGCTCGAGAACCTGAGCGACCACCCCAAGTCGTCGGGCTTTCCGCCCGGACATCCGGCGATGACCTCCTTCCTCGGCGTTCCCGTTCGCGTGCGTGGCGAGGTGTTCGGCAACCTCTATCTCACCGAGAAGCGGTCGGGGACGGGGTTCACCTCGGAGGATGAGCGCACGGTGATGGCTCTTGCCGCCGCTGCGGCGGTGGCGATCGAGAACGCCCGACTGTACGAACGCTCACGCCAGCGCGAGCAGTGGCAGCAGGCCGTCACGGACATCGCGAACGCGGTCCTGGCCGACAGTGAGGCCGACGAGGTCCTTTCGCTGGTGGCCAATCGCGCGCGCACGCTCACCGGCGCCGACGTCGCGATCGTCGCGCTGCCCGACGACGATGACGATCTGGTGGTCGAGATCGTCGACGGCCGCGACCAGGAGTCCAGCGAGGGCGCTCGCGAGCTGCTTCGCGTGATCAGCGGCTGGGGCGGCCAGCGCGTGCCGCCGCACTCGGTCGCACATCAGGCCTACCACGACGGCATCAGCCGCATCGAGCGAGACACCGCCCGCGTCCTGGCCGAGGTGGACGAGTCGCCCTTGCACGGGCCGGCCGTCGTCATCCCGTTGATCACGTCCGACCACGTTCTCGGCATTCTCATGCTGCTGTGGGGGGAGCCGGCGGCGCGAGTGCCGGCTGACGCCCTCGAGCTCGCCGGGTCGTTCGCGTCCCAGGCCGCGGTGACGCTGGTCCTGGCCAAGGCGCGCCGCGAGCACGAGCGGCTCGCCGTCTACGAGGACCGCGATCGCATCGCGCGCGACCTGCACGACCTTGTCATCCAACGGCTCTTCGCCACGGGCATGATGCTGCAGGGCACCTCGCGCATCCCCGACGTGCCGGATGCTGCCGCCGATCGCGTGTCGCGCGCCGTCGACGAGCTCGACGAGACCATCAAGGAGATCCGTCAGACGATCTTCGCCCTGCACGAACCGGTCGAGGGCCCGACCTCGAGCGCTCGCGGTCGGGTACTGCGCGAGACGTCGCAGTCAGCGACCCTTCTCGGCTTCGAGCCGGCGGTGCGGTTCGTCGGGCCCGGTGGACTCGATGCTGACGGCGGAGGCGACCGACCATCTGGTCGCGGCCCTGCGCGAGGCACTCACCAATGCGGCCAAGCATGCGGACGCCAAGCGTGTCGACGTGGTCGTGCAGATCGACGCGGGGGACGTCGTCCTGGTCGTGACTGACGACGGTGTGGGTATCAATGACGATGGTCCGGGCCGACGCTCGGGTGTCGCGAACATCGCTGCACGCGCGCAGGTGCTCGGTGGATGGTGCCGGCTGGAGCGCGTGTCGAACGAGGGCGGCACTCGCCTGACCTGGTGCGTGCCGTTCTAGGTGCTCAGCGGTGGTCGTGCTCGGCGCCCATGCGGGCGACGTAGGCCGCGGCCTGGGTGCGACGCTCCATGCCGAGCTTGGCCAGCAGGCTCGACACGTAGTTCTTGACGGTCTTCTCGGCCAGGTGCATCTGCTCGCCGATCTGCCGGTTCGTCAGGCCCTCGCCGATGAGCTCCAGGATGCGCTTCTCCTGGTCGGACAGCGCATCGAGCCGGCTGTCGTGCTGCTCTCCGTTGCGCAGTCGCTCGAGCACCCTCTGCGTCGCCGCCGGATCGAGCAGCGACTTGCCTGAGGCCACCTGCCGGATGGCGTCGAGGAGGTCGTTGCCGCGGATGTCCTTCAGGACGTAGCCGGACGCGCCCGCCATGATCGCGTCGAACAGGGCCTCGTCGTCGGCGTACGACGTGAGCATGAGGCAGTGCACGTCGGGCATGGAGGAGCGGATCTCTCGGCACACCTCGACGCCGCTGCCGTCGGGCAGGCGGACGTCGAGAACGGCCACGTCCGGTCGGGCAGCCGGGATGCGATGCAGGGCGTCCGCGGTGGACCCCGCCTCGCCGACCACCTCCAGGTCGCGCTCGAGGCCGATCAGATCGGCAAGGCCGCGGCGGACGATCTCATGGTCGTCCATGAGGAACACGCGGATGGTCGAGGCTTCGTTTGGGGCAGCAGACATGCGCGTCATTGTGCACCACGCTCGCAGGCCGGTCGCCCGCTTCCCGCCTTCCCCGCTGCGCCGGGTGCGCAAACCCGTATCCGAGAGCGGCCGCCGATGGGAGGATGGCATGCGTGAGAACAGACGGTGTTCGGCCCGCCGAGGCGGTTCAGCTCCTCACCCCGGAGGGGGAGCGGACGGTCCATCCGGACTACGACATCACCCCCACCGACGGCGAACTTCGCGACATCTACCGCGACATGGTGCTGGTGCGACGACTCGACACCGAGGCCACCGCCCTGCAGCGACAGGGCGAACTGGGCCTGTGGGCACCGTGCCAGGGCCAGGAGGCCGCGCAGGTCGGCTCGGCTCGGGCCCTGCGGCCGACCGACTTCGTGTTCCCCACCTACCGCGACCACGGCGTCACGTGGTCGCGCGGGGTGGCGCCGCTGGAGATGCTGGCGATGTACCGGGGCGTCACCAACGGCGGCTGGGACCCCAACAGGCTGCACTGCGCCCTGCCGACCATCGTGATCGGGAACCAGGTCCTGCACGGCGTGGGCTACGCCATGGGAATCCAGCTCGACGGCGCCGACGAGGCCGTGATCGCCTACTTCGGCGACGGCGCCACGGCAGAGGGCGATGTCAACGAGGGATTCGTGTTCGCCGCCGACTACAACGCTCCGATCGTGTTCTTCTGCCAGAACAACCAATGGGCCATCTCCTCCCCGCGTGACCGTCAGGGCGGTGGCCCGCTCTACCAGCGAGCGGCCGGCTTCGGCTTCCCCGGCGTGCAGGTCGATGGCAACGACGTCCTCGCCGTGATGGCCGTGACTCGCGTGCTGCTCGATCGTGCGCGCGCCGGAGAGGGCCCGGCGTTCATCGAGGCCTACACCTACCGCATGGGTGCCCACACGACGTCAGACGATCCGACGCGCTACCGCACCGCTGACGAGCTCGAGATCTGGCGCCTGCGTGACCCGATCGAGCGGCTGAAGGTCTTCCTCGCTCGCCAGGGCATCGCCGACCGGCACTTCTTCGACACGATCGACCACCAGGCGGGCGAGCTCGCGACCCTGGTTCGCGAGGGCGTGCGAGGCATGCCCGATCCGCCGCCCGAGGCCCTCTTCGATCACGTGTACGCCGAGCCGCACAGCCTCATCGATCAGGAGCGACGCGGATTCCTGCTATACGAGGCATCCTTCGCGGACGGGGCCCTGCAGTGACGACGATGACGATGGCGAAGGCCCTCAACGCAGGCCTGCGCAAGGCGATGGAGCGCGACACCAAGGTCGTCCTCTTCGGCGAGGACATCGGCCGGCTGGGCGGGGTGTTCCGGGTCACGGACGGCCTGCAGAAGGACTTCGGCGAGCATCGCGTCATCGATTCACCCCTTGCCGAGAGCGGCATCGTCGGAACTGCCGTGGGACTGGCGATGCGGGGCTACCGGCCCGTCGTCGAGATCCAGTTCGACGGCTTCGTGTACCCGGCGTTCGATCAGATCGTGTCGCAGGTGGCCAAGGTGCACCGCCGATCCGAGGGCACCGTGGCCATGCCCATCGTCATCCGCATCCCGTTCGGCGGCGGGATCGGAGCGGTCGAGCACCACAGCGAGTCGCCCGAGGCGTACTTCGCCCATACGGCGGGTCTGCGGGTGCTGTCGCCGAGCGATCCGCAGGCGGCGTACGTCACCATCCAGCAGGCGGTGGCGTGCAACGACCCGGTGGTCTACTTCGAGCCGAAGCGTCGGTACTGGGACAAGGGCGAGGTCGACGAGTCCATCGACGTCCAGGATGCCCGGCAGGTCTCGACGCCGTGGCGCGCCCGCATCGTCCGCACGGGATCGGACCTCACGCTGGCCGGCTACGGACCCATGGTGCGCACCTGCATCGAGGCGGCGGCGGCCTCGGCGGACGTATCGATCGAAGTGGTCGACCTGCAGTCGCTTGCGCCCCTCGACATCGACACCCTGGCGCACTCGGTGGAGCGGACCGGCCGCCTCGTGGTGGTCCACGAGGCGGCAGGCAACCTGGGCCTCGGCGCCGAGGTGGCTGCGCGCATCACCGAGCGGTGCTTCTACTCCCTCGAGGCACCAGTGCTGCGCGTGACCGGCTACGACATCCCCTACCCGCCGAGTCGGCTGGAGGAGCAGTTCCTCCCGGACGTCGATCGCATCCTCGACGCGGTCGACCGGTCGATGGAGTTCTGATGACGACCTCACGCGTCTTCTCGCTGCCGGACGTGGGCGAGGGCCTCACCGAGGCCGAGATCCTGCGATGGCACGTTCGACCCGGAGACCACGTCCTGGTCAACCAGGTGATCGTCGAGATCGAGACAGCCAAGGCCTCCGTCGAACTTCCCTCACCGTTCGCGGGAACCGTCGAGGAGTTGCATGTCGCGGAGGGGGCGATCGTGCCGGTCGGCTCCCCGATCATCTCGATCGCCAGCGAGGGAGCGGCCGTCCCCGCGGACGATGAGAAGCCGGCCGTGCTGGTCGGCTACGGAGTGCGGGAGGCCGGGGCGAGTCGCCGCGCGCGCAGGGTGGCCGAGGTGGGTGCCGTCCCCGTCCCCGACCCGGATCCCGTCGTTGAGCCGCCAGTGGTGCCCGCACCCGATCTCACTCCGGCTTCGCCGAGGGGTCCCGTGCGCGCAAAGCCGTTGGTTCGCAAGCTCGCCCGGGAGAAGGGGGTCGATCTGGCGACTCTCGTCCCGAGCGGCCCCAACGGCGAGGTGACCCGCGACGACGTCATGCGTTCGGCCGGAGCCGTGGTCCGGGCCCCGAGCCGAAGCGACGACCAGGCCGGCGATCGCGTGCCCGTGCGCGGCGTCCAGCGGGCCATGGCCGAGGCGATGGTGCAGTCCGCGTTCACCGCTCCCCACGTGACCGAGTGGGTCGACGTCGACATGAGCCGATCCATGGAACTGCTCCGCAGACTTCGCGACGATCCGGCGCATGCCGATCTGCGCATCACGCCGATGGCCCTCGTCGCGGCGGCGCTGGTACGGGCAGCCCGCGAGTTCCCACGGATCAACTCCACCTGGGTCGACTCCGCGACCGGAGCCGATGTCGTCATCCATCGGGACGTGAACCTTGGCATCGCGGCCGACACGCCGCGGGGTCTGCTCGTGCCCACGGTCAAGGGCGCTGGTCGCATGGGGCTCGTCGAACTCGCTCGTGCCATCCGGCAGGTCATCGACACGGCGCGAGCCGGTCGCAGCACGCCCAGCGACCTCACCGGAGGCACGATCACCCTGACGAACGTCGGCGTGTTCGGCGTCGACGGAGGCACGCCTATCCTCACGCCCGGCCAGGCCGGCATCCTCGCGATGGGGCGCGTCATCGACCGGCCGTGGGTCATCGAGGGCGCCGTCGTGGCTCGGCCGGTGATGCTGCTGTCACTGTCGTTCGACCATCGCATCGTCGACGGGGCCCTGGGCTCCCGCGTCCTTCAATCGGTGGCCGCGTTCCTGGCGGATCCGACCATGGTGCTCGCGCTGGAGAAGGGGCTCTAGCCAGGCGTCAGGGTGAGATCGCCATCGCCGGCAGGAGCCGCTGCCCGAGGTCGGCATCACCCAGCAGCTCCACCTTGTCGCGCAGCCAGGGGTCATCGATCGCGACGCGTCCTGCGGACAGGCGCATGAATGCCGCCCACGTCATCGCTGCCTCGAGGTCCGGCCGTACGTCGTCGGCGGCCCACGCGCCCTTGCCCTCGTCGTCGACGGTCACGCTCGCCTGGTGGTGCATGTCGGGGCCGAGCACGGTCAGTGTCAGGACGGATCCGGTCGGCGCCTTGACGTTGTGGCCCCACACGTACGGCAGCGAACTGGTCATCTGGCTGAAGGCGATGCCCGCAGGTGCCGTGTTCCATCCGCCGTCATTCCCTACAGCCCACCGGATGTCCTGCTCGTGCACCCAGGTGTCGAACGTGCGCACGCGCAGGAAACGGTCGAGGGACGTCGGCCGACCCGACATCCCGATCACCTCCGCGCCGTCGGGCAGGGCGTCGAGCTGTTCGCGGCGCCGGGCGATCGTGGCCCGCAGTTCCGCGAGAAGCTCCTGGGGCGCGGTTCCGCGCCGGTAGTCGACGCCGATCTCGGTGATGCGGCCGATGTCGTTGCGCACATGCGTCATGACCTCGAGATCCGGCGAATGGTCGGGGCGCGGCTCGCCGCCGAAGAGCTGCTCGAGGTCGATCACGTGGGCGACGACGTCCGCCACGGACCAGCCCGGGCAGTCGGTCGGCAGCTGCCACTGCTCGTCGGTGAGCGGCTCGGCCACGGCGACGATCGCGTCAGCCGCCTCCTGCCACACATCGATGAGCTCGGCGACGGTCGGGGCGGCGGGGGCTTCGTTGGCCATGGGTCCACGCTAGCCGTAGGGGATCCGGGCCGCCGTCCGACGGAAGTAGAGTTCCTGCGTGAGCGTCCGTATCGCCTTGATCCAGCTCGACTGCTCGACCACCGAGTCCGTGCACGAGCGCGTGACGCGCGGCCTCGAGCTCATCGACGCGACGGCGCCGAAGGCCGACCTGATCATCCTCCCCGAGCTGTGGCACGTCGGCGCCTTCGACGTCGACGCGGCGCGCCTGCACGCCCAGCCGATCGACGGCCCGCTCGTCACCTCCATGAGCGCCCTGGCGGCCGAGCACGAGGTCTGGCTCCACGGTGGGTCGTTCTGCGAACTGGCCGAGGACGGGCAGCACTACAACACGAGCGTGCTGTTCGCTCCGGACGGCGAGCTGGTGGCGTCGTACCGCAAGATCCACCTGTTCGGCTTCGACGGCGGCGAGACGGTCCTCATGAGCGGCGGCGACGAACTGGTGGTCGTCGACACTCCGCTCGGGCCGACCGGCCTGGCCACGTGCTACGACATGCGCTTCCCGGAGATGTTCCGAGGACTGACCGACGGTGGTGCCACCGCGATCCTGCTGACGTCCGGCTGGCCGACTCCGCGCATCGAGCACTGGGACGTGCTGACCCGGGCGCGTGCGATCGAGAACCAGACGTGGTTCATCGCCTGCAACGAGGTCGGCACGCAGGGGGACTTTGTGCTGGGCGGTCACTCGGTGGTCGTCGATCCGCAGGGCGCGGTCGTCGCCCAGGCGGGCCCCGCTGCCGAGGTGCTGTTCGTCGACATCGATCCGGGCGCGGCCAACGCTTGGCGCGAGAAGTTCCCGGTGCTCTTCGACATCCGGATGGCGTAGGCCCTACATCGAGTCGATCGCGGAGGCCGGGCCGATGACGATGACCGGGTGTTTCGCCGGGGCGAGCCACCGCAGCACGTCACGCATCGTCGTCAGCGGGATGGACACGCACCCGGCAGTGGGCTTCCCCTTGCTCACGTGCAGGAAGATGCCGCCGCCGGCCTTCGTGTTCAGGCGGCGAGGCGCTGCGGCGGATGCCGTCCCTGCCCCGGACGATCGGCCCGTTCGGGAGGTTGAAGTCGAGCACCGCCACGTAGCGGTACTGCGGGCCCTTGGCCCACAGGTGCTCGGCGTTGCTGCCGTAGGCACGCCAGTTGATCGCGGCGGTCTGGAAGACGTTGTAGGTGAGCGGGTGGTCGGCGTCGTAGGTCCACGAGTCGTTCCTGTCGAACTGCCGATACGGCAGCGCCGACCCTGGATCGGGGAGCCGACCGAAGGCGCTGGTGATGGCGTAGGTGCCGGCGGGCGTGGTTCCACTTCCCTGCCTGCGCTGGCGGCCCGGAACCAGTCCGCCGTAGCCCAGCCACGCGGGCGTGGCCGTCACTACCTCGTGCCATGGGCCGGTACCCGTGCGCTCGAACGTGCGCAGCGTTCCGGACGTCGACCGCCACGACGGTGCGGTCACGACGATGACCTGCTCGGCCCGACCCACATGTGCCAGATCCCCGGGCGTCACGCCGGCCAGGCCTGTGGCGCCCGAGGCGGCGGTGGGCACCAGGAGGAGGGCTGCGCTGACCAGCACCGTCGCCGTAACGGCAGTGACCGTCGCCATGTACCTCGCCAGCCTCACGCGCCTCATTCCATCACGGAGAGCGGACGGTCCGGGCCGCGGTCCGCAGAGTTCGGTTGCGGTTTGTCGACAGTTTGTCAACGAGACGCGAACGAGTCGTTCTGGTGGCTACGGTAAGGAACGTCCCCCCTCCCACCAACAACACGCTAGGCACCGCAAGCAACCGCACAATGAACGTCAGGGTCGGATCAACCAACCTGGAGGCAAGTAATGCGAACAACCCGATGGATGGCTGTCGTTTCGGGAGCCGGCGCGGTCATGCTCGTGGCGACCGCCTGTGGCAGCCCGGCAGCACCTGCGGCCAGCAGCGCGAGCGCCGCGGCCTCGGCCGCCGCCTCGACCGCCGCGTCGACGGCTGCGTCAGCGGCAGGATCGACTGCCGGATCAGCTGCGGCAGCCGGCGGCGACGCTGCAACCGCAACCTCGGTTGCGGCGTTCGGTGACATGGCAGGACTCGAGGCCGCCTGCAAGACGGAGGGCAAGCTGAACGTGATCGCCCTTCCGCCGGACTGGGCGAACTACGGCAAGATCATCGACGCGTTCAAGGCGAAGTACGGCGTCGAGGTCGATTCCGCGCAGCCGGACGGCAGCAGCCAGGACGAGATCAACGCGGCCTCGCAGCTCAAGGGCACCGACCGCGCACCTGACGTCTTCGACGTCGGACAGTCCGTCGCCGTCGCGAACACGGCGATGTTCGCGCCGTACCAGGTTGCGACGTGGGCCGACATCGCTGACAACTTCAAGGACCCGACCGGGACGTGGGTCAACGACTACGGCGGCTACATGGCCATCAGCTACGACGCGAGCAAGGTGCCCGCTCCGACCTCCGTCGCCGACCTGCTGAAGGCCGACTACAAGGGCAAGGTCGCTCTCAACGGCGATCCCACCCAGGCCGGGGCCGCATGGAACGGCGTCATGATGGCCTCGCTCGCCAACGGCGGTTCGCTTGACGACATCTCCAAGGGCGTCGACTTCTTCCAGCAGCTCAACGCCGCTGGGAACTTCCTGCCGGTCGATCCCACCCCGGCGACAGTCGAGTCGGGCCAGACCCCCGTCGTCATCGACTGGGACTACCTCGAGGCCGGCCAGGCAGCTGCGCTCAAGGCCAAGGGCATCGACTGGAAGACCTTCGTTCCCGACGACGCGGTCGTCGGCGGCTACTACTACCAGGCGATCAACAAGGACGCGCCGCACCCGGCATGTGCCCGCCTGTGGGAGGAGTACCTGTACTCCGACGACGGTCAGAACGGCTGGCTGCAGGGCGGTGCACGTCCCGTACGAGCGGACGCCATGGTCAAGGCCGGGACGATCGACGCCGCCGCCTATGCGGCACTGCCGAAGGTGACCGGGACGCCTCAGGTCCCGACCGCCGACCAGGTCAAGGCCGGTAACGACTACCTGACTGCCAACTGGGCGAAGGCCATCGGCGGCTGATCGGACAGTTCGTGACGACGGCTTCGACGCTGACCACCGAGGCCGGCCCCGCCCCGCGCGGGGCCGGCCTTCGGTGGGCTCGTCGTGCCGCCCCGTACCTCGGGGTGGTCCCGTTCAGCGTCTTCGTGATCGTGTTCCTGCTCTGGCCGACGTACATCGTGATCACGGGCGCCTTCGAAGGCAAGGACGGCGGCTTCGACCTGTCGGCGATCACCGAGGTCGTCACCCAGGAGTCCCACCGCTCGGCGTTCCAGAAGTCGATCACCATCTCGCTCATCACGGCGCTGGCGGGCTCCGTGCTCGGCGCGCTACTGGCGTGGGCCATCTCGATCGGTCGCAGCAACGGCCCGCTGCGTCGTGCATCGCTTGCCGGGGCGGGCGTCTTCGCTCAGTTCGGCGGCGTCATGCTCGCCTTCGCGTTCCTGGCGACCTTCGGCTTCAACGGCATGGTCACCGTGTTCTTCAACGACCACTTCGGTGACACGTTCCTGTCTGACGCGTCGTGGCTCTACGGCCTCGGGGGACTGTGCGTGGTCTATACGTTCTTCCAGATCCCCCTGATGCTGATCGTCTTCCTTCCCTCGGTCGAGAACCTGCGTCCGCAGTGGCGCGAGGCATCGGAGAGCCTGGGTGGCACCACCTGGGAGTACTGGCGCCACGTGGGCGGCCCGATCCTGTTCCCCAGTTTCATCGGCGCGGCCCTCCTGCTGTTCGCCAACGCCTTCAGCGCCTACGCGACCGCGGCCGCCCTCGTCAGCCAGGGCTCCCCGATCGTGCCCCTGCAGATTCGCGGCGCGCTGTCGAGCGAGGTGGCCCTCGGAAACGCCTCACTGGGCAAGGCCCTTGCGCTGGGCATGGTGGTCGTGGTCGCGATCGTCATGACCGGCTACGCCCTGCTGCAGAGGAGGGCGTCGAAGTGGTCGCAGTGACGTCCCGGACGGGCTTGCGGATCCGCACCACCTGGCGGTGGGTGATCCTCCTCTTCGTCGGCTTCTACCTCCTCCTGCCGATGGTCGCCATGCTCGACTTCTCGACCCGCGGCGCACCCGGAACCCGATCTCTTGAGTCCTGGACATCGATCCCGAGCAGCCCGGGCCTGATCGAAGGGGTCGTGGCCTCGCTCGAGCTCGCCGTCCTCTCGGTGCTGGGGACCATGGTGCTTCTCGTGCCGACCATGGTCTGGGTCCACCTTCGGGTGCCGCGGCTGCGCCGGTCCATGGAGGTCGTGTGCCTGCTTCCGTTGACCATCCCGGCCATCGTGCTGGTCGTCGGCATTGCCCCCATCTACAAGTGGGTCACGTTCTTCCTCGGCGGTTCCCCGCTCACGCTGACCTTCGTCTACATGGTGCTCGTGCTGCCGTTCGCCCATCGCGCGATCGATGCGTCCCTGCGTTCCGTCGACGTGGTCACGCTCTCCGAAGCGGCCCGCACGCTTGGCGCATCGTGGGTGCGCACCCTGGTTGGCGTCATCATCCCGAACATCCGCGTGGGCATCATGTCGGCGGCAGTCATCTCGATCGCCCTCGTTCTCGGTGAGTACACCATCGCGTCGCTGCTCAACTTCGACACGCTGCAGCCGGTCATCACGCTCATCGGCAAGCGGGATGCGGGAGTATCGGTCGCTGTCTCGCTCGCCGCCTTGATCTTCGCTTTCTTGCTGCTCATTGCCCTACCGACCTCGGACGGCATGCGGGCGGCGGGGGAGACCGTTGACTGACAGCCAAGGGGGAGACGTAGTGAGCACACCGTCCGGACGATCGATGGTCGGGTCGGGCAAGAGCGTCGCGGTGCGGCTCGTCGAACTGCGCCGCTACTTCGGCCCGGTCAAGGCGCTTGACGGCCTGTCGATCGACATCGCCCCAGGCGAGCTCGTGGCGCTGCTGGGTCCGTCAGGCTGCGGCAAGACGACGGCGCTGCGGGCCCTGGCAGGACTGCAGGATCTCGACTCGGGCCAGATCCTCGTCGACGGGCAGGACATCACGTTCTCGCGCACCAATCGCCGGGACATGGGCATGGTCTTCCAGGCGTACAGCCTCTTCCCGCACATGACGGCTCGCGAGAATGTGGCGTACGGCCTGAAGCTGCGGGCTCGGCGCAAGGGCTCCGCCGATCGTGCCAGGAAGGCGACCGAGCTCCTCGAACTCGTCGGCCTGGAGACTCACGCTGATCACTACCCGCACCAGCTGTCCGGTGGCCAGCAGCAGCGAGTCGCGCTGGCGCGCGCCCTCGCCATTGAGCCGACCGTGCTCCTGCTCGACGAGCCATTGTCCGCACTGGACGCCAAGGTCCGCAGCAGCCTGCGCGACGAGATCCGGCGGATCCAGCTCGAGGTAGGGACGACCACGCTGTTCGTCACCCACGATCAGGAGGAGGCATTGGGGATCGCGGACCGCGTCGGCGTCATGAAGTCGGGCGTCCTCGAGCAGATCGCTGCCCCCGCCGAGCTCTACGACCGGCCGAAGACGGCCTTCGTGGCGGAGTTCGTCGGCCTGACGAACCGCCTGCCCTGCGAGGTCCATGACGGGGTGGTCGAGCTGCTGGGCTCCCGCGTGCCGGTTCTGCCCGGCTCGGTCGGGTCGGGTCGGGCTCTGGCGCTCGTCCGACCCGAGTCCGTCGCCGTCACCGTCGACGACCAGGGCACCGGACGCGTCGTTCACGCGGGGTTCCTCGGCTCGCTGTGCCGCGTGTCCGTCGACCTCGCCTCCGGTGAATCGGTCGTCGCGCAGATGCCCAGCACCGAGGCGTCGCGGCTTGGCCCTGGCAGCATGGTGACCGTCCAGATCAAGCCCCAGCCGGTTTTCGCCAAGGCCGCTGAGTGAGCCGATGACGCACGACACGACGCGCGCGCGCATCGTTCGGGGGGTGAAGCGGGAGGGCGGCTGGCGCGAGCTCGAGTCCGGCCCGGGGGAGCCCCACCAGGAGGTGCCGCCGAGCGGCGAGGTGCTCGGCTGCATCTGGCACCTGTCCGACGTCCACCTGTGCGACTCGGAGTCGACAGCTCGACTGGAGTACCTCGACCGCTACAGCGACCCCGACTCCCCCCATCGCGAACTACTCGGCGACGTCGGCACGTACCGACCGCAGGAAGGGCTGACCGTCCAGGTCGCCGTCACCATGATCGAGACGGTGAACGAGTTGACGACCGCACCCCTCTCCGGGGCACCTATCGACACCGTGCTCGTCACCGGTGACCTGACCGACAACGCCCAGCGCAACGAGCTCGACTGGTACCAGACGGTCGTCGAGGGCGGCGTCGTGTCGCCGCGCAGTGGCGACGACGGCCGCAGTTCCTGGGTCGGCGCCACGGACCTCGACTCGTGGGACGAGCGCTACTGGCACCCAGACGGAGCCCCGGACGGCGTCGAGGCGGATCTGCCGACCCGTGTCTACGGCTACCCGACCGTGCCCGGCCTCATCGAGGCCATGCGACGTGACGTCAGGTCGCCGGGCCTGCAGCTGCCCTGGATCAGCGTCTACGGCAACCATGACGGCCTGCTGCAGGGAAACGTGGCGCCGGATGACGCCCTCAGCGCCCTGGCGACGGGCGAGGCCAGGATCATCGGCCTGCCGCACGGGGCCGATCCGCTCCTGACCGAAGCGGCCATCGCACAGAACGTGCCGGCGCGGTACGTGCACGACGAGACGTCGCCGCGCATCCATGTGGCCAGCGACGCGCGCCGGGACTTCTTCCCGCCGTGCGACTTCGCACGCTTAACCCGGGGCGCCGACGCCGATGCCACGTACTTCGTCGCACAAGTGGGTCAGTTGAGAGTCATCGCCCTCGACACGGTCAACCCGCACGGCGGCTGGCAGGGATCGGTCGGTCTGTCCCAGTACGAATGGCTGGCCGCTCAACTGGATCGCGCGTCGGATGAGTACGTAGTCATCGCGTCGCATCACCCCAGCCCCACACTGACGAATGACTACAGTCCGGACGGAGCCGAGCCCCGGGTACTCACCGACGACGTCATTACGCTGCTGCATGGGCATCCGGGCGTGATCGCGTGGATCGCCGGACACGTGCACTTCCATGCCGCACTGCGCCACGAGCACGAGGGCCATGCCTTCGTCGAGCTGACGACCGCCTCGCTGATCGACTGGCCCCAGCAAGGGCGCGTCCTCGAGTTCGTCAAGGACGTCGACGCCGGCGAGATCGCCATCGTCAGCACGGTGGTGGACCATCGCGCACCGGCCGCCTGGACGAGCGACCTCGACGACGTGACGAACCTTGCGTCGCTCTCGCGAACCTTGGCTGCCAACGACTATCGATTGCGGGAAGGGTCCCTGCGCGGGCTCACCCTGGAGTCGACTCCCGAGGTGCGCAACACGGTGTGGCGGGTCCCCGACCCCTTCGCATCCCGGTTACGGGTCCCCGACCCGTCCCACCCCGCCGAGTGGTGAGTTGTCGGCCATCCGGCAACGCGGGACTGCCCGACAACTCACCACTCGCGAACGCGGTCAGCGGCCAGGGTTGCGCTTGTCGCGAGCAGCGAGGGCGGCGAGCTGCTCGTTGTAGGCGTTGAGCTCGGCGTCGTGGTCGCGGTCGGCCTTCCGGTCCAGCCTGGTCGCCTCGCGCTGGTCGCTGCGTGACCATTGCACGGCGATCGCCAGCAGCACGATGAGGCTGGGGATCTCCGACACCGCCCACGCGACCTGTCCGCCCTGCAGGGTGTCCATGAGCGGATTGGTGACCCACGGTGGTCGCACGATCCCGTACCACTCGACGGCCATGGGCGTGGTCCCCATCATCAGCACGACCGAGAAGAAGGCATGCACGGCCATGGCGATGAGCAGGAGCAGCAGCCGACCCCAGTAGGGCAGGGGTCGCGGGCGTGGGTCGATGCCGATCAGCACCCAGTAGAAGAGGTAGCCGGCGAACAGGAAGTGCAGCTGCATGACGACGTGGCCGATGTGACTGCCCATGAGGAAGCCGAACAGCGGCGTCATGTAGAGGCCGTACAGCCCGAGGGCGAAGATGAAGAAGACGAAGAACGGATTCGTCAGGATCCCGGTGATCCAGCTGTGCAGGAACCACACCAGCCATTCGCGCGGCCCACGCTCGTTGCCGACGGCCGGCTTGAGCGCACGCAGGGCCAGCGTGGCCGGCGCTCCCATGACCAGGAAGATCGGGCCCATCATCGTCATCGTCATGTGCTGCAGCATGTGCAGGCCGACGGTCACCTGGGCGTACAGCGCGATGCCCGAGCTGGTGCACCAGATGACGATGAGCAGCCCGGCGATCCACGCCACCGTCCGCATGACCGGCCACGAGTCGCCGCGGCGACGAAGGCGGACGACGCCGGCGACGTAGAGGGCACCGGCGATCAGCGACGCGGTGAAGAAGAGGGCGTCAAGGTGGAAGGTGCCGGCAACGGACGCGAACGTCGGCGGCGGCGGGTAGGGGAAGCCCAGTAGCGACTCGCCGAACGACGGCAGCGGCACCTCGGTACGGGGGATCGGGCTGGACGCGAGCGCGACGCCGAGGCCGAGCGCGACGAACATGACCGCGAGCTCGAGGCCGGCGAGCCGCGCGAACACGGCGACCCGGGAGGCAGTCCCGAGGGTGCCGATGATCCGGTTGCGCATGATCCAGCCCATCACCGCAAGCACTGCGACGAGGCCTGTCTTGAGCAGCAGCACCTGTCCGTACCCCGTGGTGAAGAGCTGCAACGGGGTGTCGAGTCGCGTGTAGGCGTTGCCGAATCCGCTGGCTGCCGCGAGGACGATGCCGACGAGCGCGATGGTGGAGAACCGCTTGACCGGCCGATCCATCGGGACGTCGCGCCGGAAGGCGTGCACGGCCAGCGCGAACAGGCCACCCATCCAGACGACGACGGCGACCACGTGGGCCACGCCGCACGTCGTGGCCAGGGCGTGGTCGCCGAGCCCGGCACTGTGCCCGGCCAGGGCTGGAAGGGTGGTCGCGGCGACGGCGATGATCAGCCACGCGGCCGACGCTCCGGTCGTCGATGTGGAGATCGCGCCGACGGCCACGACGATCGCGAGGATCGCCATGACGAAGAGCGCTCGTGTGGTGGGGATCTCGTTGGCGAACGTCGAGATCGAGCCTGGGGTCGACGCCTCGCTGAGCGTCTCGCCGAGGACGTAGGCGAGCTGGAAGAGCATCTGCACGAGGGCGAGCACGGCCCAGAGCGCGGCGAACCAGGTGGCCCGGGTGAGGTCGGCCCGACCGACGCGCGAGACGACCCCGTCCTTGCCCGAGGGGTCGAGCACGGTGGCGGCGAGCAGCCAGCCGATGGTCACCAGTCCGGCGATGTCGGTCAGCGTGCGCAGGATCGGCGTGCCCCAACCGACGAGGACACCGGAGTCGGGCAGGCCGGGCAGCGCGGGCTGGTAGGAGCCGCCCGCGAGGACCATGCCGAAGGCGAGGGCGACGATGGCGACAGCCACCAGTCCGGCCGAAACCGCCGCGATGGGTCCGTTGCTGGCCTTGGTCCTGGACGCCGCGGCCCGGGTCGTCGTCACGAACGTGAGCGTACGACCCGGGCTGCGGACGGGTGCTAGAAGGCCTCTTCCGGGAGCTCCATGATGTCGAGGGTCGTCGCCTCGGCGACGGCTCGCTCGGCGGCGATGAGGGGGAGCCGGTTGCGGGCGAACCACCGGGCCGTCTCCACCTTGCCCGTGTAGAACACCTGGTCGCGCGGCGACGGGGAGCCCTCGAGCGCCTTCGACGCGACCTCGGCCTGCCGCAGGAGCAGCCAGCCGATGATCAGGTCGCCGGTCACCATGAGCAGGCGGGTGGTGTTCAGGCCCACCTTGTAGATCTCCTGAACGTCCTGCTGCGAGGCCATCGCCCACTGGCCGAGGACGCCGACGATGCCCTGGACGTCCTCGAGCGCCTTGCCGAGCAGTTCGCGCTCCGCCGACAGCTGGCCGCTGCCCTCGTCGCCCTTCACCGTCTCGGTGATCTGCGCGGCGAGGAAGAAGATCGACTTGAACTGGTCGCGGATCATCTTCCGGAAGAAGAAGTCGAGGCCCTGGATCGCCGTAGTGCCCTCATAGAGGGTGTCGATCTTCGCGTCGCGGATGTACTGCTCGATGGGGTAGTCCTGCAGGAAGCCCGAGCCGCCGTACGTCTGCAGCGCGACGGCGAGCATCTCGTACGAGCGCTCGGAGCCCACGCCCTTGACGACGGGCAGCAGCAGGTCGTTCATGCGCTCGGCCATGTCGAGGTCGATGTCGGCGTTGCCGGCCTCGGCCAGCTCGATCATGTCCTGCCAGTAGGCCGTGTACGCGATCAGCGCCCGCATTCCCTCGGCGTACGACTTCTGCAGCATGAGGCTGCGTCGCACGTCGGGGTGGTGGGTGATGGTCACGCGGGGTGCGGTCTTGTCGGTCTGCTTCGTCAGGTCGGCACCCTGCACGCGGGTCTTCGCGTACTCGAGCGCGTTGAGGTAGCCGGTCGACAGGGTGGCGATCGCCTTCGTGCCGACCATCATCCGGGCGTACTCGATGACCTTGAACATCTGGGCGATGCCCTCGTGCACGTCGCCGACGAGGTAGCCGATGGCCGGCTCCTTCTCGCCGAACGTCATCTCGCACGTGGTGGAGACCTTCAGGCCCATCTTCTTCTCGACGTTGGTGGCGTAGACGCCGTTGCGGCCCAGCAGTTCGCCGGTCTCGAGGTCGACGAAGAACTTCGGCACGACGAACAGCGAGAGCCCCTTCGTGCCCGCGCCGGCTCCCTCAGGGCGAGCCAGCACCAGGTGCACGATGTTGTCGACCATGTCGTGCTCGCCGGACGTGATGAATCGCTTCACGCCCTCGATGCGCCACGTGCCGTCACCGTTGTCGATCGCCTTCGTGCGACCGGCGCCGACATCGGATCCTGCATCGGGCTCGGTGAGGACCATCGTCGCGCCCCAGCGCTTCTCGATGATGAGCTCGGCCCAGCGCTTCTGGTCGGCGTTGCCGAGGTGGTCGAGGATCGACGCGAAGCCGGGTCCGGACATGAACATGAAGGCGGCCGGGTTGCTGCCCAGCATCATCTCGGAGGCGGCCCAGCGCAGGGACGGAGGTGCCCCCGTGCCGCCGAGGTGCTCGGGCAGGTCGAGGCGCCACCACTCGGAGTCCATCAGCGCGTCGTAGGACTTGCGGAAGCCCTCGGGCATGGTGACGGACTTCGTGGCCGGGTCGTACACGGGCGGGTGGCGGTCGGCGTCGGCGAACGGCTCGGCGAGCGGGCCGCTCGAGAGGCGCTCGACCTCGCGGAGGATCTCGCGGGCGGTGTCGACGTCCATGTCGTGGTACGGACCGGTGCCCATCCGGTCGCCGGCGCCGAAGACCTCGAACAGGTTGAACTCGAGATCGCGCAGGTTGCTCTTGTAATGCGGCATGGGTGATTCCTCCGATTGTTACCGGCCAGTAACTCCATGATGCTACTGGCCGGTAACTTTGGCAAGAGTCGACGCGTTCACAGACCTTCCCGGAACCGATTCGGCCCTGCGCAGGTCAGGGGGGCGTCGGTTGGGAACAATGGCGGCATGACCGCGTGGTGGCTGGAGTCGAAGACTCCTGTGGGACCCCCCACGGCTGCCACACCCTCGGTTCGTCAGCTCCTCTACGCCGCGGTGGTGACCGGCAGCTGGGCCGGAATCCTGTCGCTGATCATCTACCTGATCGGCCGGCTGTTCGGCGTGCCCTTCGACGTCACCCGCGGGCTCGAATCAATCGTGACGGTCTCGTGGCTCGGCGTCCTGCTGATCCCCCTTCTCATGGCGGTGCTGGGGGCCCTGCTCGCCTCGCTGGCTCGTGGCCTGCCGCACGCCGGACGCCTCGTCTACTGGATCGGCACCCTGGTGGCCCTGGGCTCGTGCTGGTTCCCGCTCAATCAGCCGGCCGGCGTCGGCTGGTCCACGCGCATCCTGCTGGTCCTCATGCACGTGATCACCTGGGCACTGGTGGTTCCGCAGATCGCGCGGATCGTCGGCGACTCCGAGCCCGGTGGCCATGTCGACCGTGGTGAGTAGCGTGGTCGACTCTCCAGCGCGGCGCAGCACGCCGGCCGCCCTCGTCGCGGCGATGCGGCCCAAGCAGTGGCTGAAGAACGTTCTCGTCTTCGCGGCTCCGCTCGCGGCGGGATCGCTGCTCGAGCCCGACGTCCTCGTTCCCAGCCTCATCGCGTTCGCCACGTTCTGCCTGATGGCGAGTGCCACCTACCTGCTGAATGACGTGCGTGATGTGGAGGCCGACCGCGCCCATCCGGTGAAGTGCAGGCGGCCGATCGCCAGCGGTGAGCTCTCCGCGACCGTGGCACTTGCGGCGGCCGCCGTGCTCGGGGTCGTGTCGCTCGCGCTCGCTCTGGCCGTGAACCTCGGCCTGGCGGGCGTGCTGGTCGCCTATGCCGCGTCGACCATCTCCTACTCGATGTTCCTGAAGCACGAGCCCGTCATCGAGCTCGCACTGCTGGCCATGGGCTTCCTCCTGCGAGCGATCGCCGGCGGCGTCGCGTCCGAACTGCCGATCTCACGGTGGTTCCTCATCGTCGCCGGTTTCGGCTCGCTGTTCATGGCTGCGGGCAAGAGGTACAGCGAGCTCATGCATGCCCTCGACACCGCCGACGGCACGCCGCGCGAGGGGACTCGGAGGAGCCTCGCCGGCTACACCCCGACCTATCTTCGCTTCGTGTGGGCCACGTCGGCGGCCGTCACCATCACCGGCTACTGCCTGTGGGCCTTCGAGGTGTCCGCGGCTCCATCGACCCTCCCGTGGGCGGCGTGGAGCGTGCTGCCCTTCGTGCTGGCGATCCTTCGCTACGCCATCGACGTCGATCGCGGTGACGCCGAGGCCCCCGAGGACGTCGTGCTGCGCGACAGGATGATGCTCGTGCTCGGGCTGATCTGGCTCGTGCTGTTCGGACTAGGGGCCCTGGGGGTCTGATGACGACACCGACCGCGTCGCCGCTCGCACGCGACGCATCCGAGCAGCTGCTGAGCGGATGGGGGCGCACCGCCCCGTCGCTGGCCCACGTCGAGTCGGTGACCTCCGTCGACGACGTCCAACGACTCATCGCCGCCGCGGGTGACCGCGGTGTGCTCGCTCGTGGGCTGGGTCGCTCGTACGGCGACGCCGCGCAGTCCGGCGGGGGCACCGTCCTCGACCTGGCGGCGATGTCGGGCGTCGTCCTCGATCCGGTCGCCGGCACCGTCACCGCCGGGGGTGGCGTGACCCTCGACGACCTGCTGCGCCTGATCGTGCCGGCCGGCTTCTTCGTCCCGGTCACCCCCGGCACGCGGATGGTCACCGTCGGCGGCGCGATCGCCGCCGACGTGCACGGCAAGAACCACCACGTGGAGGGCACCTTCGGCTCGCACGTGACGGCGATGACCCTCGTCGACGGCTCCGGCACTGTTCGCGACCTGACACCCGACGGCACGCCCGAGGAGTTCTGGGCAACGGTCGGCGGCATGGGCCTCACGGGCGTCATCACCGAGGCGACCTTCGACCTCATCCGCATCTCGTCCTCGATGATCAGCGTCGACACCGATCGCACGGCGGGCCTCGACGACCTGATGGACCGCATGATCGCCCGCGACGACGAGTACCGCTACAGCGTCGCCTGGATCGACAGCGTGCATCCGTCCGGTCGCGGCGTGCTCACGCGTGGCGATCACGCTCCCGCCGACTGGCTCCCGGCCAAGCCCGGCTCCGACCCACTCGCCTACGGAGCCAAGGCTCTCGCCACTGTTCCAGCGATCTTCCCCAGCGGTCTTGTCAATCCGCTGACCATGCGCGCCTTCAACGAGGCGTGGTTCCGCAAGGCGCCGAAGTCCAAGCAGGGCGAACTGCAGCCGATCGCTGCCTTCTTCCATCCCCTCGACATCGCGCACGAGTGGAATCGCGGATACGGCCCGCGGGGCTTCCTCCAGTACCAGTTCGCCGTGCCCGATGCCGGCGGCCACCTCGTCGCCACGACGCTGGATCGACTGCGCGGCATCGGCGCGCTGTCGCCGGTGACGGTGCTCAAGCGGTTCGGTGCGGCCAATCCGGGCCCGCTGTCCTTCCCGCAGCCCGGCTGGACCCTGGCGATCGACGTGCCGGCCGGCGTTGACGGACTCGCCGAGGTGCTCGACGCTCTCGACGAGCTCGTCCTGGCCGAGGGCGGACGGCTCTACCTGGCCAAGGACTCCCGGATGTCACCCGCGATGATGGCGGCCTCGTATCCGCGGCTGGGCGAATGGCAGCGGGTGCGCGACCGGATGGACCCCAACGGGGTCTTCGCCTCGGATCTGGCAAGGAGACTGTCCCTGTGAGGAAGACGTCATGATGGATGCACTCGGCGAGCCCCAGGCGGTCCTCGTCCTCGGCGGGTCCAGCGAGATCGCGCTCGCCACGGTCAAGGCGCTGCCGCGCGCGCGGCTGCGTCGGGTCGTGCTTGCCGGTCGCCCCTCGTCGGCACTCGACGCCGCGGTTGCCGACCTGACGGCCCTGGGCATCGGCGGTGTCGTCGCGGAGCCGTTCGATGCGACGGACACGGCCGCGCACGGCGCGTTCATCGACTCGGTCTTCGCGGCCGGCGACGTCGACGTCGTGCTGCTGGCCTTCGGCGTCCTCGGCGATCAGGCGGAGGTCGAGAGCGACCCCAGCCTCGCCGTCGCGATGGCGACCACGAACTACACCGGCGCCGTCAGCGTGGGCCTGCATGTGGCCCGGCGCCTGCGGAACCAGGGGCACGGCGCCCTCGTGGTGATGTCCAGCGTGGCCGGTGATCGCGCTCGTCGGACGAACTTCGTGTACGGCTCCACCAAGGCAGGGCTCGATGCCTTCGCCCAGGGTCTCGGCGACGCGCTGCACGGGTCGGGCGCGCACGTGCTGATCGTGCGGCCGGGCTTCGTGCGCACTCGCATGTCGGCCGGCCTGCCGGAGGCGCCGATGACGATCAATCCCGACGACGTCGCCGCGATCGTGGTCAACGCACTGCGCAAGGGCAAGGAGACCGTCTACGCGCCGGGCCCCTTGCGCTTCGTGATGATGGGCCTGAAGTCGGTGCCGCGGCCGGTCTTCCGGAAGCTGCCGATCTAGGCCAGAGTGGCCCGATGGACGATCCGATCGCCCGTGTCGCCGCGCTGTTCGATGCGCTGTCGTCCACCTATGACGCGGTCGGCGTGGACTTCTTCCAGCCCATCGCCGCCAGCCTGCTGGGCGCCGTCCCGCCGCGGCCGGACGAACGCTGGCTGGATGTCGGCTGCGGGCGTGGTGCCGTCCTGCTGCAGGCGGCGGAGGGCGTCCTGCCGTCGGGCTCGGTCACGGGGATCGACATCTCGCCCGCGATGGTCGACCTCGCCAACGCGCAGGCGCAGGCGGCCGGCCTGAGGAATGCTCACGCCTTGGTCGGCAACGCGATGGCTCCTGTTTTCGCAGAGGACTCGTTCGACGTCGTGGCGTCCTGCCTCGTCCTGTTCTTCCTGCCGGAGCCCGGCGAGGCGCTGCGATCCTGGCTGCCACTTCTCGTTCCGGGCGGCCGGCTCGGCGTCACCACCTTCGGGGAGATCGATCCGAGGCTGGCGCACATCGACGACGTGTTCACGCCGTACCTGCCACCCGCGATGCTCGATGCACGGGCCAGCGGCCGACACGGTCCGTTCGCCAGCGACGCAGGCATGCAGGACCTCGTCGCGTCGGCGGGTTTCTCCGATGTGCAGCACGGTCGTCGAGACGATCCCTGTCCGGTTCGCCAACGGGGAGAAGTGGCATGACTTCAGCTGGTCGGTCGGGCAGCGGATGATGTGGCTCGCGGTGCCCGAGGATCAGCGGCCCGCGGTCAAGGAGCAGGCGCTGGAACGGTTTGCCGCGTGTGCGAACGCCGACGGATCCGTCGTGTTCACGCAGGAGATCCGACACACGCTGGCACGTCGTTCGGCGTAACGTGGCAGCCATGAAGCGCCCTGTCACCGTGACGATCGCCGTCGTCCTTCAGTGGGTCGCCGCCGGAATCGCCACGTTCGTCGGACTCGAGCTCATCACCGCGGCCATCGAGTTGTCGGACGCGGACTCCGAGTCGGCCGTGGGCCAGGCGATCGCCGCCTCGGGGATCACGGACGTTTCTGCGTCACTGGTCGTTCGGGGCCTGCTGCTCGCCGGCGCTGTCGTCCTGGGCCTAGCCCTCCTGCGGATCGTCCTCGCCGTCTACCTCGCCCGCGGTCGCGCGTGGGCTCGCCTGGTCATCACGATCCTCGTGGTGCTCAATGCACTCAGCGGGGTGGCGTACCTGTTCCAGGACGCCTTCTGGCAGGGCTTCGGGATCATCGTTCTCGAGCTCGTCGTGCTGTGGCTGATGTACAACCCGCGGGCCAACGCGTTCATCTCCGATAGCACAGACCAGGCCGTTTCCGCCTGATCTGCGCCATCCGTCAAGGGTCTTTCGCCCGAAATAGCCGGCTACATATTTCGATATCCACCCGACGTCGAGACAAAATGTTCTGAACATTTCGTTCCGCCATGTGGGAAGCAGAGCGTGGGTCCACGACGGTCGGTTGTCCGGAATCGCCGTGAACGTCGCCTCTAGGGATGCCGGCACATCGGGCAAACAAGACGAATTTGTGGGGCTTTTGTCTTTACCTAGATTTGTTCTCTTCCTTGCAATCGTGTGCGGCTGCGCACAGGGATCATCCATCGCAGATGGTTGATCCCTCAAGGACCATCACCTGGGGTGGCTACTCACGGGACCAAAGTCCCGCGCCACCGCTTTACCTCATAAGGCCACTTGGGACTTCCAGCCCTGCATCAAGGTGAGATTTAGGTAAAGCATGTACCTCGGAGAGCGATCTCTGTGAAGACGCATGAAAGCGCCTCGCCACCTGCCCTGATCGGCGGATGCGAGCACCAGACAACTGAACGTGCACAGGAGATACGAAGCGAGCAAGGCGGTTGATGGGCCTCGGCCGGTCAGGGCGGACTCAGGCAAAGCGCGGCGCGCATATACGAGGGGAAAGTCATGAAGAAGACGTTGCTGCCGATCGTGACGGTGGTCGCACTTCTGACCATGCCGGTCAGTCAGGCGATGGCGGCTCCCAAGCCGACGCCGCCTGCTGCCAATTCCGGTAGTCAGATGAATATGACCGCGTCGCAGATGGCGTCCAGTCAGCCAGCCATGAGTGGCTGGGACATGGTGAAGATGCGCACGACCGCGAAGATGCGCGAGAAGGCGGCGCGCAACGCGAAACTCAAGGGCAAGCCCACTCAGGCTGTTTCGCCGACCACCTTATGTTGCTGCCAATGGCCCGGACTACTTCGGTCGATTCGCCCAACTACGCGACGAGCTCGCTGCCACGCCTGACGTGGAAGGTATCCGGTGGTTCCGGCGCATGTGCGTACGGCGCGGGGAACCCCGTCATCCTGCCGATCTACGACCCGACGACCCTAACCTTCACGTGACCCCATCGACAACAGCCCTGTGCCGTTCGTCGACACACCCTTTGCGGCGAACCCGCTAACACCGGCGCCCCGCTACTCGACCCGGTGAACCAGACTGCCGCAGCTCGACTACACGACCAAGGTCGATATCGCGGGCGGTATCCGCAAGTTCATCGAGCCGCTGCCGATGCTGGGCGCCTCAACAAGTGGCGCAACGGTGACGAACACTGCCGTTGCTGGCAGCAATCCTGCTACCTCGTACATTCCGGTGGCGGTGCCGGACACCAGAACGTATCCCGGGCTCCGACTACTACGAGATCGGGCTGCAGGACTACTACCAGCAGTTCAGCCCGGACCTTCCGACGACGAAGCTGCGCGGCTACTACCAGATCAACGCACCCGGCGGGCCCGGCCGACCCGTTCTACCTCGGCCCGGTCATCGTGGCCCAGGCCGATCAGCGCCGGTGCGCGTCAAGTTCGTCAACCAGCTCCAACCGGAGCTGGCGGCAACCTCTTCCTGCCGGTCGACACGACCGCCATGGGCGCCGGCGTCGGACCTGACGGCACGACGATCTACTCCCAGGCCCGCGCGCGTCATCCACCTGCACGGTGGCCTGACCCCGTGGATCTCCGACGGCACGCCCCACCAGTGGACGACGCCGGTCGGCGACGACCAAGTACCCCAAGGGCGTTTCGGTCACGTCGGTCCCCGACATGCCGGCCGTCCAGACGGTCAAGCAGGATGGCACGCCAAGGCGGGCGACACGGCCTCCGACGGCACGCTGACGTTCTTCTACACGAACAAGCAGTCAGCTCGCCTGATGTGGTACCACGACCACGCGTACGGCCTGACCCGTCTGAACGTGTACGCCGGCGAAGTTGCTCGGTACCTTCTGCAGGACTCGTACGAGCAGAACCTGCAGCCACGGCGAATCCCGCTGATCCCCAGAAGAACCGTCCTCCCGAACGGCGAGGGCATTCCGCTGGTGATCCAGGACAAGGGCTTCGTGCCGGACAACACCCCGTCGGGATACTTCCCGGACGGTCAGCTGACCGACCAGGATCCGACGTGGAACTCGGCCGGCCACGTTGGGGTGGCGTGGGCGCCCTGTGGTTCCCGCACGTGTACATGCCCAACCAGAACCCCTATGACAACTCAGGGCCGCACCCAATGGGCCGCTGGGACTACGGTCCCTGGTTCTGGCCGATCTTCGGCACCGGGGCGGGCCTGGTCCATGGCGAGACGACCAACCCCTAGGCATCGGGCGCCAGGCCGTGGGAACCGCCAGTGATTCCAGGCACTCCCAGTACCTACACGTATGGCACGGCCTTGCGACGTCAGACGGCCTCCCTGGTGCCGGATGCATTCGTGGACACCGCCGTGGTCAATGGCGTGGCCTACCCGTATATGACCGTGGATCCAAAGGCGTACCGGTTCCGGATCCTCAATGGGGCAAGCGATCGGTACCTGAACTTGCAGATGTACTGCTCGGCGGCGGACCTGCCATGCCGCCACCGGTGGGCCATTCGCCACGGTCAACACCAAGGACATGTGGACGACAGGCGCGGTGGACGCCGAGTTCCGCAGAATGCAGCGGCCGGCGAGGTCCCGATGGTCCAGGCGAAGAAGGGGCCCGGCATCCCGGGCGACTCGCCAAGGACGGGCGGACCGGCGGTGTGCCGGATCCCGCGGCCGCGGCAGGTGCCTTCGTGCAGATCGGTTCCGAGGGCGGCGTGCTGCCGAACGCGGTCGATGTGCGAAACGCTCCGATCGGCTACAACTACAACCGTCGTGACATCGTCGTGCTGAACGTGCAGGAGCGGGCGCTGTGGATGGGCCCGGCCGAGCGAGCTGACGTCGTCTACGACTTCGCGACCGCAGCCAACATGGGCTGCAAGAACGTCATCCTCTACAGCGACGCGCCATCGCCCGTGCCGATGTTCGATCCGAGGAACGACTACTACACCAATGACAAGAACCAGACGTCCACCGGTGGAGCTCCCACCACGCTGCCTGGCTATGGTCCCAACACCAGAACGATCATGCAGTTCCGCATCAATGGCGTGACGTCCGGCGTGCCGGCGAAGACGGCGAATGGAATTCCAGCGCGCTTCGCGCTGAGGTTCCGAAGTGGTTCGCGGCGACACAGCCGAAGCCGATCGTGCCGGAGACGCAGTACGCCGCCGCCTACCCGGGCGACGTCGTCAGCAGCCAGGACACGTACGCGCAGATCGAGACGTACTCGATGACGTGGCCGACCGGAAAGTCGGGCGAGGTCTCCGGGCTCAGCCTGACCAACGGGGGCTCGGGCTACCTCCCGACCGCCACGTTGTCCGGCGGTGGCGGCGGTAGCGGAGGTCAGCTGACTCCCGTCATCACCAACGGGGTAGTGACAGGGGTAACTGTGGCCAAGGCTGGTTCTGGCTACCGGTCGGTCCCGACCGTTACCATCTCGAGGCCCAACGGCGGGACAGGACTGCCACGGCCACGGTCAGGCTGACTGGTCAGGCCATCTCCTCCGTGACCGTCAACTCCGGCGGAAGTGGCTACACCACCGGGGCCACCGTGACGATTGCGGCACCGGCCACGGGCACCGCGGCGACGGCCACGGCGACGGTGGACCCGGCGACGGGCAAGGTTTCGGCGCTGACGCTCACGAATGTCGGAAGCGGCTACACCAGCAACCCGAGCGTCTCGATCCCGGCGACGTATTCGGGAGGCACCGCGGCAACGGCAACGGCGTCGATTGTGACCAAGGTGACGACAGCCACGGTTGCGGCGGAGCCGAAGACCATCCAGGAGCTCTTCGAGATGAACTACGGCCGGTACAACTACACGTTCGGCGTGGAGTTGCCCTTCACCAACGCGGGAACCCAGACAACCCTGCCGATGGTGTACAACGAACCGACGACCGAGTTCCTCTATCCGTCGCAGGCCGGGACCCAGGTGGGGACGGCCCGTAACGGCACGACGATCTGGCGACTGACACACAACGGCCTAGTGACGCACACGGTGCACTTCCACCTGGCTGACGTGCAGGTCATCAACCGCGTCGGCTGGGACGGAGCAATCCGTCCGCCGGACGACAACGAGCTGGGCTGGAAGGAATCGGTCAAGGTCAATCCGCTCGAGGACACGTTCGTGGCCATCCGACCGGTGACACCCGAACTGCCCTTCAAGGTCGGCGTCTCGGTTCGACCAGTCGACCCGACGCTTCCAGCCACGCAGCAGATGGCGGCAATCGACCCGGTCACCGGGCAGGGCATCACGTACACCAACACGCCCGTGGACATGGGCTGGGAGTACGTGTGGGCCGGCACTCCGTACGGGCACGAGGTCAACGACGAGAAGCGCGTAGTGACGTACGCCGGATCGCCCGCGGCGCCCTCGAACCTGAGTGCTTCCTACAAGGCCAGCAACAAGACGGTGACGTTGAGCTGGACGAACAACGCCAACTGGCAGCTCACGAACTACGTCGTGGAGCGTTCGAGCGACCGCAACTCTTCGCCAGTGGCAACGTAAGCACGCTGTCCGACAAGGGGCCACTGACCGGTGGGTCATTGGTTCCCTGCAGGGTCCGATCACCCACGTTGGGCGGAGCGCTTCCAGGATGATGATGTTCACTGACAGTCCAGTGGCGAAGCGGTGCGACGAACGACCACCGGGTTCGTGCGGCAGAGCGCCAAATGGCTACTTGCAGTGGTCCGCTGGAGTGCAGGTCAAGGCTCCGACGTTCTACGTGCATGCTGCTCCTGCTCCCATGGCCCTGTCCCTGTCCAGACAGGCGCCATTTTATTGGCCGGAGCTCAGGGACCTGTGGAAATGGCCTCCGCTCGAACGGGGAAACCTGGGGATCAAACTCACATGCTCTCGCTGGTCGACTGACTCGACGTTCGCAACGAACGTGAAGTCCAAGAACGTCGCTGGCCTGACCACCAACCCGGGAACCGCCTACAATGACTACGATCGTCAACGGCCTCGGCGGGGTGCAACCTTGGCACACACCACCAACTACTACGTACAGGTTCAGTCCTCACTTGAATGGGCAAACCTCCGCGCGGATACCGGCTGGCGATTTGCCGCTCAGGACCAGTAGCAACCCACTAGGCACCATCTAGCCGGAGGGCCGGTCAGGGAACAACCTCGGTCGGCCCTCCGGGCGTGCGGTGACAATGCGCCAGATCGCACGACACGTGATGCATACACATCCACTTCGAGTCACCGCGTGCGCCCTGTGAGTAGGTTCGAATGAACCGTCGGCGAACACGGAAACCAGGCAGGGGATACCCACAACCTCGTCGCGGGAAAACAACGTGGGCGTTGTCATCACTATCAGCAGGCCGCAGGTCGGATCAGTAGTGGCTTGTGCTGCAAGCGCCATCGCCAGCAGTGTGATCACGTCCTTCCGGACCACCGCGTCGATGTCGCGCCACCGCGGCGCCCCAAGGCGATCGGGCCACCGCTCTTCGTCCCCTCCAGTCGGCGTCCCACCCAGAGCTGGGACGTCCCCTTGTTCATTGACCGGTCAAATATCGGAACGCGTACGTTTGCCCATATGTCCTGATTGGCGCGCTCGGCCGCGACACGTACCCCTCATGCGGGGTGGAGTCCCGTTGACCTGTCACTTGACCATTGGTACTGTTTCTTTACCTCGCCTTGGATTGCTAGGTTCCGCTTCACCTTTTCCTACACTCCCACCGTGGAATCGAAGGAGAGGAGGGGTTTCAGGGGAGCCAGCGTCAGTGCGCCGGCGTGCGAGGGGGGTTTCACATGAAGAAGAAGTTGCTGCCCGTACAGACGGTGGTTGCGTCTTTTGGCCATGCCGGTCAGTCAGGCCATCGCAGCGTCGAAGCCGACGCCGCCACCGACGAACTCTGGCGGTCAGATGGGCATGACTGCGTCGCAGATGTCGTCGAGCCAGCCCGCCCATGAGCCGGCTGGGACATGGTCAAGATGCGCACGACGGCGAAGATGCGCGCGAAGGCCGCCCGCAACGCGACGCTCAAGGGCAAGCCGTCCCAGGCCGTCGCGGCTTCGACATACGACTCCACCAAAGGTCCTGACTACTTCGGCACGAACGCCTACTACGCGACCAGCCCCATGCCCCACGTCACGTGGCAGGTCGGCGGGGCCGACGTCATCCTCCCCGCCTACGACCCGGCGACCAGGACGCTCACCAGTCGGTCGACAACTCGCCGTTCAACAGCCGCCGTCGTCGTCCCTGCTCGGGGCGGATCGGTGGCGGATCCCACCGGGAACACTCCGGTCCCTGGATCGGATCAACGAGTTCCGCAGCTGGATCTATGCCAAGGTCTCAGATCATGGAGGCATCCGCGAGTTCATCCAGGAGTCACCCCGGGCTACGTGCCGGCCGCATCTCTCGACGTCGACTACGTACCCCGGCTCCGACTACTACGAGATCGGGCTCAAGGACTACACCCAGCAGTTCCGCCCGACCTGCCGGCGACCCAGCTGCGCGGCTACTACCAGATCAACGCCCGCCGCTCGGCCGCGGGCGCGCCGTTCTACCTGGGCCCGATGATCGTCGCCCATGCCAACCGGCCGGTCCGGGTCAAGTTCGTCAACGAGCTGCCCACCGGCGCCGGCGGCGACCTGTTCGATCCCGTCGACACGACCGCGATGGGTGCCGGTGACGGTCCGGCGGTGAAGACAGGGACGCGAAGGACGCCGACACCGTACGACCCTACGCCCAGAACCGCGCCCGTCATCCACCTGCACGGTGGCCTCACGCCGTGGATCTCGGACGGCACCCGAACCAGTGGACCACCCGGTCGGGGACACCACCAAGTACCCGCAAGGGCGTGTCGGTCTACGGCGTGCCGGATATGCCCGCAGTCCAGCCGGTCCGGACGGCACGAAGAAGGCGGCGACAGCGATGGCACGTTGACCTTCTACTACACGAACAAGCAGTCGGCGCGCCTGATGTGGTATCACGACCACGCCTATGGACTGACTCGCCTGAACGTCTACGCCGGTGAGGTCTCCGCTTACCGTCTTGACCCTCCGCTGGCCACGGACGCGCAGGAATGACATCCCGGAACCACTGGATCCGGCACCAACGCGCAGACCAAGTTCGAGGCGCTGCTGCCCGCGGACAACATCCCGCTGGTCATCCAGGACAAGGGCTTCGTTCCGGACAACGATCCCTCGGGCTACTTCCCCGACGGACAGCTGACCGATCAGGACCCGACGTGGAGACGACCGCAGAAGTGGGGCGGCACCGGCAACCTGTGGTTCCCGCACGTCTACATGCCCAACCAGAACCCCTACGACAACACCGGCGCCAACGCCATGGGTCGCTGGGACTACGGCCGTGGTTCTGGCCGATCTTCGGCACGGTGCGCGGGCCTGGTCCACGGAGAGGTCGAACCCGAACGCCCTGAGCTACGACGCACGTGAACGCAGGCCCGTGGAAGCCGCCGATGATCCCTGGCACCCCGAGCTCGTACACGAAGGCCAAGGGGCTGGCCACCTCGGACGTGTCGCTGGCTCCTGAGGCGTTCGTCGATACGGCCGTCGTCAACGGCATCGCCTACCCCTACATGAACGTCGACCCGAAGGCGTACCGCTTCCGCATCCTCAACGGCGCCAACGACCGCTACTGGAACCTGCAGATGTACTGCTCGGCGTACGACATGAAGGTCAATGCAGCGAACGCTGCGGCACTCAAGTCGTACCAGGCTGCTCTCGCCGCCTACAACGCCGATCCGGCGATGGTCGCCTACCTGGCTGCGGTGACCAAGTACAACCTCGACAAGGCGGCTTTCGACAGCGCCAACGCGACGTACCTGGCAGACCAGGCCGCCTACGACGCGGCGGTGCTGGCTCAGCAGACCGACCCGACCGTCGCTGCCGGCCGTGCCCACTGCACCGACGGCTCCGATGGCTCCGACGGCTCCGACGACGCCCGCGGCCCCGGTCGCTCCGGCGTCCTCTGAGCAAGTCGTCGATGTGGTCGTGACGGCGCCCAACGCGATGCCGACCAACGCGGACGCTGGCGAGGTGCCGATGGTGCCCGCAGTCAAGACAGCCGGATTCCCGGCCAACTGGCCGACCGACGGTCGTGACGGCGGCGTGCCGGATCCGGCAGCAGCCGTCGGCAACTTCCTGCAGATCGGCACCGAGGGCGGCGTGCTTCCGAACGCGGTCGACGTCCGCAACGGGCCGGTGACGTACAACTACAACCGGCGCGACATCGTGGTGCTGAACATCCAGGAGCGACGCGCTGCTGCTCGGCCCGGCCGAGCGCGCTGACGTGGTCTACGACTTCAGCAAGGCGACAGGCCGCCGGGCTGCACCAACGTCATCCTGTACAACGACTCGCCGACCCCCGTGCCGGCGTTCGATCCTCGCAACGACTACTACTCCAACAACCCGGACCAGACCGACAGCGGCGGCACGCCGTCGACGCTGCCTGGCTACGGCCCGAACACCCGCACGATCATGCAGTTCCGCATCAACCGTGGCGCAGCTCCGACTCCCGTTCAACGACACGGCGGTGCGCGCATGCGCTGCCCGCGACGTTCGCCGCGGTTCAGCACAAGCCGATCGTCCCGGAGACCCGCTACGCGGCCGCGTACCCGGGTGATCCGATCGGGGCGACCGACGTGTACTCGCGGATCCAGTCGAACAGCATCTCGTCGACGCCTCGCACGGTCGGGGACGTGAAGATCCTGAACCTGTCGACGGCGGATCCGGCTACGCACCAACGGCGGCGGTGACGCCGGCGACACGGCCGCGCCGGCGCTAAGGTGATCCCGGTGATCGGCACACGGGGCCGTATCCGTCCGTCACGATGGTCAACGGCGGCACCGGGTACCGGTACGCCCGACGGTCACCGTCGTCGACACCGCTCGCTGGCACTCAGGCCGCCGACCGCGGGGGCCACGGTGCGGGGAGGCGTCGGTCAACATGCCGTCACCACGCAGGGTGCGGCAACGGCTCCGGTCGGGCTACACGTCCGGCGCCACGGTCACGTGTCGAAGCCACCCGCGGGCAACACGGCGACGGGTACGGCGACGGTCGACCTGAGCACCGGCGTGTGTCGGCGCTGACGCTGACCGAGTCGGTGACGGTTATGCGACCGCGTCCGTCGGTGTCCATCTCGGCACCGATCTACCAGGTGGGGCAACCAGGCCACGGCGACGACGACGCTGTCGACGAACGTCGGTCGGCACCTCGGTGCAGCCTCGCTGCCGATCCGAAGGCGATCCAGGAACTGTTCGAGATGGACTACGGCCGGATGAACGCCACCTTGGGTGTCGAGCTTCCGTTCACCAACTCGAAGAACCAGACGACCCTGCCGATGGGCTACGCCGAGCCCGACTCGGAGTTCCTGAAGCCGTCGCAGGTCGGCACGCAGATCGGGACGACACGTGATGGCACGGCGATCTGGAAGATCACCCACAACGGTGTCGACACGCACACCATCCACTTCCACCTGATGGACGTGCAGCTGATCAACCGGGTCGGCTGGGACGGCGCGATCCGTCCGCCGGACGACAACGAGATGGGCTGGAAGGAATCGGTGCGGATGAACCCGCTCGAGGACGCCATCGTCGCAATGCGGCCGGCCACCCCGGAGCTGCCGTTCAAGATCGGCGACAGCGATCCGCTCGATCGATCCGACGATGCCGATCGCAACCATCAGATCGCCGACGCTCGATCCGATCACGGGCAACGGCGATCACGTTCACCAACCAGCCGGTGAACATGGGCTGGGAGTACGTGTGGCACTGCCACCTGCTCGGACACGAGGAGAACGACATGATGCGCCCGGTCGACTTCGCCGGGTTCCCCGGATGCACCGACGCTGAACGTGTCGCGCTGACCGGGCCGACGGATCCACGACGGTCACCGTGTCGTGGCGAAACAACGCCGACTGGCAGCTGACTAACTTCGTCGTGGAGCGCTCGACCAACGCCGGCTTCACCGCCGGCACGGTGCAGACGCTGTCCGACAAGGGCCAGCTCGCCGGGACCCCGGTGAACTGGCAGGGCAGCCCGACCACCCTGGGCGGGAGTAGTCGGCAAGACCAGCACCTCGTTCGTGGATCCGTCCACGGGCAAGGTGTCCGCGCACGACGTACTACTACCGGGTTCGCGCCGAGAGTGCCCAGGGCTTCTCGCCGTGGTCCAACGTCCGGTCGGTCCGCTACTAGCGGCATCCGCTGCACGAAGCACCAGAAGGCCGGTCGAGGGAAACCTCGGCCGGCCTTCCGGCATCCCGGTGGCTCCTCACGACGTTGGCCGATAGCGTCAGGGCTCCCCGAGAGAGGACCACGGCATGTCGATCTCCCTCGTCGAGAGCACGAACACGGCGTTCATCGGCTTCGCCGGGCAGGGTCCAGTCGACGTGCCGACGCCCGTAGGCGGGATCAGGGAGTTCGAGGGGCTCTTTGGACCGGTGACTCCCGATAGCCACTTGGGCTACTCGGTCCGGGACTACTTCGCCAACGGCGGACTGCGCGCCTGGATCATCCGGTGCGAGGGCGACCCGATCGACGCGGTGTCGAGTCTGGGCGCCATCGACGTCCTGAATCTGGTCGTGCTGCCGCCGTACGCCGGGCCGGGGGACCTGTCGACCCTCGACGTGGAGCCTGATGCGCTGGCCGCAGTGGTCGCCTATGCGAAGCGCCGCGGCGCGATAGTCATCGCCGGGCCCCCCTCAGGCTGGATCTCGACGCGCGTCGCTCTGGATGCTGGTGGCGACGACGGCCTCTTCCTCCATGACGACAACCTGGCCGTCTACTTCCCGCGGATATGCGAACGCGACCCGGCCGGCCAGCTCCTGACGATCGACCCGAGTGGCGCCGTGGCGGGCCTCATCGCCCGGAGGGACGTGACGCGAGGCCCCCAGACGGCGCCGAGCGGCAGCGATGTGGCCCTCGGTGGCGTGGACTCGTTGGCCGTGCCGATCGATGCCCAGGTGGCCGCCCAGTTGAATCGGCAGGGGATCAACTGCATTCGCAGGATGAGTGCGGGGAACGCGGTGGTCTGGGGCGCCCGCACCCGGCAGCCTCCGGGCGCCGAACCGGGCGCGTGGGCGTTTCTGCCGTATCGGCGCGCTGGTCGGCGGCACGGCGAGGGAGGCGTACTTCGTGCGGGTCGGCCTCGACACGATGACTTCCGAAGACCTGGCGACCGGGCTGCTCAAGGTGGTAGTCGGCTTCGCCGTGCACGCACCGGCCGAGTTCGTCATCGTGACGATCGCCCAGCAGACCGCGGTGGCGTAGACCTCAGACGATGAAGCGCGGCGAGAGCGCATAGCGCAGCAGCACGACGTCGCCGATGGCGCGCGTCTCGGCCAGAGTGGCGCGACGGCCGGGGTGCCAGGGGAACTGGCCGTCCTGCACGAATCGTTGGCTGCGCGAGTCGCCCACGAAGAACGGCGCGATCACCAGGTGCAGCTCGTCGGCGAGGTCCTCGGTGAGGAACTGCGTGTGCATGGTCCCGCCGCCCTCGACCATCAGGCGCCGCACGCCCCGCGCATGGAGGTCCTCGCTGATCCATCGGGCGTCGACGCACGATCCGGCGTCGACGACGGTGGCGGCATGCCCCAACTGGTCGCGAGCCTCGCAGGCGACCGCCGTCTCGCAGTAGACGAGCTTCGGGATCGCGTCGCCGAGCGTGAAGAAGTTGGCGCTGGGGTCGAGCTTGCCGGTGCGCGTCACCGTGACCTTCATCGGTGATGGTGTCTGGCCACGTCGCACCCGCTCGTCACGTCGCTCGGCGGAGCGCACCAGCAGGCGCGGATTGTCGTTGCGGACCGTCGCCGCGCCGACGAGGATCGCGTCGCTGGCGGCACGGACGGAGTCGACGCGATCGAGGTCGGCGTCGTTGGACAGGAGCAGCCGGATATGCGAGGCACTGTCGAGGTAGCCGTCGAGGGAGACCCCGCAGCTCAGCACCGTGTACGGGCGCTCAGTCACGGCGTAACCATGCCACGAGAAGGACCACGCCGCCCGGAAGGGTCGACTGCCAGAATCAGGATGCCGTAGACGACCGCGGTGGTGATCCCGGCGGCGGCACCGAGCCCGGCCATCGCGAACGCCCACGCCGCTGCGCCCTCGCGGGGTCCCCACCCGCCGATGCTGAGCGGCAGGGCCATCGCCAGCAGAACGATGAGCGCGAGCGGAAGCATCTGCGTCGCCGTCATCGAGACGCCGGCCGTGCGCGCCGCGAGGAGGAACGTTGCCGTGTGCCCGGCCACGGCGACAGCAGAGGCCAGCACGATGAACGGCCAGCTGCGCCGGGCGAACAGGCCGTCGCGCAGGTCGCTGGTGGCGGTGTTGAGGGCCCTCGCCCACCGGGACGCCCCGCTGCGGGGCAGCGTGCGCGCTGCGACAAGGACGACGACCCCGACCACCAGCGTCGCCACGGCCAGCGCGGGCATCGCCGCGCGGACGGGCGACGGCAGGAGCAGCAGGATCGCCACCGTCAGGGCGATCTGCACGAACTGCCCGGCGGTGCGCTCCCAGGCGACGGCGCGGACTCCGCCGCTCGACGTTGCCGACCTCGCGTCCGTGATTGACGGCCCTGTGCACATCGCCGACCACTCCGCCGGGCAGGGTCACGTTGAGGAACTGCGATCGGTAGTAGGCCGGGACAGCCGTTCGCATCGGCACGCTGACATCCAGCCCGCGGGCCACCAGGCTCCACCGCCATGCGCAGCACACCGTCGTGATCGCTCCGAGCATGACGGCCGCGATGACGGCACGAGCGTCGATCTGCCGGATGCCGTCGATGAACGGACCCGAACCCACTCGCCAGAACAGGACGGCCAGGACGGCGAATCCGCCGAGCAGTCGGACGACGGGCCAGAGCCCGCGTCGTGAGCCCGACGGGTCGTCGGGGACCTGCAGTGGCGGAGCCTCGGCGGGAGCCTTTGCCGCGGCGGGCGAGTCGTAGGCCGTCATTGTGGAACAGCCAGAAGATCGTCGTGGTGAACGGTGACGTGCAGTCGACCCTCGGCGATCTCAAGGCGGCGTCGTTGGACGTACGCGGACGCTGCTTCCCCGAGGCCGGGGTCCTGCTCGACAGCGGCAGTGACCCAGCCGTCGAGCCACGCGGCGATCAACTCGGGTTGGTCCGGGCAAAGGTGCCATGGGCTGTGTCGCACGATGACGGCGTGACCGTGGCGGCGGAACTCGTCCACCGCCCGCGCACAGGCGGTGGGGCCAAGCAGCGCCTCCTCGTGAAGTACTCGCTGCTGATGGGCGTTGAATGCGGCCTGGAGGTGCACATCGAGCGGATCCGCAGGTGCCAGTTCGGCGCGGCCAGTGACCGAGAGGCACAGGAGCACCGGGCATTGCGCGCGTGCACAGGCGTCGACGAAACGAGTCAGCTCCGTCTGAGTGAACATGTCGAGAAGCGCTGATGCGGTGATGAGACTCGCGTCGGCGATCTCACCCTCGGGCAGTCGGGTGATGTCGTCGGCGCGGATCTCCAGGGACGCGTCGGCTGGCAGCCCGGCATTGGCGGGCATCGCCTTGAGCAGGTCGATGTCCCGATCGTGGAGCACCCAGCGCTGTGGTCCGGGGAGCAGGGGCGCGAGCCAGCGCGCCATCGAGCCCGTTCCCGAGCCCAGGTCGTGCACGACGACCGGACGAGTGAGCGGCAGGTGGGCGCTGAGCTGCTCGACGAGCCAGACGGAGCGCGCCGTCGCGTCGGCGGGCTCGCGGAGCATCAGCCAGTCGGGGGCCGCCCGGGCTACATCAGTGCTCACGCCGCGGCTCCTTGCAGCACGCGGGCGAGCCGTCGCGACGTGTCACCCCAGCCGGTCAGTGTCGTGCGGCGACGCCCTGCCGCGAGTCGCAGTTCCCGACGCACGACGGGCTCGGTGAGCCAGGTCCGGAGAGCACCCGCGAGCGCCTCGGGATCGTGAGGGGGGACGAGCAGGCCGGGGCGAGCCCCATCACGGGTGCGACCGAGCGCGTCCGGCACTCCGCCCACGTCGGTGGCGACCACCGGGATCTCGTGGGCGAGGGCCTCGGTCACGACCATGCCGTAGGTCTCGGCATGCGATGGAAGGACGAGCAGGTCGGCCGTCCGGTAGTGCCGGCTGAGGTGATGCCCCGTGCGGGCTCCGTGCAGGGTGATCCGATCGCCGAGCCCCAGTTCCGCGATCTGTCGCCGGAGCATCTCGACGTTCACCGGTGCCCTCTCCAGCGAGCCGACACACGACAGCGTCCAGGGCAGGTCCCGGATCAGGTCGAGGGCCGTGACCAGGTCGGCGTGTCCCTTGCCCGGGGTGAGTGCGGCCACGCACAGCAGCTTTCCGCCGTCCTTCGACCCGTCGGCCGACGTGGCCATGTCGACGCCCGGCTCCGCCACGTACACGCGGGCGGGTGCGAGCCCGTAGGCGCTCACCAGCCATTCTCGGGTCCAGTTGCTCGTGGTGATGACCGAGTTCGATGCCGCCAGGACGGCGCTCTCATGCTGCCGCGCCTGGAGGCCGTCCTCGTCCGTCGCTGCGCCGAACGGCATGTGGACGAGGACGACCAGGCGCAGTCGCGACGCTTCGGGCACGAGAACCTGTGAGGCCGCCGCGGCGATCATGCCGTCGAGGAGCACGACGGTCCGGTCGGGCATCGTCGAGAGCACCTCGGCGAGCACGGCGAGTGCGGCGTCGTCGGGGTCAGGCCAGGTGCCCGGCACGACCCTCTCCCAGATCGGGAAGCCCAGCCGAGCGAGCCCGAGGCTGATCCTGCGGTCATAGGTGTTGCCGCCGCTCGGCTGCGCCGTGTCGTGGACCACGTCCGGAAGGACGAACTGGACGGGGTTCACAGCGTCGTCTCGTAACTCGCCCAAGCGATGTGCGACTCGTGCAAGGTCACGGCGATGGCGGTGATGCCGCTTGCGCCGGCGCCGAGGTCGCCCGCGCCGATGGCAGCGATCAAGTGGTCGGCGATGAGCTGCGCGAGCATCTCGGTCGACGTGTTGACGCCGGCGAACGCCGTTTCGTCGTCGAGATTGCGGTAGTTGAGTTCGCCGAGGATCGACTTGAGGGTCTCGGACGCCCGACCGATGTCGACGACGATGTTGTCAGCATCCAGGCTGGGGCGCTTGAAGGTCGCGTCGACCACGAAGGTCGCGCCGTGGAGTCGTTGGGCGGGGCCGAACACATCGCCGCGGAAGCTATGGGCGACCATGAAGTGATCGCGGACCGTCACGCTGAACATGACCTACATCCCCTCGTACGCAACGGTGTGGCAGAGGGCCGGCAGCCGGCCGTCGGCAATGCGGGCCATGGTGTCAGGCAGGTCGATGAAGTCGGAGGTTCCGGAGATGAGTGCGTCGAACGCCGGGTCCTTGAGAAGGTCGAGAGCCAGGGCCAGGCGGTCAGCCATAGTCCGGGATGCTCGGCGCGCTTGCGACACCTTGCCGACCTGACTGGCCTGAATCGTAAGGCGTCCGGAGTGAAACGCTCCGCCCAGGGAGACGGTGACGTCGGCGTCGCCGTACCAGCTCATGTCGAGCACGGTGCCCTCCGGGGTGAGCAGGTCGAGCGAGCGCTGCAGTCCGGCCGAGGTCGCACTGGTGTGGACGACAAGGTCCTGACCCTCGCTGGCATCGGCGGGCAGTCGGAAGGCGACGCCCAGGGCGTCGGCGGTGGTCGCACGGGAGGAGTCGACGTCGACGAGCGTCACCTGGACGCCGGGGATCTGCTCCAGCAGGCGGGCCACGCAGCAGCCGACCATGCCGGCGCCGATCACCGTCACGCGGTCGCCCACCAGGGGGGCGGCATCCCACAGGGCATTGACCGCGGTCTCGACGGTGCCGGCAAGCACCGCCCGATCGGGGGGCACCTCGTCGGGCACGACCGTGACCGCCTGCGCAGGCACCACGTATCCGGTCTGGTGGGGATAGAGGCAGAAGACCGTCCGTCCGCGCAGGTGGGCCGGGCCCTTCTCGACGGTTCCGACGTTGAGGTACCCGTACTTGACCGGTCCGGGGAACTCGCCGACCTGGAACGGTGCTCGCATGGTCGCGTACTGGCTGGCCGGCACGCCGCCGCGGAAGACGAGCGTCTCGGTTCCTCGGCTCACTGCGGTGCGCACGGTTCGCACAAGTACGTCCTCGGGACCCGGCTCGCCGAGCGATTCTGATCGGATCTCGCCCACGCCCGGTTCGCGGAGCCAGTAGGCAAGCGATTCTGTTCCCACCGGACACTCCCACCTGCGATCCACCCAATTTGGACGATAGCATCCGCCGGATCTCGCCCCTAGCCTCAATAAGGGGGGTCAGAGGTGGAGAAGTGGTGCGAGGTGTGACTGCGGGGCCAGCCGTCGGCCTGGTTGCCCAGACGGTTCTCCTCGGCATGCTTTCCGCAACCGTGGGCCTCACCGATGCGGGTTGGCTGGCCGGACTCACGGTCGGCAGCTTCGTCGTCATCACTCTTGCCAGGGGACTCGCAGCAACGCAGGCAGCCCGCCTCGGACCGGCTAACACCGTGACCCTGATCAGGGCACTGCTGGTCGGTGGGATTGCTGCCCTGACCGTCTCCAGCCTCGGCTCGCCGGGCTACACCACCGCCGTGGTCTCCCTCTCGATCGTCGCCCTGCTGCTCGACGGCGCCGACGGCTGGGTCGCTCGACGAACCGGTTCGCAGTCGGAGCTGGGGGCGCGCTTCGACTACGAGGTCGATGCCTTCTTGATGCTCGTGCTCTGCGTGTTCGTCGTCCCCATGGCCGGCTGGTGGGTCCTTGTCATCGGCCTTGCCCGCTATGCGTTTGTTGCAGCGGGATGGGGGTGGGAGTGGATGCGGGTCACGCTGCCACCCCGGTACTGGCGGAAGGTGGTCGCCGCCACGCAGGGCATCGTGCTGACCGTGGTGGCGTCCCAGGTACTGCCCTCGGCGATCAACGTCGCGTTGCTGGTCTTCGCGCTCGTTCTGCTGACAGAGTCGTTCGGACGTGACGTCTGGTGGCTGTGGCGCCGTCGGGACGTTCAGGCGCAGGCGTGGTTCTCCCAGGCCGTCCTCGCGGCGTCCTCGTCATCTACCGGGTGAGATTGGTAGTCGCAGGCTGCGCAGCTGGCCTGGAAGCTCATTGCCTCGTCGTCGTGCCACGTCATGTCGATACGCATGGACATCGCTACCTCCCCTGTGCAGCATCTGCGCTGCGCGAGATCGATGCCCCATTCAGTCATGGTCGCCGGTAGGGCGACAACCCCCGAATGGACTAATTGGCGAGCAGGCGTGCCTTGTACTCGCGGACCAGCGGACGGCCCTCGATCTCGAAATTGGCGCGGGCCTCGGGGGGCATGGACGCGAGAATCGACTCCCCCAATTGAGGGGTGGTGTCCTCGATGATGAGCCCCAGAAGGAGGGTGCGCTGCTCGGGCGTCAGTGCGGCGCGAACGTTGTTGCCGAAGCGCGCGAACTCCTCGTCGCTGATGACGGTCGCGAGCAGGGGCAGCGCCTCCTTCTCCTCGTGGCCAAGGTGCCTCAGGAGGACCTTCTCGAGCGAGATGAGCTCGGTGTGCAACGCCGCACGGTTGTGGGCGGAGGGGTCGGCGCGCCAGGCATCGGCGAGTGCGGTCACGCTGGCAAGGCCGACGTTGAGCTCCTCGTGCTCGGCCTCCATGATGAAGACGGCCTCGTGCTCCGGTGCACGCTCCTGCGCAAGCGGCCAGAGCAGCTCGTCCTCGGTGTCGTGGTGGACCTGCATGAGCAGGCCGAGCAGGGCGATGTGGTCGCACACGACGGCGGCGCGTGCCGCATCGCCGTCGGGCACCGACTTCACGAGCAGCGGGAGCGAGGCGTACTCCTTACGCATCCCGTCATGGGCGGCGACCATCTCGCTGACGTCGATGGCGAGTTGTTCCACGTCTTCCTCCGATGTTTAACGTGCATCGTGCCGGTTGTCACGGTGGGGAAGCAACGCGGGGGTGTCAAAGGGGCCTGGAGCCCTCCCTAGGTTTCTCCAAGGTCTTAACGCAAATCTAACCCTCGCGGAACGGGCGCTGGGGTGCGCAGGACCGCCGATTCCTTGAAAGGGGTGGGCTCGATGACCGACGAGACGACTGGCCAGACGATCGAGGCGAGTGTCCAGACTGACGAGACAACGGGTAAGAGCGGCTTCTCGCGCCGCAACTTCCTCCAGTTGGGCGCGGTCGCGGGCGCAGGTGTCGCGGTGCTGTCGGCGCAGCAGATGGGCGTGCCGTACCTGTCCGTCCGCGGGCTGCTCAGCCCTGACGGCGCCTTCGACGGAGCCTCCGAGGCGCTGGCCGACACCCTCTTCTACACCGAGGTGTTCCCGACCAGCCCGCTGATCCTGGCGCCCTTCGTCGACCCGCTGCCGGTGCCGAAGGCGGCCAGGCCCACCCAGGTGTCGGAGTTCGCCTACTGGAAGAAGACACCCGGCCCGGGCATGGGCCAGCAGAACTCGCTCGAGCAACGAGCGGCACCAGATGTGGGCTCCCCCGGGCGCCACGCCCGTGGATCCGATCGTCTACAAGCTCGATGTGGTCGTGAATACGCATGCCTTCACGACGTCGCCGGTGCTGCCCATCGACATCAAGGGCAAGCCCACCGTCTCGTTCGACTCGACGGGCAAGACGTACGCCGCCGGCACCCAGCGCACCCTGCCGCCGAGCACCATCTATGCCTTCAACGGCACGTTCCCCGGCCCGATGATCAACGCGGAGTACGGCAAGCCGGTGCTGGTGCGGTTCGAGAACCACCTCGACGAGAACCCGCTGGGCCTTGACCGCCAGGACTTCGGCGCTCCGGACTGGTCGTTCCTCACCCACCTGCACAACGGGCACACCGCTCCCGAGAGCGACGGCAACCCGCACTACTCGATGAAGCATGGGCCGAACGCGCACGGCTACGCGCCGGGGATGTTCGTTGACAACCTCTACCTGAACTGGCCCGCGGGAAATGACGATCGCGAGAAGCAGAGCTTCTTCTGGTTCCACGATCACCGCATGGACCACACGGGTGCGAACGTCTACAAGGGCATGGTCGGCCTGTACCCGATCTACGACCCCAAGGAGTACGTGGCCGGTCAGGGCATGTACGACGGCGGCGACGAGCGCCAGGGCCTGCGCCTCCCCGGCGTGCGCACCAACAACGCGGACGGCTCGTTCGATGTGGCCTACGACATCCCGCTGGCGTTCTACGACTGCCGTCTCGACGACGGGGTCACGACCCACCAGGACATGCACGACAGCATGGGCGAGTTCCCGCTCGCGAAGAACCCGGCCAAGCACCCGGAGTGGTGGGGCAAGACCTTCTTCAAGCACTTCCCGAACCACGGTTTCGTCGGCGACATCTTCACCGTCAACGGCACCGCGTACCCGACACTGGAGGTCAAGCGCCGCAAGTACCGCTTCCGCTTCCTGGACTGCTCGGTGGCGCGTATCTACGAGTTCAAGCTCATGTCCTCGACCAAGGGACCGAAGGCGGCCAACACCGCTCGGCCTCAGCGGCTCCGAGCTCCAGGGCCAGTACCGCATCCCGGACGGCCAGCAGTGCATGAAGTTCACCCAGATCGCCTCCGACGGCGGCCTTCTGCCCTTCCCGATCACCCGCGACTCGTTCGAGCTGTGGCCGGCCAAGCGTCGCGAGTTCATCGTCGACTTCACCAAGTACCAGGACGGCAGCCCGACGACCAAGGGCGACGTCATCTACCTGACCAACGTCATGAAGATGCCCGACGGCCGCATGTGGTCGAACTCGTCGCGCTTCTCGCCCGACCCCAACTACAAGGTGCCCGTGCTGAAGTTCGTCATCGGGGACATCGCCGAGGACAACAGCCAGATCCCCAAGGCGATGCGCCCGATCCCGCCGCTGCCCAGCAACTGGCAGAGCATGATGGACAACCGCCTGATCTTCGAGGTGCAGCGCGGCAGCGCAGGCGGCGAGATCGAGTGGATGATCAACGGCAAGGCGTTCGAGCCGGAGACGGTCGCGACGAGCCTGAAGAACAAGGCCGGACTCACGCCCCTCGCTCAGCAGAAGAAGGACAGCTTCAACCTGTGGGAGATCCGCAACGGCGGCGGCGGCTGGGTCCATCCCTTCCACCTCCACATGGAAGAGCACCGAGTCGTCATGCGGAACAACAAGGACGTCACGAACCCGGAGCCGGGCCATCCCGAGGATGCGTCTCGCGAGGACCTGGTGGCGCTCGATCCGTCAGAGTCGACCGTGGTGTACCGCGGCTTCCGCGACTTCGTCGGCCCGTACGTCGCGCACTGCCACAACCTCGCGCACGAGGACCACGCCATGATGTTCGGCTGGGAGATCACTCCGTAGCGGTCGGCTAGCCGACGTGTCAGCTGCTCGACCGGAACGGAGTTCATCATGACCGCAGTGACGCTTGAGCCCTCGGCCGCCGTCCAGGTGCGCCGAGGGGTGCCGTGGAAGACGGTGCTGTCGCTGGGCATCGTGATGGCGCTTGCCGATGGCTACTGGATGACGACGCTGAGGGGTGCGGTCGGCGCGATCGCCCGCACCCAGGGCCCCTTCGCCAGTTGGCTGCGGGAGTCGCTCCTGTCCGTCCCGCTGTTCCTGCTCGCGGTGCTGGCCGGGGTGACCCTGGCACTGCGCCTGTTCGGTCCGGCACGCGGGACCTGGCGGACTGTGGTCGCGACGATCCTTATCGTTGCGGCAGCAGGCACGCTCGCCGGTATCGCGGAGCTGGCGGTCAGCTCGGGCTACGACTACATCCTGCAGACGCATCAGCTGCAGCGCATGGACGCTATCCATCCGATGTGCTCGACCCAGAACTGCCTCGACATCGAGCAGCAGCGCTCCTTGTGGCTGCAGGTTCACTCGGTCGCGTATGGAGCGGTCCTGCTGCTCATCACGAACCTGGTGGCGGTGGGCTGGATCACGGCGATGCGTGGTGGACGCATCGATGTCGCGAAGCTCCGCACGACGGACATCTCGGGTGTGGGTGACGCGACCCCGCCGGCCAGTCGGGTCGAGAGCGTCAGGATGCTGCTCGTGCTGAGCCTGGCCGCGACGGTCGTCGTCTATGGGGCGACGCTGCCGGCCTACCTCAGCACCTCACCCGTCAGCGGCGTCGTCATGTTCGCGATCGCCGCGCTTCAGCTGCTCCTCGCCGCGCTGCTCCTCATCCTTCCGGGGCGGCCCGCCACGATTGCGACGGCAGTGGTGACCGGAACCCTGGTCGCTCTGTGGCTGCTCTCGAGCACCACGGGTCTGCCGCTCGGCCTGGGCGTCACTCAGCCAGAAGCGGTGGGGCCGGCGCTTCTTGCTGCCAGTCTCCTCGAGACCGTGTCGTTGGTTCTGGCGCTGGCCCTGCTGCGCAATGGTGCGCGCCTACGTCGACCCGATGGCTTCTCTGACCACGTCCGCTGGATGGCTGGCCTCGCCGTCGTCGCGCTGACCATGCTCGGACTCGCCGGGAGCGGCTTGCCGGGACTGGGCAACTACGGCAACACGGGTGACAAGCCGCTCACGGCGACATCGACGCACAACCACAGTGGCGGGGCCACCGAGTCGGTGCCTCCGCTGAACGGCTAGGCCCAGCCCAGCAGAACGACGTCAGCTGGCGTCGAGCAACAGCGCCGCCTGCTCGAGCAAGGCCGCCAATTCGCGGGCAGCCGCAGGAGTCATGGGCTGCGCGTGCACGGGCTCGCTGTGCACGACGATCGCGGCGTCGGCGGTGGGCTGGCCATCAGTGCCGAGCGGCTGGAAGAGCTGGACGCTGACGCGGGACACCATGCCGAGGCTGGCCGCGTGCTCCGACTCAACGCCCTTCATGTGCAGGTCGCGGCTGCACCAGGCGGGGCACGTCGCCAGGACGTGAGCGAACTGAGCCTTGTCGGTGTCTGACATATACGGGTTGACGGTGGTGATCATCGTGGAACTCCCTCGTCGAGCAGGCCGGGCGACCCGGCTGTTCCCATCGTCCTCACGGTTCGTGCGCGATGACGACTCGAAGAGGGGCCGATGGTCCCTTCCCTTCAGGTCGGTGCGTCGATCGCCCACCACTCGAGTTGGGTCCCGTACCAACGGTCCGTCGGGCCAACGTGGCGCATGCCGATCCTCCGCATGACCGCGAACGACGGCTCGTTGCCGGCGTAGGCCACGGCGTTCACCCGGTCGAGCGCGAGGTCACCGAACGCGTGCTCCAGCACGGCGCCGGCCGCTTCCGTGGCGTATCCGGCTCCCCAGTGATCTGGATGCACGTGCCAGCCGATCTCGACGTCGTCCGTCGGTTCGCCCTCCGCGTCCGGCAGCGGGACGAGCAGGACGGTCCCGATCGGTCGCGCCACACCCACGGGGGCCAGGGCCCACATCCCATACCCAGGCCGCTCCTGGGCGATGCGACCCCACCGCGCCAGTCGCTCGTGGGCCTCGGCGGTGGAGGCCCAGGGCTTCGGCTCTGCACCGAGCCACCGCGCTACTTCGATGCGCCGATAGAGGTCGAAGGCGGCGGCCACCTCGTCAGGATCGTCCGGACGCCACGGACGCAGCTGGAGTCGCGATGTCGTCATTTCCATGACCGCATGATGATCCGTATACATCTGCGGTCGTGCGTGCCACCCTTGCTTGATCCCTTGAACGTGGGAGGACGCATGACTGGTGGTCCCCGGTTCCGGCGGCATGGCTTCGGCGTTGCCGCGTTCATCCTGTGCGTGACCACCCTCGCCGCCGGTTGCTCGTCGGCTCCGTCGGCCGGTAGCCAGGCGGCCGTGAAGTCGGCGGGCGCCTCGGCGCTACCTGCCGAGGCGGGCTCGGGGTCGAAGCCTTCGGGAGGCGGCGCCGGTTGGACGTACCTTGATCCGGGTGGGTCCCTCCACGGGTACGGGTGGTCGCGTTGCACCACGACGGTGACGGTGTCTGCAGACACGTCCTACCTCGATGCCGCCGCGGCCGACCGGGTCCGCGCGGCGCTCAAGGCGGTGGCGTCCTTGTGGACGTCTGCATCCGGCATGCACTTCACTTCGGTGGGCAGCGTGCCGATGAAGTTCGAAGCGGCGAGCCAGACGCTGGTTCCCGTCGACGGACCGGCGCGCCCGGACCACATCTACCTGGCGCTGGAGCCGGAGGTGCAGGCGCCTCGCCTGGACGGCGGGGTCGTCGGCCTCGGCACGCCCACCCTCGTGCTCTCGGACGAGAAGCGGATCGTCGGCGGGGAGGCCGTCTTCGAGTCGGAGTACGTCAACGCGCAGTCGAAGGCGGAATTGATCCATCTGTTCGCGCACGAGATCGGCCACATCCTGGGACTCGGCCACTCACCCGACAAGGGCAACATCATGTACTCGGTCGTCACCGATCAGACGAAGCTCGGTCCGGGCGATGTCGCCGGAATCAACGCCGTGATGCGGCCGTGCGCCTCTGCGACGGCGCAGCCATAAGCCGGCTGCGTCGCTGATAGACGAATTGGCGCTCGCCCTATTGAGCGCTGCCGCTCGCGGACGGTGCTGCGCTCGGCGCGACCGATGCTGCTGGGCTGGCCGAACTGATCGCCTCGGCGATCTTCGCCTTCAGTGCGTCGAGCGCCGCCAGGGCCTCTGCTGCCTTCGCCTGAGCATCGGCGATCGCCTTGTCGCGGACATCCGCTGCGGCGGTGGCATTCGCCTTGGCGTTGTCGATCGCCTTCTGAGCGTCGGCCACGGCGGCCTGCGCGGCGGCGAGCTCAGCTGCGGCATCGGCGGCGGCCTCAGTGGCCTGCGCCTGAGAGGTGTTGAGTTCGGCCTGGAGTCCCGCGATGCGCGATTCCAGGTCCGCGATCTGGGCTGCGGGATCGGCGATGATCACCCTCCCGATGATCGACTCCAGGCCGGCTACCTCGCTCTCCAGCTTCGTCACGCGAGCGTCCAGGGAGGCGACGTCCGCATTGGAGGTGTCGTTCGAACTGCAGGCGGACAGAACCGTTATCGCAGTGAAGCTGATGGCGATGAGAGCCAACCCGCGTCGATTTCTCATGTCGATCCTCTCAAGGTTGTCTGTCCACTCAGTGAAGCCAGACTAGGCGACTGATGATGGACGGTCTAGGGCGTTCGCAGCCGTGGTGCTTCGCCCGCGAGCCAGGATCCGCACCACGCGGCGCTCGTTCGCCAGTCGCCGCACCGAGACCTCGATCAGCGCGGCCGTCGTGGTCGTGACAGCCGTCCAGGCAAGTGCACGCTTCCAGGATGTGTTCGGGTCGGCTGGATTGGGTGACGTGCGTCCAGTTGTGCGCTCGTAGGCCGAAGTGATCGCCTCCCTAGCCGCCCACACTGCGGCGATGGTCACCACGGGGGCGAACCAGTGCAGCACTGGGTGGATGCGATGGCCGTACTCGACTTCGGGTGCAGCGTCCGTCGACATGGATTGCCCCTTTCTCCGAGTGGTCAACGCTAGCCGAGGAAGTGGTGCAGCCGAAGGTGCTTGCCATGAAACGGTTTCACGTCCGGATGAACTTGCGAATGCGATTCCGGCAGACAGAATCGTCAACTCAGACACCTTCGAGGGGTCGTCGTACGTGGAACTCATGCGGCTTCTGGGCTGTTGGCCTGCGACTAGTCGGTGGTTGTGTAGGCGACTCGGACCTCTACCCGTCGGCCCTTGGCGCCACTGACCTTGGAGTGACCCGCGCCTGAGACGTAGAAGCGCCCCTTGAGCCCGTCGACTCGAAGGGCGGAGGCGGTTCGCAGCGCGCGAGCAGTCGCCAGGGCCGTGTCCTTGGAGGTCGTCGACGTCGGCTGCACGTATCCCGTGATCTGCGTCGTCACCTTCGTCGCCGTCGTGGGCACCCTCGTCACGAGCGCGGCAAGCCTCGCCTTGTCTGTCGAGTCGAGGCGGGAGGAAAGGGCGTCGAAGTAGACGACGGTGTGAATCCGCTTGAAGACCTTCGTGGGGTTCGCCGTCACGCGAAGGCCCAACGACAGCGATCGGACGGCCAGGCCGGTCGTGTACCCGTTCACCTGCAGGACGTACCTTCCTGGCGCCAGCGTGCTCGGCACGAGGTGGGTGCAGGTGAACGAGCCGTCCGCGCCCACGAAGCACGTGCCCAACGTCGCCGCGGGATCGAGGATGTACACGTACGTCTGGGAGCCGGGCTTGAAACCGGTGCCCGTGACGGTCACCTTCGAGCCGGTCGCGACCCGCAGCACATCGCCTGCCCCGAGCGTCGCCGGAGCGCCGCTGGGCTGGAGCCCGCCGACGGTCAGCGTCCAGCCAGGCGCCCTCACCTGAACGGCAGTGCCGGCAGCGGTGGGGGCGCTGGTCGCGGCCCGCGGTCGGCCGCCCACCAGAACGAGTGCCCGGCCGGGTGTCACGGCTCTCGTTCGCGCCGTGACGATCGGCGTCAGAGGCGACACCGCCGACGTTGGCGGAGTGCGAGTGATCGCCGTCGTGGGTGTCGCCGTGGAGGCGTTCGTGTTCTCGTCCGCTGATGCGGGGCCGGCCAGGACGACAAGTGTCGTGATGGCCACGAGCAGGGTGTTCCTGGCGCGCGTGCGCATCGGTTCCCTCCCTGGCGTTGGTCGGCAGGACCACCTGAATGTACCCGGCGGCGAGGGTCCGGCATCGAACCTGCGCCTACGCCTGCTCGGCCACCGGTCGGGTGAGCACCAGGAGGCGGTAGTCGATGAGGCCTCCGGTCAGGCAGTGCTGCAGCGCGTCGCCGCCGGCTAGCATCCGCCAGTACTCGCTCCGCGGTCGCAGCGGTCCCCTGGCCAGGGCGACGCCAACGGAGATCGCGCGGTCGCGTGGACGGCGCAGCTCGAGGTACGGCGTGAGGTCGGTGTCGGACTCCAGGACGAGGCCTGCGTCGGCGGCGTGCCGGACGGCGTCCTCGACGGTGACGAGTGACCCGACCCGCCAGCCCTCGCGGAAGTCGTCCAGTCGGCGCCGAGCGTCTGCGGTCGGCACCGCTCCTGCGGCGGTCAGGAGGTCGTCGCAGACGGCGAGCCGCCCGCCGGGCGTCAGCAGCCGGGCTGCGGAGCGGAAGTATGCGGCCGGGTCAGGTCCGTGGACGAACGCCTCGATGGAGAAGACGAGGTCGGCCGTGCCCTCGAGGTCGGCGGGCGGGGAGAGGAAGTCGCCCTCGCGGCATCGGACCCGGTCGGCCAGTCCCGCGGACGCGACGAGCTGCTCGGCACGCATCGCCTGCACGGGGCTGATCGTGACGCCCTCGGCGCGTAGGTCGGGGCGGCGCTGGGCGAGGTGGATGAGGCTGCCGCCGACGCCGCACCCTAGGTCGACTGCGAGCGGGTTCGGGCGGTCGGGCAGGAGGGCGAAAAGACGGTCCTCGACGTGGTGGAAGGCCTGCTCGCGGTTCGTGACGCCCTGGCCCCAGACCGCGCGGTGGATCGACGCGCCGCCCTGCCCGAGCCGCATGAAGCGCGCGGTGCTGCGGTCGTAGGACTCGCGCACCTGCTCGACCTGTCCGGCGGCGTCATAGGGCACGCGTCACCGTAACTCGCGCGGTCGGACGCGGTCATGGCAGGTGACGGGATCCGTCTTTTCGGCTGTCGACGAACTCCTCCCGATTCCCGGCGACTGCCCCCATTTTCGTGAGAGGTCTCCGCAGAAGCCTTGCTTTCCCCACGGACGTGCCCGCGGGGTCCTCGAATCCCCTACCGCGAAAGTCGGATGTTGGAGTCCATTCCCTCGAAAGGCGTTGCGGTACATGGTGGGAAATTCTGAGACCACACGTGGGAAGTTCGTTGAGCAAGTCGCCTGCGCCGCCGGGCTCGCCTAGGGCCAGTGAGCCCCGCTCGGCAGGCCGGCGACGCGTTGGAACGCGTGGGTCCTTAGCAGGGAGGACGGGAGCTCCGCGATGACCGATCCGAGGAATGTACGGGAACGTCACGGGGCTTGATGACGAAACGGTCGAGTCACCAACTGCTTCCTGCCCGCCGACTCGAGCCTGATTGTCGCGGCCCAACGTGCCACCCCGGAGGGGAAGGGGCGGCGTCAGGGTCGCTTGTCGGGTTCTTGAGCGCGGCACCGAGCTGGTCGGCCAGCGCCACGGCGACGAGGCGCTGTTGGAGATCGGGTCGGCGAATCCCCGTGGCTGCGGTGAGCAGGAAGCGTCCCAAGCGGACTCCGCCGTTCTCAACGGGCAACTCGATACGTGTGTCCGTAGGCAGTCCGTCGCGTTCGACATCCAAAGGCCGGCGCTGCCTGGTGATGCTCCCGTCACGATTGAGGCGCGGCAGGTGGCCTCCGGTCGCCGTGTCGAAGCGGCAGGAGTCGACCCGGAGAACGTCGGTGATCTGTGCGGCGACCTGCACAGTAAGGGCCTCCTGGGGGACGGTGCCGCCGGCTGCGCCGCTGGCGGCGGACATGATCCCGCCCAGGAAGCCCTCCTGGCGGCTGGCACGCGCCTGCTGACGTCTGCCCCAGAGGGCCATCTCGGTCACGGCAATCCCCACAAGGAGGAGTAGGACCGTGGTCTCCACATCCTCCGGGTCGGTGATGGTGAACTGCTGGTAGGGCTCGGTCAGGAAGAAGTCGAACCAGGCAGCACTGGACAGCGCGGCCACCACCCCGGCGGTCCGCAGGCCCGTCGAGGCGAAGGCCACCACCACAAGGACGAGGACGAGCGCAGCGTTCGTGCTGGCAAAGCTGGTGCGGAACGTCGCCAGCAGCGCAGAGACAACCAACGGCGTCACCGCTGCCGCTGACAGAATGACGAACGTACGATCAGCGCGGTTCACGTCACTATCCAGCCCCCCGCCAGGCGGCGTGTCAACGATCTTTCCGCATTCTTGACGCGATCGGACGGCATGGGCCGGCGCACATGCGACTCAACCGCAAGAGCCGTTCCCGCTACCTGTCGAGCTGCAGTCGTCTCCACGCGAGGAGGGTGAGGCCACAACTGATGATCAGGAGCGGAGCGACAAGTGCCAGTTGCAGTGGCGATGCTCGGGTGCCGCCGCTGACTGCCCACAGCGCGGGGGCCGCGGGCGTGAACCAGCCGCCCACGCCGGCGATGACGGCCACCTGGGAGAGCACGAGGATCCCGATCGTTGTCCCGATGCCGGCCAGCATCGATCGGCCGAGTGTTGCGACCCAGGCGGCCGGCACGGCCAGGGTTGCCGTCAGCAACGTCAGGACGATCTGCCGACCTATGGCCGGGAGAGCATCGGCGGTGACCTGTCCAAGACCGAACATCAGGCCAAGGAGGATCAGCGCCAGCGCGAGTGCCAAGCTCGCCGCTACTGCCCAGAACGCGTAGACCACCAACTTCGCGAGTGCGATGCGGGGCCGCGTCACCGGGAGGGCAAAGAGGCCGGTGATCGTCCCGTCGCCGAATTCGCGACCGAATGCCCAACTGATCAGGACTCCGAACCCCAGCAGCGCGGCGGCTGATGTGACCTGAGCCGCAGCCCCGAGGTATCCGACCCAGCCGCCAGGATCGATGATCGGACCGAGTTTCGCTGCTATCTGAGGGTCTGACGTCCCGGCGGCGAGCAGCATGCATGAGCAGGTCAGCGCGATGCCGAGCACCATGATGGTGGTCGTGGTGCGTGCGACTGTTGATCGGTAGAACTTCGATAGTTCCGTGACCAGTGCGCTGTTCATGTCGAGACGGCATCGTCGGCGCGGACGAGATCGAAGAACGCGCGCTCGATGTCGATCCCGCCGGGGTCGAGCGCTCCGATGATGCGGCCTTGATTCATGACGGAGATGCGATGGGCGATTCGAGCGACCTCGTCAAGATGGTGGCTGCTCACCAGCGCTCCCGCACCTTCGCCGACACGGTTCTGCAGGGCCTCACGGAGGAGGATCACGCCAGCGGGATCGAGCGAGTTGGACGGTTCGTCGAGAACGATGACTCGTGGGCGGTGTTGGAGGGCGGACGCGAGTCCGAGCCGCTGCCGGTTACCGAGCGATAGCCTCCCGGAGCGACGATTCGCGTACTGGGCGAGGTTGAGTTCGACCAAGACCTCGTCGACCATGGGCGCGATGTCCCCTCGGGGAACGCCGTGGAGACGCGCGCCGAGCACGAGATTCTGCCGAGAAGTGAGTTCGGCATAGGCGAGCGGATACTGGACAAGGTGTCCCACAGCCGCCCAGTCGGCGTCGTCGAGGTCGCGGCCCCCGATCGTGACCATGCCTGCGGTTGGCCGCAGCATCCCGAGCAGCAGGCGCATCAGCGTGGTCTTACCCGCGCCGTTGAGTCCGACCAGGGCGTGGATCTCGCCCGGCACGACGCAGATGTCGACCCCGCGCACGCCCGCGGCCTCGTCGAAGAGTCGGACGAGTCCTCGACCTTCGATCGCACTGTCAGCCACCGCGATGCTCCAGTACTCTCATCGCGGCTTCGATCGCCTCACCCAGGGGACCGTTGTCACTGACGCACCACTCAAGCAGGGCCGCGTTGAGTGCCGCCATCACCGCAGCGGCGGCGATGAGTGCGTCGCGGCGCGAGGTGCCCGGGATCGTGAGGGCGTCCGCAATCGCCGCTTGGGTCGCGGCGGACGCCCGGGTCAGGCTCGCGGTCAGCGAGGGTGTCTGGGCCACGATCCTCAGCCGGGATCGCACTTCCTCGCCGGCCGGCTCCGGAATACTCCGCCACGCGTCTTGGATGCCGCGCACCGCACGAGTCAGCGGATCCAGGGTCGCAGGCTGTCGGCTTACCGCCTCGCTGATCAGTGGATCGTAAGGGTCGTCGACGAGGGGACTCTCCTTGGTGGGGAAGTGCCGGAAGAACGTCATCTCCGTGACACCGGCCTGCGCCGCAATCTGAGACACGCTCGTCTGGTCATAGCCCTGGGCGGCGAAGAGCCCCAACGCGGCCTGCACCAACCGTTCCCGCGTCCGCTCGCGCTTACTCGCCACCTCAAAATGTTAGTCACTATCACAAGCGCCGTCAACGCCGGCCCTTGACCGACGGACAGGACTGCGCGACTGGAAGGCCTCCGCCGAGGTGGAGGGCGCGGTGTCTGCCGGCATGGCCGTCTACGGTCAGGTGTGCGGCTGGACACTGGCGCGGGCACACGCCCGATCCGGCGATCGGGTGGCGATCGGGCGTACTTGGGCAAGCACACCGGCTTCGAAGAGTCGATCGCCTCGTTCGCCAGTTCCCACGCCGACCAGAACGAGAAGGATCATGCGACGTTGCGCCACGCCATCGCCGACGGAGGAATCCCCGCGCAGGAAGGCGTGTAGGAGCAAGCCTGAATGGCGGGCCGCACGGAGAACGTGCACTGGTCCTGAGGTGTAGCGCGTGACCGGGCGCACGGCACCCGTGCCAAGCGTCGTGGAAGCGGGCATTGGCATGGACCGCCGTGACCACGACCTCGGCGGACCTGATCGAGGTGTAGGTGCGACGGCTGGCCAGTGAACGCGAAATCGTCAGGGTGCTGCGTCGTGGCCAAGTGGCCCGGACGGACTCTGGAGTCGAGCCGCACGGGGCGTGACAGCGTGATCCGGCCCGTTGTCGGTCGGGGCAGGCGGGTCAGAACGTCGATGCCTTTGGCGCGTTGGGCATTCGCCGACTCGCCGACATGCGGTACACATGACCTATCTGCCCCCTTTGTCTGGAGGAACCCGATGAACTACCGCCGCCCGCTCGCTCTCGCTGCCCTTGGACTCGTCGCCGCCTCCGGTCTGGCGGCCTGCAGCGCAAACGACAGCGCGTCGAGTTCGGACGTCGCGTCGCTGGACGCGCGGGTGACGACCCTGGAGAGCCAGGTCGCGGGCCTGGAGTCGATCATCGGCAAGACCATCATCCGGGATCCAGCGGCACAGATGGCGGACCTGGAGTCGAGGATTCAGGGGTTGCAGAAGGAGTTGAACTCCTCGCAGGCACAGGCCGCTGATGTCGCCGATGCTGTCGCCACGGAGGCAGCCGCCGCGAAGACCGCTGCAGACGACGCGCAGAAGGCTGTGGACGACGCGAAGGCGAACCTGAACGCCGCCGCCGATGTCCGCGATAAGGCGATCGCCGACGCTCAGGCCAAGGTCGACGCGGCAAGGGCCGCGTTGGATGCGTTGAAGGCGAAGATCGCCGAGGCCATCGGCGCTCAGAGCCCGCCGGCATCGCCGGCGGCCAGCGCGCCGGCCGCGAGCAGCAGCGCCCCGTAGAGAGAGGCCTTCCATGTTCAATGACAATGGCTCGTTCCTGTTGGCACTGTTCGAGTTGTTCTTGTTCTTCGCCTGGTTCATGTGCCTGTTCTGGGTGTACGGCGACATCTTCCGCAGCAAGGACCTCGGCGGAGTGGCCAAGACGCTGTGGGTGCTCTTCGTGCTCTTCACGTTCTGGCTGGGCATGCTGGTGTACCTGCTCGTCCGCGGTGGAGGTATGCAGCAGCGCGCGATGGAGCAGCAGAGGGACTTCCAGGCCGCCCAGAACGAGTACGTCAAGTCGGTAGCCGTGTCGAGCGCGTCGGCAACCGATCAGATCGCGTCGGCGAAGTCGTTGCTGGACTCCGGTGCGATCACGCAGGAGGAGTTCACTGCGCTGAAGGCGAAGGCCCTCGCGGTCTGAGCTGGGACGTGCGAGCGGGCGCGAGCCACGCGCACGGCGGTTCGCATGGGGAAGCTCGCCGGCGAAGACGAGAACGACCGACTCCCCCGGATGCGTGTGACCAGTTTGGCCCGCTCGGCCAGCCCGCGTGAAGGCTGTAGGCGGCGAGCAGTTCGGTAGGTACCCTCCTTTTTGACGGGCCGTCCCACGCCACACCCAATCGGGCAGGTGACCATGAGCTCAAGCCTCGAGTCCGAGCATGACGTCCCCGTCGAAGTGGTCCTGGTGTCAGATGCCTCGACTCGGCAGCGCTGGTGGCACGTGAAGTTCGCCGCCGCGGTCGGCTGCGTGGTCGCCGGAGCCATCTCGCTGAGCCCTTCGCTGCTGCCGCGCTCCGGACTGATCGAGGGTCTGGTGTTCGGCGTCGGGATGGCGGTCGGCTACGGCGTGGGCCTGCTGGTGGCATGGTCCATCCGGCAGTTCACTGGACGGCCAGGCCCCTGGGCCGGGTCCACGACCGCCTGGCGGATGTCTGGCCATCGTCAGCGTGCCGGTTCTCGCCTTCTGCCTGTGGTCGGGCAAGCAGGCGCAGGACGATCTCTACGCGCTCATGGGCATGGAGCAGCCGAACGGGACTTGGTACCTCCTCGTCATGGCTGTCGCAGTCTGCGTGTTCGCCCTGGTGATCGGTATCTCCCGCCTGGTGCGCCGCATGGCCCGCGCCCTGACGCGATGGATGACCAAGGCGATGCCGGCCCACACCGCGCGGGCCCTGGCCGTGCTGCGTCGCCATTGCGATCACGGCCGTGGCCATCACCGGCGTGCTCCGCGGAGGTGTCCTCGCGCTGGTGGAATCGGCCTACAAGACTAAGAACACCACGACGACCGAAGGCGTCGTGCAGCCCACGTCGATGACCGTGTCGGGGGGCCCGGGCTCCTTGATTCCCTGGGACACACTGGGCAATCAGGGACGCGACTTCGTTGTCGACGGCACGACCGACCCAGGCCCTGACCGCGTTCAACGGTGGTACCCCGAAGGAGCCCATCCGGGCGTACGTGGGTCTGGAGTCCGCGGACTCCGTCGATGCGCGCGCCCGCCTGGCCGTGGAGGAGCTCAAGCACCTGGGGGCGTTCGATCGCAAGGTCCTCGCGGTGGGCAACACCACCGGCACCGGATGGATCGACGAAGGCGCCGTGGATCCCCTGGAGTACATGTACAACGGCGACGTCGCCACGGTCGCGATGCAGTACTCCTACCTGCCGAGCTGGATCTCGTTCCTCGTCGACCAGCAGAAGGCCAAGGACACCGGGGTCGCGCTCTTCGACGCCATCTACGGCGAATGGGTCACGCGGCCCGCGGACCACCGGCCCAAGCTCGTCGTCTTCGGCGAGAGCCTCGGCTCCTTCGGCGGCGAGGCCGCCTTCAGCGGGATCCAGGACATGACCAACCGCACCAGCGGGATCCTCTTCGCCGGTCCACCCAACGCCAACGAGCAGTGGCGCCGGTACACCGCGGCACGCGATCCCGGAAGCCCGCAGATCCTGCCGGTCTACCAGCAGGGCACGGCGCTGCGGTGGGCCCAGGTGCAGACCGATCTGAGCATTCCCACCGGTTCCTGGGGAGCTGCCCGGGTCTTGTACATGCAGAACGCGTCGGACCCGATCGTCTGGTGGGCGCCGAACCTGCTGCTGTCCAAGCCCGACTGGCTCAGCGAGCCGCGCGGCACCGACGTGCTCCCGTCACTGCGGTGGTGGCCGCTGCTGACGTTCTTCCAGGTCTCCGCCGACCTCATCAACAGCACCGGGCGTCCCGCTCGGCCACGGGCACAAGTACGGCACCAACCAAGTCTGGGCGTGGGCGTCGGTTCTCCAGCCACCCGGCTGGACCGACGCTAAGAGCCAGCAACTGATCGGGGTCCTGTCGTAGGGGTGCGGGGGTGTCGTAGATCGGATCTTCGGCGGTTGCCCTCCACGGCGCTCGGCAGTTGTTGACCGCCGAGGTCTGCCGGTGGGGTCTTCGTTCATGGGGCGCCTCGCCTGCTTGTCCGCTCATGCGCCGCGATCAGATGTCTTCCGGCGCTTGGATCGATGACGTCGATGGCGACGAAGGCAGGAGCTGCGTGGCGAGGGTTGTGGCAAGCCAGGCCTGGAAATGCGCCTTGTCCCAGCCGCGTTCTAGGACCAGCCGGTGATACAGGCTGGCGTCGATGAGGACCCAGACGATGTCGCCGGCCACCTCTGCGTCCAGTTCCGGACGCAGGGGTCCCTTGTCGCGGAGCAAACCTACGAAGCCACGCGCCCCCTTGAGCCGCTCGGCCTGAATGTCGTTCCACAACGCGCCGATCTCGGGGTCGCCGTTTGCTGCGGCCCGAAACACCTCGTAGATCGGCGCGAGGCGCTCACCGATGTTGGCGATCATGCCCGCGTACAGGGCGAGGGCACGTCGCGGGTCGGGTTCGAGCCGGACGGCGGTCGCCTCGCCCCGCTGCGGCAATGGGATGGGCTCGTCGTCGCCGACGGTGGCAATGTCATAGGCCGCCTTGAGGAGTGCGGCCTTGCCTCCCACGGAGTTGAACACGGTGGCGCGGCTGACACCGGCCTCGAGCGCGACGGCCTCGATCGAGGTGACCGCGTAGCCGTCGCGCACGAACAGCCCGCTGGCCGCCTCGACGATGGACAGGCGCGTCGCGGCCGCCTTGGCGTGCCGCAGCGGCCACGGGGTCTGCTCATTGACGATGTCCATAGTTAGACCTACAGTCTAATCATCTCGGCTCGGTCAAGGGAGGTCCCATGAGTGCCACGTCGCAGACCCAGCAGGCACACCACAGTTCCTGAGCGGCCCACACCCTCCACTCCAGCGCAAGGCGCCGCCGCGATTCGCCGTGAAGGTCGCTGGCCGGCTGCGTGCGCTTCTTCCTGCGCAGCGCCGATCGCATGCTCCCCACGCACCTCAGTGTTCTTCAGCACAGCCACGCGTTCGTGCACGCCCGCATCCTTTCGACGATGGTCGAGCTGGGGATTCCGGACCAGCTCGCTACGGGTCCGCAGACGGCCGAGCAACTGGCGTCTCTCGCCGGTTGCGACCCCGATGCCCTGCACCGGCTTCTGCGCGCCGCAGCGGTGTTCGACGTCGTGCGGCTGGACGAGCGACGGTCGATTCCACGCCGACCCGCTTCACCCGCGTGCTGACCTCCGATCATCCGAGTGGCGCCGCGGCCTGGTGCCGCTACATCGGGTCGGCGTCGCAGCAGGCCGCCTGGTCCGATCTCACCGAGTCCGTCCGCACAGGAGACAGTGCCTTCAACCGGGTTCACGGCATGTCGATGTTCGACTGGTTCGACGCCCACCCCGACGAAGGCCATGACTTCTCGGCCGGACTCGGCGGACTGACGCTGGCGGAGGCACCGGCCATCGTGGCGGCCTACCCGTGGCCGCACGACGGCGTGGTCTGCGACTTCGGCGGGCGGCGCGGCATCCTGCTGGCCGAGATCCTCAAGGCCCGACCCCGCCTCAACGGCGTTCTCATCGACAGCGCGGCCGTGCTCGATCAGGCCCGCGCATACCTGGCGGCGCAAGGGGTGGGACAGCGGATCGAACTCAGTCCGGGAGATCTGCTGGGAACCCTCGACGTCCGGGCTGACGTATACGTACTCAAGTGGATCCTCCACGACTGGGACGACGCTACCTGCGTCCGCGTCATCCGTTCGATCGCGGCGACGATGCCGTCAGGAGCACAACTCATCGTCATCGAAGGAGATCAGCAGGCAAACCGCGCTGACGCGCGCTTCTCGATGATCGACCTCCAGATGCTCGTTGTCACGCCTGGAGGTCGCGAGCGTTCGGCACACGAGATCGGCCAGATTCTCGTTTCCGGCGGTCTGCAACGCGGCGACGTGCGACGGACATCCACCGGCCTCGTGCTCGTCCAAGGGACGAAGTCCTGAGAGCTGAACCCTGGCCACATGCTCCGGCGTGGACTCACCGAGGCGACGAACGAGCACCGCCGATCCGCGCGGCGGAAGCGATCAGGCCGACGACCTCCTGACCCGAAGGTATGTCCTCGGCGGTGGGGCGGACAGCCGGAGGGCGGCACGCCCCCCGAAGTGCCGCCCTCGCGGCCCGCTAGCCGTGTCCCCGAAGGCCAGCGGGTGTCAGACGCCGGCCGGATGGGAAGGGTTCTCCGCAGCGGCGCTCTACCTGATCGCCCCCCGATGCCCCGTGTGGTACCTCCACGTCGGCTCGATCGGACCTGGATCCAGCGGTCGGGAGTGACTTGATCGGCTGTTTCGTGGAACTAGCGTGGAACAACTCAGGGTAATTTGGGGTATTTCGAGGCCCAGAGGAGTCGCTTGATCAGGTCTTGGGAATGGCGAAACCCCTTGCATTGCAAGGGGTTTCGGTGGAGCGGGTGACGGGAATCGAACCCGCACTGTCAGCTTGGGAAGCTGATGTTCTGCCATTGAACTACACCCGCGGAACGTGGCGATTATGCCAGTGGCCTCCACCTGAAGAGGCCACCGGGCGATCTCGGACGCGCGCTGAACGATCACTCGGGCTGGGGCCACTCCTGCGCCAGTGTCGTGAGGCGCGCAGCGGCGTCCTCCACTGACTGACCGGCTCCGACAGCGCAGCCCAGCAGGAAGGTGGTCACTGGCGCCGCGGGACGGGCCACTCCGTGGGCGGCCTCGCGGGCCACGTCCAGAATGAGGTCAACGTCAACCGACTGCTCCAGCCCGAGTGCCTCCGCGGCCGCCTGCACCCAGTCATCCATGCCGTCGCCCTCCAGCGTTGTAGTGGGTCCGTCAGCGCGCACGCTACGCCGGACACCGATGAGGTCATCGGGTGAGTCGACGTCCACGAGCAGTTGCTCGTCAGGGAGTTCGACGATGCGGATGGTGAGTGTGGCAATCAGTTCGCGTACCGACCGTCCCGTCAGCGGATCGAGGACGTTGACGGCCCGGCGCAGGGCGGCGGTCCGGTACGCGCCGGCCAGCGGCTGCTGTCGACCCCTGACGTCCCGAGCGAAGACTGCGTCCACCTGCGGCGGCGACGAGTCCAGGAGGTTGACCAGTTCCGGAAGCATGGGTGCGGCCAAGGGCATGTCCACCGCCACGACCGCCACGATCGGAGTCGTCACCAACGCCAGTCCGGCCCCGATCGCGGCCGCGGGTCCGCCGCCGGCCGGCTCCTCACGGGTGGCCAGGACCGGGCGACTCGTCGCGGCGGGGAGCGAACCCACCAGCACGCAGTCCACGTCCCTCGGAAGGCCCTGAAGAACCCACTCCAATAGCGAGCGCTCGCCGACGGTGGCGGTGGCCTTGTCGAAGCCCATGCGGCTCGAGCGCCCCCCACTGAGAATGACGACGGACCAGGGTGCGGGCACGGCTCGAACGTACCTGCGATAACGAACCTCCGGACCAGATAGCCTCATCGCGTGCTGCTCTCCGACCGTGACATCAAGGCCGAGATCGCCGCTGGTCGAGTGGCCGTCGAGCCCTATGACCCCGGCATGATCCAGCCGTCGAGCATCGATGTGCGACTGGATCGCTGGTTCCGCGTCTTCGAGAATCACAAGTACCCGCACATCGATCCCAGCACGGAGCAGCCCGACCTCACCCGTCTGCTCGAGCCGGAGGGGGACGAGCCGTTCGTGCTCCACCCGGGCGAGTTCGTGCTCGGCTCGACCTACGAGGTCGTCACGCTCCCCGACGACGTGGCGGGTCGACTGGAGGGCAAGTCCTCACTCGGACGCCTCGGCCTGCTGACCCACTCGACGGCGGGCTTCATCGACCCCGGCTTCTCCGGCCACGTGACCCTGGAGCTCTCCAACGTGGCGACGCTGCCGATCATGCTGTTCCCCGGCATGAAGATCGGCCAGCTGTGCCTGTTCCGCCTGTCCAGTCCCGCCGAGAACCCGTACGGCTCAGCCGTCTACGGCTCGCGCTACCAGGGCCAGCGTGGCCCGACGCCGAGCCGGTCGTTCGCCAACTTCCATCGCACGAAGATCTGAGCGGGCGATGGAACCGCCGCCGGACTCTGAGCTCGAGATCCTCACCTACTCCGACTTCGGCGTCGGTATCCGGTGGCTGGCCCAGCAGCTGGTCGACGACCACTGGGTCCCCGATGCGATCCTCGGCGTCGTGCGCGGCGGCCTGTTCGTCGCGGCGGGACTCGCTTATGCGCTCGACATCAAGGATGTTCGGCACGTCAACGTCGAGTTCTACACGGATGCCGGCGAGACGCTCCCCGAGCCGGTTCTCATTGGGCAGCAACCGCATCTGGCCGACCTCGTCGGCAAGCGCGTGCTCGTGGCCGACGATGTTGCCGACACCGGCGCCACCCTGCACTTCGTGCGAGCGCTGCTGCCCGAGGCCGCCGACGTTCGCGTCGCCGTCATCTACGAGAAGCCGCACACAACGTACGCACCTGAGCTGGCCTGGCGATCGACAGACAGGTGGATCCGCTTCCCGTGGATCCAGGTGCCACCCGTGCGGGTGGAAGCGGCGGGTCGATCGTCGGTCTAGCGGACCAAGGGCTGATCGAGGTCGTCGCCGCGCGCGACGTCTCCCACCTCCACGAACGTGACATCGGTACGCGTGCGCAGGTAGCCGCGAGCACCCTCGTCGCCCCGCGCTGACGCGATGATCGCCGGCCAGTGCGCACGGCCGAACCGCACCGGGTGGCCACGGGTGCCATCGTAGGTCGCGACAACGAGTTCGCCGTGCGCCTCGAGGACGCGCAGTACCGCGGCAGGTGTCATGCCCGGCAGGTCGACCAGCGTGACGACGACGGCGTCGCTCTCAGGGCGATCCGACAGGGCGGCCAGGCCAGCCCGCAGTGAGGAGCCCATCCCCTCCGGCCAGTCCGCGTTTATGACCACTTCGGCGTCGGGCACCTCATCCGCCCACGCGCCGAGGACGACCAGGACCGGAGAGCAGCCTGCCTCCCGAAGACAGCGCACGGCCCGGTCGACCAGTCGCTCACCGTCGACTTCGACGGGAGCCTTCGGCCCGCCGAACCGTCGGCCCTCGCCGGCCGCGAGGACAAGACCGGCCGACGTCACCGTGCTCATGGTGCCGCTGCTTCGGGGCTCGCTCCGCTCACTCCTCGCGGCGTCACCGTGCTCATGGTGCCGCTGCTTCGGGGCTCGCTCCGCTCACTCCTCGCGGCGTCACCGATGAGCGCCCGGGTGGATCGGCCCGTCTGTCCGCGCCAGGTGCTGACCGGATCCGCCCCAGCGCGCCTGCACGATTTCCGCCGCAATCGAGATCGCGGTCTCCTCCGGCGTGCGGGCACCGAGGTCAAGGCCGATCGGCGAGTGCAGGCGGGCCAGCTCGTCGTCGCTCAGTCCGGCCTCCTTCAGCCGGATCAGCCGGTCCTCGTGCGTGCGCCGCGATCCCATCGCCCCGACGTAGCCGGCGTTGGTGCGCAGCGCGACCGTCAGTGCGGGCACGTCGAACTTCGGGTCGTGCGTGAGCACCGCGATCACGGTTCGCTGGTCCACCTGCTGGCTCTCGAGCCAACGGTGCGGCCAGTCGACGACGACCTCGTCGGCCTCGGGGAAGCGCTTGCGGGTGGCGAAGACCGGTCGCGCGTCGCAGACGGTCACCCGGTAGCCGAGGATCTTCCCCACCCGGACGAGGGCGGCCGAGAAGTCGATGGCGCCGAACACGAACATCTGAGCGGGCGGGGCGAAGCTCGCCACGAACACGTCGAGCCCATCCCCGAGGCGTTCCCCCTCGGGGCCGTAGTGCAGGAAGCCGGTCTGGCCCGCGGCAAGCATGCCGATGACGTCCTCGCGAACCGTGTCGTCGAGCCGCTGCGTCCCCAGGGAGCCATCAGTGTGCTCGGGTCGCACCACGAGGTGGCGTCCGACGAAGTGCGGACCTCGGACGATCGTCGCCACGGCCACAGGTTCCTCGCGCGCGATGCTGTCGGCGACCCCGTCGAGCTCGGGCCAGGTGTCGTCGTCGACCCGCTCCACGAAGACCTCGAGGATGCCGCCGCACGTGAGCCCGACCGCATATGCGTCATCGTCGCTCACGCCGTACGTCTCATATCGGGGCTGGCCGTCGCTGAGGACTTCCTCACCGAGGGTGTAGAGCGCGCCCTCGACGCAGCCGCCGCTCACCGATCCAACCGCTTCTCCCTGCGATGTTACGAGCATCGAGGCGCCTGCTGGGCGCGGCGCCGACCGCCACGTGCGCACGACGGTGGCCATGGCAGCCTGGCCGCCAGCGGCCCGGATGGCTCGCAGTTCCTCGATCACCTCGCGCACGATCGCTCCTTGTAGACCTGGTCGATCCGATGCCGGATTCGTTGACAGGGCTAATAATGACCCGGTGGGCGACATCCGGCTGGTCGAAGTGGTTGACCGATCACTCGATCTTGCGGCGATCGAGGCCATCGTCGCCGACGATCGGGCCGGTGCGGTGGTCTCATTCAGCGGCAATGTGCGCGACCACGACCACGGACGGGACGTCGCCTCCCTGACCTATGAGGGGCACCCGACGGCGGAGGCTGTGCTCAAGGACGTCGCCGCCGAGATCGCCGATCAGTTCGACGTGATCGCGCTCGCCGTCGCCCATCGCGTCGGCTCCCTCGCCGTGGGAGACGCGGCACTGATCGCGGTGGTGGCGACAGCGCACCGCGACGAGGCGTTCGCCGCCTGCTCGGCCTTGGTCGACCTGACGAAGGCCCGCCTGCCGGTGTGGAAGCACCAGGTGTTCGCCGACGGGACAGACGAGTGGGTGAACTGCGCATGACCACGCCATTGGTGGACAGCTTCGGTCGCGTACATCGGGACCTGCGGGTCTCGATCACGGATCGCTGCAACCTTCGGTGCACCTACTGCATGCCGCCGGACTTCGCCGACTGGATGCCTGGTGACCACCTGCTCTCCGTCGACGAGCTGATGACCGTCATCGAGGTCGCGGTCGATCACGGCGTCACCAGCATCCGCCTGACCGGAGGTGAGCCGCTGGTCCGCCCCGATGTCGTCGAGATCGTCCGTCGCATCAACGCCCTGCCGGACCCGCCGAAGATCAACCTGACGACGAACGGCCTGCGCCTGGTCGACCTCGCGCATCCGCTCGCCGATGCGGGCCTCGAACGCGTCAACATCAGCCTCGACACCCTCGACCGCGAGCGGTTCAACCGACTGACCTTCCGCGACAGGTTCCTCGACGTCATCGCCGGTATCGGTGCGGCGCAGGGTGCCGGACTGCATCCGGTGAAGGTCAACACCGTGCTGATGCGCGGCATCAACGACGACGAGGCAGTGAGCCTGCTGCAGCATTCGATCGAGCATGGCTGGCACCTGCGGTTCATCGAGCAGATGCCGCTGGACGCCGGCGGATCCTGGGATCGCAACCAGATGGTCACGGCCGCGGAGATCCACGAACTGCTGGGGCAGCACTTCCGCCTCACGCCGGTGGCGGGCCGTGGGTCGGCTCCGGCGGAGGAGTTCCTCGTCGACGACGGACCGGCCACGGTGGGCATCATCGCCAGCGTCAGCAAGCCGTTCTGCGCGGCGTGCGATCGCCTGCGGCTGACGGCCGACGGCCAGATCCGCAACTGCCTGTTCGCCCGCGAGGAGACCGACGTCCGCGCGGCGCTGCGCGACCTGAGCCTGACCGACGCGGAGCGGCGAGTTCGGATCGCTGAGCTGCTGGCGCTGTCGGTGAGCGCGAAACTGCCCGGGCACGGCATCAACGACCCGACGTTCATCCAGCCCGACCGCCCGATGTCCGCCATCGGCGGCTGACTCAGTTCAGGTCGCGACCACCGTGTTCCGCCCCGCGTCCTTGGCGAGGTAGAGAGCCCGGTCAGCTCGTCCGAGCCACGAGTCGAGGGTGTCGCCGGGATCCAGGCTCGCGACCCCCGCGCTGGCGGTCACGCCGGAACGCTGGAGGTAAGGATCATCCGCGGCAGCGCTCAGGACCCGTTGGGCGAATGCGTCTCCGCCGTCAAGCTTGATGCCGGGCAGCAGGCAGCTGAACTCGTCGCCGCCGAGCCGGCCGGCGAGGTCCTCGGCGCGCGCCGAGCTGCTGAGCGTGTCGGCGAATCGCGTGATGACGCGATCCCCGTGCGCATGCCCCAACTGGTCGTTGACGGCCTTGAGACCGTCGATGTCGAAACTCACCACAGTGAGCGGCGTGCCATGGCGCCGCGCGTGGGCGATGTGCCTGGCCGCCGTCTCGAAGAAGTGGCGCCGATTCGGCAGGTCGGTCAGGGGGTCCGTCGCCGCGAGGTGTGCCAGCACCGTCTCGTGGTCGGCGATCTCCTGCTCGATCATCCGGCGACCGGTGATGTCGTGGGTGAAGCCGCACCACACCGCTGGCTCGCCGCGCGCTGCGGACAACGGGCGCGATGACAGCTGGACCCACTTGGTCTGCCCCGACGGGGTGATGATCCGCACCTCGATGGAGAAGAAGGTGCCCTCGTTGTTCGCGCGGATGTCCTCGTTGATCAGCCGCTCAATGTCGTCGTCATGGACAAGGGCCCACAGGCGCCCGATATCGGCGAGCAGGTAGTCGGCCTCCATCTCGAACAGGTCCCGGCAGCCGGCGCTGAGGAAGATGAAGCGGCTGGTGCCGTCGGCCTCGAGCACGTACTGGTACAGGACGCCCGGGATGGCGGCGAGCATCTCGTCGAGGCTGCCGACGAAGGCACCGGCTGATCGGGACCCCTTGCGTGCGGGGGAGGCCGCCGTGATGGTCAGCCGCCCGCGAACGGGGGCAGTATGTCGACGCGCGTGCCGGCGGGGACATCGACCAGGTCGAGATCGCCGTGCGCGGAGACCCCCTCGATGAGGTAGCTGCACTGCGGGCGGACGCGCGCGAACGCAGGCGCTGCAGCCTCAATGCGATCCAGCAGGTCAGCGAGCGTTCCCGGTTCGAGGCTCACCGACGCCTGTCCGACGGCCGCCCGAGCCGCCGCGAACAGGTGCACCTCAACGCTGCCGGTGGCCACGTCTGGGGAGCCTACGCCCGCCGGCTGAATGCGACCTGATGCGTCCGTCGATCCGGGTGCGGACCGGGCGGACCGGAGATATGGTGACGGGCATCACACAGGGCAGGCTTGCCTTGGCTTGCCTGCTGTCTTCGGCCCCGCACTCGGGCCTGCGCTGGAGGTTCTATGGAACTGCAGAACTCGTTCGTCGTCCCGGCCGACATCGACACGGCGTGGCAGACGCTGCTCGATGTCGAGGCGATCGCGCCCTGCATGCCGGGAGCGACGTTGACCTCCTTCGACGGGGACGCGTTCACGGCCGACGTGAAGGTCAAGCTCGGTCCGGTCATGATGCTGTTCGGCTGGCGAGGGCAGCTTCGTCGAGCGCGACGAAGCGACGCACACGGTGGTCATCAAGGCGGCCGGCAAGGAGAAGAAGGGCGCCGGCACCGCCGCCGCTCTCATCACCGCGAAGCTCGTCTCCGAAGGGCCGGAGAGCACCAGGGCCGAGATCGTCACGGACCTCACGGTCACGGGCAAGGCCGCCCAGTTCGGCCGTGGCGTCATGGCCGACGTCTCCAAGCGGCTGATCGACCAGTTCTCGGGGAATCTCGAGACGGTGATCATGACCCGCAAGACTGGCGTCGGCGCAGCAGACGAGTCCGCCCCCACCGTCGCCGGAGGTGAGCATGGTGGAGCAACTGCACCGACCACCGCCCCCGCGGCAGCACCCGCGCCGAGTCCCGCCATGAACAACGAGGTGCTCGACCTCGGCAGCGCAGCGGCGCTTCCGGTGCTCAAGCGCGTCGTCCCGGTCGTCGTCGGCGTGGTCGTCGTCGTCGGGGTCGTCTGGTGGCTCGCCACCCGTTAGTTGCTCTCCCTGCTCGACAACTCCCACCCAGGAAGGGGTGACGGATGCAGACTCCGGCACCGGTCGACTACGTCCGCGCGACGTCGGTCGCCAACGCACTGGCCCTACTCGAGGAGCACGGCGAAGAGGCACGACTCCTGGCAGGCGGGCACAGCCTCCTGCCGATGATGAAGCTGAGACTCGCGAGGCCCGAGATTCTCATCGATATCCAGGCGCTCGACGAGCTTCGTGGAATCCGGGTCGAGGGCGACGACCTGGTCATCGGCGCGCTGACGACGCACGCCGAGATCCTCGCGTCGCCGGTTCTCGCCGAGCACTACTCCATCTTCCGCGAGGCCGAGAAGGTCATCGCCGATCCGATCGTCCGCAACAAGGGGACAATGGGCGGCTCGATGTGCCAGGCCGATCCCTCTGAGGACCTCTCCGCCGTCGGCGCCGCGCTCAAGGGGACCGTCGTCATCCGTGGTGCGCAGGGCTCGCGCACCGTCGCGATTCGCGAGCTGCATGAAGGTCCCTACGAGACCAAGGTCGAGGACGGCGAGATCCTGGTCGAGGCCCGGTTCCCGATCCGGCCCGGTGCAGGAAGTGCCTACGAGAAGGTCGAGCGGCGAGTCGGCGACTGGCCGGTGTGCTCGGCGGGTGCCTACGTCGTGCTGTCGGGTGGGGTCGTCAGCGATTGCGGCATCGGGCTTACGGCCGTCGGTGCTCCGCACTTCTGCGCCCCGGCCGCCGAGGAGTTCCTCGTCGGCAAGGAGCCCTCCGAGGACAACCTCGCGGCGGCCGCGCAGCTCGCAGCCGATGCGTGCCAGCCCCAGCCCGATCAGCGCGGCCCTGCTGACTACAAGAAGCACCTCGCCCAGGAACTCACCCACCGCGCGCTTCGCCGCGCCGTTGCCGCATGCCAAGGAGCCTGACATGGAAGTAACGATCTCGATCAACGGGACTCCGGTCACTCGCGACATCGAGCCGCGCATGCTCCTCGTGCACTTCGTGCGCGAGGAAGCCGCTCTGCGCGGCACGCACTGGGGCTGCGACACGTCCAACTGCGGAACGTGCACCATCTGGGTGGACGAGATGCCGGTGAAGAGCTGCACCATGCTCGCCGCTCAGGCCGCCGGCCACGAGGTGACGACCGTCGAAGGCTTGGAGAAGAACGGCGAACTGGACCCGGTGCAGAAGGGGTTCATCGAGTGCCACGGGCTCCAGTGCGGATTCTGTACTCCCGGCATGATGATGACCGGGCGATGGCTGCTCGACAACAATCCGCATCCGTCCGAAGGCGAGATCCGCGAGGCGATCTCGGGGCAGATCTGCCGCTGCACGGGCTACAAGAACATCGTGAAGTCCATCCAGTGGGCTGCCGAGAACTCCGCTACCAGCGAGGTGAACGCATGACCGCAGTCGAGGAGGCGCCGCTGAGCGCCGCAGGCAACCCCATCGGCTTCGGCTCGATGAAGCGAGTCGAGGACCAGCGCTTCGTGCGCGGACAGGGCAACTACGTCGATGACGTGAACCTGCCGGGCATGTTGCACAGCGCGATCCTGCGCAGCCCGTTCGCGCATGCGCGCATCGTGTCGATCGACACGTCGGCGGCCGAGGCGCTGCCGGGCGTCGTCGCCGTGATCACCGGCAAGATCCTCGAGGGGATTCCGCGCCCCTCGCTGCTGGGCGACAACTTCGCCTGGATGCCGACGCTCTCCTATGACACGCAGGCCGTGCTCGCGACCGACAAGGTGCGCTTCCAGGGGCAAGAGGTGGCGTTCGTCATCGCCGAGACGCGCTACATCGCGAAGGACGCGCTCGAGCTGATCGACGTGGAGTACGAGCCCCTCGAACCGGTCATGGACGCCAAGCGAGCGATGGAGCCGGGGGCCCCGGTCATCCGCGACGACAAGGGCCAGACCGACAACAGCATCACCGATGTGCACGGGCACAAGACCTGGGAGTCGGGCAACGCCATCGGCACGGCCGAGGCGATTGCGAAGGCGGCGGAGGATCCCGACTGCGTCGTGGTGAAGCAGGAGATCATGTATCCGCGGGTGCACCCCGCGCCCATGGAGACCTGTGGCTCGGTCGCCTATCTCGACAAGGTCACCGGCCAGCTGACGCTCTACACGACGAGCCAGGCACCGCACGCGCACCGCACGGTGTACGCGATGGTCGCAGGCCTGCCTGAGCAGAAGATCCGGGTGATCAGCCCGGACATCGGCGGCGGCTTCGGGAACAAGGTCGGGGTCTACCCCGGCTACGTCCTGTCCATCGTCGGTTCGATCGTCACGGGCAAGCCGGTGAAGTGGATGGAGGATCGCAGCGAGAACCTCATGTCCACGTCGTTCGCCCGCGACTACCACATGAGCGGCACGATCGCGGCGACGAAGGAGGGGAAGATCCTCGCCGTCGACGTCGACGTGCTCGCCGATCACGGTGCCTTCAACGGCGTGGCCCAGCCGACGAACTTCCCGGCCGGGTTCTTCCACATCTTCTCCGGCTCGTACGACTACGAGTTCGCCCATTGCCAGGTCACGCCCGTGTACACGAACAAGGCACCCGGCGGAGTCGCCTACGCCTGCTCCTTCCGCATCACCGAGGCGGCCTACTTCATCGAGCGGCTCGTCGACTGCCTCGCGCAGGAGCTCGAGATGGATCCGGCCGAGCTGCGCCTGAAGAACCTCATCAAGCCCGAGCAGTTCCCCTATACGTCGCCCACAGGGTGGGAGTACGACTCGGGCCAGTACGAGAAGACGATGCGGCTGGCCATGGAGATCGCCGGCTATGACGAGCTGCGTCGGGAGCAGGCGGAGAAGCGCGCCCGCGGCGAGTACATGGGCATCGGCCTCTCCTTCTTCACCGAGGGTGTGGGCGCCGGGCCGCGCAAGACCATGGACATCCTCGGCCTGGGCATGGCTGACGGCATCGAGCTGCGCGTTCACCCCACCGGCAAGGCAGTGCTGCGCATCTCCGTGCAGTCACAGGGCCAGGGTCACGAGACGACATACGCACAGATCGTCGCGCACGAGTTGGGTATCCCGCCCGAGGACATCGACGTCGTGCACGGCGACACCGACCAGACACCGTTCGGCCTGGGAACCTACGGGTCGCGGTCGACCCCGGTCTCCGGAGCGGCCGCCGCCGTCGTGTCCCGCAAGGTCAAGGACCGCGCCCGCATCGTCGCCGCGGCTGCGCTCGAGTGCTCGCCCGATGATCTCGAGTGGGAGCTGGGTCGGTGGTACGTCAAGGGCGACAAGGAGCGCGGCAAGACCATCCAGGAGATCGCCCTGCTCTCGCACAGTTCGCTCGAGCTGCCGGAGGGAGTCGAGGGCCAGCTGGATGCAACGGCCGTCTACAACCCGCCGAACCTGACCTACCCGTACGGCTGCTACATCTGCGTCGTCGACGTCGATCCAGGGACCGGTCAGGTGAAGGTCCGCAGGTTCATCGCCGTGGACGACTGCGGCGTGCGGATCAACCCCATGATCGTCGAGGGCCAGGTGCACGGCGGCCTCGCCGATGGCGTCGGCATGGCCCTGATGGAGGTGATCGCCTTCGACAACGACGGCAACTGCCTCGGCGGATCGTTCATGGACTACCTGCTGCCCACCTCGATCGAGTGTCCGGACTGGGAGCTGGGTGAGACCGTCACGCCGTCTCCGCACCATCCGATCGGCGCGAAGGGCGTGGGCGAGTCCGCCACCGTCGGCTCACCCGCCGCAGTGGTGAACGCGGTGATCGACGCCATCAGCCCGTTCGGCGTGCGGCACGCGGACATGCCGCTGACGCCGGCGAACGTGTGGCGGGCCATCCAGGGGCGCCCGGTGCGCGTCGACATGGCTGTCGAGTAGGCACGCCATGACCACGCGGGCGTTGCACGAGAGAGCAGAGCAGTTGCGTGCCGACGGCGTTCCCTTCGTGCACGCTCGCGTGGTGCTGGCCGAACGACCCACCTCGGCGAAGCCCGGTGACGAGGCGCTCGTCCTCGCCGACGGGACCATCGAGGGGTTCGTCGGCGGGCAGTGCGCGCAGTCCACCGTTCGGGCCCAGGGGCTGGCTGCGCTGGAGTCGGGATCGTCCGTCCTCCTGCGCATCTCCCCGGAGCCCGAGGCGGCGCAGACCGGCAAGACCACCGTCCACAACCCATGCCTGTCCGGCGGCACGTTGGAGATCTTCATGGAGCCGGTGCTGCCTGCGCCACGAGTCGCCGTGGTCGGCGACAGTCCCATCGCCCAGGCGCTGGCCACCGTCGGCGCGGCGCTCGGCTACGAAGTTGAGGAGTGGTCGCTGCAGGCGATGCGCACGACGGATGCCGTCGTCGTTGCCTCGCATGGCATCGACGAGGAGCAGGCGCTGATCGATGCGGTCGCCGCCGGCATCCCGTACATCGGGCTCGTCGCGAGCCCGAAGCGCGGCGCGGCGGTGCTCGCTGCGCTCGACATCAGCAACGAAGGACGTCAGCGCATCCACACGCCGGCGGGCCTCAACATCGGGGCGCGCACGCCGGAGGAGGTCGCGCTGTCGATCCTGGCGCAGGTGATCGAGGAGCGCTCAAGTCAGGCCCATGTGCCGCCCGCGGTCCGATTGCTCGACCTCGCCGGCGAACCGGCGCCGGCCGCCACGGCGATCGACCCGGTGTGCCACATGACGGTGGCTGCGGTGGAGTCGTCCCTCCACGCCGATGTCGACGGAGTCCGCTGGTACTTCTGCTGCCCCGGCTGCCGCAAGGCCTTCCTTGCCGATCCTGCCTCGTTCGCGGGAGCCTGAGCGACGTGACCTTGGAGCAGGCGATCCCGGACGCAAGCACACTGGCGGCCCGGCTGTCGGAGTACGACTACCTGGCCGAGGAGGGTCTTGCCACTGCCCTGTTCTGCGCTGTGCGACTACCGCAGCCTCTGCTGCTCGAGGGTGAGGCCGGAGTCGGCAAGACGCAGGCCGCGAAGGCGCTCGCCGAGCTGCTCGACACCCCGCTCATCCGACTGCAGTGCTTCGAGGGCATCGATGCCTCCGAGGCGATGTACGAGTGGAACTACCCGCGCCAGCTGCTCGGCATCCGGCTCGCGGAGGCCCAGGGCGCCAATCTCGCCGAGGAGACCCTCTTCTCACGCGAGTACCTGATCGAGCGTCCGCTGCTGCAGGCTCTCGAGCACCCTGGCCCGAACCCGGCCGTGCTGCTGATCGACGAGGTCGATCGGGCCGACGAGGAGTTCGAGGCGTTCCTGTTCGAGATGCTCGCGGAGAACACCGTCACCGTCCCGGAGATCGGGACCCTGCACGCCAAGGTCCCGCCGGTGGTCATCCTCACGTCCAACCGCACCCGCGACCTGCACGATGCTCTCAAGCGCCGATGTCTCTACCACTGGATCGACTACCCGGACCTCGACCACGCCACGCGCATCGTCCGGCTGCGCGTCCCCGAGGCCTCACCCGAGCTGGCCGCCCAGGTCGCCGGTGCCGTCCAACGGCTGCGAAGCCTCGACGTGCAGAAGCCACCCGGCGTCGCCGAGGCGATCGACTGGGTTCATGCCGCAATGCTCCTGGGGATCACCGCGCTGGACGACCAGGCGGTCGGCAGAACCCTGGGCTCCGTTCTGAAGTACCGCGAGGATCAGGACGTGGCAAGGTCCGAGGGCCTCGCGTGGGTCGCCGGTGCGTGAGGCGTGAACACGTCGCTCCCCGACATCGTCGCGGGCTTCGGCCACCTGTTGCATGCGGCGGGAGTGCCCGTCACCCCGGAGCGCAGCATCCGGTTCGCGACCGTCGTGACCCTGGCCGAGCCGACCGAGCTCGACGAGCTGTACTGGCTGGGCCGCGTCACGCTGCTGAGCGGGCACGAGCAGGTGGAGATCTACGACCGGGTCTTCCGGCATGTGTTCCGCGGCCTCATCGACATCACCGACGCGCGCGGTGACAGCAACAACCCGCCGCCACCGTCGTCCACCCCGACCGGTGAGCGGCAGCCCGGCGATCCCGAGCCCCGGGGGGAATCCCCCTCGAGCCCGCACGGCACGGGTGCGACACCGAGTGAGGTCCTCGGCGACGAGGAGCAGGACACCGACGATGCCAGCGTGCTCGCCGCCATGAGCCAGGACGAACGTCTGGCACACAAGGACTTTGCCTCTTGCACCGAGGAGGAGCTGGCTCTGATCCGGCGACTCGTCGAGCAGCTGCCGCTCGTGCCGCCGATGCGCACTGGGCGCAGGATGCGCCGGCACGTCGCCGGCCAGCGGCTCGACGTGCGAAGCACCCTGCGCCACGCCCATCGAACGGCCGGTGACCCGGTGGTCCTCATCCAGCGCAAGCGGACCGAGCGGCCTCGACGGGTGGTGCTCATCGCCGACGTGTCCGGGTCGATGGAGCCCTACGCCCGCGTCTACCTCCACCTCATGCGCGGTGCGGTGCAGGCGCTCAAGGCCGAGGCCTTCGTCTTCGCGACGCGGCTGACCCGGTTGACGCGCAGCCTGGCGGAGATGCAGCCCGACCTGGCCTACCGCAAGGCACTCGCGGCAGCGCCCGACTGGTCCGGCGGCACCCGGATCGGCCAGTCGCTCAACGACTTCCTCGACGAGTACGGCCGCCGAGGGGTGGCGCGTGGCGCGGTCATCGTCATCGTGTCCGACGGCTGGGAGATCGAGGACCCCGCGCGCGTCGGCCAGGCGATGGCACGACTGTCGCGGCTGGCCCATCGGATCATCTGGGTGAATCCGCGGAAGGCCTCGGTCGACTATCAGCCGCTGGTCGGTGGAATGGCGGCGGCGCTGCCCTACGTCGACACGTTCGTCTCGGGCCACTCGGTGGACGCGCTGCAGGAGGTCATGGCTGCGATCCGCGGCTCGGATGCCGACGCCGGCTTCGCGCGAGCGTCATAGGGTGACGGCATGACCGCAGGCGAGCTGTCCCACCTCAACGAACGCGGTGAGGCACGCATGGTCGACGTCACCGCCAAGGACGTCACCACCCGCTCGGCGACGGCACGCTGCACCGTCACCGTCTCGCGCGAGGTCGCCGCGCTGCTGGTCTCTGGCGGTCTGCCGAAGGGCGACGCACTGGCGGTGGCGCGCATCGCCGCCATCCAGGCGACCAAGCGCACCCCGGATCTCATCCCGCTGTGTCATCCGATCGCCGTGCACGGCGTTGACGTCGACGTGGTCGTCGACGACACGGCACCCAGCGTCGTGATCCATGTCACCGTCCGGACCGCCGATCGCACCGGAGTCGAGATGGAGGCACTCACGGCGGCCGCGGTCGGCGGCCTCACGATCATCGACATGGTCAAGGGCAAGGACCGCAGTGCCGCGATCAGCGAGGTCGTCCTGCTGGAGAAGCTCGGCGGACGCTCCGGCCACTGGGTCCGCGAGCCGTGAGCCTCGATCTCGTCGCTCGGGTCATCACCGTCTCCACTCGAGCTGCTGCTGGAGTCTGGGAGGACACGTCAGGCCCGATCCTCGTCGACGGTCTGACGGCCCTCGGCTTCACCTGTCAGGGACCGGTCGTTATCCCCGACGGAGACGATGTGGCCAGGGCGCTCCGGCAGGCCGTCGCGGACGAGGTTCCCCTGGTCGTCACCACCGGCGGAACCGGCCACACTCCGGCCGACCTGACCCCCGAGCAGACCCGGCTGGTGATCGACAGGGAGTCCCCCGGGCTGGCCGAGGCGGTGCGTGCCTATGGCCTCGCTCACGGCGTCCCGACGGCGATCCTGTCGCGCGGGATCGCCGGCATCGCCGGCCGCACCCTGATCGTCAACCTGCCCGGCTCGACGGGCGGGGCCCGTGACGGTCTCGCGGCGCTGGGCCCCGTGCTCGTGCACGCCATCGACCAGCTCCGCGGAGGCGACCACTCCCGCGAGTGACCCGCGGCTACTCGCGCTCGGGCAGCTGAACCGTCCAGAACGGCGCACCGAACGGATCGGCCATCGGCGCCATGCGTCCGAACGGGGTGTCGAAGGGATCGGCCATGACGGTGCCACCGTGCTCGCGAGCCGCGGCCGCAGCCGCATCCGAGTCCTCGACGGCGAAGTACACCAGCCAGTGCGGCGGGACGCCCTCGCCACCCATCATGTCCCCAGTACCGCCCATCGGCGGGCCGTCATCGCCGAGCGCGAACGTCGTGTAGGCCGGGCCGGCCATCTCCAGGGTGGTGTAGGTGAAGCCGAAGACCGCTGCGTAGAACGCCCGAGCGGCGTCCGGGTCGCTGCTGCGCAGGTCGCACCACGCGAAGCTGCCGGTGGTCCCCGGATCGCCGAACCCGTCCATCTGATTGGCCTGCCAGACACCGAACACTGCCCCCGAGGGGTCGGCAGCGATCAGCATGCGGCCGAAGTCGCCGACGTCCCCAGCCGGCATCAGAACGGTCCCGCCGGCGTCGACGATGGCCGCCTGGGTCGCGTCAGCGTCGCTGCTGGCGAAGTAGAGCGTCCAGGCGGTGACCGTCTCGCCCATCATCGGGCCGATGCCCGCGACGGCCTGCCCGGCCGCCGTGGCAATGGTGTAGCCGCCGAACTCCGGATTGCCGGGCGGGACGTCCCAGCCGACGACGTCGGCGTAGAAGTCCCGTCCGGTGTCGAGGTCGGGAACGGAGATGTCGGCCCAGCAGGGCATTCCGGTGGTGTAGTTCGTCGAGGTCATGGGGCCATCCCACCGTCGCGCGACGATCCTGTCCAGACCCTTATGTGAGCGCGCGCGTTCGGAGGTGCTGTCGCATCGCGATCGGTCGATGCGGTAGACCGGACCCGTGACGGTTGAGGACGGCGTGCGCCCCCTGCGCGCGGGACTGTCGGGCGCCTGGTACCTGGGCGCCCTTCTCGTTGCCCCGACGCTGTACTTCTTCGCGACGGCGCTCACCGAGAACGGAGGCTCGACGTTCCCGTGGAGCCTGATCCTCCTGTATGCGGCGGCCGCCGTGGCCATTGTCTGCTGGGTGCGCTTCACGCCGTCGAGCGAGTGGCCCGGTGCGACCCGCGGATGGCTGATGCTCGGCGTCGTCGTATGGCTCTTCGTCCTGCTGTCGGATCACTTTCGAGGCACTGATCCCGCGTCTGCTGCCGCCGCGCTCGTGCCCTTGAGCCTGCTCCTCATCCTGCTCAAGCGACCATCGACATCCGAGTGCTGGCGGGCCGCCGATGCCTTCGCCTGGGCGGTGGCCGCGGCCGCGGGGATCCTCCTGCTGCTGGAGGTCGTGCACGCGGTGCCGTCCTGGTACATCGTCCACGGGCAGTACGGCACCGACCTCATCACGTTCGACAACGGCAACTACTGGCTACCCCTGCGCGACGTGCTCGGGCTCGACGGCCGCTGGGGCGGCACGACCCGCCTGCCGAACATCGCAGGGCAGGCCGGCGCGCTCCTGCTCGTGTACGGCATGGTCCGACCAGCCGGTCGCCGGATCGCCTTCGTCGTCGTGGGGCTGCTGAGCCTGCTGCTGACGGACTCCCGGACGTCCTATGCCGCGGCCGCCGTCGGACTCTGCCTGCTTGCTGCGCTGCCCGGCTGGGGCGCCCGCTACTGGCACATGACACCCGCCCGCATCCTGTGCGCCGTGCTCGGGATCGCCATGGCGGTGCGCGTCGCCCTCAAGGTGCTGGCGGACCCGAATCTCACGGGCCGCATGTCGATGTGGCCGCAGTTCCTGTCGCTCGGCCGAGACAACCTGACGTTGGGCGCCGGTCAGTCCGGGATCGACTCGGCGATCGCCGCCGGGGACCTGCCCGCGTGGGCGCATCAGGGGCACAACCTGTTCATCGACGCCCTGGTGCGCTACGGAGTGCCGGGCCTGCTCCTCACGCTGGGATTCATCGCGTTCGCCTTCGTGATCGCCATCGGCGGTGCACGGCGCGAACTGGGCATCGGCGTCGCCCTGCTCGGTGCCCTCGTCACGTCGTCCATGGGCGACCTGGGCATCGACTGGACCTACCCCAGTGACGGCCTGTCCGTGCTGCTCGTCAGCGTGCTGGTGTCGCAGCCCTTCGCAGGCGGACCGAAGCGCTACTTGCGCGAGGCGGACAGCAGCAGCGTGGCGACGTCGACGACCTCGACACCCTCGGCGACGCCCTCGGACTGACGGCTGGTCACGGCGTCGTTGAGCATGACGTTGCAGAACGGGCAGGCGACGGCGACCTTGACCGCACCCGTGCCGATGGCCTCGTCGCCGCGGTTGACGTTGATCTTCGTGCCGATGCGCTCCTCCATCCACATGCGCGCGCCGCCGGCGCCGCAGCAGAAGGACTTGTCGCCGGTCCGCTCCATCTCGACCTTCGTGGCGCCCGTCGCGTTGATGAGGTCACGTGGCGGCACGTACACGTTGTTGTGCCGGCCGAGGTAGCACGGGTCGTGGTACGTCACGCTCTGGCTGACCGGGGCGACCGGCGTCAGCCGACCGGCCTTGACCAGGTCGTTGAGCAGCTGCGTGTGGTGGACGACCTCGTAGTCGCCACCCAGCTGCGGGTACTCGCGCTTGAGCGTGTTGAGGCAGTGCGGGCAGGTCACGACGATCTTGGTCGCCTTGATCTCGTTCAGGACCTCGACGTTCTGCATCGCCTGCATCTGGAACAGGAACTCGTTGCCGGCCCGGCGCGCCGGGTCGCCCGTGCAGGTCTCGCCCTCGCCGAGAACCATGAAGTTCACGCCCGCGATGTGCAGGAGCTCGGCCACCGCCTTCGTGGTCCGCTTGGCGCGGTCCTCGAAGGCACCAGCGCAGCCGACCCAGAACAGGTAGTCGACGTCGTCGGGGATGGCGTCCTCGCCGTCCATGCCGAAGACGCGCACGTCGAAGTCGACCTCGGCGATCCACGCGTTGCGATCGGAGGCGTTCATGCCCCACGGGTTGCCCTTGTTCTCGAGGTTCTTGAACATGCCGTTGAGCTCGGACGGGAACTCCGTGGCGATCATGACCTGGTTGCGACGCATGTCGACGAAGTGGTCGATGTGCTCGATGTCGACCGGGCACTGGTTGACGCACGCGCCGCAGGTGGTGCACGCCCACAGGGCGTCCTCGTCGATGATCGGCAGCTCGAGGCTGTGCGTGCGGTGGCCGTCGAACGTGTAGCCGTCGTCAGAGCTGTGCTCGCTGTCGGCGCGTGAGCCGATGAACGGACGCTCGACCTCGGCCTTGACGTCGGCGGACACCGATGCCAGCGCCTCCTCGTGCATCTCGCCGAGTCCGGGGTGCTTGCCCTGGGCAGCCATCAGGTACGGCGCCTGCGTGAACATCGTGTCGCGCAGGTTCATCATCATGAGCTTCGGCGACAGCGGCTTGCCGGTGTTCCAGGCGGGGCACTGCGACTGGCAGCGTCCACACTCGGTGCACGCCATGAAGTCGACGTAGTTCTTCCACGTGAAGTCGGCGATGTGGCCCTTGCCGAAGGTCGCGTCGTCGGGCGGGTCCTCGAAGTTGACGGGCTCGCCGTCGTAGTAGATCGGCAGCAGCGGGCCGAGGGCGTTGGGGCGGCGCGAGGTGTAGACGTTCACCGGCGCGGCACCGATGTGCAGGTGCTTGGAGTTGAGCACGATCACCAGGAAGATCAGGATGACGGCGATCTGCGCCCACAGGCCGGTCGTCTCCAGCCAAAGCAGCGCGGTGTCGCTCAGCCCGGCCATCAGCGAGCCGACCCAGTCGGAGACGAAGGCGCCACTCTCGTACGGCAGGTTGCCAAGCGCCGACTGCGCGCCGCGGTACCAGAACAGCGTGAAGACGACGAGGAAGATCATGAAGAGGATCAGCCACGCGCCCTTGGTGTGGGAACCGAAGAAGCGCGACGCACGGCCCAGCTTCGCCGGGTTGTTCGTCATGCGCAGGATCGCGAAGATCGCGATTCCCACCAGCACGAGCAGGCCGAACAGGTCCTCGAGGAAGCCGACAATCGGCCAGGTGCCCACGACGGGGACGTGGAAGTCAGCGAGGAACAGTGCGCCGTACGCCTCGAGGATCGTCAGGCCCAGGACCAGGAAGCCCCAGAAGGCGAACACATGGGCAAGGCCCGGCACGGTCCACTTGAGCAGCTTGCGCTGCCCGAGCACCTCGGTCGCCTCGGCCTCGACGCGCTTCGGTGCGTCGGATGTGCGTCCGACCGCGGGCTTGCCGCTGCGGCCCAGCTTGATGAGGAACCACACCCGCTTCCCGGCAAGTGCGAGGATGATGACGGTGATGGCGACGCCGACCACGGCGCGCAGAACCATGTGTGAGTCCACGGCCCGAGACTACCGCTTCTAGGACGTCCTAGTACTTCGGACGGCAGGATGTGGGCAGAGCCACAAGGAGGAGGCGTGAGCGGCGCCACCCCGGCCCCCCGGTTCGCCGATCCGAGCGCCTACGCCTCCGTCCTGGCGATCGGCGTGCCGGCCGCACTGACCGCCGCCGAGGTGACCAAGGGCGCTGACCTGCTGCCCGGCCTGCCCGTCTTCCTGGCCGTGCACATCGTGGTGCTCGTCGCGGCGTTGGTGCTATGGCTGCGCTGCACCACGTGGTCGCGCTCGACCCAGGTGCGGATCGTGCTCGGTGCGATCGCCGTCCTCTGGCTGCTCATCACGGTTCTGGCCCTGGCACGAGACCCCGGTGTCGAGCCGGAGATCGTCGTCGTTCTGGCGTCGATGGCGCTGCTGGCCGGCAAGCCGCCCGGACCGGCGAGCGCCCGTCGGGTGGCCGACAACCTCTGCTGGGCGCTGGTGGCCATCGTGGCGCTCACCGTCCTCCTGGAAGTGACCGGCCTGGTGCGCAGTCCGTACGCGGACATCACCGTGGAGACGTACGACCGCTCGGAGTATTGGCTCCCGATCTCGCACCTGCTGCACATCGACGGACGTTGGGCCGGACCGTTCATCCACCCCAACCGTGCCGGGCCGATCGGCGCGTTCCTGCTCGTGTACGGCGTCACCCGGCGCGGACCGTCGAGGGTCGTCTTCGCCGCCACCGGACTGCTCGTCCTCCTGCTCGCGTCCAGCCGCACGGCCTGGATCGGGGCGGCGGCGGGTCTGGCCGCACTTGTCATCGGAGCCTGGCTGTCGCATCCACGCTCGCGCCGTCAGCTCTGGCTGGCCGGGGGCGCGGCAGTGGCATTCGGCGTGGTCGTGGTGGCCGTCGTCGCGCGCAACCCTGGCCTGACCGGCCGGACCGGCGTCTGGCCCGAGTACCTCGCCCTCTTTCGTGAATCGCCCTGGACCGGCACCGGCACGCGAGGGATCCTCACTGCCATCGACACCGACGCGCTACCGGGCTGGGCCGCTCATGCGCACAACACGTATATCGACATGCTTGCCCGCAACGGCGTGATCGCATTCGTCATCGCTCTCGCGATCCTCGGCTATGCGCTCGTCCTTGCTGTGCAGGGTGCCCGCGCAGGCAGCCAGGCCGGTCTCGGCTTAGTCGCCATGATCCTGGTCGCCAGCCTCGGACACACGATCATCGCGTTCGCGAATCCCGAGGTTCCCCTGTGGGTGCTGGTGCTCGCTGTGATGATGAGTGACGTTGGCAGCACAACGGTTTCCTCGAGTGAGGTGAGGTCGGATGGCAGGTAACCCAGTGGGCATCCACGCGCTCGTGTGGGTCGGCGGCTGGGACGAGGCCGACTGCGTGAAGGCGGTCTCGTCGTCGGCTGGCCTCGGCTTCGACATCATCGAGATTCCCGCGTTCGAGCCGCGCGAGATGGACCCGGTGATGACCCGCCGCGTCTGCGAGCAGTACGGCCTCACGCCGACTATCTCCCTGGGGCTAACCCACGAGTCAGACATCAACTCCGAGGACGAGGTCACCATCGCCAAGGGTCGGGAGACCCTGTTCGACGCCCTCGAGTTCGCCCGCAGAATCGGCTCTCCGTACCTGGGCGGCGTCATCTTCGGCGCACTCGACCGCTATCGGGCACCGACAACCGATGCAGCACGACGGAACTCCGCTGCGGTGATCCGGGAGCTCGGACAGGAGGCGGCCAAGGACGGCATCACGATAGGCCTGGAGTTCGTCAACCGTTACGAGAGCAACCTGCTCAACACCGCTCAGCAGACGCTCGACTACCTCGACATCGTGGGCGTGGACAACGTCAAGGTGCATGCGGACGTCTATCACATGAACATCGAGGAGACCGACTACCGCACGCCTCTGATCGCCTGCGGCGATCGCCTCGGCTACGTGCACATCGGCGAGTCGCACCGGGGCTATCTCGGCACCGGGACGATCGACTTCGGCGAGTTCTTCGGCGGCCTTCGCGAGGTCGCGTACACCGGACCGGTGACCTTCGAGTCCTTCTCGTCGACCGTCGTCTCCCGTCACCTGTCCAACACCCTGGCGATCTGGCGCAACACGTGGAGCGACGGCGCCGACCTCGCCGTGCAGGCGCGCGAGTTCATCCGTGCCGGCCTGGCCGCCGAGCTCTAGGGAAGGTCCAGGCGCCAGATCAGGTCGTGCGCCGCGGCCAGCTCGGGCGCGAGGAAGCGATCGGCGCCCGGACCGGGCACGCTCTCGCGGAGCTGGGCGATCACGGCGGCCGTCGCGGGTGCCGGCTCCAGTGGCGCTCGCAACTCGATGGCCCGGGCGGCGGTGACCAGCTCGATGGCGAGGATCCGGGCGAGGTTCTCGACCGCGGTGCGCAGCTTGCGCGCCGCATGCCAGCCCAGGGAGACATGGTCCTCCTGCATGGCCGAGCTCGGGATCGAGTCGATGCTCGCAGGCACCGCGAGGCGCTTGTTCTCGGCGACCAGCCCGGCCTGCGTGTACTGGGCGATCATCAGCCCGCTGTCGACGCCGGGGTCGTCGGCCAAGAACGGCGGCAGCCCGTGCGAACGGTTCTTGTCGAGCATGCGGTCGGTCCTGCGCTCGGCCATCGACCCTAGGTCCGCGACGGCGATGGCGAGGAAGTCCAGGACGTAGCCGACCGGAGCGCCGTGGAAGTTGCCGTTGCTGGAGATCGTTCCGTCGGCGAGCACGACAGGATTGTCGATCGACGCGGCCAGCTCGCGTTCGGCGACGGTCCGCGCGTGGGTGATGGTGTCGCGTACCGCGCCGGTGACCTGCGGCGCACAGCGCAGCGAGTACGCGTCCTGAACGCGATCGTCATTCAGCTTGTGCGAGGCGACGATGCCGGAGGCGGCGAGGTTGCGCAGCATGTTCGCGGCGCTGACCGCCTGGCCGGGATGCGGTCGCAGCTCGGTGTGCAGGTCGTTGCGGAACACCTGATCGGTGCCGAGCAGGCCCTCGACGCTCATCGCCGCCGTCATGTCGGCGACGTCGCACAGGTGCTCGAGGTCCGCGATCGCCATGATCAGCATCCCGAGCATCCCGTCGGTGCCGTTGATCAGAGCGAGGCCCTCCTTCTCGCGCAGTTCCACGGGCTGGATGCCCTGCCGCCGCGAGCAGCTCCGGGACCGGACGCTCTACGCCCTCGCGATCGTGCGCCGCTCCCTCGCCCATGAGCACGAGCGCGCAGTGCGCCAGCGGAGCGAGGTCACCACTGCAGCCGAGCGAGCCGTACTCGTGCACGACCGGGGTGATGCCGGCGTTGAGCAGGGCGGCCATGGTGAGGGCGACCTCCGGCCGGATGCCGGTGCGGCCGCTGGCCAGGGTCTTCAGGCGGAGAAGCATGAGGGCCCGCACCACCTCGCGCTCTACCTGAGGGCCCATTCCCGCGGCGTGGCTACGGATGAGGGAACGCTGCAGCTGCACGCGATCCTCGACGGGGATGTGCCGGTTGGCCAGTGCGCCGAAGCCAGTGGAGACGCCGTACACCGGCTCGGGTGAGTGGGCGAGCGCCTCGATCTGCGCTCGCGACACTGCCATCGCCGCCAGCGACGCGTCGGAGATCTCGACGTGCGCGCCGTCACGGGCAACGGCGATCACGTCGCCAACCGTCATGCCGGAGGTGCCAAGGATCACGACGTCGCTCATGGATCGACCTTAGGGGTGGGCTCGGTGAACCAGATCCGATCGATCAGGTCGACGCCGGGGCGGTAGGCGAGATGGACGTGGCTCGGAGCATCGAGGCTGACGAGGTCTGCGCGCGCGCCCACGCTGATGCGTCCCACGTCGTCGCGTCGCAGGGCGCGGGCGCCGCCCGCCGTCGCCGACCAGACGGCCTCGTCCGGTGTCAGGTGCATGTCTCGCACGGCGACCGCGATGCAGAACGGCATGCTCGTGGTGAAGCTGGATCCGGGGTTGCAGTCGGTGGCGATCGCGAGGGTCACGCCCGCGTCAATCATGCGGCGGGCGTCCGGGTAGGCCGACCGCGTCGAGAACTCGGCGCCCGGCAGGAGCGTCGCCACGGTGTCGCAGCCGGCCAGCAGCGCAAGGTCGTCGTCGGTCGCGTGCGTGCAGTGGTCGGCCGAGGCGGCGCCGACCTCCACGGCGACCCTGATGCCGTCGCCGGCCTGCAGCTGATTGGCATGGATCCGGGCCAGCAGACCACGGGCCTGGCCGGCCTGGAGGATGTGGCGGGCCTGATCGGCGTCGAACGCGCCACGGTCGCAGAAGACGTCGATCCAGCGGGCGAAGGGGGCGCAGGCGTCGAGCATGGGGCCGGCGACCAGGTCGACGTAGTCGTCGGGTCGGTCGATGAATTCAGCAGGCACCACGTGCGCGCCGAGATAGGTCGTCTCGGGAGTGGACTCCGGTGGCGATGCGCAGCGCGCGTGCCTCGTCGCGGACGGTCAGCCCGTATCCGGACTTCGCCTCGAACGTGGTCGTGCCCGACGCGCGGAGCTCGTCGGCGAGGCGCCGCAGGTTGCCGCGCAGGGCCGCGTCGTCGGCTGCCCGAGTGCTCGCCACGGTGCTGCGGATCCCGCCGGCCGAGTAGGGGGCGCCGGTCATCCGCGCCGCGAACTCGGCCGACCGGTCGCCGGCGAAGAGCAGGTGCGCGTGACTGTCGACGAACCCAGGCAGCACCGCGCGACCCTCCAGGTCGACGCGGTGATCAGCCGGCCCGCAGTCGGCATTGCGGCCGACCCAGACCACGCGCCCGTCGCCGATGACGACGGCCGCATCGCGGATCACTCCGAGCGCACCGTCGCCGAGGGCGGGGTCGTTGGTGACGAGCGATCCGATGTTGACGAGTGCGGTGGTGCCGCCCTCAGGCACCCGAGCCCTCCCGCATCGGGATGCGCACGTCGCGCTCCTCCGCGACGTCGATCGCCAGGTCGTACCCCGCGTCGACGTGCCGGATGACGCCCATCCCGGGATCGTTCGTGAGTACCCGGGCCAGTTTCTCCGCGGCGAGCGGGGTCCCGTCGGCCACGCTCACCTGCCCCGCGTGGATCGATCGGCCGATTCCCACGCCGCCGCCGTGATGGATCGAGACCCAGGAGGCGCCGGACGAGATGTTGAGCATGGCGTTAAGCAGGGGCCAGTCGGCGATCGCATCGGACCCGTCGAGCATCGCCTCCGACTCGCGATACGGAGAGGCCACCGATCCGCAGTCGAGGTGGTCGCGGCCGATGACGATAGGTGCGCTGACCTCCCCGCTCGCCACGAGATCGTTGAACACGGCGCCCGCCTTGTCGCGCTCCCCGTAGCCCAGCCAGCAGATACGGGCCGGAAGTCCTTGGAACGCAACGCGTTCCTGCGCCAGCGTGATCCAGCGGCGCAGGTGCTCGTTCTCGGGGAACAGGTCGAGGACCGCCTTGTCCGTGCGGTAGATGTCCTTGGGATCGCCACTGAGCGCTGCCCAGCGGAACGGCCCCTTGCCCTCGCAGAAGAGCGGGCGGATGTAGGCCGGGATGAAGCCGGGGAACGCGAAGGCGCGGTCGTAGCCGCCCTTGCGGGCCTCGTCGCGGATCGAGTTGCCATAGTCGAAGACCTCGGCACCCTTGTCCATGAAGCCCACCATGGCCTCGACGTGCTTGGCCATCGAGGCCTGCGCCCGCTCGGTGAACTCCTCGGGCTTGCGATCGGCGTAGTCCCGGGCGTCGTCGAAGTCGATGCCCTCGGGGATGTAGTACAGCGGATCGTGCGCCGACGTCTGGTCCGTGACGATGTCGATCGGCACGTCGCGCCGGAGCAGCTCGGGCAGGACGGTCGCGGCGTTGCCGACCAGCCCGACCGAGACCGCCTTGCGAGCGGCCTTGTAGGCCAGTACCCGGTCGATGGCGTCGTCGAGGCCGTCGGCGATCTCGTCGAGATAGCGGTTCTCCACGCGCCGCTGCAGCCGCGTGGGATCGACGTCGATCATCAGGCAGGTGCCCTCGTTCATCGTGACCGCCAGGGGCTGCGCACCACCCATGCCACCGCACCCCGCCGTCACCGTGAGGGTGCCGGCCAGCGTGCCCCCGAACCGCTTGGCGGCGACGGCCGCGAAGGTCTCGTAGGTCCCCTGGAGGATGCCCTGGGTGCCGATGTAGATCCACGACCCGGCGGTCATCTGCCCGTACATCGTCAGGCCCAGCTGCTCGAGGCGGCGGAACTCCGGCCAGGTGGCCCAGTCGCCGACGAGGTTCGAGTTCGCGAGCAGGACGCGGGGCGCCCACTCGTGCGTGCGGAACACGCCCACCGGCTTGCCGGACTGCACGAGCATCGTCTCGTCGTCCCGCAGCGTGGTGAGGGTGCGGACCATGGCGTCGAAGGAGGCCCAGTTGCGCGCCGCCTTGCCGGTGCCGCCGTAGACGACGAGGTCGTCGGGATGCTCGGCCACCTCGGGATCGAGGTTGTTCATCAGCATGCGCAGGGCGGCCTCCTGCGGCCAGCCCTGGGCGGTGAGCGTGGTGCCGCGCGCGGCGCGGACGGGGCGGGGTCCGGTCATGCCGCCCATTCCAGCCCTCTCGCGGCGCACCGCGACATAGTGTTGCGTGGGTTGGTGTCTGAAATACGAGATTCAGGGGGCGGCATGCCGGGAAACGTTCCCGCCGCGACGCGCACCCTCGAGGTCCTGCGTGCCCTCGCCGCATCGCCGGGGCCGGTGACGGCCGCTGCCCTGGCCCGCGACCTCGGGCTGCCTCGATCGTCGACTTACCACCTGCTGGATGCGATGCAGTCGGCCGGTTTCGTCGCCCACTTCCCGGAGGAGGAGCGGTGGGGTCTCGGCCTGGCTGCCTTCGAGATCGGTGCGGCCTACCTACGGCATGACCCGTTGGAGCGCTGGGGCCGACCCGTGGTGCATCGGCTCGCCGACGACGTCAGCAGTGTCACGCCGGCCGTCGCGCACCTCGGCGTGCTGCATGGCCGCGAGACGCTCTATCTGGCGACGGAGACGCCGCGCATCGCGCGTGACGATCGTCGCCGAGGTCGGCGTCCGCCTGCCGGCGTCGCTGACGGCATCCGGGCGGGCGATGCTGGCCCAGCTGCCCGCCGCCCAGGTGCGCGCGCTCTTCCCCTCGCGGGACGCGTTCGTCGATCGCACGGGACTCGGCCCGTCGACACCGACGGCCCTGGTGCGACTGCTCGCAACCGAACGCGACCGAGGCTGGGCGGAGGAGGACGGCTTCATCGTGCCCGGGCTCGCGTCCGTCGCCGTCGCAGCGCTGCGATCGATTCGGACCGCCCGGTCGCCTCGATCGGACTAACGTTCAGGGCAGATCGCGTGGACGCGACGCGCTCGCGAGGAACTGGCCAGCGCTGGCGGGCCGTGCGGCTCGCGACCTGTCCCGTCGAATGGGGGCGTGATGTCCGAGGATCCGTCCTGGCCACGGGCCAGCACCTGGCTCGGCGCGTACGAACCCGGCTCGCCGGTCGACCTCGCGGTCGTGGGCGTGCCGGCCCACGCGACGTCCATCAGCCCGACCGGCGCGGACGCAGACGCCGGCGGCCGTGCGCGCCGCACTGTCGCGGTACTCGACCTACTCGTGGTCGCACAACGAGGATCTCGCGGGCCTGCGTGCGGTCGATGCCGGTGACGTGGCGGATCCCGACATCGAGGCCGGTGAGCAGCGCGTCATGGCGCGCATCCGCGAACTGGCCGCCGACGCGGGACTGGTCTTCGCGATCGGCGGTGACAACTCGCTCACCTACGGCGTGGCGAGGGGAATGTGGGGAGGCGACCTCAGTCGCGCGGGACTGGTAACGCTGGATGCCCATCATGACCTCCGCGACGGCGTGAGCAACGGCTCGCCTGTGCGACGCCTGATCGAGGCGGGCCTGCCGGGCAGCACGTCGTGCAGATCGGGATCGCCGACTTCTCGAACTCACCGGTCTACGCGGCGCGGGCAAGGGAGCTCGGCATCACCGTGATCACCCGCGGCGTCGCTGCGCGAGCGGGCCATGGCCGATGTCATGGCCGAGGCGCTGGCGATCGCCGGCACGGCCGGCGGCGACATCCATGTCGACCTCGACGTGGACGTGTGCGACCGATCCGTGGTGCCCGCCTGCCCCGCTGCGGCGCCGGGCGGCATCAGCGCCGACGAGCTGCGGCAGGCCGCCTTCCATGCCGGGCGCTCTCCGCATGTGCGGTCGCATCGACGTCGCCGAGATCGACGCCAGCGCCGACGCGCCTGACCAGCGCACCGTGCGGTTGGGGGCACTGTGCCTGCTCGAAGCGGCCAGCGGGCTGGCGGCGCGACGCGCGGCGGAGCGCCAGTGGACCGCCCCCTAGCCACGGAGGTGGGGTCGGCCCGACGTGCCCGCGAGAACTAGGCGAGGCCGCGCGTAATGAGTACATTTGACCGAATTGCACTGCGCGTGACGTGATGTCCTCGTTCGGGAGATGGGGGGCCCGTCGTGAAGTCGATCTTCGTCTCGTATGCACGTGTCGACGCTGGCCGCGTGGCCGACCTCGCCGGCCGACTGCGGCAGCTCGGCCACGACGTGTGGCTCGACACGGACCTGCGCGGCGGCCAGGCATGGTGGGACGAGATCCTGGCCCGAATCGCGCGATGTGACGTCTTCGTCGCGGTCATCTCGCAGGCCTCGCTCACTTCGGTGGCCTGCACGGCCGAGCGGGACTTCGCCATCGCCACGCAACGACCCGTGCTCCCGGTTGCCGTCGAGCGATTCACGCAGGCGCTGCCGCGCGAGATCTCGTTGCGGCAGGTGGTCAACTACTCCGATCCGGGCCAGGACGCGGCGTTCGCCCTTGCCGCGGCGCTCGGCGCGATGGCACCACCCCCGCCCGTTCCAGAGCCATTGCCGGCTCCGCCGCCAGCTCCCCTGTCGTATCTCACCGACCTGTACGAGGTCCTGCGCGCACCCGAGCTGAGCAAGGCGCAGCAGCGGAGCATCATCGACCAGATCGAGCCGGCCATGCGGTCGACCGACGAGGACGAGCGGGCCGGAGCCGTCGAGGTGCTCGAGATGCTGGAGGCACGGCCCGATCTCTACGTTGACGTGGCTCGCCGATTGTCGGTCGTGCGGAGTATCCCCACGGACGTCGACGGCGACGGACACGTCGACGCGCGCACGACTTCCGGGGCCGATGGCGGCACGGTGGCCACGATCGCGCGCGTCGATGAGCCGTCGGCCGCGGCGAACCGGGGTGCGTCGTCCGACCGATCCCGATGGCTCGCCGTTGCAGCGGTCGTGGGCGTGGCGGCGGTGGCGGCGGGGACGGTGCTGTGGGTGCGTTCGTCCAACGGGACTGTCGTGGTGCAGGAGTCACCGACGCCGGCGACCGCTGCGGCGAGCCCGGTGGCCGGTCCGTCACGCACTCCCCGGCCCAGGCAGCGCCCCTGCCCGCCTGACTCGTCACCCTCGGCAGGCACGGCGCAGAACTCCGGACCCCTGCCAGGCCGGGAGCGTGTGGACGGGCGTCCTCGCGAGTGAGCCCGTATCGTGCAGGAACGGCGCCGAGGTGACCAACACCCTCGACGTCACGATGACGTTCTCCAACGTCACTGACGGACGGTCGGTTGCGCACGGTCGTGGCAGTGGACGTCGCCCAGGTCGCACGCGACCGCGCAGCTACCTCGCCTGCGGACGGATCGAAGGCAATGGCGCCGATCGTTCCTGCAGGGCGCTCGTGGATCAGCCAGCCGTTCGAAGGCGGCGACCCTGGACACGTACTGGCTCACGCTCACGGGCGATGACCATGTCCGGGCGTACCAGGGATCGTCATACGACCCTCAGGACCCGCGTGCTCAAGGGCGACGCCGGAACGGCCGAGCTCACGCGATCTGCAGTGAACCGCGAGTCGTCGTTCGAGTCGTCGGGCCCTCGTGCTCGGAGTCGTCGGAGCCGACCGCCGTCGTCGGAACTGGTCGCGCTGGGCACTTGGCGTGCTCGGCGCGGCTGCAGCCGGGGCCGCCGCAGACGCTGGGCACCTGCGGGCGTGGTCGGCTTCGGGATCGCTGCGAGGATCTTCTTGATCGACGGCAGCGCCGGAGCCGTGCTCAGGTCGGGCAGCGACGCGGCTGCGGCCACGGCCGGTGCGATGACTGACGGTGTCACAACGGCGGTGGGGGTGATCGTCGATGCCTCGGCAGAGGTGACCGTCCCGGCGGTGATGCGCCTCCTGCACAGCGACGATCCCGAAGCCGGTCGTCGTCATGAGCAGGGCAGTCGTCGCGGTCACGGCGGCGATCCGAGCGGGTCGGCTGATCGGCGCGTTCGCGTTCCCGGCGCGACGGGCGGCGGTGCGGTCCTTGGTCATGGCCCCACGGTAGGCATCGGCTGTTTGCCGCACACCTTCGCGACATTAAGGCGCGGTAAGCACCGTCCGCGGCTCAGCGAGGCCTCAGTCGTCGAGCTCACCGGTGCGCTTGTCCTGACTGTGGTCGGCCTTGGACCGCTCGTGCTCGAGCCCGGATCCTTCGGTGGACCGAGCGGTGGCCAGGATCTTCTTGATCGACGGGAGCCGGACCGTTGGGGCAGTCACGAGTCGTCGGTGCGCCGCCGGCCGGGAGGGCCTCGGCGGACGCCACCACGGCCGTGCTCGTCGCGGCGTGCTCGATGGCGATCAGGCCCAACGCCGTGCTGCCCATGAGAACGGAGCCGGCGACCAGGACACCGAGGAGTCGACGGGTTCGGCTGATGGGGGCGGGTGCGAGGGGAGGGCGCGCCGGCGAGGTGGTCACGAGGCTCGAGTCTGGCGGGGCCGACCTGAGGCGGGCCTGTGCCGACCGACCCTGACTAGTCGTCCTGGTCGCCGTCAGAGGTGGGGACCGCCTCGACGAGGTCGTCGGCGTCGCTGTCGTGGGCGACCGTGAGGGTGTGTCCTTGACTGCGCGCCGGCTCCACCCGACCGTCGAGGACCACACGGCCTGCGCTGACCAGCGCCCCGCTCAGCAGGGCGAGCACGAGGGCGACCAGCACGATCACGCCCATCCGACGCGTCACGCGCCTCCTTCGACTAGTCCCGCGCCATCCATGCTCGCGCTCCTGGCGCGAGGTGTCACGGGGAGCGATAGTGACGGACGTCACACTCCCGGTCGGTGTCTGCGGGGAATGGTGGCGCTCTCCGTCAAGTTGGAATCCATAGTTGAGTCAACCCGACTCAAGTAATCTGCGTCTGGACTTGCGTGGGCTACCTGAACGGAGAAGACTCGAACCAGCCAACCGGCATCCACCGATGCCGATCAACACGTCACGAAGGAGCACCACCACCATGGCCCGAGCAGTGGGTATCGACCTGGGCACGACCAACTCGGTCGTCTCGGTCCTCGAGGGCGGCGAGCCCGTCGTCATCGCAAACGCTGAGGGTGCCCGGACCACGCCGTCCGTCGTCGCCTTCGCCAAGAACGGCGAGGTGCTGGTCGGCGAGGTCGCCAAGCGCCAGGCCGTCACCAACGTCGACCGCACCGTGCGGTCCGTCAAGCGTCACATGGGCACCACCTGGACCGTCGACATCGACGGCAAGGCGTACACCGCGCAGGAGATCAGCGCCCGCGTGCTGGGCAAGCTGAAGCGCGACGCCGAGGCGTACCTGGGCGAGAACGTCACCGACGCCGTCATCACCGTGCCGGCGTACTTCAGCGACGCCGAGCGTCAGGCGACCAAGGAGGCCGGCGAGATCGCGGGCCTGAACGTCCTGCGCATCATCAACGAGCCGACCGCAGCCGCGCTGGCCTACGGTCTCGACAAGGGCGACCAGGAGCAGACCATCCTCGTGTTCGACCTCGGCGGCGGCACGTTCGACGTGTCCCTGCTCGAGATCGGCGACGGCGTCGTCGAGGTCAAGGCCACCAGTGGCGACAACCACCTCGGTGGCGACGACTGGGACAACAAGGTCGTCGACTGGCTGGTCACCTCGTTCAAGAACGCCCATGGCGTCGACCTGTCCAAGGACAAGATGGCCATGCAGCGCCTGCGCGAGGCGGCCGAGAAGGCGAAGATCGAGCTGTCCAGCTCGATGCAGACGTCGATCAACCTGCCCTACATCACCGCGAGCGCCGAGGGTCCCCTCCACCTGGAGGAGTCGCTGTCGCGCGCGCAGTTCGAGTCGATGACGGCCGACCTGCTCGAGCGCACCAAGGCCCCGTTCCAGGCGGTCATCAAGGACGCCGGGATCTCGCTCGACAAGATCGACCAGGTCGTGCTCGTGGGTGGTTCCACCCGCATGCCGGCCGTGACCGATCTGGTCAAGGACGAGACCGGCCGCGAGCCCAACAAGAGCGTCAATCCTGATGAGGTCGTCGCCATCGGCGCGGCCCTGCAGGCTGGCGTCCTCAAGGGCGAGGTCAAGGACGTCCTCCTGCTCGATGTGACCCCGCTGAGCCTGGGCATCGAGACCAAGGGCGGCGTCATGACGCGCCTCATCGAGCGCAACACCACCATCCCGACGAAGCGCTCGGAGATCTTCACCACCGCTGACGACAACCAGCCGTCGGTGCTCATCCAGGTGTACCAGGGCGAGCGCGAGATGGCCGCGTACAACAAGCGGCTCGGGACGTTCGAGCTGACCGGCCTTCCGCCGGCCCCGCGCGGCATCCCGCAGATCGAGGTCACGTTCGACATCGACGCCAACGGCATCGTGCACGTGTCGGCGAAGGACATGGCGACGCAGAAGACGCAGTCCATGACCATCACCGGTGGCTCGGCCCTCAACAAGGACGAGATCGACCGCATGATGCGCGAGGCCGAGCAGCATGCCGAGGAGGACAAGAAGCGCAAGGAGGAGGTCGAGGTCCGCAACAGCGCCGAGGGGCTGGTGTACCAGACCGAGAAGTTCCTCGCCGAGAACGGCGACAAGGTCCCGGCTGACGCCAAGGCCAACGTCGACGGTCCCCTCGCGGAGCTGAAGGCGGCCATCGAGGCCAACGACATCCCGGCGATGCGCACCGCGACCGACAAGGTCGCCCAGGCGAGCCAGGCGCTCGGTGCGGCGATGTACGCCCAGGCGCAGGCCGAGGGCACCGCGTCGTCCGAGCAGGCGGCTCAGGATGCCGCTGACACGGCAGAGGACGACGTCATCGATGCCGAGATCGTTGACGAGGGCGAAGTCAAGTGAGCGAAGAGGAGTTCGAGGAGACAGGCGTCCGGTTCACGGACAAGCGTCGCGTCGATCCGGATACCGGCCTCCTGCGTCCCCAGGACGAGGTGAGGCAGCCGGAGACCCCGGCTGCCTCACCGGAGGTCGTCTCCGTCGAGGAGCAGGTCGAGGCGGCGTTCGTCGAAGGCGAGATCACCGAGGTCGAGGCGAAGGTCACCGAGCTCACCGCCGACCTCCAGCGGGTCCATGCCGAGTACGCCAACTACCGGCGCCGCGTGGATCGTGACCGTGAACTGGTTCGCGAAGTCGCTGTGGGCGGCGTCCTGGCCGAGCTCGTCGCGATCGTCGACGACGTCGACCGGGCGCGCCAGCACGGCGAGCTCGAGGGGGCTTTCAAGACCGTGGGCGAGGCGCTCGAAGCGACCCTGGCCCGCATCGGGCTGGAGAAGTTCGGCGAGGAGGGCGAGGTCTTCGACCCCAACGTGCACGAGGCCCTCACGCATGAGGCGTCCGACGAGGTGGCCGAGCCCACCGTGGCCGCGGTCTACCAGCCGGGATACCGCTATGCGGGCCGCGTCCTGCGACCGGCGCGCGTCGCCGTCGCCGGCACCGACTGACAGCCACAGGAAGACAGAGAGTGAACAAGGACTGGCTCGAGAAGGACTTCTACGCTCTCCTCGACGTATCCAAGGATGCGACGGCGGACGAGATCAAGAAGAAGTACCGCAAACTCGCGCGCGAGCTCCACCCGGACAAGAACCCGGGCGACAAGGCGGCCGAGGAGCGGTTCAAGGCCGTGTCCGAGGCGTACGACGTCCTGTCGGACGATGCCAAGCGCAAGGAGTACGACGAGGCCAGGTCCCTGTTCGCCGGCGGTGGCTTCCGGCCGGGCGGGTTCGGCGGCAGCGGCGGAGGCTACGGCGGGGGCGGTGGTCCCCAGTACAACGTCAATGTCGAGGACATGTTCGGCCAGGACTCCGGCGGCTTCGGGGAGTTCCTCGGCGGCCTGTTCAACCGTGGCCGCGGCGGCGCTCCGCGTACGCGTCAGGCGCGGCGCGGAGCCGATCTCGAGAGTGCCCTGACGCTGTCGTTCGACGACGCGCTCGACGGCGTGACCGTCCCGCTGCGCCTGTCCAGCGATGCCCCCTGCACGAGCTGTCACGGCACCGGCGCCAAGGCCGGCACCGTGCCGCGCATGTGCCCGACCTGCGATGGATCGGGCCAGACCCAGCGCAATGCCGGCGGGTTCGCGTTCGCGGATCCGTGCGTCACCTGCAAGGGCCGCGGGCTGTATGTCGACGATCCGTGCCCGACCTGCCGTGGTTCCGGCCGTGGCCTGAGCACGCGCACGGTGCAGGCCCGCATCCCCGCCGGTGTGAAGAACGGCTCGCGCATCAAGCTGAAGGGGAAGGGCGCGGCCGGCGAGCACGGCGGGCCGAACGGCGACCTGTTCGTCGACGTCACCGTGTCGCCGCACCCGGTGTTCGACCGCAGGGCCGACAACATCACGGTCACCGTGCCGGTCACCTTCGCCGAGGCTGCGCTGGGTGCCGACATCCCCGTCCCCGTTCCGCGCGGGGGCTCCGTCACCGTCAAGGTGCCCGCGGGCACGACCACGGGACGGACCTTCCGCGTACGGGGCAAGGGCATCCGTCGCAAGGACGGCACGCTCGGCGACCTCCTCGCCTCGGTCGAGGTGGCGGTGCCGCAGAAGCTGAGCAGCGAGGCGCGTGAGGCACTCGAGCAGTACGCCGCAGCAGACCGTCGACCACGACCCGCGCAAGGACCTCTTCACCATGGCTGCGGAGGCAGCCGGTAAGCGCGGTGTCTCGTGAGCGCCGAGCGCACCGGGTTCAGCATCGCTGACGATGCACCGGTGTACGCGATCTCCGTGGCGGCCCAGCTCGCTGGCCTGCACGCGCAGACGCTTCGCCAGTACGACCGACTCGGCCTGGTGGTACCGACCCGGGTGGGCGGACGCAACCGCCTCTACTCGGCCAACGACATCGCCCGCCTGCGCGAGATCGCGGACCTGTCCGCGCAGGGCCTCACGCTCGAGGGCATCAGGCGCGTCCTAGAACTCCAGGAGGAGGTCCGGGTCCTGCGTAAGCGGCTCGAGGAGTTCCGCCGTGACCAGGCGTCGACGTCGCTGGTCGTGTGGCGGCCGACCAGGAACAGATAGCTACCGCGGGGGAGAGGGACCCATGGACATTCAATTCACCACCAAGAGCCAGGACGCACTGGGCGCATCCGTGCGGCTCGCTGCCGCGCATGGCAACCCGCAGGTCGAGCCCCTGCACATCCTCGACTCACTGCTCCAGCAGGGTGAGGGCATTGCCACGGCGCTGCTCGCCGGCGGTGGGCACTGACGTGCGGACGCTGACCGCGCAGGTCCGCCAGGCGCTGACGACACTGCCGTCGGCAAGTGGATCGAGCGTGTCGGCGCCGCAGCTGAGCCAGGCATCGCTCGTCGTGCTCAACACCGCCCAGGAGCTCGCCAAGGAGCGCGGCGACGAGTACGTCAGCACCGAGCACCTGTTGATCGCGCTGGCCAAGTCGGGCGGCCCGGGAACTGCGGACCGCCTCGTCGCCCAGGGTGCCACCCCCGTGGCGCTGATGGAGGCGCTCGACAAGGTGCGGGGTGGAGCTCGCGTCACGTCGCAGGATCCGGAGCAGAGCTTCCAGGCGCTTGAGAAGTACGGCGTCGACCTGACCGCACGAGCTCGCGAGGGCAAGATCGATCCGGTCATCGGCCGCGACGAGGAGGTCCGCCGGGTCATCCAGGTGCTCTCGCGCCGCACGAAGAACAACCCCGTCCTGATCGGCGAGCCGGGCGTCGGCAAGACCGCCGTGGTCGAGGGCCTGGCCCGTCGCATCGTCGAGGGCGATGTCCCGACCTCGCTCGAGGGCAAGACGCTCATCGCGCTCGACCTGGGCGCCATGGTCGCGGGGGCGAAGTACCGCGGCGAGTTCGAAGAGCGGCTCAAGGCCGTCCTCGACGAGATCAAGGGCAGCGAAGGCCAGATCATCACCTTCATCGACGAACTCCACACGGTCGTCGGCGCAGGCGCCAGCGGCGAGGGCGCGATGGACGCGGGCAACATGCTCAAGCCTCTGCTGGCGCGCGGCGAGCTGCGCATGATCGGCGCGACCACGCTCGACGAGTACCGCCAGTACATCGAGAAGGATGCAGCCCTCGAGCGCCGCTTCCAGCAGATCTTCGTCAGCCAGCCCTCCGTCGAGGACACCATCTCGATCCTGCGCGGCATCAAGGAGAAGTACGAGGCCCATCACAAGGTCGTCATCTCCGACTCGGCCCTCGTCGCGGCGGCGACGCTCTCGGATCGCTACATCACCGCACGGTTCCTGCCGGACAAGGCCATCGACCTCATGGACGAGGCCGCATCGCGACTGCGGATGGAGATCGACTCGTCGCCCGTCGAGATCGACGTGCTGCAACGGCAGGTCGATCGGCTGCGCATGGAGGAGATGGCTGTCGCCAAGGAGACCGACGAGGCCTCGAAGCAGCGCCTGGAGAAGATCCGGGCGGAGATCGCTGACAAGGAGGAGGACCTCAAGGGCCTGCGCGCACGCTGGGACCAGGAGAAGCAGGGCCTTGACCGGATCGGCGAGATCAAGGTGCTCATCGACGACCTGCGGGCGACGGCCGAGCGGGCGCAGCGCGCCGGCGACTTCGAGCAGGCCTCCCGCATCCTCTACGCCGAGATCCCGACCTTCGAGGAGGAGCTCGAGCGGGTGACCGCCGAGGTGAACGCCCGCACCGCGATGGTTCAGGACGAGGTCACCGCCGACGACATCGCGCTCGTCGTGTCGGCCTGGACGGGCATCCCCTCGGGACGCCTGCTCGAGGGCGAGACGCAGAAGCTGCTGCGCATGGAGGACGAGCTGGGCAAGCGCGTCGTCGGCCAGGCCGAGGCCGTGCGCGAGGTGAGTGACGCCGTCCGGCGGGCCCGTGCCGGCATTGCCGACCCCAACCGGCCGACCGGATCGTTCCTGTTCCTCGGACCCACCGGCGTCGGCAAGACCGAGCTGGCCAAGGCGCTCGCGGAGTTCCTGTTCGACGACGAGCGCGCGATGGTGCGCATCGACATGAGCGAGTACTCCGAGAAGCACTCGGTGGCCCGCCTGGTCGGTGCCCCGCCCGGCTACGTCGGCTACGAGGAGGGCGGCCAGCTCACGGAGGCGGTGCGCCGCCGCCCCTACTCGGTGATCCTGCTCGACGAGGTGGAGAAGGCGCACCACGAGGTGTTCGACATCCTGCTGCAGGTCCTCGACGACGGTCGGCTCACCGACGGGCAGGGACGCACCGTGGACTTCCGCAACGTCATCCTCATCCTCACGTCGAACATGGGATCCCCGTACCTCATCGACCTGGCCGTCCCGTTCGAGGAGCGCAAGGAGCAGGTGCTCGCCGTCGTGCGACAGCAGTTCCGGCCCGAGTTCCTCAACCGCCTCGACGCCATGGTGATGTTCGAGCCCCTCGACCACCAGCAGCTGTCCAAGGTCGCCGCCATCCAGATGGCACAGCTGCAGCGACGGCTGGAGGATCGGCGCATCTCGATCGAACTGACCGACGAGGCGATGCAGTGGCTGGTGAACAAGGGCTTCGACCCGGTCTACGGGGCGCGACCGCTTCGCCGCCTCGTCCAGACCGCCGTCGGTGATCGCCTCGCCAAGGGCATCCTGTCTGGTGACATCCGCGAGGGCGACAGTGTCCTGGTCTCGACGATCCCGGACGGCACTGGCCTCGTCGTCGCCACCGCGGGCCGGGGGACGAACTAGCCGATCGGCGGATGACCCCTTACGCTCCAAGCGTCGGTCGGTCGGTCGGCCTCGGACGAAGTGGGAGGAAGATGAGCATCCCGGTGATTCGGGTCGGGCTGCTTGCCTACGGGGCGATCGGCCACGAGCACAACGTCGCCGTGCAGTCGACGCCGGGCCTCGTCCTCACTGCCGTCTGCGACTCGAACCCCGAGCGCGTGGCCGCGGCACTGGAGCTCGCTCCGACGGCCGAGCCCTTCGCCGACGCGACCGCCATGCTCGACTCCGGGCTGATCGACCTCGTGGTGATCTCCACCCCGCCCAACAGTCACTTCGAGTGGGCTCGCGAGTCGCTGCAGCGCGGCATCCACGTCATCCTCGAGAAGCCGATGGCGCTGACGGTCCAGCAGTGCGACGAGCTCATGGCGCTGGCGGAGGCCTCTGGCCTGATGCTCGTCGTCTACCAGAACCGACGGTTCGACCGTGACTTCGTGACCCTCCAGGAGGCAGTGGCGAGCGGCCTCATCGGGGAGGTGTTCCAGTACGACTCCTTCGTGGGCGGCTACTCCGAGCCGTGCACCTACTGGCACTCCGATGTCGCGGTGTCCGGCGGGGCCATCTTCGACTGGGGCAGTCACTTCCTCGACCAGGTGCTCACGGTCATGAAGGATCGCGTCGACTACGTGACGGGGCTGAACCACAAGCGGCACTGGCTGCAGGTGACGAACGCGGACCACGCCCATGTCAGCGTCACGTTCACCGACGGGACCCAGGCCACGTTCGTCAACTCCGACCTCGCGGCGGCTCGCAAGCCGAAGTTCTACGTGCTCGGCACCGAGGGAGCCATTGTCGGCGACTGGGATGCGCGCGCCGAGCCTGCCGTCGCGGACCTCCCGGCGATCCTCACGGTGCATCGCCCCGACGGGTCGGTCGAGGTCCTCGAGCTCAAGGACGTGCCGGCGCACGAGTTCCACCGCAGCGTCGTGGAGTACCTCGCCAACGGCGTGCCGATGGCGGTCTCCGCCACGCAGTCCCGCGACGTCGTCGCGCTGATGGAGGCCGCCGAGGCGTCGGCCCGAGAGAACGGCCGACCGGTCGTGCCCTCGCTGCTTCGGTGACGGTTGCGGCGAATCCGCGATGACCGTGGGCTGGGGGTTCGTCGGGGCTGGGTGGATCGCCGACCGGGCCATGGCGCCGGCTGTGCACGCTGCTAACGGTGCGCGGCTCGCCGCCGCGGCCAGCCGTGATCCAGATCGGTCGCGTCGTCTCGGAGCCGACACCGTGCACGCGCGCTACGTGGACGTCCTTGACGACCCGACGGTCGACGTCGTTTACGTGTGCCTCGCCAACAGCCTGCACCTCGAGTGGGTCGTTGAGGCTCTGGTCGCCGGAAAGCACGTCCTGTGCGAGAAGCCCATGGGTATCAACGCCGATCAGGTCGAGTACATGCAGGCCACAGCGGAAGCGACGGATCGCCTTCTCGTCGAGGCCGCATGGTGCCGATGGCATCCGCGCTTCCGGCGGCTCGTCGACCTTGCGCGCTCGGGTGCGCTCGGCGAGCTCCAGGCGATGGACTCGTCCTTCACGTTCCCCGGCGCGATCGACGGCAACTACCGAGCCGATCCGTCGCTTGGCGGCGGCGCGCTGCTCGATGTCGGCGGCTACCAGGTGCACGCCTGGGTGGGCATGACCCAGGCCGTCGAGGACGTGCGCGTCACGTCGGTCGAGCGGCAGACCGGCGGCCTCGGAGTCGACATCACCACGCGCGCTTCGGTCGCGCTCGGTCGAGTGGACGCCCGGATGGAGTGCTCGTTCGCGTTGCCGGAGCACCAGTCCCTGATGGTGCGAGGGTCGTCCGCCGTTGCGTCGATGGCTGACGGGCAGGCCTTCACGACGTGGCGTGAGCCGAGCACCCTCGCCGTGGGTGACGTCGTCGAGTCGTTCGAGGCGGTGGATGCGTACCGGCTGATGATCGAGTCGGTCAGTGCCCGGGTGCGTGGTGACGACGCCTTCGTCGTCCCGGTCGAGGAGTCGTTGCGGGTGGCACGCATCCTCGACCAGATCGCCTCGGCCTGATTCAGCACGCCCGGCTGTCAGGGCTGATGATGCTCCACGACAGTCGGTCGTCTGCGCAGTCCGGCGGAGTGCAGTGCCCGAACGACGTCGCGCGAGGACACCTCGACGGCGCCCTCCGCCACGGCGATCGCCCGCACGTTCTCGGAGATGTCGTAGTGGTCGCCACCGAATGCGCGGTCAGGCACACCGACCCACCGCGCGAAGGCATGCAGCTCGTCCAGGCTCGTGTCGCTGACCATGTGGCAGAACATCATGCCCCGCCAGGGCCAGATGCAGTCGTCGACGAGGATCGCCATCGGCTACCTCGCCAGGCCGGTGGCCAGTCGGTCGAGCGCCTCGACGAGCAGCTGGGGCCGCTTGCAGAACGCCCAGCGCACGTAGGGCCGACCGATCTCCGGATCGTCGCAGAACACCTGGTGAGGGATGGCCACCACGCCCGTGCGGCCCGGCAGCTCGCGGCAGAAGGCCAAGCCGTCGTCGTAGCCCAGACCACGTACATCGGTCGTGATGAAGTACGTCCCCTGCGGCCGGATCACCGTGAGGCCGATCGCGGACAGCCCGTCGGCGAGGAGGTCGCGCTTGAGCGCAAGGTCCGCGCGGAGGTCCTCGAAGTAGGCGTCCGGCATCCGCAGGCCCTGCGCGATCGCGTACTGGAACGGTCCGCCGGAGACGTACGACAGGTGCTGGCGCACCACGCGCACCGCGGCGATGAGGTCGGCGGGTCCGCTGGCCCAGCCGATCTTCCAGCCGGTGAACGAGAACGACTTGCCTCCTGATCCGACGGTCACGGTCCGCTCCCACATCCCGGGCAGCGTGGCGATCGGGATGTGCGGTGTCTCGAACCACAGGTGCTCGTACGCCTCGTCCGAGATGACGACGAGATCGTTCTCGATGGCGATCGTGGCGACCTCGAGCAGTTCCTCGCGGGTGAAGACGACTCCGGTCGGATTGTGCGGTGAGTTCAGCAGGATGAGGCGTGATCGCGGCGTGATCGACGAGCGCAGCGCCGCCACGTCGGGTCGAAGACCCGGTCCGGACATCGGTACGCCCACGCGCACGCCACGGGCGAGGGAGATGCCTGCGGCGTAGATGTCGAACCACGGCTCGAAGACGAGCACCTCGTCGCCGTCGTCGACCAGTGCCAGCAGTGCCGACTGGATGACCTCGGACGCACCGGTTCCGACGACGACCCCCTCGACCGGATCAACCTCGAGGTCGTAGAAACGGTGCTGGTGCTCGGCGATCGCCTCGCGCAGCTGCGGCAGTCCGTGCGGCGGCGGGTACTGATTGCCGCGCCCGTCCATGATGGCGGCGATGGCGGCGTCCTTGAGCTCCTGTGGGCCGTCGGTGTCGGGGAACCCCTGCCCGAGGTTGATGGCGCCGACCTCGGCGGCGAGCATCGACATCTCGGCGAAGATCGACGTGGTGTGCTCAGCCATGCGGGGGACCAGCGGTGGCTGTCGGCGTGGCATGACGACACGCTAGCGCCTGTGCGGCACTGGCTACGGTGATGTCATGAGCACCTTGGCGGCGTTCCCGGAGCACGATCCCGTGGGCCCGGATGGCGACGACCGGCTCGATGTCACGACCCTCGCCCACCTCCTCGTTCCTCTCGCCGCCGATGCCGACCGACGAGGTGTGCAGCGCGAGTCGATGGACCGGCTCGCCGCCGCTGGTTTCCTGGGGGACCCGCTCACCCCGGTCGGCCGCCAGCGGGAGCTCGGCGAGCTGATCGCCGGAATCGACGCCACCACCTGGTTCTGCTGGGTCCAGCACTACAGCCCCCTGCGCACTCTCGAGCAGGCACGGCCTGGGCCGAGCACGCCGCACGTGGATGCGCTGAGGGAGCGGCTCCTGCCCGGGCTTCGTTCCGGCACACAGCTGTCGGCTGTGGCCTTCGCGCACGTGCGCCGGCCTGGCCCGGCGAACCCGACGTGCCACCCGGGTCGACGGGGGATGGCGGTTGGACGGCACCCTGGACTGGGTCACGTCCTGGGATATCGCGGACCTCGTCATGGTCGTCGCGCAGGGTGCAGGGGCCGACGAGGGAAGCCTCGTCAGCATGTTCCTGCCAGCCGGGCGGTCCGGCGAGCGGGTCGCCGGTCTGGAGATGGACCTGCCACTGGCCCTGCTGGCCATGTCTGGGACGCACACCCGGCCGATCCGCCTGGCGGCCGCCTTCGTCCCCGAGGACGCGGTTGTCGACGTCGCCGACCGACAGGAATGGCTCGCCCGCGACGCCGTGACCTCGGCGAACGCCAGCCCGTCAGCGTTCGGGGTCGCCCGAGGCGCGATCGCCGAACTCGACGCGGTGGCCGGACAGCGCTCGGATGCGCGGATGTCCGCCCTGGCGCAGGCGCTGACGGAGGAGTGCCGGGTGATCCGTCGCGCCGCGTACGCCGCCACCGACGATCCCGAGGTCGCCGATGGACAGCCGCCTCGAGCTGCGAGCGGCGGCCCTGGATCTCGTCGTCCGCGCGACCACGGCGGTGGTGATCGCGCGCGCCGGCGCTGCGATGCGGTCCGGCTTTGAGGCCGAGCGTCGCGTTCGCGAGGCGATGTTCCTTCAGGTGCAGGCGCAGACCGGCGCGACACGGGCGGCGTCGATGGACGTGCCAACTGGCGGCGACGCGGCAGGCGGCGGCGCGCTTCCGGCCCTGATCGGCTACTTGCGCACCCGCACCGCGAAGGGCAGCGAGTCGGCAGGTCCGGCGGCGTTGCGCGCACGAAGGACGCAGCTGCTGACTCCGACCGGGAGTCGCTTGACCACGACTGTCGCGGACCCGACCGAGGCGGTGCGAGGAGCCCCGCCGCCAGCCGGCGTGCAGAGCACTCGCTGGACCTTGATGGCGGAACCGTTGTCGTTGCTGGGGGTCACGCGCAGAGCGACCTGACCAGGCCCGGTCTGCACGGCCTTCTTGATCGCACCGGGACTGGGCACCGGCTGCGGGATGAACCCGTAGGGGGCGCTCGGCGGTGAGTTGCCGAGCGCGGTGCCGGTGATCGCCGTGACCTGGTAGGCCGTGCCGTTGGTGAGGCCACCGGCGATGCACGTCGCAGCAGCTCCGTCCTTGCGGGGCTGGGCGAAGCAGTTGACGGCCTGCCCGGTGGCCGGATCGAGAACCGTCGCCGCGTAGGCGGTCGGATCGGACGACTCGCTGGCCGCCGTGAACGAGATCCGGACGGCACCCGACTGCGGCTGCACGGCCACGGTCGGCGGCACGGTGGGCGCACTCCCCAGGACCGCCAGCGCGGTCTTGAGGAAGTCGTACTCGGCTGCGACGCGGGTGTAGACGCCCGGGTACTCGTTGGCGCAGTCGTTGCCCCAGCTGACGATGCCGACCAGCCGCTCGGCGGGTCCGGTGCCGCCGATGAGCGGCCCGCCCGAGTCCCCTTGGCAGCTGTCGACCCGCCGCGAGTCGGGCGTCACGCCACCGGCGCAGATCTGCGAGCGGGGATTGGCCTCGCTCGCCACGAAACCGCGGAAGGTCAGGCCGTTGAAGATGAATGCCTCTCCGCCACCGCACACGGAGTCAGGGAAGACGGCCAGCTGCCCCACCTGGAAGACCGAAGGGAACACCCGACCGGTCGTCGACGTGTTGCCCCAGCCGACGACGCGCACAGGTTGGCCCGATCCCGTGTAGGCGGCCGCTTCGGCGGGCGACAGCGGGGCGAGGAACGGCACGTCGGTGACGGGCTGGGCGAGCGTCAGGACGGCGACGTCGTTCGTGGCTGCGCGGCGCGAGTAGTTGGGGTTCACCGTGACGCTCGCGATCGGCACGATGCGGTAGCCGGGTGCGCGCAGGTCAGAGCCGAAGCCGACCATGAAGGACGTCTCGGTGCGGACGGTGCCGTCGTTCTGGTCGACGACGCAGTGCGCGGCCGTGATCACGGTGGTGGGCGAGGTGAGCGTCCCGGCGCAGAACTGCGCCTCGAACGGTCCGGGGGTGGGCAGCCGATCTGCCAGCAGCAAGGACACGAGGAACGGATACTCCGCGGCGTTGCCAGGATCACCGTTGATGACCTGGGGGGCGACGGCCGGCTGGGCTGTCGCGAGAGGGGCAACAGCCACCAGGACGACGGCTACCGCGGCCGCCGCAGCCGCCGCCAGCGCCTTGCGCATCCCACTCACACCACAACGCTACGGTGGCAAGTCCGGCTCCTCCACCAGCGGGGTGAGCTCGGCTCGCCGCAAGGAGGCAGCATGCCCACCGCCCTTGTCACGGGACCCACGTCAGGGCTCGGCCGTGCCTTCGCTGAGGCGTTCGCCCGCAAGGGCTTCGACCTCGTCCTGGTGTCGCGTGACGGTGACCGGCTGGAACGGGTCGCCGAGGAACTGCTGGCCGGCTATGGCGTTCGCAGTGAGGTCCTGCCTGCCGACCTGTCGGTCCGTGCGGATGTCGATCGGGTGGCCGCGCGGCTCGCCGACACGTCCGCACCGGTGACCGCGCTCGTCAACAACGCCGGCTTCTCGATCAGCTCGTCCTTCCTGACGGACACGGTCGACGATGAGCAGCGTCTTCTCGACGTCCACGTTGTGGCCGTCATGCGGCTGACGCACGCCGTTCTGCCCCAGATGGTTGCGCGCCGTAGCGGCTTCGTGATCAACGTCAGCAGCATCGCCGGCATGGATCGCCGGCGGGACCTACTCGGCGGCCAAGTCGTGGACGACCGTGTTCACCGAGAGCCTTGCCGCAGGAGCTGGTCGGCACCGGCGTGCGAGTGACCGCCGCGTGTCCGGGCTTCATCCACACCGAGTTTCACGAGCGCGCCGGGATCGACGTCACCGGCCTTCCCGCGTTCATGTGGCTCGAACCAGCGCAGGTCGTCGAGCAGTCGTTCCGCGATCTCGCCGAGAACCGCGCGGTCAGCGTCACCGGGCTGCAGTACAAGGCCGTCAGCTCGGTGCTGCGCAACGGCCCGCGATCGGTGGCCCGGCTGGCGACGAGTGTGCGTGCTCGCCGGCCAGGGCTCGGCAGGCGGAACTGAGGCGTCTGGCTACGGCGGTTCCGGGCGCCATCGGGCGAATTCCGCATGGCCGACGACGGTCCAGCCGCGCAGCCGGCCCTGCACGTAGGAGGCCGAGCCGTCGTCGTCAGTGACCACGGTGACCCTGGCGTCGGGCCATGTCTCGGTGACAGGCGGTAGGTCGGCATCGACCAGCACGTACTCCACGACCATGCGGTGGGCGGTGCGCTGGGACAGGGCCACGGCGGGCAGCAGGAGTGCGGCGTCGCCGAAGGCGACCACGGTCAGCGGGGCCGACGGCGCCATCCCACTGATCGCGGAGCAGGTGCGCGCCGCGAGTGAGCCCGGTCCGGCTGCAGCGCGGACCAGGCGAGACGGCACGTCGCCGTTGAGGAAGGCGCCCACCCCGGACGAGTGGCCGGGTTGCTGCGCGGGCAGCACCAGCACGGTCGACACGAGCCACACCCTAGGCTTCCGGCATGTCGTCGTGGAGTGAGCTCAAGGACCAGATCGTCGAGAAGGCCGTGGTTCGGGGCAAGGTGATCCTGAGCAGCGGCCGCGAAGCCGACTACTACGTCGACCTGCGGCGCGTGACGCTCGACGGCGTCGCCGCCCCGCTCGTCGGCGAGGTCATGCGTGAGCTCACGAAGGACTGGGACTACTCCGCTGTCGGGGGACTGACCCTCGGGGCCGATCCGGTCGCCACGGCCATGCTGCACTCGGCTGCCGCCGATGGATCCGTCCTGGACGCCTTCGTCGTGCGCAAGAGCGAGAAGCAGCACGGGCTGCAGCGTCGCATCGAGGGCGCGGACGTCTCGGGTCGCCAGGTGCTCGCCGTCGAGGACACGTCCACCACCGGCGGTTCGGTCCTCACCGCCGTCGATGCGCTCGTCGCCGAGGGCGCACAGGTGGTCGGGGTCGCGGTGATCGTCGACCGTGGTGCCGGCCCGGCGATCGTCGAGCGCGGGCTCGAGTACCGCGCGGCCTACTCGCTCGCCGACCTCGGCCTCGAGTAGATCAGCCGGCGGCGCGCTCGCGCCGGTGCCGCACGTACTCGAAGACGATCGGGATGACACTGACGAAGACGACGAGGATCAGGATCAGCTCGATGTTCTTCTTGACGAACTCGATGTTGCCGAGGAAGTAGCCGGCGATCGTCACGCCGCAGGCCCACAGGAAAGCCCCGATCGCGCTGAACAGCAGGTAGCGCTTGAAGTCCATCTTGCCGACACCGGCGACCGCGGTGATGAAGGTGCGGACGATGGGCACGAATCGGGCGAGCACGATCGCGCGCGCGCCGTATCGGTTGAAGAAGTGATGCGTGCGATCGACGTACTCCTGCTTGAAGATCCTGGAATCGGGCTTGCTGAACAGCGAAGGCCCGGCCTTGTAGCCGATCCAGTAGCCGGTGATGTTTCCGACGAGCGCGGCGATGAACAGCAGCAGGCAGGCCACGCCGATGTTGATGCCGATCGTGCCGTTGGCGATGAGCAGCCCCGCGATGAACAGCAGGGAGTCGCCGGGCAGGAAGAAGCCGATCAGCAGGCCGCACTCGGCGAAGATGATGGCCATGACGACCCAGAAGGCAACGGTGCCCATTCCCTCGAGCGTGCCTTGGATGTCGGGCCCGAGTGTGTACGCGGCCATCGTCAACGAGTGCATGGGCGTGAGGCTATCGTCCCTTGAGTGGACAACAGGGTCGCACCGGTCGGCGTCGGGCCGTGGTCGGGTCCTTGGCCCGACGACCCGCGACTGGATCCCGATCTCCTGCGCGACGGGGATCGGCGCAACGTCACGGACCAGTACCGGTACTGGACAGTCGATGCGATCGTCGCCGATCTCGACACCCGCCGGCATCCGTTCCACGTCGCCGTCGAGAACTTCAACCACGACTTCAACATCGGATCTGTCATCCGGACGGCCAATGCCTTCCTTGCCGAAGAGGTGCACATCGTCGGCCGCCGCCGCTGGAATCGACGCGGTGCGATGGTCACCGACAGGTACCAGCACGTCCGTCACCACGACGACGCCACCGCTCTTGCCGCCTGGGCAGCGGAGCGCCAGCTGACCGTCGTCGGCATCGACAACCTGCCGGGTGCCGTGCCGATCGAGACGGCCGACCTGCCGCGCACCTGCATCCTGCTGTTCGGGCAGGAGGGCGACGGGCTCACCGAGGCATCCCGTGAGGCGTGCGCGTCCGTCCTGTCGATCACCCAATACGGCTCGACCCGATCGATCAACGCGGGTGCTGCTGCGGCTATTGCCATGCACGCCTGGATCCGACGGCACGGGTTCGACCAGGTGCCGTGATGTCGTCGGGAAGGGCGCTCGCGGGCAACGACTACTACCGACGGCTGTTCACCGCGCGAACGGTGAGCAACCTCGGCAATGGCATCTCGCCGATTGCCCTGTCGTTCGGTGTCCTCGCCCTACCCGGGGCGGACGCCAGCACGCTGAGCCTCGTCCTGGCCGCGCAGGCGATTCCTGTCGTTCTCATGCTGCCCATCGGCGGTGTCATCGCGGACCGCCTCGGCAACGCCCGGATCATCGGTGTCACGGACGTGCTGATGGGTGTCGTCGTCGCGACCGAGGCGACGCTGTTCATCACCGGTCGCGTGACGATTCCGATCCTTGTGGTGCTGGCTGTACTCAGCGGCGTGCTGATCGCCCTGTGGTACCCGGCCTTTCCAGGGCTCGTTCCCGACGTCGTCAAGGCGGAGCACCACCTTCAGCCGGCCAACGCCTACATCAGCGTCGGATCCAATGCCGGCCTGATCGTGGGCAACGCCGTCGGCGGCCTGCTGGTAGCCACCGTGGGTGCCGGCGTCGCCCTCGCCGTGGACGCGGCGACCTTCCTGGTGGCGGGGCTGCTGGTCGCCTCGCTTCCGACAGGTTTCGAAGCCGCACGTCTCGGGCGAGTCGATGATGGGCGACCTCGCCCACGGCTGGCGGCTGGTCATCTCCATCCGGTGGTTCGTGGTCGTGGTGCTCGCCTTCAGCGTGATCGTCATGGCATACAGCGGCGCCGAGCAGGTCATGGGACCTGTGCTGGCACTGCAGAGGTACGGCGGTGCCGCGGGCTGGGCGATCGTCATGGGCTGCATGTCTGCGGGCTTGCTGCTCGGTGCCTTCACGGCCTCCCGGATCCACGTCAGCCGACCGATGCTCTTCGGCATGGCCATCACGCTGACGCTTCCGGTCTGGCTGGCGTGCCTGGCGTTCGCCCTCCCACTGCCGATCGTGTCGCTGGGCGCATTCCTCTGGGGCATGTCCATCGAGGTGTTCCAGGTGAACTGGTTCACGACGCTGCAGACGAACGTCCCGCGCGAGTCGATCGCACGGGTGAGCTCGTATGACGCCATGGGCTCGCTCCTGCTCGGCCCGGTGGGCCTGGCCCTGGCGGGCCCGCTGGTCGCTGCCGTCGGGCTGCAGACCGGCTTCCTCATCGCGGCCGGCATCTGCCTCGTGGCGATCCTGGCCTCGCTGTGCTTCCCGTCGATCCGGCAACTGCGGACACACCAGCCGCAGGAGTAGCCGTCGCGACCGCTCCCGATGACATCCGTGCGGCGATCTGGAAGGATGGCAACGCTTACATCCCCTCTAGTCGCTGGAGCAGCACATGCCCATTGCAACTCCCGAGGTCTACGCCGAGATGCTCGACCGAGCCAAGGCCGGCCAGTTCGCCTACCCGGCGATCAACTGCACCTCGTCCCAGACCATCGTCGCGGCGATCCGTGGCTTCGCCGAGGCCGAGAGCGATGGCATCGTCCAGGTCTCCTGGGGTGGCGCCGAGTTCGCGTCCGGCCAGTCGGTGAAGAGCATGGTCGCCGGCGCAACCGCCCTCGCTGAGTTCGCGACGTCCATCGCCGCGCACTACGACGTCAACATCGCGCTGCACACCGACCACTGCCCCAAGGACAAGCTTCCCGGCTTCATGGAGCCGCTCATCGCGATCTCCCAGGAGCGCGTCGCCGCCGGTCAGCTCCCGCTGTTCCAGTCGCACATGTGGGATGGATCCGCAGTGCCCCTGAAGGAGAACCTCGAGATCGCCGACCGCCTGCTCGACGCGTGCGCGAAGGCCAACATCATCCTCGAGATCGAGATCGGCGTCGTCGGCGGCGAGGAGGACGGCATCGAGGCAACGCATGACGCGAAGCTGTTCTCGACCGTCGAGGACGGCATCGCCACGGCCGAGGCCCTGGGCCTCGGCGAGCGCGGTCGCTACATGGTCGCGGCCACGTTCGGCAACGTCCACGGTGTCTACAAGCCCGGCAACGTCGTGCTGACCCCGTCGATCCTCAACGACATCCAGGCAGCGGTGGGCGCCAAGTACGGCAAGGACAAGCCGTTCGACCTCGTCTTCCACGGCGGTTCCGGCTCGCTGCTCAGCGAGATCCGCGAGGCCCTCGACTACGGCGTCGTCAAGATGAACATCGACACCGACACCCAGTACGCGTTCACGCGCCCGGTCGTCGACCACATGTTCAAGAACTACGACGGCGTCCTGAAGGTCGACGGCGAGGTCGGCAACAAGAAGGCATACGACCCGCGCGCATGGGGCAAGCTGGCCGAGGCCGGCATGGCCGCCCGCGTCGTCGTCGGCTGCGAGGACCTGCGCTCGGCGGGCACGCGCATCAAGTAGACGAACGCAGCACTTCCTGAAACGAGCCCGGCCGGCTTCGGTCGGGCTCGTTTCGTATCGCAGGCGGCCGCTGCCCAGCGGCGGCATCGCGCTACTGGCAGGCTGTCGCCATGACCCTTGGCGAGAACCTCTTCGAAGGACCCCCGGCCACTCTCCTGCCCGTCGATCCCGCTGCGGCCGAGCTGGCAGCCGGAGGCGCCGCGTCCGACGTCGTGCGCCGTCACCCGACCAGCTCGCTGGTCTGGGCCGAACTGAGCGACGAGGCGTGGGCCGGCGGGCACGAGCTCGAGTCCTACGCCTTCGCGAGAGTCGGCTACCACCGCGGCCTCGACGCATTGCGGCGCAACGGCTGGAAGGGATTCGGAGCGGTCCCGTGGTCGCATGAGCCGAACCGCGGCTTCCTGCGCTGCCTTCGGTCTCTCAGCCGCGCGGCCGAGGCGATCGGGGAGACCGAGGAGGTCAACCGGCTCGGGGTCTTCATCGAGGAGTGCGATCCCTCGGTTCCGCGGGAGTAGGCGATGACGGCCGTCGTGATCGGCGGAGGAATCAGCGGAATCGCCTGTGCCGCAGCGCTCTCCGCCCAGGGCGTCGATGTCGAGGTGCGCGAGCGGGGCCGGGTGCTCGGCGGTCGTATGGCGACCAAGACGCTTGCGTGGCACGGGCACGGAGTTCGACGGCCGGATGGTGGACTTCGGCGCGTCCTACTTCACGGCGACGGACTCAGACTTCCGGGTCGTCGTGGACGAGCTCGTGGACGCGGGCTTCGTGCGGCCGTGGACCGACGCCTTCCACGTCGCCGGGATCGAGGGCATCGAGGGCGTGTCGAGCGGCCCCTATGCGCTACGCCGCGCCTGCCGGACTGCGCAGCGTTGTCGAGGCACTCGCGTCGCGTGCACCCGCGGTGCGGACGCGTGTGCAGTCGCCGGTCGTCGGAATCGAGCTCACCTCGTCAGGCGTGATCGTCGACGACACTCCGGTCGCCGCCACTGCGGCCTGCATACCCCTTCCGCAGGCCGAACGACTGACCTCGGAGGCCCCCGCCAACACAGTCCCGTGGGAGCCGGTGATCGCGGTGACATGCGTGTTCGAGCGGCGTACGTGGATCGAACTCGACGGCGTCTTCGTCAACGACGACTCTGTTCTGACGTGGATCGCCGACGACGGCAGCCGCCGCGGCGACGGGGCGCCGGTGCTCGTCGCGCACGTCCACCCGGTGCTCTCAGCCCATCATCTGGCCGACCCGGAAGCGGTCATCCCTGCGGCGATCAGCGCCCTTCAGCGGATCCTGGGGCTGACGGCGCTTCCCGGAATGGGTCGATGTCCACCGGTGGACCTACGCCAAGCCGATGGTCGGGCGCGACGAGGAGCACTGGCTCCACGACGAAGCGCCGTTCGGAGTGGCCGGCGACGCGTGGGCAGGTGGTCCGCGAGTCGAGGCGGCCTGGCTGAGCGGGCGCAGTCTCGGGCTCGCCTTGGCCGCCCGGATCTCCTGAGCGGGCATCCGGGTAGGCTTGCCCCCCGTGCCAGCAATCGTTCTCGTCGGTGCCCAATGGGGCGACGAAGGCAAGGGAAAGGCCACGGATCTTCTCGGGGGTCGCGTCGACTACGTCGTTCGCTACCAAGGGGGAAACAACGCGGGTCATACCGTTGTCATCGGTGATCAGAAGTTCGCCCTGCATCTGCTGCCCAGCGGCATCCTGACGCCGTCCGTCGTGCCGGTCATCGGGAATGGCGTCGTCGTCGATCCGGCAGTCCTGCTGGAGGAGATGCGGGCACTCGGCGAGCGGGGTATCGACACCTCGCGTCTTGTCATCAGCGCCAACGCGCACCTCATCACGCCGTATCACGTGACGCTCGACAAGGTGACCGAGCGCTTCCTGGGCAAGGCGAAGCTGGGCACGACAGGTCGTGGCATCGGACCGACGTACAGCGACAAGATCGCGCGCATCGGCATCCGCGTCCAGGACCTGTTCGATCCGTCGATCCTGCGCCAGAAGGTCGAGAGCGCCCTGGAGAGCAAGAACCAGGTGCTGGTCAAGGTCTACAACCGACGTGCGATCGACGTCGAGCAGATCACCGAGCACCTGCTCTCCTACGCGCCACTGCTGGAGCCCTACATCGCCGACACGGCGCTGCTGCTCAACAACGCTCTTGACGACGACAAGGTCGTCCTGCTCGAGGGTGGCCAGGGGACTCTGCTCGACGTCGACCACGGCACGTACCCGTTCGTGACGTCGAGCAACCCGACCGCGGGCGGCGCCTCGACGGGCAGCGGCATCGGCCCGACCCGCATCACCCGCGTGGTGGGGATCCTCAAGGCCTACACGACGCGCGTGGGATCGGGACCGTTCCCGACCGAGCTGTTCGACGACGACGGCGAGCGTCTTCGGACCATCGGTGGTGAGCGTGGCGTCACGACTGGGCGTCCGCGCCGCTGCGGCTGGTTCGACGCGCCCATCGCCCGCTTCGCCACCCGGGTCAACGGCCTCACCGACATCTTCCTGACGAAGCTCGACGTCCTGACCGGCTGGGAGCAGATCCCCGTCTGCGTCGCGTACGACGTCGACGGCACGCGCTGCGACGAGATCCCCATGACGCAGACGGACTTCCACCACGCCGAGCCGATCTACGAGTACCTGCCCGGCTGGACCGAGGACATCTCCGGGGCCAAGACGGTCGCCGACCTGCCCCCGAACGCGCGTTCGTACGTCCAGTACCTCGAGGACGTGTCCGGCACGCGCATCAGTGCCATCGGTGTCGGGCAGGACCGGGACGCGACGATCTCGGTCCACGACCTCATCGCGTGACCCTTCGGGCGGCCACCTCGGCCGACCATCCCGCGATCCGCGCCGCCGTCGCGTCGTGGTGGGGCGGTCGGGATCTCACTCTGCTCCTTGGCTCCCTGTTCCTTGAGAACTTCGCCAGCACCAGCCTCGTCAGTGAGGACGGGACCGGTGACATGGACGGCTTCCTGGTCGGGTTCCCGTCCGTCGACGACCCGACTGCGGCCTACGTCCACTTCATCGGGGTCGCCCCCGAGGCGCGCGGAACGGGCCTGGGTCGCACGCTGCATGACGAGTTCGCGGCACGCATGGCGACGCGCGGTGTGACGTCGATCCGCTGCGTCACCTCGCACGTGAACGCGGATTCGGTCGCCTTCCACCAGCGCATCGGCTTCGTCGTCGAGTCGACCGATGACGAGCTGGTGCACTTCGTGCGGCCGCTTCAGCCATCCCGAGGCGCCGGTTGCGCTTCGATCCGCGACCTCGATGACTCGGCGCTGGCCCGAGGTTGTCATGGCCCCTGCCGATGGCGACGGTGCTGACCGTCGGTGACATCGAGCTGCGGCTTGCCGACCCAGTGCGGATGCAGAGGAGCTGTTCGCGGCACTGGACGACGACGCGGTCTGGGCGCACGTGCGCGGACGACCTCGCGATGCGGCCGCGATGGCAGACGTCGCTGGAGGCGGCAGCCGCCAGCGGTCGTTGGCCGTGGACGTCCGTCGTGACGGCAGCGTCGTCGGCACGACCTCGTTTCTCGAGGTGTCACCCGTCGATGCGCGGATTGGAGATCGGCTTCACGCTGTATCGCGCGACGGTGTGGGCCACGGACGTGAATCCGGCCTGCAAGCTGCTGCTGATGCAGTGGGCATTCGAGACGGGTGGCTTCGGTCGGGTTCAGCTGAAGACCGACATTCGCAATGCCCGGAGCCAGGCGGCGATCGCCCGCCTCGGGCGCGCGTTTCGAGGGCGTGCTGAGGCGGTACCAGCGTCGGCAGGACGGCTCGGTCCGCGACACGGTGCTGTTCTCGGTGACGGCCGAGGAGTGGCGGACGTCCGTGCGGGCCTGATCAAGAGGCTCGCCGGGATACCGTGGGGCTCCGTTGATGGTGGTGGTGAGGGAGCAGAGCGATGAGGATCCGAACAGCCATGGTGACGCTGGCGGCGACCGGCCTTGTGGGGGGCGGGCTCCTCGCCGCCCCCGCTCAAGCCAGCCCGTCCGCCAAGTGGATCCCGGCTCCGCTGTCGACCCTTGAGTCCGTGGTCAAGTCCATCAACGCGTCAGCGAAGGCTAACAAGGAGCCTCGCCATTCGCCGGGATGCTTCAGTGCGCTGAGCCTGTCCGGGAACCGCAACTTCCTCGCCGTGAGCCTGCAGCCCAAGGCGAACGTCGATGCGTGCGGGTCCCCCACGGACTTCGGGGTGCAGGCATATCGCAAGTCGGGCTCGAAGTGGCTGCACGTAGTGGGGATCTCGTGGACCGGCCGGCACCTCGTGCGTGTTCACGAAGGTCACGACCGCCTCGGACAAGCGACTTCTGAAGTCGTCGGGGATGTGCCGATAAGTCCTTCGCGGTTCCACGCCTGAATCGGTGCGGTTTGTCCTCAACATTTGGGTCCCTTACCCTGCGTCGCGCGCGTCGACCCTCATCGCCCGCATGGCGACGGAGGATGCCCACGCGGTGATGGCGCGGCTCGACGCAGCCGCCCGTGCACGCCCGTTCCCCGAGGGGCGCATCTTCGAGCACGAGCCGGTGGCGCCTCTGCCAATCGAACCGCGAGCTGTCGATCCACCGCCGTTCTGATCGACCAGCTGCCACGACCGGGGCCGATTCGTGGTGAACATTTGCGGCCCTTACCCTGCGTCGCACGAGTCCGTACCCTGCTCGGAACGGTGCTTTCCCCTAGGAGCCAGCCATGTCGTACACCCCTGATCCCGCCGAGGGCCAGCGCATCCACGCACTCGATCGCGCGCATGTGTTCCACTCCTGGAGCGCCCAGGGCGCCCTCAACCCCATGAACATCGCGGCGGCCGAGGGCTGCTACGTCTGGGACTACGACGGCAACCGCTACCTCGACCTGTCCTCGCAGCTGGTCAACGTGAACATCGGTCACCAGCACCCCAAGGTCGTCAAGGCGATCCAGGACCAGGCTGCCGTGCTGGCCACCGTTGCCCCGCAGCACGCGAACGCGGCCCGCGGTGAGGCGGCACACCGCATCGTCGAGCTCGCTCCCGACGGCTTCAACAAGGTGTTCTTCACCAACGGTGGCGCCGACGCCAACGAGAACGCCGTGCGCATGGCTCGCATCCACACCGGCAAGGAGAAGGTGCTCGCCTTCTACCGCTCGTACCACGGCAACACCGGCACGGCCATCCAGGCGACCGGTGACCCGCGTCGCTGGCCGAACGAGTACGCCGACCACGTCGTGCACTTCTTCGGCCCCTACCCGTACCGGTCCTCGTTCTGGGCGACCACGCCGGAGCAGGAGTCCGAGCGGTCCCTGCAGCACCTCGAGCAGGTCATCCAGTTCGAGGGGCCCGGCACCATCGCCTGCATCCTCATCGAGTCCGTCGTGGGCACCGCCGGCGTGCTGATCCCGCCGCCGGGCTACATGGAGGGCGTCCGCGACCTGTGCGACAGGTACGGCATCCTCCTGATCGCCGACGAGGTCATGGCTGGCTTCGGTCGCACCGGCAAGTGGTTCGCCTTCGAGCACTTCAACATCGTCCCTGACCTCATCACCTTCGCGAAGGGCTCGAACTCCGGTTACGTGCCCGTCGGTGGCGTCATCATCAACGACGACATCGCGCACACGTTCGACGAGCGCGTGTTCCCTGGCGGCCTGACCTACTCGGGGCACCCGCTGGCAGCCGCGTCCATCGTCGCGTCCATCGACGCGATGAAGGAGGAGGGCATCGTCGAGAACGCGGCGCACATCGGCGAGGACATCCTCGGACCTGGCCTGAACGAGCTCGCCGAGCGGCACCCGGTGATCGGCGAGGTCCGTGGCCTGGGCGTCTTCTGGGCCCTCGACCTCGTCACCAATCGCGAGACCCGGGAGCCGCTGGCCCCGTACGGCGGCACCTCGCCGGCGATGGGTGAGCTCATGGCGGCGATCAAGAAGGGCGGCGCCCTGCCGTTCACCAACTTCAACCGGCTCCACGTCGTGCCGCCATGCACGATCAGCGACGCCGAGGCCAAGGAAGGCCTCGCGATCCTCGATGACGCCTTCAGCGCGATCGACAAGCACTACGTGGGCTGAGCGGCCGTGTCGGGCAAGGCAACGTCCAGCGAGCTGACCGGCATCGCGCGATTCAGGTTCCACGAGGGACAGGTCGAGGAGTTCAAGCGGCTCTCCGCCATCTGCCTCGAGATCGTCAAGGAGCAGGACACCGGCACGCTGGCGTACGAGACGTACCTCAATGCCGACGAGTCCGAGGCGATCGTCATCGAGCGATACCGCGACTCGCAGGCGCTCCTGGAGCACGGCGAGCACCTCGCCCACCTCATGGAGCCGATCATCGCCACGGGCTCGGTCCATGGCGAGCTCCTCGGCGAACCGAGCCCCGAACTCCGGGCTCGCTTCTCGGACGATGGCCCGGTCCAGCTCTTCTCCCGGTGGGCGTCGCTGTAGCTGCAGGCGACGTTGGGGCGCTCACTAGGCTGAAGCCGTGAAGGTCCTCGTCATCGGCTCGGGTGCTCGCGAGCACGCTCTGGTCACCGCCCTGCTGGCCGACGACGAGGTCAGCGACGTGATCGTCGCACCCGGCAATGCCGGCATCGCGCAGGTGGCGCAGGTGCGTTCGGTCGACGTCCAGGACCCGATCGCGATCGCCGACCTCGCCGCAGCTCGAGGCAGTCGATCTCGTGGTGGTCGGCCCCGAGGTGCCACTGGTCGCGGGTGCGGCCGATGCCGTCCGCGAGCGGGGCATCGCGTGCTTCGGGCCGTCCGGCGCGGCGGCCCAGCTCGAGGGCAGCAAGGCGTTCGCCAAGCAGGTCATGGCCGAGGCCGGCGTGCCCACGGCGATGGCGCATGTGTGCACGACCGTCGACGAGGTTGCCGCGGCGCTCGACCAGTTCGGCACCCCCTACGTCGTCAAGGACGACGGGCTCGCCGCCGGCAAGGGCGTGGTGGTCACCGACGATCGCGACGAGGCGCTCGCCCATGCACGGGCCTGCCTGTCCCGCGGGAACGACGCGCAGATCGTGGTGGAGGAGTACCTCGACGGGCCCGGAGGTGTCGCTGTTCGGCATCACCGACGGCACCACGGTGCTGGCCCTCCATCCGGCCCAGGACTTCAAGCGGGTCGGCGACAACGACGAGGGCCCCAACACCGGCGGCATGGGTGCCTACTCGCCCCTGCCGTGGGCGCCCGCCGGCATGGTCGAGGACGTCACCGAGCGGGTGCTGCAGCCGATGGTCGATGCGATGCGGCACCGCGGCACGCCCTTCAGCGGACTCCTGTACGCCGGCCTCGCGATGACACCTCGAGGCATCCGCGTCATCGAGTTCAATGCGAGATTCGGCGACCCGGAGACCCAGGTGGTGCTGGCCAACCTCCGCAGCCCCCTCGGCCAGTTGCTCATGGCCGCGGCCGGCGGGCACCTCGCGGACTTCCCCCAGCTGGTCTGGCAGTCCGGCTACGCCGTGACGGTCGTCATCGCGGCCGCCGGCTACCCGGCAGCACCGCGGACCGGCGATGTCATCAGCGGGCTGGCCGACGCCGCCGACCACGTGGGCGTCGATGTCTTCCACGCCGGCACGACCGTGACCGACGACGGTGCGATCGCCTCGTCTGGGGGCCGCGTTCTCTCGGTCACGGCGCACGGCGACACTCTCGCCACGGCGCGGGAGCACGCCTACGCCGCCGTCGACCTCATTCGGCTCGAGGGCTCGCACTACCGCAGCGACATCGCCCAGCGCGCTGCCATGGAAGGATGACCGAGTGACCACAAAGCCCCGGATTCCCAATGTCCTGGCAGGTCGCTACGCATCACCGGCAATGACCGCGGTGTGGTCGCCCGAGGCCAAGATCGTCATGGAGCGACGACTCTGGCTGGCCGTCGCCTCGGCCCAGGTCGATCTCGGCGTCGACATCCCCGCGTCGGCCCTCGACGACTACCGCGCCGTGATCCACGACGTCGACCTCGAGTCGATCGCCGAGCGCGAGCGGGTCACCAAGCACGACGTGAAGGCGCGCATCGAGGAGTTCAACGCGCTCGCCGGCCACGAGTACGTGCACATCGGCATGACGTCGCGCGACCTCACCGAGAACGTCGAGCAGCTCCAGATCCGCGAGGCGCTGCTGATCGTCCGTGATCGCTGCGTCGCGACCCTCGACCGGCTCTCGGCCCTCGCCATCGCCTATTCCGACACCGCGCTGACGGGTCGATCGCACAACGTGCCGGCGCAGACCACCACTCTGGGCAAGCGCTTCGCGTCGGCGGCCGACGAGTTGCTGGTCGCCGTTCGAGCGGCTCGAGGACCTCATCGCGCGGTACCCGCTGCGCGGCATCAAGGGCCCGGTCGGCACGGCGCAGGACATGCTCGACCTGGTCGACGGGGACGAGGAGCGGCTCCGCCAGCTCGAGGCCGCGGTAGCCACCCACCTGGGGTTCGCACGGGTGCTCGACAGCGTCGGTCAGGTGTACCCGCGCTCGCTCGACTTCGACGTCGTCACGACGCTCAGCCAGGTGGCGGCGGCTCCGTCGAGCCTGGCCACCACGATCCGGCTGATGGCCGGTCACGACCTCGTCACCGAGGGCTTCCGCCCCGGGCAGGTGGGCTCGTCGGCGATGCCGCACAAGATGAACACCCGATCGTGCGAGCGCGTGAACGGCTTCGCCGTCCTGCTGCGCGGCTACGTGACGATGGTCTCCGACCTGTCCGGAGCGCAGTGGAACGAGGGCGATGTCTTCTGCTCGGTCGTGCGTCGCGTCGCGCTGCCGGACTCGTTCTTCGCCACCGACGGGATGTTCGAGACCTTCATGACCGTGCTCGACGACTTCGGGGCCTTCCCTGCGGTGATCGACCGCGAGCTGGAGCGCTACCTGCCCTTCCTGTCGACGACCAAGGTGCTCATCGCCGCGGTGCGCAAGGGAGTCGGCCGCGAGACCGCGCACGAGGCGATCAAGGAGCACGCGGTGGCGGTCGCGCTGGCCATGCGCGAGAGCGGTCAGCCCGACAACGACCTGTTCGACCGCCTTGCCGCCGATGCGCGACTCGGGCTGTCGCGCGCCGAACTCGACGCACTGGTCGCGGATCCGCTGACGTTCACCGGTGCCGCCGGCAGCCAGGTGCGCGCCGTCGCCGATCGCGTCGCCGTGCTCGTCGAGCGCTACCCCGATGCCGCGTCCTACCGACCTGGAGACATCCTTTGATGACCGTTCCTGACTACGGCCTGCCGCCGGAGTACGAGCACGTCTACTCGGGCAAGGTCCGCGACCTGTACCGCACTCCGGACGATCGGCTGCTCTTCGTCGCCAGCGACCGCATCTCGGCGTACGACTGGATCCTGCCCACGACGATCCCCGACAAGGGCCGCATCCTCACCGGCCTGTCGAAGTGGTGGTTCAAGCAGCTCGAGGGCGTCGTCCCCAACCACCTTGCCTCCGGCAAGATCCCGAAGGCCGTCGCCGGTCGGGCGATGGTCTGCGAGCGGCTCGACATGCTGCCGATCGAGTGCGTCGTGCGCGGCTACCTCGCCGGCTCGGGCCTCGCGGACTACCTCGCGAAGGGGTCCATCTGCGGCAACGGCCTGCCGCCGGGGCTCAAGGACGGATCCGAGCTGCCCGAAGCACCTGTTCACGCCGGCCACCAAGGCGGAGCTCGGCGAGCACGACGAGAACGTGACGTACGACGAGGTCATCGTGGCCATCGGGCAGGAGGAGGCGCAGGAGCTCAAGCGCCTGTCGATGCTGGTCTACGAGATCGCCCTCGAGATGGCCCGCGAACGCGGACTCATCCTCGCCGACACGAAGTTCGAGTTCGGGTTCGCCAAGTCGGGCAAGAACGCCGGACAAGATCGTGCTGGCCGACGAGGTCCTCACTCCTGACTCGTCGCGGTACTGGAACGCCGCTGACTGGAAGCCCGGCGGCGCGCAGCCGTCCTTCGACAAGCAGTTCGTCCGCGACTGGCTCACCTCTCCCGAATCGGGCTGGGATCGCTCGTCGAACGAGCCGCCGCCAGCCCTGCCGGATGAGATCGTCGAGAAGACCCGTGCCAAGTACGTCGAGGCATACGAGCGGCTGACCGGCGAGACCTTCGCATGACCACCTGGCTGATCACCGGCGGAGCCGGGTACATCGGCGGGCACGTCGCCGCGGCGCTGCTGGCGAACGGACGCAAGGTCGTGGTCTACGACGACTTCTCGTCGGGCCTCAAGCGCCGGGTCCCTGCCGGCGTCCCGATCGTGCGTGGCTCCGTCCTCGAACCGCACGATGTCGCGATCGCGCTGCGGGACTACGAGGTCGGCGGTGTCGTGCACCTGGCCGCCAAGAAGGCGGCCGGCGAGTCGGTCGACCTGCCGCTGCACTACTACCGCGAGAACGTCGACGGCGTGCTGTCCGTCCTCGAGGCGATGCAGCAGGAGGGCGTCGGGCGCCTCGTCTACTCCTCCTCCGCGGCCGTGTACGGGACGCCGGCGAGCAATCCCATCGTCGAGGACGTCGACCTGCGCCCGGAGTCGCCGTACGGCCAGACCAAGGTCGTCGGCGAGTGGCTGGCGGCCGACTCGGCGGCGGCCTGGGACCTCGCCTGGGCGGCCCTGCGCTACTTCAATGTCGCGGGAGCGGGCTCCGATGACCTCGGCGACACCAGCGTCAACAACCTCATCCCGATGGTCTTCCGGGCCCTCGAGGAGGGACGCCGGCCGCAGATCTTCGGCGACGACTACCCGACACACCGGACGGCACGTGTGTCCGTGACTACATCCACGTCCTCGACCTCGCCGACGCCCATGTGGCGGCCGCGATGGCCCTCGAGGACGGTCACTCCATGGGGCCGCTGAACGTCGGCCGTGGCGTGGGGTCGTCGGTGCGCGAGGTGATGGACGCCATCTCCCAGGTGCTGGGGCGCGACATCAATCCCGAGGTCGTCGGCCGCCGGCCCGGTGATCCGGCAGCGTCGTACGCCTCGACGGACCGGATCGAGCGGGAGTTCGGCTGGTACGCGGGCCACGACCTGCCGGACATGATCGCCTCCGCCTGGTCGGCCTGGATCGCCGAAGCGACCTGAATGGTCGCGGCGATAGGGTTGGCACTACTTCCCCAACGGCCCTGCCCACCCACCACACGCACCTGGAGCGCCCGTGGCCCGCGTCGTCGTTGACGTCATGCTCAAGCCGGAGATCCTCGATCCGCAAGGCCGCGCCGTACAGGGTGCGCTCGGGCGCCTCGGCCTGACGGGAGTCGCCGATGTCCGTCAGGGCAAGCAGTTCGTCATCGACATCGACGGACACGCTCGAGGGCGACCGCTACGACCTCATGCACAAGCTCGCCGAGGAACTGCTCAGCAACCCGGTGATCGAGAACTACTCGATGCGCGTGGTGGAGGACGGCCAGTGACTCCTCGCATCGGCGTCGTGACCTTTCCCGGCTCACTCGACGATCGCGACGCGGCGCGCGCCGTCCGGATCGCCGGTGGCGAGGCGGTCGCCCTGTGGCACGGTGACGACGACCTCAAGTCGGTCGACGCCGTCGTCCTTCCGGGTGGGTTCTCCTACGGGGACTACCTGCGCTGCGGGGCCATCGCGCGTTTCGCGCCGGTCATGACGGCCCTGGTCGACGCCGCCAACGGCGGCCTTCCCGTCCTGGGGATCTGCAACGGCTTCCAGATCCTGTGCGAGTCGCACCTGCTGCCCGGGGCCCTGACGCGCAACGACTCCCTGCACTTCATCTGCCGCGACCAGCGACTGCGCATCGAGGACACCACCTCGATGTGGACCAGCGACTACGAGCCGGGCGACGAGATCGTCATCCCGCTGAAGAACGGCGAGGGCGGCTTCGTCGCCGACGAGAAGACGCTCGACATGCTCGAGGGCGAGGGCCGGGTGATCGCCCGCTACCTCGAGCTCAACCCCAACGGCAGTCGGCGTGACATCGCCGGCATCCGCAACGAGCGGGGCAACGTCGTGGGCCTGATGCCGCATCCCGAGCACGCCGTCGAGACCCTGTGCGGGCCCACCGACGACGGCCTGCCGTTCTTCACCAGCGTCCTCAACGCCCTGGTCGGCGCATGAACATCGACACCGTCACTGCCGCGGAGAGCACTCCCGACCAGGCGCAGCCGTTCGCCGAACTCGGCCTCAAACCCGATGAGTACCAGCGGATCCGCGACATCCTCGGTCGGCGTCCCACCAGCTCCGAGCTGGCGATGTACTCCGTCATGTGGAGCGAGCACTGCTCGTACAAGTCGAGCAAGGTCCATCTCAAGCAGTTCGGCGACAAGAAGCCCGAGACCGACGCCCTGCTGGTCGGCATCGGCGAGAACGCCGGCGTCGTCGACATCGGCGACGGCTGGGCGGTCACCTTCAAGGTCGAGAGCCACAACCATCCGTCCTACGTCGAGCCGTACCAGGGTGCAGCCACCGGGCGTCGGCGGCATCGTCCGCGACATCCTGTCGATGGGTGCCCGGCCGCTCGCCGTGATGGACCCGTTGCGGTTCGGCCCGCTCGACGCCCCCGACACCCGACGAGTCCTGCCGGGGATCGTCGCCGGCGTCGGCGGCTACGGCAACTGCCTGGGCCTGCCGAACATCGGTGGCGAGGTCGTGTTCGACCCGACGTACCTGGGCAACCCGCTGGTCAACGCCCTGTGCGTCGGCGCCATGCGGCACGAGGACATCCATCTCGCCAGCGCGAAGGGCGTCGGCAATCTCGTCGTCCTCTACGGCGCGCGAACCGGTGGCGACGGCATCGGTGGCGTCTCCGTCCTCGCGTCGGAGACGTTCAGCGAGGGCGGCCCGACCAAGCGGCCGAGCGTCCAGGTCGGCGACCCCTTCATGGAGAAGCTGCTGATCGAGGCCACCCTCGAGGTGCTGCACGCCGGGATCGTCGAGGGCATCCAGGATCTCGGCGGGGCGGGCATCTCCTGCGCGACGAGCGAACTGGCCTCGAACGGCGAGGGCGGCATGCACGTGTGGCTCGACCGGGTCCTGCTGCGCGATCCGACGCTCTCGCCCGAGGAGATCCTCATGAGCGAGTCGCAGGAGCGCATGTGCGCGGTCGTCAAGCCGGAGAACCTCGACGCCTTCCTCGCGCTGTGCGCGAAGTGGGAGGTCGAGGCCGTCGTCATCGGCGAGGTCACCGACAGCGGCCGGCTCACCGTCGACTGGCACGGCGAGCGGATCGTCGACGTGCCCCCGCGCACGGTCGCCCACGAGGGTCCGGTCTACGAGCGTCCGTTCGCCCGGCCCGACTGGCAGGACGCGCTGCAGGCCGACGTGCCCGACTCCCTGCCGCGGCCCACGACGGCGGACGAACTGAAGGCACTCCTCCTGACGATGGTCGCGGCGCCGAACCTCGCGTCGAAGGCCTGGGTGACCTCGCAGTACGACCGCTACGTCCTCGGCAACACGGTGCTCGCGCAGCCCGAGGACTCCGGCATGGTGCGCATCGACGAGGTGACCGGCCGCGGCGTCGCGATCTCCACCGACTGCAACGGGCGCTTCGCCAAGCTCGACCCCTACGCCGGGGCACAGCTCGCCCTCGCGGAGAGCTACCGCAACGTCGTCGCCACGGGTGCGGTCCCGCTGGCCGTGACCAACTGCCTCAACTTCGGATCGCCGGAGGACCCCGACGTGATGTGGCAGTTCGCCGAGGCCACGACGGGGCTGGCCGACGGCTGCCTTGAACTGGGCATCCCGGTGACGGGCGGAAACGTGTCCTTCTACAACCAGACCGGCGACACCGCGATCCTGCCGACACCCGTGGTCGGCGTGCTCGGCGTCATCGACGATGTCGAACGACGCACCCCGATGGCGTGGGGCCCCGATGGCGAACTCATCTACCTGCTCGGCGACACGCACGACGAGTTCGCGGGCAGCGAGTGGGCGCATCACGTGCACGGGCACCTCGGCGGCCTGCCGCCACGGGTCGACCTGGCGCGCGAGCGGTTGCTCGGCGAGATCCTCGTGGCGGGCTCACGCGACGGGATGCTCACGGCCGCGCATGACGTGTCCGACGGCGGCGTCGCCCAGACACTGGTCGAGATGGCGCTGCGCTCCGGCGTCGGTGCCCGCTGCTGGGTGCCCGACGGCATCGACGCGTTCACGTACCTGTTCTCCGAGTCCGCCGGCCGAGCCGTCGTCGTGGTGCCGCGCAGCGAGGAGCTGCGCTTCACCGAGATGTGCGCGGCCCGGCAGCTGCCCGCCGCGCGGGTCGGCGTGGTCGACTCCGGGCTCGGCGCGGACGCGGGCTTCGGTGCCGGCAGCCAGGTCCTTGAGCTCTCCGACCTGTTCACCGTCACGCTGGATGAGTTGACGGCCGCCTCCGAGCGCACGCTGCCGGCCGTTCTGCAGGCGTGACCACGAGCTCGCACGTGCCGTCGGCGATCGCCGCCGTGCTCGCCGAGTACGACGCGGGTCGCATCCCGGCCCGTGACGACGAGAAGGCCGCGGTCAAGGCGGCGCTGGCCGAGCTCGTGGAGCGCGCGCCGGGCCGAAGCGTCGAGGTGCGGATCCCGCCGTACGCGGCGGTCCAGGTCATCGAGGGCACGACGCATCGTCGCGGCACCCCGTCGGCGGTGGTCGAGACCGACCCGGTGACCTGGCTGGCGCTGGCCGTCGGGCGCGAGACCTGGGCGGCGGCGGTGGCGCGGGGAGCGGTTCGGGCCAGTGGCCAGCGCTCGGACCTGGGGGGACATCTGCCCCTGTTTTCGAGGGACATGCCACGAAAATCGTAGCCACGCACACGGTTTGGTAACGATTTCGACTGTCTTTCGACCCGCTGTGTGCTGAAAACGCTACCAGCAGGTATGGTTCCGCGACCGCGTCAAGGCGGCCCTTCCTTCAACTCCAGGAGTCCCGGTAGCCGATGGTCGAACAGTCTGTGGCGATCCGCCTGCGCGGCCTGTCCCGCTCGTTCGGGGACGTGCAGGCCGTCAACGGGGTGGACCTCGACGTGTTCGACGGCGAGTTCCTCACGCTGCTCGGGCCCTCGGGCTCGGGCAAGACGACGGTCCTGCGCATGATCGCGGGGTTCGAGCGTCCTGACGGCGGATCCATCGAGCTCGCCGGCCGCGACGTGACCAACGACCCGCCGAACGGCCGCGACGTCAACACCGTGTTCCAGGACTACGCGCTGTTCCCGCACATGTCGGTGCAGAAGAACGTCGAGTACGGGCTCCGGGTGAAGAAGGTCCCTTCGGCAGACCGCAAGCGGCGCGCCGAGGAGGCGCTCGAATCGGTGCGGCTTACCGGCTACGGCGATCGGGCTCCGTCGCAGCTGTCCGGCGGACAGCGCCAGCGCGTCGCCTTGGCCCGCGCCCTGGTGAACCGCCCACGCGTGCTGCTGCTCGACGAGCCGCTCGGCGCCCTCGATCTCAAGCTCCGCGAGCAGATGCAGGTCGAGCTCAAGCAGATCCAGCGCGACGTCGGCATCACGTTCGTCTTCGTGACGCACGATCAGGACGAGGCCCTGACGATGTCCGATCGCATCGCGGTCTTCAACAGCGGCAACATCGCCCAGCTCGGCACGCCGGCCGAGGTGTACGAGCACCCGGCAACGCCATTCGTGGCCGGCTTCGTCGGCACGTCCAACCTGCTGGTGGGCGACACCGCGGTGGCCGTGGTCGGCAAGCCGGGCACCTGGTCCGTTCGGCCGGAGAAGATCCGCGTGATTGGCGCTGACGATGCGGTGGGCGACGGCCAGCACGCGGCGCGCGGAACGGTGCGCGAGGTCATCTACGTCGGCATGTCGACGCGTTTCGTGGTCGACCTTGCCGTCGGCGGATCGCTGAGTGCTGTCCAGCAGAACACCGAGACGCTCGTCGACCTGAGCCACCTGCGCGGCCAGGACGTCCAGCTGGTCTGGAACGCCGAGCACGAGTACCAGGTCAGCGAGTAGTACCAACAACTTTCCCGTATCAGCCGTGTGCACCCGCACTCGGCTTCGCAAGAGAACAAGGAGGATGCAGGTGCATACAAAGCGTCTGCTCAAGGTCGCTGCGATCGGGTCCGCTGTGGCCATGCTCGCCGCTGCCTGTGGCGGTTCGACAAGCTCGTCGACCAGCTCGTCCGGCGGTGCCGCCGGTTCGGCGGCAGCGTCCACTCCCGGAGGAACGGCATACGCCGGACCGGTCGGCGCCGGCGAGGGCCAGGTCAACGTGCTGGCATGGCCGGGCTACGCCGAGAACGGCTCGACGGATCCCAAGGTCGACTGGGTCACGCCGTTCGAGAAGGCGACCGGCTGCAAGGTCAACGTCAAGACGTTCGGCACCTCGGACGAGGCCGTCAAGCTGATGCAGGGCGGCGGCTGGGACGTCGTCTCGGCATCGGGTGATGCGACCCTGCGGCTGATCTACGGCGACACCGTGCAGCCCGTCAACACCGACCTGGTGCCCAGCTACGCCGACATCTTCCCCGACCTGAAGATGCAGAAGTTCAACAGCGTCAACGGTGTTGCCTACGGCATCCCCCACGGCCGTGGCGCCAACCTGATCATGTGGAACACCGACAAGGTGACCACGCCACTCGACTCATGGGCGCCGATGTTCGAGGCGGACTCCCCCTACAAGGGCCAGGTCTCGGCCTACGACTCGCCGATCTACATCGCCGACGCCGCGGTCTACCTCATGGCGACCAAGCCGGAGCTGGGGATCAAGGATCCGTATGCGCTCGACCAGACCCAGTTCGATGCGGCCATGGCCCTGCTGAACCAGCAGAAGCCGCTGATCAGCGAGTACTGGAGCGACGCGCTGAAGCAGGAGGCCGGCTTCAAGTCGGGCTCGAACGTGATCGGCACGACATGGCAGGTACACCGCCAACCTGGCGAAGTCCGAGGGGATCCCGGTCGAGGCCACGAAGGCCAAGGAGGGTGCGACCGGTTGGTCGGACACCTGGATGGTGGCCAAGGACACGCCGAACATCAACTGCTCCTACAAGTGGCTGGACTGGATCGCGTCGCCCTCGGTGAACGCCCAGGTCGCCGAGTGGTTCGGCGAGGCGCCCTCGAACGCCAAGGCATGCGCCGAGACCAGCGACAAGTCCTTCTGCGACACCTACCACGCAGCCGACACGGCCTACTGGAAGGACGTCTACTACTGGAACACGCCGACAGCCAACTGCCTCGACGGCCGCACGGACGTCAAGTGCGTGCCCTACAGCCAGTGGGCCACGGCCTGGAGCGCGCTGCGCGCGTGACGACAGGAATCTGACCAGTGACGACCACGACCGCCACGCCACGGGGCTTCGGCTATCGGCATCCGAGATTTCGGCTTGCCGGGCTGCTTGCTGCCCCGATGGCGTGGCTGGTCGTGGTCTACCTGGGCTCGCTCTTTGCGCTCTTCCTGACGGCCTTCTGGACGGTCGACGACTTCACCGGTCAACTGGTGCGGACGTTCACCCTGAAGAACTTCCAGGAGGTCTTCTCCAACCCGGCGTACCTGACCACGGTCGCCCGCACCGTGAGCATCGCGCTGCTCGTCACCGCTGTTCGCCCTCCTGCTGGCCCTGCCGCTCGCGTTCTTCATGGCGCGCGTGGCGAGCTCGCGCTGGCGACCGCTGCTGGTGGCCCTGGTCCTCACGCCGCTGTGGGCGTCGTACCTCGTCAAGGTCTACGCCTGGCGAGCGATGCTGCAGCCCGAGAGCGGGGTTATCGCATGGTTCCTGCAGCCGTTCGGGCTCTCCGGTCCGGGCTACGGATACATCGGCATCGTCGTGACGCTGACGTACCTCTGGCTGCCGTACATGGTGCTGCCGATCTACGCGGGCCTCACCCGGCTGCCTGACTCCATGCTCGACGCGTCCGCGGATCTCGGCGCCAGCGGCGGTCGCACCTTCCGCAGCGTCGTGATGCCGATCATCTTCCCGTCGATCGTGGCGGGCTCGATCTTCACGTTCTCGCTCAGCCTGGGTGACTACATCACCGCGCAGATCGTCGGCGGCAAGGTCACCATGCTCGGCAACGTCGTTCAGACGACCTACGTCACCAACCTGCCGTTCGCAGCCGCCGTCGCGACCATCCCGGTCGTGATCGTGCTGCTCTACCTGCTGGCCGTCCGTCGCTCGGGCGCGCTGGACAACTTGTAGCCGTCATGTCCCTGTCCCGCACCACGCGCGTCGTGCTGACGCTGCTCGCGCTCATCGCGTTCGCCTTCATCTACGTGCCGCTCGGCGTCATCCTCATCAACTCGTTCAGCACCGACAAGAACCTCACCTGGCCGCCGTCGGGCTTCACCACTGAGTGGTGGGGCAAGGCCATCGACAACGAGGGCATCCGCGATGCGCTCGTCACGTCGATCGGCGTGGGGATCGCGGCGACCCTGGTCGCGCATCGTGCTCGGCACGCTGCTCGCGTTCGCGCTCGGTCGCTACTCCTTCTTCGGCCGCGAGTCGCTGTCGCTGCTGGTGATCCTGCCGATCGCCCTGCCCGGCATCGTCACGGGCATCGCGCTCAACAACGTCTTCACCTCCTTCCTCGGCGGGCTCACCATCTGGACGCTGATCATCGGTCATGCGCACCTTCTGCATCGTCGTCGTCTACAACAACGCCATCGCCCGGATCCGCCGGATGGGCGGCAGCGTCGAGGAGGCGTCGGCCGACCTCGGCGCCAGCGGCTGGACGACCTTCCGGCTGGTGACCTTCCCGCTGATGCGCTCCGCGCTCGTCGCCGGCGCGATCCTGGCGTTCGGTCTGTCCTTCGACGAGATCATCGTGACCACGTTCACCGCGGGGCCCGGCATCACGACCCTGCCGATCTGGATCTACCAGAACCTGTTCCGTCCCAACCAGGCACCGATCGTCAACGTGGTGGCTGCAGCCCTGGTCGTGATCAGCGTCATCCCGATCTACGTCGCCCAGAAGTTCTCGAACGCGGACGAGCGGGGCGGCGGCCTCCTGTAGGCGGTGCCGTCGCGGGCAGGCTCAGATCGAGACGACTCCCTCGATGACGGTCGTGCACGCACCACCGATCCACACGTCGTCACCGATGTGCTGGGCGCGCACCCGTCCGGCCCGCCCGACGGACGACCCCTGGGCGGCCACGTAGTCATGAGGTGCCCGCTCCTCCGCGATGAGCCATTGGGCAAGGGCGGCGTTGAGGGATCCGGTCACGGGATCCTCCGCCATGCCATCGCCCTTCGGGAAGAAGGCGCGCACCTCGAAGTCGGTGTCTGAGCCAGCCGCCTCGGGCCCCACAACGCCCACGAAGAGGCCCTCGAGGACCTGGGTGTCCGGGCGAATGCTGCGGACAAGCTCGGCGCTGCGCACGAGCACGGCCTGCCAGGGCGGGCCGTTGTCGCACCACTGGTGGGCCACGACGTCGGACGGGGCCAGGCCCAGACCGCGCACGAGGAGGTCGACGCCCCGTTCGGACAGCGGGCCGCCGCGCAGGAGGGGCGGGGCGGCGAATGCCAACGTGGACCCGTCGCGTCGGATGCGCACCAGCCCGGCCCCGCACTCCTGGACGATCACGTCCCCTCCGCCTCGGGGTGCCCCGCCGGCCGCCAGCCAGGCATGGCACGACCCGAGGGTCGGGTGGCCGGCGAACGGCAGCTCGCGTCCCGGGCAGAAGATCCGCAGCGCGTAGTCCGCTGCGGGATCGGTGGGAGGTCCCACGAAGGTGGCCTCCGACAGGTTCGTCCAGTCGGTGAACGCCTGCATCTGCGCGGTGGACAGCCCGGTCGAGTCGAGCACGACGGCAACGGGGTTGCCGAGGAACGGCTGGGCGGTGAAGACGTCGACCTGCTGGAAGCGTCCGGGGGCGCGCCATGCCAGGAGACTATGCGGGCTGGTCGTCGGGGCCGAATGACCCGGTACCCTGTACCCCGTGCCACGTGGTGATGGTCTGCTCTCGCACGAGTTGCTGCCCGGCGAGAAGGGCCCCCAGGACGCCTGTGGCGTCTTCGGTGTCTGGGCACCCGGTGAAGAGGTCGCGAAACTGACCTACTTCGGGCTGTACGCCCTGCAGCACCGCGGCCAGGAGTCCGCCGGCATCGCGGTCAGCGACGGCTCGCACATCGTGGTCTACAAGGACATGGGCCTCGTCTCGCAGGTCTTCACCGAGGCGAGCCTGGAGTCCCTCAAGGGCCATCTCGCCATCGGGCACACCCGATACTCGACCACCGGATCCAGCGTGTGGGAGAACGCCCAGCCGACGTTCCGGCAGACGGCCACGGGGCACCTGGCGTTCGGTCACAACGGCAACCTGACCAACATGCACGAGCTCAAGCGTCGGCTGGCCGACCTCAGCAGCGAGTCCGGGCGAACTTCCGCTGGGCGCCCGGATGCAGTCCACCAACGACACCGACACGCTCGCCGCGCTCATCGCGGCGCACCCCGAGCTCACCGTCGAGCAGGCCGCGATGCGGGAGCTGCCCCATGTGCGCGGCGCCTTCTCGCTGGTGTTCATGGACGACGACGCCCTGTACGGCGCGCGTGACCCGCAGGGCATCCGCCCGCTGGTCCTCGGCCGGCTCGAGCGCGGCTGGGTCATCGCGAGCGAGACCGCCGCACTCGACATCGTCGGCGCGTCCTTCGTGCGCGAGGTCGAGCCGGGCGAGCTGATCACGATCGATGAGAACGGCCTGCGTTCGCACCGGTTCGCCGAGGCGGATCCCAAGGGCTGCCTGTTCGAGTACGTCTACCTGGCCCGCCCGGACACGTCCATCAGCGGTCGCGGCATCCAGACGGTCCGCGTCGAGACGGGCCGCCGTCTGGCGCGCGAGCACGCGGTCGATGCCGACCTCGTCATCCCCGTGCCCGAGAGCGGGCGGTACGCCGCCATCGGCTACGCCCAGGAGTCCGGCATCCCCTTCGCCGAGGGGCTGGTGAAGAACTCCTACGTGGGCCGCACCTTCATCCAGCCCAGCCAGACGATCCGGCAGCTGGGCATCCGGCTCAAGCTCAACCCGCTGCGCGACGTGATCGCGGGCAAGCGGCTGATCGTGGTCGACGACTCGATCGTGCGCGGCAACACGCAGCGCGCCCTGGTGCGCATGCTCCGCGAGGCCGGCGCCCGCGAGGTCCACGTGCGGATCTCCAGCCCGCCGGTGAAGTGGCCGTGCTTCTACGGCATCGACTTCGCCAGCCGGGCCGAGCTGATCGCCAATGGCCTGACGACCGACGAGATCTGCACGTCGATCGGCGCGGACTCGCTGGCCTACGTCGACCTCGACGAGCTCATCGAGGCGACGACCATCGACAAGGATCGACTCTGCCGCGCCTGCTTCGACGGCATCTACCCGGTCGAACTGCCGGAGCCCGAGCTTCTCGGCAAGCACGTTCTCGAGGGCATCGAGCGACGCGCCGTGGCCGGGGCGTCTGCCGACGCCGAGGGCGTGGCCACTCTGCTGGGCGGCGGAGCGTCCGACGCGCTGGACCGCCCGTGACGCAGGGTGCTACCGAGGGGGCGTCGTACGCCGCCGCCGGGGTCGACGTCGAGGCGGGCGAGCGAGCGGTAGCGCTCATGCGGGCCTCCGTGGCAGCAGCCCAGCGACCGGAGGTCGTCGGTGACTTCGGCGGCTTCGCGGGCCTCTTCGACATCTCCTCTTTCACGCGGATGACCCGGCCGCTGCTGGCGACCTCGACCGACGGCGTCGGCACGAAGATCGCCGTCGCCCGGGCGATGGACGTGCACGACACGATCGGCATCGACCTCGTCGCGATGGTCATGGACGACCTCGTGGTGTGCGGCGCTGAGCCGCTGTTCATGACCGACTACATCGCCGTCGGGTCGGTCGTGCCCGAGCGCATCGCGGCCATCGTCTCCGGCATCGCGAACGGCTGCCAGCAGGCCGGGTGCGCGCTGGTCGGCGGCGAGACGGCCGAGCACCCCGGGCTCATGGCGCCCGACGAGTACGACGTGGCCGGCGCAGGCACGGGCGTGGTCGACGCAGACGGACCTGCTCGGGGCCGAGCGCGTGCGCGTCGGAGACGCGGTGATCGCCATGCAGTCCTCGGGACTGCACTCCAACGGCTATTCGCTGGCCCGCTATGTCCTGCTCGGCGACGCCGGGCCCGGCCTGCACGCGCACCTTCCTGAGCTCGGCCGCACGGTGGGCGAGGAGCTGCTCGAGCCGACGCGGATCTATGCCAAGGACTGCCTCGCCCTCACCGCCGCCGTCGACGTGCACGCCATCAGCCATGTCACCGGGGGCGGGCTCGCCGCGAACCTCGCGAGGGTGCTGCCAGTCGACGTGGCCGTCGACATCGATCGGTCGACGTGGGCGCCGCACGCGGTCTTCGACGTCATCGGAGGGATCGGCCGGGTCGACGTCGCCGACATGGAGCGCACCTTCAACATGGGCGTGGGGATGGTCGCCGTCGTGGCGGCAGCGGAAGCCGACGCGGCGATCGCGCTGCTTGCCGGACGGGGCCTGGCGGCCTGGTCGTGCGGAACCGTGCGGGAGCGACGGGACGGGGAGCATGGCGATGCCGAGGCCAAGGGCGGCCAGGGTGGCGCAGTGTCGCTGGTCTCAGCGCACCGCTAGGACGAACTAGCGCGCGGCCGAGGCCTCGCCGTCCTGCTCGTCGTCGTAGTACTTCGCATACGGGTCGTCCGCGTACGGATCCTCGACCACGTCGTACGTCTCGTCGAGTGGCTCGGGGACCGCCGACATGCCCGCTGTCCCCCGCAAGTTCTGCCTGCAGACGGTCGAAATCGGTCTGCGGCCCGCCGTATTTCAACTCGCGAGCGACCTTCGTCTGCTTGGCCTTGGCACGGCCGCGCCCCATGGCTCGACCCCCTCATCCGGGACCCCGCCCGGCTAGCAGTGGACAGTTCGGGCGTTTCCGCCCTTGCCTGGGGGAAACGCAATAACGGAAGAGTACCTGCTCCCGCGGACCTTGGTGGCGAGTGCCCCGCCGATGACCACCGCACAGTCCGCTCAGTCGGCAGGGCCTCGGGCGATCCGCTCCTCGGCCTCCTGCTCCGCCGCCACGACCGGGGTGACACCCTCCGCCTGGGCGCCGGGCGAGCACCCGCGCCGTGGTGTCGAAGACCCGAGCCGTGCGTGCCCTCGCGCGGTCGAGGTCGCAGCCGACCAGCTCCTCGGCCACCTGGATCACGCCACCGCAGTTGACCATGAAGTCGGGCGTGTACACGATGCCGCGCTGCTGCAGCAGGTCGGCGACCGCGGGGGTCGCCAACTGGTTGTTCGCCCCGCCGCAGACGAGCCGGGCCGTGATCCGCGGCACGAGGTCCACGGTGAGGAAGCCGCCCAGCGCGTTCGGGGACAGGATGTCGAGCGGCTCGTCGATGAGGGCATCGGAGGTGTCGCGGAACTGCACGTGGGGATGCTGGGCCCGCACGGCGGCGCGGGCCTCTTCGCCTCGGTCCACCGTGATGACCTCGGCGCCGGCCTCGGCGAGATGCCCGATGAGTCGGCCGCCGACCTTGCCGGCCCCGACCACCCCGACCCGGCGGCCCGCCAGATCGGGGCTGCCCCACACCGCCTCGGCCCCTGCGCGCATCCCCTGGAACACGCCGAAGGCGGTGAGGATCCCGGAGTCGCCGACCCCGCCCTTGGCGGGCGATCGCCCGGTCGTCCAGCGGCAGACCTCGCCGATCACGTCCATGTCCTGCACCGACATGCCGACGTCGCCGGCGGTGACGTACCGGCCGCCCAGCGACTCGACGAGCTGCCCGTAGGCGTGCAGGAGCTCGATCGGCTTGTGCTCGGGGTCGGCGACGATGACCGCCTTTCCGCCGCCGTGGTCGAGCCCCGCGAGGGCGTTCTTGTAGGTCATCGCCCTGGACAGGCGAAGGGCGTCGGCGTAGGCGGCGGCCCCGGGATCGGGTGCGTCCGCATAAGCCGACATGCGGGTGCCCCCCAGGGCGGGGCCCAATCTGGTGGAGTGGACGGCTATGGCGATCCGCACCCCGGAGCGCTCCGCGACGACGACTTCCTCATGTCCGGCGAAGTTCTGCCATGGATTTCCGTTGTCGACCCCATTGATGTGTGACACGTCACTCACCCTAGATCCGGTGGGGGTAGTGAACGGATAAAAAGTGGCTAATAGGGATATTTGCGGTTGCGACCCGGTTGGTCAGGTGCGACAGTCACATATCGGAGTAATTAGGACGCCCCTCGAAACATCGGGGGCGCCGGGGGAACGTCGCCAAGGAGGTCACATGTCCGCGCACAGCACGGAGGCTGAGCATCTACTCACTCCCGCTGAAGTAGCAGCCCTGTTCCGGGTTGACCCGAAAACGGTCACTCGCTGGGCCAAGGCCGGCAAGCTGACGAGTATTCGCACGTTGGGCGGGCACCGTCGCTACCGTTCGGCCGAAGTGCACGCGCTGCTCGACGCGCATGCGCCCATGCAATACGACGTGTCGGCCGCTGGCTGATGCATTGCTTGACGAGGGCCCGCAAGGGCCCTCGTCCATTACGGTAGGCGCATGCTCGTCATGGCGCTCCCCGCGGATTCGGTGCGGGTGTGAGCGATCCCGTCTACCGGCCCATCGTCTTCGCCGCCCGTTCTGTCTTCGCCGGACTCGGCTTGCACCTGGATGTCGTGGGCAGCGAGAACATCCCGCGAACCGGCGGCGCGATCCTCGCGGTGAATCACACGAGCTACCTCGACTTCGCCCTCGGCGGCATCCCCGCCGACAAGGTCGGGCACCGGCTGGTGCGCTTCATGGCGAAGGACGGCATCTTCAAGCATCCGGTGGCGGGTCCGCTGATGCGGGGAATGAAGCACATCCCGGTCGACCGTGACGCCGGTTCCGCGGCGTTCCGCGACGCGGTGGCCGCGCTCAAGGCCGGCGAGCTGGTCGGTGTCTTCCCCGAGGCGACGATGAGCCGCTCGTTCGAGATCAAGGAGATCAAGAACGGGGCGGTGCGCATGGCCCGGGCGGCCAACGTCCCGCTCATCCCGATGATCATCTTCGGCGGGCAACGGGTCCTGTCGTACGGGGTCAAGGACTTCTCCCGTGGCAAGACGATCTGCATCACCGTCGGAGAGCCGCTGCCCGTTCCCAAGGGCGCCGATGTCGACGACATCACCGCACAGCTGCACGCCCGGATGGCCGCGCTCCTCGACGAGACAATCGATCGCTACCCCGACAAGCCGCTGGGCGCATGGTGGATCCCCAAGCGCCGTGGCGGCAGCGCGCCCACCCCGGACGAGGCCCTGCAGATCGAGGACCGCGTCCGCGAGGAGAAGGCGGCGAAGCGCGCGGCCGAGGGCAAGAAGTAGCCGTACCTACCCGGATGCGTTCTGGCACGGCTTCGTTACTTCGGGTGCCGGACGAGCCACTGCTCGTAGTACTGCCACCGCGGTCGGCAGGGTCGGGAAGATGTGGTGGTACCCGATGCGCTCGGCGACCCCGTGCCGGCTCATCTCGTCCATGGTCTCGCGCTTGACCCGCACCAGCGCGAGCACGATGCCGTCGTGCTCGCAGAACTGACGGACCTCCTCGAGGGCGTCCAGTCCGGTGATGTCGACCTCGGTGTTGCCCTCCATGTTGAGCAGGAACCAGCGGGCCGCCGGACGGGCCTCCTCGATCGCCTCCCGGCACTGCTTGGCGAAGTGCTCGGCGTTGGCGAAGAACAGCGGTGAGTCGTAACGGAACACGACCAGTCCGGGGATCTGGCGCTGACTCGGGGTAGTCGCCGACGTCGTGCCAGCCGGCGATCCCTGGACTCTGGCCGAGGACGGCGTTGTGGGGACGAGCGACCCGGGTGAGCAGCTCGATGACGGAGATGGCCACCGCCGCAAGGACGCCGTAGAGGATGTCGAAGAGGAGCACTCCGGCGAACGCGGCGATCGCCAGCAGGAACTCGCGCCGGCGGAACGCCCACAGCCGGCGGAACTCCGCGATGTCGATCAGTCGGATGGCCGCGTAGACGACCAGGCCGCCGAGGGCGGCGGCGGGGAACGCGGAGATGACGTTGGCGAACAGCAGCGTCGAGACGATCACCAGGCCCGCGGCCACCAGCGAGTACAGCTGGGATCGAGCCCCGCTCGCCTCCGCGATGACCGTCCTGCTCGCACTCGAGCTGACCGGGAAGCCCGACACCAGCGACGAGCCGAGGTTGGCGGCGCCCATGGCCAGGAACTCCTGGTTGTTGTGGACGCGATGGCGGTGCCGACCGGCGAAGACGCGAGCGGAGAGGATGTTGTCCGTGTAGCCGACCACGAAGATGCCCAGTGCCGGCAGCAGCATCGTCGGCAGGTCGCCGTTCGACAGGGCGGGCAGACCCAGGGTCGGCACGGCCAGGCCGATGTCGCCGACGGTGGTGATGCCGTCGGCGGTCAGGTCGAACACTGCGACCACTGCGGTCGCCAGGAGCATGACGAACAGCGGGATGGGCAGCCTGGGGAACCGTGGCGTGAGCCACAGCAGGAGGCCGGCGACGCCCAAGCCCATCGCAACGGTGGGCCACGAGACCCCATGAGCCGACGCGTTGGCGACGAAGCTGCGCAGCACCTCGAGGAACGTGTCGCCGGCCGTCGCGACTCCTGTGATCTTGCCCAGCTGGCTGGCGATCATGATGACCGCGACCCCGGCCATGTAGCCGGTGAGCACCGGCTTGGACAGCAGGTCGCCGATGAAGCCGAGCCGCAGGACGTAGCCCAGGACGGCGTAGCAGCCGACGAGGAAGGCGAGCAGTGCCGCGAGGGCGGCATAGTGCGAGGGGTTCCCTGCCGCCATCGGTGCCAGTACGGCGGCCGTCAGGAGGGCAGTCGTGGATTCGGGGCCCACCGACAGGAGCCGGGAGGAGCCGACCAGGGCGTAGATGGTCATCGTCACGACCACGACCCACAGGCCGGTCTGGGCCGGCAGGCCCGCCAGCGTCGAGTAGGCCATCACCTGGGGGATCAGGTAGGCCGTGACGGTGAGCCCGCCGAGCAGGTCGCCGCGCAGGTCGCGCCGGTCGTAGTGCAGCAGCCTCTGCACTCCGATGTGCCCGCTCACGCTCCCCACGGTAGGCCCAACCCGTACCGTTGCGGGATGGATATTCCCCCCGACACGAAGGACTGGACGTGGGTCCTTCAGGAGCCCTGTCCGGAGTGTGGTTTCGATACTGCAGCCCCCGAGCGAGCCGACCTGGCGGGACTGGTCGTCGAGGTGTCCGATCGCTGGCGCGCGACGATGACCGACCGGCCGGACGTGGCCGCCCGACCCGAGCCGGTCGTGTGGTCGCCGCTGGAGTACGCGTGCCACGTGCGCGACGTGTTCGCCCTTGCGACGTATCGAGTTGGGCTCATGATCGGTGAGGACGATCCGCAGTTCGCCAACTGGGATCAGGACGCGACCGCGATCGAGGACGACTACGCGGCGCAGGACCCGGCCGTCGTCGTCGACGACCTGTCAGCACGGGCAGGCGAGTTCTCCAATTCGTTGGCTGCGGTCGCCGGAGATGACTGGGATCGGCGTGGCCGTCGAAGTGACGGAGCGGTGTTCACGGTCGAGTCGTTCGCGCGCTACCTGCTGCACGACCCGATCCATCACCTCACCGATGTAACCCGGACTTCGTGGGCTTAGACCAGTGCACGTCGCTGATGAGCACGTTCTTGTTGGACAGCAGTTGGACGGCGTCCTTCGCGTCGTTGAGAAGAGTCGACGACTGGCCCCAGTACTGAGTCGTCGCGGTGGCGCTTCCGTGTCCGATGCGCACGGTCACTGACTGCCCGGGCGCGATCGTGGTGTTGGCCATGAAGGGGTAGGTCGACGCGGTGCGGCGAAGGTAGTAGCCGTCGAGGAGCACGGTCGTCGTCCCGACGTTCTTCACCTGCACGAACTCCTCGTTTGCCCGCTTGGCCAGCACCTTCAGGCGGGACTTGGCGTTCACGCGGGCGATGACGAGCTTGCCCTGCAGCGGGTCGGTGCAGTTCTCCAGGCACGGGTACTCGTCGTAGAAGCGGATGGCCGTCTTGCGGTCGAGCAGGTACGCACCGTCGCCGAGGTACTTGGAGTCCTCGGTGTTCGGGAAGAGCGGCACGGTGGAGTTGATGTAGAGGTCGTGCGGGTCGGGCTCTCCGTTCGCCCACACGCCGACGTGCACCACGCGGAAGTCCCCGGGGGGAAGGACGCTGCCGGTCGGGAAGTAGAACCACGATGTGAGGCTGGAGTCTCGCAGCAGCCAGCCGGTGAGATCGACGGTGCTGGTCCCGACGTTGCGCACCACCACGAACTCGCCGTTCGGGTTCGCGTTGTCGATGCCGGGGGCGTCCCAGCTCACGACGACGCTGATCTTCGCGTCGGGCTGCTCCAGCGGGCCGCAGTAGGTGGGAGTCCAGAGTCCACGGCCGGCAGCCTGCGCCTGGTCGATGAGGACGCGGTACGGATACGACAGGGCGGCCTCCTCGTCGAGCGCGAACCACATGGCCAGTCCCGACGAGGCGATCACGGCCTGGACGTCGATGTCGTACTGCTGGGTGGCCGGGTTGAAGGCGAACACGTAGCGGAGCGAGCGGCCGCGGTTCGCGGAGTCGTGGCTCGCGGCGCGTAGCTGCACGCGGGTGCCGGGCGGCAGGATGGCCTCCAGCTGGTGCCAAGCCTCGATGCCTCCGCACATGTTCTTGTCGAAGTGGATGTTGTTGAAGCCGGTGACCTCAGGGGTGTTCACCCCGAGCAGCCGGATCTTCTCCTCGACGTTGGTGCCGTCCTCGACGAACTTCAGGGTGTCGCCATCGACGGCCACGACCACCCGGCCGGTCTCCTGGATCGGGATGTCGCTGTACGACGCGCCCGTGCCGCCGCTCCCCGCCGCTCCCGCGGGCGAGATGAGGGCGCACGACAGCGCGGCGGCAATGACCGCCCCGGTGAGGCCCCGAACCGACACGCGCATCCGTACCCCTGAACCCGACCCGCCCGTCGCGCGCCGTTTCCTTCAGTATCGGCTGGCCGCCGTGGTCAGTCCCCCTGGGGGAGGCGGCCGGCGAGCAGCTCGGCGGCGTAGTCGGGGACGTAGTGGCTGAGCTCGCGAGGTGGGCGCTCGTAGCCGCTGGGGTCGGGGCGGTGGGGGAGGTCCAGGGGCGGCCGCATGGCGGCGAAGTAGGGGACGGTGGACAACAGGTGGTGGATCATGTTGAGGCGGGCCCGACGCTTGTCGTCGCCCTCCACCACGTACCACGGGGCATCGACGATGTCGGTGTGCACGAGCATCTCGTCCTTGGCCCGTGAGTAGTCCTCCCACCGGGTGATCGACTCGAGGTCCATGGGCGAGAGCTTCCACTGGCGCATCGGGTCCTGGAGGCGGGACTTGAACCGACGCTCCTGCTCCGCGTCGCTGACCGAGAACCAGTACTTGCGCAGCAGGATGCCGTCCTCGATGAGCAGCCGTTCGAAGATCGGCGTCTGGTGCAGGAATCGGCGGTACTCGTCGGGCGTGCAGAAGCCCATGACGCGCTCGACTCCGGCACGGTTGTACCAGGACCGGTCCAACAGTCGGATCTCACCGGCGGCGGGCAGCTGCTCGACGTACCGCTGGAAGTACCACTGGGTCTTCTCCCGATCGCTCGGTGTCGGCAGGGCGACGATGCTGGCGACGCGAGGATTCAAGTACTGCGTGACCCGCTTGATGGCCGAGCCCTTGCCGGCGGCGTCGCGACCCTCGAAGACGATGACGAGCCGGATGCCCTCGAGGCGGACCCACTCCTGCATCTTCACGAGCTCGGCCTGCAGCCGGTAGAGCTCGGTCTCGTAGAGCGCCTTGGGCACGCGGGACACCCCGGAGTCGGACTTGCGCCGTTGCGGGTCCTTCGGTTTCTTCGCCACGGGCTCAGTCAAGCACCCAGCGTGAGCACGCGTCGGCTGAGCACGGTGATTCGAGCGGGTACGGTCGAACCATGCGCTCGCCGTCCCGTACTCGGCTGATGGCCGTCGTGGCAGTCGCCGCACTCCTGACGGGCTGTGGCCAGGGTTCGGAGGCGACGACATCGTCGACCACCGGGTCGACGGCCGACATCGCGAGCGCGAACGGACTTCGCCCGCAGGGAGCGACCGCCGACGGTGCTCCGGTCATTCGCGTCGTCGACGGCGACACCCTCCATGTCCTGCTCGACGGGCGCGATGTCACGGTGCGGATGATCGGGATGAACACGCCCGAGACCGTCAAGCCGAACTCCCCGGTCGAGTGCTACGGGCCGGAGGCCTCCGACTACGCAAAGGAACTGCTGTCCGGGCAGCGCGTCACGCTCGAATTCGACGATTCGCAGGGTCGTCAGGACAAGTACGGGCGCACCCTCGCCTATGTATGGCTCGAGCAGGCCAGTGGCGCGCTGTCACTCGTGAACCTCGACGAGATCTCGCACGGCGTGGCCAGGGAGCGGCAGTATGGGCCGACTCCGTATGCGTGGAAGGCGACGTTCCGCGCGGCGCAGGACGCTGCCCGCGCCGCCGGCGTCGGCCTCTGGGGGGCCTGCCCCACCTGAGGCCGGGATGATCCCGAACACTCCTCGTACATGGAGAAGACCCGCAGTTGACCTCATCGCGGCACAGTTGGCCTCGGCCGAACGACGGCCCGTGCCGTGACGGCGCGCCGAAGGGAGATCTTCTGTGAGTGACACGACCGGCCCGGCAACCGAGCCGACCCCCGCGACCGAGCCCCTGCAGCTGGCCGATCAGCGCCCGGTGTACGCCGCAGCTCCCGAGGCGGCGCCGGCGAAGCCCAGTCACACGCGGACGATCCTCGAGGTCGTCGGCGCCGTGGTCGCGGTCTTCCTCATTGTGGGCGCGGGAGCGGTCGGCTTCATCGCCGGACATGCGACCTCGAACGGCCGCGACGGGCACTTCAGCGTCAACAGCCAGAACGGACCGCAGGCCGGTGGCCAGCGCGACGGCCAGGGTTTCGGCCAGAACCAGGGCCAGGGCTTCGGTGGCGGGATGATGGGTGGACAGGATCCGCGTGGCATCGATCCCGACGGTGACAACTGGACCGGCGGCGGCATGATGGGCGGTCAGAATCAGGGCCAGGGCTTCGGTGGCGGGATGATGGGTGGACAGGATCCGCGTGGCATCGATCCCGACGGTGACAACTGGACCGGCGGCGGCCAGGGCGTCAACCCGAACGCCCCGCAGGGAACGACCCCGTCGACGCAGACGAACCCCAGCGGCGCCTGAGCATCGTCCGAACGCCCCCGCCGACTCACGTCGCGCGGGGGCGTTCTGCATGGCGGCCCTCGGACTCGTCGGCTCAGCCGCCCCGGCCAGCGCGATGGGTTCCGGCAATCCCTACCAAGACATGCAGGTCGGCGTCACCTACATCGTCTACCAGCCGCACTACGTGGCCGGTCTCAAGGCGCTGCAGGTCGGCGCCGACACCATCTGCCCAGCAGGCACCGAGCAGAACCTGCTCGCCCTGGTATCGGAAGCCCCGGGCGGCAGCTCATCACCACCGTGGGATGGTGCCACAGGCCACGGTCGTCGCCTACTGCCACCCGACAGCCGGCAGGACGTGCAAGAAGTCCGACGTCCTGAAGTACGGCGGACACCTGAGCGTGGTGCTGCCGGCCGGCAACGGACTGCGACCGACCACGGTCTGGATCCAGACGTTCGGTCGGAAGAACCTCAGCGCCGAGCAGCTGGTGCGGGTGGCTCGAGGTCTCGCCCCGGTGGGCGGCTGATCGTCAGCGCCGCCGCCGGATCATCGTGACGGCCACGACCACGATCATCACCAGCACCGCGATCGCGCCCAGGATCACCAGGGCCACGGCGATCCCTGAGGATCCGGACTCCTGCGCCGGAACCGGTGAGGCGGTGGTCGCCGGTATCGATGGGGAGGCGGCGCTGGACCCAGGCAGTGCGGCCGATGCGGATGCCGCGGTCGACGGTGCGACCGAGGGCCCCGAGCCGGCGATGGTGAACGTGATCGCCCCCATCACCGGGTGCCCGTCGCCGGACACCACCCGATACGCCACCTGGTAGGTGCCCGAGGCGAGGTCAGCGGGCCAGGGCACCGACACGGTCGGGCCCACCGGATTGGCCTGTTGGCTCGCCACGACGTTTCCGTTCTCGTCGTTGATGGAGATCGTCTCAGTGTCGGCGAGCAGGTCCTCGTCGAACGTCAGGGTGACGGTTGCGGGCGGCGCACTCAGCGTGGAGCCGTCGGCCGGATCGGTGGAGACCAGTTGTGCGTGAGCGCTGGCCGGCCCCGCGAGCAGCCCGACAGCACCGAGTGCCAGAAGCATCGCGAGGACAGCACGCGACACGGTGCGCCGCCGCAACCGGCTAGCCACGGAGGGTGACCTTGCCCTTCACGACGGTGACGTTGGCGCCCTTGGTGAGCGTGGCCGTGAACGACCAGACGCCTGCCGTGGGCAGGACTCCCGTGGCCGCCACCTTCGTCCCGTTGCCCTCGGCCTCCCAGTTGATCGGCTCGGGCACCGCTGCGCTCGTCCATTCGACATCCCCGGCGCTCGCCGTTGACGTGAAGACGATCGTGCGTGAGCCCGGCGCGGCTGCGCTGAGGGTCGTGGGCACCTTCGGAATGGTCGGCACCGTCACCGACGGCCCCTTCGGGTTCGGCTGCGCGACGGTGAAGGAGATCGCCCCTTCGACGGTGTCGCCGTCGGCCGAGATCAGGTGCCACGCGGCCGCGTAGCGACCCTGTGGCAGTGCCGTGCGCGGCACGAATACGACCTTCGATCCCTTGGCCGTGATGGTGGCCGGAACGAGCGTCCCGGTGCCGTCGATCAACCGCGAGCCCTTGCCGTCGAGCCGGATCTTCTCGGCGAAGGTGAGCGTGATCGCGCGAGGCGCTGCGGTGAGCTGGGCACCGTTGGCGGGCCGGCTCGATTCGATGCCGGCGTGCGCCGACGCTGTGGTCGCCGAGCTGGCGAGAGCGCCGACGGCCAGTGCGGTCACGGCAAGGCCGCGACCGATGCTGCGAAATGGAGACATGTCAGGTCCTGTCGTCGATGGTCAGCCGCTGCCCCGTTGGCAGCGGGCCTGGAAGCGCGCCCGAGGGGCAACCTCAGACCGTGACCGACGGTGGACCTCGTCGCGGATGCGCATCGCCGAGGTGACGCTGTAGGTGCGTGACGGACTGTAGGTGAATCGCCGTCGAGGGCCAAGCCTCCGTCACCGGGACGCTCAGCAGGGCCCCCCGCGTGAGGGCAGCCACGAAGCGGAGCCACGCGTGCAGCAGCGCATCCGCCTGGTGGATCAGCACCGCGGCAGCAGCAGCCGCCACCAGGTGGGCAGTGACCATCGAGGACGACGGCACGAGCGCCATGGCGTGGCCGTCATGACCGAGGGCGAGCGACAGGAGTACGTGGCTCAGGGCCTCGGCACCGAGAAGGTAGGCCAGCAGCCATGTGAGCGTGCGGCGTCGATCGGCCAACGCAGCGCTGACGAGGATCAGGAAGGGCAGCAGCCACAGGGCGTCGGTGAGGCTGGTCAGCTGACCGTTCGCCGCCGTGTGCGCGCTCGCCGTCAAGACGAACAGTGCGGAACCGAGCACCACGCCGCGACCCGCACGGGCGGTGCCGGAGAACTGGTGAGGCCGCACACGCGGGACCTTAGCGGTATCGCGTCGCTGCGTGGTCTGTTCGGCTACGACGCGGTCGTCTGGGCGGAGGCCGACTGACGCCTGCGGGCGAGCAGGGCAACGATCAACGTGACGGCGGCAGCCCCCACGACGGCCGCACCGGCAACGATCGGCACGATGCTGCCCGACGGTCCGGATGCCGGCGGCTGGTCCACGGCGATCGCGACTGCTGACGCGTTGGTCGAGGCTGCGGCGGCCGGTGCCGCGGCGGCACCCACGGCTGGGCCGCTGCCGTTGATGGTGAGGCTCAGGGCGCCGACGACAGGATGGCCGTCTCCGCAGACCACCCGGTAGGCGACCTGGTAGACGCCCGGCGCCGTGCCTTCGGGCCACGGGATCGCAACGGAGTCACCTTCCGGCTTCGGGTGGATGCTCTTGACGACGTTCCCGTTGTTGTCGTTGATCGAGATCGTGTCGGTGTCGTCGAGCAGCGTCGAGTCGAACGTCAGTCGAACCTCTGCCGGCGGCGCTTCGAGCACGGCACCGTCCGTGGGTGAGGTGCTGGTCAGTTGCGAGTGGGCGCTCGCTGGTGCCGCGCCCAGGCTCGCGAACGCCGCGGTGACGACAAGCGCAGCGAGGCCACGTCCGACGCGTGTGCGCATGGTCGGGGAAGTCATCGAAGCGTCACCTGGCCCTTGGGGATGAGTACGGAGTCGGCTGTGGAGAGGTTAGCCTCGAACGTCCACGTGCCGCTCGTGGGAAGGACGCCGGTCGCCTTGGCCTTGCTGCCGTTGCCCTTGAGCTGCCAGATGATCGGCTCGCCGACCCCCGGTCCGCGCCAGGTCACCTCGCCCTTCTTCAGGGGCGTGTCGATCGTGATGGTCCGAACTCCGGGGCGGTCGCCGTCGAGGGTGGTGGGGATGTTCGGTGACGGCTTCGCCTTGATGGGACTGCCCTTGGCGGTGGGCGTGGCGATCGTGAAGGCGATCGCGCCCGGCACGAAGTGCTTCTCCACGGACGTCAGGTTGTAGGCAGCCGCGTACCTGCCCTTGCCCAGCCTCTTGGCGGGCGTGATCGTCAGGGTCCTGTTCTTGTTGCTCAGCTTGCTCGTGGACGGGACGACGGTGCCGGTGCCGTCGACGATGCGCGTGCCCTGCGGGGCCGTCGTCACTGCTTCGTCGAAGGCGATGACGATCTTGGCGGGAGCCGAGGCGAGCTGGGAGCCGTCACGTGGCGTTGTCGAGATGAGGTTGGGATGTGCGGCAGCCGGGCCGGCACTGCTCACGAGGGACACGACGACCAGCGCCGCAGCGCCGAGGGGCAGCCAGCCACGCGACGGCACATGGCCCCGCGAACCCCCCCTGCTCATACCCCCAAGGGTAACTGCGTACTCGTCCGGACGGTCAGGCGACGGGTGCGCCCTTGACGACGAGCCGGTCGAGCAGGAGCTGCGTCGCGGCCGCGACCTCGTTGACCGCCTGATCGAATGCCTCGCGGTTGTGAGCCGCGGGCTCCCGAAACCCGCTGATCTTGCGGACGTACTGAAGGGCGGCGGCGCGCACGTCGGCGGAGCCGACCTCCTCGGTGAACGGGGGCCTGAGGGTCTTGATGCTTCGACACATGGGGTGAGGCTAACTCCGGAACACAACGGTCGGTCAAGGCGTTCTCGTGGTGGAACGCGGGAAAGCCGAGCCGCGTCCAACGATGGTCGGCTGCTGGGTCGACGACGTGAGGAGAGCAGCATGGGTGTCATCGGACGAGCCTCGACGGTCGGCGCGGCCGTGAAGACCTCCCGGGGGCGGCATCCGCTGGGCACGCGAATCGGTGCGGTTCTGCCGATGCTCCGCGACGCCTTCACGGGAAGGTGGGTGGATGCGCCGAGATTCAAGCTGCTCGCCGGCCTCGCTGGCATCGTCTATGTGCTGTCCCCGCTCGATCTCATGCCCGAGATTCTGCTCGGCCCGTTCGGCCTCGGCGACGACCTCGCTGTTGCCGCCCTCGCGGTGGCCGCGCTCCTCGGCTCCGCGGAGGACTGGCTGGACCGCGACGTGGCTTCACCGGCCGCGTCACCGGGACGACGACGACGTGATCCAGGGCATCGTCGTCGACCGGCACTGAGCCGGCGACACGTCGTGGACGCGACTATGGGTTCCGGTCGAACGTGACCGTGGTTCCCCTGCCGGTGCGCTTGGCCTGGTAGAGCGCGCGGTCGGCGAAGTCCAGGATGGAGTCCGGCTCGTCCCCGGGACCGGCCAACGCCACACCGATGCTCACCGTGACGTGGAACGTGGTCCCCTCGATCGTCATGGGCGCGCCCACTGCGTCGTGCAGCTTCTCGGCGATCCGGTTGGCGTCGTCAAGGGTGTGGATAGCCGGCAGCAGGACGACGAACTCGTCGCCACCGAGGCGTGCCACGAGATCGCCGGAGCGCACCTGGCCGCCCAGCCGTTCCGCGACGTTGACGATGACGTCGTCGCCGACCCCGTGGCCGTATGTGTCGTTCACCGACTTGAGATCGTCCAGGTCGATGAACAGGGCGGCCATCTTCGTTCCGGTGCGTGGGGCGTGCGAGAGCAGCTGATCCAGCTGGGTGAGCAGTTCGGGCCGGTTGACCAACCGGGTCAGCGGATCATGCGTCGCCATGAACAGGAGCTGCTCGCGTGCCTCGCGCGCCTCGGTGACGTTGACGAACTGCGAGACGTAACCGCGCGGGATCCCTTCGTCGTCGCGGAGCAGCCCGATGGAGTGCTCGACCCACAAGGTCGTGCCGTCGGCGCGCCGCATTCGCTTCTCGCGGCTGGCGAAGGGCCGACGTCCGGAGAGCACCGACGCGCGCATGCGAAGGTCGAACTCGTCCTCGTCGGGGTCGATCACGTCGATGATCCGTCGGTCCACGAGCCAGTCCGACTCACGGTCGAGCATCCGGCAGAGGGCAGGGTTCACCTCGACGAACCGTCGGTCCAGGTCGAGGACGGCCATGCCGATGGGCGCCGAGTCCATCGCCGTTCGGAACAGCTCCTCGCTGCGGGCCAGCGCTTCGCGCGCGGACATCTCCGAGTCGATGACACGGAACGAGGCGACCACTCCCTCGATGTCGCCGGTGGGCCCCGAGTACGAACGGGCATGCACCTCGCACCAGTGGAACTGCCGCTCGCGCCCGCGAAGTCGGATGCGGTACAGAACACGCTCGCCGCGATCCAGGCGCTCGCGGATGCGGGCGTGTACGTCAAGGTCGTCAGGGTGCATGTGTTCGGCGACCGTCGTCCCGACCCATTCCTGCGGCGTCCAGCCCAGCGCGTCGATGAGCGACGGGGACGCCCAGGCGATGACCTCGCCGTCGATCTGCAGGACGACGTCGGAGGCGTTCTCCGCGAGCAGTCGGAACCTTTCCTCGGAATTCGCCAGCGCCAGCCGCGAGGCCATCTCGGCGGCGACGTCTCGCAGGCGCACCACCCGCGTGGTCTGCTCGCTCGTCGATCCCGCGGAGACCTGCCACGCCGCCTCGACCCACATGTAGGTGCCGTCGCCGCAGCGCAGGCGAAACGTGAGTGCACCGCCCCCGCCCTCCTCGAGAAGGGGCGCGTCCTGGGTGAACCGGTCGAGGTCGTCCGGGTGGACGAAGTCGGCGTCGGTGGTCCCGACGACCCCTTGGGCATCCCACCCGAACGTCCGGGTTGCCGCGGGCGAGACCCACTCCACGACGCCGCCTCGCCCGAGCAGCACGATGACGTCGGAGGAGTTCTCGGCCAGGAGACGGTAGAAGGACAGGCTCGAGGCCAACGCCTCCTCCGTGTCCACCTCGGCCTGGATGTCCTGCATCGACGTCACGAGCGAGATCTCGGCGTCGGAGACCGTCACGACGGCGCGCTGCACCCACGCGAACCAGCGGTAGGAGCCGTCCGCACCCAGCACCCGACTGCGACCCGCCGCCTGATGCGCTCCGGTCCGGACCAGTTCGGCGCCCGCGATGACCGACGCGACATCGTCCGGATGGACGAGGGTCGGTGCCGCTCGCCCGGCCAGTTCGGCGGGCTGCCAGCCCAGGCGTGGCTCGATGGAGGGGGAGACCCATCGGATCAGGGCGTCCGAGCCGGTCTCGAAGACGACGTCGCCCGCGTTCTCGGCGATGACGCGGTACCGCTGCTCCGTCTCGGCGAGCGTACGGTCGGCGTTCCCCTGATCGCGCGCAGACTCCGGGGACGTCATTCTCGTCACCTCGCTTCCCGCGCCCGACAGTACCGCTGCGTTCTCGATCAGGACGCGCAGCTGACATTCGTCGAGCCGGGCAGTGACCCGGTGGTCAGGTACGCGGCGACGGCGTCGTTGATGCACGCGTTGCCGCGGGTTCCCGACACATGTCCGAAGCCCTCCCAGGTGAGCAGGCTGGCGTGCGGGAAGAGGCGCATCGACGTCTCGGCCATGCGATGCGGCGTCTTGGGGTCGTTCCGTCCGTTGATGAACAGGACGGCCGCCTTCGTCGTCGGCGCCACGACGAGATTCGGCATTTCCGCGGCGGACCTTCCAGTGGAAGCACGTGGCGGGGATCGGCGCGAACAGCGGTGCGAAGTGAGGTGCGAGCCGCGGCGCGCTGAGTCGCCGGTCGAGGTCGACGGTCGCCTTGGCCTTTCCCGAGGTCGGTCGGTCGTAGCAGTTGACGGCCTGGTTCACCGAGGTGGCATCCGGCGTCGAGAGTCCGTAGGCGATGCGGAAGGAGTTCACCGTTTCGACGTCGCGGGCTCCGGCAGCGGCGAGCAGCCTGTCGAGGTCGGCGAAGCCGAAGCCCTGTCCGGCGCTGAGCAGCTCGACGGTGAGTCCGAGGATGTCGCGATCGGTGATCGCATTGCCGATCGAGGGTTCGAGCGGGTTGTCGCGCAGGATGAACATGAGGTTGTCGAACCACGCGAGCACCTCGCTCATGCTCTTCCCCGGCCCGGCCGGGCATGAGTCCCCGCGACTGTCGCAGCTGTCGGCCCAGGCCCGAAGGAGCTGCTCGGTGCCGACGGCCTGCGCGACGGCGATCCCGGTCATGTTGGGGAACGGCGCGTTGACGCCGTCGAGGATCAGGCGGCCGACCCGGTCGGGGAACGTGTGGGCGTACATCATCCCGAGGTACGACCCGTAGGAGGCGCCGTAGAAGTTGAGTTTGGCTTCACCGAGCGCTGAGCGGACGATGTCGAGATCGCGGGCGACCGAGTCGGTGCCGATGTTCGATGTCAGGCCCTTGTTGGTCCGGGCGCACACCTCGTTGAGCGGAATGCCGGTCGCATACGCCACCTGCTCGCGTGCCGACGTCGGCAGTCCGTGCGACTGGGCGGCGAGGTACTCAGCGCTCACGCAGTTCAGCTGCGTGCTTCGACCCACGCCGCGAGGATCCATGCCGACGAGGTTGAACGAGGCGGTGATGTCGGGGCTCGCCGGATTCAGCAGGAGGCTACCGGCGGAGTCGACCCAGCTGGTGGCCGAGCCGCCGGGGCCACCGGGGTTGAAGACGAGTGAGGGTGCGGCAGGATCGATCGGTGTCTTGCGCAGCAGTCCGATGGTGATCTGCGGGCCACGCGGCTTGCGGTAGTCCAGCGGCACCTGCACCGTCGCACATTCGGAGCCGACGGCGTCCAGGCACGGAGTCCACGCCACCCGCTGGGAGTAGAAGGGAGTCAGGGGCCCACCCGCGGCGTTCGCCGGCACCGCCAGGCCGCTCGCCGATGCGGCCATGAGAACCAGGCAGCTCAGGGCGACCACAGCTGCCTGGAGTCGGCCACCCATTCCCGGTCCCCCTGACGCGGCATTTCCGCCATTTGCCGGGACTGTACCGGGTCCGAAGAGTGACCTGCACCACACTTTGGTCCCGCTGGTTCGGGGGCCGAACGTCCCGAGGGGCGTGGCTGGGCGCGGATATATCCGGTCAGTGGCCGACAGTTGACGATTCAGTGAGCCGACACCTCCGCATACGCCGCACAACCGCGTCGTGCACACAGGGGAGGCACACCATGCAGACGACCCGGCCGCTGATGGCCCGAATCGCTGGCGTTGTCGCCATTCCCCTGGCGCTCGCCGTCACCGTGGCCGTGGCCCCGAGCGCCAATGCCGAGCAGCCCGTCGTCCGCCCGGCCGCGGTCAAGGCACCCGCTGTCGTCAAGGCACCAGCAGTGGTCAGCGCGCCGGCAGTCGTGAAGGCGCCTGCGGCGGTGGCCATGCTCGCTCCGGTCTCAGCGACGCCATACAACCTGGCCACGGTCGGCTCTGCACAACGCGGCACAAACTGCTGGGTGGTCCTCGGAACGAGTGTCTATGACCTGACCGTTGGGCTCCTTCGCACGCCCGGGTGGAACGATCCAAGATCACGAACTACTGCGGCAAGGACGGGACAGGGTCCTTCACCGGCCAGCACGGCAATGTCGGGTCTTCGAACTACAACACCCATGCATCTGTCCTGACCCCGTACATCATCGCGGCATACGACAACACGGCGCCCAGCGCGCCGACAGGACTTGCTGGTTCGGCAGGCAACGCGCAGGTGTCGCTGACCTGGACCGGTCCGGCCGACGCGGTTTCGTACCAGGTCTTCCAGGGTGCAACGCAGATCGGCACTCCGGCCACCGCCAGCTTCACGGCAACCGGGCTCAGCAACGGCACGGCGTACTCCTTCACCGTCAAGGCTCTCGACTCCGCCGGTAACGTCTCGACGGCATCTGCGGCTGCCAGTGCCACTCCGGTTGCCCCGGCCTCCATTCCTGCCGCGCCCACCGGGCTGATCGCGACCGCGGGCAATGCTCAGGTGGCACTCACGTGGACGGCATCGGCTGGTGCCACGTCCTACGCGGTCTTCCAGGGTGCGACGCAGGTCGGCACTCCTGCATCGGCCAGCTACACCGCAACCGGCCTGACCAACGGCACGTCCTACTCGTTCACGGTGAAGGCAGTCAACTCCGCGGGTACTTCGGGAGCCTCCGCCGCCGCGACGGCGACGCCCATCGCTCCGCCGGCAGCGCCGACAGGGTTGATCGCAACCCCGGGCAACGCACAGGTGTCGTTGACATGGACGGGGTCGGCTGGTGCGACGTCGTACCAGGTGTTCCAGGGTGCGACGCAGATCGGCACTCCGGCCACGGCGAGCTACACGGCAACCGGGCTGACCAACGGCACGCCGTACTCCTTCACCGTCAAGGCCGTCAACGCCGGTGGCGCATCGGCCGCGTCCGCGGCGGCCAGTGCCACTCCGGTCGCTCCGGATGTCACGCCCCCGGCTGCGCCCACCGGCCTCGCGGCGGTCGCAGGCAACGCGCAGGTGAGCCTGTCGTGGTCCGGTCCTGCTGACGCTGCGAACTACCAGGTGTTCCAGGGCGCGACCCTTGTCGTGACGCAGGCGACGACGACCAAGGTCGTGACGGGTCTGACGAACGGCACCCTCTACTCGTTCACCGTCAAGGCGGTTGACGCGGCAGGCAACGTCTCGGCAGCTTCCGCAGCCGCCACGGCGACGCCCGTGGCCCCCGACACGACGCCGCCGGTCGCCCCGACCGGCCTGGTCGCGACCGCGGGAAACACGCAGGTCTTCCTCACGTGGTCCGGCCCGGCCGACGCAGCCACGTACGACGTCTACAACGGCGCAACGAAGGTCACGACCGTCACAGCTCCGAGCGCCGCCTACACGGTCAACGGCCTGACGAACGGGACCCTTTACTCGTTCACGGTCAAGGCCGTGGACCTGGCCGGCAACGTGTCCCTCGCCTCGGCCGCAGCAACCGCCACCCCGGTGACGCCCGTCATCCCGGACACGACGCCGCCGGTCGCCCCGACCGGCCTGGGTGCGGTGGCCGGCGATTCGCAGGTGGCGCTGTCGTGGTCGGGTCCGGCTGATGCCGCGACCTACCAGGTGTTCCAGGGTGCGACGCTGATCGCGACTCAGGCGACCACGACCAAGGTGGTCACAGGCCTGACCAACGCGACCCAGTACTCATTCACCGTGAAGGCCGTCGACGCGGCAGGCAATGTCTCGGTCGCTTCTGCTGCAGCGACCGCGACGCCGGTCGACCTCACGCCGCCGGTGGCGCCGACGGGTCTGGGTGCGGTCGCTGGCGATTCGCAGGTCACGCTGTCGTGGTCGGGTCCGGCTGATGCCGCGAACTACCAGGTGTTCCAGGGTGCGACCCTGGTCGTGACACAGGCCACGAGGACGAAGGTCGTCACGGGCCTGACGAACGGGATCCTTTACTCGTTCACGGTGAAGGCCGTGGACGCGGCAGGCAATGCCTCGGTCGCGTCGGCTGCAGCGACGGCGACGCCGGTCGACTCCACGCCGCCGGTGGCGCCAACGGGTCTGGGTGCGGTGGCCGGCGATTCGCAGGTCACGCTGTCGTGGTCAGGTCCGGCTGATGCCGCGAACTACCAGGTGTTCCAGGGTGCGGCGCTGATCGCTACTCAGGCGACCACGACGAAGGTCGTCACCGGCCTGACGAACGGGATCCTGTACTCGTTCACGGTCAAGGCCGTGGACGCGGCGGGCAACGTGTCCGTCGCTTCAGCTGCCGCGACGGCGACGCCTGTCGACCTGACTCCGCCGGCGGCCCCGACCGGTCTGGCTGCAGTCGCGGGGGACTCGCAGGTGTCGCTGTCGTGGTCGGGTCCGGCCGATGCCGCCAACTACCAGGTGTTCCGCGGCGCGACCCTCGTGGCCACGCAGGCCACCAGGACGAAGGTCGTCACGGGCCTGACGATCGGCACGCTGTACTCGTTCACGGTCAAGGCCGTGGATGCGGCGGGCAACGTCTCGGCCGCCTCGGCTGCGGCGACGGCGACGCCGGTGGATCTCACCGCGCCCGTGGCTCCGACCGGACTCGCGGCAGTCGCCGGTAGCGGCAAGGTCGACCTGTCGTGGTCCGGCCCTGCAGACGCCGCTAGCTACCAGGTCTTCCAGGGCGCCACGCTGCTCGGTACCCAGTCGGGAAGGACCCTGACGGTCACCGAGCTGGCCAACGGCACCTCGTACTCGTTCACGGTGAAGGCCGTGGATGCGGCGGGCAACGTGTCCGTCGCCTCGGCGGCGGCGTCAGCCACGCCGATCGCACCCGTGGCGTCGTTCACCCTGACCGACGTGGCCTCCCACGCACTCGCGGCCAGCTGCTGGGTGACGATCAGCGGCAATGTCTACGACTTCACCGTCTTCCTGACCACCCACAGCGGTGGCTCGGGCGTCCTCACTCCCCTGTGTGGCAAGGACGGCACGGCGACGTTCACCGGCCAGCACTCAGGGAGCTCGGCCGCCAAGCTGGTGACACTGCAGGCTTATCTCAAGGGCACGCTTGATGCGGCCGGCGCGGCTCCTGCGGCTCCCTCCGGCTTCACCGCCTCGGAGGTCAGCGCGCACAGCCTTGCGGCCGACTGCTGGGTGACGATCGCCGGCAACGTCTACGACCTGACTGCCTTCCTCACCACGCACAGCGGCGGCGCGGGCGCCATCAGCCCCGTCTGCGGCAGCGACGGCACGACCACCTTCTACACGCGTCACGGGAACTCGGCCGGCGGCAAGCTCGGCGTCCTGTCTGCGTACCTGAAGGGCGCGCTGGTCGGGTACGTGGCGGCGGCACTGCCGTCGCAGCCTGCGGCTCCGACCGTCGAAGCGGTCAAGGGCGGCGGCGAGTACACGATGGACGAGGTCGCCGCGCACAACACGGCCGGCGACTGCTGGACCGTCATCAACGGCGGCGTCTACGGGCTCAGCACGTGGATCCCGGTCCATCCCGGTGGCGCAGGCGTGGTCGCAATGATGTGCGGCACCGACGGAACCGGCGCGTACAACGGCAAGCACGCCGGCAGTGGAAGCGCCGGAGCCATCCTGGCCAAGATCCGGATGGGCACGCTGGTGGGCAGCCACACGCCGGCCGCCGCCCCGACCACGTACTCGGCCGCTGACGTGGCCGCGCACAGTTCGTCGGCCGATTGCTGGTCGATCGTCAACGGCACCGTCTACAACCTGACGACATGGATCACCAAGCATCCCGGTGGCTCCGGCGTCATCACCGCGATGTGCGGCATCGATGGCACGGCGATGTACATGGGCAAGCACGGCTCAAGTGGCCCGGCGCAGTCCTCGCTCGATGGGCTCAAGATCGGCACCCTGCTCGCCTCGGCCGATGGAACCGGAGCGACCAGCCAGACCGCGGCAGCCCCTGTACTGAGCGCCTTCACCGCCCGCCAGGTCCGCAGCCACCGCACCGCGGGCAACTGCTGGACGGTCGTCAAGGGAATGGTCTACAACCTCTCGCCGTGGACCAAGAAGCACGCAGGCAACAGGTCCACCATCGCCCAGCTCTGCGGCCGCAACGCGACTGCATGGTTCAGCCGGCATGCTGGCGGGACTGCCAAGGCCGCCCGGGCGTTCAAGCGCTTCCTGGTCGGCAAGGTGGGCGCCGTAGCCGCGGCCACTCCGACGGCGTCGTCGACGTACACGCTGGCAGACGTGGCGACCCACGCGACCCCGGCCAGCTGCTGGTCGGTCGTGAGCGGCTCGGTGTACGACCTGACGGCATGGATCGGCAAGCACCCCGGCGGGGCGGGCGTCATCAAGGCGATGTGCGGCAAGGACGGCACAGCATCGTTCACCAGCATGCACGCGAGCAGCGCCTCGGCGAAGGGTGCCCTCGCGAAGATGAAGCTGGGGGTGCTCGGCTAGGGGTCCGAGCTGATTGAGGCTGAGGTCATGCACGCGGTGACCTCAGCCTCATCATGTCGGCGTCCGCGGTGCCGATAACCATAAGGTGAATGCGAGGGTGACTGCCGCGATCGTGTGCAGCATCCTGCTCGTCGGCCTGCCGACCTCCTCAGGTCCGGTGTCCGCGGTGACCGAACGATCACCGTCGACCCCCGTTCGCGCTGCCGCGGTACCGGCGATCGGCGTCGCCCTGCCTCCCGTCTATGACCCCGTGGCGTCCTACGAGGCCCAGGCCACCTGCGATCCGACCCCCAAGCCCGGCACGAAGTCGCTTGCGGCGCTCATCCGCCGGACCTACGGCACGCACGAGGTGATCGGCATCTCGCGCGGCTGCCGCATCGGCGGCACGAGCGAGCACAAGGAAGGGCGCGCGCTCGACTGGATGACCAGCGTGCGCAGTCGTCGGGGCTTCGCGAACGCACGGGCCTTCCTGCGATGGCTGCTCGGCCCGGATCAGGCAGGCGTGCCCTTCGGCAATGCCACCCGACTGGGCGTGATGTACGTCGGCTGGAACAACCGCTACTGGGCTGCCTACGCCAAGGAGCGCGGGTGGGCCGAGTTGAAGGGCTGCCTCACCAAGGGCGGCGACGACACGACCTGTCACCGCAACCACATCCACATCTCGTTGTCGTGGGACGGGGCCAGCGGGCGCACCTCCCTATGGGACGGCACGGCGCTGACGGCGTACTGCCCCTCGCCGTGGACGCAGGCACCGGTACTCGCGACCACGCGGGCAGCGGCGGCCGTGCCGGTCGCATCCGTGATGGTGGCCAGCACCCGGCGCGGACTCGGCATCAGCACGAGCACGTGGAGCGGCGGATGGAGCCAGTCATCGACGGGCTCGTACCGCGAGGACGCGGGGGACCCACCTACGCCTCCGGTTCCCACTGTCGATCCCACCCCGATTCCCGAATCATCCCCGGCGGAACCGGCACCCTCCGACCCTGCACCCACGCCTACCCCGTCGCCGACCGTCACGCCGACGCCCACCCCGACGCCCACACCCACCCCGACGCCAACCCCGACGCCCACCCCGGAGCCCTCGGCTCCGCAGCCGCCCGTGCCGCCCCCGGTCGCAGCGCCGCCGGCGCCCGTGCCCGCTCCCGTGGCCATGGCTCCATGCCGGCTGCATGCATCGGGCTGGCGCGGGGATCAGCCGGGACTCGTCACGAAGGTGACCGGCGTGGGTGGCGTGCCTGAATCCGGTGTGGCGGCGGTCGCCATCACCGTCACGGCGACCGGATCCACTGCGCCGGCTCGGGTGAGCGTGTGGTCCCCCCAGCAGCCGAAGGCGACGTCGCTGTTCACCGTGCGGATGAACGGGACGGGTCGACGCAGCGCCATCGTTCCGGTCGAGGCCGACGGCACGATCGGCTTCACGACATCGGCGGGTGCGACGGACCTCGTCGTGCGGGTCACCGGTTACTACCCGGTCGGTGACCGACCGAATCTCGTCACGGTCCGCTGAGCGGTCCCGTGGCACGCGTGATGACGTGCCCGCTACCGTCGGATCGTGACGACGGGCCGTGACCGCAAGCCTCCGCCGGCGTTCGATGCGCGGATCAAGGACGAGGACTGGGACGGCCGCGAGCTGACCGGCCTGGACTATGAGCGGACCGCATTCATCGACGTGGACCTGACTGACGCCCAACTGGACGGGTGCACCTTCACCGACTGCACCTTCCGTGGCGTGCGGTTCAACGCGTCACGTCACTCAGGGTCTGCCTTCGTCAATTGCAGCTTCCTTCGATGCTCGTTCTTCGACGCAGCCTTCGAGTCGTGCAAGGTGATCGGCGCAGCCTTCGAGGCATGCACCTTCACCGCGATGCGGATCAGTGGTGGCGACTGGTCGTTCTGCGACTTCACCGGAGCCGATCTACGCACGACGACCATCGTGGATGCCCGCCTCCGCGAGGCCGAGCTGGCGGACGTGCGCGCCGACGGCGCCACCTGGACGGGGCTGGACCTTTCCGGTGCCTCGCTGCGCGGGGCGAGCCTGACGGGCGCGGACCTTCGCGGATCGGACCTGTCCGCCATCGACCCGCGTGCGGTGGACCTGCGCCAGGCGCGGATCACCTGGGAGCAGGCGGTCACGCTCGTGCAGGCGCTCGGCCTGGAGGTACTGCCGGACTGAGCGTCCGGTCACACGGTGCGGGGCACCTTGCCGGTGAGCGTGAGCAGTCGGCACATGAACCGGTGGCCTCCGTCGGAGGTGGGCTCGAACATCAGCGGGCAGCCGCCATCGATGACGGTGATGCCGTTCGCTCGTCCGAACTCGGCGGCGTCGGCACTGACGCTTCCGCTGCCGAAGCTGCGGTGCATCCACACGCGCGTGATGCCGAGCTCGGCCGCCTCACGCATCGTCGCGTCCACCCGCTCGGGGCGAGTGCCGACGACGACCGCGGTGACCCCGCCGGGGATGGCCGCGAGGTTCGGGTAGGACGGGTCGCCCTCGACCACGTCGACATTGGGGTTGACCGCGAACACCTCGTACCCACGCTCGCGAAGCCGTTGGTACACGACGTTGCTGCCGTGACCCTTCGGTTCGTGCGAGACCCCGGTGACGGCGATGCGGCGCTGGGCGAGGAAGTCGGCGGCGGCTTCCTTGATCTTCGTCATGGACACTCCTGACACGTGACCATCGGTGCGCAGTTGCGCGCACTTCACGGTACGCCGAGTCGGGACGCTCAGGTAAGTTCACGGATGTGATGTCAGGAGCACCCGCGAGCGGGCAGGCCTACGGCCGGACTCCCGGAATCGTCATCTCCGCCATGGTCTTCGCGCTCCTGGGCTTCGCGTGCGCGTTGCCGGCCGTGGTCGGGCTCGTCCTCGGGCTGGTTGCCCGGCCCCGTGCGCAGCTCGCCGGCGCAGGTGTTGGCCTGGCCAATGCGGCGATCGCCATCTCGTTGGCGTGGTTGGCGTTCTTCTTCGTCATGGTCCTCGTGGCCGTGCAGTCGTCCTAGTGGCTTAGCCGCTGTCTGGACGGTCATGTTCGGCTCTGGAAGCGACGTCGCCCCGATCGACCGAGGACGATGTGATCCAAGCGCGGCCTGCCCAGGGGTCCACGGGCAGGGGGCATTCCTCCTAGCAGGGGCTCGAGGTGATGCGGCATCGACGACTCACGCGCGGCCATGACCCGCTCCGATGACGCGACCCTGGCGGACTTCGCGCAGTGGCGCATCGATCGGCAGATCCTCATCGACGTGATGAACCAGGTCCAGCCGGGTGAGTCCATCCATGACACGGCTGGCGCGTTCTGCGGCGCGGTCGCCGCCATGGACGGCATCCACGGCGTGATGCTCCTTGTTCGTCATGGCGACGGCTCGCTGCAGTGGGCCGGCGGCGGCGGTGCCTGTGCTGCGTCCGACGGCGAGACGGGCTTCCTTCCCGCCGACGTGGCTCGTCGATTGATGGCCGCCAGTGGGGACGGGCCGTGGAGCATCGACGTGACGCCCTCGTCGAGCTCGGCCTTCGGCGAGGAGCTGTCCCGATGCCTGCGCGTCGAGGGACTGGTCGCCGCCGGGGTGACATCCGTCCACTGGGGCGGCGATTCCATCGGGACCCTGGTGCTGGCCACCGGCGAGGCAGAGGGCCGCGATCGCATGGCTTCGCGGCTCGAGATCGTCGAGCAGCTCGGCTCATTCGCCGGCAGCCTGATGGGCCGACAGGCGATCGAGCACGTGCGGCAGGAGGACGTGCGGCGCGAGGTGCTCGACGTCATGCGCAACAACCGCTTCCATCCGGTGTTCCAGCCCGTGATCGAGACGACGAGTGGTCGGATCGCCGGGTACGAGGCCCTCACCCGCTTCGACGACGGCTGCCGACCCGACGTCCGAGTGGCACAGGCCCACGCCGTCGGGTTGGGTCCGGCATTCGAGGCGCACCTGGCCGCCACGGCCGTGCAGATCGCGCGCGGGCTGCCCCCGGACATGTGGCTGGGCCTGAACTTCTCGGCCGAGGCCATCCTCGAGGGCTTCGCCACTCCCGTGGTCACCAAGGCCAATCGCGCCATCGTCATCGAGATCACCGAGCACGCCCCCATCGACTCCTACCCCGACGTCCGGCATGCCATCACGCAGGGCGGCGACGTACTGCTCTCGGTCGACGACGCGGGGGCGGGCTTCGCGAGCCTCCTGCACGTCCTCGAGCTCGATCCAGACATCGTGAAGCTCGACATCGGGCTGATCCGGGGCATCGATGCCGACCCGGCGCGTCAGGCGCTCGCGGCGGGCATGTGCCACTTCGCGCACAACACCGGCACGACGCTCATCGCCGAGGGAGTCGAGACCGAGGGTGAGGCGGACACCGTCCGCGAGCTCGGGGTCGAGCTCGCGCAGGGGTACCTCTTCGGCCGCCCCGAGATCCTCGTCGTGTCGGGGTAGCCTTCGACCGTGCTCGCCCATGTGACAGCGACGCGGTACGTGACGCCGCTCCGTGAGGGCGGATCCCTGCCGGGCCTGATGGAGGCCGACGACCTCGGTACGTACGTGGTCAAGTTCCACGGTGCCGGCCAAGGACGCAAGGCGCTCATCGCCGAGGTCATCACGGCTGGCCTGGCGCGATCGATCGGCCTGCCCGTGCCTGAGCTGGTCACCGTCGACGTGGATCCCGGGCTGGCCAGCGGAGAGCCCGATCAGGAGGTTCAGGACCTGCTTCGGCAGAGCGCCGGCCTGAACCTCGGGGTGGACTTCCTGCCGGGAGCGCTGGACTTCGATCCGGTGGCGTTCCCGGTGGACCCGCTGACCGCCGGTCGCGTGCTGTGGTTCGACGCCCTCGTCGGGAACATGGACCGGTCTCGCCGCAACCCGAACCTGCTGCAGTGGCGGACGATGTGGCTCATCGACCACGGCGCGACGCTTGCCTTCCACCACCGCTGGCCCACGGCACCGTCCTACGACGCGCGCCCGTACGACGCCGCGGACCACATCCTCATCGGCAGTCGTCCGGATGTCTCGACCGCGGCCGCCGAACTCGCCCCTCTGGTGACTGCAGCCGTCGTCGACGCGGCGGTGGCCCAGGTTCCGACGGAGTGGCTGACCGACGAGCCCGGGTTCGACGACGCGACGGCTGTCCGCCGCGCCTATGCCGAGCGGCTCGTTGGTCGAGTCGCGGCCAGTTCCTCGTGGTTGCCGGCGCTCGTGGCCGCCACCTCGGGAGGCGAACGCCCATGACCGCGGATCGCTTCCTGTTCGAGTACGCCGTCTTGCGCGTCGTTCCACGGATCGAGCGCGGGGAGTCGATGAATGCCGGCGTCCTCGTGTACTGCCGGGCACGTGACTTCCTCGGTGCGCGGGTGGCACTCGACCGGGGCCGGCTCGCCGCCCTCGATCCCGTGGCGGACCCCGAGCAGGTGACCCGTGCCCTCGAGGCGGCTGCCGACTGCTCGCTGCGCGACGGCGACGACATCGGCAAGCGCTTCCGCTGGCTCACCGCGCCACGCAGCACCGTCGTGCAGCCCGGGCCGATCCACACTGGGCTCACCACGGATCCGGATCTGGAGACACAGCGACTGTTCGACCTGCTGGTGACGCCCCTCTGACGAGGCTTGCCAACCCGCTACTCAGTGCTACTATCTAGTAGTAGTCATTGACACTGAGTAGCGGGAGGGCGGGGAGATCGATGGGCAAGCAGGCGACGGAGATGCTCAAGGGAACACTTGAGGGCATCGTTCTCGCGATCCTCGCCGACCGGCCCGCCTACGGCTACGAGATCACCGCGTGGCTGCGCGAGCAAGGGCTTCACCGACATCGCCGAGGGCACCGTCTACGCGCTTCTCATCCGGATCGAGCAGCGCGGCCTGGTCGACGTCGAGAAGGTCCCGTCCGAGAAGGGGCCGCCGCGCAAGGTGTACTCGCTCAACGCGCAGGGCAGGACTACCTCGACGAGTTCTGGAGGACGTGGAGCTTCCTCACTGAACAGCTGGCACAGCTCCGCGAAGGAGGCAGATGATCATGGCGCGCAAAGTGGATCGAGCAGAAGCGGCAGTACCGCCAGTACAAGGCGCGCATCGAGCGCCTGCCCGAGAGCTACCGCACGGCTGTCGCCGGGCTCGAGCGCTACATCAACCACCTCGGTGGGATCGGTGACGCCGACAGCATCCTCACGATGCTCGACGACCTGGCCGGCCTCTTCGAGCAGGGCGCCGCGGAGGGCACTCCGATCCGCGACATCATCGGATCCGACCCCGTGGAGTTCGCCGACACCTTCCTGCGCAACTACCCGGCCGGCCGGTGGATCACCCGCGAGCAGGACCGACTCACGGCAGCCATCGAGGCCGCCGAGGCACAGGACGCTGGGAACCAGGAGGCCTCGTCATGACGACATTGACGGGACCGGCCATCCGCGTGGCCGGACTCGAGAAGTCCTACAAGGACGTGCACGTGCTGCGCGGCGTCGACTTCGACGTGGCCCGCGGCAGCATCTTCGCCCTTCTCGGCTCCAACGGAGCCGGCAAGACCACCGTGGTGAAGATTCTCGCCACCACACTGACGCCCGACGGCGGCTCGGCCACCGTCAACGGCTTCGACGTCGGCACGGCGCCGGCGCACGTGCGCGAGTCGATCAGCCTCACCGGACAGTTCGCGGCGGTCGACGAGATCCTCACCGGGCGGGAGAACCTCGTCCTGATGGCCCGGCTCAGGCATCAGCAGGGCGCCGGCGAGATCGCCGAGGACCTGCTGGTCCGATTCCAGCTCACCGATGCGGCGGATCGACGGGTGTCGACCTACTCGGGCGGCATGCGCCGCCGACTGGACATCGCGATGAGCCTCATCGGCGATCCGCCGGTGATCTTCCTGGACGAGCCGACGACGGGGCTCGATCCCGAGTCGCGCCTGGAGGTGTGGCGCAGCATCACCGACCTCGCCGGGAAGGGCACCACGGTCCTGCTGACCACGCAGTACCTCGACGAGGCCGAGCAGCTCGCTGATCGGATCGCGATCCTCCACGACGGACGGATCATCGCGAACGGGACCCTGGCCGAGCTGAAGCAACTGCTGCCGCCCGCCACGGTGGAGTACGTCGAGAAGCAGCCGACGCTCGAGGAGGTCTTCCTCGCGGTCGTCGGTGCCGGAAAGTGAGGAGCAGCCATGAACACGAACTTCCTGGGTGACACGGCGCTGTTGACCGGCCGGTCGATGCGGCACATCCTGCGCAGTCCCGACACCATCATCACCACGACGATCATGCCGATCGCCTTCATGCTGCTGTTCGTCTACGTCTTCGGCGGCGCGATCAACTCGGGCTCGGACTCCTACGTGACCTACCTGCTGCCAGGCATCCTGCTCATCACGATCGCGTCGACCATCTCGTACACCGCCTTCCGGCTCTTCATGGACATGAAGAGCGGCATCTTCGAGCGCTTCCAGTCCATGCCGATCGCCCGCTCGTCCGTGCTGTGGGCGCATGTGCTGACGTCGGTCGTCGCCAGCCTGATCTCCCTCGCCGTCGTCGTCCTCGTGGCGCTGCTCATGGGCTTCCGCTCGGGGGCGGGTCTGCTCGCATGGCTCGAGGTCGTCGGCATCCTCGTGCTGTTCACACTGGCACTGACCTGGCTGGCCATCATCGCCGGCCTGTCGGCGAAGACCATCGATGGGGCAAGCGCCTTCTCCTATCCGCTGATCTTCCTGCCGTTCATCAGTTCGGCGTTCGTCCTCACCGCGACGATGCCCGGACCCATACGCGCGTTCGCCGAGAACCAGCCCGTGACGCCCATCGTCAACGCGATCCGCAACCTGCTGGCACAGCAGCCGGTGAGCACCGACATCTGGATTGCGCTGGCCTGGTGCCTGGGCATCCTTGTCGTCGCCTATGCCTTCGCGATGGCCACGTATCACCGCAAGATCGCCTGATCAGGCACCCCTTCACGCAGGTCCGTTGACCCTTACAGGGTGCTAACACGGCCTAGATCGCCGATGAATGCTGAGCGGTCATGCTCGTGAGCGTCCGAAGAAGAAGGCAATGAAGGGAAGCAACTCATGGGTATGTCAACCAAGGCACGCACCGGTCTCGTCGCAGGCGCGGCCGTCGGAGCGCTGGCGATCGCGGCCTTCACCGGAACCGCGATGGCCAATGCTGCCGGCACCGTGAACACCCCCAGCCCGAGCGCATCGGCCTCCGCTGACCAGCACGTGCAGCGGCCCGCCGAGGAGGCGCTGACCGGCGATGCGGCCACGCAGGTGAAGGCTGCCGTGCTGGCGAAGTACCCGGGCGCGACGATCCGACCGGATGGAGAAGGACGGTGACGGCCAGTCGGTGTACGAGGCGCACATCACGAAGGCTGATGGCACCAAGGTCACCGTCATGCTGGACGCGAACTACGCCGTCACGGGCGAGGCGACCGGCGGCCCCCGCGGCCACGGTGGCCAGGGCGCCGGCCGGGCGGCCGAGGAGGCGCTCACCGGCGATGCGGCGACGCAGGTGAAGGCTGCGGTGACCGCGAAGTACCCGGGAGCGACGATCGACCGGATGGAGAAGGACGGCGACGGCCAGTCGGTGTACGAGGCGCACATCACGAAGGCTGATGGCACCAAGGTCACCGTCATGCTCGATGCGAGCTTCGCCGTCACGGGAGAGGCGACCGGCGGCCACGGCGGTCATGGTGGTCCGGGTGGGCGTCATCACGACGGCGCCGGCGACAACGGCACGGCCGGCAGCTCGTCCACGAGCGGCACGGCGAGCAGCACGAACGCCGCCTAGCAGCTGCCCGACGACAAAGGTCGTCGACGAGCCGGGGACGCCTCCCACCGCGGGGCGTCCCCGGCTCTTCGTTGTCGCGGGCTGGTCAGGCGTGCTGCGTGCCGAAGCCCTCGAAGGACATGGCCCGCTGCAGCGCCGCCTGTCGCATGCCGTCGGGGATGACGACCGGACCGCCGAGGGCGGCCGCGTTGATCCCTGCCTGCGCCGCTTCCTCGATCACCCCACCGACGAGGATGGCCAGGTCAGGCGTGCGGTGAAACACGAGGACGCCGTGATTGGCGAGGAGCACGGCCGGTACCCCGGGTTCGATGGCCGCCCTGATGTTCGCCACCGCCTGTTCCGATCCCCGAGGGCCGTAGCCGGCCACGGGGACGCCGTTCGGCAGCCCGAACATCGCCAGTGCCTCGTTCCAGCATCCGATGGGCTCGTGTGCGACCGCAAAGGCCGTGGCGAAGGGGGAATGCGTGTGCAGCACGCAGCCAACGTCGGCTCTGTCGAGGTACATCGCGGTGTGCATCGCCACGACGGCACCTTGGATAGGCGGCAGATCGCCCTCCAGAAGTGTCCCGTCGAGGGCAACTCGGACGACGGCAGAACGCGGGTGGTCGCGCAGAGACGGCGCAGCGGTGAAGTACATCTCGTCCGCGCCGGGAACCCGGATGCTCACGTTGCCGTGTCCGTTCGCCGAGATGGCGCCACTGGCGACGACGCGCTGTGCGGTGTCGACCACCTGGTCGATCAGATCGCGATCCATGGTTGCGAGTGTCGCAGCGAATCCGAGCGGTTTCGGCAATTGCGACAAATCGGCCCGTGCTTTCGGCCTACCGTGGGGTCTTCCGCGACGAGGGAGCCGCCGTGAGCGAACAGCAGCCCGCCGAGGTGCCGGTCGAGGGCATGTACGTCCGCGTTGTCGAGAACGGTCCGTACCAGGTGTTCGGCGCCACGGAAGGCTCACTCGTCGAGATCGTCGGCAACGACGCCGGTGAGTCGTGGGACTACACCAACCGAGGGTCCTTCGCCTTGCGCGATGGGTCGGAGCTGTGCCGTTGTGGGCAGAGCAAGAACAGGCCGATGTGCGACAACAGCCACGAGCAGGCAGGCGTCGACGTGACCGAGCGAGCTCAGCACACGCCGTACGCCGATGGCGCCGAGGTCAATGACGGCCCGGATGCGGTGCTGCTCGACTACGGCGCCTTCTGCGCCCACGCTCGCTTCTGCGACGCCGGCAACGAGGCGTGGGGCGAGGTCGCCATGGCCGGTCCCGATCATGTGAGTGCCGCCGAGCGCATGGTCGTGCGCTGCCCGGGTGGTCGTCTGACCCTCATCGACAAGGCCACGGATGCCGACCTCGACCCGAGCGAGCAGCAGAGCATCAGCGTCATCGAGGATCCGCTGATCGGTGCGTCCGGACCGATCATGCTGCGCGGGGGAGTCACGGTGATCGGCAGTGACGGACGTGCCTTCGAGGTGCGGAACCGACAGGCGCTGTGCCGGTGCGGGAAGTCGTCGAACAAGCCATTCTGCGACGGGAGCCACGACCCGCGCTGAACTGGCCCTCGGTCAGGCGACCCTCTCGGCCACGAAGGCGAACTTGCGAACGCGCCCACTGCCCAGCCAATCGCTCCACAGGCGGTGTGCGGCGACCAGCTCGTCGAGGGCCTGCGTCCCGACCTGCGCGACTATCGCTTCGCGGTCGGCCTCGAACCCGGCAATCAGCGCGTCCACCATCTTGCGATGCGACTCACTGCACTCCTCCTGCCACCGCACGCGCAGTCCCGCGTCGTCGAGCATCGACAGCATGGCCGGCAGGGGGATGAGCCACACCGTCTCGGCGTCCGGCATCTCGCGTGACTCGTCGGCTGTCATCGGCATCCCCTCCTCCAGCGTGAACGCGAAGCGTCCGCCGGGGTTCAGGGCGGCGGCCACTGCAGTGACCAGTTCCGTTGGATCGGGGAAGGCGAGCATCGTCTCGAGGAGCATCACGACGTCGAACGTGCCTGACGGGAGCGGAGGGATCTGCTGCACCTCGAAGCGGCAGTCGAGTCCGCCGGCCCGCTCCCGTGCGATCTCGATGGCACTCGCGCTGAGATCCACGCCGAGGTAGGTACAGCCCAGCTCACGAGTGACGAAGCGGCCGGGTCCCGCGACCCCGCAGCACAGGTCGAGCAGGGACACCCCGGGACCGACGCCTGCCTGGACGGCCAGCGCCCGGATCTCGCTGGCTCGCATGAAGCTCTCCTGGTCGACGAACTCCCCAGGGGCGTAGGCCGAAAGGCGGGCCCGCTGAAGGGCTTCGTCGAACGGAGCGCGCTCGTCCTGTCTCATGGACGCCCCTCGGGCGAGCCGGCGATCAGCATGTGTGCACCTTGCCATGCCGGGCGCGTGGGCGTGACATACCGTTGCGTGGTCCGGCCGGAGGGAGGTCCAGGAGTGTCGATCGTCAGACGGGTGGCGAGCGTCGTGCTCACCGTGCTCGCCTGCCTGCTCGTGTGGCTGTGCCTGGTGTTCCCGAACGAGCTGCGCACCCTTTCTCCCGGCATGTTCGTGCTCGTCCCGCTCGAGGCGCTGGCCTTCATCGGGGTCATCCTGCTCCTGCCCTCGCGAGCCGGTCGATACGTGGCCGTCGGCGTCGGCGTGCTGCTCGGCGTCCTGACCATCCTGCGGATCCTCGACGCCGGCTTCTACGCCTCCCTCGGCCGACCGTTCAACCCCGAGGTCGACTGGAGTTACGCGGGCTCGGCGTTCGACCTCCTGGGCGACGCGATCGGCAGGTCCAAGGCGCGGCTCGTGGCCATCGCCGCCGCCGCCTTCGCCGTCTTCCTGCTGGTGTTCGTACCGCTGGCCGTGCTTCGCCTGAGCCGGATCGTCGACCGACACCGACCTGCAGCGCTGCGCGGAGTCGTGGCCCTCGGGGTGGCGTGGATCGTCCTCGCGCTGCTCGGCGTGCAGAGCGCACCGGGCGAGCCGACGGCGTCGACGAGCACCGGCGGACTCGCCGTCAGCGCCGTGGGTCGCGTCTACTCGGGCTTCCAGGACCAGCGCACCTTCGCCGACGCCACAGCGGTTGACAAGTACCGCGACACCCCGGGCGACCAACTCCTGACGGCGCTGCGCGGCAAGGACGTGCTGCTGGCGTTCGTCGAGAGCTACGGACGCGTCGCCGTCGAGGATCCGACGATCTCGCCCCCGATCACGGCCCTGCTCGACACCGGCACGAGTCGCCTCGCGGCCGCGGGGTTCTCCGCGAAGAGCGGCTTCCTGGCGTCATCGACGTATGGCGGGATCAGCTGGCTCGCGCACTCGACCCTGCAGACGGGTCTGTGGATCAACAATCAGCGGCGCTACGACGACGTGATGAGCAGCGACCGGTTCAATCTCAGCAGCGCGTTCAAGCGTGCGGGCTGGCGCACCGTGAGCGATATCCCGTCCGACAATCGCCCGTGGCCGCCGGGCCGCCGGTTCTACCACTACGACCAGCTGTACGACAGTCGCAATGTGGGCTACGTCGGTCCGAAGTTCAGCTATGCCCCCATTCCGGACCAGTACACGCTAGCGGCCCTGCGCCGTCTCGAGCTCGACAAGCCCGGCCACGCTCCGGTGATGGCCGAGATCGACTTCGTGTCCAGTCACACGCCCTGGACGCCCCTGCCGCGCATGGTCGGCTGGAACTCGCTGGGCAACGGGTCGGTGTACAACGGCATGCCGCAGCAGGGTCAGCCGCCATCCGTGGTGTGGCGCGACTCCAACGCCGTGCGCGCCCAGTACGGCAAGTCGATCCAGTACTCACTGAGCGCGCTGATCTCGTACCTGGAGACGTTCCATGACGACAACCTGGTGATGGTGATGCTCGGAGACCACCAGCCGGCGACCATCGTGTCGGGTCACGACGCGAGTCATGACGTCCCGATATCGATCATCGCGCACGATCCGGCCGTCCTCGATCGCATTGCGTCGTGGGGCTGGCAAGACGGCCTGCGGCCGGGGCCCACTGCCCCCGTATGGCCGATGGACACCTTCCGCGATCGTTTCCTGGCCGCCTTCGGCCCGAACCCGCCGGCTGGGCCTGCCCAGGGGTCCTGACCTATCGTGGGGACCGACCATCGGAGGTTCCGGACGTGACTGCTCGTGCAGTGCCGGCAGGCAGCGCGCTAGAGCAGACGTACACGAAGCGTGGACTGCTGGCGCTGAGCCACGCGATGGAGCGGTCCCTCGACGTGGCCCCACGCGGTGTCGACCGGCGCGAGACCTTGGTGATCGGCCTCTTCCAGCGCCGTGCCTACTTCCAGGTCGAGCACGATCGGTACCGGGAGCTTGCCGAGAGCGGTGCCACGTGCATCGTGGGCTTCGACGGGCGGCTCGACGCCCTGGCGCCGGGCGTCAACGCCGTCGGCTTCGGATCACCGGATCCGCTGGAGCGCGAGTGGCTGCTCGTCGTGCTCGATGGCCACCTCGGGACGTCCTTGGTCGCCCACGATCTCGACGACCTGGCGCCGAACGCCGACTCCATCGAGGCGAGCCGCCTCTTTCGCGCCCGATGGTCGTTCGATCCGTCCATCGCTGCGGACGAGGCGGAACGCATCCTCGACATCGTCGGAGACCAGTTGCCTTCGGACGTCCTGGCGCGGGCGCGCGCGGCGACCGCGCGCGCAGCCGACTGGGCGACATCACCGACGCCGAACGGCGCCTGGCGAGGGTGGCCGAGGTGCTGGTCCGAGCCATCGACGCGGCCTATTTCCGCGCCGAGCGGATGGAGCAGTCGGCGCGCCGCGAGCGCGAGCGCGCCGAGCACGATTCGCTGACGGGTCTCGGCAACCGGCGCTTCCTGGAGCGCTTCTTGTCGGCCTCAACGCCCGGCACGGCGGGAACGGTGGCCGCACTCATGGTGGACATCGACAACCTGAAGACCATCAACGACATGTACGGGCATCTCGCGGGCGACGCGGCGATCAATTCAGTCGCGCGATCACTCGTCGAGTCGACGCGACCGCAGGACGTGGTCGTCCGGTTCGGAGGTGACGAGTTCGTGGTGCTCCTGCCAGGGCTCGACGAGGACGCCGCCATGCGCGTGGGCGAGCGCATCGTCGGCGAGGTCAGCGCGCAGCGCCTCCCCGACCCGATCCAGGGCGTGGCGCTGGGCGTGTCGGTCGGCGTGCGGGTGTCGCCGGCCTGGGCGCTCGACTTCGCCGAGCTCGACGAGGCCCTGTACTCGGCGAAGAGTGCCGGGAAGGGGCGCGTGCAGCGCCTCGACTAGGGAATCAGCGACTGCGCGGCCCACAGGTTGATGTCCGCCTCGACGGCGAACTGGTCGATCTCAAGGAGTTCCGCCTCGGTGAAGTCGAGCTTGTGCACCGCCGCTGTGGTCTCCTCCAGCTGGTGCACGCTGCTGGCACCCAGCAGGGTGGTCGTCACTCGCGGATCCCGCAGCGTCCACGAGACCGCCATCTGGGCGAGCGACTGGCCGCGACGATCGGCGATCGCGGCGAGTGAGCGGATCCGATCGAGGTTCTCGTCGGAGAGCATCTGCGTCGACAACGACTTGCCGGCCGCGGCGCGCGAGTCGGCCGGCACACCATCGAGGTACCGGTTGGTCAGCAGTCCCTGCGCGAGCGGGCTGAATGTGATGGCGCCCGCGCCGACCTCCTGCAGTGCGTCGAGGAGTCCGTCCTCGATCCAGCGATTGAGCATGGAGTACGACGGCTGGTGGATGAGCAGTGGCGTGCCGAGGTCAGCGAGAATGCGCGCGGCCTCGATCGTGCGGCTCGGCGAGTAGGACGAAATGCCGGCGTAGAGGGCCTTGCCCTGCTGCACTGCGCTGTGCAGTGCACCCATCGTCTCGGCGAGCGGGGTGTCCGGGTCGGGGCGGTGGCTGTAGAAGATGTCGACGTATTCCAGACCGAGGCGATTCAGGCTCTGGTTCAGGCTGGACAACAGATGCTTGCGCGAGGCGAGATCGCCGTACGGACCGGGCCACATGTCCCAGCCCGCCTTCGTGGAGATGACGAACTCGTCGCGCAGCGAGCCGAAGTCCTCGCGGAGGATGCGACCGGCGTTGATCTCGGCGGTGCCGTAAGGCGGCCCGTAGTTGTTGGCGAGGTCGAAGTGCGTGATGCCGAGATCGAACGCGCGGCGCATGATCGCACGCTGCGTCTCCAAAGGCTTGTCGTCGCCGAAGTTGTGCCAGAAGCCCAGCGACACGGCCGGCAGCCGCAGGCCGCTCGTTCCGCAGCGGCGGTAGGGCATACGCCCGTCGTAGCGGTCGGCGTCGGGAGCGAAGGCATCGATGATGGGCATGCGGGGATTCTGGCAGAGGACCGAGGCTCCGGTCCGGCAGGCCGGGATCCACCCGAGTGTTAACATACCCGTGGGGGTATCTCCCCTGGAGGGCACATGGCCGGGCCGATCGAAGCATCGTCTCTCGCCGTCACTCATCCGGAACTGGCGCAGCAGTTGCTCCCACCGTCCGATGCGCGCGCGATCGATCAGCATGCCACCGACGGTCCTGATGTGGGTCGGACCCCTTGGCCATGTCTGGCGAGCGTCGGTCGCCGACCGCGTCCAGGGTCGCGGGTGTCCTGTGTGCTCAGGCCTGCAATCACCGGGACGCGGACGCTCGCTGACGGCCGTGCGCCCCGCGGTCGCTCGCGAGGCCGACGGCTGGGATCCCGAGCACGTCAGCGCCGGCTCGCGGGTCGAGATGCCGTGGCGTTGCCTCGCGTGCGGATTCCGTGGTCGGCGGAGGTCAGGGCGCGAGCCAATGGGTATCGCGCCTGCCCCCATGCAGCATCGATGCCAGGGCCTCGCTGACGAAGACGCATCCGGAACTGGCGGCGGAGATGGTCGCGCCGTTCGATCCGGCGGACTACACCCATGGCAGCAAGGCCAAGGTGCGCTGGCGCGGCCCCGCGGGCCATGAGTGGGACGCGACGGTCGCCAACCGCGTCAAGGGTTCCGGTTGCCCGCTCTGTGCCGCCGGGGCAGGCGGCCGCGCCACGGCGCGCACCGACGGCGGGTGATTCCCTCGGCCGAACTGCATCCCGAGACCGCCGCGGAGGCGGACGGATGGGATCCGCGGCTCTATCGGGCCAAGTCCAGTGCACGGATGTCGTGGGTCTGTTCGGACTGCGGCCACCATTGGTCGGCCACCATCTACGCGCGGACCCAGCGAACGGGCTGCCCTGCGTGCGCGCGAGAGCGTCGGCGCAAGTCGTGAGTCCCGCCCGACCCATCTTTCTCTTCGATGGCGACTGCGGAGTATGCGAGAACGGCACCCGGTCGATGCGACGGCGATTCGATCCTCCGGTCACCATGTCGGCCTACCAAGGGGTCGCCCTGAACGACCTGGGAGTGACGGAGGACGACGTCCTCGACGGACCGGTGCTCGTGCGGGTCGACGGCTCGCATGTGATCGGTCCACGTGCGATCGCGGAGATGCTGCGCCTGTCACGCCGCCCGTACCGCGGCATGGGGACGTTCCTACTCCTTCCCGGGGTGCGGCACCTCCTGCACGCCGCCGGCCCGTTCCTGTACCGGCAGCGGTACCGCCTGCCTGGGGCCACGGAGACGTGCCAACTGCCCGGATAGTGCTGGAGTGATCTCGCACCCCCTCCGGTATCGGAAGTAACCGAAAACCCCTGCAAGTACTGGGATTTTCGCCCTCAATGTGACGCACGCCATCGTTCCGCGCCCCTTCCGACCCCGTCAACCGGATACTCAGGGGGGTATTTTCGAAATCAGGGAAAACCGGCGACAGAAGCACTGGTGCGTCGCCACGACAAGGGAGCGAGCATGAGCGTCGCGGTGGAAGAACTCAAGGTAATGAACGTGGATCTGGTCGTCGACGCCCGCGGCACGTCGTGCCCCGGCCCCATCCTCGCCGCCAAGAAAGCGATCGGCGGATGCCCTGTGGGTGGCGTCATGGAGGTCATGGCGACCGACTCAGGAACGTTGAAGGACATCCCGGCCTGGAGCAAGAAGATGGGTCACGAGTACTTGGGATCCTTCGATGACGCCGGCTACCTCCGCCTCTTCCTCAAGAAGATGAAGTAGGGGCCATGTCCTCGGATCACGAAGACAGCGGCGCCTTCAAGCCGCGGATTCTCGTCTTCTCTACGCACAACATCTCGGATCCGGGCATCGATCTCGCCGGCAGTCGGCATATGCACTACCCCGCGCCGGTGTCGACGATCGCGGTGCCGTGCAGCAGCGGCCTCAAGCCCAGCTGGATCGTCCACGCACTCGAGGCCGGCATCGACGGAGTGTTCATCGCGTCGGACGGCGAGGAATGCGCCTATCTTCCTGACTGCTCCGAGCGCACAGCGCGAATCGCCGCGCAGGCGCAGGATCTTATGCGCGCCAAGGGAATTGAGCCGCAGCGCTTGAAGATGGCTGCCGTCTGCTCGGTCTGCGCCGAATCGTTCGTCAAGTACATGACGGAGTTCTCACAGTCGCTCGAAGGCCTCGGTCCCGTGGGGACCGCAGCGGCATAACGCAGTACAGGGAGGCACGACAACGTGGACACCACGAAGAAGACCATCATCGTGTTCAGCGGCGACTTCGATCGCGTGTTCGCCGCGTTCATCATCGCGAACGGCGCAGCGGCCATGGGCGACGACGTCACCATGTTCTTCACCTTCTGGGGGCTGAACGCACTGCGGAAGCCGAAGAAGCAGTCGGTAGCAGGCAAGAGCGGGCTGCAGAAGGCCTTCGCGGCAATGATGCCGCGCGGCGCGGGCAAGCTGAAGCTCTCGAACATGAACTTCGCCGGCGCAGGACCTCGGATGTTCAAGAGCGTCATGAAGCAGCAGAACGTCATGTCGCTCGAAGAGCTCATGGACTCGGCTCGCGAGCTCGGCATCCGGTTTGTCGTCTGCACGATGTCGATGGATGTCATGGGTCTCAAGGAGGAGGAGCTGATCGACGGCCTCGAATTCGGTGGAGTCGCCAGCTACCTCGGTGACGCCGACGAGGCGAACGTGAACCTCTTCGTCTGACGAAGCGCGTGCATTCGAACACCCTCAGTTCTCGAACGGGAGCAGGAAATGAAGTACGACGTCATGGTCGTGGGCAGTGGCATCGCCGGCATGGAGTCCGCGATCAAGCTCGGGGACATGGGCTACCAGGTCCTCCTCGTTGAGAAGGAGTCCAGCGTCGGCGGTCGGATGATCCTGCTCAGCAAGGTCTTCCCGACCCTTGACTGCGCGAGTTGCATCTCGGGTCCCAAGATGTCGTCGACGATCAACCATCCGAACATCACGACCATGACCTACAGCGAGGTCCAGGGCATCCACCGCGAGCTCGACGGCACGTTCAGCGCGACGGTGAACGAGAAGGCGCGCTTCATCGACTGGAACACGTGCACGGGCTGCCAGGACTGCGAGCGTGCCTGCACCGTCGCCGTTCCCGACCAGTTCAATGCCGGACTCGTGCCCCGACACGCCGCGTACATCGCCTTCCCGCAGGCGGTGCCCAAGAAGGCCGTCATCGAACGCGCGGGCACGTCCCCCTGCATCGACTCCTGCCCCGCAGGCATCAAGGCCCATGGATACGTCTCGCTCATCCGCAGCGGAATGTACGAGGAGGCGTTCCAGCTCGTCCTCGACGCCACGCCGCTGGTGGGCAAACGCTGGGGCGCGCCTGCTACGCGCCCTGCGAGACGGACTGCACGCGAGCGAAGCTCGAAGGACCCATTCCGATCAGACGGCTGAAGCGGTTCGTGGCCGACCAGCACTACGCGCAGCACGACGAGCCAGGCGTCACGATCGCCGAACCGAACGGCAAGAGCGTGGCCATCGTGGGCTCCGGGCCGGCGGGACTCACCGCCGCATGGCAGCTGGCTCGACAGGGCTACCGCGTGTCGATGTACGACGCCGCCGCAACGCCCGGCGGATTCCTCCGGCACGCGATTCCGGCCTATCGGCTACCGCACGACGTGGTCGAGCAGGACATCGCCAACGTGACCGCAATCGGGGTCGAGATCCACACGAGTCATCCGGTGACCGATCTCCAGGCGCTGAAGGACGAGGGGTTCGACGCGGTGCTCGTCGCGACCGGAACCCCTCGATCCATGGCTCTCGGCGTGCCCGGTGAAGACGCGACGGGGGTCTTCACCGGGCTCGACTTCCTCCGGAAGGTCAGCGAGGACGAGCTTCCTGATCTGACGGACAAGACGGTCGTGGTCGTCGGCGGGGGAAACGTCGCCATGGATGCCGCGCGGACGGCCCGTCGGCTCGGGTCGAAGGCGGTCCGGGTGGCTTATCGGCGCGGACGTGAGGAGATGCCAGCCCACACCGTCGAGATCGACGAGGCCGAGATGGAGGGCGTCGAGTTCGAGTACCTCGTCGCCCCCGTCAACGTGGTGGCGGACGTGAATGGCGCTGTCGCCGGACTGCGGTGCCAGCGGATGCAGCTCGGGCAGGCGGACGCGTCGGGGCGTCGTCGACCGGAGCCCGTTGCCGGCAGCGAATTCGTCATCGCCTGCGAGGCGATCGTGTCAGCCATCGGCATGGAGCCCGATGACCGACCCTTCGAGGCGATCACGGGCGTGAGCAGGGGGCACCGGATCAAGGTGGATCCGATCACCCTCCAGAGCGACCGGCCGTTCATCTTCGCGGCCGGCGACGTGGAGTCGGGCGCCACCGACATCACGCGGGCCATCGGACACGGGCGTCGGGCTGCCTACATGATCGACAACTGGCTCAACGACCGGCCCCTGGACGGCTTCCCCCTCTTCGACGACCCCCTGGGCGTCGTCAGCCGTGACGAGGTGCTGGCGCGGCAACGCATGCACACCCACCGGGGTCCCGTGCGTGCCAACAGCGTCCATTCGAAGGCACCGACCGATTTCGCGGAGATCGAGCCCGCGCTTGCCGAGGGTGAGGCCCTCTTCGGGGCGGGTGGATGCCTGGACTGCGGCGTGTGCTCCGAGTGCCAGGAGTGCGTCAAGGCGTGCCCCGCCGACTCGATCCGGCTCGACGCTAAGGACACCATGCACGAGTTCGAGGTCGGAGCGGTCGTGATCTCCACTGGGCACAAGCTCTTCGCGGCGGATCTCAAGCCCGAATACGGCTTCGGCCGGTTCCCCAACGTCATCACGGGAATGCAGATGGATCGGCTCCTGGCCCCGACCCGGCCCTTCAATACGATCCTGCGCCCGGGTGACGGGAAGGTGCCCGACCGCATCGCCTACGTGTCGTGCACCGGCTCGCGCGACGAGACCACCGGCAACCCTCTGTGCTCGAAGTTCTGCTGCATGTACTCGATCAAGCAGAACCAGCTCATCATGGGCTCGCTGCCCCTCGCCGACGTGACCATGCACTACATGGACATGCGGGCGGCAGGCAAGCGCTACGACGAGTTCTACGAGCAGGCGAAGGACATGGGCGCGACGTACATCAAGGGTCGCGTCGCCAAGATCACCGAGAAGGACAACGGCGACCTCGTACTGCGGTACGAGGACATCGAGAACGGCGGCCAGATCATCGAGGCCGAGTACGACCTTGTCGTCCTCGCCGTCGGGATCCAGCCGAACCGCGAGGTCGAGAAGCTCTTCGGCGGCGAGCCACTCGGGCTGGACGAGTACTACTACGTCGCCGAGCCGAGCGCCGAGATCAACCCCGGACAGACCGACATTCCCGGCGTGTTCGTGGCGGGAACTGCAGCGGGCGCGAAGGACATCGTCGACTCGATCCTGCACGCCGGTGCCGCCGTCGCTCAAGTGGCCGCCCACCTGACGCATGCGGAGATCACCGAGGGGGTGCTGGCATGAGCGAAATGCCTGAGGAGCGACGCATCGGCGTGTACATCTGCCACTGCGGCGGGAACATCTCCGACTATGTCGATGTCGCAGCAGTCCGTGACGCGCTGAAGGACGATCCGGGTGTGATCGTTGCCGAGACGACCATGTTCGCATGCTCGGACGGCACGCAGCACGACATGATCAACGACATCCAGAAGCAGGGGCTCGACGGTCTCGTCGTCGCGTCGTGCTCGCCCAAGCTGCACCAGATCACCTTCCGCGAGGTGGCCAAGCGCGCGGACATGAACCCCTACGCGTACACACAGGTGAACATTCGCGAGCAGGACTCGTGGGTCCACGGCGACGATCCCGTGGGAGCGACCGAGAAGGCCATCGGCCTGGTGCGCGCCGGTATCGCGAAGAGCCGGAACTCCTCGAACCTGGTGCCTCTCGTCGTCGAGACGACATCGGCCACGATGGTCGTCGGCGGGGGAATAGCCGGATTGCGAGCAGCGATCGGACTGGCCGATGTCGGCATGCACGTCTACCTCGTCGAGCGCGAGAGCACTCTCGGCGGCTGGGTCGGGACGTTCGGGGCGATGTTCCCCAACGACCAGGTGGGGCGCGACCAGATCGCCCACCTCGTCGATGAGGTCGCCAAACGGCCGGCCATCACCGTGTTCACCAAGGCCGAGCTGGTTGGCAAGAGCGGCAGCTTCGGCAACTACGTCGCCGAGGTGCGGGTCAACGAGGACGTTCCGGAGACTCTCAGGGCGACCGTCGGATCCATCGTGATCGCGACGGGATTTCGACTCGTACGAACCGGAGGCCGGCGAGTTCGGCTATGGGATAGACGGGGTCCTGACCCTGCCGGAGTTCAAGGCGATGGTCGACTCCTCGGACGGCACGCTCATGCACGGTGGCAGACCGGTCAGGACGATCGCGTACATCTACTGCGTCGGCAGTCGCCAGCCCGCCGGCGGAAACGAGTACTGCTCCAAGTTCTGCTGCGCGGCCTCGTGCCACGCGAGCATCCAGGTGTCGCAGCTTGACTCGTCGATCCATCAGTACCACCTGAATCGCGATGTCCGCACGTACGGGAAGTACGAACTGCTCTACACGCAGGCACGCGACGAGGGTGCGGTCTTCATGCGCTACCCCGACGACACGCCGCCAGCGGTGGAACTCGACGCCAAGGGCCAGCTCTCTGTCACGACGGTGGACACGCTGACCCAGGGCGAGGAGCTCACCATCCCCGCCGACCTGGTCGTCCTCGTCACCGGGATGGTCCCGAGGGCGAATGAGGGACTCACCGGCCTGCTGAAGCTTCCCGTGGGAGACGACGGCTTCTACAACGAGATCCACCCGAAGCTTCGCCCTGTGGAGACGGTCGTCGACGGCGTCATGATCGCTGGCACCTGCCAAGGTCCCAAGACCGCGGGCGAGGCAGTCGGCTCTGGCCTTGCGGCCGTGGCGCAGAGCGCGGCGATCCTCAAGAAGGGCGTCGCCGAACTTGACCCGCTCGTCGCCGTCGTCAATGAATTCGCCTGCACGGGTTGCGGTGAATGTCTCTCGAGTTGCCCCTACGACGCGATCGAGCAGACGATCTGCGACGGAAAGAATCTGGCACTCATCGTGCCCAGCGTCTGCAAGGGCTGCGGCGGGTGCGTCCCCGTTTGCACGGAAAACGCCATCGACCTGCTCGGCTATACCGATGTCCAGATGAGGGCCATGATCGACGGCCTGGTAGAAGTGGCCGTCTCAGTGAGTACCGACCTGCTCCGTGATCCGCGCGAGGTGATCCGCGAGGAGCCCCTCATGCATCGACCCATCCGTGAGGCCTTGGCCGACGGCCCGCTGACCATCCCCGAGATCGCCGAACGGATCGGTCATGCCCGCCGAGGAGACCGTGTACTGGGTCATGGGGATGCGCCGCTATGGCCATCTGGTCGAGACGGAGGAAGCCGACGACGACGGCTACTTCCCCTACCGCGCGATCGACAGGGAGTCGGAGTCATGAGCAAGGTCATCGACACGGGTCTACTCACCGACATGAAGCGCTTCGGCGAACTGGATGTCTCCTCCTGCTTCAGCTGCGGGAACTGCACTGCGATCTGCCCGCTCGCCGACAACGACGCGACGTTCCCGCGGCGCATCATCCGCCTGGCTCAGGTCGGCCTGAAGGATGAGCTGCTGTCCAGCAAGGAACTATGGACCTGCTACCACTGCGGGCTGTGCTCTGACAGCTGCCCGCAGGACGCTGATCCCGGAGAGTTCATGGCCGCCGCTCGGCGCTACGCCATCGCGAGCTACGACAGGACCGGCTTCGCGCGCGTGCTGTACACCCGACCCGTCATCGGCACGGTCATCGCCGTTGTCGTGGCGATGTTCTTCGCGTTGTTCATGTACTCGGCTCATGGCGAGCAAGACTCAGCGGCGTTGAGCTTCTTCAGCTTTCATCCCCGACCCGCTCATCCATTGGACCGGCATTGCGGTCATGGCTGTGATGGTCGTCGCCGGACTGGCGGGGATCGTCACGATGGTCCGCGGGGTCGCTCGACGAGACCGCGTCACGGCGTCCTCTTCTGGTGAGCGGTAAGGCAGCGCTCACTCGCACGGGGACGGCCCTGTGGTCATCCCTGGGAGTCGAGTCATTGGGGCAGACGCGCTATCGCCGGGACTGCAGGCGACGGACCGTAGAGCCGTGGTACCGACGCCGTTGGCTGATCCATGCCATGACGATCTGGGGCTTCCTAGGGCTGCTCGCGGCAACGCTGCTCGACTGGGGCCTGGCACTCCTGGGCATCAAGGAGACGGGCACTGCGATCCCACTGTGGTACCCGTCTCGGCTGCTCGGCACGGTTGCCGGACTCGCGCTGATCTACGGCGTGGTCTGGTTCATGATCAACCGGGCCACGAGGTACAACCGGGCGGCGAGCGTGTCGACAGGGTCAGATTGGCTGCTGCTCGTCCTGCTGCTCATCACCGGCGTGACCGGATTCATCATCGAGGTCGCGCTGTACCTGCCCCCGACGCCGGCGTGGGGGTACTGGGTGTTCCTCTTCCATGTAGCAGTGGCGATGGAACTCATGCTCCTCCTCCCGTTCACGAAATTCGCCCACGCCATCTATCGACCCGTCGCCCTGTTCTTCTACTCGCTGGCCGGCAACAAGGTCCTGCAGGACGCCTGACCGTGGATCCGTCCGCTCGCACACAAGGAGATCCGATGAACGCTCGAACCGTATGCATCCCACTCAACTCCGACGGAACCATTCACGATCGCCTCGGTCAGGCGCGCGTCGTCGCGATCTGCCAGGTGGACGGCGACGACATGTCCGACTGGGTGGAGCACACCGTGGAGTGGGACACCACCCGCGTACGGAGTCGATGTACCTGGGAGTCCATCATCCACGAGTCATCCGGTTCCTGAAGGAGCACCAGGTGGACACCGTGGTCGCCAACAACGTGTGCGACATCATGAAGACCACGTTGCCCACGCTGGGAATCGCCGTTCACCCCGGGTACACCGGGGATGCCCGGACCGTCGTCGGCGCTGCTGCTGCAGCCGCCTGACCGCGTCCGCACCGGCGCCAGGCGCCTCGAACGATCGCCCGTCGCGACCATCCCCTCAGTCGCCGCGGGCGATTGTGCTGTCAGGATGTCCGAGCGGCTATCACCGTGCGTCGAATCCGCTGGGGCCGACGCACGGCAACTGCCGTCGGGCGCTGGCGACCTCAGCCGGTCACGATGGGTGCACCGGCTGTCTGCAGATCGGCGATCCCGCCCTGCAGGTTGACAATGCTGGTGAAGCCGGCGCCGGACATCTGCTCCGTGGCGAGAGCGGAGCGTCGACCGCTGTGGCAGTACAGCGCGTATGTTCCGCTCTTGTCGAGCTTGTCGATGTCGGCGGCGAATGTGGGGCCTTCGACGTTGATGTTGATAGCACCCTGTACGTGACCGGCGGCGTACTCCTCCGGCGTGCGCACGTCGACGATCGTGACACCGGGCTGGGTGGATGCCTGGATCCACGCTTGCGGATCAACCGTCTGGACGGATCCAGCAGCCTGGGCGGCCGCCGTAGCCGAACTGGTCGACGCGTCGGAGGATGAACCGCAGCCGGTGACGAGCAGGGTTCCCGCGAAGATGAGTGCCATGAGGGCTAGGAGCTTCTTCATCGTGTGATCACCGTTCTGATTGGGCCGTCGTCAGCAACGGCACGTGGGTGTGATTCGGGGCGTTGCTACACCCCGACGTGGTCACGCATTCCTCGATCCATGGGAAGCTCCGCAGCCCGCCAGGCGGCCATGCCGCCCTACGCGTGGATGACACGATATCCGTGCTGCTCGAGGTACTGGCAGGCCTGGAACGCACGCGCTCCCGATTCGCACATCACGTACACCGGCGCGTGACGGTCCAGTTCGCCTCGGTCAGTTGCTCGGTTGCCACGCTGCTGCTCCTTCGCTGGGGGTTCGAAGCACTGTCACTATATACCCCGGGGGGTATACTCTCCACGGTGGTGCCCGAACGCAGTCGATGCTCGGAAGGGGTGCGGTTCATGATCACGACCAATAGCTCGGAGCTCCCTCCGTGGGCGTCCGTCCTTGCCGTGGTGGCACACCCCGACGACGAGTCCTTCGGCCTCGGCGCTGTCATTAGCGCCTTCATCGCCGGCGGCGCGCGCGTCGACGTGCTGTGCTTCACCAAGGGTGAGGCTTCCACGCTGCGGGGGGTCGAGGGTGACCTCGCGAAGATCCGCAGGGGGGAGCTGACGGCTGCCGCGCGCGAACTCGGCATCGACACGGTGCACCTGCTCGACTACCCCGACGGGGAGCTGGCTGGACAGAGCCTCGCCGAGCTCGCTGAGCACGTCGTGGGCGCCGCCCGTGCCGCGAGTTGCGACGGGATGCTGGTGTTCGACACCACGGGCATCACCGGGCATGCCGATCATGTCCAGGCGACCAAGGCCGCACTGATGGCCGCTCCGCTACTGGGCCTCGACGTCCTGGCGTGGACGCTTCCCGAGGCTGTAGCCCAGGAATTGAGCCGCTCGTTGGGCGGCGAGTTCGCCGGCCGCTCGCCGCGTGACATCGATCGGGTCATCGAGGTCGACCGCACGCGCCAGCAGTCGGCCGTGCGCTGCCACCCGAGCCAGGCCGTTCCGAGCAGCGCGCTTTGGCAGCGCCTGGATCTGCTCGGCGACCGTGAGTACGTGCGCTGGCTCGTTCACCAAGAAGCGGCCTCCTGAATCTCCACTGATTCTCCACAGCGAGCACACGGGCGCATCACATCGTTCGGTCACAGTTCGGAGTAACGAAGAACACCGAACAGCCCGGACAACCTCCGGGCCATCCCGAAGGAGATCGTCATGCGTCGCAGCATCGCCGCCACCGGCATCGTCACTGCAGGACTGACTGCACTCGCGTTGGCCGCCACTCCCGCCTTTGCGGCGGGCGGCCCGAACAACAACACGCCAGGAACCGGTGTGTGCCCCATCACCGGAACCACGGCGACACCAGCGGCCGATGGCACCGGACAGGGCTATGGGCGAGGCAACGGCAGGGGCAATGGCATGGGCAACGGCCCGGCATCGGGCATGGGTATGGGTATGGGTATGGAGGGCTCGGCCAATCGCGGGCAGGGTGCCAACCTCGCCGCCATGGGAACCTTGACCGCCGATCAGAAGGGCGACCTCGCCTCGATGGCCGAGGAGGAGAAGCTCGCGCACGATGTGTACGTGGCGCTGGCGGCGAAGTTCCCGGCCGACTACCAGTTCGCTCGCATCGCGAACTCCGAGTCCGTGCACCAGACGGCGCTCCGCACCCTCCTGACTCGCTATGACATTGCCGATCCGTCGGCAGGACGGGCCGCCGGCGACTTCAGCACCGCCGACTTCCAGAAGCTGTACGACAGTCTCGTGGCGCAGGCCACCACGGCCACGAACGCCCTCGAGGTCGGGGTAGCCGTCGAGAAGCTCGACATCGCTGACCTGACGTCCGCTCTTGATGGCGTCACGGCACCCGACGTCATGCAGACCTACACGAATCTGCGGAATGCGTCTGAGCACCACCTCACCGCCTTTGGCGGCTGAAGGCCGCGCAGCACCACTACGTCGACGAGGGCGCCCGCGAGGGCGTCCTCGGCTGCGTCGGCGAGTGGTCGGGACGCGATACCCGTAGGGGTATGGTCGCAGAATGACGAGCAACGAGCTGCAGGGCTGGGACGAACGTTTCGCTGGCGACGAGTACCTCTTCGGGACCGCGCCGAACTCCTTCCTGCAGCGCGAGGCCGGCCGCATCGCAGCAGGTGGCCGCGTCCTCGCGGTTGCTGACGGAGAGGGCCGCAATGGCGTGTGGCTGGCCGAGCAGGGGCTCGCCGTGCACTCGATCGAGGGCTCCCCAACGGCGGTCGCCAAGGCGATTCGCCTGGCCGCCGAGCGTGGCGTCCCTGTGGTGGGCTCGCCGGACGAACTCGTGTCGGGCTCGCTCTGCGCCGAGATCGTCGACATCCTCGACTGGCAGTGGCCGACGCATGTGTACGACGCGGTGGTCGGCATCTTCATCCAGTTCATCCGCCCCGCCGACCGTCCGGCGGTGTCGGGGGCCATGGCTGCCGCCCTCAAGCCCGGCGGTGTCCTGCTCCTCGAGGGATACGGCCCCCGTCAGCTCGAGTACGGCACTGGCGGGCCCAGGGCGCTCGAGCAGCTGTACGCGATCGACACCCTGGCGGCCGACTTCCCGACGCTCGAGGTCGTCTCGCTCACCGAGTACGACGCGGAAGTCGATGAGGGCCGGCAGCACAGCGGGATGTCGGCGCTGATCGACCTGATCGCCACCGCCGGCTGATTCGCGCCGCCCGTCAGTTTGGCTGGGCCTCAGCATGACCTTGTTACCGTCGTTCGATGGTCGGTCGACTGGCTCGTGCGCTGGCCGTGATGTCGACCCTGGCGACTGCGGCATGCTCCGGGTCGATCACTGCGGCTTCTGGGGTCGACATGCTCGCGGTCGTCGAGCCGCCCGTCGCCACGCCGGTTGCCGTGAGGTCCACGCCCGCGGCCATCACGGTGCCGCGGCCAAGGGACATCCTGCCGTGGAGCGCGGCGGTCATGGCGAAGAACGACGGACCAGGAGCGGAGGATCCGAAGTGCTCCGGCAGTGTCGTCGCGGCGCAATGGGTCCTCACCGCGGGCCACTGCCAGGCCTCGGCCTCGGGCTCAGGCGTCCAGGTCGCCGTCGTCACCGGCCGGCGGGATCTCACGCGCACCCACGTCGGTCAGTACCTTTCGGTCGACAGGGCGGTGCGCATGCCTGGTTGGCTGCAGCAGGGCATCGGCTATCGCAACGACTTCACGCTGCTTCATCTGTCTCGGCCGACCTCCGCGCCAGCAGTCGCGCTGGCCACTCCGGGCATGGCGGCCGCCTTCGCGACGGGGTCGCTCGTGCGTGCTGCCGGGTGGGGGGCACTGAGCCCCGACGGTGACCCGGTCCGCGTCGTCCATTCGACGACCCTCGAGAGGCTGCCCGACTCCGTCTGCGCAACCGAGTACGGATCCGTGTTCGACGCGCGAACGCAATTGTGCGGGGGGTGGCGCTGGCCGTCTATGGATCACGACACCTGCAACGGCGACTCCGGCGGTCCGCTCGCCATGACGATCAACGGCCGCGTCGTCGAGGTGGCAGCCACGAGCTGGGGGTCCACCTGCCTGACGGAGGGCGTGCCCGGCGTCTACGCGGATGTCGCGCCCGCCTCGTCGTGGATCGCGAGCGTGGTGTCGGCCGGCTGACGCCCTTGCTCAGGTGACGGCACGAACCTGTGGATCACATGAGCGACGATTGGCGGCGTCGAATTTCGGTGCTCTACTCGCCGTGATGTCTGGGACGATTCCCCGCTTGAGCGGACCTGCTCCCCGGTCGACAGACCCGGGGAGTCCTTTGTTGCCAGCGGTTTCGCCCATCGCCGTTGCGGCGAGTGGTGGTCGCCGTTGGGTGCCGCGGGCTGCTGCGTTGATCTGCGTCGCGCTGAGCCTTGTGAACATCACCGCCCTTGTGGCCCCGGGCTGGCATTGGCACCTCGCCCAGGCTCTGGACCTGATGCCCGGCGTCGTCGAGAACGCCGCGGTGCTTGCGACGACGACTGCCGGGATGCTGCTCTGGTTCCTCGCGATCGGGCTGGCTCGGCGCAAGCGTCGGGCACTCGTCCTTGCCGTGATCCTGCTCGCGGCCTCACTCGTGGTGCGGATCGCAGCGGTCGAGCAGCTCCATGTGCGCGCGACGCTGCCACTCGCGGCATCGGCGGCGCTGCTCGCCTTCCTGGTGGCGTACCGACGGGAGTTCTACGCCCTGCCCGACACGGTGTCCCGCTCCCGGAATGCGGCACTGCTCGCGATCCTGCTGGTCGCCGGCACGGCCGCGGGGTACCTGTTCGTGGAGGTCCGCGCTCGCGCTGCGGCGGCGGCCCTCTCGACCTCGACGAAGCTGCTCGACGTCTGGAAGGGACTGATCGGCATACCGTCCCCCGTGGATGCCGCCAACGGACACGACGACGACCTCGTCTACTACGCCTTGCTCGGCATCGGGGTGGGCATCGCGTTGATCATGCTGTTCCGGCTGCTGCGTGCTCGGTCGAGGATCCCGGTGCGCAGTGAGGACGAGGACCGCCGCGTCCGGGCCATCCTCGCGTCCTCGTCGGAGTCGGACTCGCTCGACTACTTCGCCCTGCGAACCGACAAGAGCCTGCTGTGGTCGCCGTCGGGACGTGCCTGCCTGGCGTACGCCGTGGTCAACGGTGTTGCCCTGGTGAGCGGCGACCCCCTCGGCGAGCCAGGCGAGTGGCCGGCGCTCATGCGTGCCTTCGATGCCCTGGCCCGCACGCATGCCTGGGTGCCAGGGGTGGCCGGATGCAGCGAGCGAGCGGCTCGGCTGTGGCGCAGGACGCTGGGCTTCCAGGTCCTCGAGATCGGCGACGAAGCCGTCGCCGACACCGCCGCCTTCTCCCTCGACGGGCGCGAGCTGCGCAGCCTGCGTCACTCGATCACGCGTCTCGAGCGTCGCGGGTTCACGGTGACGTGCCGCGGCGTCCGGGAGATCGCGGAGGAGGAGCGAGCGGAGCTGCGGTCGCTTTCGCTTGCCTGGCGCAAGGGGCGGGTGGAGAGGGGCTACTCGATGGCGCTAGGTCGCGTGTGCGATGCCGACGACCCCGATGCCCTGATCGCGGTCGCCCAGCTCGGCGGGAGCACGTGCGGCTTCATCCAGTTCGTCCCATGGGGACGCGACGGCCTGTCGTTGGACGTGATGCGGCGTGACGAGTCGGTCGCGTCGGGAGTGATGGATCTGATCATTGCGACCGTCCTGCGCGAGGCGCCTGCGCGCGGTATCAACCAGGTCTCCCTCAACTTCGCGCCCTTCCGATCCGCGCTGGAGACCGGTGAGCGCATCGGGGCGGCTCCGTTCAGCAGGGCGTGGCGCCGGCTGCTGCTGATCGCGTCGCGCTGGACGCAGATCGAGTCCATATATCGGTTCAACGCGAAGTTCAGGCCTCGGTGGGAACCACGCTTCATCGTGTATGCGACGACCCGCGAGCTCGCGCGCGTGAGCACGGCGTATCTGCGCGCCGAAGCCTTCCTTCCCCGACCGCGGGCGATCGCGCACCGCGTGGGCGACCCATCCCTGAGCGGGCGCGTGCGTGGCCCGCACCGTCGAAAGGCAGCGGCATGAGCCTCACCGGTGCGCCCTTCCTCACCCTGCTGATCGTGGCATTCGTCGGCACGAGTGCCCTCGTCGTGATCTTCTGGCCCCAGCTGGGACGCAACTCCACGTTCGCCGTCCTCGCGCGCATCGGGTCGCTCGTCGTGCTCAACCTCATGCTTGTACTCGTCTCGGCGGTGGCACTGAACGATCAGTACCTGTTCTTCGCCGACTGGGCCGACCTCACCGGCAGCGGCGCGTTGACCGTCACCGCGCAGGGCCACTCCGGCGGCCCGTCGTCCGCCGTGTTCACGTCAGCGGCCGGCCCCGGTTCCGGGTTCCCGATGACCGGGACTGCGGGCGTGGCCGCCGCCCTGCCGGCCACGACTGCCGGAGGCGGCCGGCTGCTGACCTTTCAGGTCACCGGTCCGGCGAGCGGACTGACTGGCGAAGTGATGGTCCAGTTGCCGGAGACCTACTCGGCGACGGGATCGTCCGCCCGCTCCTATCCCGTGCTCGAGTCCTTCCCGACCTATCCGGGAACGCCGGAGAGCCTCTTCAAGAACCTCGATCTCACCTCGGGATTCACCGCCGCGGTGGGCGCGAAGAAGATCGGTGATTTCCTCCTGGTCGTGCCTCAGACGTGGTTCCCAGGGCGTGCCGACACCGAGTGCGTCAACGGGCCCAGCGGCACGCCGCAGGTCGAGGACTGGATCACCAAGGACGTACCCGCCTGGCTGGCCCAGCACTTCCGCGTCAAGCACGACCGCAACTCGTGGGCGACGATCGGTGTCTCCGCCGGCGCGTGGTGCGCCTCGATGGCGGCGTACCTGCACCCCAATCTCTACTCCGCGGCGATCTCCATGGGCGGCTACTTCACGCCGACGTTCGAGGGATCGCCGCCCTTCATGCCGGGCTCGCCGTCCTTGGCCCGGTACAACCTCACCAAGCGCGTGGCGGTGAATCCTCCCCCGATTGCCATGCTCGTGACGACGTCTCGGCAGGACAAGGTGTCGTATCCGACGACGAGTCGATTCGTGGCGGCGGCGCGGTCGCCGCTGGCGATCGACTCCAAGGTCTTCGCATCAGGCGGCCACCGGTGGTCGCAGTGGGCGCCGTTGCTGGGCCCCGCGCTCGCATGGCTGGGGAGGACGTCGCCGGGCTTCCGGCCGTGACATCGGCGGTGCCACGCGAGGGAATTCGGATTCTCCTGATTGGTCGGCAGGCCCTGCGCGATGGTCGTAACGTGTCACGCTTGGATCATTCGATCGGAGGAGGCGTCGCATGCCACGGGTAGTGCACTTCGAGATTCAGGTCGACGACATCGATCGTGCCAAGGCCTTCTACGCCGCAGTGTTCGACTGGACCTTCGAGGACTGGGGCCAGGTCACCGGCTCGGCCTACTGGGGCATCCGAACGGGACCGGATGACGAGCAGGGCATCAACGGGGGACTGATACAGCGGCACGACCCGACCGGTGGCCCGGGTTCGGGCGCGAACGCGTTCGTGTGCACCATCCAGGTCGAGGACTATGACGCGACGGAGGAGCGCATCCTGTCGACCGGTGGACGGCTCGCGCAGCCGAAGACGGCCCTGCTGGGCATGGCGTGGCAGGGCTATTACGCCGACCCCGACGGCAACACGTTCGGCATCCACCAGCCGGATCCCACAGCCGCCTAGATCGTCCGAGCTGTCACTCGTTGATCGCCTCGACGCCCTGACGCTTCATCTCCGCCACAGCGTCGAGCATCTCCTGTAGCACGTCGGGCGGATGCCCCTCCCACCCGACGACCTCGGCGACCACGATGAGCGGGTCTCGTGTGCGGTAGGAACGTGTGACGTTTCCCGGGAACCGCTTGTCGGTCAGATTGGGGTCGTCCTCGAAGGGGCCGACGGGCTCGACGACATAGATGCGGCCGAGCGCATCGCCCTGCGCCAACTCCGCTCCCCAGATGGCCGCGTCCAGGGTGGCCGTGAGGTAGATGAAGGTGGCGGTCTGCCCCGAGCCGAAGTTGGAGCTCTTGCCGGGCTCGAGTCGATCGCCCCTGCGCACGTCCGCCTTCGTCCCGTGGAAGAAGGGGCCGGGATCGGCGGAGCCGAGTCGCGTCGGATCGATCGTCATAGACACTCCCTTGACGACGGGGAGACTAGCCGAGCGAGGGGAGACTGCGCCCGCACGTGAAGCCACCAGTGCCAGCGTTGGGCCACCGCGCCCACGAAGGGTTCCAGCCAGCCCGGCAGGCTTCTTCGGCTCCGGCCCTCGCGTAGCCCTGCACCCAGTCGGGGATGGCTGTAGCGGTAGCTGTCGAGGCCGGGTGCCGGCAGGTCAGTGTCGCGTCGAGGTCTGAATTCCCCGCGAACGCTCCCTTCACGCCAACGAAGAGCGTGTCGGTGGCTGGGACCTCGTACGTCGTGACGCCGACCGCGCTCAACGACGCGCCCACTGGCGTGCCGGAGCCCGAAGCACCGCCCCACACGATGGTCGCCGACGCGAGGCCGATGCGGCTGTCGACCGTCAGGACCAGCACATCTCCGGCAACAAGGTTGCCGGTGACCTGCCTGACCACCTCCCCACCAAGGACCGCGTGCTGGACGAAGCGAACGCCGATATCGGCGCAGGTGCTGACGACGGGTGCGGCTGTTGCCGCAGGCGGCGTCGCGAGGGCGAACCCTCCCGCCAACGCTGCTGCTGCTGCCGTGGACACGAGTCGACGAGTTCGCATGACGCCCCCCTGTAGGCGATACAAGAGAGCCGCCGTGATCACGGCGGCTCGTGCTCGCACACTAGCTCCTCAGGGGACTTTCAGCCCGAGATCTCCGCGATGCGCGCCGCGGCCATGTCACGCAGCAGCTTCGCGTCGGGCTTCCAGTCGACGGGCACCTGGATCGTCTTCTTGTTCAGCTTGTAGTCGGTCAGGCGGGGACGGAACTGCGCGAGGACGTCGTTCCCCCACGGCGCGATGAGGATGTGGTTCGTCTGCACGCTGACGCCGAAGACGTACTGCCCATCGAGCTTGAGCATCGGCTGGTTCCAGGCGATGACGACGTCCATCTTCGGGTACTTGGACGTGATCGCCTTGAAGATGGCGCGCACGGTCGCGCGCTTCGTCGCGTCGAACGGTTCCAGGTACTCGTCGAGCGTGGTGACGCGATGCGCGCTCGTCGAGCCGCGCGAGTACATGACGAGGGCATTGGCATGAGCCTGAGTGAAGCCGTGGTTCTCCCGAAGGAAGTCGATCTGCTCCTGGTACTTGCGGTCGCTGATCTGCTCCATCTGGTCGAACCAGTAGGACATCGGCTGTCCGTACTTCTCCTCGATGGCCGGGAAGTAGGACGTGCGATCGGGGTTGGCAGCCATGGCGACGACGTTACGCGACCGGCCGACGCAGCCACCACGATGCCGGCCCACCTGGCACGTCGAACGGCACTCCATCGGTGAACCCACGACTCGCGTAGAAGGCCTTGTTCCCAGGCGTCGACGTCTCGAGCCAGCAGTCCCATCCGTCGGCGTCCGCAGCCGTCAGCCCCGGCTCGAGGGCCGCCGTCGCCAGTCCGCGTCCCTGTTGGTCGGGATGCGTGGCGAGCACGCCGAGGTACCAGTAGGGCCGCTTGGGCGCCGCCGCCCCGACCGCTGAGTCATACACGTCGAGTCGCGCCCACACCTCGTCACCGACGTCGGCGCGGAAGGCCGCCCACCATTCGTCGTGGTCCCCGTCCTCGGGTCCATCCACCGCGCGCCTGTCCCACATCGCGACGGCGGCGCAGTCGTCGACGACCCATGCGGTACCCCGACGGATGCGGGGGATGAGCAGGGTTCGGGCGAATGACTCCATCGCCTTGCTGTTGTCCGGCCCGATGATGAACGACCAGGCGGGATCGGTGGAGAACGCTGCGGTGACTGTCGCCGCGACGGCGTCGACGTCCGCGAGCGTCGCGGTGCGCACGGTTGTTCGGCCGCCGTTCATTCGGAAACCGTAATGCGTCGGAGGACGGCGGGCGGGGACCCCTCCGTGGAGGGATCCCCGCTGCACGCCTACGGGTAGCTGACCACCGTGACCGGCACGTCCGGGTTCGCGATCGTCGACGAGCCACCGGTGTCGTTGATGACGTTCGTGATGCCGCCCTTGCCGGTGCTGGGATCGAGGAAGATCGTCAGCATGTCGTGCATCTTGACCCCGGAGTTGCTCGGCACCTCGAACGCGTTCGCGGCGAAGATGTCGATGCCCTGGTTGAAGAAGCTGTAGCTGCCCAGACCCCACGCCTCGTGGGTCTTCACTGAGTCAGCCACCTGGTAGGCCGGGTAGCCGTTCTCGCCGTCGTTCATCCACGCCGACTGGCTCGGGACGTCGTAGGGCATCTCGTTCTGGAAGAAGATCGTCCTGCCGTTCTGCCCGTTCCAGACGACCTCGGTCTTCTGGTAGTGCTCGACGAACAGGCCCGTGGCGGTCACGTTGCTGCCGTTGACGATCACGCCGGTGTCGGCTGTGTTCTGCGTCCAGCCGACGCCGTTGCCATGGTCGGCTCGCCAAGCCCAGATGTCGTCGAGGATGACGTTGTCGCCATCGACGATCAGGCTCGTCGTGGCCTTGCCCAGGTGCGGGCCACCGATACGGAAGAAGACGTCCTGCAGCGCCGTCGGGTTGTTGGTCGAGCCCTGCCCGTGGCCGCCGCCGACGCGCAGCAGGACCTGCGAGTTCTGCTCGCCCGCGTCGAACGTCAGTCCGGCGATGTCGACGCCGTTGACGTCCTCCACCTTCATCGGCACCGCGCCGTTGACCGCTGTCAGGGTCGCCAGTCCCATGCCGAGGACGATGGTGTTCGGCTTGCCGATCTCGATCGTGTTGTCGATGTTGTAGACGCCGGGCGTGAAGAGGATGTTGCGTCCGCGATCAAGCGCATGGTTGATGGTGTCGGCGGAGTCACCGGGCTTCGCCACGTAGAACGTCGCGAGCGGAGCCACCCGTCCTGGCGTCGACCCGTTCGCCCATGTGGTGCCAGATGAGTTGGCGCGTGCCGACGGGACGAAGACGTTCCAGTTGCCGGAGCCGTCGACGTACAGGTACGGCTTCTCCTTGCTCACGGGCGTAGTGGCGAGCGTGGTGTACGGACCGCCGCAGGCACCCGCGGGGAAGCACTGCGCGGGGGCATTGGTCACGCCGGAGAACACCTGGTTCCACACGCCGTTGGACCAGCCGCCGAGGTTGCTGTCACGAACGTAGAACTGCTGCTGGGATCCGTTGATGGTGAAGCCGGTGCTCGAATCGGCGATGAAGCCGCCGCTGGCGAAGGAGGGCCCGGTGCAGTAGTCCATCAGCGTCAGGTTCCCGCCGGTGACGTTCACCCGTCGCATCGGCGCCGCCTGGGAGACGGCCCAGAAGTTGGCGGAGGCGTAGCAGCCGTCCCTGCCCATGACGTTGATCGTCAGGTTGGACAAAGACCGCCAGAAGTTGTTGAGTGCGAAGCACGTATTGGCGGCGTCGCACTGGTTGTTGACGTCGATGTGGCCGTTGATCGTGACGTCACCCGGGTTGCGCCCAAGGCCGGCCACCTCGGTGTAGTAGCCGACCTGGATGATCAGGGGCTGCGCGGCGCTGCCGTAGGTGCCGGGCTTGAACAGCAGGGAGTAGCGCTCCGGGCCGAACTGGTTGCCGATCTGCTGTGCCGTGATGGCGTCGACCTGTGTCTGGATCTGCGTCGTGGACATGCTTGGGTCGAAGATCAGTGTGTTCGGACCGAAGTCGGGCTGTGGAGGCGCCGCCTGCGCGGGTGCGACGGACGCGAGCCCGGCAAGCGCGAGGGCGGCTGTGGCGACGAGGGCAACGCGGCGGATCGCGTGCCCGGATCGGCGGCACGAAGGTCGTTGCCGGGTGGGGGGCAGAGTCATGCGCTGGAGCCTTCCTGCGAGGGGGACCAACGGGGCGAGCCGAACATAACGGGCATCTCGGAACAGCGCAGAACTTGCCGCCGCCAACTTCGTCGCGGTCCCGCAGCCCCGCGCGCGATATCGCCCAGAGGTCACCGAGGAAGCCTCGGACCGGTCTGCCGCCGATGCCCGCAATCGCGTTCGGCCCGACGATTGCGGCGGTGCTCGGCGTGGCGATGGGCGTGGTCGTCGCGATGCAGCTGCAGCACGGCGGAGCGTAGAACCACGGGCAGTTCGGCCGAACTGAAGCAGAGGGCGACTGAGCTAGCTGGGCACCGCGATGTTCGCCATCCATGAGATCCCGAACTGGTCGGTGCCCATCCCGAACTCGTCCCCCCACACCTGCTTCTGCAGCGGGACGTCGACAGTGCCGCCAGCCGTGAGCTTCGCGAAGTAGCCGCGCAGCTCTTCGGCGTCGTCCCCGCTCAGGCTGATCGTGATGTTCGTGCCGTGGGTGTACTCCATGTGCGCGGGAGCGTCCGACGCCATGAGGGTGAAGCCGAGCGGTGTCTGGAGCAGCGCGTGCATGATGCCGTCGGGGTCGGTTCCGTCACCGGCCATGCCGAACTCGCCGAAGGTGTTGATGGCGAGCTCGCCGCCGAACACCTCCTGATAGAAAGTCATGGCCTCGCGGGCGTTGTTCCTGAAGGCGATGTACGGGTTCAGTCGGGAAGTCATGAACGCGACCGTAGGGCATCGGGCGAGGCAGCGCCCCGGCTTCAGCCGACATGAGGCTGCGCATCAGAAAGGGGGTGCGGAGCCCTTGTGCAAGGACCCCTGTTGGCGCAAAACTGCGTGACCTAGGTCAACGCGCCCCTTGGGGCCTCTCCGCTTGGTCGCTCGTCCGCCGACTCACGCCTGTAGCAGCAGGAGGTGTCATGGCTCGACGCACAGCAGACGCACGCGTGGCCACCGACCTGGTCGCCGCGGTGGACAACGCCGGGTTGACGCGCCTGGACACCATCCTCACCCGCGCCGACTGGTTCCAGCAGATCGACGTTCGCGTCCCACCGGGGGAGACGACGAAGGGCCTGCTGGAGATCCCCGTCGCGGACGCCCGCCGACTCCTTCTCGACGTCGTGCGCCTCGTTGCAGACGTCCCCAAGGCGGGCCGGGCCACCCTCGTCTGGCACCAGGGTGCGAGCGAACTCGCCGTGGATCTCACCAAGACGGCCCTCCGCTGCGACAGCGGGCTCATCACCGTCGTCGTGACAGTGACGTGCGACCAGGTCAAGGAACCGACCCAGCTCGAGGTCCCCTTCGCCGTCGGCACCCGCGACGCGCCGGCAGGGCTGGTCATGTCGACGTTCACACGTCTTGTCGGCCCGAGGATCGTCACCGACCTGTGGAGCGAGGCTGTAACAGCGTTCGCGTGGGAGTGCATCCTCGAACTCGCCCGCCGTGTCACCGAACGCCTCGGGACCGACACCGCCAAGCAGGCGCTCGTGCCCGGAGGCATCGGCGCCGACAAGGGCGTGCTGCTCATCCAGCCGATGGCCCGTTTCGGGACGAGGTGACCGGATGCCGTTCACGGAGTCGGACCTCGGAGCATTCGGCGCGCTCACGACCGCGATCGGCCTGACGCGCAGCGGGGGCGCGAACAACCCGGACTGGTTCGGGGATCCCGTTGGCGGCACCGGTACCGGGCACACCAACGCGCGCGGCTTCGCCACGATCCTGTCGGACGACGACCAACGCCGGGCCCTCGAGGACTTCGTCGACGAGATCCTCGGACCGCCGCAGGGCCACGACGACGACACCGCCCGCTGGGTCCCGCTCTTCCAGAACGCCGACCCGCACGTGACCGTGTACGCCGTGCTCGAGCCGACCGGCGTCGCAGGGAACGGCACGGTGCGGGTCGGCGTCGGGCTTGAGCACTCGACCTCGGGCACCGCGCCGAACGTCACGACCCGCATCCATGTCCCGATCGCGCACGTCCCTCGCGGCACCGACACGCGTCCGAGCGACGGACCGAACCCCACCTGGTTCCTCCTCGGTCGGGTCGGCGGCCGTATCGGCATCGAGGTCGAGGCGACCTTCACCGACGCGGCACCGGTCCCGCGCGAGGCCTACCTGAAGGGCGCCAAGGTCGGGATCGGCATCCCGACGGGCCCGGAGGACGTCGAGTTCACTCTCGCCCTCGTCGATCTCCAGGTCCCCGGTGCGCTGACGCCGACAACCCAGACCCTGACTCTGGATGACCTCTCCACGGTCGGACCCGACCTTCTCCAGTTCCTCGTCGGGCTGATCAAGGCTCAGGTCGCAGCACTCGACGCGAATGATCCGACGTACAAGCACATCGTCGGGCTCGCGGGCATGCTCGGCCTGCGCGACGGAGTGCCCGACCTTCCGTCCTTCCCCGTCGACGACCTCCTCGACCGCGGCCTGCCGGCTCTCGTCGCCTGGGTCGAGTCGATCCTCGATGACGATGCGGCCCTCGACGCCTGGCTCGGCGAGCTCGCGCGGCTGACCGGCGGCGACCCGCACCCCGAGCGCAATGCCGTCAGCGTCGACCTCGGCCCATGCAGTGTCACCGTCGGGCTTGGCATCGCGCCGGGGACTGGTGGTCATCCGGTGCTCACGCCGTGGGTCGAGATCGACTACAACACCCGCACGGGTGCACTTGCCCGCGCGCACGTGGACGTCCTGCGCGCCGACACGGCAACATCGCAGGTCAGCGCGGTCCCGTCGCTGTCGGCTGAGGCCGTCTTCGGCGTCGACGCCGGAGGAGCGGCCCTGATCGCCGGCGCCTCACCGCACATCGGCTCGTTGCACGTCGGCGTCGGCCTCGACGCCCAGCGCCGACCCGCCCTGCTTCTGACACTGCACGATGTCGTGCTGCCTGGTCCGTACACCGCAGACGTCGTCGACCTCTCGAGTCCTGACGCCGTGGTTGACGCCGCCAGCGGCGCCCTCACCGGCATGCTGGCCACCGCCCTCGACACCCTCGGCCAGGCGGGGGACGTCCTGAAGATCCTGCTCGGGGTCGACCCGCCGGGCGCGGTCGCTGCCATCGACGTCGTCGATCTCGTCCGCGACCCCCTCGGCACCATCCGCGCCTACTACGACGCGCTGACCGGTGACAGCGACGCGATGGCCGAGGCGCTCGGTGCGCTGCGCGCGCTCCTCACAGGTCAGCCATCAGTGCCCGTCTCGGGCAACGGCAGTGCCGCGACTCCGTGGCGGCTGCTCCTCGGCCCGGACGGTGCGGTCGCCGGGCTCGACGTGTGGCGCGACGGGGGCACCCTGTTCACGGCCCTGTCGTTCGACGCCTCCCTCGATGTCCTGGACGACCTCCGGGTCGCGGCGGCGATCCGTGGGGTCCTGCTCACTGTCGACCTGACAGCCGGTCACGCCAGTTTCGTCGCGCAGGTCCAGGCCACCGTTTCGCTTCGACCCCGTGGCGCCGACCCGGCGACCTTCGCGCTGGTCCCGGGTCTCGACCTCGTCTTCGCAGGCATGTCCATCACGGCCGGCTGGTCACCGGCGACCGGGTTCACCGTCGTGCCGCGCGGTGACGGTCTCACCCTCGACGTCCGCACGGCCACCCGCGTCGACTCACTTGGCATTCCGCTGCCGACACTCGACGCCCAGGGTCGCTGGACGTTCAACCCCGACTGGGCCGCCGTCGAGGTGCTTCTCGGTCACCTCCTCCGCAACGCGGGCAGCGAGGTCCTCGACGCCTTCGCCGACCTCGTCGGCTGGGGCCTGCCCGACGCGAATGTCACCCGTCTCGTCCTCGCCGATCTCGTTGCCGACCCCGCCGCCGCGCTGGAGGCCTGGGCGCTCGCGCTCGCCCTCGACTGCGCGAACCTCGGACGCGTCCTTCGCCCCGTCGCCTGGCTGCTGAGCGGCGGCTCGCTGTCGGCGCCGCTCGGCTCCGGACGCCCCGAGAGCCATTGGCGCTGCCCCGCGGGCGGCGTCGAGGCCGCCCCTGGGCTCACGGTGTGGACGGTCCCCGGCTGCCCCATCGGCGTCGGGACGAACCAGGAGCTGACCGGCGCCCAGACCGCCCTCGGCGGCTCGCTGCCACCACCCCCGGCAACCGTCGCGGCCGCCCTCGCGGTGGCCGGTGCCGCTCTGCCCGACCTCGGCGACCTCGTCCACGCTCGCACCCACCTGGGCGACGGGCTTGTCGAGCTCGTCACCCGCTGGGCCGGCACCGACGGCCTCGTTCCTCCACCGGCGACCGCCCCGGATGGCGATTCGACAGTCGTCGCCGCCGACCACGCCGTCACCGTCACGACCGTGCCCGGCGCGACATACGCGAGCCTCGTCGCCGGCGCACGTGCCGGCACCACGTTGCCGGTGGTGGCCGACCCGCCGATCGGCACCGTCCACGTCGGCTGCGACCCCGACTGGTTCGCGACGGTCCCCCTGGCCGAGCAGGTCGACGCCACGGGCCCGACGCCGCAGCGGGTACCGGCTCACGGCGACGGCACCTGGTTCGTGCTCCTGCCCACCCCGACCGGAGCCGCGGCTGACCGCGGCGACCATGACGGGGTGCGCGCGCAGGCCGACCGCCTTGCCACCGCGCTGGCCGACCGGCTCGATCCCGTCCTGCTGGTCGGGCACGGCGGCGCCGGCGCGGCGACCGTACGCGCCACCGAGCTCGGCTCGGTCGCGTCGGTCGTTGACGACGTCGTCACCGTCGGCACCCCGTGGGGGCCCGTCGCCGCGACCTCACTGACCACGGGACTGGGCGGCGACGCGCTGCGCCTGCTCCAGACGCTGCTGCCCAGTGACGTGACCAGCGTCGCCGACCCGCTCCTCGCCCTCGGCGGCTCGCCCGCCCGCCGCGGCGTCGACCTTGTTCTCCGCTCGGTTCAGGGCGCCGCCCTCGCCGACCTGCCGAGCGCCCTGGGGGTGAGCCGCGACGCCTCGGTGCGGGTGCATGCGCTCTTCGGCCGGCTGACGACCGCCGACGGCGAGGCTGCCATCGCCGCGCTCGCGGCGCTCGCCGTCGAGTCCCGCCGACTGGCCGCGGCCGCCGCGCCCACTGGTCCCGTCCAGGAGGTCCACGCCGGCTTCGACATCCCCGTCTTCGACGGCGAGATCGGCGGCCTGCTCCTGGGTGCCGGCGCCGTCGTCGATCTGCTCGCCGTCGATCGCACGTCGCCGCATCTGCGCACCCTGCGCGAGGTCGTCGTCGACGTGCGGGTTGCCGTGCCCGACGGCTGGATCGTCGGTGGCCCCGGGGCTTCCCAGCACGACCTCGAGTGCCGGTGGCTCGACGTCGCCGTCCACGTCCCGCTAGACGGCTCGGCCGGCAGTGCCGTGCTCACGCTCCACGAAGCGCGCGCCTACACCGCCTACCGCGAGCGTTGGGTCGTCACCGGCGATGCGACCGGTGCAGCTCCCGAGGTGCGCGTCCTGCTTGGCGAGGTGGTCGCCCGGATGGCGACGGTGCCTGCGCTCTCCGCGCTGCTCACCGCAGTCGGCCTGCTGCGCAATGGTGGCCTCGACCCCGACGGCATCGACCACCTCCTGTTCGACACGGCCTCGACCCTGCGCGGGGCCGTCGCCCGTGCGCCGGCCGACCTCGCTGCCGCGCTCGCCGCGCTCATCGGCCCGACGCCAGGTCCTGCTCTCGGCCCGACCCAGTTCCGGCTCGCCGCTGGTCCCGCCTCAGCGACCGTCGACCTGGCAGCCGCGACGGTCATCGGCGCACTGACCCTCGCCGACCCGCTGCCGGTCGCAGTGACGCTCACCGCCGGCCCCACCGGCGCCACCGTCGATTGCTCGGTGGGCGCACTCGACGCGAACAGGGGCGGGCTCGCCCTCGTCGGCCACGTCGGCCCGGGAGGACCCACGCTGCGGCTCGACACCGCGGCGCCGGGCGGCCCGACGCGGCCGGTTGCCCTGCTGCCGACCGCCGACCCCGCGGCATTGCTCCCCGTCCTGACCAGCCTGGTCCCCTCGATCGTCGTCAAGATCCTCGGCGACGCGCTGCGCGGACGGGCGGAGGGCCCGCTCCTCGATGAGGTGCTCGCCGCTGTCGGCCTGCTCGGCGACGCCGACCTGGAGGAGGATCGGCCGCGACCGCTCCTGCTGCCGTACGGGCTGCTCGCCGATCCGGTCGCGTGGGTCCAGCGCGCCGTCGATCCGCTCGCCCTCGCCGTCACCGGCCTCGACGCGCTCGCCTCGATCCTCACGCCCACCCGCGGCGCGGAGCCCGGCTGGCCGCTCAGCGACGCCGTCCGCATCACGTATGCCGTCATCAACAGTCGGCTCGAACTGGCCGCCCTCGTCACGCTGACCGAGACCATCGACGGCCGGCCGATCGTGTTCGACCTGACCGGAGGGCTGTCCATCGGCGCGACCGGAGCACCTGCGGCCGTCGTCGACGCGCGGATCACCGTCGACGGCTGGGGGCTCGACCTCGGCGTCGGTGGCGCGAGCGATCCGCTCGGTACGGCTCGACCTCGTCCGGCCGACGCCGCAGGACCCGATCCGGCTCGTGCCCGGTGGCGCCGGACTCGGCGACGCCCTCGCCTCCGGTGCACAGGCGCTCATCGTGCTGGCGCTCAACGAGCTGCTTCCGCACCGCGCGGATGCGACGAGCCTGACGCAGCAGGTCGCCCAGGTGGCCTACGAAGTTTGCGGGGCGCTCGACCTCCTCGTCGCTGACAAGGTCGACGGCGCCAAGCTGTCGGCCTACGCCGCCCCACCTGGACCGGGGGCGGTTCTGCTCGGCCGCCTTCCCGCGATTGCGATGACGGGGCTGGCCGCTCTCGCCGGGGCCCTCGACCCGGCGCACACCGTGGTCGCGACCTCCCTGGTCGGGCAGGCCCGCCGGTTCGACCTCGGTCAGGCCGTCGTCGGCGTACGGCCGTTCCACGTCACCGTCGACGGCGCCGACCTTGCCATCTCCTTCGGCTGCGACGTGCCGCTCGGCACGGTCGGTCGACTCGTTGTCGAGGAGCTGCGCCTCGACTCGACCGGCGTGCAGGTGTCCGTTCAGGCCGGCCCGTTCGCCTTCGACGTCGGCCCGACGACGCTTCGGCCGCTCGTCATCATCCGAGCGGGGGTCGTCGCAGGAAGCTTCACGCGGCTGCTCGGACTCGGTGTCGCCATCGACGGAGCAGGCACCGAGTCGGTACAGGTGCGGTGGGCTCTCGACACAAGCCCGCCGGACCTCTACGCAGTGACCAACACGACCGTGGTCTCCGTCACCGACAACCCGCAACTCGTGGCGCAGAGGCTCATCGGCGTGGCGATCTCGCTCGCGTCGGGCATCCTCGCCGACGCCCTCGCGCCGATCCTGCCGCCGCGTGCCACGACCATCCTCCAGGGCGTCGTGTTCACGACCGGCACGCAGATCGATCCCGACCTCGCCGCCGACCTGCTCAATCCTGATGCCCTGCTCGCGCGACTGCGGCACCTCGCCTGGAACTGCGCGACCAGCGACCTGTCCGTGACGATCGACGGCACCGTGACCATCGGGCTGGCCGCCGTGCCCGTCTCCTCGGGCGAACCCGACCGGACCGCAGCGGATCGGCGTGCGGCTCGACATCCCCGCAGGCAAGACCCTGGTCCTGTCGAACAGCGATCCCAAGGTCGAGCTCGTCTCGCACGCCGACTGGATCACCGGGCAACCGCCCGAGGGGCTGTCGATCTTCGTCCTCGAGGGCACCGAGAACGCACTCGACATCGTTCCCGGTGTCGAGGTCGCCGGCATCGGACTGCGATTCAGCGGCGCGGCCAAGCCGATCATCGATCTGGGCGGCCTGTCGATCGACGCCATCGAGGTCAACCTCTACGGCGAGGCGACACGCACCGGCCTCGGCGGCGGCGTCCGGCTCAAGCTCGACGGCATGTCCATCGCGCCGGCCGCCAGCGGCGGCACGAACGCGGTCGCCAACAGCCTGACCAAGGACATCGGCAACGGCAGTGGCAGCAGCCGACCGACGTTCGGCCCGTCCTTCGCGATCCAGAAGCATCCCGGCGAGGACGTCGGGGTCACCCTGCGCGCCGGCGACCCGCCCGGTCCGTGGTGGCTGGTCATCCAGCGCCAGCTCGGCCCGCTCTACGTCGAGCGCATCGGCCTCAACACGACCGAGTCCGGTGGGTCCGTCACCTCGATCAGTCTCCTGTTCACCGGCCAGGTGTCGCTGTTCGGCCTCGCTGCGGCCGTCGACGAACTGTCCATCAGCTGGCTCGGCGGGGACCCGGCGCAGATCACCAGCTGGGCCGTCGACCTGCGCGGCCTCGCCGTCGCCGCCGACATCGCCGGAGTGTCCCTCTCCGGCGGACTGCTCAAGCTCGTCGACGGCGGAGAGGTGTCCTACATCGGGATGCTCGTCGGGCGCTTCGCGGCGTACGGGCTCTCGGTGTTCGGCGGACTCACCCACGCGCCCGACGGGACGTCGTTCTTCATCTTCGGCGGGGTCAACGGGCCGTTCGGCGGACCGCCCATGTTCTTCCTCACCGGCATCGGCGGCGGGCTCGGCATCAACCGCGGGCTTCGAATTCCCAACGACATCTCGCACTTCGGCGAGTTCCCGTTCATCCAGGCGCTCGACCCGTCCGCACCGGTGCCCGACAAGCCGATGGACCGGCTCAAGGACCTCGCTGCGTACTTCCCGCACGAGATCGGGAACTTCTGGTTCGCGGCCGGCATCTCGTTCACGTCGTTCAACCTCGTCGACGGTGTCGCCGTCCTCGCCGTGTCGTTCGGCAACGGGCTCGACGTCAACCTGTTCGGCCTGGCGCGCATGGCGCTGCCGCGACCCGGAGTCGCGATCGTGTCCATCGAGCTCGCCCTGCTCGCCCACTTCTCGACGAGCGAGGGCGTCTTCCTGATCCAGGCGCAGCTCACCGACAACTCATGGCTGCTGTACGAGGACGTGCGGCTCACCGGCGGGTTCGCCTTCGCGATCTGGTGGAAGGGGCCGCTCGCCGGACAGTTCGTCCTTACCATGGGCGGCTACCACCCGGACTTCCAGGTACCCGTCGGCTACCCCGTGGTTCCACGGCTCGGGCTGACGTGGCAGCTCAGCGACGCGATCGTGATCAAGGGCGGCTCCTACTTCGCGCTGACCTCCGAAGCGCTGATGGCGGGCGTCGACATCGAGGTGAGCGTCGACTTCGGATGGGTGTGGGCGCGGCTGCAGTTCGGCGCGCACGGCATCGTCTACTTCGACCCGTTCTGGTTCGAGGTCATGGCCTATGCCCGACTCTCCGCCGGCATCGACATCGACCTGCCCTGGCCCTTCGGCTCGATCTCGCTGTCCATCACCATCGGCGCCCAGGTCAAGGTCTGGGGGCCGGACTTCGCCGGGCACGCCGAGTTCGAGATCGGCCCCTGCACCGTCCCCGTCGACTTCGGCAGCCCGCGCAAGGTCGCGCCGCAGACCCTGGACTGGGGACCGTTCGTCACGAAGTACCTCGAGGACGCCGGCGGCGGGGTCGCCCGGGCACTGTCGGCGATCACCGGCAAGGGCAGCCTGCCGACAGCCACGACCGATCCCAAGGGCGCACCCAGCGCGGACGGCTCGGTGGACCTGCCGTACCAGGTGTTCGCCGAGTTCGAGCTGACCGTCACGACGACGGTCCCGGCGACCCGGCTCGACCTCGCCGGCATCGGCCCGTCGCTCAGCCCACGCCTGTCGAGTGGCGCCAGCACCGGCCTCGGCCTGGCTCCGATGGGCTCGGCGAATGTCGGCTCAACGGTACGGATGACCCTCGAGGTCAAGGACATCCACGGCGTCTGGCAGCCCGACAGCGCGCACCTGCAGGTCCTCGCCGCCAACCTCGTCGCGGCGAGCCCCACCGCGGACGGCAGCCGGGTGACCACCGAGTCGTACCCGCTCGGGGTCTGGGGCTCACCGAAGTCACTCGGCGCGACCCCGTCGCTGCCGAGCACGGACGTCGTCACGGCGCCCCATCAGGTCACCCTCGTCGCCGGCATCTCTGCATTGGCAGTGGGTCCGCAGATCGACTACTACCGCGTCGAGGCGGCCCGCCGACCGCTGCCGCTGCACGCGACCGGCGCGACCCGGGCGAGCTTCCTGAAGGTCTCCCGCGACCTCCCGCTGCCATCGCCGACGACGGCCGACGGGGCGCTCACCGTCGCGGCCGTGACTCTCTTCCCCGCGGTCGATGACGTGCTCGCGCCCGGGCAGCACAGTGCACTGGCGCGTGCGGCATACCGGCGCGACCGGGTCTCCCCGCCGCGGATCGCGGCCCTGACCGACGGACTCGCCAAGGACAACGGCACGAACGGCGAGCGCACCACCCTCGACCCGGTTGATGGGTCAGTTCGCGAGGCCCGCCGTCCGGTCGTCGTTGGGCTGCTCACCTCCGGTGTGGGCGCGGCGGCGCGTCCCGGCGTGACGACGGTCGCTGACGGCACCTACGCACGACGACCGGCCCCAACCCTCGACTCGGTGCGCGGCCGGCTCGGCGCCCACCTTCCCATCGTCCTGCGCCAGAGCGACCCACCGGGCCTCGACAAGGACGGCACCGTCCTCACCTCCGGCACGCTGCCGCGCACCGACGTCGCCGGGTCGATGCGGGCGTACGCCGGTGGGCGAGTTGGCAGCCCCGTCCTCGCCGGCCTCGTCGGCGGTCTCGGCACGATGGCGGGAAGGGCGGGCGCCGCTCCGCGCACTCGGTCGCGCGCCGCCCGCGCCAACGCGGCGTCGACGACCCTGCGCCCAGGGGAGCTCGTCGTGCTGCACTTCGCCGACGCGCACGTCGATCCTGACCCGCAGCGCCGCCCTTCCCTGTCGACCTCGGGCAGCGCCCGCATCGTCACCGTGACCGGGACGATCGTCACGAGCGACACCGTCGTCGTCGGTGGCGCCGCGGTCGTACCGGCGGGGACGACCCTGCTCGCAGCCCATGCCGACGCCGCACTCAACCTGCCCGAGGGGCAGGTGGCGGGCTGGGTGGCCCGCAGCCGGCTCGCCCGACTGGGCAGTCATGTCGCGCTCGGTGCCGGCTGCACGCTCGCGGTCGATGTGGCCGGCAACGCCTTCGCCGAGGGCGTCACCTGGACCACGGCAGCCGAGGTCACCGCCGCCGCGACGCAGGTCGTCACCCGGTTCGCCGAACCCGTCAACACCGTCGCCGTCGTCCTCGCGGGCCAGGCCCCGAGCTCGCTCCTGCCGGCCGACGTCGAGCTCGTCGGGGCGGCTCCCGCCACCGGGCCGGATGGCCAACCGGTGCCGCCGGTCGCCGTCGTGCTCGGCAGCACGACCGTTCTCCTCCAGGCCGTCGAACCCGTCGACACCGGTGACCTCACGGACGCCGGCGGCGGCCAGCGCGTCGTCGTGCGCCGCGGCGGAGCCTGGACGGTCACCGGAGTGCTCGGCTCGGTGGAGGACGCCGCCACCCTGGCCCGCCGGATCGCCCGCGACGGGCTGGCCGCCGTGACCGGCAAGGTCCTCGCCACTAGTGGCCCCGGAACCGCCCTGACGTGGGAGGACGCTCCGACCACGAGGCCCCGACGTGTCGCGAGGGGGACGAGCCGATGACCGTCGCCGAGGGCCACTTCCAGCTGTACGCCCACCTGACTCCGGTGCTGCCCGCCGGGGACTACCGGTTCACGACGAACCAGGACCTCACGGCGACCGGGCCGAAGGGCGCGCTCGACTCCGGCGACCTGCCGGTTGAGCCGCTGACGACGTACGTGCGCGTCACCAGCCCCCGCTACCAGCTGCCGCCGGACCAGGTCCTGTCGACGTATCCGCCGGCGAACACCGAAGGCAGCTACGGCGCCCGCCTGCCGCAGATCGTCCTCAAGCGGCGCACCCTGCCGTGGGAGCGCACAGTCGACCCCGAGGGCGAGTCGACGGTCGACGACGCCAACACCCCGTGGCTCGCGCTCGTGGTACTGGCCGAGGGGCAGGGCGAGCTCGTCCTCAACCGACCGGTCGCCGAGTGCGTCACGCCTGGGCAGGTGCTCAGCGGTGCCGCGGACGTCGCGATGGGCAACTACCTCAAGGTCCGCCGGTCGGTGATCGACTCGGTCCTGCCTACCCAACGTGACGTGCCCCTGCTCGCCCACGCGCGCGAGGTCGACATCCACGACACCGAGATGATGATGGGCGACGACGACGGCTTCCTCGCCGTCGTGATCGCGAATCGGCTGCCGCTGCCGGGACGCGACGCCGAGGGCCACGAGGTTCCCGCCAAATACCTGTGCGCGCTCATCAACCTCGAGGGCCAGTTCGGCGAGCTCCGCAAGGAGACTCCCGAGCCTCCCGAGATCACTGTCTTCATCCCGCCCTACTACGCGACGGCCGAGGTGGTGCTCACCCCGAGCGAGGGCGACCAGGTCGCGATGGGCACCGACGAGGGAGTCGAGCACTACAACGATCACGTCGACCGGGCCCAGGGTGCCAGCGCGGCCGGCGGACTTCGCGCCGCGGAGCTCTCCCTCGGCAATGCGGCACAGAAGATCTCCGTCGCCAAGGACAGCAAGGGCGTCTCGAACGAGCTGCGCGCCGGCTGGGCGACCGGCACGGCCGAGAGCGACAACAGCGTCTATGCAGTCATGGCCAGCGGGTTCGGCACGCTCGCAGGCCGGCATGTACAACGCCATCAGCATCGACCCGGAGTACCGCTTCCCCGTCCTGCTGCACTGGAGCTTCACCTCGGTCGGCGAGACGACGTTCCGCACGCTGATGGAGAACCTCGACTCCGGACTGCTCGGTACGCAGCCACCGCCGCCTGATCCCAACTACCCGCGCACGCCCGTGCGCACCGACGGCCTGGCGCCGCTCGAGGTCGTGGAGACCGGGCACGTGGGCATCGACCAGCGCACCCGCCGCGGCGACTCGGTTCGCGCCTGGTACCGCGGCCCGCTTCTGCCGCACCCGGCCGACACGACGTCCCCGCGCCTGCCGCTCGCCCACGCCGCCGACCAGTTGCGCGCCGTCGTCCCCGACCGACGCGAGGACCTCTCCCTCGCCGCCGCGTTCGAGATCGGGCGACTGCTCGCCCTGAGCCAGCCGTCGATGGTCGCCGCCCTGCTCCGCTGGCGCCAGGACCACTACCTGCAGGCCCGCGGTGGCGCGGTGTGGGGCGGCATCATCGCCGGCCTCGACCTGCACGACGTGATCCTCGAGCCGGGCCGCGGACTCGGGGTCCTCCTCGGCCGCGGGCTCGCCCGTGCTGTCGCGGACTCCCCCGAGGAGATCCTCGGCGACCCGCTGCCCGATGCCACCGCGGGCACCCTGATGGGCCTGGGGGCGCGGTCCGAGGTCACCTTGGCCAAGGGTCTCGGCATCGCCGCCGAGCTCAAGGGTGGCCTCGGCGACCTGCTCGGCACGATTCGCAACGCACCGCTGCCCGAGGTGTCGTTCACCGACCTGACCCGCGCCGAGCTGAGCAACCTCACCGGATCAGCCCTGCGGCTCGACCTCGACACCGCCACCGGGCTTCTCGCGCTCGACGCCCTCGGCGTGCCGCCGCAGCTCAACCCACTGCTGGGTGCCGGCGCCTTCGGGCAGGTCCTCGACGCCGGACTGGCCGGCCCGCGGCGCACTCCCGATCCGCTCGACGCCGCCATCGCCCGCGACGAGGAGGAGCAGCCGTGAACGTCGACGTGACGATGATGCTGACGAACCTGCCGCTCCTGCTATGCCACCGCGCCCGAACCGGTCACGGTCGTCGAGGACGACGGCAGCGGCGTCCTGCCGCCGGAGCTGCGCGCGTGGCTTGTCAGGCTGCGGCTGCTCGACGGCGTGCCGTTCGCCAACCTCGTCGTCGACACCGAGCTGCTGCCCGAGGAGTCGATCCGCTGGTTCTACCTCGATCGTCGCTGGACGGACGCACTCGTCCAGGGCGCCCTGTCCGTCGGCACCGTCAACAGCGACGACCGGGTCCAGCTCGCCTCGCGCTATGACCAGGTCCGCGACGAGCTCGACACCGAGGAGCGCAACGTCCGCCGAGCACCGGCGAGCCCCCGGCTCGGCGGCGCGGTCGAGGCCGTCAGCGGGTTCATCCTGCGAAGTCGCGCGGTCTCCGGCTGGCCCGGCCTGCACGTGCGGGCCTTCACGTCCGACCCGGCGCAGGCCGACGATGCGAAGTACCCCGAGGACGACCCCAACCGGATGCGGTTGCTCCGGCTCGAACGCCTCGCCCCCGCCGTCCTGCTCTGCCTGTTCGACGGGATTCCTTCGGTCGTGCACATCGAGGAGCCGCGCCAGGGCGTCCAGTTCGGCTTCGACATGGTGCCGCAGGGCGGTGGCTACACCGCGACGCTGCGCCCGCGGGACAAAGCGACGTTCGACTACCTGCCCGGCGACCCGGTCCCCGTGCCGTTCCGGCAGGGCGGGGCCCCCGGCGTCGTCGACATCCAGAACCTCGAGCGACGCCTGGCGAAGCTCCCAGCGACCGGCGCCGGCGACGGTCTCGACTCCGGCGAGTACGCGCTGCAGCTCATCCGCTTCCCGTTCCGTCAGGTCTTCGGCGACCCGGAGAACGTCCCGATCAAGGACGTCTTCACGGCGACGCTCGGGTATTCCGCCTACGTCAAGGATCGCTTCGTCGTGATGGAGGATCCGTCATGAGCGAGCTGCCCTTCGACGTCTCCCCCCAGGTGCTCGCGGCCGCGGCATTCACCAAGCGCTGGGGCGGGATGGCCGCTGCTGACGTCGACCTCGCCACGGTCGCGACCTGGGACAGGCACCTGGTCCGCGACCGGCGCGTGCTCGTGCCGGTCGACGTCCAGGCGCTGGTCGTCCCTGCAGTGGACGGCGAGGCGACGGTCGCGGTCGGCGGCATCCCGGGCGACCCCGACCCGTTCGACGCCGGCGCCGTCCCGCAGGCGGGCGTCCACCTGCACTGGGCGATGCCCGACGCGCTCCTGCGCGGCGGCACTGCCGAGGCTACCGGCGAGCTGGCCATGCCGGCGCTGCCCGATCGATGGGCCGTCATCCGGCATCTGTACCCGGTGGGCTCGCGATCGGTGCACATCACGGGCTGGGTCGTCGACGCGGTGACGGCCACCGTGACGTCGCTGCTGGACTTCCACGGGCAGGCGTTCTCGGCCGACGCGGCATCGACCTTCCTGCCCCTGGACGGGATGCGCGGTGGGTCGCCGCTGTGGACGGCGACGTATGCGGCTGCCCGAGGACGGTTCACGCTGCACGACCCGCTCACCGACCTGCCCGGGCTCGCCGCGGCCGCACCGAACGGCTGGGACGGCGGTCGAGCGGCGTACACGGTCGCGGGCTGGTGGACCAGCAGCGGCGAGGACCCGCTCGCCGGCGCGATCGGCGCCGACGGGCTCCAGGCAGCTTTGGCCTCGCTTGGCTGGTGGCTGACGCCCGACGGCGAGGATCTCTGGGACGTCCCGCCCGACCCGCGCACGAGCACCCTCAAGCGCCGCATGGGCCTGACCTCCGGCGGCGGGGCGACACCGATGACGACGGTCGGCAAGTACGCCCAGGAGCAGACGACTGCCGAGGACGTCATCCCGTACGCCGGGCTGCCCGTGAGTGACGTGGGGGAGGTCGTGCTGGGTGTCGCGTCGACGCGCTACCACTCGCTCCTGCACGGCAGCGTCCTGGGCGTGCCCGTCGACGGCACGGCCAACGGAGCCGACGACCGACCGTCGCCGGACGCGCTGCGCGGCGGCGCGCTGGGGCTCGACCTTGACGACGTGGCAGCGGCACTCGCCGCGCCGGGCCTCGGACTCGGGGCGGATCGTCGGCAGCTCGCCGAGCGGCTGATGGCGGCCTTCACGTCCGGCCGGCTCGCGACGCTCGGCACTGCGGACGGGCTTGCCGACCTCGAGGAGGGCGAACACGGCGACGCCTTCTGGTCGCTCTCCGGACCCGCCCTGCCGACGAGCCATGACGACGTGGTCCGTGCCGAGGACTCTGCACCGTTCGGGCCGACCCGCCTGGGTCGCAAGGGCCGCGGAGCCCTGGCGACCTCGTCGATCGCCGAGGTGAGCATCGCCTGGACCGAGGGCGTGTCGTTCAGGGCCGCCAAGGCGCAAGGCGTCGCCAAGGCGCTGGCAGTCAACTCCGTCGAGCAGGCGACGCAGTCCCGCAGGTCCACCCCGAAGCCGCCGGTGGGCTCGACCAGTCCGTCGGCCGGACCGACCGGTCGAACCGTGCCCAAGCCACCGCCGCGCCGCTACCGGCCGGCCCCGATCGTCGCCGGCATCCGCGGGATCCGTCCGCACAACAGGCATCACGGGGACGGCCTGTTCGAGGGCGGCGTGCTGCGGTGTCGCTATCCCGGTGAGGCGCTGACGACGCTGGCCGGGGTCGTCGACGGCGGCACGCTCGTGCCGACCCTCGGCAGCGGCGCGATCCCGCCGGAGGTGACCCTCGTCGTCCGCGAGGCCACTCTGCTCGACGGCTACCACCACGGATGGCTCGCCGCCGCAGGGGCGACCCCGGGCCGCGACGTCGACGCGGTGCACAACCGGGTGGTCGCCGAGCTCACCCGGGTGCACGGCACGACGGCGACCTACGACGGCACCGGCGTCGGGGCGCTGCGGGAGATCGCCGACCGCTCTAAGGCGCTGGGCGGCTCGCCCTGGCAGTCCGTCCGCGAGTCCGACCAGGTCGTGGCCATCTCCGCCGCCGCCGAGCTTGCGGCGTACAGCGGATTCGACGGCACCCCGCCGAGCCCGATCGCCATCACGACGTGGCGGCAGCCGTGGGTGCCCCTGTTCCTCGAGTGGGAGGTTCGCGTCGACGGATCGGGCGACCTCGACGGCTGGACGCTGGCCGGCACCGACCTCGCCGGCGCGCCCGTCGCGAGCCCGCTGTCGCAGGCGTTCGTCGGGCGCTCACCGCTCCACCGCGGCGTCGGGGAAGCGCTGACGAACGGCATCCGCCAGTGGCTCGCCGCCGAGCAGGCCCGCGACGCCGCGGACCCGTCCACCTCGCAGCTCGACGACGCCGACGAGGCCGCTCTCGCGGCTCTGGCCGACACCCTCGCCCCGCTCGACCTCGCCTCGGCCTCGCTCGATGGCCTGCGCGAGCAACTCCTCGGCATCCGCTACTCCGGGCTTGTCGTCCGTGACCCGAACACGACGCTGCCGGTGGCCGACGGCGTACCGCTCCCGCTGTTCGGCGGAACGGCGTCCGTGACCCGACTGCGCATCGTCGATGCATTCGGCCGCACGCTGACCGTTCCGGCCGACGGGCTCGTCACGACCGCGCCACTCGACACCGGGATCGGCGGCCAGGTCCGGCTGGCGCCGCGGATCCAGAACGCGGCGCGCTGGCTGTTCCGGCTCATCGACCCTGCCCTCGCGTTGACCGCCGATCCCGCGACCGCGCAAGAGGCGTGGGTCGACCAGATCCATCCCGACGTGGCCGTCAACCCGGTCTGCGGATTCCTGCTGCCCGATCACATCGACGAGGCGCTCGAGGTCTTCGACCGGACCGGTGAGCCGCTCGGGCAGCTCATGCACGACACCGTCACGGACGCGGTCATGTGGGAGCCGGCGCCCGGCCGCCCGGTCCCGCCGGACGCCGGCCCGATGACCGACCTGCCGGTGCACGCGCAGCACGTGGGTCTCCTGGCGACGGGGGTCGTGCGCGCTGACATCGATGCCCGCCACCGCGGTGCGGTCACCGCGGAGTCGAGCGCGCTCACTGCACTGCTGCGCGCGGTCGACTCGACGCTGTGGTCGGTCGACACGTATGCCGCGCTCGGCAGCCCCACCGTGGCCGGGCTCGTCGGGCGGCCGATTGCGGTCGTCCGAGCGACGCTGCGCCTCGACGCTCCCGACGACGTCGCGGAGGTGACGGTCGCTGCCGCCGGCGGCGTGGACGCGCGCCGCGCTGCCTATGCCGCCCTCGACGATCTCCGGTTCCCGGTGCGGGTCGGTGAGCTCGGGCGGGCCGACGACTCGGTCCTCGGGTTCTTCGTCGACGACGACTACACGCGGTTCCATGTCGTCGACAAGGTGGTCGCCTCGCTCGCCCTCGACACTGGTCGGCACCGAGGGCAGCTCGGACTGCTCGGCGCCGTCGAGGTGCCGCCGGTGCGTCCGCTCGACCATCCCTTCCTCGACCTCGAGGACACCGTGCTCGTCCGGCTCGGACAGACGATGCGGCTGACCATCCTCATGCTCCCCGCGGGCAAGGTGCACCTGACGTCGGGGATCCTGCCGCGCAAGCACCTCGCCCTCGCCGACGACTGGGTGACCCCGGGGCTGAAGCGGCTGATCCCGTCGATGCGGGTGGGTCCGGTCCTCGTCGACCCGGCGCAGATCCGGCTGCCGAAGGTCGCGGCCTTCGGCGCGAACCAGCAGTTCACCCGGCGGACGGGACCGCTGACCTGGCGCGATGACCCCATCGTCGCGGCGTCGACAGCGGCATACCTGCCGCCGATGCCGCACGAGGCCCAGGACGGCTGGGTGCGCATAGCACCTGCGCCGCCGGCCGACGGCTCGACCTCGGGAGGCAGCGGGTGAGCGACGCCGACGCCGTCCGCGCGCGCGCCGAGCGCAAGGCAGCCAAGCGGGGCAACCAGCGCCGCCGCGAGGCTTGGCGCATCGAGATGCGCGGTACCCCTGACCGCGGGGCGCTGGCCGAGGCGATGAACCACCGGCTCGGGATTCGTCGTGGTGCGCGGGCGATTCCGGCCGAGGGCACGCCGGCCGGGAGATGGGTGCCGATCGGGCCGTCCGTCGTCCGGCTCGGCCAGGCCATCGATCGGCCCCGGGTCACCGGTCGGATCAACGACCTCCAGGTGGAGCCGGTGAACGGTCGCCGGGCGTATGCCGCCAGCGGCAACGGCGGCGTCTGGTACACCGACGACGCGGGGGCGACGTGGTCGCCCGTCGGTCCCTGGGCCGAACGCACACGCACCGCGGGTGGGCGCAACAACGCGACGACCTGTGGCAGCATCCTTGTCGGCTGGGGGGCGAGCGCCGACCTCGACGTCGTCCTCGTCGGCACCGGCGAGCCATGGACCAACCCGCGCCCGGACGCACCGAGCCAGGGCGGCATTGGTGTCCTCTCGGGCGTCGGCCCCACGACGCTGGCCGCGCCGCTCGCGGATCCGTGGGAGCCGGACACCAACTCGCTCGCGCTGCTTGAGGGCGGGGCGGTCCATCGCCTCGTCCGCGACCCCACGCGAACGGCCGGGTCGACCGCCGGCCCGACCCAGGACCGGGTCGTCGCCTGCACCTCGCGCGGCCTGTTCGTCGGAGTGCGCAACCCTGTACCGGCCGGCGGCGGGTATCCCGCGCGCGGCACGTACCAGTGGACCGCGGCGGCGGCCGCCTGGCCGGCGGGTGCGCCGGCGGGCTGGCCGGCCAACCCGGTGTTCACCGATGCGCTCTGGCTGCCCGGCGGGCGGCTCGTCCTCGCCGTCTTCGGGTTCGGCGTCCTCACGAGTGACGACGCGGGGGCGACGTTCGTCCAGATGCCGAGCATGGACTCGACCACGACGTTCATGGACGGCCGACTGTCGCTCGCGCTGGCCGCGGCCAACCGCATCTACGTCCTGTGCGCTGCGGGCGGGGTGGCAACCGTCTACCAGATCCCCGACGCGACCCTGAACCCTCCGGTCGCCACCGCGGTCGGCGGCGTCCCCGCCGTCTTCGGGCAGGGGCAGGCGGACTACGACCAGTGCATCGTCGTCGACCGCGCTCCCGTGCCCATGGCCAGTGACCTCGACGGCACCGGCGATGGAATCGTCGACCGCCTCTACATGGGCGGGGACACCCTCGTGCCGACCGGGACGAGCGACTGGGCGGCCGCTATCTGGGTGATGGACGTGCAGGCAGCCGTGACCCTGCAGCCCGCGTCCGGTCTGTCGACCATGGGGCTGGCCCCGCTGGGCGATGGGGCGACCGACGCCGGCCTCGTCGGCAACAACGTCCACCCCGATGTCCATGTCATCCGGCTCGTCGGGCCGGCCGGCAACCGCACGGTCTGGGTCGGCTGCGATGGCGGCGTCTACGTCTCGATGCAGGGCGGACGGGTGCACTCCTTCGCCCCGCGCATGACCGGACTGGCCACCCTCGAGCCCGGCTTCCTCGCGGCCCACCCGACGTCGAACCACTTCCTCGCCGCCGGCATGCAGGACAACGGCGTGCTGGTGCGGACCGGCGACACCGTCTGGGAGGAGCTCTTCGAGGGCGACGGGGGTGGCGTCGTGTTCCACCCCACGGCCTCCGACGTCGTGATCGGCGAGTGGATGCAGGGAACGTGGCAGTGCAACCACCCGAGCTTCCGCGACCCGCTCCACCGGCGTCCGCTGCATCCGAACTGGGGAACGATCCGCGGGGAGCGGGAGAACCTCGTGTGCGCCATGTATGTCGGGGCGGCGTCGGTGGCGCACGGTGCTGGCGGTCGCGTCGCCGTCGGGACGAACCGCATCTGGGTCAGTGACGACCTCGGCGGCGGTGTCGCCTGCACCTGGCGCGTGCTGCCCTTCGCCACCGGCGCCGCCGGGGCGACCGCTCTGGATCGGCGCACCGCGGGCGGGGCCGACATCAACGCTGCCGCGACGACCAAGGGCCTGCCCAGCGGCGGATCGCCGGTGACGCCGTTCGGATCAGCGCGGATGGTCAAGTGGGCGTCGGACACCGAGCTGCTCGCCGCCTTCGCCCAGGGCATCTGCCGGTGGCGCGAACTCAGCCCCAACGTGTGGCGTGCCAAGCCGTGGCCGATCACCTCGTCCGCCGTCCTCATCGAGCGCACGCAGGTCGTCACCGACATCGCGCCCGTCCCCGGCACCCACGACTTCTACGTGACGACGCTCGGCGCGAACGGCACCGACCAGGAGACGGTCTGGTGGTACTCCAGCGCCACCGACCGCTTCCGCCGGACGAACTTCCGCCACCAGCTCGACACCGCCGGCCCCACCCTTGGCCCACTCGACCCGGTGTACGCCGTCGTCGTCGACCCCGGGCACGCGACCACGGTGTACGTCGGGACGGCGACGGGCGTCTGGCAGGGCGAACGCCAGGACGACAACGGCACCCACACCTGGCTCCCGTACGTCAACGGCCTGCCGCAGGCGACCGTCCAGGACCTGAGCATCTGGGTGGACCCGACGCCGCCGCCGCTGCCCGCCATCCCGGTGCGACTGCTGCGCGCGGGCGTCCAGTCGCGCGGCGTCTGGGAGGTCGACCTCGCGCACGACTCCGAGCGCCGGACCTTCGTCCGCGTCCACCCGCACGACGACCGGCGCATGCTCCCGGTGCGCCTCGCCAATCCGCGGCTGGCCCCGGCCCCGCCGACGAACTTCACGACGGACTCCAGCCCCGACATCACCGTGCGCCCGCAGTGGCCGCTCGCCGCGATGCCCCGCTGGATCGGGCCCAACCCGATCACCGCGCTGAACGTGCCGTCGGCGTACGAGCTGTGGCAGTTCCAGTCCGCGTTCCGGTGGCTCTACCCAAGCGTCGTGCCGACGGGCCAGTGGACGCAGTCGTTCGGCGACCTCGTCGGTCTCGATCGATCCCGCCGTGGTCCGATGCTGCCCGGTGGCCCGCTCATCGACCAGCAACTGTGGAACGCCGTGCTCGGCACCAGACTGGGGGCTGACCTGTCGGTGACGGCGAACCCCGCCGACGCCCTCGCGGTCGCCCGGGCACCCTGGACGACCGCGCTGACCCCGACGCAGCCGGCTACCGAGGTCGACCTCATGGAGACCGTGGTGCCGCCGTCGTCCGCGGGCGGGGTGTGGACGGTCTACTCGGAGCCGTCGACCGTCGACGTGCTGCTGCATCACCGCGACTCACGCGCGGCGGACGCCGGGCACGCGTGGGCCGTGCTGCTGTGGCGCTACGTCGCCTCGGCGGCGGCCGGGCTGACGGCACCGGTCGCGGGAGTGACGGACTTCCATACGAGCGCGTGGACCACCCCGGCGTCCGGCGCAGGACCGGCCGGCTGGAACGTCGTGCGCCGGCCCGACGGCTCGGCCCGCCTTCCCCTCGACGTCCCCGTCGATGCGCGGATGCCTCGTGCTGTCGCCTTCGACGTCGACCTCACCCCGCCGCGGGCACCACTTGGCCAGCCGCAGCCGCCGGCCCCCGTGGCCGTCGTCTTCCTCGCCCTCGTCGGATCCATCGACGACGACCCGCCGCTGGCCCCGCCCGCCCCGGCCGCGGCCAGCGTGAACGACCTCGTCACCCAGTGGCCCTACGCCGCGGCCCGCGTCTGCCTGCTCCAGCCCCGTCCCTAGCCCGACTCCTCATCAGGAAGGACCACCCACCATGGAACCGATCTTCGAGGAGTACCCGTGGCTGCTCATCCCGCTGGTCATCGTGATCATGGAGGCGTGGAACGCGTTCAAGTCACTGGTCGCGCGCTCGCGGCGAGGCACGGCGTCGGATCGGAATACGCTGACGTGACGTGATCGCCTCAAGCTCGGATCGAGATCTCACGCTCGTCGAATCAGCGTCACAGGTCGGGAGCGCACGGCCCGGCTCCGAGCCGGCTGAGCCCGGTGCGATCGCCGTCCTGGTAGGTGGGGACGCCGAGGTTCTGAGCGTCCATGATCTGACTTAAGGCATCGGTGTGGCCCAGGCCGGCCATGTGCCCGAATTCGTGCCGCAGCACCTGGGCGAACAGTGGTGTCCCGGCGGGCAGCTTCTGGGCGAACGCTGACTTCATGACGAGGACCTGGCTCGACACGATGTGCGGAAGCCCTGTCGTGGACGTCTGGCCGACGACGTTTCGCGCCAGTCCGGCGACGTTGTCATACCGAGGGGAGCGTGTCTTCAGGATGACCGCGATCAGAACGGGGGCCCAGCGGTTGCCGTAGCGCGCAGGCAGGTACCCATCCCTCGACATCGACGGTCGTTCGCGCGTCGTGCCATCGTTGATGAAGCGAAGGCCGGTCAGGTACGACACCTCGGCAACGATCTTGAGGACCTGTCGGGTGAACCCGCGCGGTGCGCCGGCCGCGTTGATGACGAGGTGAATGGGTCGACACGGAGACCACGACACGGGCTCGCTGGTGCCCTTGACCACATTCTCGAACGCGTAAGCGGTACTGGGGTTCTCGATTGAGGCCGGGAGACCGAGAGGAGCGGCACCTTCTTCCAGTCCTGGCGGCGGGAACGCGGCGTGCCCTCCTCTTTGCGGTTCTGACGGGTTGATCACCCTGCCCCCCGTCACCGAAGACAGTTGGCCCGGGGCGTCGGCCGACGGGTTCGGGCCCTGGGGCAGGGGCAGTGACTCGACCGCGGAGTACTCGCTCTGCGACACAGCGTGCCAGGGGAACTGCTCGCCACGTCCGAGGTAGGCCGTTCCGGCGGCGAGCAGGAGGAGGACCAGTGTGAGTGGGACCAGCCGACGGGCGCCCCCGCTTCGCCCCCGCGCATGACTGCCTGGAGGGGAGACCATGTCGAGGGTCGGCACCGTGGGGGGACGCCATGTCGTCGGTGAGGCCGGACGACCCGCCGCCTCCTGCTGGACCCATTGGGGGATCCGGCCACTGCGGGACTTGGGCAGGTCATCAGGAGGGATGTCGCTCACCGCGCCTCACGTCACTTCCTGTCACGCCGCCGGACCCGTCTCTGGGGTATCGGAGCGGGCATGGTGCTTCTGAAGCGACAAGTGCGACCCCGCGGAAGGGCATCGCGCACCGCGCGTTTCGTCTAGCGTCTGGGGATGCCGATCGACACCCAGACGCTGATCATCGGGGCGTCCGCGTCCGGGCTCGCCACGGCGGCGGCGCTCGCCACAGCCGGGCGACCGTTCGAGGTGCTCGAGGCCACCGACGTCGTGGGTACGGCCTGGCGTCACCACTACGACCGACTTCACCTGCACACGCCGAAGTCGGCGTCGAGCCTGCCGGGCCTGGCGATGCCGTCGTCGTGGCCGCGCTACCCGTCGCGCGACCAGGTCGTCGACTATCTCGAGCACTATCGCGCGCACCACCGGATCGAGCCGCAGTACGGCCAGGAAGTCTCGCGGCTCGAGCGAGTCGACGACTGCTGGGTCGCAACCACCGCGAGCCGCACCTGGACCGCGTCCAACGTCGTGGTGGCCACGGGCGCGACGCGCCGCCCGGTGCGCCCCACCTGGCCGGGCATGGCGGACTACGCAGGCGACGTGTTGCACTCGAGCGAGTACGTCAACGGCGAACGCTGGCGCGGCGGCACCGCGCTCGTCGTCGGCTTCGGCAACTCGGCCTGCGAGCAGGCCATCGACCTCGTGGAGCACGGCGTCACGACGCACCTGTCGGTGCGCGGTGCGGTCAACGTCGTGCCACGCGACATGTTCGGCGTCGTGCCCATCCTGCAGATCGGCGCTGTCATGCGCTATCTCCCGCCCGCGGTCGCCGACGCGCTCGCGGCCCCACTGGTTCGCCTCACGATCGGCGACATCACGAAAGTCGGATTGCGGAAGCTCCCATACGGCCCCAACGCACAGATCGCGCACGATCGGCACATCCCGCTGCTCGACATCGGGACCATCGACCACATCAAGTCCGGCCGGATCACCGTGCACGGGGCCATCGCCCGGTTCACCGAGACGGGTGTCGTCTTCGAGGACGGAACCAGTCTTGACGTCGACGCCGTGGTACTCGGCACCGGCTACCGACCCGCGCTCGAGGACTTCCTTCCGGAGTGGCAGGCGGTGTGCGACGAGGACGGGCGTCCTCTCGTGTCAGGCGGCGTCACGTCGCTGCCGAGCCTGTACTTCTGCGGGCAGTTCGTGTCACCGTCAGGGATGCTGCGCGAGGCGGGCATCGAGTCGCGTCGCATCGCGGCATCCATCGCGACGCCGCAAGGATGACGAGAGGCACCGTCTGTGCAGATTGCTGCGAATTGGGCGGTGCTCGATGTCACGCTCGCCCAGAGGCTGGGTCGGTTCAGCGGGCGATGAACTTCATGTAGACGCCGAGCCCGTCAGGGCGACAGCGACGTTGGCGAAGAATCGCCACACCGTCATGGCCGCCCCGCGGAAGAACAGCAGATCCATTCCGACGATCACGGCGATCATGCACACGACGAGCAGTACCGCCGCAAGCGTGCTCTGCGGCATCGGTTTGCGGCGGCCCTGGTCATCGCCCATTCGGCCATGCTGTCACGGTCGGCCCGCTTCGGCGTGCTGAGGCCTCCGAGGGAACTGGGGGTGGGCTGCATCCGCCAATGGCGTTCACCAGGATCGAAGCCCGACGTCCGATCCTCGTCGCGCCAGACCGCTTCTCGTCTCGCACAATCGGGGACTCGAAGCCGTGGTGCTATCTACGATGGGGCCATGGGAATCGACGATCGTGAAGCGCTTCGCCGACTGGTCGAGGAGGAAGGCGACGAAGAGGCAACCGTCCTGCTGGTTGAGCTCGCTGTCGCGGAGGAAGACCAGGACTTGCTGCGGTCACTCGTCGATGCCGGCGTTGACAAGGCAGGAGGTGCCCTTGCCCAGCTGGCAGCGGACGAGGGCGACATCGCGACACTGAAGTGGCTCATCGATGCGGGTAACGACGAAGCGGCGGTCCTGCTCGGGGAGCTCGCTGAGGCCTCCGGGGACGAGGAACTTCGTCAGTACTTGATCGACTGCGGATACGACCCTCAGGTGGATCGCAGTTCGTGAGTTCACACGGATCGACCCCCGCACAGGCAGGGGCCGATCCTCTTAGGAAATCTGAAGTCGTTCTCTCATGGGCATCACCTCTGTTCCATGGTGCGCCTACTCGGGACCGCCAATCAACACCCTTCCGGCACGGTCTACTGGGGACCTTCGTCGAAGGGGCGGCCTTCGGACCGGCGCGAAGTCGTGTGGTCGAGCCTGGAGCACGCAGGCTCCGCTAAGTGGCTGAACCGGTAGAGCAGGTCCTCGCCCAGGTACGCGAGCAGTTCGAGCAGCGTGACGCCGGGGTCACTCGCGTTGTAGTCGGTCCAGTCGGGGTTGTGGACGGGGATGCGGCGGAGCAACTCGTCCCGGAGCTCGGCAAAGACGCCGGAGTCCACGAGGATGCGGATGGACTGCGATGCAGCGTCCCAAGCGACGATGCGAACGGCGGCACCGAGCGTGCTACGGCGTTCGGGTACCGGAGTGGGGGCGGGCAGGCACGTCCTGACGGTAGCGGGAGCGACCCGTATGCGCTAGGAGCGCAGCCCCTCCTCACGGTTCAGCGAATGCACTCGCGCGCTGACAGGACTCGCTCGGCACCGCAAAGGTGGCGCATGATGTTCGGCAGCGGCGGGAGACATTCACGAGCGGACGTTCGCCCCTAGGCAACCACCATCGCAGCGTGACACAGTTGTGAAGTTCGATCACTAAAGGGCGTCGACATGCAGTCACAGATGCACATGGACTGGCACTCCAGGTTGGCCTGGGGGCTGCTGGCCTGGCCCGTCATGATCGCATTGGCAGTGGTGCTCTCAACTGCGGCGGATCCACGTACCGTGAGCAACCCGGTGGCGGTCACCCTTCTCAGCGCCGCAGAAGTGCTCGCTGCCACGATCGGAGTCCTGTTCCCTATCTGGTCCTTCGTCGCATGGGCAGAGCAAGACGACCGGCGCGGCACTCCCCACCCTCCTGAAGACGGCGCACGCGAATCTGGACAGTCTTGAGCGCCAGCGGTCGGCGCTGCTCAGGCGACCGCCGTCGGCGAGGCGGGAGCCAGCGTTCACTCGCCAACAACTAATCGACGCCAAGCGGAACGTGGGTCCTGGGAGGCAACTCTCGGCAGATCGGCAGACGCCGTCAGCCGGCATCAACCTCAAAGAGGAAGATCGTCGTCCCAACTGATTCGGTGACGGTCTTAACGTCTTGGAAGGCTTCGGCGTGCAGGGTGGCCATCACATCATCAAGGCTGGCGAAGTCGGCCTCAAGGATCCAGCCGACCTCTCCGGCTTATCCGGTTCCAACTTCGTCGAATCCGTGAAAGGGAAGTCGTCGCGTCACCGCGTGCCCGCTGCGCCGTACGAACACCGCCTGCAAGTCTCCTAGCACCTGTTGCGATCAGCCGCCTAGGTGTGGACGCGCACCGCTCAGTACCTCCGCAGCCCCCGCCACAATGCCATCGACGTATGGGTCACGCTCCAAGTCGACCGCGGCATCAATGTTCTGGGGAATAGCGCCGTCGTCCTTCAAGGCCGCCAACAACGTGTGGCTGGAGCCTAGGGCGAGAGCGGTCCAGTCGCTGGACTCCAGCGCCGCAACGTCGGTCAATTCGGGCAGGGTCGCTTGCTCCTGAGCCCAGGCTCGCCCGAGGTCGACACCTTGGGCATACCGAGCAGGGGCCACCGATACATCCGCATCCTGGGTTGTGGTGGAGAGCAGTCGGCGGGCGACAAGTTCCGGAATGCCGGGGAGGGCTGCACCGGCGAGCACGTTCTCAACGGATGATCCCGCCGCGGTCGGAACTTGCAATCGGGCTGTTGCAAGGAGATCGACGGCATTGGCGACCAGCCGGGAGAGCTCCAACGTCGCGGCGACAGTCGTTGGCGCCGAGGTCCCCGCTGTGCTGGACGAACTGGCGGCCGGTTCACCGGTGGCGCCCTTCCCCGCGTTGAACGTCAAGCGTTCGCAGTAGAACTCGACCGCCACCCGTGCTATCGCCTGCGCGCCACGCTCCTGACGGTCGTCGGTGACACGGACGATCCCGAGATTCTCCAGTCCAATCGTGAAGAGCACCTCCTTGAAGTCGGGGGCCAGCACCTCCAACGTCCCCGAGCGCTCCATCGACTGCTGATTGTTCCCGTTGACGACGAAGTCCTGGAGGTAGTCGCGGTATCCCTGCGCGTCCTGGGCACTGACCGCACACTCGAGGTTCGTCACGGAGTACTCGACGCCGGCCGCAGGGAAGCGTTCCACTCCCACCGCATCCGCGCTGGGCACGGCAGATGTCACGGGCAGATGCACGGATGCGACGCGCATAGTTGGCAGGTTCGACAAGGTGAGCCGGAAGTTGCTACTCAATGCCCGCTTCTGCCGGCCGATGAGCTTCGACGTCGTGCCACCGGAGGTGGTCCGCCGTGTGGTGCGCTCCGGTTGGAGGGTGACGGAGATCAGCATCGGGTCACGGGACGAGCCGTCGAAAGTGGAGAAGGCGACCTTGGTGATCTGTGCATTCTGGAAGTCGAGTCGTCCCTGCTCCCGGAAGTTGTAGTCGACGAAGATCACGCTGCCGGACTTCGAGTCGGATTTCCCATCCAGCCACGAGGCCAGCCACGAGTACAGGGCCGCGTCCATACCGGCCCCGAACGACACCTCCAGCGGTGCGAACTCGCACTCGGCAATGTGCTTGCCAGGGGCGGCACCGGCCGCGGCACGCTCGACTGCGACCACGCCGTACGGCTCGCCGCCGTCACACGAGTGCAGTACTCCTACCGGGCTGCCTTCGATCTCAAGCACGAACAAGGCAGTCGTGTACTGAGTGGAACGGATGTCGGCCATGTCGCCTCCTTGCTTGCCATGACCGAGTCGATTCCCGGCATCAGGCTCGCTGTTGGCGGTTGACGGTACTCGCGGAGGGCCACAGGTGGATAGCCCCAACAGGTCGCCGAACCCCAACGCCGTGGGCGACCACGACACTGCCAGGACGGGCAGCAGCTGATGCGTTGGGCCGCCGACGGGCACCCGGGTTCGTCACGCGACGAAGGATCATGCAGACCGCGTAGGTCGCGGAACTGCGACGACGCGGTTGCGGCCCGTCTCCTTCGCCTGGTACATGGCACGGTCGGCGCGGGCGATCATCGTGTCGACCGGTTCTCCCGGCGCGCTGAGGGTCACCCCCAGGCTGAGCGTCGAAGGGTGGCCCCCGGGGACGGCGACGTCGGCCACGGTTGCTGCTGCTCGGATCTTCTCGGCGATCGCGGCGGCTTCGGCCAAGTCATGGACGCCGTCAAGGACGACGAGGAATTCGTCGCCTCCCATACGTGCGACCGTGTCACCGATGCGGACGGCGGATCGGATGCGCGCAGCGACGGTGCGCATCAGTTGATCGCCTGCGGCGTGCCCTCGGGTGTCGTTGACGGTCTTGAAGTCGTCGATGTCGCAGAACACCAGGGCGCACTCCTCGCCTGGCCTGCGTACCCGGCGTCCGAGGTTCGCCAGGCGGGTGATGACTTCTTCGCGCCGGAGCAGCCCGGTGAGGTCGTCATACGTCGCGCGCCGCGCCAGCTCCTGCTCGGCCTCGACAGCGTCGTCGACGACCCGCAAGGTGGACACGACGCCGTCGATCTGGTCATCGGCGTCGCGGTAGGGCTCGGCATGCGACTCCACCCAGTGGTAGCTGCCGTCCCGCGCCGTCACCCTGAACCGCAGCACGGTGCCGAGGCCGTCGTAGACGCTCGCCACATCACGTCGAACGGAGTCGACGTCGTCGGGGTGGATGAGGGTGAAGAAGTCCCGTCCCATCCACTCGGTCGGCGACCAGTCCAACGCTCGCTCGAGGGAGGGGGAGATCCACAGCACCAGGCCGTGGCGGCTGCGCATGATCACGTCGGACGAATTCTCGGCCAGCAGCCGGTACTGCTCCTCGGATTCGGCGAGCCGGGCTGCCTCGCGGTACCGGCCGGTGACGTCGCGCCAGGTGAAGCTGAGCGCGTCGCCAACACGCACGGCACTGATGTCGTAGCGCCGTTCGCCGGCCAGGATCTCGTGCGGGTAGGCGAAATTATCGAGTCTGAGGGGAGTCCCGGATTCCACGGTTGCTGCGTACATCCCCAGCATCCCCGACCCGGCCTGCCCCGGGAGAAGGTCCAACAAGCGCGCGCCGACAAGCTCACGGCGGTCCAGTTGCATGTACGCGCAGGCGGCCTCGTTGGCCTCGGCATAGATGAAGTCGACGATGCTGCCGTCTTCGGCGCGCACCGCCTGAAGGAGCGCGTGGGGGTCCAGCAAGGAGTCCATCGTCGCCTGCAGCCGGGCCTGGCTGGCTGCCACCGCCGCGCGATCGTGGAACTGCTGGTCGACGTCCCGCAGGCCGACGACCACCCGCCCCGGCTCGATCGCGTGACCCAACGCGGACATCCACACGAACGTGCCGTCCAGGCGCTTGACCCGTACCTCGATGGCGGGCAGGACAACGCCGTCGACGGTCGATTCGGCCAGCGCGGTCATGGCCGGCACCTGGTCGTCGGGGTGGATCAGTTCCCACGGCTGGGTACCCAGCAGATCCGCGGGGTTCCAGCCGAGCGACCTCTCCACCGAGGGGGACACCCATTCCAGGGTTCCATCGCTTTGCACCAGAAGAACGACGTCGGAGGCGTTCTCGGCCATCAGGCGGTAGTTGTCGTGCGCCTGTCGCTGTTCCGTGACGTCGCGCGCGACCCCGCAGAGGACGACCGAACCGTCGTCGCGGCGATCCTTGCGCGAGCGATGCTGCGTCCAGATCGTGCGTCCGTCCGCGGTCACGTACCGCACCGTGAAATCGACGACTTCTCCGATCGCCGCATCGCGAACCCGCGCCGCGATCGCCCGGTCCCGCGGATCGAGCATCGACCCCATCAGTCCGGTGTCGGCCGCGAACTCCTCCGCCGTACGACCGACAAATGCATGAATCGACGGGGACAGGAACTCCACCGCGTCGTCCGGCTCCAGCCGCAACACATAGACCACGTCGGACAACTCACCCACGAGACTTGCCACGCGCAAGGCGTCCTCGGGCAGCTGGTGCCACGCTGATTGCGATCCGCCCCGCATGAAGGCCCTCCCTGAAGCCACCAGAGTAGCGTCGCTCGCTCAGCCAGCTGCGGGTTCGGCCACTGGGACGGCGACCACGCTCACCGGGGTTCGATGGGTGACGGGTCCGTCACGGCACCATTCGGACCCGGTCCACGCCGTACCGTTATCGGCGACAAGGAACACTCTGCGAGGGGCCGTCATGATCGCGATCGTGAAGGACGGGGTCACGCATTGCCCTGCCTGCTCGGGCGCGCGATTCCTCGGGTCCGTCGACATGTACTACCGGCAGCCGATGCCGCGCCTGCGCATGATCGCCAACTCGGCCATGAGCATCACCTTGAGCATCGCGCTCAACCCACCCACCCGGACATCGCTGGTCTCCCGCACCCCCGACGGCAGAGTGCATACTCAGTCGACGACCACGTCCGCCTACCTCGGGCCTCCCGAAAGCGTGGAACTGATCTGCCAGTCCTGCTCCCTTTCACTACTACGCCCATCGGCCGTTCACCTCGACCTGAAGTAGGCACAAGAATCTGCCTCAGCGCAGTCAGGTCGTGTGGGCGGCACCCAGACCGTGCCCGCTACCCAAACGTTCATGATGAGCATGCCCTGAGCCGCTGGGCGCGGAACACCGTCAGTCGAAGCCGGTGATGGAATCGTCGTTGAGCAGGCAAGACTCGTTGCCCTCCGGGTCCTGCATCACTGCCCACGAGTCCGGATTCGCCAACTCCGGCGGGTCCCGACGCATCTCGACCAGGGTGCCGCCGAGGGCGAGAAGTCGTGCCACTTCATCCTCGACGGAGTCGAGTGTCGTGATATCGATGTGCAGCCGGTTCTTGCCGGTCTTCGGTTCTGGCACGTTCATGAAATACAGCGGCGTTCCGACGCGAGACGGATCGGTGACCGCGAACTCGCCGGTGTTTCGCTCCGTCACGTGGTAGCCCGGGACCGTCGCCCACCAACGGCCTGAGACATGGCGTCGCGACAGTCCACGATGATGCTGTGCAGCCTCGTGGCCATGAGCCCTCCCGAGGATCGCAGTGTCTGATAGACGCCGGCGAACCTAAACGCTGAGCAGCCTGGGCGACATCTTCACGAATCACGTTTCGGGCGATTGCGGGATCGAAGTCCGGTGGGCGATCCCGGCCTCGGCCCCCGCCAGCGGATGGCGTCCTCTCGGTCCCTGGGTGCTCTCTCGCTCGCGCAGAAGCACGGGGTGAGGAGAGATGGGCTGGGATTGGCGCACAGCACATCGGTGCACGCTGCTGGGTGAGCCGGTCCGGGCCCTTTGCTTTGCCCAAACTTGGCCGATCCACTCCGTCGTCAGCGGCGACTCCCCGATAGCGTCGAGCGTGCGAAGGCGGCTGTGCGCGGCCCCGTCCGTTTACTCCGAGCCGCCTTCGTCCAGCCCACATCATCGTCAGACGCCTCGCCATTGCTTCGCCGAAGGGGTCCGTCGTCTGGTGCTCGTCGGGCCCGTCCTTGAGCGCCCGCCCGCCGCGCCCTGGATCGGAGAGTTGCCTTCCCCGAGCGGGTCGACCCCGGGCCGGCGACGATGCTCGATCGGCAGTGGGTCGACAGTCACCCATCGGCACTGACCAGGATTCCATTGATCGAACGACCGGGCAGAGACCCACCGCCGTTCGTTCCGCTTCATCAAGGGGTTTCGCGCGCTACAGGCCTCCAGTAGCCTCGGCGCAAACGTGAGACGCACTCACCGTGTGAGGACGCTATGGCTGACCTGCCGAGCATTCCCCGAGAGTCGTTCGGCGCGCCGCCAAGACGCGAGCGGGGTCTGCCCGGCACGAGCAGGACGGTGCCGACAGCACCCGATCTCGTGGCTGACTCCGTCGTGACGCGCCCGCTCGCCCAGCTCATGGCCGAGTCCGCACCTCGATCCACGATCGGGGTCGTCATCGAATTGCGTTCGAGCCACCCGGAGGGCGTGGCCGGCGCAGCGGCCGATGTGCTTGGTTGGCTGTCGGAGATCGCGCCGAGGGCACTCGTCCGACGAGGGCAGTCCTCCGTGTCCAACTACGTGTCGGCTGGTCTCACCGCGAGCCAGATCCGCCAGCTCGTGCAGGCGGACGGCAAGGCCGACGTGCGAGCCAAGGATCTCGGTCTGGGCGCCCCACATGATCCCGCCAACGCGCCGACGGCAGCGGGATCGCGTCCCGCGCCTCGGTACGCCATCGATCGCATGTGGCCGAACTTCGAGATCCACAATCTCATCCATCGGAGTGTCGTCACCACGAAGTCCGACGCGTCGCAGCGCGCCTTCGAGGCGACCGGCGAGGGAATCGTCTGGGCCGTGCTCGACTCGGGAATCCAGGCGGACCACCCGCATTTCGCCACTCATCGCAACACCGACCTGCCGGGCCAGCTGAAGCATATGGACTTCACTGATGGCTCCAGCGATCCTCTGGTCGACGAAGCCGGTCATGGAACACATGTGGCCGGCATCCTGGCCGGCGAGCAAGTGGCAGCGCCGGGGACGAAGCTGGTGGCGGCGACGTGGTACCAGGAGGAGGGCTCGGGACTGTCCGGGGCGCGGGTGGAGCTGGATCATGTCCGGGGCATGGCCCCTCGCACCACGTTGCTGTCCTGCAAGGTCCTGCGTGGCGACGGATCCGGAGACGTCACGGCGCTGCTCGATGCACTCGAGTACATCTCGGACCTGAACAAGGGTGGCCGTGAGCTCAACGTGCACGGTGTCAACTTGTCGGTGGGCTACCCGTTCGACCCGTCATGGTTCGGGACGGGTCTCACCCCGGTCTGCCGAGAGGTCGATCGATTGGTGCGCACCGGCGTGCTCGTCGTCGTGGCGGCTGGCAACAGCGGTTACGGCATCGCCCTGGATGCTGTCCAGGGCGGGAACCCGCAGATGCACCTCGGCTTTGCGATGACGATCAACGATCCGGGCAACGCCGAGCGAGCCTTGACAGTCGGTTCCACGTCGGTGCAGCCCGCATCTTTCGGGCGTTTCCTACTTCTCCTCCAAGGGACCGACGGGAGACGGCCGAATGAAGCCGGACCTCGTGGCGCCGGGCGAGCGGATCGTGAGCGCCGGTGCGGGGGAGCTGCTTCAAAGGGCGTTGCAGCGCGACAAGGACGCGACGTACGTGGAAGACAGTGGGACGTCGATGGCCGCCCCGCACGTGTCGGGCGTCGCCGCCGGCCTGCTGTCCGTCAATCGGGAGTTCATCGGCCGCCCTGAGGAAGTGAAGCGGATCCTCATGGATACCGCCACCGACCTGGGTCGGGTTCCGACGTTCCAAGGCAAGGGTCTAGTCGATTCCATGCGCGCCATCCAATCCGTCTGAAGGAGCTGCGATGAAGCACCCCTACGCCGAAGTCCAGATGCGGACCGACGGCACGGTCAACGACCCCAATGAGCTGGCCAAGGCGGTCGCGATGGTCAAGACGTCCGGCGCGACCGACGTCGTCCTGCTCACCCACGGCTGGAACAACGACATGGGTGCCGCGAGGGGCCTGTACGCAGCGCTGGACTCAAGCCTCAAGTCCGTCGAACCAGCCACGATGGGCACCGCCGGACGCAAGCTCGCGATCGTCGGCATCCTCTGGCCATCGATCAAGTGGGCCGACGACGCCAACGTCGCCGGTGGCGGCGCGGGAATCGACGATGCTGCCAGCGATCTGGCGGCTGAGATCGCCGCGCGAATCGAGGACCCCGCCGTGCGCGATCAACTCGTAGCCCTGATTCCGCAACTCGAGTCGTCAGCCGCTGCACGATCCTCGTACCTCGAACTGCTGCGAGGCTTGCTGCCCGGGCCCCTGCCGGTCGACGAGGATCCCCCGCCGTCGACCCTGCGCGAGGGTGACCCCGAGACGGTCTTTACCGAAGCGCAGGGTTCCGGCAACCTCGGCGGGCTGGAAGGGGCGGCCTCTGGCGGCGGCGCGACGGGAATCGGGGAGCCCGGCAACGTCGATGGAGTCCTCAGTGCAGGCGGCGGCGCCCAAGGCCTCAGCCTCGGTGGCGTGTTGACCGCTGCGCAGGAGCTGCTCAACACGACGACCTATTACACGATGAAGGAGCGCGCGGGCGCCGTCGGAAAGGTCGGCATCAACCAGACCCTTCAAGCCATTCACGGCGCCGTACCGAAAGCGCGGCTGAATCTCGTGGGGCACTCATTCGGGGCCCGAGCTGTGACGGCCGCCGCCTTCGCCACGCCCGTCCCGCTCCAGTCGGTGAGCCTCCTGCAGGGTGCGTTCAGCCACTATGGCATCGCCACCGACTACGACGGGCAAGGTCACAACGGCGCATTCCAAGGCGTCCCCGGCAAGCTCTCCGGTCCGATGATCATCACCCACACGCGCAACGACAAGGCGGTCGGCATCGCGTATGCACTCGCTTCTCGACTCGCACACCAGACAGCCGCAGGCCTGGGCGATGAGAGCGACCCCTACGGCGGAATGGGCAGCAACGGGGCGCAGAAGACGCCCGAAACGCAGGCCGACACCGACCTCGTCGACGTGGGCGGCACCTATCACTTCGCCGCCAAGAAGGTCGCGAACCTGCACGCCGATCAGTTTGTCAAGGGTCACAGCGACATCACGAACCCTCAGGTCGCGCACGCCGTGTACACCGCACTCACCTCCTAGTGGCTAGCGCCGCCATCCGGAGTGCTGGGCTACAACAACTTTCGCGAGTGGCCAGGGGCGGGAGATCCCCCATCTTCGGCAGCGAGACCCCAAGCGCGGGCCGGCCTCGTCAAGTCTTCCAGGTGACGAGGAGCCACACGTCGCGCTGCCCCGGGTCGAGCTGGACGGTCCACTGCGTGCCGATCTTGGGCGTCGCGGGGATGGGGAGCAACTCCTCCAGCGGGTCGCCGGTGGCTGCCGGAGGCACGAACAGGGCCAAGGACTCCACCTTGACCTTCGGGCCGGCCCAGGAGGGGAAGTGCTCGGGTCGGAGTGTCAACGTCAGCGGCGCCTGCGCACCCCCCTGCGCGACGAAGGCGGCCCACTCCGAGGGGAACTCGTGACGTAGCGAGAACATCCGCACGCGACCGGCCGCACCGGTGTCGCCCGTGCCCTTTGCCAGCTTCTGCACCCGCTTGACGGCTGCGTCTACGGCGCCGCCGTCGAAGCGGGCCGAGAGGCTCAGGTGCAGCACGACATCGCTGATGGTGTCGTAGTCGAAGACCCGGAAGCCGTCGGTGCCCTGGCCCGGCAGGGTCAGCGTCCATTCGCTGATCGCGCCGGCGAACTCGAAGGGGCGGACCCGGTCGTCCCTGCCGCCGGAGGCGTCACCGCCGGAGTCCTCGACGCCGGTGCTGGCGACCATCTGTGTCACGGCGCCGTTGAGGTCGGTCAGTTCGCTGGCCGGCTCCATGCGCACCTGGCTCCTGGTCAGCGAAAGCACGCAGTTAAGGCTCGTGTAGGGGGCGGCCACACACGGGATGCTGAGCGAGGCCGACCGTATGCGACGCCGGTAGAAGCCCGGGGCCTCCAGGTCGAACCACTCCTCAGGCACGGAGAACGAGCAGGTGCCGGTGGCGCGCAGCGTGAGCAGTGCTAAGGGGTCGAGCTGGGCCAGGCTGATGTGCCGAGTCGGCTCGAGCTCGGGGCTGTTCGCCTCGTCGTACGCCGCCTGCATCCGCATGGAGGTCGAGCAGCAAGTTCTCGCCGCCGTATAGGCCTTCCATCCCGCCCTCGTAGCCGGGACGGATGTACGTGGGCGCGTCCGCCGCGAGCAGCAGTTCGTGGCGCATCGCCGCCTCGGCCTTGCGGGCCAGTTCTTGGGCCAGGGCGAGGGTGCGGGTGTAGAGGCCGCGGGTTTCGCGCTTTGACCAGGCATAGAGGGCCTTGTTGCCCACCTTGCCCTTGGGGTCGGTCGCCTGGGCGTTGAGGAACGTCTCGATCTCGCCTGCCTGTTGAATCTGCACCCGCTGGTTGGCCAGCTCACGCTCGGAGATGGCCTCACGGATCTGTGCCGCGCGCAGCTGGCGGTAGAGATGGTTGATCTCGGTCGTGGCCAGGCTGCTCTGCTGTGCCCACTCTTGCTCGCGACGCCAGTAGTTGCCTACCTTCGCGGCGACGCCGGCCTGGTGGTTGAGTTGATCCGCGTAGGCGATCAGGTTGTCTGCGACGAAACGTGCTACTTGCCCCAGCTGGGAGCCTCCGAAGCCGAAGTCGCCACCGAGCCCCCAGAAGTGGAACTTGACGCCAAAATCGGGGATGAGGGAGACGCCCTGACCGGAGAGTTGAGCCATCTTGATCAGATCGGTGATGGTGCGCGCGGTGCCGTTCTTGTCCAGCTCCTCGTTCTCGAAGCGGGAAAGCATTCGGCCGGCCGCCTCGGCGGCCACGTCGGTGACGATGTCTATCGGCACGTCGCGCTGGGCGAGAGTTGGCTCCTCGACGTTGAACTCGAACGACGTCAGTGACGACACGTCGATCTCGTCGAGCTCGGGAACCACGATGTCACCGAGGCTGCGCCCGAGCTGGCGCTCGTAGTAGGTGTAGCGACTGATCGCGCTGCGCATCGAGGCGGCGACGGCCTGGCGTGACTTCACCGACTCCTGGAGCTGGGCGTAGCGCACCTGCTCGCCGAGCTCGTAGAGCTGGCGCTCGTGGCGGGCCCGCATGAGGGTGAGCCGCTCGGCGTCGTCCTTCTCGGTGGCTCCGAGCAGGCTGGCGCCCAGGCTTGCCGCCGACTGGGCTGCCGCGGCCGCCTGCTGGTGCAGCACCGTGAACCGGACGTGCGACGGCGGCTGACCCAGCCCGGCGACGATCGCGTCCACGGAGAGTCCGGAGGCCGTGGCGCGGGCGAGCATGGCGGGGTCGATCGGCGGCTCGAACAAGGGGAGCTGGCGAAAGACGCCCTGCAAGTTGAGGCTGTTGCGGATCTTGAACAACCTGTCGGCCACGGCGTCCCAGTAGGCCAGCAGGTTGTCGTTGCGCGGTACGCCGAAGTAGAGGGTCCGGCCCAGGTTGCGCAAGGTCACGAGCCGCCCGTCCGACGCTGTGGCCCCGGGCTGCGGGGCGAGGTCCAGGAGCAGGGAGCTCTCGACGGGTCGCATGGCGTTGCCGAAGGCGTCGAGGTCCTTGCGCAGGTCAGCGTAGGTCTGGCTGCGGGTGGTGCCCTTTGACGGCACGGCCTGCGGACGCGGCCCAAGGATGTTGGCCGCCAGCACGTACAGCTGCATGGCTTCGTCGATTGACTCGCCGGTGTCCTGGCGGAACAAGGAGTCGCCCCAGGCGATGAGGTTGTCGATGTACGCCATCACGGTCTTGACCATGTAGGCGGACTGACGGAAGCGTGCGACCACGTGCGGGCGGAAGGGGGCGTCCTTCCATGCACCGATGGCGTTAACCGTGTCGCGCTGGAGCACCGGGTCGTCGCCCGTGGACAGGTTGACCAGAATCTCCTCGATCCGTTGCACGTCTGTCGTCTGGAACGGCTTGACGCGCCAATAGCGCTCGGGGCTGACCTGCGCCGAGGTGTCGGTGGGGTCGAACATGAAGTGGAACCATCGCATCGCTTCCTCGTAGCGGCCGCTGCGCGACAGGTTGACCGCCACGAGCATCGGCACGTGGAAGAACAGTTCCCAGTTGTAGCCGGCGTAGGCGCCGCCCAGGCTGAAGTCGAGCTCGTCCACGGGGTGGGGGTTCTGCGCGGTTCCCGGCACGGACGCCCCTGGCAGATAGCCGGCGAAGAATGGCCGGTGTAGCACGGGTTGGGGCGCAGCGTCGACCAACGTCCCGGCAAGGTCACTCGACAACGTGACCCGGGAGCCGGCGCGGCGCACCACCTCGGCGCTGCTCGGGACGACCACCGGCGTGCCGGGCGCGCCCAGGATGACGTTGCCGTCGGGTGCCACGATGTGTCGCCCGGCCAGTCTCGCCGGACTGCCAGCGAGCGTCAGACCGATCCCGTCGGGCAGTTGGACGACTTCGCCCTTGGCGATCCTGACATTGCCGCTGTCCGCAGTGCCGTCGGCCGTGACGACAACGGACGTCGCATACTCCGTGTCGACGGCCAGGAGACTGCGGGTCGAACCGGCAAGGAGCCGGCGGGTGAGCTCGCCGACGTAGGGGTGGTAGTGCGGGCTGAAGGCATAGGCCAGGTTGCGTTCCCGCACGACGATGTGGCGCGACTCGGTGTGCGACCCGGGCCTGTGCACGATCGGGCCGCTGGAGCGCCGGGCCAAACAGGTCGTCCTTGGCGATCGTGGAGACGACGGAATCGGCATAGCCGTGGAAGCTCGTGGCGGCGAGGGCCGCATCGGATGGCTTGGCCATGGCGCTCCTAGCGGTTGAGCCGGGTGATCAGGCCGACGTTGGCCACGAGCCCGGGTCGTTCCTCGGTCAGGTCGAACGCGTGGTCGGCGAAACCGGAGGAGCCGACCACATTCACGCGAGTCACTTCAGTGGACAGTCCGGCCTGAGCGAGGGCTTCGGGGTGGACCACGGCCACGGCCGAAGGTTCAAGGCCCGAGGCGGCGGTGTCGCCGAAGTCGGTGAGTTGCGTGCGGTCGAAGAGCCCGGGTTGGTCCGCCACCAGGACGTGGTCGATGGCCGGGCCGGTCATGGCCGATGAGCTGGCCGCTGCGACGGTGATCGCGACCGAGCCGCGCGGACCCAGCAGGCGGTCGCCGAAGAGCACGCCGGTCGACGGACCCATGAGCACGTCTTGAGGCAGGCCCTGGAAGACCTTGGGCCAGGGGTTGCCCGACTCGGGGATCCCGAGATCGGGCTGCACCAGTTCCGGCACATAGGGCCGGAGGTTCAGGTGGTCGACGATCTCGGGTGGGAAGACCACCACCGGGCCGGCGTCGGGCACGAGATAGGACTCGAACGTCTCGATCGTGGTCTCCACCAGGGTGGGCTCGACGAAGAAGGTGCGGCGCGTGTCGGCGAAGAAGAACGGACTGACGAGAGAGCCGATCTCGGACCCACCGACAGTGACGGCGTTGGACGACGGGGTGATCGTGAACGGTCCGACCGCGCCGAGCACCGGCATGGTCACCGCAGTCGGCACCGCCGCTCGGTCGTTGGTGGTCGTCAGCTTCTGCGTGAAGGAGACGACGAACGTGCCACTGCCGTCGTAGTGGTTGAACCGAGCGGCTGTCGACTGGAAGGGCATCGGCGGACGCGGCTGATTGGTGCCCTGCTCCAGGGGGCTGTTGCGACCCCGCAGCAGGAGCGTGCGCGTCGTGTCGCCGGTGAGGTGCACCTGGACTCCGGCCTCGTTGCCGTCGACGTCGTAGACGAGGGAGGAGTGGACGAACACCCGCGAGGGGTCGAGGGCATAACGACTGGAGAACGAGGGGATCGACCCGAAGCCGCTGCCGGTCGGGGCGGACCACTTTCCGGCGACGTACTCGCTCCAGTGGAGTTGGATCTGCACCGAGCGGCTGACTCCGTCGCCGCGTGTCGATTGCTTGACCTCCGAAAGCGAGGCGTCGATGAGCTTGGGGTCCTTCTTCGCCGGAATGGCGCCGATGGAGGTCGCATTCACGGACCCGGACCCGGATCCGGCAAGTACATTGACGAACACCTGAGTCGCCGCGTCGACCTTCATCTCCAGACCGCCGGATGGTGAGGCATCAGCCGAGTCGGGCTGCTCGAGGAAGGTCACCCAGAACACGTACAGGCGGTTGCGCCAGATCACGGGGACGATGTGGTCGCCCTCGATGTTGACCCCCATCGGCTCCCAGGGAGTCCAGGTGCCGTGGTGCTGACGCCGGTAGAAGTACTGGCGCGGCAGGCCGTGGGTGCGACCGATGACGTGCAGTTGGTTGCTGCCCGGGTCTAGGAGGTCCTGCTCCCAGAACATGCCGCAGACCTCGAGCCGGGCGATCTCGTCGAGCTTGCGGAGATACGTCAGGAAGGCGTCTTCTGCCAAGTCGTCGGTGACGTCGGCCTGGACCAGGGTGCTCTCCAGCTCCTGGAACAGGTGTGACTTGTCGTCACGGAACTCCGGCTCCAGCCAGTTCTCAGGGAACAGGAAGATCTTGCGGTTGGCCTCCCAGACCCGGTAGCGGCGCAGCCAGGACCAGTGGTCAGGGTCGAGGGTGCTGGGATGGACCAGGGGCTCGACGCCGAGCAGGCAGCGCTGAATGAACAGCTGGGCCGACGAAATCGCCTGGCGCACGCGCGACGTCCGCAGCACCGGCTCCGAACCTGGGTCGAGCAGGAGGTACTGGTAGAGCTCCTCGATCGTTCCGAGGTCGAGCCGGACGAGGGTCGCTGCGACCAGGGCGTCGCGACGGGCGGCACGGAGCCGGTCGTTGACGGGGGCGGCGACGCGCTTCCAGACGGTCACGCCGGTGCGCGTGCGCAGGGCATCGCGTGACTCCTGTGCGATGCGGCGGCGGTCCTCCATCGTGGTTGCCTCGAGGGTGACGGCCGTCCACCCGGCCAGCGTTTTGGCCGGGACTCCGGAGCGGCTGACGAGACGGAGTCCCTTCCAGAGCCGCACCAGCCCCCTGACGGTGCCGAGGTCGTCGGCCTCGACCTTCAGTGAGGTGGCGACGTCTGCCGTCTCGTCCGTTGTTCTTCGGGTCAGCCGAGCGAGGATGTCCAGCGCGTTCGCCAACCGGTCCGCCGCCGAACCGGCGCCCCTCGCCGTGGTGAGGACGGTGACCAACTCCGAGGACCCGCCGGCCGCCTCGTCACGCACGGCCGCATAGTCCAGGAGATCAACGAGCGTGGACAGGAACGGAGCCGGGCCGGCGACCTCCTCGGCCGGGAGGTCGGCGAGCCCGAACTCGGCAACCTCGTGGGCGTCGAGCTGGAGCCTGTCGGTCAGCACGAGCACTCGGCCCAGGAGCTCGTGGGTGCGTGCGGCGGCGGCCAGATCCGGCCCTGGTGACGCCAGGCCGAAGTAGCCGTCGGCCAGGGGCGGCAGCGCCAGGAGGTCGACGACCTGCGCCTGCGGTCGTCCGAGGGCCGCCGACACGGCCTTGACCAGAATCGGGCGGGCCGCGTCACGCTCCTCCGCCGTCTCGACCGCGACGCCGGCCAGAGCAGCCGTCACGGCTGCCAGTGCCTCGGCGGTCGCCGCGGCGTCGGGGCGGAGTTCACCCTCGGGGTCGAAGCTGCACGCCGCCAGCAGCGCCACTTCGTTGGCGGTCAATCCGGCCTCGGAGATCTTGCGGCACAGCTCGACCTGGCCCAGGACGTCGGCGTCAGCACTACCTACGTATGCCGCGACGCCACTCAGCCGGCGGAGCGTCACCAGGTCGCTGGTATTCACGTCGTAGGCCGAGGCCACTGCCCCGCCCACGACGGCGTAGCGGACCAGCAACTCGACCGTCGGTCGGTCAAGAGCGCTCTCGGCACTGAGCCCCTCGGCCGCCAGGATCGCAACCAGGTCCGCGGAGGTGAGGCCGGTCGCCGATTGAAGGGCCACGAGGTGACGGCCGACCGGGGTGTCGGGTGGCACGTCCTCGAGCGGGACGCCGGAGGGTGAGACGAGGACGGAGTCGCGGTCGCGCAGCGGCCCGCTGCCGAACATCGAGTCGAAGGTCGCGGGGTCCAGTGGTGACCACAACCCGGTCAGAATCGCCTGTGGGCCGTCGTGGGCCACGAGGTCGGCGAACTCGAGCTGACGGCCTACGCGCCGGATCGCCGTGCGCAGTGGATCACCCCAAGGAGAGTCGCCGGGCGCATAGGCGCTCAAAGCCGAGTCGAGGTCCGAAGTGCTCCAGCCGAGGCGCCGCCGGAGTCGAAGGAAGGTGTCGATCCGGACCGCCAGGTCCGCCAGCAGCTTCGGGGTGAGCGCCTCGCCCGCGGCGGTCGCGAAGTACGTCGCGTCGAAATCGCAGGACGGGTCGGGGTCAGCGAGCAGTACGACATTGTTGAGGACCTCGCCGACGATGCGCGCCAGGCGCTCGGCCGCCGTATCCGGTGAGACGAGGGCGAAGCGCGTGTCGACGGCCGCAAGCCGGCGCCCAACGGACTGGACGGTCTGCCAGGCGATCGACTCAGTGGGACCGGCGGGGGCAGCGGCGACGGCGACGAGGTCCTGGCGCTCGCGCCAGACGATCGCATCGGCCACGCTGATGCCCGCGGTGGTCAGCAGCCCCAGCTTGTCCAGCCCAGGATTGAGCCATCGAGTGCCGAGCAGGTCGACCAGGTCCTGGTAGCCGATACGGCTGACGCGGCACATCCGCTTGGCGCTTCCCAGTGCGGCGACCGCGTCAGCCTCGCTGATGAAGCCGAAGCGGGTCCACCAGTCGCTGAGCGGATCGTCGACGGTGATGACGGCGTACTCGACTTGGGTCAGCCCGAGTCTCTCCGCGGCCAGGGCATCCGTCTCGCCGTCCGCGAAGACTTCGAGGACCTCGACGAGCGGCACCTTGAGGCGCTCGGCGTAGGCGCGGGTGGTCTCGTGCCACAGGTCGAACGGCAGCACGCTGGGCGCCTTCGACGTGCGCAGCACGTCGTCATAGACCGAGGTCTGGATGAACTCCGGCTCGGCAACCACCTCCTCGGTCGGCAGCCGCCCGCTGTCGTTCACCGTCGAATCGTCGAGTGCCCCGTGGGCCAGCGTGAACTCGAGAATCTCGTTGACCAGGTCGATGGTCGGCATCACCGTATTGGTGTTCTCGCAGGTCAGCTGGAGATGCGCGAGGTCGGGTCGGCGCTTCATGAGTTCGTCGTAAGGCGTCCCGTTCGGGTAGTCGTCGCCCTGATGCCGGCGACGCCACACCTCCCGGAAGCCTTCCCACGCAGTGGTGTCGGGGTCGAGGAACTTCAGGAGGTCGACAAGGTAGGCGGCTGGACCGAGCACCGACCGGCAGTGGTCGCACTCGCAGTAGTCCATCGACCCGAAGAGGGTCTCAACGTTCGGCCACCCGAACGAGTCCTTGAGCCGCTCAACTCCGGCGGCCCGCGCCTCCGCGTCGCCTTGCACCGCGGCCAGGAGCGGGGCGGCGATCGCCTGCTGGGTCATGGCGTGGAAGTTGTAGAGCACAGCGCCGACCTGCTCGGACTTGCGATAGACCAGGCGGGCCTGCTCGCGTCCGGCGAAGTACGAGGCGTAGCGGTCGAGGAAGTCGACCTCCGGCATCGCGATGACGTCGAGGGCCGAGCTGAGCCCCTGGTCGAGCAGAACCTTCATGGCGCCGTTGCTGGGTGACATCTGATAGACGCGGTGGAGAGTGTCGAGTGCTGTGGTCGTCCTGAGCCTGCGGTCGTCGTCGCCCTCCAGCAAGTCAGCGTTCTTCGATAGGAACGCCGCCGGGGAGTCGCCTCCGATGCGGAACCCGCGGTCCGCCGCGCTGACGAGCACGTGGGCCACGTCGGCCGCCTCAGCGTCACCGACCGGCAGGTCCCCACGGGTGACCTGTGCAGCCACCACCTCGGTCGGGTACGACACGCGGACCCGTCGCGCCAACTCCTCGGCGTAGACGTCCACTGCCTCGTCGTCGGTGCCGTAGGCCGGAGGGACGACGGCGGCGCCGCCGAGGTCCCGGATCGCCTGCGACCACGTGGACGGCTGATCCCACGACTGCTCGGCGAGGGTGCCGCGCAGACCCGAGCCGCCGGCCTTGTCCTCGACGTGCCTCATCAGCGAGGGGTTGTTCGTGGTGAGGAACGCGAGCTGGCCCTTGGCCCGCAGCGTGGTGATGAGCTCGGGGTCGAGTCCCGCGTCCTTCATCCGGTCCCACAGCTGGTCGGTCGAGCTGTCGTCGAGGAGGGCCGCCTGCAGCCGGGCGCGGGGACCTTCCGGCTCGTCGGGCAGGCCACTCGCGTCGAGCATCTCGCGCACGCTGGCGAGGCCGCCGCCGGGTCGGGCGTCCAGTCGGCGATTGGTGGCGAAGTCCTCGAACGCGCGGAGGGCGGCCGAGGTCTCCCGCCGGAGAGGTCAACGATGCCGCTGTCGACCGCTTTGGCGAGCACGGCCTTAACGGTCGCGCTCGGCACCCGGCTGAGGAGGTCGGGGTCGGAAGGCAGGCCCGCGCGGAGCAAGGCGTACGTCGCATCCGGACCCATGCCCAGGTCCAGCCTCTCGGCCATGGCCGAGACCGCGATCAGCCGCGCGTCCCACCCGGTCTCGCGGTGAGCCACGGTGATGTCGGATCGCGCGTCGTCCTCGACGGCGTCACCAAGTCGCACATCACCGAGCACCGGCGCGAGGGCATCGCGCAGTCGCGCGTACTCCGAACTGGTGGCGACCGCGGTGGCCGGCGCGATGAAGTGCAGTGAGGCCGAGTCCTGCCGGGCTCCCAGAGGGGCGAGCCACGAGTCTTCCTGGCCGGGAACCTTGGCGACGAGCGAGGTGCGCTCGTCGATGCCGGCGGCGTCGACCGCGTAGTGACCCTGCTCGTCGGTGGTCACCTCGGAGACCAGCACCGGATCGCCGCCGAACACCTCGCGATAGAGCTGGAACGTCAGCCCTGATGCTGCCAGCCCGTTGGCCAGCCGGACCTGTCCATTGACTTCCGGCATGGGTCCTGTCCCGTTCGAAGGAAGGGCGAGTCCGCCGAAAAGTATCCAAATCGGAACTTTGCGTCAATGACGCGTATGTCCCCCATTTCGACCTCGGCCGATCTGCCTTGGGGGTCTGTTCGGCGTGGTCGCGCGGTGCAGTTGCCGAGGGATCGCTTGTCCGGGGTGCGACGTATCGTTGGTAGTGATCAGGAGTCCTGGCGATAAGCCCTCCGGCTTGCCAGGCGCCAACCGCGCACCGCGCACGGTGGCCCCGGAGGAAGATCCGCCCCTCGAAACGGGGGGAAGAGCGTAAGGAATCCTCATGCGATCGTTCAAGAACGTCACTCCTGCTGAGATCGAGGCCGCCTTTCAGGAGCAGAAGGAGCGGCTCCCTATCTACTCCGAGACAGCCGCCTTGGCAGCAGCCGTCGTGGTGCGCCCCGACCTGGCTCATTCGGCGCTGGTCGGGATGGCTGTGCAAGGTCTGCCGGCGCGTGCCGTTGCCGAGCGCCAGCCATGGTCGTGGCTCGGCTGCGAGACCTGTCGCGTCGTGGATGCGCGCGCGGCGTCACTGTTCGGCGGCAGACGGATCCTTCCGCTGGGCCAGCACTCGATCATGAACGGCGTCAGGCATCCGGCTGTCGACGCCTGATGGACCTGGGCTGGACGCCAAGTTCGAGCAGTTCGTCGCGCTCGGGCATGGCTGGAAGGACCTGTCACGGTGGGCCGCCGTCGAAGGAGATCGCCTCGCCGCGACGGTGCCTGTTGAGGACTGGGGGCCATCCGAGTCAGTTCCCCTTGCCACTTGGCGAGAGTGGTTCCCATCCGGTCGCGCCGCGTCGGCGTGCGCGTTCACCCGGCTGATCGCCGAGCAGCAGCCGTGGCTGGTGGAGATCGATCCGCGCGTCGGCGACGTGGACTGGCTGACGGTGGGTCGGTGTTCATGAGTGGGGAACCGATCTGGTTGGACTGGGTGGAGTCCGAGGTGACGGACCTGACGGGCGAGCAACTGCGGGCCTTCGTCGACGAATGGCACGGCAAGGCGGAGCGGTATCTTCGCGAGCAGCAGCGTGGGCAGCTCGCACGCGGGAGCGAAGACCCGGCGCGTCGAGGGAAATGACGCCGTCGGACCGAAGCTGCTACCGCGGCCCCATCGGCTCGTGCGGCCAACCGGTTGGCGGCATCAACCGTCACCAGTACGACCGGTCGGATCCCTACCTTTGGTTTGACGAGGCCATCCGTAGGGCGGCGGAGCACCTGGTCTCAGGACTTCATAGGACCCATCCCCGCGACCCGGGCTTGGGGGCATTTCGCCCTGGCGCACACGTGTGATAGGAAAGACGAAGTCGGAAATGCATTGCGCTGCAGGCTCTTCAGAGATGAGGGGCTGGTCGGCTGTGAAACGCCCTCATCTAAAGGGGCCAATGACACTCCCCGAGCAGTGATGGCGTTGCTGACAAGACTGACGCCATTCTGGCAGTCGAACGGCGTCACCAGGATCCGCGATTCCACGAGGCCTCTCCCCGCGTCCTTGGGTCCTATGGCGCTTATAGACCGCAAGGAGACGAATGACAACTCTTGTCCTTGTTTCCTCCCATTCATACCGTTGCGGCACGGGGCTCCGCGGGGAGCGCTCAGGAAACGGGAGGCTCAATGTCCATGTCATCGCCGGGGCCGACTCAAGGCTCATGGACCTTCATCAACAACACCGGTGTGGACATCAACATCGGCCTGTTCTGGGACGGGTTTCTCACTGAGGGCTATCGAAACAGCATCCCTACGTACTCCCAGGACTCCTGCGGGGCACTTCCGACGGCAAGTCAGATGTTCGGCAGCGCACAGATCGCCAAGATGGTCAGGGACAACTGGATCACGATTCAGTCGACCATGAAGCTCCCGGTGTACAAGGCCAAGGATGGCTCGGTGCTCGGCCCGGGCAAGAGTCAGTGGGTTGTCTATCCCATGGCCGTCGCCTACGACGTCGTGGCCACCTACTCGACCCCCGAGTCGATGCTCAACCCGGACGACAACTGGAGCCGTTGGTCGAATATCGGCTTGACTGTGGCTGGCATCGCCGAGATGGCTATCGGGGCCGTGCTCGAGCCAGTAACTGGTGGGGCGAGCACTGCGCTGCTGGTGACGGGCGTCATCACGACGGTGGCGTCGGTGGGCCTCGATGTCGCTTCGTCCGTCGTCCCATGCACGTTCAAGGGCTGGTACGGCGCCAACCACTACCTGTGCGTCGTCAATGGTGGCATCCACGGCCGGGCCACCGGCAAGGGTGATGGAGTCGAAATCACGTCGATAGATCCACTCACGGTGAATTGGATGAACACGACCACTGGACAGCATGGCGTGGTGACCGCCACCTAGTGGATGCCCGCCCCCGTCGCCGCGCATCGCCTTGCGCCGTGACGACATGGAGGTCGATGCGCGCTCGCGGGTCCGCGTTGACGCCTAGTGCCCTGTCGTTAGTGCCCACGTGAAGTACCGGTCGGGGTAGTGGGCCATAAGAACGAACGGGATGGGCGAGCTCCTGTTCCCATGCCGTGTCGTGCTTGACCTTCGGATGTTTGCGTGGCCGATTCTCGCCTCTCACAGCGTCGTCGGTAGTAGACAACTATTGGTCTGCCGTCGCCTCACGGGAGCCAGCACGAACGGGCAAGTAGGGCAGAACTCAGGGCAGGTTGGTCGACGGCAAATTTGCGGGGAAGGGCTCGGGGGACCCCGCTGTCCGGTCCTGCACCAGCGACGTCCAAGCCCCTCGCTGCTAGTCGAGCCAGCGCCAGTTCCGCCGCATGAGGATGCCCCGACTTCTCGTGACCTTCTCATTGACATAAGTGTGATGCTTGATGGGTGGCCACCTTTGAACTCACGGACGTCGCAGGGGTGTGGGGGACGGGGACCCTCGAGCGTCCGCGGGGCCTGCTCGACGCCATTCCACTGGGGCTGCTTCTGTGCGACACGGCATTGGCGGTCGTCGACGTGAATGACAAGGCCTTGGATCTGCTCGGCGTCACGCGTGAGCAGGTGTTGGGTCGGGCACTGACGATGGAGCCGTGGGATGCGGTGCGGGAGGACGGTTCGCCGCTTCCTCTGGAGGAGCAGGCCGCCGCGATCGCACTGGCCACAGGACAGGACTGCGCAAACGTCGTCATGGGCCTTCGCACCCCGGACAGGGGCTGGCGATGGCTGTCCGGCGACGCCCGCCTCCTTGTCGACGACGGCCACGTTGACGGCGTGGCGCTCTCGTTCACCGACATCACGACCCAGCGTGCCGAGCACCGGGCGCTGTTATGCCTGGGCCAGGCCAACAAGGTCCTGGTGACCGCGACCAGCGAGGCCGAACTCATCGACGGCGCGTGCGACACCATCGTGCAGGCCGGCCGCTATGCGCTGGCCTGGCTCGGGTTCGGAAACGATGACGAACGTCGCAGTATCTCGATTGCAGGCTACGCGGGGTATACGGAGAACCTCATCGAAGAGGACCTGACCTGGTCCGAGGACGACAGCACGGGTCGAGGTCCGATTGGCGTGGCCATGCGCACGGGCATCGTTCAAGTCGACAACGACTTGGAGTTCAGGGCCAGCCACAGTGCTGAGCCCCAACCCGCATTGCGGTCCACGTTCGCGTCGATGATTTCCATCCCTTTGACCGACCACGTGCGGCCGCGGGCCGTGCTGACGATCCACAGCTGGGACCCTCTAGCCTTCGACGGTCCGGCGGTCTCCCTGTTGACTGAGATGGCCGGTGACCTCGGTTACGGCATCGCCAAGCACCGAGATGCGGTGCGCCTCGAGGAAGCACTGAACGGCACGCTCGCGGTAATCGCCCGCATGACTGAGACGCGCGACCCCTACACGGCTGGCCATCAGAAGCGGGTGGGTGACCTCAGTGCGGCCATTGCCGAACGGCTCGGCCTAACGCCCGCGGAGGTCGAGGGGATACGGCGAGGCGCTGAGGTGCACGACGTGGGCAAGATAGGGGTCGCTGCCGAGATCCTGTCGCGCCCGGGCAGGCTTGACGACCTTGAGTTCGCTCTGGTCAAGCGTCACTGCGACCTGGGGGCGGACATCCTGCGACACGCTGACCTTCCTTGGCCTATCTCAGGCATCGCCAAACAGCACCACGAGCGACTCGATGGCTCTGGCTACCCAGCCGGCTTGATGGGCACGGACATCATCCTGCCGGCGCGCATCGTAGCCGTAGCCGACGTCGTCGAGGCGATGGCACACCATCGGCCCTACCGCCCCGCCCTGGGGATTGAGGCGGCCCTATCGGAGGTCAAGGAGAACGCGGGGATTCAGTTCGACGCGGACGTCGTTGGCGCCTGCCTTGCAGAGTTCGAAGCAGGGTTCACATTCGACGACGACTGACGAGTAACCACGGGAGCACGGCCACGCAGGACACACGGATGGCAACGAGGGTTTCGGTGCCACCGGGGTTGCTTGACTGTGACCGGGGGGTTGAGAAGCTGCGCGCCACATCGTCGGCATCGAGAGCGATGCGGACCAATCCGTCCGTATGTCTGCTCCGAACACCCATTGATCGCTCGATCACCAACGTGCCCATGGATCGCCTCGCAGCGGTAGTAGCCAAGGAGAACCCATGATCACGTGCCGCTCCCACAATCTCGCGAACGCGTGAAAGACTCATGACGATGGATCCCTCGGTTGTACCTCCGGTCGGCCTTGCGCCGGTCGCAACGGCACCCGATGACCTAGCGGCGCTGCTCTCCCGTGCAAGCCGGGGGGACGAGCAGGCGTTCGCTGAGCTTTACGACGGCACCTGCTCGCGCATCTTTGGCCTCGTCCGGCGGGTAGTCCGAGATCCGGCACAGGCCGAGGAGGTCACACAGGAGGTCTACCTGACGGTGTGGCGCGAGAGTGCACGCTATGACCCCACACGTGGCTCGGCTCTGGCCTGGATCCTCACCATTGCTCATCGCCGCGCGGTGGACCGAGTTCGTGCGTCGGAGAGCGCCCGCGAGCGAGACAACCGCTTCGCGACCCTGGATGACGGTCCCGCCTTCGACGTCGTCGAGGAAGCCGTCACCGCATCCCTGGACTCTGCTCGCGTTCGTCACGCCTTGTCCACGCTGACAGATGTCCAGCGCGAAGCCATCACCCTGGCCTACTACGGCGGCTATACCTACAAGGAAGTCTCCGAACTGCTCGATGTGCCGCTGGGCACAATCAAGACCCGTATGCGCGACGGACTGATCCGGTTGCGCGACACCCTGGGGGTAGACCGATGACCGACGACGCTCCGGACATCCACGCCCTGTCCGGCGCATATGCGCTGAATGCGCTCGAGCCACAGGACAAGGCCGACTTCGAGAGGCACCTTCAGTCCTGCACTGCCTGCGAGGAGGAGGTCTTGTCGCTCCGAGAGGCGGTCGCCGCCCTGGCGGACGGGGCATCCGAGGCGCCCCCGGAACGCCTGCGGTCCTCAGTCCTCGCCGGGATCTCCGAGGTGCGCCCGTTGCCCCCCATCGTGCGAGGCGAGCCAGTCGATGACCAGTCGGCCCGGCGGCGCAAAGGGCCGTCGGCGTGGCTGTTGCTGGCGGCGGCCGTTCTTGGCGTCATCGCGCTGGGAGCCGGGTGGCGAGCCATCTCCCTTCAGCAGCAGGTGACGCAGCTGACGGCCGCCGCCTCGGATCTGAACAGCTTGCTCACGGCGCCGGATGCCACCACTGTCACCGGACCGGTCGCGTCGGGAGGACAGGCCACCGTGGTGATCTCACGCGAGCGAGGGATGGCCGCACTGGCGACCGCAGGTCTTGACCCAGCACCCGCTGGGCACGTCTATCAGGCGTGGTTCATCCCCAGCAGCGGCTCACCCGTGTCCGCTGGGTTCGTCAGCGAACGCGCCGCCTTGGCGTTGCTGACGGGGAGCCCGGCGAATGCCGCGGCTGTGGGCGTCACGGTTGAGCCCGAGGGAGGATCTGCAGCGCCGACCACGACGCCCTTGATCGCCATCCCTCTGCCGGCCAATGCCTAGAGAACCCGCCTAAGGAGTAGTGCGGGACAGAATTCGCCCCGGCATTCCAATCCGCAGTGGGTGCGGCTCCGAACAAGGTATGTGACCGCAAACCTGACTCGATTCCCGGCAAGCGCAATGGCTTGTGCAAGCGCCATAGTCCTCGCATCCACTCTTGCCGCGTGCACCACGCAAACAACCGCTGGAAGCTCGACAGCGGCCACCTCAACCATGAGCGCCGAGGCCACCCAGGTCAGCATCAGTTCGCTGATGTTCATGCCTTCCTCGGTCAGCATCAAGGCAGGCTCGAGTGTCACCTGGCGCAACGACGAGCCGATCACCCACACGGTGACTTCGGGGACGTTCACCGGCGTGGATCCGACTTCGGGCTTACGTAGCGGACAACGACCCGACGGGCTCTTCAACTTCCGGCTCGAAGGCGAAGGCGACTCCTTCACGTACACGTTCACTAAGCCGGGCACGTACAGCTACTACTGCGACATCCATTACGGGATGAACGCCCACGTCGTAGTCACGCCCTGAACCGCAGGACCGCCACACCCACCACAACCCAACTGAAGGGCACTTCCATGCAACGTGGACGAAGCAAGATCACAATCACCGTCGTCGCAGCGACCGCGGCCGTTGGCCTATTCGTAGGCACCACCGTCACCAATGCGGCCACAGGCGCTCGACATTCGTCCGTGCCAATGTCGCACTCGACTCACATGGTCGCCGCCGTGACGCCTGGCGCCTCCACCGCGGCGACGGTGCGGGCGGTGTTGACGGCGCAGCTGGTGGACCACGTGTGGCTGGCGGGTAACGCGCTGGACACGGCGGTGCTCAAGGGCGGCAACCTGAAGGATCCGGCCGTCAAGGGAGCCGTCGCGGCACTGGATGCCAACAGCGTGGCCCTGGCCAAGACGGTGGGGTCGGTCTACCCGAAGGCGCAGGCGCCGTTCCTGGCCTCGTGGCGTCAGCACATCGGGTTCTTCGTCAACTACACCCTGGGCAAGGCCACCAAGAACGCGGCGATGGTCGCGAAGGCCAAGTCTGACCTGGACAGCTACCGCACCAGCTTCGGCCAGTTGATTCACTCCGTCATCCCCGAGCTGCCCGCGGACGCCGTGGCCAAGGAACTCATCCCCCACGTGCAGACGCTGACCGCGGCCATCGACGCAGCAGTCGCCGGCAGCCCCAGCTACCAGGCCAAGCTCGCGGCAGCGGCAGCACACATGCCGATGACCGCACAGATCCTCACCAACGGCATCGTCACCAACAAGCACATCACCAGCTAGCCCCGGCGGGGCTGGGCCATGCCACGTGCATCGGCCCAGCCCCAACGACCCCTTGGAGGCAGACGATGATCTCGGCACAGTTCCTTCGCCGCTTGGCTTCACCGCAGCGTCACGTCGTTGCCGCCGCAGCGGGTCTTGCGGCCGTGGCCCACATCCCGGTCATCGGACCGCACCTGCAGGAGGCTCCCTACATGGGCGTCCTCTTCGTCATCTTCACCATTTCGTGCCTCGCCCTGGGCAGCGCCGCACTGGTGTGGGACGCCCCGGTGGTCTACCTGGCAGCTGCAGCCACATGCGGCCTGGCCATCCTCGGATACAGCGCAACCAGGCTCATTGCGTTTCCACTGCTGAGCGACGATGTCGGCAACTGGCTCGAACCACTAGGTGTGGTATCCGTCGTCACCGAGGCCGTGGTCGTAGCCGCGTGCACGAGTGCGCTGTTCGACAGCGTGAACCAGGTCCGTCGCGGTCGACCCTCGCTAGTTTCAAGCCTGGAACCAGACGGGAGATGACAGGAATCCCTGAGATCGCTCCCCTTGACTGGCGGGCCTGTGAGGTGCGCATCCACGTAGGTGAACTCCGACCGGCGAGGCACCTCATCCAGCGCGCAGGTATCAACCAGCTCAGGATGGCGACGGAAGGCAGCACCGGCCGGCGAGACCTGCTCGATGTAGATCCGTCAGAACCGTGACGGAGGCGGGGAGGTCTGGCACATTCGCTTCCATGGAACCCGATGAGCACGGTCCCGTTGGAATCCCATCTGACGACGACGAGGGCTTGGAACGCGAGGCCGACACGATGGGGGCGAAGGCTGTCACTGATAGCAAGTAGACGCCCAGCCTCCTGGCAGTCGCGGCTGCCTCGGGCAGGCACGCTAGATCCGGCTGGCCAAGTGGAAGTCCCCGGACCTTCCTGCGCTGTTCCGAGGTGGCTTGCCGGGATCTCCTTTCGGTGTGGCCCTCGGACGGCGCGACGATGAGGGGCCCGTCTCATTTCCGCGTTTGCGCCACTCACAAAGTCATTGGTAATCAGCAACTATTGGCTTGCCGTCGACTCATGAGTACGTGCGAGTGCGACCGAGGAGGTAAGTGAAACGATCGCGTGGGGTGGCTTCTTGGGCAGGGCGTCCCGTTCGACATGGTTGCTAACCCTCGGGAACCACTCAACGGCTCGGTAGCATGGACTTGTCGTCGTGACCAAGGTTCCCGGGCGGCTAGGTCCGGACTTGCACAAGTTCACCGAGGAAAGAGCTGAGATGTCGATGCGCGTTCGCTACGTCGTCCTCTACGTCAATGACGCGGACGCGTGCCGCCGGTTCTGGACCGAGCAGGTGGGCATGGTCGAGAAGGACCGCAAGGAGGTGGACGGCTTCTCAGTGGTCCAGGTTGGCTTCGCCGATCAGCAGTTCGCCTTCGAACTCGTCCCGCTGGCGATGATGGCCGACAACCCGTACGGCCTCGATCTGGCGACTCCGTCCATCGCCCTGCAGGTCGATGACCTTGACGCGGCGCGTGCGCAACTCGTCGACCGCGGTGTCTCGGCGATGGAGATCGGCGAGCACAGCGGCGTGCGGAGCTTCGCCTTCAGTGACCCGGAGGGTCGCTGGTTCGCCGTGACGGGCTGATCGCCGGCGGCTATCTGCTGACTCGCATGGGATTGTCCAGTGCCATCGTCACGGGCGTGAGTGATGGAGGTCCGGGAGCCGTGTACGTCCAGTCGGGGTAGGGCGTGCGGCCGGGCCCCCCAGGGTTGTACAGCGAGGTGTAGCCGCCTTCGCGCCCAGGGATCTCCAGGTCGGTAATGCTGCGGGCTGCCGCTTCGTCGCCGGCGATCATGATGTCGATGTAGTTGTCGCGGTCTTCGGCGTAGCAGTCGTCATACGCGACACCTGCCGCGGCGTCGGCCTTCTGTCCGGTGTCGGCCAGACCCACGATCCTCAGCGTTCCCCCGTTGACCACGTATCGCTGGCCCACGGCACTGAGCACTACGTCGTGGCCGTCAGGCCCGGTCGCATGCAGTTGGAAGAACGTCCCGAAGTCGTCGGGGCGTATCCCGCGCACGCCATCGGGTGAGAAGCCACCGGTGGTGAGCATCCGCAGTCGGAAGTTCGGTCCATTCCCATACAGAGCGCCTTCGTCATTGGGGAGGGTCGTACCGCCGAGTCCCGTTACGCCGCCTTCGCCTTGCGGCGGAGCGTCGACCCGGTTGAGCTTGGCTCCTGCGAGGGTTGGTCCTACGTCGTAGGGGGTCTTGCTCGTGGTCCACGACAAGCCCGTGGCCGAGATATCGCCGTTCGGTCCAGCGAGAATCAGCGAGCGCCCGTCCGTCCTTTCGACGATGTCCAACCGGATCGGGTAACGAGCGTTCGGATCGCCAGCCATACCGCGGTTGCCCAGATCGCTGAACATGACGACGGTATTGCGCTCGTTGAGCTCGAAGTTCGGCGTCATCGTGATCGCGTCGACTCCGACCACCTCGCCGGTGTTGAGGGTGAAGCGGAACTGACTGGGGTCCAGGGTGTTCGTGCGGATCGGCCAGCTGAACACGACGGGCGTGCCATCGACGTTGTGGATCGACGCGCCGGGAGCCTTCAGGAGCAGCGGATCGAGGCCACGCGATAGGGCGACGCTGCTGCGGTCGGCGTCCGTTGGCGCTTGGGCGCATTGCAGGGTGGTGTCGTAGGCGCCGCCGACGGCATGCGTGGACGCTTCGTCGTCTCCGTCCACCGCGATGATGCCGTCGAAGCCAAAGCCTGCCGAGAGGATCTGGGGCTTGTCCGTCCAGTAGTCGGCGGACACGAGTCGACCGTCATACATTGTGGCGTGCAGGTCGTCTTGCCTTTCCTGCAGGATTAAGACGAGCGCAGCGGCGGCCATGACGAGCACGGCACCTATGCCGATCGCGACAGCGATGATCCTGCGTCCGCGAGATCGGGAGGCCACGGTTCACTATGGCACTTAGGGGCGCGTGAGTCGCTTGAGCAACCGCACCTGCTGCGCGGTCATTCACGTCAGCCGTGAACTCTGGTCGGCCTGTATCGCAGGGCCACCGCCCCCGATCGGAACTCGTGGCGAGCCACGAGCTCGAGCAGGGTGCGCTCGCGCAGGCCGGACAGCAACGTGGGCCCGTGCCCGGCGAGGACCGGCTGCACCAGGAACTCGTACTCATCGATCAGCCCCAGATCTGCCAACGCCAGGGGGAGTGTCACGCCACCCACCCACAGACTCTCGCCGGGCTCCTGCTTGAGCCGCTGAACCGCTGGCCCTAAGTCGCCTCGCACCAATTCGGCGTTCCATTCGGCGCCGCTCAGCGTGCTCGACACGACGTACTTCTTTGCCCGGTCGATGGCTTCGGCGAACGGGATCTGCCACTCATCCATCCATTCGGGCCATACTGCCGTGGCCGGCTTCCGCCACGCCGATTGCATCATTTCGTAGGTCACTCGGCCGAAGAGCAGGGCATCGGCTCGCTCCATCTCGGCGGTCCAGTAGCGCATCGACTCCTCGTCCGGGGGCAGTCCCGCCTCGTGATGGCAGCAGCCGTCGAGTGTGACGTTGATCGAGTACCGAAGTTGTCTCATACCCTTGACCTCACTGGCTGCGCCCCGCGTCCAGCGGACAGCCTTCAGCCTTCAGGCGCTGTGTCATGCCTGCGCCTTGATCTCTTCCACTGTAGAGCTGTCGTGGGTAGAGCAGACCGGAACGCAGTTGGTCTCTCTGCTCTGCCGAATCGGGACACTCAGGTACAGCTACACCGTCGCTGGACTGCTCATCGCTGGGCGACCAAGAACCGAGGGCTGCCCGAGGCCGTCGTGTGGGGCGCGGTCGCGGTCTGTCCACTACGGTTTCGACACTGGCGAGGCCGATGGGGGCTTTCGCCCGGGGGCGTGTACGCCGCACGCGAGGGGAGCCAGCATGGGCGCGGGGGCGGTACGAGGTAGGGGCACGCGGATTGCCGGGTTCGCCGTGGCGTCGGGCTTGTTGCTCGCTGCTTGCAGCTCGTCCGGGTCGGCAGGCAATTCGTCGCCGACGCCGCCGGGCACGGGTCCCTCAGCCAGCGGATTCGTACAGCCGTCCAGTGGCCTTCACATGGCAGTCGCTGCATCGCAATTGCCGAAGCCGGGGAAGGCACCGCACTTCTGGGCTGGCCTGCTCCATCAGGCGATCGCGTCTGACCCCACCTGGCAGGCTCTGTCCGGTACCGAGGTCGATGCGGACATCTACAAGGTGGAGGACCAGCTGTTCGCGAAACTGCCGCCTTCGACTCCAGTCTCGGGCAGCGCATCCACTGCTGCCAGTCCGGGAGCGTCCGCGCGCGGCACCGTGTCGAGTAGCGCCCGGACCTCCGGCTCCGCCCGCATCTCAAACGTGGCGTTCGTGCCGAGTGCTGACGCGCCGGCGCCTCCGGGGCTCGACGCCTTCATCGGCCTCGGCGCCGCGTTGGGCTATGTGGCGGATGTGTCCGCGCCGGGGATCCCGAAGGAGGGGGTGACCTCGACGATCGCGGACACCGTCAACGGTGTCGACGTCTCGGGCCAGCTCACCATCACCCCCACCGGGACCGAGTCGACCATCACCATGAAGAAGGACGGGAAGACGTACTCGATGACCGTGAAGCAGTCGGTCTCTGGCGACCCATGTCCGGATGCCGATGGGAAGGTCTCGGCCGTCTTCGACGTGTTCGTGGACACAAGCGGAAGTTCAGGACCAAACTCCGGAGGGGGCTCGGTGGCGATCAAGGGAACCGTGACCGCCACCGTCGACGACAACGCCGAGATCACCAGCATCGTCGGCGACGGCAGCACGACCCGCAACCAGACCCTCAACGGCTCCGTGACGTCCAACCAGGTAGGACTCCACACCACTCTCGACGGAACCTTCCAGGGGCAGAACGTGGTGACGACGTACCGAATGACCACGTCCGGTCAGGCTGCGGCCGATCAGGAAGCGGCGTTCGCTAGGGACGCGCTCGACGGCGTCGTCATCGGGCTCATGTCTCAACGGCGTATCGTGTGGCTGGGCGGCGCATGCGTCGCGGTGACTGCGGACCTACCGGAGAAAGTGAAGCGCAACTCGACCACCCCCTTCACCGTGAAGGTCACCCACAAGCCCGACGGCGCGGAGTTCAACGCACCGGTCACGGCCAAGCTCGACAACGGGGCCGTGTCGGTGTCACCCGACCACGTCGACAAGGCGCCCGGCCAGTTCGCCTACGTGGCGCCTGACGCGGCCGGCAAGAAGGCGTCGTTGACCTTCACTTCGAAGTCACGTCGCGGCTTCGGGACCGCGACCGTAACCGTGTCAACGATGCGCTACGTCGCCAGCGGCGGCAACGGCCAGGTGTCCATCACCGGAACGGTGGACGACCTCGACAAGCCCTTCGACCTGAAGGTCATCTCGCCTGGCGCTACGGGGTCCGTCACCTTGACGCCTACAGGGCCTACATCGGGGAAGATCCGGGGATCCTCCGACCTCGGATTCTCCAAGGAAGTCACCAAGGGGAGCTACACGCTCAAAGAGACCGCGACCGGGTACATCGCCACCGGCACCGTTTCCACCTGCCTGACCAAGGTCAGAACCTGCTCGCCGAGCGGCGGCTTCGAGGTGACCTTCACCGCCGAGTAGCAGCGCGGGCCCGCACCCGCGACGCCTGCGCCACCGACACGACTGCGTAGCTTGGCTCTCGGACCTCTCGCAGCAACGACTTGCGAGCGAGACCCCAGGCAGAGTCGAACGGCCGGCATTCCGAATCTCAATCACCTAGGACTCCTTGCCATCCCCTCGCAGAGTCCTTGCTATTGAACAACTACTGAAGCCGCTGAGTAGCCACCTTCTTGTGAGAAGCGCCTTCGGGAACTTTGACGACGCTGCTCGGTGAGGCGGGCTGCTGACGTGATGGCCCGTCTAGTCCTGTCGGTGAAGACAGCACGGTACCGGTCTTCAGCTGGCTGAGGGTCGCGATGGGGACGATCATCTGCGGACGTGCTCGGCTTGCACGGATCAGTGTCTGCGGGCCAATGCGACGACGAAGTCTTTCGTGAACTCGGCGTAATAGGTGGATGGGGCTCGCCAGATGCGTGGCTGGATTCGATGACCAGCTGGTAGGTGGTGAGCCGTTGGCTTGTCGTAGTAGAAGCCTGTTGGCCAGGACTTGTTCATGTCGAGGACGATCGCGGTGCGGACGCCTGCGTGCACGAGGGCGGCGGCGAGGGCGTCCGTGGTGATCTCGCTCCCGTAGGCGAAGACGAGGCTGCCGTCGGCGAGTTGTCCCAGCGCGGTGCGATTGGCCGTGGGAAGGCCGCCGTTGGCCTGCCCCCACTTGGCTCGGCTGTCGTGTGCGGTGGCGTGCGATCTGCCGCCTGAGACGAGAGGCGGCAGGTTCTGACGGATCACGCTGGTGCCGGGCGCGATGCGCGTGCCGGCCTTCCACACTCGCACGTCGAGGCGCCCGGCTGCATCGATAGTGAAGGCGGCAAGGCCTGGCTGCAGGGGTTTGACCTTGATGCCGTCGTAGTAGTAGCCGCCGGCCTGGTCCTTGAGATGGAAGGCCCCGTTGAAGGCGGCGATCATGCGGGGTACCCACGTTGATGCCTGACGATCCTGTGGTCGCTTAGGACTGTTCTCGGGGTAGGCGGAGCCGGGGATGTAGCGGAATCGCAGGAGTTGCGGATTCATCCACATCAGGCCGATGCGTCCGTGGTCCGTCAGCGCGACCTCGACGGGGTGCTGTCCGAGCACCTTTCGCCCGCGTGGCCGCCAGAGGATCCCCGATGCTGGGGGAGGGCCTAGGGTCGGCGGCGGGGCCGGCGCAGGGACGCCCGCGACGGATGGCGCGGCCAAAGGCCCGGCCTTAGGGACAGGCGCGGCGCTGCCGCTCGGGGCCGAAGCGAGCGCTGATGGCGCAGACGCGGACGGCGCTGGTGGAGGGTTCGTCGTGGGGGCGACGACTGCGGGGCCGCAGGCGGCCAGCACGAGCGTGACCATCAGGAGGCATCCCGGGCGTGCCCATCGAGTCATGGCGATGGCCTGTTGTCAGCTCGACGGGCCGGGCGTCGGCTGCCCTGATGCTGCCGGCCCGTAGAGCTTGAGGCCGCGAACCTTCAGCAGCAGCGGTCGCGCTTTGAGGACGGCCCGTGTCTGGGGGCTCAAGCCGTCAGTCTTGCTGCGGTGCAGCATGATCATGTCGTTGGCCCGAATGTAGTCCTGAAGGGTCGCTTGGTAATCGGCGTTGGACAGCCGTCGCTTGGCGGCGCTCAGGTCACCGGGATTCTGGCCACCGTCGACGCTGTAGATGGCGCCGTCGAAGTCGAATTTGGACAGGCATCCGTTGTCGAGGTTGCGACTGAGGACGTTGCTCAGCACGAGCATTCCGGCGGAGTCCGATCCGACGCAGCGCGCGTCCTTGATCAGTGGCTTGGCGGCTGCGATGCCCGCGTGGTCGAGAGTCTCCTTGACGTCGGAGCGGTCGATGCTGACGACGACGGCGACGACGATGAGTGCCCAAAGTGCGGTGATGCCGACGGCTCGGGGCAGGTGACGGTGGCTGGCGAGTTGATGCCAGGCAAGGCCGGCGCCACTGCCCAGGACGAGAAGGAGGGCTGGGGCGATGAACGAGGAGTAGCCCTTGAAGTAGACGGGCGTGGAGAGCAGAACGAGTCCCTGGACCACGAGCAGGGAACTCCACAGTCGCGTGATGGGCAGCCACCGCCAGCAGGCGACGACGGCAGCGACCACGATGAGCGCTGAAACGACGGCGGCGATCTGCAGGAGTCGGGGATGGACGACGAGCTGGTGGATGTCGATGTTCAGCATGCGGCCGACTCGGGCCAGGCGGCTTGTTCCGCCGCCGCCGCGGTTGATCTGGCCGAGGATCGTCATCTCGATCATCCGGCGTGGAGCCAACGCGAAGAAAGGTCCGAGGATGACGAGGATCACCGATGCGGCTGACGCCGCGACCCAGCCGGCTGCCTTCCATGCCCGGCTGAGGAGCAGCCAGATGACAATGACGGCCAGGGGGACAAGCCCCCAGAGTTTGACGCTGCTGGCCAGGCCAAGGAAGGCGCCGCCCAGCACCAGGCGGCGGGTGGTCTCGTGCGAGTCGCGGATCGCCCACAACGCCGTCAACGTGCCGAGCAGGATGAACGCCTCGAGCATCGTGGTCCTCTCGACCCACACTGCGGGCGACCACACCGCATACAGGGCGCCCGCGACGAGAGCTGCCACGAGACTGACGCGACGGGCGATGAAGTAGACCAGGATCGCGTTGACGGCACCGACCACCATGATCGCGAGCCTGGCCCCGGTCCAGCCAGTGGTGTCGGATGTGAAGTGGCTGAGGGCGGCAAGGGGGCTGAGCAGCACGAGAATGCCTGGCGGGTGGACGAAGACGAAGTCCCGGTACGGCATGAGCCCGTGGACGAGACCGGTGGAGGCGCCAAAGTAGACCCCCTCGTCGTATCCCATCAGGTGGTGGAAGCCACCCATGTGCAGCAGCGACGTGAGTCGGGACCCGAAGGCGACTACGGCGATGATCGCGGGAATGGCGATTGCCCAGGCGCGGGAGAGGTGGAAGTCACTCGGGTCCAGAACGCCGCGCTGACCGGACGGGCGTGGTGCCAGCACCAAGAACTCCGATTCCTCGAGGACGAGCGACGACCGTGCCGTGCTGTCAACGCTACGGTGACGTTCCTAAGGCTCCGCTGAGAGACGGGTGCGGCGATGCTCAGGTTGCCGCGCAGGTTCCGTTCGTCACTCTGAAGGCCTGAGGCGATAAGTGCGGGTAGTGGGGGTGAGCGCGCAGGTATTGATCGTCGATGACGAAGTGCCTCTCGCGGGTCGATTCGTATGAGGCTCGTTGCCACGGGCTTCGATGTTGATGTCGTTCATGGCCTCGAACCACGAGCGGAGCGGCGACCAAAGTTCTGTCAAATTGCCGAAGGTGCACCAGGGCCCAGCCAATTTGAACCCGACCACATCGCATTGGTTGCAGAGCTCGCAGGAGTCTGGGGAGCCACCCGCGCATGGACCCGGGTGCCCACCGGAATACTCAGATCTGCGACTGCACTCGGCGAGCGCCGTCGGCGCCGGGGCCATAGGCGGCGCTGACGTGGAGCAATGACTTATCCCAAATATTGATGCGACGACGCGCTGGGGCAATGAGTGCTCGTTTGGGGGCCGCCGACGCCTGCGAGGTGTGCACTTCCCAGTAACCGCGCAACTCATCGGGAAGCGGCCAGAACTCGTAGTCGAGGCGCTCGAGACCGGCTTCCATCGTCAAGGCTCGCGAGCAGGACGGTGATGGCCACCGTGCGGCTCCCGAACGGAGCTACTCCACCGCCCGGACCCGTGCCTGTGGTCAAACAGCGTGACGTTCACTCCGCACAAGTAGACGTACCCGGTCGGCTTCACCAAGTGTTCTTGTGAAGGGCCGTCGCACCCAGGCAGGCACCCACGGATGACTCTTCAATTTCGGCCCGATTTGCCTGACCATCCCATGCTGGCCCCGCTGGTTGACCTTCCGATCTTTGCGATCCGGATCCTCCATCTTCGTACGTTGACGAACCCTCGGGGTTGGGGAATCCTTCATCGAGGGACCGAACACACGTCGACATGCCACCGAAGACCTCGTCACCTTTGGTAGATCCAAGGGGGGATGCCTGCATGGTCGAGATTCTCTACGACATTGTCGGTTGGCGGGCATTTCTCCCCGCCTTTGCGCTGGTCCTGACGGCGGTGTTGACGTGGCCGGCCTGTTGGCTTGTGTTGGCGAGGTACCGAACGCACGTTTCTCGCGGTATGCGGGCACGCTCGACTTCCATCGTTGCCACCGTTGGCCCTAGTTCCAGCCGGTCCACGACCGGTCGAACAACATCCCTAGCCATTCCACCGTGGCCACTTCGTGAGCAAGGCACTCCCTTCAGGTCGCTGCACCCGGTTGTTCGGGCCACCGGGAGCTCGGAAACGCGCACCGTCCTCGCGCACCGCGCTCGTGCACAGGTCCGTCGAGCGCAGTTCGCCTACTTGGCCGCTGGCATCGGTTTCGCGGTTTGCGGCGCAGTTGTCCTCGTCTGGACGTCCGACGTCTATTTCCCAGATTGGGGGACCTTCCTCACGTTGGCCCTTACCGCGGGATGGGTGGCCATCCCGATTTCCGCCGCGGTCGGAATCACGAATCCATGGTGGCGCGTCGGTGTTGCGGTGGCGTGGGCGGCAGCGATCGTGGCGGCGTCAAGTGCGACGTACTACGGAGCCCTCGTCGGCCGGAGCGCGGCGCTCTGGGGCGTCGCCGCGATCGTGTATTGGGTCTTCCCTCAGGTGATACTGATCGCGACCACGTCGGCGACTCGGATCCGTGGAGCGTCCTGGTTCGTGGCTCCGTCACTCCTCGCACTCGTCCTTGCGACTGGTTATGCGTGGTTTGCCGTGCGCGAGTGGGGCTCTCCGGGCAGTCCTCTCCGCAACGCTGCTCTCGACCTTGGGGTCAGCGTTTCGCTGCTTGTCGGTTTGATCTGCTATGTGGTCGTCATGGTGTGGCTGTACGAACGTAAGGCCGTCAGCGACCAGGGACTCCTGATCAGGCAGTGGTGGGTCATGTGCGCCGTCTACATGGCATTCGGTCTGCAGCTCGACAAGTCCGCGTGGAGCGAAGGGGGCTGGATTTGGTATCTGGCGTTCGTACCACCGATCACCGCGGCGTTCTTGCTGGCGTGGCTCTTGATGCTGCCCCTCCGCAGCCGTGCTCGGACTCATCGTCCGGTGCGGCTGTTGCTGTTGCGCACGTTCGGTCATCGAGGGCGCTCCACTCGCCTGCTACGCGATCTGACGAAGTTCTGGCGTTGGGTCGGGTCGGTGGAACTGATTACCGCCTCGGATCTGGCGACGGAGACGTTGGAGCCCACAGAGTTCCTTGACTTCCTGAGGCGTCGGACGAACGACCGCTTCGTCCGTGACCAAGCCGACTTGAAGCAGCGATTGGAGGCACTCGACCTACAGCCTGACGGAGACGGACGCTTTCGAGTAAACGAATTCCTATGCCGCGACGACACGTGGCGGCCAACGGTGATGGCTCTCGCCACCCAGGCAGACGTCGTGCTCATCGATCTTCGCAACTTCACCGTCGCCAACGACGGCGTACGTTTCGAACTCGACGCACTGGTGGCCACTGTCCCGCTGCGAATGGTGGTCGGGATCGTGGACAGGACCACGGATACCGAGCACCTTCGTCACTGCCTCACCGTGGCGACCGCGAGCGCACGAGAATCGACTCCGGCCATGGACATGCAGGATTCCGGACTGACGCTGTTGCATGTCGGATTCAGGCATCGCTCCAGAGACGCTTCTCGACTTCTTGATGCCCTCGCTGGCGCCGCGACGCCTCCATGAGCGATCGTCAGGTTGGTGGGATCTGTCTAGGACGGCCATGTGCGCACCGGCCAGTGCGCGCACGCGTACCCACGGGTTCGCATCGGATATGGCATCCGATACAGGCCTCGACCCGTGAGGCGCATTCACGTCCGCCTCACGCGCCCGATGCTCCCCTCACGCCAGCTGATCCGCTCCACAGTGGAGAACCTCAGTTCCTGGGATCGAGTGGTCATCTACTACGACAACGGCCAGAGAGAACTCACGAACCTCGTCCACGGCGTCTTCAACGCGCACCTAACGACCGTCGAGGTCCGCAAAGTTGTCCCGGCACGCTACAGCCTGTTCCAAGTCACCGACCTGTGATGTCCTGGCAGTCGGTGAACGCACGCGCCCACTAGGCACGGATCGCTGGCTAAACGGCGCTTCGGGTGGCCTGAATCCATTACGGTGCCAGCAGCACGCCCGCGACGTCGGCGGCGTGCTTAGCGCGGGCCACCGCTGCCTCCTGCCGAATCCTCCCGCCCGGACCCGGCCGCGGCAATGGCGATCACCCCGGTGATTCCGACACCGGTCGTATTCATGCGCTCTTCGCGCTCATCGACCCCGTCGGTCGGCCTCATTCGCAAGGACGCTCACCCCCCCGCGCCCGGCGACCGGGCAAACTCCAGCAGGCCGGCGACGTCGAGGATTGAGACCGCCTGGCTCGTGGTCGCGATCAGCCCGAGGGCACGGAGACTCGAGAGCGCGCGCACCATCGAATTGCGGGAGACTCCGATCAAGCTGGCAAGCTCATGCTGGGCCAGGGGAACGCCGACCTCGACGCCGTTGGGATCGGCGGAGCGGCCGCGTTCGATCAGCTCGACCAGGAACTTGGCCAGCGCGTGCGGGGCATCCACGGCCGTTCGCCCGACGCGTCGCCGATCGGCGGCGCCAAGCCGCCGGATCGTCGTGCGGACGAGAGCGAGAGAGGCCGCCGGATGGGCCAGCAGGAAGTCCACGAACGCCATCCCGCTGACCGCGAGGACGACCATCGATTCGAGGGCGACGATGCTTGCTGAGCGCGACGGAAGGTCGACGAGAGCCTCCAACTCGCCGATCAGGTCCCCGGGCCCGAGGATCCCGAGGACGACAGTCCGGCCATCCACGGTGTCGACGGTGACCTTGGCCCTGCCTTCGAGCACCACGCAGACCGTGTCGCTCGAATCGCCTTGCCGCATCATCCACTCCCCGCGCTCGTACTGCTGGATGCGACAAAGCCTGCGAAACGCCGCTCGATCGCCTTCGTCCAGCAATTCCAGGAACCGGGATGCCGCTACATCGGACGGGGACACGTCCGACAATACTGCCCCGTTCTCAGCCGGACTTGACTCCATTGACCCATCTGGGGCTGCGCGCTCCCGATTGGCCAGGCTTGGATTTGGTTCGTTCGATGGATCACCAGCCACAGGAGAGGATGACCATGCACTCGATCAGGCGATCGCTAGCCGCCATCGGCGCCATCATCGCGCTGCTCGCCCTGACGCCAAGCGCGATGGCGGCCGACCACCGCCCGTTCCACCTTGAGAAGACCTGCGCCGCTGACGCCTCCGAGCCCCTCGGCTACATCTGCACGATCCAGAACTCCAACTTCAGGTTGTTCGCGCCCGGTACCCACGTCCGCTACCTGAGCCAGAATCCGACTGGGGACGTCGTCCAGGCTCGAATCGAGATCAAGGGTGGCAGTACCGATGGCACCTGCACGTGGAGCGACGGCACCCACGCCGTCTGCATCTTCGGCGGCGGAACCGGCCGCCTGGCGAGATTCCACCTCGACGTCGCCGTCACCGCCAACGCGGACCAGTCCGTTTGGTATTGGGACGGCAAGTACTGGTTCGGGGAGGGTCCCGACCGCTCGTGACGCGTGGGCCGGCGCCTGCGATCGGCGCATCCCTGAACGCGCGCGACCGACACTGCACCCAGAGGCATCACAGTCACCTGGCACTGGGTCACGACACCGGGCACCGTGGGGCGAATCCTGTCATGTCAGGTCATCGCTCCGGGCACGATCGCCAGCTGTACCCGCCGCAAGGCGTCCTGCACGCTTTACGGACTGATTCCGGGCCGCTAGGGCCACATCACGTCGAACGTTAGCCGAGCCCTTCTCGAGGTGATAGCTGGGCGCAACGCCACGCATGATCGCCGTCGTAGAACGGTCTTCTGGGTGGAGCCCGGTGCCTATGACCGAGTCGTCCACGGACGCGCACAAGCAAAGTGTCTGCCCAACGGGCACGCAGAGGCGACCGGTGCCGGTGGCCGTCGTAGGTGGCGCCCACTGGGTCTCCCGTCAGATTCCGGCACCCGTTTCTGTGGCGTCAGATCGCGATACGTGGTCCCGCAGAGTCGGGGATGTTGTCCTCCTTGCCGCACCGCGAGCACTCGAGGTAGCGGCCACCTTCGTCGTTGGTCTTCTTGACCCACTTGTGCACGCCGACTTTGCATCGCCACGAGGTTCCCGTGGCTACTTCGACTGGTTCATCCATGTGGGTCTCCTTGGGGCATCAGCGATGCCGCCGCCCCCCGGCAGCCTGACCGCTTTGGACTGTACGCCGACATAGACGTTCGGGGTAGGCCCACGAGGCGGTCCATCTCGACTGGCGTGACTCCGCAAGGGCTGGCGCAAGCACGACGCCCGAAACCGCAACACCGCGACGAATCGGCAGGCTAGCACCCGGAAGGAAGACCCCAATGGCGTCGTCGTTCGAAGGTTGCAGCGCGTTCAGGCCATGAAGTGTGTCGTGCCGCCCGGGTTGCGGAGCTTCCACTTGTTGCGCTGCAACGACTTTGGTGGCCAGGGGCGGGGTCGAACCGCCGGCCCTTCCGATCTTCAGCCGACCCCGATCGATTCTCGGCCCTCACAAAGTCATTGGTAATCAACAACTATTGGCGTGCCGGCGACTCACAGGAGCCAGCGAGAGCCAGCAAGTCAGGGCAGACATCAGGGCAGATATGTTGCACCGTCGCTCTCACGGCGTCCCGCATCCGGAGCAGGTTGAACTCCATCCGTACGTACGGGGTGCGCCGCGACGGCGAGAGATCGACAATCGACGCCTCATACGGACCCGCGACGGCGCTTGCCGGACTTGCCGGCGACGAGGCGGGCGTTGACCGCGCTTCGGACGATATCGATGATCTGGGGGTCATCGTGAAGGAGATACGCGATGTCGGCTCCCGTCAGCATCGTGCCCAGCTCGACGGCGAGGCGGACCGGATCAGACCCGGCGGGCAGTTCAGCACCGTCCGCGGCCCTGCGTGCTTGGTCCGTGAGCAGCGCGATCCACGCATCGTGTTCGGCAGCGATCAGGTCACGCACGAGCCCGGGGCGGCTGCCGACCTCGGCCGCGACGCTCGCGAAGAAGCAGCCTCCCGGATAGTCGCGTCGTTCGACGTGGTCCAGGTAGGCCAGGCAGAGGGTACGCAGTTGGGGGAGCCCGGGAGGGGCCGTCAACGCGGGCTGCACCACCTGTTGCACGAACACTGATCGGGCGTGCCCGATGACGGCGCGCTGCAGTTCCTCTTTCGACCCGAAGAGGCCGAAGACCCCGCTCTTGCTCATCCCCGTGGCGGTGGCGAGCCCGGCCATCGAGAGGCCGTCGATTCCTTCCACCGTGGCGAGGGCGGCCGCAGCCTCAAGGATCGCCTCGCGCGACCGATCCCCATCCGTGCGAGATGGTCGTCCGGGAGTGTTCGGCACCTAGACAAATTAGCACGCACGAGCGTACGGTCTACTTGTCCGCACGATCGTGCCAACTAATGAAGGGCGTTCGATGTCCCCCTCGACTGCGCCAGCCCGTGAAAGACAAGCCCCTCTCCGCAAGGCCTACGTGAACGATCCCTCGTTGGCCATCACCACCAAGCACGTGGTGTCTCGGCAGACGGACGACACCGACACCTGGCACGGCGTCGTCGGCTCGCCGCAGTTTCCTGGCACGACCTGGAACTACGGGATCGATGCCAAGGTCGGCGGTGACGACGATCTGCCCAACCCTGGCCACCTGCTGTGCGCCGCACTCGCCGCGTGTCTGGAGAGCACCACGCGGGCGATGGCCGAGCACCTCGACATCGCCATCGCTGAGCTCGATGTCGAGGTCGTCGGCGACGTCGACGCACGCGGCTGCCTGGCCATCGACCCAGCCGTCCGATCCGGCTTCCGCCACATCGACGTGGACGTACGCCTCCGAGCCGCCCCGGGCACCGATCCCACCAGGCTGCGAAAGCTATTCGTCCTCGTGGAGGAACTCTGCGTCACCTTGGATACCCTCCGCACGGGAGTGCCTATAGACGTGCTCACCAAAGCGAGCACGTAGCCAGCCGAGGTCAAGGTGTCGGCACCGTGAACGAGGTCCCCGGAGCGATGGCCCGTCCGCCAGTCGGTGTCGCCGCGATGCACGCGGATCAGTTCGCGAACGCTGAGGGGGTCGTCGAGCCCGGGATGCGAAGGACCTCAAGCGAGTTCAGGGTGCTCGCACGCAAGGAATTCAGCTAGGACGTCGTCTTTGCGGCGCTGGTCAGCGAGATGAGAATCGATTCGAGCTTGCTCGGATCCTTGACCAGGGCCAGCATTCCCGCCCACCAGTCTTGCTGCAATGAGGCGGGCATCATGTCCCCGGCGGCAAAGCGAACGATGGGTGCGTCCGTGACTTCCGCGGCGACTGCTTGCCCGACAGGATCCATATAGGTATCCGATGGAACGCTCCGGTTCACGGACGTGAACCCGCCGAGCTTGATCGAAGCTTCCTGTGACGGGGCGCCCGCAAGGTAGGTCATGAACGACCGCGCAGGTGGCGTATCCCTCAGCATGACCACCACGTCGGCGCCAATGGTGATCGCGCCGCTGTACTCGGGGTTGATCGTCGGAAAGGGGAAGTAGTTGTAGTCATGGCCCGCGACCAGATTCGGGTACTGGGACGCGATGAATCCCTGTGCGATCGAGGAGAGGTAGTACATGTAGGCCTGGGTGGCTTGGTGTACAAAGGGGTTCCCCCGTCGCCGTCGCCCGTCGCGAGTATGCCTGCAGTACCTCCGAGCACATAGCGCTTCGTCTGCACGACGCTGGCGAACATCTCGAACGACTGTTTGATGCAGGGTCGGTCCAGGGAATCTCGGCCGCGATCCACTTGTCGTAGAGATCCGGGCCGCAGTTGTTGAGCACGATCTCCGAGATCCAGTCGGTGAGGGGCCAGCCGCTGGCCGGGCCACTCGCAGACACCACAGAGAACGGCGTGCGACCGTCTGCGACCATCGTGTCGGCCAACGTCATCATTTCATCCCAGGTCTGGGGGACCGTGTAGCCGTCCGCCGCGAACGCTGCCGGGCTGTACCAGACCGTCGCCTTGTTCGAGGTCTTGTAGAAGATTCCGTACAACGTGCCGTTGTCGCTACCGAGTTCAGTCCATGCAGGCGCGTAATCCTTCGTGACGTGAGTCATGTCCAGCACGGAGTCGAGCGGGATCAACTTGCCGTCCTTGGGCCAGTCGTTGCATCACGGCCAGATTCGGCAACACCGCGATATCGGCTGGAGTCCCGGCCCGGTCGTCGGCGTCGAGCGCGTCGGTAGGTCCTGGGTCCCTTGCCAGTCGACCGTGTACCCGGTGGACCTCTCCCATACGGACTTGACGGTGTCAAAGTTGTCGTATTCAGGGCCGCTCCACAAGCCGAGAACACGGACGTGTCCCGCGGGGCCTTCGGTGGTGGTGGCGCTTATGGGAGTGGCACTCGAAGGGGCGTTCATCAGCGCCGTGCTTGGGAGGCGCCGGCTCGTCCCTGCCGTGCTGCCCGCTGGCGAACAGGCAACAGCACAGCTGGCGAGGATGAGCAGACTTGCGGTCCGCACAATTCTCTGAAAAGGGATCACCGTGATTGCCTCCATGACCCCTCCACCAAATACCACGATCTGCAACCATCCCCGGGAAGCCCGCAGAACTCCTGGACTGAGGATACGTCGGTCGCGGCTAGCGGATCGATCGTGATGAGTGGACCATCCGTGCTCCTCGAAGGAGTCATGATCGACTCACGGAGCCAGCGTCCGGCGGCAAGTAAGGGCAGAGTTCAGAACGGAAACGGCGGGCGAACGACCAGTTGCGCGCTGTACGCCTGATGTCCGGCGGTGCCACGCCGTGCGTAGCGCTGAGCGTCCACTACGCCGCCCTCAGGAATACGTTCAGCCCAGACCTTCTGGGCAGGGGGCGTATGCGGCGGACGATGACGCGGACATCTCCGGAGACGACAGCGATTCGCGCATGAAGGCGATCAACTTAGGTGCGGAGAACGACGTCACCGACGAGATGGCTGAACGCGGGCGCGGCGCCGCTCGCATCGTCTGTTGGGACTCCGCATTGAAGTCCGTCCGCATCCTCGTGGACTCTGTTTCTTTGGCCAACTGCGAGAGGAGTCTGCTCCGCCGCATCCGCGTCCGCAACCCCGAGTGGACTCAGAAGAATGGGCTATCCACTCATCATCGGGGGGTGAGGATCCTTGACTCATCGGGTTTCCGGATCCTGTCGTGTGGCAGCCTCCGTCACCCTGCTCCGGACAGTTAACCCCGACACGAACCGCGTAATGGCAGCATGACAGGCATGCGCGCAGTCGAGCTGCTCTTCGCGGTTGGCTGGGCGGCGTTTTGGCTCTACTGGCTCCTCTCAGCGTTCACGGCGAAGCGCAGCAAGGTCGCGTGGTCGGATGAGCTGCTCATCCGCCTCGCGATCGTGGTCTGCGCCATCGTCCTGCTGCGACTTGGCGTGCTCCGCGGGGGTGACCTCACCACGGACCCGGTGCGAGCCGCGTGCGGGCTGGTCCTCTTCGTGCTCGGGTTGGGCTGCGCTCTGTGGGCGCGGGTGAACATGGGGCGCAACTGGGGTGGGCCGATGTCTCGCAAGGACGACACAGAGCTGGTTACCGGTGGCCCGTACCGACTCGTTCGGCATCCCATCTACGGGGGGATCCTGGTCGCGGGTATCGGAACAGCGATCGCGCTGAACTGGGCATGGCTGGCCGCGGTGGCCCTGTTCGGGGCCTACTTCGTCTACAGCGCCGTCGTCGAGGAGCGCCACCTGAGCGGGGTATTCCCCGAAAGTTACCTTTCCTACCAGCGATCGACCAAGATGTTCGTCCCGTTCATCCTCTGACGGGGAGTGGCCGTATCGGTCATCGCTCGGCGAGCGTGACGGCGCGCGCGGCCAGTCCCTACCCATTCTCGACCTCGACACAACGTGTCCTTCCCGCCGTAGTTGTATGGATAGCCCATTGCGACGATTCAGCGGCGACGCCTGTGGGCAGCCCCGGATGAGCCGGTTTTCGCGGGGACCACCTGGATCGATTGCCGAGATCTCCATCCTTCGTTGAGTGGTGGCGCGGGCTCACCTCACCGGAAATAGAGAGCGAGACGGTCGGTGCGACCTGACCACTTCAGGATGACAGTCCAGCAACCGGCTGCAGGCACGTCCACGATGGACGGCCCCGGTCCCCCTGAGATCACGCGATCGATTGCGACGTCGGAGCCGTTGAGGGTCGAGTGGATCCTCAGGTCTGGATCACTGGGCGACGGGGCCGACTCGGATAGGGGGCTGGATACCCACAAGATCTTCTTGGCATGCCCCTTCGCGCTCGGGTCGTCAGAGGGACCTTCAAAAGCGACGCCGAGGATCGAGCCATCGACTCCGCGCACCTGGTACACGGGTTGGTCCGGCGGGGTGAAGCCTCCTTGGGCCCAAGTCGGCAAGGGACCGCGAGTCAGCGTGCTGGTGCAGGGCAGTTCGTCGGCATTCTTCCCACGGGGCGGGTTTGCCTCCGCTGCGGATTGGCCGGCCGACGAGCACGCACAGGCCGTCATCAGCGTCACTATCGCGGTCGCGGCCATCATCATCTTCCGCACGTCGCCATGCTATTCCGACCCCGACGCACGACTTGTCTCGCTTGGACACGCGGCTTATGCCAGACCGGGCGGATGTCATTGGGGCCACGGGACTGGACGATCGTGAAGCCATGCGCCGACTGTTCGAGGAGGAAGGCGACGACGGGGCCGCCGTCCAGCTTGTTGAGCTCGCAGTTGAAGTAGGAAGCGGACTTGCCGCGGGTAGCACGACCGCATCGTTCCGGTACTGATCGTTTCCGACGTTCGCGCCGGCCTTGGTGAAGACGGACGCGACGCGGACGGTGAACGTGGTCAACCCCGCGAGCAGCTGACACCGATCCCAAGTGCCACCTCTCCACAGAGTCCACGTCTTGACCTTCCGTTCTTGCCGCCAAAGCGAGATTCTTCGTACCGACCGTGATGCCAGCGCACGATCCGGTGTTCGACCTCCAACAACGAAAGGGCAGCGATCACTTGCCTAGTGAATCAGTCCGGATTGCGAGGGCAGAAAGCGCTGGGCTGCAACGACTTTCCAGGACTACCGATTGCGGGGCCGAACGCCATTGACCTCCCGGCTCTTCAGCCGTCCCGGACCAATTCCCGACCTCACAGAGTCATTGGCATTAAGCAACTACTTGACACTGTCGGCGACTCACGAGAGAGCGTGAACCGGCAAGTAGGGGCAGAGTTTGGGGTAGAGATGACGAACCATCAAGGCCCTGGGACTTGACCATCTTGAAGCGCTGCGTCGGCTGGTGGAGGAGGACGAACTCGACGAGGAGACCGCGGTCTTGCTGATTGAGAAGGCCGTCGCGGAGGAGGACCTCGATCTGATGTGGTCACTCGTCGACTCTGCCGTTGATCAGGCGGGTGGCGCCCTTGCCCACATGGTGCCGAAACCAACTGACGTCGCGACCCCGAAGTGGCTCATCAAAACGATCATGTCGATCCGGTGGCCACGCTCGCTGAGATCCCGGACGTATCCGGGGACGAGGCACTTCGACAGTGGTGACTGATGGGGAAGACGACCCTCGGGTGGATCGCGCTTCGTGAGCCACCATCACGGCTCGGGCCGGCCTCCGCTATCTCGGACGATGCCCTGGGGGATTCTCGAAGTCGGGAATTGGCGCCCTCACGCTTCAGCGGCACGTCGGGCCGCGGCAACTTCCGGCAACATTGCGACGCGACGCGACGACGCGGTCGAGGATTGCGGCATGCAGACTCCGCGGCCGTTCTCGCCACATCCCGACCGGCTGCTTCCGGCCGATCCCCAGGGGAGGGCCGTCGCGCGCCGGATCTACGAGGGCGTGCGCGACCTGCCCATCATCAGTCCGCACGGACATGTCCCGGCGAAGCTGGCTGTCCGTAGACCGGCCGTTCACGGACCCGACGTCGCTCCTGATCTCGCCAGATCACTACATCACGCGACTTCTCCACGCCTCAGGCGTGCCCGCGAAGCTGGGCGTCGGCCGAGCTCGTCTGACCGATGACGAGGCGCGCGAGGCATGGCGGATCTTCTGCGCGCACTGGTCCGGTCTTCGCGGCTACGCCGTCGCGCTACTGGATGGAGAGCAGCTGGCGGATATCTTCGAGGTCGAGCTACGACCGAGCGAGCAGAACGCCGACGCGCTTGTACGACGAGATCTCGGCCAGGCTGGCGTCCGCCGAGTTCCGGCCACGCGCCCTGCTTCGTCGCTTCGGGATCGATGTCCTGGCGACGACGGACGATCCGTGCGACGACCTGGAGGCTCACGCCACCGTCCGCCGAGCCGGCGACGTGTCGGCCCGCGTCGTCCCGACCTTCCGATCCGGATCGTTACCTCGAGCCCGGTCGCGCACGACTGGCCGGCGCTGGTGGACGCTCTGGGGTCAGCCGCAGACGTCGACACGGACTCCTATGACGGCTTCATCCACGCCCTGGAGATCCGTCGAGCGCACTTCATCGATCACGGCGCCGTCTCGACCGACCACAGCCATGCGGACCTCGTCACGCTGACACTGGACGCAGGCGAATCTCGACGCATCTTCTCCGCCGGCGCGTCTCCGCCGCGACCGACGCCGAGAGTACGGCACTGCGTCGGCACCTACTCGTCGAGATGGCCCGAATGTCCGTGGAGGACGGGCTGGTCATGACACTCCACCCGGGCGTCGCGCGCGACCATCACGCACCGACGGCGGCCCAGGTACGGCGCGGATGTCGGGTGCGACATCCCGATCGCGGTCGAGTACACGCGCAGCCTGCAGCACCTGCTCGAGCGGTTCGGGACGGCCGGACGGCTTCCACCTGGTCCTGTTCTCGTTGGACGAGACGACCTTCTCGCGGGAGATCGCGCCGCTGGCCGGCTTCTACCCCAGTGTCTACGCAGGGGCGCCGTGGTGGTTCCTGGACGCGCCCGACGCGATCCGGCGCTTCCAGGGAGCCGTCACCGAGACCACCGGATTCACCCGCCTGTCGGGCTTCATCGACGACACCCGCGCCTTCTGCTCCATCCCGGCCCGACATGACATGTCGCGTCGGCTGGACAGCTCCTACCTCGCCGAGCTCGTCGCGCGGCACCGGCTGGACGAGGACGAGGCGGTGTCGATCGCGCGCGACCTGGTCCTGGTCAACCCGAGACGGACGTTCAAGCTCTGACGGCGCCGAGGTGGGCCGGCGTGGCGACGTAGGCGGACGTGCCCGACGGGATCGCACGCAGGCGCCGTCATCGGATCCGGTCAGAGACCAGCATCGGCGCGTCGGAGGGCGTCCAGCTCGCGGACCTGGTCCAGCACCACCTGGCGCACGACCGCATTGTCGGAGAGCGACGACGCGTACCCCTCGGCCAGTGGGCGGCCGACCCGCGGAGCGCAGCGAGTCAGCCTGAGGGTCGTTCACCGGGGTCCCTGCCCCGCAGGTGCAGGACCCAGGCCGCCAGGGCGCGCGTCGCCCCAGTCGCGACCGCTCCCTGGTCGAGCCGCGCTCGAAGCACCGGGAGGATCCGCGCCGGCAGCTTCTGCGAGCCGTCGGCCGCGATCTGCGCGAGCAGATGCCGGATGCGCGGGTTGGCGTACCGGCGCCAGCAGTGCCGCGCGGTACGCGTCGACCTCAGCGCGGGGAGGGGCAGCACCCCGGCAGCGTCGTCCCACCACTCCTCCACCCAGCCGCGGACCGACGCGTTGCCGATCGCGTCCGCGACGGTCTCCGAGCCGAGCAGCGGCGCTGCGTACGCCATGAGGGAGTGGGATCCGTTGAGGAGCCAGAGCTTGCGGTGCTCCCACGGCACCAGGTTCTCGACGAAGCGCGCCGCTGAGGTCTCCCACGCGGGACGGCCCGCCACGAAATCCCCCGACAGCACCCACTCCGAGTAGCGCTCGGTGACGACGCAGGCGAGGTCGTCGACCCCGGTCCGCCGGAGGAGGTCCGCGCGGTCCTCTCCGGTCGTGCGCGGGGTGATGCGGTCCACCATCGTCGTGACGAAGGTGCAGTAGTCGGCGACCCAGGTCGAGAGTGACGGGTCGACGACTTCTGCCAGGTCGAGGACGACCTGCCGGACCACCTGACCGTTCCCCGGCAGGTTGTCGCACGGCACGAACGTCATGCCGCCGAGCCCTGCGGCCCGTCGGGCGAGGAGTCCCGCGACGAGCTTGCCCGGTGCAGTCACCGTGTCGGCGGCAGCGGGACCCTGCCGCAACGAGGCCACGTCGGAGGCCACGCGCGGATCATCGACGTCCAGGGCACCGGTGCCGCTGCGGCAGTAGCCGGCCTCGGTCACGGTCGAGGTGACGATCGAGAGATCGGCGAGGCGGAACGTAGCCCTCCAGCGGTCCAGGTCGACGGAGCCGTGGACCTCGGAGATCGACGACATCACGAACGGCTCATCGTCTGAGGCGTCCCGCAGCAGGAGCGTGTAGAGGCCTTGCTGCGCGACGAGGCCCGCGGGGGGCTCGGTCCGGCCGGCGAACGCGGCGATGCCCCACTGATGGCGTCGGTTGCCCGGTCGGTGTACCACGCCTGGTGTGCGCGGAAGAAGTTGCCGAGACCGAGATGCGCGATGCGCACGGGGGCCGCGGCCCTGCCATCGTGATCGCGCGAGAGGCGCCGCGCGATCGTCGGTCGTCCGCCGGATGCGTCCACGGCTGAGACCCTACGGCGGCCCGACGAACCGCACAGCGGCTCGTGCAGCGCGGGGCGACGGTTGCTCCCGTGCGGGAACCGGGAAGCATGCCGACCAGCAGGCATCCATCGGCCACCGGCCCGAGCCGGACGCAGTCCCGAACCGGAGTCCGCGCGGCAGCGAGCTGGAGGAGCCCGACCATGAAGATCGTCTCCGCCGACGTCATCGTCACCAGCCCCGACCGCAACTTCGTCACGCTGACGGCTGACGACCGACGACGGCCTGGTCGGCATCGGCGACGCCACCCTCAACGGGCGCGAGCTGGCGGTCGTCGCCTACCTGCGCGACCACGTCGTCCCGCTGCTGATCGGCCGGGACGCGCAGTCGCATCGAGGACACCTGGCAGTTCCTCTATCGCTGCGGCGTACTGGCGGCGCGGGCCGGTCACGATGGCGGCGATCGCCGCCGTCGACATGGCTCTGTGGGACATCAAGGGCAAGGCGGCCGGGATGCCGGTCTACCAGCTGCTCGGCAGGCGCCAGCCGCACCGGCCTGCATGGCCTACGGTCACGCGTCGGGCAAGACGCTGCCCGAGCTGTTCGACTCGTGCGCGACCACCAGCAGCAGGGCTACAAGTCGATCCGCATCCAGACCGGCGTGCCCGGGCTCAAGTCGATCTACGGGATCGCCGCGCAGTCGAGCGAGCGGCGAGCGGTACGACCACGAGCCGGCGCAGCGTGGTGCCTACCCGGCCGAGGAGGACTGGGACACCCGCGCCTACCTGCGCCACGTGCCCGACGCGTGTTCGAGGCCGTGCGCAACGAGTTCGGCCCGGAACTGCCTCTGCTGCACGACGGCCACCACCGGATGACGCCGATCCAGGCCGCCAAGCTGGGCAAGTCCCTGGAGCCGTACGACCTGTTCTGGCTGGAGGACTGCACCCCCGCCGAGAACCAGGAGGCGCTGCGCCTGGTGCGACAGCACACCACGACTCCGCTGGCGATCGGCGAGGTCTTCAACACGGTCTGGGACTACCAGCGATCATCCGGGAGCAGCTGATCGACTACGTCCGCAGCGCCGTCGACGCACATCGGCGGCATCACCCGCTTCGCAAGAAGCTGCTCGACTACGCGGCCCAGTACCAGATCAAGTCGGGCATGCACGGGCCGACCGACATCTCGCCGGTCGGCTGGCCGCCGCGATGCACCTGGGGCTGTCGATCCACAACTTCGGCATCCAGGAGTACATGCAGCACGGCGCCAAGACGGACAGCGTCTTCCGGCAGTCGTTCACGTGGACGGACGGCTACCTGCACCCTGGCGACGAGCCGGGGCTCGGCGTCACCCTCGACGTCGACGAGGCCGGTAAGTATCCGTACGAGCAGGCTTACCTACCTTCCCAACCGGCTGGCCGACGGCACGGTGCATGACTGGTAGACCCCCTCATCGTCGTCATGGGCGTCTCGGCTGCGGCAAGTCGAGCGTCGGCCGCGGACTGGCCGACCGCCTCCACCTCCCGTTCGAGGACGCCGACGACCTGCATCCGGCCAGCAACGTGCACAAGATGGAGGCGGGCATTCCGCTGACCGACGAGGACCGGTGGCCGTGGCTGACGCTCGTCGGTGCACGACTCCAGCGCCTCCGATTCCGGCCTGGTGATCGCCTGCTCGGCGCTGCGGTACGCGTACCGCGACCTGCTCCGCTCCCTCGCGCCTGACCTGCTCTTCGTTCATCTCAAAGGATCCCGCGAGGAGTTGGCGTCGCGCCTGAGCGACCGAGTCGACCACTTCATGCCGCTCACCCTCCTCGACTCCCAGCTCGCGACACTCGAGCCCCTCCGACCGGACGAACGGGGCATCACCCTGGACTGCGCCCTCCCCGAAAGCGACCTAGTACTGAAGGTTACGGAATCGCTGAACAGTCGCTGACGGCCGCATGAGCGGCGGGTTGCGGAACTCGGCTGGAGGGACTTCGGCTGCCACGGTGCACGCCCGGAGCCGCCCACCTTCCGATCTTTGCCGCCAGATCACGACGCGTCGCGGCGACCGTCGTGGCAGCGTGCGATCCGGAAATTCGTGCTCCGACGCGAAAGGGCAGCGCCCCTTTCCAAGTGATTGAGTCTGGATTCGCCACAAGCGAAAGTTAATGCGCTGCAATAACTTTCTCTTGTCGGCGTTTCGGGGCAGAGTGTCGTTGACCTCCCGATCTTCTGCCGTCCCAAACTGATTCTGGCTCCTCGCAAAGTCATTGGTATTAAACAACTATTGGACTTGCCTCGACTCACGAGAACCAGCGTGAACCGGCAGGTAAGGGCAGAATTCAGGGCAGGTTGGTCGAGCGCCCGCGAGCATGAATCGGTTGTGGCATCCCACATCTGTTCGTCGCCAGCTCATGGCCGCTCGGCGCGAAGGACCATGGGGACTGGTGCCCGGCTCGCCCGACCGTCGCGTCCTGCGCACCCCGTGGGTGTTCCCGCCCGCGACAACCCGCTTCAGCTGGCCGATGGTGGTTGCGCGAACGCGTCTTCACACCTCGACGCCGAAAGCACTGCCTGGTCCCGTCGCAAGCGGCGCTGCCAAGCCGTCGCTCCTCATGGACGGCGGCTGTCGGACCCTGGACTCCTCGTCACCGCGGAGTCGACGATGGCCAGCAGATCGTCGAGTTGGGTGGCGAACGGAACGACCAGGGCGAGCTGGTCGGTGTGGCGCTGCCAGCGGGCAAGGACCTCGTGTGCGTCGTCGTGGGTTCCGAAGACGAGCACGTCGGTTGCTAGCCGTTCCGCGGCGGCAGGCAGCACGGGCTGGCGAGGATCACTATTCGCCTCGAGCAGTGCGTCGATCTCGGAGCCGTAGCCGTGTTCACGCAGGACGCGGGGATATACCGGGCCCATGCGGGTGCAGTACGTCACGAGCCATCGAGCGGCGAGGGTGGATGCGGTTGGCTCGTTCTGCGCGAGCGCGACGGGGATCGCGGCCGTCACCGTCGGCACGGTGGATCGCTCATGCTCCGTGGCCGAGATGTTCAGCAGTTCTCGGCCTCGATCGAGTGCCGACGGCGGTAGCAGGAAGGGCAACCACTGGTCGGCAAGTTCACCGGCGAGCCGAATGCTGGGATCGGTGATGGCCGCGATCGCAAGCGGCACTTTCGTGTCGGGGGGCTTCCCGAGCCCCAGCGGGCGCGCATGGCCCGAGGGGTCAGGAAGGCGCTCGCCGCGCAGGAGCGCTGTGACGGCGGCGCACGTGGATCGCAGGCGCCGCAGGGGGGACTCCCATCGCGCCCCGTGGAAGCCCTCGGCGATGGGGGCTGTCCCGGCTCCCAGCCCGAGGACGAAGCGTCCGTGTGACTGTCGCTGCAACTCCGCTGCGGTCATGGCCAAGGTGGCCGGCGTTCGCCCCCACACCGACAGCACTCCCGTCGTCAGCCCGATGTGGCTCGTGACGGCCGCGAGCCGGGCGAGCACGAGCGGCGCCGCCAGACTCATGGCCTCCGCCACCGACACGAATGCCAGGCCACGCTTCTCCGCGTGCTGCGCGACGCGCTCGATGACATCGAGTCGGTCTTCGAACGGCGTGAAACCAATTCCGATCGGAATGACGGTGGAGGGTGGCTCCGCCACGGGCATGCACCTCCAGACCGTCACGGTTGGCCAGCATCGTTCCACATCATCGAGGCACCCGGAAGCCGATCAGGCCAGCCCTTCGCGCCTGCGTGCGGGTCTCGCTCGCCATCACCGAACAGAGTCAGGATGCCGGATATTGCTCGGGAGTGTCCGCATTTCGCCGCTCGTCACGCGGTTGGCCTGACACGCTCGCCATTGTCGTAAGTCAGGACCGGAACCAAACGGAGCAGGTCCACAGCTCGTGTCCGGGGTCGTCGGGGTCGAGGTCGCGGACAGACCTAGGGCAACGGCGAGGTCCGCCAGTGATCGGAGAACACATCCGATACGAGGGCCACGACGTGAGGAGCACGGCGGCTCGTCTCACGTCCCCCGCGTTGGTCTCACGCAAGACGCCGCTGGCCTTGCGGGCGGCGGTGGCCCGCCGACTCCACGGAAGCGCTCTACTGAGGCGAGGCGATCCCGCGCTGAAGTCTTGGCGAGACCCTTACGTTGACCTCCGCGTGGATGTCAGTGGGTCGAGGCATCCTGAACAGGTGAACATCGAACGAACCGACACCGTGACCTGGGTGCAGGCCGCCCTGGACAGCATTACCCCTGGGCAGTTCCTGCTGCTGGAGTATGTGACGGGCGATGACCTGCCCGTGGAGCCGTGCGCCCAGGCCGCCTTGGACCCGGAGGGCTGGTGCTGCGAGGTGGTGTCCGCTCGGTACTTGCCTGGGCAGCGGTGGCCGATCGACGATGCCGCCCTCGCGCAGCGCGGCTGGCGAGCTCCCGATGCCGGAACCAACAACTGGTGGCAGACCCAGGTGCCGCTGGACGCCGCCGCGCAGCTGCTCGTGGACGCACTGTGGTTCGGCCGTTGCCTTACCGATCCGGACCGTTACGCCATCCGCGTCGGAAGCTTCCCCTGCGCTCGGCGAGCTGGCGAGCACGTGCCGGATCAGACGGGCCTCTTGATCACCGCTTCATAGCCCGAACGCCGCTACGGTCGGGCCTTGTGGCGGCTGTGCTGTCAGCCTCGATCGCCTTGGTGGGCCTGTCGGCGTGCAGCGGTTCACCTTCCTCCCAGACGCCAAGCATCGTCGGCAGCGCCCACGTCGGCGCTGCCCGGAGGGACCACGGCACCGGCTGAACCGGCCCGAATCATCTCCCCTTCCGCGTTTAGCCCTCCGACACGACGGAGGAGGACCGGCATAGTCAGTTCCTCGGCTGCAGCAGGTGTGAATCCCAGCGACACGAGTGCACCGGTTTCCCCTGGCAGGAGTTGGGGCTGTTGCCTTGACCCGTCTCGAAGGCCGCGCTGGTTTCCCGGGACTTCGGTCGCATCTCGCTTGCGGCCTTCGCCCGGCGCCCGGCGGTGTCGGGCTCGTGCGACCGTGACTTTGCCGCGGCTCTAGCGCGACCACTTGACCGGGCGAAGCCGTGTCGGATCCTTGGTGTGCGGCGTGTAGCTCACGCTCTCTCCAAACGTTCACCTAACCAACGGCACGTGGCAATGTCCGGCGCGCGGTGTCAGGCTGAACTTTCGTCGTGAGAGGGGCGTCAGTGACGTTGTCTTGTTCGGTGGCCACGTGCCGCCTTCCCCTGTTCAACGCGCTGTTCTGCGAGGCGCATGCGCAAAGGCAAAGAGCATTCGGTGTCGCCTTGATGACGCCTCTGCGCGCGCACCACGATCAAGGCTGCGTCATTAACGGATGCCGGCGTCGTGCTCGACGCGGACTGTGCGTTGAGCATCGAAGGCTGCTCAGCGCGGGGGATCACACGATCCTGGCGGCCCTTGTGGTGGCGTGCCTCGGCAGCGCGTCTGGGCACCGCTGCGGCTGCGGCCAGATCGCATCGGTATGGGCATGGGACGGGACCGGCCGCAAGGAGGACGTCCACCGGTGGGGTGCAGTCTGCTCCAAGTGCGCGAGATTCGGGCGCTGACCAAGCGATCGTCTGTTGGTAACACTGACGAGTCATTCGTCGTGACGAGTGGACGTCCGATCGCCGGCGACCTGGTCGTCCCGTGGGTCGCCCGCGCGAGACTCAGTGGCCGGGGGCAGCGAGTGCACTTTCGCCAGAAGCTCCGTGGCGCGGCTTCAGAGGGTTCACCGCAAGCGCCTCGGACAGCGGGCATCCTCACTAGTTCCGCTGAACAATGCCGGTTGGGCGGTGACGGGGTCAAGGCCTGGAGGTGGGCGTCGTGCGGGTGCTGGTCGTCGTGGAGAGCATGTTCGGCAACACCTACCGTGTCGGCGCGTCGGTCGTCGAAGGCCTGCGTGACGTCCACCCTTCGGTGACCGCCTACGTTGTCCGCGTCAACGACGTCCTGGCCGCCGATGTCGCCGACGCCGACCTGCTGGTCGTCGGAGCGCCGACGCATTGGCGCGGCATACCCTCTCAGCGGACGCAGCACGAGTACCTCAGCGAGGCCGGCTTGGCGGCAGGCGTGACCCGAATTGGGACACCGATCGACCCCTCAGCCGCCCCGACGCGGATGCGTGACTGGCTGGGGACCCTTCCCCCGGTGGAGGCCGACCGCGCCGCGGCGTTCGACACCCGCCTGGCGCGGCCGTTCGCGGGCGGCGCGGCGCCTCGGCTGGCGGGTCGGCTCGCCCGTCTGGGCTACACCCTGACCGGGGAGCCCACTGGATTCTTCGTGATCGGGATGGAAGGACCGCTGCGTCCAGGTGAACTGGATCGAGCGCAGGACTGGGGCTATGAACTGCTCTCGCCCCTGCTCGCCTGACCGCGCCCGCTCGAGTCCTCCTTCGACCCAAAAGGCGTCCCCTCGGCGCATCCCAAAATCGAGGTGAATGTCCAGACGCGATGTCGACCCTTCATGGAGCCGGGCCAATAGAGATCGTGTAGATCGACCGTGCTGGAGTGTTACCGACGCACGGGTTCTCGGATTCGGTGCGTGGAGTATGTGTGGGTCTCAATCAGGAGCCCGATGTCAGGGCTTCGCGCACCGCGAAGGAACTCCCGGTGAGCGGCGGGGAGGTGACACTTCGCATGTGATCCTGTGCGTCCCCGTCAGGCAGGTCGACGACTTCTTGAGCGGCGGTCGTCCTCGGTTCAGTCGTGTGCGGCTGCCGCGCTGAAGAAGAAGTCGAGCATGTCTCGCAGTGGCGCCGGGTCGCGTGATAACCGGCTGCGCAGTGCCGCGCCTTCCCAGCAGTCGACGAGGCGCCGAGCGAGGGCTTGGGGGTCGGTGCCGTCGGGCAGCTGTCCGTCGGCAACCGCGTCGGTCAACGCCTCGGCGAGCCGTCGGCCGATGAGGGTGAAGCACTCGTCGATCCGTTCGGCGAACAAGGGGTTGACGCCGGAGAGTTCCTGTCCGAGGCCGCCGATAAGGCAGCCCAGGTAGCCTTCGTGTGCGTAACCGTCGATGACCAGGGTGAAGAAGCCACGCACGCGATCGACTGGGCCGCGGCTCGTGTCTGCGAGGCTGGCATCGAGCGCAGCATGAACTCCCGTCATGTACGAGTCGAGGACCTGAAGCGCGAAGTCTTCCTTGTCTCGGAAGTGATGGTAGAACGAGCCTTTCGGCGCCTTCGCGGCATCTAGGACGGCTTGAACTCCGACACCGTGGTAGCCCCGCTCCAGGAAGAGGAGCAGCCCGGCATCGATCAGTCGTTGCCGCGTTGCCGGCCCAGGGTCCTTATCCACTCACCTTGTTTAGCATGTGCGCGATCACGGCACTGTGCTCCTCCTGCGGGGAGAACATCACGATCTCGGCGTTCTCGACGACTCGCACATTGTGACCGGCTGGCCAGTAGAACAAGTCGCCCTCGCGAACCGTCTCCTCAACGCCCGCGGTGTTCGTGGTGGTCAGGGCACCTGCGAGCACGTAGCCCCAGTGGGGGCACTGGCAGGAATCTCCATCCAGTCCGGCGAACAGCGGCGTGGTGTCGACACCTGCGTCCAGGCTGAAGTACTCGCAGCTGATGCCGCCCAGGTCCCCCGCGGTTCCAAAGTCCTTGTGCTGGCGCACAGTCGCGCCCGGGATCGCCATCTGCACCTCGACATCCGTCTTGCTGATCCGCATCGCATCTCCCCACGCCAGGGTCTAGACCATATGGTCTAGACCGAAAGGTCTAGTGAAACGTTGCCAGAGAGTGTTGTCAAGACATGCCTGCCTTCCGGCCTCGGCGACGGGCAGCGCCGACCGCGTGATCCGCGCGCGCCACATCGAAGGCGGCGCGCGCTATCCAGCAGCCCAGCTGTTCGGCATCATGTATCGGTGCCAACCGATGTGGAGGTGACCGAATGGCGATCGTCGTCGGTGGATTCAGGAGAGCCCACGGAGCCGTCAACTTCGTCGACATCGTGACGCCCACGCAGATCACCGCGGACTACTTCGGGGAGATCGAGCTGGCTTCCCGGTAGGTAGTTCCTGCGCGGAGCGTACGACCACCGCACGTGGCGATCCGTCATGCCCGCTTCGCCTTCACCGTGCCGAGAAGTCGTTGCAATCGAACAGGTTTCGGGCCTATCGGCCTATTGACAAAGGGGTCTAACTTCGGACCATTGACGGAGGCGCCGACTTGATTGGGCCCGTCGAGCGGCGTCGCCACTCCTCCTTGAATGGAGTCGACATGCGTCGAACACGAAGAATCGTGTTGGTGGCCGGGCTGTTCGCGATGACCACACCGGCGGTTGCGAACGCGACACCGGACACGAGCCCGACGCCGGTCCTCCTCGCCTCGGGACTGACCGGGGCGACGGGAAGCACCATCGGGCCGGACGAGGCCCTGTACGTGCCGGCCGGCCGGCTCGGCACCATCACCCGCGTCGACCCCGAGACCGGCGCGACGTCGACGTACCTGAGCGGGCTCCCCATCCCGAATCCGGCGGCCCCGACCGGCGGTGCAATGGACGTGGCGTTCATCGGCAACACCGCCTACGTGCTGGTGACGCTGATCGGCGCCGACACCGCGAGCCCGTCACCGGTGGGCCTGTACCGACGTGACAGCGCCACGACGTTCACCGAGATCGCCGACATCGGGACGTACTCGCGGACCCATCCCCCCACCGGCCAGCCTCCCTTCGCCTATGGACGGCTGACAGGAGTGCAGTTCGCGCTGCAGCCCGTGGCCGGGGGATTCCTGGTCACCGACGGGCACCTCAACCGGGTCCTGCGAGTGGGCCTGGACGGCACCATCGGCGACGTCATCAGTTTCGGGAACATCGTCCCCACCGGCCTTGCCATGTCCCGCAACACCGTCTACATGGCACAAGCAGGACCCGTCCCGCACGACCCATCCACGGGCAAGGTGGTCTCGTTCAACGTGAACGGTGGCCCCGCGAAGGACGTGGCGTCGGGGTTCAGCCTCATCGTCGACGTGGAAGTAGGCCCCGAGGGCCAGCTGTTCGCACTGTCCCAAGGGGACTCCCCGGGCAACGTCCCGGCAGCCTCCCCCGCCCTGCCCGACAGCGGGGAACTGCTGCGGGTCAACAAGGACGGCACCTTCACGACCGTCGTCGGAACGCTCGACCTGCCGACGTCGCTGGAGTTCATCGGCGAGACCGCGTTCGTGACCACCCTCAACGGCGACGTCCTGAGGATCGAACACGTACGGGGCGGGCAGCAAGGCCACGACCACTGACCCCCCCGGGCGGCGCAGACTGCCGTGCCCGAGATGGGAACCCCTAGTTGGGCTGGTCGAGTCACCGGGCGGCAAGGAACGGGATTCAGCCCGTCCTTGCCCGCTCGGTGACTCGGACCGACAGAGACCGGATCAGTTGGTTGTGCAGGCGCCAAGGACGTCAGTCACGGGACGTCCTGGGGTTAATGACTAAGAGAGGACACCTGATGGCAACTTGACGAAAGCCAACATGGCGGCGCCCCACGAGACGCGATACCCCGAGCACACACTTACGCGAGGATGGTTGCCGCCGCTTGCCGCAACCTATGAGGCGCGGCCAGCCCATGTCTATCGTGGACGTGGTCGCTTGGGGATCCATCGCGGGACCTCAGCCGCGTACCGCTCATAGGCGGAGCCGTATCGGGACCGAAGGGTTGGCTCCTCATACCTTCTGACAAACGCAGCCGTGATCGCGGCGACGACCACCGCATATAGAAGAAGCCACAGGCTTGCGAACAGAAGCGACTGGCCAATGATGATCGCGACGACCGCGACGTACATGGGATTGCGCACCCACCGATACGACCCCGTGCAGACAAGGGTGTCCGTAGGGGCGACAGGAGCCGGCGTGCCCTGCCCTTGTTCCGCGAATCGGGCGAACTCGACGATCAGTAGCCCGACGCCGCCGGCGACCACCATCATCCCCAGGGCGGTGAGGACTGCCCCGGGGATGGCCGTAGGCGTCCGGTGCCATCCGGTGATGAGCCACGGCCCGATCCCGGCCACGGTTCCGGGGGCGAGCACGAGAAAGGTGGCAGAGCCAAGGGCCGCACTTGTTCGGCGCATCGGACCTCCACCTCCGACGTACGCTACCGTATGTTATCCATACGGTAGCGTACGGTCGTGGTGTCGACAAGGGGTTCTCAGCCGGTGCGGCTCGATCGCGCGGCCTGGACGGAAGCGGCCCTGGAAGCTCTCTCGCGGGGCGGAGTTCCGGACGTGGCGGTGGAGCCGATCGCCGCACGCCTAGGCGCCACGAAAGGGAGCTTTTACCACCACTTCCGCAACCGTCGCGAGCTGCTCCAGGCGGCGCTGGAACTCTGGGAGAGCCGCCACACCCTTCAGGTGAACGCGATGGTCGGGCAGGTAGCGGACACCCCACGGGCACAACTGGCCGTCCTGGCCAGGACAGCGGTGCGCATGGCGGAGGACGACCCGATCGGCTTCCGACTGCTCCCCAGCGCTGCCGATCCACTCGTCGCGCCCGTGGTGACTCGGGTCACCGGTCAGCGCCTTGACTTCCTCACGGAGTTGTACCGGCGTAGCGGGCACGGCGCGCACCGGGCTCGCCAACTGGCGCAGCTCACGTACAGCCTCTACCTGGGACACATGCAAATGATCTACACGACGCCGGATGTCCTTCCGCAATCGTCCGTCGCTCGGCGTGAATACCTTGAACTAGTCCTCGACACCCTGGCCAACGCAGCGCCCGCCCGGGCAGCTGATTCAAAGAGGCCTGCCCGGCGGAAGACCCGTTGAGCTTTCGAATGGGACTAGCGCAGGAGTTTGCGCCGAAGCGACGACCTGCGGATCGCCGGACCTACCCAGTCGGGTCAAGGTCGGCTGGAAATGCGGTCATCTGAGGCCGCTCAGAAGACGGCGTTGGAAGTGCGCTCATGCGGTCATCGCTTCAGCGCCCCGAGGATGACCCAAGCGGGCCGGAGCCTTTGGTGTCTATCTGGCCAACAAAGACGACCCGACCAACGGTTCACGCCGAAGCCTTCCAGGATGCCAAAGGCCGTCACTGAGTCGGTGGGTTCGACGATCTGTAATGCGGAGCACCGTTGCCTCGCGTCACGTCGTACCAGTCGTGCACGCCGATACGACAACGAATGGACTTGCGCGCCGGGAACGGGTCAGCCACGTCGCATCCTCGTACTTGCATTTGAACTCGACCGGTGGTCCCTGAAGGCCGTTGACGACGAAACTCCGGCTCTTCTGGACTCCCCTCGCGGACGCCGCAGTCGAGAATGCCACGGCTCCCAGGGACGTCGGGTGAATGGGGCGCCGTCATGTGAGGGCTGCGGCCATTCCCGCCTGATCGGCATGGATAGACCAGCACTCGACGGCCCGACCGTCACGGAAGTGAAACACCAGGACCTCGCCACTGGCGAAAGGCGTGGGCTTGTCCCAGCGATCGGTGAGCAGAACGACGACGTGATCGTCGTCGGCGAGGATGGCATGGACGTCCTGCTGGAAGGTGCCCTCGGTCACCTCAGCCACCTTGCCGAAGAAGCCGTAAACGGCCTCCCGGCCGCGGTATTCACCCGACAGGGCGCTTGTGCCGGCTACCCGCCAGACGATGTCCTCGCCCAGGATCCCACCCACGGTCTCCAGGTCGCCGGCGGCGAATGCCTGGAAGGCGGTCACAATCAGTTCAGCATCACGGTGCATGGCGGTCTCCTCGAGTGATCGATGCGAGCGGCAGTGAGGTCTTAGTCCTCGTCGCCCGGTGGTGAAGGGCGCGGCTGGGGGCCGCAGCCGCGGCGAACACGGCATCGGCAACCAATACCCGGGCTTGGGCAATTAAGTCATGCCTTCGTCAAAGGTTCCCGAAGAATCCTGGGTGTGGCCGGTGGATCACTCATCGCGATACCGATTCACGGATCGATCGCACCGGCGCGTGCCGCGGAAACGCCGGGCCGACAAGTTGAGGACAAGCCATGTCGTCCCCCTCTCAATTGGGACAAAAGGTACGCTTCTGATGCAGAGATTTCTAGGCGCCAGGCTGCCTGGATTCGGCCACACGCACCCGCTGAGAACGCTGGCCCTTGACCTTCCGATCTTTGCCGCCAAAGCACGATTGTTCGTGCCGACTGTGATGCCAGTACACGATCCCGGAATTCGACCTCAAACACGAAAGGGCAGCGCTCCTTTCCGAGTATATGAGTCTGGATTGGGAACGCGCGAAAGTGATTGCGCTGCAACAACTTTCGAACGTCGGCGTATGTGAGCAGAGTGCCGTTGACCTGCCGATCTTCAGCCGACCCCGATCGATTCTCGGCCCTCACAAAGTCATTGGTAATCAACAACTATTGGCGTGCCGGCGACTCACAGGAGCCAGCGAGAGCCAGCAAGTCAGGGCAGACATCAGGGCAGATATGTTGCACCGTCGCTCTCACGGCGTCCCGCATCCGGAGCAGGTTGAACTCCATCCGTACGTACGGGGTGCGCCGCGACGGCGAGAGATCGACAATCGACGCCTCATACGGACCCGCGACGGCGCTTGCCGGACTTGCCGGCGACGAGGCGGGCGTTGACCGCGCTTCGGACGATATCGATGATCTGGGGGTCATCGTGAAGGAGATACGCGATGTCAGCTCCCGTCAGCATCGTGCCCAGCTCGACGGCGAGGCGGACCGGATCAGACCCGGCGGGCAGTTCAGCACCGTCCGCGGCCCTGCGTGCTTGGTCCGTGAGCAGCGCGATCCACGCATCGTGTTCGGCAGCGATCAGGTCACGCACGAGCCCGGGGCGGCTGCCGACCTCGGCCGCGACGCTCGCGAAGAAGCAGCCTCCCGGATAGTCGCGTCGTTCGACGTGGTCCAGGTAGGCCAGGCAGAGGGTACGCAGTTGGGGGAGCCCGGGAGGGGCCGTCAACGCGGGCTGCACCACCTGTTGCACGAACACTGATCGGGCATGCCCGATGACGGCGCGCTGCAGTTCCTCTTTCGACCCGAAGAGGCCGAAGACCCCGCTCTTGCTCATCCCCGTGGCGGTGGCGAGCCCGGCCATCGAGAGGCCGTCGATTCCTTCCACCGTGGCGAGGGCGGCCGCAGCCTCAAGGATCGCCTCGCGCGACCGATCCCCATCCGTGCGAGATGGTCGTCCGGGAGTGTTCGGCACCTAGACAAATTAGCACGCACGAGCGTACGGTCTACTTGTCCGCACGATCGTGCCAACTAATGAAGGGCGTTCGATGTCCCCCTCGACTGCGCCAGCCCGTGAAAGACAAGCCCCTCTCCGCAAGGCCTACGTGAACGATCCCTCGTTGGCCATCACCACCAAGCACGTGGTGTCTCGGCAGACGGACGACACCGACACCTGGCACGGCGTCGTCGGCTCGCCGCAGTTTCCTGGCACGACCTGGAACTACGGGATCGATGCCAAGGTCGGCGGTGACGACGATCTGCCCAACCCTGGCCACCTGCTGTGCGCCGCACTCGCCGCGTGTCTGGAGAGCACCACGCGGGCGATGGCCGAGCACCTCGACATCGCCATCGCTGAGCTCGAAGTCGAGGTCGTCGGCGACGTCGACGCACGCGGCTGCCTGGCCATCGACCCAGCCGTCCGATCCGGCTTCCGCCACATCGACGTGGACGTACGCCTCCGAGCCGCCCCGGGCACCGATCCCACCAGGCTGCGAAAGCTATTCGTCCTCGTGGAGGAACTCTGCGTCACCCTGGATACCCTCCGCACGGGAGTGCCTATAGACGTGCTCACCAAAGCGAGCACGTAGCCAGCCGAGGTCAAGGTGTCGGCACCGTGAACGAGGTGGCCTTCGGCCGGGGTCAGGCGGGGCGGGGCACGGCCGAGAATATTGATGGACGGAACCAGTGCGGGAGCTCTCGTCTCACGCGCTCGCTTCCGTCAATGCTCAGCGCCCCGGAGCGAATGGCTGTCCGCCAGTCGGTGTCGCCGCGATGTACGCGGATCAGTTCGCGAAGCGGCCCCTTCACGGTCGCTGTCACCGGGTAGCCGGGGTCGGCATCGCAGACGTCGACGTCCCCGTTGTCGATCACGATCCACCAATCGCTCGCCTTCACGTCGTCGAACTGGAATGCAACGACCGTCCGCTTCTTGGGAGTTGCGTCGAGGGCGATGTTGCGGTGCATGTCCCACAGCAGCAGGTGCGGGTCGAGGTCGGCATCGCCGAGTTCGGGGATCCATCGCACGCCCCAGGCGCCGAGTGCCTCGATGACGGGGCGCAGTTCGCGCCCCGCCTCTGTCGGCACGTACCGCACGCCGTCGACGTCCTCCACGCGCTCGATGATGCCTGCGCGGGTGAGCCGCTGAAGGCGTTGGGACAGCAGCGACGGCGACATGCGCGGCACGCCACGTCGCAGTTCGTTGAAGTGCTCGGTGCCGAGGACGATCTCGCGCATGACGAGCAGCGTCCAGCGCTCGTCGAGGACCTCCATCGCCTTGGCCACCGGGCAGAACTGGTGGTATGTCGCACCCATGCCTCAGGGTAGGTCGGCAAGCCGCTGGCCACAACGCCGCGAACCAGCCAGTACAGATCTCGTACTGGGATTGGCCTCCCGGATACAGATTCAGAACTAGCCGCCTCTTACGCCGCGTCCCTAACGTCGTGAGTGATCGCGACGACCGTCGCAGCGTGACTGTAGAAGGAGTTCCGACATGACCACCACCACGGCATCCGCCCTCACCTCCGCCGAGAGGGCACGTGCACTCTGGGCGCTGGGCGACTATCCCACCGTCGCCCACCAGGTGATTCCCGCGCTCGGACGCGTCACCGTCGAGGCGGCCGGCGTGCAGCCGCAGCACCGCGTGCTCGACGTCGCCGCAGGGGCCGGCAATGCGGCCATCCCGGCAGCCCGACTCGGTGCCCGCGTCGTGGCCACCGACATCACCCCGGAGCTGCTCGAGAGTGGTCGTCGCGAGGCGCGGGATCAGGGGGTCGAGCTCGACTGGCAGGTGGCGGACGCCCAGGACCTCCCGTTCGACGACGACGACTTCGACGTCGCCCTGTCGACGGTTGGCGTCATGTTCGCCCCTGACCATCAGGCATGCGCGGACGAGCTTGTCCGAGTCGTGCGGCCGGGCGGCGTGATCGGGCTGGCGAACTGGACGCCGACGGGGTTCATCGGCCAGATGCTGGCCACCCTGCGGCCGTATCTGCCACCGCCGCCGGCCGGTGCCCGCCCGGGCACCCTTTGGGGGGACCCCGCGCATGTCGCGGCGCTGTTCGGTGATCGCGTCCGTGATCTGGCGGCCGAGACGCAAGAGGTCAAGGTCTCGTGCTTCGACCACCCGGACGTCTTCCGGGATTTCTTCAAAGCGAACTACGGTCCGACCGTGGCGGCCTATCGGGGACTCGGCGATGACCCCGGACGGGTGGCGTCCTTGGATCGCGACCTGTCCGACCTCGCGGCCCGTCACGACATCGGAGGCGAGGCCGGGTTCGCAATGCGCTGGGAATACCTACTCGTCACCGCCCACGTCGCCTAGTCGACGCGGCTCCTCGAGGGCGACCGTGTGGCCTCTCTTAGGCTGGAGGTGGATTTTAAGGCGTCGGCGCGGGTCTGCCGTAGAGGTGTCCCTGGGCGAGTTTCCAGCCGTGGGATTCCAGGAAGTTGGCCTGTTTGCAGGTCTCGATCCCTTCGGCAATGCCTGTCAGGTTGAGTCCGCCGGCGAGGGTCCCGAGCGCTGCTATCAATGTGTTGGCGGTGCTCGGAGCCGCGGTGATTTGGTGGACGAATCGTGCGTCGAGTTTCAGTCCTGTGACGGGTAAGTCGTTCAGCAAGGAAATCGATGAATAGCCAGTGCCGAAGTCATCGAGGTGGAGCCCTGCTCCTTGTTCGCGAAGCGCCGCGAATTCTCGGTGGGCTTCTTCAAGGTTTGACAGGACGGCGCTCTCGGTCACCTCGATGACGAATCGCGAGGCGTGCAACGTGTGTCGGGTCAGGCAGTCATCGAACCGCTCGAACCAGTGGCCTTCAGCCAGTTCGATGGCGGAGACGTTGATACTGATCGGGCCGGGCAGGTCGGGTTGCTTGCCCGCCAGCGTCATGACGTGCTCGAGGACCTGGGCACCTATGTCGACGATGAGACCGCTGTCCTCGGCAACCTGGAGGAACTCCGCCGGCAGCAGGAGCCCTTTGGCGGGATGCTGCCAGCGGACGAGCGCCTCGTGACCGACCACCACGCCGTCACGCATCGTGACGATGGGTTGGTAGTAGACGACGAATTCCGCGCGGTCGATGGCGTCCCGCAACTCGTCTTCAACAGTCAAGCGTGCGACAGCCTCTCGGTGCATAAGTTCATCGAAGAAGTGCCAGCGTGACCGACCGGCACTCTTCGCCCGGAACATGGCGGCGTCTGCGTCCCTGATGAGGCTCGACGGGGTGGAGTCACGAGTGGAAACGGCCACGCCAATGGACGCTGATGGGATCGTGCGATGACCGTCCACAAGTGTCTCCTGGGAGATTGCGCCCACTATCCGATCCGCGAGACGCTCCAGTTCGGGAAGGGGCCCGACATCGCTCAAGATGATGATGAACTCGTCGCCCCCGAAGCGGCCCAGCCGGTCACCCGGCCGAAGGACCGCTGACAGCCGTTTGGCCACTTGGGTGAGCACGTGGTCGCCAGCGCTGTGCCCGAGGGAATCGTTAACCACTTTGAAGTTGTCCAGATCGACGAAGAAGACCCCAACGGGTGAACCACTCCTTTCAGCCACACGCAGGTCGGCGTCGAGCATGTCGAGGATCCAGGCGCGGTTGTGCAGGCCGGTCAGTCCGTCGTGGAACGCCTGGTGGGCCAGTTGCGCGCGGGCCTCGTGTTCGGCGGTGATGTCTTCGACCTGCAGCATGAGCATGGAGGGCTGCCCGTCGGTGTCACGAATGACCACCCCAACCCGGCGTACCCAGACGCTGCGGCCGTCCGCACGGACCAGCCGCAACTCCGCCTGCGAGATGTCTCGGTGAGCGGCGATGAGCGCCTCCCGCTCCTTCAGGACACCGGCGACATCGTCGGGGTGAACGACCTCGTCCAGCGTGTGATGCATGAACCAGGAGTCGTCGTACCCCAACAGGGCGCGCAGGGACGGGTTGACGACCAGGAAGGCCCCCCGGGGTGAAGCGAGCGCCATACCGATGGCGGCGGAGTCCATGGCCGTGCGGAACAGCACCTCCGATGCCCGAAGCGCTTCGCGGGCAAGGACCTCGGACTGGGCGTCGCGCCAGGACCCCGCGCGCCCTACGACCACGCCGTCAGGATCGAGCAGTGCACGGGCTGTGACGGCCATCCACCTGTAGGTCCCGTCGTTGGCTCGGAAGCGCGCCTCGTAGGCAGCCCGCTTGCCCGCGTTCACGGTGACGGTGGCGTGCGCCAGGCGTTCAGTGTCCTCAGGGTGGATGAATTCCGCGGCTGAACGTCCGACCATGTCGGCCGGGTTCCACCCGAGGAGGCCTGTCACTGACGGAGACACCCATTCGAAGACCGCGGATGGGCTCGCCCGGAACACCACGTCAGACGCGTTCTCGGCCAGTAGTCGATATTGCGCCCTGCTCGCTTCCAGGGACAACTCGCTTTCGACTACATTGTGGACGTCGCGGTAGCCGGCGACGTATCCGACCAACTGGCCATCGCCGCTCGACGATGGACTCGAGGGTTCGGGAGAACCACCGATACGTGCCGTCGACAAGCCTTAGGCGTCTGCGGCCCGAGACGGCACCGAGACGGGCCGCTGCGGCAAGGTCTCGTTCTACGTCCTCGGAGTCGTCGGGGTGCGAGAACTCCACGCCGCGATGACCGAGCACCTCCTCAGGGCTCCAGCCGAGCACCTCCGACACGGACGGGGATACCCACGCGATCTCCCCGCCGACCGTGAACTGCACGACGAGGTCCGCGGAGTGCTCGGCAAGAAGGCGGTAGTGCGCCTGCGACGCCGTGAGTTCCTGCAGCGTTGCGTGGCGGTCGGTGACATCGCGCCAGGTCAGAGCCATACCGTCGCCGACCTGCACCGCTCGCAGGTCGTACCACCTCGCCTCACCCTTGACCTCGTTGTCGTAGGCGTAGTCATCGAGCACGACCGGAACGCCCGTTTCCACGGTCGCGAAGTAGTCGGCGAGGGGACCGTTGTCCTTCAGCCCCGGGTAGAAGTGGAGCATCGTGGCGCCGATCAGTTCCTCTCGGTCAATCGCGTGGTAGGAGATTGCGGCGCTGTTCGCCTCGACGTATCTCAGGTCAATCAGGGCTCCGGATTCGTCGCGGACCGCTTCCAGCAGTGCGAACGGGTCGATCTGGTTGTCCCACATCGCCTGCAGTCGTTCAGGAGCGAGGGCGTCGTCTCGAGCTGCCGGTCGTCGAGCGGTCTTCTCCATCAGGATCCCGGCGAACCGGCACTTGTCGGAGTTGCCGTCCGAGAGGCGCCACCCGATCTCGGTCAGGCCGTGCTGGAGCCCATCGCTCGACAGGACTGTGTAGTGCAGGCGGTAGCTCGTTGCATCCCTGGCGATTCGAGCGCGTTCAGAAGCAATGCGCGGCCGGTCCTTTGCGGGGATGCAGCCCTCGAGGCCGGTTAACCCCCGACGTGCGTCGTCGGGTCGCACATTGAGGGAGGACAAGGTGGTCGCAGACCAAGACATCTGTCCGACATCGGCATCCCACGTGAAAGAGCCCAACGTTGTTCCGCCCGCGCAGTCGTTCGGCGCGGGCGCTGGGATCCCCTCATCCCGGGCGCGGAGCGCATCGCTCACCGTCGCACGATACGCCGCCAAGATGCCCGAATGCGCGGTACGTATGGCCCCGGGCGGCCGCGATGGGCAGTCTGCCGGCCGGAGCAGATCTCTTGGTTCGATAAGGCGTGCCCGTAGACGCTTTCCCTCGGACTTCCAGGGTGCTTCAGAAACCTGAACGGTGAGACAGCGGGCGTGGCGGCTTGAAAGTGTGAGAACCCCCGAGTGGGGTGTGGCTTGTCTAAGGCCCACGTTCACTCGGAGGTTCTCGTGTCTCACGGTAGTGCCCGCACCACGGTCCACGGCCGTCTGCTGATCGTCCAGCGGTATCAGGCTGGCTGGGCTCAGGCTCACATCGCTCGGGCGATGGGTGTTTCGCGTAAGTGCGTGAAGACGTGGATTGACCGATACGCCGAGGAAGGGGAGGACGGGCTGCGCGATCGATCGTCGCGGCCGCATGCCTCGCCCACGCGGACCAGCCCGGAGCTCGAAGCGGCGGTCGTGGAGGTGCGCACGCGGCAGCGTCAGGGCCAGGATGTGATCGCGGCCGAGGTGGGCGTGCCAGCGCGCACGGTCTCGCGGATTCTGCGCCGGCATGGGATGCCGTACCTGCGGCACCTGGATCCGATCACCGGCGCGGTGATCAAGGCCAGCAAGACCACCGCCGTGCGCTATGAGCGCGAGCGCCCTGGCGAGCTGGTTCATATGGATGTCAAGAAGATCGGCCGGATCCCCGATGGGGGTGGCTGGAAGGCGCACGGCCGGCAGATGGGCAGCACCTCGGCGCGCAGGAAGGCCCGGATCGGGTTCGACTACGTCCACTCGCTGGTCGACGACCACTCAAGGCTGGCGTACTCGGAGATCCTTCCCGACGAGAAAGGCCCAACCTGCGCGGAGTTCCTGCTGCGCGCTGCCGCGGACTTCGCCATTCACGGCATCCCCAGCATCGAGGCCGTGATCACCGACAACCACTGGAGCTACCGGCGCTCCAATGACATCCGCGACGCCCTCGCGCTCCTCGGCGCCCGGCACCTGTTCATCAAGCCCCACTGCCCCTGGCAGAACGGCAAGGTCGAACGCTTCAACCGCACCCTGGCGACCGAATGGGCCTACCACCAGACCTACCTGGACAACGATGAACGCCACCAAGCACTTGCACCCTGGCTCGAGCACTACAACACTGTCCGACGCCACAGCGCGCTCGGAGGACTCCCACCCGTCAGCCGGCTACCAACCTGAACTAGTCGGCTATGAGGGGGGTACTCGGAGGGCGGGCCATCACTTCGGTCCGGGACTGGCGCTTGTGGGTCGCGGTGGCGGTGCTGGCCGCCGTCTTCGTTGTCGACATGCTGGTTCCGCAGATGACCGTCGCCCCGTTCTTCGCCGTACCGGTGGTGGCCGCGGCTACCTTCGCCGGACCTGTCGTAGTGGGCGTCTTGGCCGCTGTTGCCGTGGGGATCGATCTGCTGGCAGGTTGGATTGGTGGGGACTGGGGCAGCGAGGCCTTTTGGCAGCGATTCGCCGCCTTGGTGATCGTGGGGCTGCTGGCGATGTATGTCGCACACGCGGCCTTCGAATCTCGCCGACGTCTTCATGAATCCGAGGAGCGCAGCAGGCTTCTGGCGGACAACGCCTCGGATGTGGTTCTGTTGCTGAACGCCCATGGAGTGGTGAAGTGGGCTTCTCCGTCTGTGGTGGCCGCGATGGGCTGGCGACTCGAAGACGTGGTTGGTGCAAGCCTGCTGGAGTTCCTTCACACGGATGATCAGGCGGCGTTCGCTGCGGAGCTAACCAGAGCGGTCGACGAGAACGACGCGCTCACCACGACCGAGATTCGCGCAAGGCACTCGGACGGCACGTTCCTGTGGCTCTCGGCTAACGGCCACGCGGTAGGCAGGCAGCAGGCCGTGGTCGCCCTGCGGAATGTGGACGCTCAGGTCAGGGACCGGATCTCGCTCGAGCGAGCTGAGGCGCGGTACCGGCGACTGACTGAGGACATGCAAGACGTGGTGTGGACGCTCGACGTCGAAACGCTCATGTTCACCTACGTCTCACCCTCGGTCTTCGTGTTGCGCGGCTACACACCGGATGAGGTGATGGCCACGCCGATGGACGCCGCACTGACACCCGAGGACTCCACCCGCGTGCGACAGTTGCTCGCCGGGCGCGCCGCTCGGCAGGCTGACGGATCCATCGCCGAGCGTCAGTACTTCATCGAAGAGGTCGAGCAGCCGTGCAAGGACGGTTCGACCGTGTGGACGGAGGTGATCACCCACTACGCGGTCGACGAGACGACCGGCGCGCTCGAGGTTCATGGGGTCAGTCGCAACATCGCCCAACGCCGTGCGGCCGAGGCGTCTTTGGTTGCCTCCGAGGCGAGGTTCCGCATGATTGTCGAGGCGTCCTCCGACGTCATCCTGCAGGACCGCGACGGAGTTATCGAGTGGGTGTCACCGGCCCTCACCGCGGCTTTGGGCTGGCTCCCCGACGAATGGGTGGGCACATCCCTGACGGAATTCGTTCACTTCGAGGACCTCGAGGCGGCCCGGACTGGTCGACAGGACGTTGACGAGGAAATGCCGGTGGTGTTCCGAGTCAGGATGCGCGATAGCGATGGCGGCCACCGATGGGTGGAGTTCCACACATCGTCCATCGCTGAGGTCGACGGAGGGGTACCGAGATTCGTTTCCACCTTCCGCAATGTCGACGACGTGGTGGACCACGAGCTGGCGCTGTGGCGCCGCGCGACACTCGATGACCTCACAGGGGCATTCAAGCGAGACGAGGGGCTCACGTTGCTCGCCAGGGGCATTACCACACGCCGGCCGGGAGTCCAGACGGCGACCCTGTTCTGCGACGTGGACCTGTTCAAGGAAGTCAATGACGCTCGCGGCCACGCCGTTGGCGACGTTGTCCTCAGCGTTGTGGCCGATCGGATTCGCGGCAGTGTGCGCGGCGGCGACGTCATCGTGCGCATGGGGGGTGACGAGTTCCTGATCATCCTCGAAGGCGTCCACGACCTCGAAGAGGCCACGATGATCGCCGAGGAGGTTCGCCGATCAGTATCCGAACCCGTCGATGTGGGCAATCACGACGTCACCGTGACCGTCAGCATCGGCGTGACCCTTTGCAGCGCCGGGGAGGACGCCGACAGTCTCGTTGCTCGCGCCGACCTAGCCATGTACCAAGCCAAACGTGCCGGCCGGAACCAGGTGATAGTTGGCGTCGCCGAACTGAGTTAGGCGCGCCAACTGCGACGGCTTCGCGTTCCGGGCGGGGTCGGCGGTGGGGGCCGGAGGTAGCGACGGAGCGAACGGCCGTGGCGGGCGTTCCCCGACGTGAACTCACTCACCGCGCGGCTCGAGATCGCCTATGCGCTCACGACTGACTCCCCGGCACTGCGACGAGTGTCATCCGCGCTAGGCGTGGTGGCGAAGCTGGTCGTCCAAGCCGGAACTGCCGTGCGGATTGTCATCGTCGAGGTAGGCGACATACGCCGGTTGGGAGGCGGCGGTCAGAACGCTCTCCGCATCGATCCCGTGCTTGAGGGCAGACGCGTGAACTTCGCAGCGCCGAGCCACGCGCGTATTGCGGCGCGGATGGCTTCGGAACGCGTGACGTGCTCGGCCTCGGCTCGAGCACCCAGCGCCTCGAGGAGGTCAGGGTCAAGACGCACCGGCACAACCGTGCTCGGACCATCGCCGAGGGGTTGCCGACCTCGTTTGCGGAGCACCTCATCGGGGTAGCCGGCTTCGGCCTCGTCGGCCCACGCCTGGATCTGCTCGTCGCTGACCGGCTTGCCTTTGATCGTCGTGGAGCCCATACCCAAATCGTGATACGAAAATACGGGAAGGTCGACACCCTGTCAGTCGCCGGCCCTATCCCCAGAATACGAAAGTGGGGTCCTCGTCGATCTCGGCGAGAACCTCCTCGAGTGAGCCAGAAGCCAGCCCAGGGTACTTCCGGAATCGGTCCCCCTCGGAGCTCACCTCGAGGTTCCACGTGCGGGAGGACCTGACGTAGGTGACACGGGCGAGCGGGTACGTCTCCCAGGGGCGATCCGTGACCTCCGTCCCACGGCGGCCGCTCTTCGGCGATAACAACGACACCCGCCGGCGACGCTTGAACCCTGGTCACTTTCGACGCTTGAAAAGTGAACGGTTGCGTGAGTCTATGGCTGGTTGTCGTCGGTGGTGATGCGGACGCTGGGTAGGGAGTCGGTGCCGCGTCCGCGGAGTCGGTAGCTGGCGCCTTTGAGGGTGATGACGTCGGCGTGGTGGACGATGCGGTCGATCATGGCGGCGGCGACGGCTTGGTCGCCGAAGACGCCGCCCCAGCCGCTGAAGGGCAGGTTGCGACGTGAGCACGAGGGATGCGTGCTCGTAGCGGGATGAGACGAGTTGGAAGAACAGGTTCGCGGCGTCCTGCTCGAAGGGGAGGTAGCCGACCTCGTCGACGATGATCAGCCCGTAGCGGCGCAGCTTGGCCAGTTCCCGGGCGAGGCGTGCCTTGCCGGTGGGCGTCGGTCAGGCGGGTGACCCAGTCGGTTGCGGTGGCGAACAGCACGCGGTGCCCGGCGTGAGCGGCCTTGACGCCGAGGGCGGTGGCCAGGTGGGTCTTGCCGGTTCCCGGTGGTCCGAGGAGGACGACGTTGCGGGCCTCGGACAAGAACGCCCCGGATGCCAATGCCGAGATGGGTTGGCGGATGGCGGGCTGGGCATCGAAGTCGAAGTCCTCGAGCGTCTTGACCGATCCGGAAGCCGGCGGCGCGGATCCGCAGCCTGGCGCCGGAGGCGTTGCGGGCGGAGACCTCACGTTCGAGGACGGCGGCGAGGTAGTCCTCGTGGGTCCAGCCCGCGTCACGGGCCTGGTCGGCGAGGCGGGTCGCGGCCTCGGTGATCCGTGGGGCCTTCAACGCCGGAGGCGAGGTAGTGGATCGTCTTGACCGCGTCGGTGCATCGTCTTCGCGGCGGCCATCACATGGCCTCGGTGTCGATGCCGAACGCCCGGTCGTAGTCACCCAGGTCACGGGCCAGGTCGTCTGCCCTGGTGGCCGGGCGACCGGCCTGGAACGCCGCCCGCAGTACCTGCTGCGGCCTCGACGTGGGCGGGGTCGGTGATCGTCATCCCGCGTGCCCAGACTCGTTCGTGGTCAGCGACGACACGGCCGTCCAGTCGGACCTTGACCCGGTCCAGGTCAGCGGACACGTCAACGATCCGGCCGATCGCCCGCGGGTCGACGGAGTAGTCGCAGGTGTCCACCCGCACGTAGTAGTCCCGGCCCAGGCGAATCCGGTTGCGCCAGCTCCGCCAAGGACAAGAAGCGGCCGACCAGCACCCGACAGATCGCTACGGCATAGTTAGCAGCCTCGCGAAGTCACACGCGAACAGCTACGGACAGTCGCAGCAGCGAGGCGGTGTTGGGGAAGATCCCGACGACGTCGGTGCGGCGCTTGACTTCCTTGTTGAGCCGCTCGAGCGGGTTCGTGGACCAGATCTTCGCCAGTGGGCCTGGGGGAAGTCCGCGAACGCGGTCAGGTCGGCCTTGGCGTCGCGCAGCATCGAGGCGATCGCGGGGTGGGACTCGGCAGGCTGTCGGCGACGGGGTCGAGCTGGTCGCGGACTGCGCCGGGGGTGGCCTGGGCGAAGATCGTGCGGATCCACGCCGCGACCATCTCGCCGTCGCCCTTGGACGCCTTGGCCAGCGCGTTGCGCATGAAGTGGACCCGGCAGCGCTGCCAGCGCGGCGCCCTGGCCAGCACGGCGCCGATCGCGGCGACCAGGCCGCGGTGGGCGTCGGAGATGACCAGCTGGACACCGCCCAGGCCGCGGTCGCGCAGGTCGCGCGAGGAACTCGGTCCAGAACGCCTCGGTCTCGCTGTCCCCGACCGCGCAGCCGAGGACCTCGCGGTGCCCGTCGGCGCGTGACGCCGGTCGCGATGACGACGGCCTGGGACACCACCCGGCCGTTGACCCGGACCTTGCAGTAGGTGCGCGTCCAGGAACACGTACGGGAACGCCTGCTCGTCCAGCGGCCGGGTCCGCCAGGCGGCGACCTCGGTGTCGAGGTGGGCGCAGATCCGGCAGACCTCGGACTTGGAGATCCCGGTGCCGCCCATCGCGATCGACCAGGTCATCGACCCGCCGGGTGCGACACGCCCTCGACGTAGGCCTGCATGATCACCGCGTGCAGCGCGACGTCGATCCGTCGCCGCGGGGCCAGCAGGGCCGGGAAGAACGACCCGGTGCGGGTCTTGGGGATCTTCACCGTCACGTCCCCGACACCGGTCGTGACGCATCTTGTCGCGGGTGCCGTTGCGCTGGGTCGTGCGGTCATCGGTCCGCTCATGAAGGCCGGCACCGATCACGCGAAGTCGCCTCGGCATCGATCAAGCTCCTGCAGCATCGTCGCCAGCATCCGGCGCATCAGCTCACCGCCGTCAGCGGTCTTGCAGGGCATCCAGCAGGTCGAGCAGGGCAGACTGGTCCAGGGCCATCGCGTGATTCTCCTTCGTGAGTTCCTTGGCCGGTTCTCACAAAGCCTCACGCGATGGCCCCTGCCGTCCCGTACCGACACGAACCGGCACGAGATCACGGAGCCCGAGTTACACCACCCAGGGGACGCGACCGGTGTCGGCTCGTGCGACCGTGACTTTGCCGCGGCTCTAACGCGACCACTTGACCGGGCGCAGCCGCGTCGGATCCGTGGTTTGCGGCGTGGAGCTCACGCTCTCGCCAAACGTTCACCTAACCAACGGCATGTGGCAATGTCCGGCGCGCGGTGTCAGGCTGAACTTCGTCGTGAGAGGGGCGTCAGTGACGTTGTCGTGTTCGGTGGCCACGTGCCGCCTTCCCCTGTTCAACGCGCTGTTCTGCGAGGCGCATGCGCAAAGGCAACGAGGATTCGGTGTCGCCTTAATGACGCCGCTGCGCGCTCACCACGATCAAGGCTGCGTCATTGACGGATGCCGGCGTCGTGCTCGACGCGGACTGTGCGTTGAGCATCGAAGGCTGCTCAGCGCGGGGGATCACACGATCCTGGCGGCCCTTGTGGTGGCGTGCCGCGGCAGCGCGTCTGGGCACCGCTGCGGCTGCGGCCAGATCGCGTCGGTATGGGCATGGGACGGGACCGGCCGCAAGGAGGACGTACGACGGTGGGGTGCGGTCTGCTCTAAGTGCGCGAGATTCGGGCGCTGACCAAGCGATCCTCTGCTGGTGACACTGACGACTCATTCGTCGTGACGAGTAGACGTCCGATCGCCGGCGACCTCGTCGTCGCTTGGGTCGCCCGCGCGAGACTCAGTGGCCGGGGGCAGCGAGTGGACATTCGCCAGAGGCTCCGTGGAGAGGGTTCAGAGGATTCACCGCAAGCGGCTCGGACAGCGGGCATCCTCACCAGTTCCGCTGAACAATGGCGGTTGCGCGGTGACGGGGCAGGATTGGAGGTGGGCGTCGTGCGGGTGCTGGTCGTCGTGGAGAGCATGTTCGGCAACACCTACCGTGTCGGCGCGTCGGTGGTCGAAGGGCTGCGTGACGTCCACCCTTCGGTCACCGCCCACGTTGTCCGCGTCACCGACGTCCGGGCCGTCGATGTCGCCGAAGCCGACCTGCTGGTCGTCGGAGCCCCGACGCATTCGCGCGGCGTACCTTCTCAGCGGACGCAGCACCAATACGTCAGCGAAGCCGACTTGGCGGCAGGCGTGACCCGAATCGGGACACCGATCGACCCCTCAGCCGCCCAGATGCGAGTGCGTGACTGGCTGGGGACCCTTCCCCCGGTGGAGGCCGACCGTGCCGCGGCGTTCGACACCCGCATGGCGCGGCCCTTCGCCGGCGGCGCGGCGCCCCGGCTGGCGCGTCGGCTCGCCCGTCTGGGCTACACCCTGACCGGGGAGCCCACTGGATTCTTCGTGGCCGGGATGGAAGGACCGCTGCGTCCAGGTGAACTCGATCGAGCGAAGGGCTGGGGCTACGAACTGCTCTCGTCTCTGCTTGCCTGAACGCGCCTCATCCTGGGAGACAAGACTCCCGCTGAACTAGTCGTACGCTTGAGAGCCTGAACGTCCACCTTCGTTGCCACGACCGATGGAAACCAAGGCGTCGAAACCGACCAGGATTCGAACGTCGCCGACTTCAGCCCGCACGTGCGCTCCACACTTCGACGGCGAAGAGAACCAATCGTCGGTGTCTGTTCACTGACGTCCCGACTCGGCACCAAAGCAAAGGGAGAACACCCGAGCCGACATCCGCCCAGGGTGCGACCATTCCGATCATGCAGCGTCGTCCCTGCGGGACAGACACCTGCTTGTCGATGACGAACGGGAAAGATGTCATCGGTGCGCGATCAGCAGCACGGTACGAAGGGGCCAAGTAGAAGTCGTCGTCGTCAGCCTCGTCGTCCGCGTGCTCCAGGCGTGGGGACAGGCGGCATTGACGCCTCGACTGTTTCGAGTATGCGGTCGACTCGTGGTCTGCTGATGTGCGGGTTCAGTCCTGCTTCATCGAGCAGGCGTAGACACGTTGGCCACCATTCCCGGCCAATGAGCACAGATAGTCGCGGACCGTGCCATCGGCCCATGTGGTCCGGTACATGAGGATGAACTCGCTGAATGGACGTGCCGTGTTCGGCACGGTGACCAGGAGTGGGCCCGCCAAACGGTAGATGCCGTCGCCCGCCCACGTACTGGTGACGTCGTAGATGACGCCACCGCTGACCTTCTCGGTGCTGGAGCCGAAACTGGAGACGTAGTGCCCGTTGGCCCCATAGATCGATAGGCCGCCTGCGCTGCCACCGTTGGCGAACCAGGATCCGACGATCGTTTGCTGGTAGCTGGTGCCGTCGGGAGCGGAGCCGTTCGCGTCGACGCTCATCTTGATGAGTGCCGTGTCTGCGACGAGGTCGCCCGCACCGGTGCATCCATCACCGACCTGAACCACCGGAATCGCGGTCGTGGCCGACGTCGTCACCAAGTAGGGGAAGACGGTGGTGGAGTACGGGAAGTCGCCTGCTGACAGGTGCAGCTCCAGGTAGCCGTAGCCCATTCCGGTCCTTCCGGTGCTCACTTCGTTGAAGACCGGCGTGCTCGCGCCGAACTCCCCGGTGATGCTGGTTCCGGCGGGAAAGACCGTGCGAGTGATGTCGATCAGCTGCTGGCCCCACAGGCTGGTGTCGCCGCTCGGCGTGATCGGATTCATGACGTAGACGTCGCAGGTCATTCCCCGGGTGCTGGTGGCCGACAACTTGACCGAGTTGGCACCGTCGGTGCGAGACCAGTTCTCCGGGATCTGGAAGGTGACTCCGTTGTTGCTCGCCTCCGTGCCGATCGAGAACCCGAGCGGGGCGACGGCCAGCACTTGCTCGACTGTCACGCCGGCTGCCTCTGTCGGACTGCTGGAGAGGGTGACCTTCACGGGCACCTTCGCGGCCCGATTGCCTCGCACGGTCACTGTCAAGCGGTAGGTGCCACCCGCGGGGCCCGCGCACATCACCAGAGCGGCCGTCGCGCCCTTCGCTCCCGAACGGGCGAGGGAGGAAACGGAGCACCGGAGGTGCGCACCGCTGAGCTTGAGCTGCCTGGCACTTGTCACCTTCCAGGCCGGTTTAAGGGGTACGACGACGAGCGTCTGCGTCGTCACCGCTATCGGGGCAACGGTTCCTTGAAAGTACGGAACATCGGCTTGTGCGGCGACTCCCGACGCGGCGCACAGCAAGGTGGTGATCGCCAAGATCGCGCTCATGGTTCGTCGATACCAGGTCATACGGCCCCCCCAACGCCGGGCACAGACACCATCGGCGGCGCACCTGAATGCGCGCGTCATTCGTCGGAGCGTAGTACCGGCACGGATTCGTGGTCTACGGGTACGATCCAGCAATTCGGAAGAGATTTGCCGTACCCGTTGACTGGTAGCGATTCGCGATGACCGTCCTTAAGGGCTCGGCGTTGTGCTGTCGGCTTACCGATCGTGATCGGCAATCCAGCGTCGGTGGCCGTGATCGGCGGCACGTGGGTCGAGTCGACAACGGGATCGTGTTCCCGGACTTGACGGGGACGACCGTGGTGCGCGTGAGCGGTCTGTTTCTGCTGGCCGACAAGCCCGATACTTGCAAGCGGGTGGCCATGTTCCAATCGGCCGTAGAAGCCTCGAGGTAGCGACGGCGCCCACGGCCATCGCTGGCACGCCCAGGCGTTCACCCGCACCCCACGCGGTCTGAGATCTCCTACCGTGGGTCCATGCGCTCACGACTAAGTCCCCGTGCACTGCGACAATCGTCATCCGCGCTAGGCGTGGCGGCGACCCTGGTCGTCCTCGCCGGGCGAACCCGCAGCTGGCCGAGGCCGCCGCTGGCGCCCCCATCACGTTGCCCTCGCTGGTCGCCGGCCTGTCGCCTCTGAGCACCCTGAAGCCGACCGCAAGCGTCAGCGGCCTCTCGAAGCTGTCCCAACGGGAGAAGGAGACCATCGCACTGATCGCCAAGCGCGTGTCCTCTGCATACGGCGGCGCACCCGCGAACGCCCGCGTGTATCACGATCCGACGCTGCGCGATCAGGTACTGGTCATAGCAGTCCGCAAGCCCTCGCCTGGTCTGTTCGCAACCGCGGGCAGTGCCGAGTCACTGGGTCTGGCACTGCCCGTGCAGGAGGTCGACTCGTTCGGCCCCGTCCAGTGCCTCGTGCGGAACGACCTAGTGGCGAAGGGTCAGCCGATACCCAAGGACGTACACAACACCGTTCGATGCCAGCGTTCGGATAGCCACCTGACGCTGATCACCGAGAACTGGGGCATCCGAGGGCGCCTACGCGCATGACCCCTCGGCTCTTGCCGTGTTCACCAATTCGGTTTGGCGGGCTATCGGGTAGTCGCCCTATACCGATGTGTCCAGAGCGACCAACGCCAACACAGGTGCGCGCCCTTTCCCCTAGCAATTCCCCGCAACTTGTTGTTGGTAGTAGACAACTTTCAAGAACATGGATCCACGTAGTGCCCAGCGAAGCCAGCATGAAGGGGCAGAGGAAAAGGCAGCAGCGAGATACTTCTCCCCGTCCACATCGGCAAACCGCCGGAAGCCATGAACAGACGTTGGATGGTCCTCGGTCTCGACGGTCAATGTCCGCGCGCGATGAAACGGCTGACCACGGTGTGCTTGGGGGCTCCAGGTGACCGGGTCACGACCGTCAAGAGCATCGGCAGCGACTTCTTCGTCTTTAGCAGTTTGAGGCCGGCCGTAGACCACTTCAGTCTCACTTTGGCGCGGGTTCCGGACTTGAGCTTCGCGGTCGCTGGGCAACCGGGGCGCCTTTGGCACGGGCCGTCGGGTCGACAGCGAGCGTCACTGCCAGGGAACACGACTTGGCAACAGCCTTCGGGCACAGGACGGTGCCGGACGTGGTGCCGTTGACGACGGCGCTGGAGGTTTTCACCGAGGCCGCTGCCACGACGGTGATGTTCACGAAGCTCGGGGCGCTTGAGTGCTCGCCGTCGTTGACGATGAGTTGGAAGTCGTACGACCCGACCTGTCGGGGAACGAACCGAGGGTTCACGCTCGTGGCTCCACCGATGAGCGTGACCGCCATGGGTCCGACGGTCTGCGTCCACGCGTACGTCAGGGCCGCGTTGAGGTAGGCGCTGCTGCCGGAGCCGTCGAGGGTGACGGATCCGTCGACTCCAGCGGTCGTGTCGGGTCCGGCGTTGGCCATCGGGATTGGGTAGCCGGTCCGCGTCACGGAAACGACGTCGGACACGCTGTCCCGCTTCCCGTCGTTGACCACGAGCGCGAACGTGTAGGTCCCTTCAAGAGGTGCAACGAAACCGGTTGTGGCCGAGGTCGGGTTCATGACTGACGGCCGATGGTCCGGAAGTCTGGGTCCAGCGGTATGTCAGGGTCACCGTCGGGATCGAAGCTGGCTCGACCGTCGAGACCGGTGGTGGCCAGTGCCAGCATGATTTCGAAGTCCGGGCCGGCGTTGGCGATCGGAGGCTCGTTCGGGGCGTTCGCGTGGGCGAAGACGCCAGTGCTGGGCGCTTTCGGGTCGAGCTTGCCGTTCCAGTACGACGTGACGTAGGTGCCGTCCGCGTCGTTCGACATCCCAGGAACGTCACCAGCGCTCGAGGCAGTGGTCAGGCCGGTGGTCTGACCCGACGCCCAGTCGCGGACGACGATATGCGGGCCACCGGAGGCGTTCTCGGGAGCGAGGTTGGCCGCGTCGGTGGAGAACGCGACGCTGCTGCCGGTCGCCGAGATCGCCGGTCGTCCGGTCGATGGCCCATTCGCCTCGGCGCCCGTACCCGGCCACGCTCAGGCGACGAACCTCGCCGGAGGACAGGTCCTTGAGGAACATGTCCGAGATCCCGTTGTGGTCGTCAGCGACGAGGTTGCCGGATCCGCTGGCGAACGCGACGAAGCGCCCGTCACCAGAGATCGCCGGGCAGGTGATGGCACTGGTGCCGTTGCTGCCCAGATCCTGCGCCACGCCACTGACGTTCGACGATGCTCGTTGAGTGTGGGGCGACATGGTCGCGTCGTACACGTAGATGTTCCAGACGCCTGAGGGGTCCACTCCGCCGACGATGTCGTTGGCGTAGGACCAGAAGGCGACGCGGTTGCCGTCAGCGGAGACGGAGGGGCAGTCACTGGAGTGGTTGCCGCCCTTGCCCGGTCTGTCCACCGTTGTCCGAGACAAGGGTCGTCGCCCCGGTGGTGAAGTCGTGGCGGTAGACCTGACCTCGGTTCGAGACTCCCTGGACCAGGTCGATCGCGTACGACCAGAAGACCACCACGCGGCCGTCACCGGAGATGTCGCCGCTCTTGCTCTGCCCACCGCCCTGCGTGCCCTGCGAGGAGACGCTCGCGAACGATGTCGTCGGAGGGTTGACGCAGCGGTCGCGCAGGAAGACGTCCGTGGAGTGGTTGCCGTCCCCGTTCATCAGATTCGTCGCATCGGACTCGAACACGATCCGGCAGCCATCGTTGGAGATCGAGGGCCAATCGCTGGACGAGGCTCCGCCAGTGTTGCTCGTTCCCGAAGGCTGGCTCACCAGTTCGGTCTTACGCGTCGTGCGATCGCGCAGGTAGATCTGGTTCCCGCTCACGCCAGGAACGAGATTCGACGCCGCCGAACGGAACACCACGAACCGACCATCTGCCGACACGGCCGAGTGGTCACCGCCTTTCGCCCCGTTCGCAGGCAGCACCGGAACTCGACACCGACGCGAGATCGAAAGCGAGGATGCTCCCGTCGCGGCGTTGGCGGCGCCGGTCAGAGAGGCGTCAACACGATCGCTGCTGCAACCAGGCCAACAGCCGAAGCGTCTGGTCATGTCACCCCCCGACTCGTCCGGCCCTACCCCGGACGATGGGTCGAATGTAGACCTCAACGACGGGTTACCGGAAGGGCTCACCTTCTGAACCGACGAACCTTCCCAAGTGTCTGACACGGGCGCTACGGTGCCCCATCTTGAGCCGGGCGCCCCGTCGGCGCCGGAGATCGACGGGGGTCCGCGAGCGCTCAGGAGGCGCATCTGCCGCGGGCCTGGTCTGGGCTCTCTGCGACTGTTCTTGCGTCCGCAGGAATCGCCACTGCTGCAGTCAACGCCGGCGCGATCTCCGCCTGCGTCGATCGTGAAGGGGATCTCAGGATCGCCAACCGATGCCAGGACGGTGAGAAACCATTGATATGGAACGCTGAAGGAGTCCCAGGCCCGGCCGGACTACCCGGCCCTGCCGGACCTCAGGGCCCGGCAGGCGCCGAAGGACCCGTCGGTCCTCAAGGCCCGCCGGCGGCTGCCGTTGACGCGATTACCGGAAGGAATCGGGGCGTGGCTCTCCTACCCACCTTCAGAGTCGTGAAGTCACTACCGCTGGATGCTGGTTCGTATGCCTTCACTGCGAACGTCGGGGTGGGTCTTGGTACGGCGCCGTCGGTCGTAAGTTGCCAAATCGATTGGCACAGCGATGCAACAAACGTGACGGACATCAGCGTGGTGGAGAACGGATTCGCTTCCTTGTCGCTTAACGGGGGCGGGCACGATTTCCGGGGGACGGTGGACGTTGTGTGTGCATCAACTGCGCTCGGAGTCTACGTCGAGATGCTTTCGATCAACGCGATCAAAGTTGGCACTGCGACCCAGATCTGGCAGTAGGCGGGCCCCGACAAGTGCGGTCAGCGCAACCCTCGTCGGGGAAGACTCTGTCGACCCTCTCCGACGTCGAGCCCAGGGTGTTGGCGGGTCTTGTAGTGCCCGATGTGAGGGCGAGATCCTGGTGAGGGCGGTGCGGTTCACCCTCAGCGGTCGCCCGATCACCGCCGTAGAACGTTCGGCTCAGTCGGGTGACCTCGAGGTGCTCGGCGTGGATGAGCGTCTACTGGATGCCTACTCGGCGACGGCGTCATGCAGCAGTGAGTTGACGCGCCCAGCCTTCCTGCGTGCCGAGCTGGAAGGCCGGCTGCTGGGGTTGTCGGTCGTCTTCGTGTGCCGTGACAGTGGTGTCAGCTTCTTCACCGATCCGCGCCTTCCTCGGTTAGTCCGGCATCTGCCCCCGATCTGGTACTGGGAGCGGGCCAGCGTCGGCACCGATGGCCACGCCGGGCCTGGGCTGGTGACCCCTGGCATCCGCAGGAAGACGTTCTACGCAGCCGCCATCAGTTGGCTATCACGGCACGTCGCGATGGGGGCATTTGTCGACGAGGCCGACAGCGAGCGTGTCGCGCCGTACGAGCGATGGCCGGGGGTCGGGGTGTCGACATTGGAGGCCACCCCCGACACGCGAGGACGACTGCTCGCCGAACACCGCAACCTCGCGCGCAAGGTGCGCAAGTTCGCCGCCCACGATGGGACCTTGGATCGGCTGGCCGGCCCGCTTCCCGAGGTGCTCGCACGTGAACTCATGCTGGGGTACGGCCAGTATCGGCCCATCAATCCTCCGTTCCGCTAGATGTACCCGGCGATGGTGGCCCAGCAATGGGCACTCCCGAGCTCCGCGTTGCACCACGTGGTCGCCCGCATCGATGGCGAGGCGATCGGTTATCACACGTTCCTGCGCACCGGACGGCGACTCGTGCTTCTGTCCGGTGTCTTCGACAGACACGAGTCGGGCAACGTCCATGCCTACGAGAACGTCCTGCTGGAGAGCGTAAAGCTCGCGGTGGACGCGGGTTGCACGGTGGTCGACTACGGCGGCACCGTCAACGAAGTGAAGGCCAGTCTGTTCACCACAACCCCCACCGAGATCAGGTTCGCACCCGCGTCCCCGCACTGCGGACAGCCCTGCGCGCGCTGCTCCCCCAAACCACCCTCGGAGCCCTTCAGGCCCACTGAGGTGGCCCTCGGGTCGGGCCAGCGTGCTTGAGCCGGACCCACGCTATGTCGCGGGGGCCTGTCTCGTTGCTGAGTCCGGAGGTGAGAACGTGTCTTGTGCCGCCCACACGATGCATCCGTAGAGAAGCACGACTTCTCCCACAACGAAGACGGAGCGCAAGGATGCCCCCCAGTCCGCTGCGATGGTCTCAGAGACGGCACCGAGATTCGCCGGGCCAAGCAGGCCAAGCACCCACCGGACTGTTTGCGGCCACATCGGGTGCCACACCGCAAGGCCGGTGAGAACAACGGCGGGAGCCATCACGGCGCCAGCAGCCACAAACAGGGGGAGAAGTCCTATGGCACCCAGGCAGAGGGCGCCACGTCGCGGCCACTCATGCCAGGGTCGTGCCGCCGCGAGCCCGGCGATGGACTGCATCACGGGGAAGAAAGAGAAGCCCAGCACAATCGCCAGAGAGCCGGACACTGTGAACTGTGGGTCAGTTGAGATGAGGCGCATCCAGGCTCGCGCACCTGCACACAGAAGCAAGCCGGAGCACCGTTGCCTCGCGTCACGTCGTACCAATCGTGCACCCCGATACGACAACGAAAGGACTTGCGCGCCGGGAGCGGATCAGCCACCTCGCCTCCTTGTACTTGCAATTGAACCCGACAGGTGGTCCCTGAAGGCCTTTGACGACGAAGCTCTTGCTCTTCGGGATTCCGCCCGCGGACGCCGCAGTCGAGAATGCCATGGCACCCAGGGACGTCGGGTGAAAGACGGCTACGTCATGCGAGGGCCTCGGCCATTCCCGCCTGATCGGCGTGGATAGACCAGCACTCGACCGCATGACCGTCACGGAAGTGAAACACCAGGACCTCGTCACTGGCGAACGGCGTGGGCTTGTCCCAGCGATCCGTGAGCAGAACGACGACGTGATCGTCGTCGGCGAGGATGGCATGAACGTCCTGCTGGAACGTGCCCTCGGTCACCTCGGCCACCTTGCCGAAGAAGCCGTAGACGGCCTCCCGGCCGCGGTATTCACCCGACAGGACGCTTGTGCCGGCGACCCGCCACACGATGTCCTCGGCCAGGATCCCACCCACGGTCTCCAAGTCGCCGGCGGCGAATGCTTGGAAGGCGGTCACAATCAGTTCAGCATCACGGTGCACGGCTGTCCCCTCAGAAGATTGATGCACGTGGTAGTTGTGTCATAGTCCGCGTCGAGCACGTGGTGACGGACGCGGCTACGGGCCTCAGTTGCCGCGAAGACCGCCCCGGCAACGAGTTCCCTGGCATGGGCTAAGCCCGCCATGCCGTCAGTGAATGCTCGGAGTGATCCGGCTGGTGGACCGGTGGATCACTCATCGCGATACCGATTCTCGAATCGAACGCACCGACGCGAGCCGCGGAAGCGCCCAGCCGAGAGGACGAGGACCATCCATGGCGTCCCCCTCTCAATTGGGACAAAAGGTACGCTGGTGCAGCGGGGATTTCTAGGCGCCAGGGCGGCCCGTTTTTGACCGCACTCGACGTCGCGGGGCGCGGCGTTCTTGCCGTAAGGGGCGTTTCGACCCACAGCATGGAGTGGGTAGAGGCTGGTTCGCGCCTGATGGGAGGACCGTGCCTGGGTCGGTTCACGGACGACGCTCCCGGCCGCCGCCACGAACACATTCTCCCGTGTGAGGCCCTCGAGTTCAGGGTCGATGAGCCGCCGGTAGTCCCGGTTCGCTGGGTCGGAGCAGTGCGAGGCTGCGGGGTTTCGGGGCGGGAGTGAAGGTCCCCTAGCCGCGCGGGTCCAACTGGGTGGTCTTGGGCCGACGTCAGGATCACGCCAGCGTGAACCGCAGGCCCATTCCTTAGACGAGGATTCCCGGCCGGGGGTTAACGGAACGCTGGTGGGTCTGTTGCAAGGCTTGATGGGGATCTACCGTGATGGGGTGTCTCGCCGGGTTGTCTTGGCGGGTGTGGCCGCCACGTCGGTTGGGAGGTCGATCCGTGTCGGATACCGGGTTCTACGACAGCAACTTCGGGCGGTCGGCGGACGAGGTCCTCCGTCTGGTACGCGCTCAGGCGTTTCTGGGCGAGGACTTCGGCCAGTTCTCCTGGATCACTGCTGAGGAGCATCGTCGAATGCAACGTCGCCTGAGTCTTGGCGAGCACAGTTGTGTACTGGAGGTTGCCAGTGGGTCGGGGGGACCGGCGCTGTTCCTGGCGCGGTGTACCGGATGCACCGTGGTGGGCCTGGATGTCCACGAGGGTGGGGTCGCATCGGCGAACGCGGCGGCGCACGCCGAGGGTCTTGATGGGAGGGTGTCGTTCCTCGTTCATGACGCCCGCGACCCGCTGCCCTTCGGTGATGGATCGTTCGATGCCGTCGTGTGCATCGACTCGATCAATCACATCTTCGATCGACTTCCGGTCTTCCGGGAATGGCATCGCGTCCTCACCCCGGGAGGGGCGGCGTGGTACACCGACCCCGTCGTCCTCGTGGGCCCGCTGCGCCGGGAGGAGCTGATGGCGCGCAGCCCATCGATGGGCGAATTCGTGTTCACCCCGAACGGACATGACGAGCTACTGCTCCTCCAAGCGGGTTTCGCGCGCGTCACCGTGGATGACCTGACCGCCGAGATCGCCGGTGTCGCACACCGATGGCACAGCGCGCGTGAGGATCTGGCCGGCGACCTTGAGCGCATCGAGGGGCACGACGGTTTCGCTGCCTTTCAAGGGTTCTTGTCGACCGTGGGACAACTGGCATCCGAGGGCCGGCTGGGCCGGTACGCGATGACGGCGACCAAGGAAGGCAGGAGGGGATCCGATGGCGCGTGAACGTACTGGATCGTCGCAAGCCAGACCTGACCAACAACCCGAGGGTCAACCGGCCATGCGGGATGGGACGGAGCAGGGCGCCACCGGTCCGCCGGCGCCAGAAGGCGGCGTGGCCAGCCGGTTCGCGATCTCACTGGCAGACCTGGAGGATTCCGCGCACGTACCCCTTGCGGACCAGGTGATCGCGATTCGATCCTCCGAACCCAGACGCGCACCGGGCGAAGATGACCTCACCAGGGAGCAGCGAAGCGTGATCAATCCCGGCTTGTAGCGGTGACGGCGGGCACGTGAACCGCGCTGGCGTGGACCAGCGGGGCGGGCTGACCTGCCTGCCTGGGCGAGCGGGGCACTGCTCGAAGTCGAGCTGGAGGAGTGACGTTCACGCGATGCCCCGGTCCTCGCCTGCCTCGTCCACGTCGATCCCAGCACCCCTGGTTGATCACAGACATGCTGAGCGAGCGCTCGTGACCTTCCGATCTTTGCCGCCAAAGCACGACGCGTCGCGGCGACCGTCGTGGCATCGCGCGATCCGGGAATTCGACCTTCAACACGAAAGGGCAGCGCTCCTTTACGAGTGAATGAGTCGGGATTCGCAACACGCGAAAGGCATTGCGGTGCAACTACTTTCGAGCGTCGGCGTTTTCGGGCGGAGTGCCGAACCAGAACGCGAACCGGCAAGAAAGGGCAGGATTCAGGGCAGATTCGACGCGCGTTCGAACGTTGTCAGCGACTATCCAATAGCTGACCGCTTTCGGCAGTTGAAATGTGGGCCACGGTTGCGAGTTGCCTAGTGCGCCGTGTTCTCTGCGCGTTCGGAGGGAAGGGTTAGCTTTGTGTCCTTGAGTCGGTAGCTGTGGCCTTTGAGGGTGATCGCCGGCACGTGAACATGACGGTGCGGATCCGCCTCTGGCTTAGATTGGCCACCTGGTTCGCCGCCATCTGAGCGAAGGCATCGCCCAGGAATGCGGCGAAGCTGACGGGCGGTGGCCCTTCCCGCTCGATGCGGGCGCGGACGTCCTGGAACCACACCATGCTGTCATCCGACGAGTCGACCTCGGATGTGACCGTGAAGCCCGCATCCACGAGCAGGGTACGCATCTGCTGGGCTGTGGCGAGGAAGCTCGTGGAGGCGTTGCGGGCCCACGGCACCGGGTAGCGGACGTCACCGCCTTCCCCCTGCAGCACGTCGTAGATGACGAAGGTGCCGCCAGGTCTGAGCACACGGAAGGCTTCGGCGTACAGCACCGCCTTGTCCTCGATGTTCATGGCCACATGGACTGTCATCGCTGCGTCCATGCATTCGTCGAGAAGGCCCGTGGCGGTGGCATCGCCGGCGTAAAAGCTCGTCAGGTGGGACAGGTGGGTCCAGTCCGAGAAGGCCGTCGCGACGGCGCAGAACTCAGGCGTGAGGTCGATGCCCGTGACGGTGCATCCTGTCAACTCGGCCATCGTGCGCGCAGGGCCTCCGAGCCCGCTGCCGAGATCCACGACGCGAGAGCCAGGGCTTAGGTCCAGTTCCTGCACCATCTCCAAGGTCGCCGCGCGACCGCGGATGTGGAACTCGTCGACCGGTGCCAGGTCGGCTGGCCGAAGCGCGGCGCGATCGATGCCCGCCCTGTCCAATGCTGAGGCGATCGCAGCGATCAGCCCGCCGGATCCGCTATGGAACTGCGAGACCTCGCTCATCGAACCATGGTGTCATCGCCTGATCGGCGTCGCCGGCACTTCTACCCGCTGACTCGCATCGGATTATCCAGCGCCATCGTCACGGGCGTGAGCAAGGGAGGTCCATTTCCAGGCGCCTGGTGGCCTTTCTTGATCGCAGTGCATCTCGAACCCGGCCTCGCCGCCGATGTCGTGGCGGGCCGGGAGGTCGGACTGGTCGCGACCCTGGGAAGCCACCCGTTCCGAATCACTTCCGAGTGCCGGGAGACCGCCACGGTTGGACAGCCGTTTGCTTTGAAGAAGTCTCGGAACGGGACAGGGTCGACAGAACAAGTACCTTGACGACGCGCGCGGCCGATCACGCCGCGATGGCGGATCGCCGCAGGATCGTCAGCGTCGTGATGTTGTCGGGGTCGTTCGGCTGGGTCGTGACGAAACGGAGATCGAGCGGGGTTCCCTCGCGAAAGAGGCGCTTGCCCGCGCCAACAACGAGAGGGAACGTGACGAGGCGATACTCATCGACGAGATCCGCCGCTGTGAGCTCGTGCATCAGGCCTGTGCTGCCGATGACCATGACGTCGCGTCGTTCGCGCTCGGCAACAACCCACTTAAGCGGGTCGCCGACGATGGCCTTGGAGTTCGACCATGCCGTGGCGTCGATTCCCGATCGCGTCGCCACACGCTTGGGGATTGCGTTCATACGCTTTGCGAACTCTCCCTCCCGAGAGGGCCACAGTCGTGAGAAGTGCTCCCACGTAGCGCGGCCGTACAACTGGCAGCCGGTCGTGAGGCGATCCCCAAGACGGAACTTGTCGTCGTCGACCGGACCCATGCCGTAACGGAACGCCCAGCCGCCGTATGACTCGCCCCAACGCCCGTCGGGGTCAGAGACCACGCCATCCAGAGTGACGAACTGCGTAACGATGACCTCACCCATTGTGTTGCTCCCTACCTTTGGACGACCGATGCGGTCGTCGTTCATCAGTACTTACTTGTGCGCGATGCCAAACTCATCGGTGACGACGTCAATCTCTTCGTCTCGATCGACCGGTAGGCTCGCCGGGTGCCTGAGGTCAGCGAACGGGGAGGGTCCACCGCCACCCAGCCGCAGCACGAGAAGTTTCGCGGCGAGCTGCTCGCCCATTGCTATCGAATACTGGGTTCGTACGACGAAGCCGAAGACGCCGTGCAGGAAACACTGCTGCGTGCCTGGCGCGCCGCGGACCAGTACGACCCAGCGGCGTTCCACTGTGCGAACGTGGCTGTATCGGATCGCTACCAATACATGCCTGACCGCGCTCGCCCGGCGCCAGCATCGACCGTTGCCCAGCGGACTCGGCGCTGCGGGCACGGATCCTATGGCGCCGCTCGTGCCCAACTTCGACGTGCCGTGGCTCCAGCCCTTCCCGGACGCCTCGATGGGCACACCGGAGGACCTCGCCCTCCAACGCGCCGGTCTGCGTCTGGCCTTCGTTGCAGCACTGCAGTTCCTGCCGCCGCGCCAGCGGGCGGTGTTGGTACTCCGCGAGGTTCTCCAGCTGTCGGCCGCTGAGGTCGCAGAGATCCTCGAAAGCACCGTCGCGGCTGTCAACAGCTGCCTGCAGCGGGCACGCTCTACTGTACGTTCCGCAGGGCCGACTCTCGAGCAACTACGCGAGCCCACCGACCCCGCGCAACGGGAAGTAGTCGAGAAGTACCTGCTGGCGTTCGAAGCCGCGGACGTCGCGCGACTGACGCGCCTACTCGCCGACGATGTTGCGCTCGAGATGCCACCCGTAAACCTTTGGCTATCCGGCCGCGAGAACTATCGGCAGTTCATGGATCGCGTGTTCTCCATGCGAGGCAAGGATTGGCAGATGGTGCCTGTGCAGGCCAACGGCACCACCGCGCTGGCTGCCTTCGCACCTGACACCGAGTCGCCCAGCGGCGTCCGCCCACATTCGCTCCAGATTTTCGAAGTCCGCGGCGGCCGCATTGAACGCTGTGTCACCTTCATCGCCCCGGCCACTGCAAGCCACTTTGCGCTAATCCCAGACGGGACGCGTCCGATCACGCCGTAGCCCGTGCGTAAGGCGAGGTGGTGGGCGTCACTCCGGGGCTTTCAGAGCTTCCGTTGCCCGCGCCGACTCCTTCGCCACCCCGCAACACCGAAAGGTGGGAACTGTCGTATCGATCTTTGACGGCAGCCGCTTGACCTTCCGATCTTTGCCCGCCAAAGCGTGATTCGTCGCGCGCGACTGCCGTGGCAGCGCACGATCCGGGAATTCGGTCTTCAACACGAAAGGGCAGCGCTTCTTTCCGACTGAATGAGTCTGGATTCGCGACAATCGAAAGTTATTGCGCTGCAACAACTTTCGAGCGTCGGCGTTTCGGGTCAGAGTGCCCTTGACCTTCCGATTTTCAGTCGGACGCTCGTACCAACTGAGCTACCTGGCCGTGCCCCATCGCTGAGGCGCTCGTCATGTCGATTTCGCCACCGTGCTTGAAGACCAGACCGACCGACAGAGCATGGAGATATTAGCGAGTGTCCGGCGAGACGTGTCGGAGGGGTAGGCGTTCACGCCGGCCAGAGCGGAGTCCAGGCTCGAGCCCCACGGCGTGATCGAGGGCTCAATTGCGCCGACTCGACAAGACGCAGAACTCGTTGCCTTCGGGATCCGCCAGAACCACCCAGGTCTGCTGGCCCTGACCGATATCCGCGTGCCGAGCACCGAGTGCCACCAGGCGCGCGACCTCGGCTTCCTGGTCGTCTGGTCGAAAGTCCAAGTGCAGGCGGTTCTTGCCGTGCTTCGCCCCTTGGACTGGTTCGAAGAGCATCCCGGGCAGTCGGTCTGCCTCGGGTCCGATTTCGAACTCATCGGCCGCTTCGTTCAGGACGACCCAGTCGAGCGCCTTCGCCCACCAGCGGCCCAGCATGACCGGGTCGACGCAATCGACGACCACCTGCTCCCATTCGAGGCTCATCCCGAAAACATACGACCGTCCGACAGGAATTGCACCCATGCACGGGTAACGCGGAAAGGGTCGGAGGGGGAGGTAGTGCCCTCCCCCTCCGACCCTTTCGGCGCCTAGAGGGATGCGCGAGTCAGTGACCGTAGGGATCGAAGCGATTCTCAGGGTGGAAATCGGGCTCACGGCCGTAGACCGGCCCCGCGGCTCCCTCGCCGGCAGCTCGCCGAGCCCGCGTCCGGGGCGTTCTGCGGCGTTCCGTCCTGCACTTCGCCGCGCCAGGCGCCCGTGGCGGCGCCGCGCGAGGTGATGAACTCGCGGAAACGCTCCAGATCGCCCCGAGCCTTGCCGGAGACGAACCCGAGCTTGTCGCCGACGTTCTCCACGATGCCCTCGGGCTCGAAGTCCAGGGCGAGGGTGACGCGGGTGGATGCGGGCGTCACCGGTGCGAAGGTGACGGTGCCGCGGTTCGTGGTGCCGTCGATGTTCGTCCAGGCGACGCACTTGTCGGGCACCTGCTGCGTGATCTGGGCGTTCCACTCGCGGTGGACGCCGGCGATCGATGCGACCCAGTGCAGATGGGTGCTGTCGAGCTGCTTCACTTCCTCGACCCCGTCCATGAACTCCGGGAACTCCTCGAACTGAGTCCACTGGTTGTAGGCGACGTATACGGGGACGTCAACCTCGATTGTCTCCATGACCTGACTCACGAGAACTCTCCTTGTGTGTGCGATGTGACGGTTCAGAACCGGCGAAGCGCGTTGGTGCGACCGAATCCGCGACCGTGGCTTCGGGAGCGCCAGCGTCGAGGGCGGTAGGCCACCCGGAAGTTCGGGATCACTCGGCGTCGCTCCAGAGCTTCGCCGCCGACACCCAGATGCCGCGGGCACCGCATTCGCGGCACCGCTCCACGTGCATGCCCGACTTGCCGACGCCCGTGATCGCCACCCACTCGTGGCGGCCTTCGGCGCATCGCATGGTGCCCACTGCAGACATCGCGTCCTCCCGTGTTCAACCCTGGATCGGAGTGCGGTGTAGGTACCCGCGCAACTGTCCGGTGAACCACCACGGGGCAACGGCATGCCACTTTTCGGGCAACGAAAAAGCCCGGAGCTGAAAAGCTCCGGGCTTGGCGACCCCGACCGGGCTCGAACCGGCGACCTCCGCCGTGACAGGGCGGCGCGCTAACCAACTGCGCTACGGGGCCTCGTGATGAGGCTTGTATCCCCAACGGGATTCGAACCCGTGCTGCCGCCGTGAAAGGGCGGAGTCCTAGGCCGCTAGACGATGGGGACCTTCGGAGCGTCCCCGTCGACCAGGTAGCCGTTGGCGACCGGCCAACTATAGAGGAGCCCCCTGCGCGGGTGCCAATTGGCCCCGTGGGTGACGATGGACCCATGGTTGAGGTGACGCGCGAGGAGTTCGAGGAGCTGGTCGGTGAGGCTCTCGACACCATCCCGGACGAGCTCGCCCGGCTGATGACCAACGTGGTCGTCCTCGTCGAGGACGAGTCCCCGCCCGGCCAGAACCTGCTCGGCCTCTACTACGGCGTGCCCCTCACCGAGCGCGGCCAGACCTACGCCGGCATGCTGCCCGACCGGATCACCATCTTCCGCCGGCCCATCCTCCGGCAGTGCTGGACGACCGCGGAGGTCGTCCGCCAGGTGCGCATCACCGTCGTCCACGAGATCGCGCATCACTTCGGGATCTCGGACGACCGGCTGCACGAGCTGGACGCCTACTAGCCAGGGCTACGCCCGCCCACGCCCTGCGCCGCTTGCCAAACGGGTCCGCGGTAGCGGACGCTTGGAGCGGGATGGGGGATGGGATGAGGGTGGTACGGGGTTCGACCTTCGCTGCCGTGGCAGCGGTGCTGTTGGCATGCGCGCTGCCAGCTGCCCCAGCGTTCGCCGCCGATCCTCCGCCCCCCGAGCCGGTCGCTTCGGCGCCTGCGCCCGACCCGACGCCATCCGTACCCGCCGACCCGTCTCCGTCCCCATCCGCCGACGCTGCAGCACCGGCGCCGCCGGACTCGTTACCGGTCGACCCGTTCCCCACTCCGTCGGGTGGCGTTGTCGAGGGCCAGCAGATCGTCACGGTCGCCTGCGTCACCGACAGCGCTGACGTGGTCAGCGTCGACGTCCCGGCCAGCGAGGCCCAGGCGGCGATCCGGACCCTGCCACTGGAGCACCCCTGCGACGTCGCCGCTATCGATACCCCCGTGTCCATGGCGGCGTCGAATGACCCCAGTCGCTCCCAGCAGTACGCGCTGAACAACGTCCCCTTCGAGGACGCCTGGACGGCCGACAACGGCGCCGGCGTCACGGTGGCCGTCATCGACACCGGCGTGCAGTCCGACCACCCCGACCTCGGCGGCCAGATCCTGCTGGGTCGCGACTACGTCGGCAACGTCGCGTCGGGCTGGACGGCGACCGACCCGAACGGCCACGGCACCCACGTGTCGGGGATCCTCGCCGCGGTGGCCAACAACGCGGTCGGCATCACCGGAGCGGCGCCCGGAATCAAGATCCTCCCGGTCCGGGTGCTCGACGACACGGGCAGCGGGACCATGGCGAACGTCGCCGCGGGAATCCAGTGGGCGGTCAGCCAGGGCGCCGATGTGATCAACATGTCGCTGGGCGGGACCTCGTCTGACGTGCTGCTCCAGACGGCCGTCAACGCCGCGCTGAACGCCGGTGTCGTGGTCGTTGCGGCTGCCGGCAACAACAGCAACAGCGTGCCGTTCTATCCCGGGTCCTACTCGGGCGTCGTGGCGGTGGCGGCGCTCACGTCCGCCAACGTGCCGGCCAGCTACAGCAACTTCGGTCCGCAGATCTCCGTGGCCGCGCCCGGCGACGCGATACTTTCGACGTACCCGGCAGCTCTATCGACGGATCCACGTCTCCTATAAGTCTCTTTCCGGGACGTCGATGGCCTCGCCCTACGCGGCAGCCGAGGCCGCGCTGATCGTCGAGGCGCACCCGACCTGGACGCCCGCACAGGTCAAGACGCTCATGGAGTCATCCGCCAAGGATCTCGGGGCGGCCGGTCGGGACGACCTCTATGGCGCCGGCCTCATCAATCCGTCGAAGGCCCTGTGCGGAGCGGCGTGCACGGGCATTGCGCCGACGATCACGTCGGTCAGCCCGAACAGCGGACCGACCGCCGGCGGCACGAGCGTCACGATCACCGGCACCACGTTCAGCCAGGTGACGGGCGTCAGCTTCGGCGGCACCCCAGCGACATCCGTCACGATCACGTCGGGCACGACGCTCACGGCCGTCGCCCCGGCGCACCCGGGGGCGGGGGCCGTCAGCGTCGCCGTCACCAACCCGACGGGCACCACCGCGAGCAACTCCGCCTTCACCTACGTCGCGGCCCCAGTGGTCTCCAGCCTCGCCCCGACGACCGGACCGGCCGAAGGCGGCACAGCGGTCGTCATCACTGGCACCGGGCTGACGGGTGCCACGAGCGTCAGCTTCGGCGGGACGCCGGCCGCCTCATTCAACGTGCTGACGTCGACGTCGATCTCGGCCGTCACGCCGGCGCATGCCGGTGGCGCCGCTGACGTGGCGGTCAGCACACCGGGCGGTACCGGCTCGCTCACCGGCGGCTTCACCTTCGCCGCCCCGGTGACCCCGCCCTCGGGCGGTGGGAGGCGGCGGTGGATCCAGCAGTTCCAGCAGCGGATCGACCAGTTCGTCCGCAGCCGGCGGGGGCGGGGGCAGTGGAGCGTCCGCCGAAGTGCTCGAGGTGCGTCCGGCCTTCGGCCCGTCGACCGGCGGCACCAAGATCCTGATCCTCGGCTACGGATTCTGGGGAGCCAGCGGCGTGACGATCGGCGGCGTGCCGGCGACGGACTTCCGCTACATCGACGCGGCCACCGTCGAGGCGGTCACGCCTCCGGGAGCGGTCGGGTGGCAGCCGGTCGTGGTCACCCTCGCCGTCGGCCGCGCTACAGCCACCTTCAAGTACGAGGAGCCGACGGCGCCCGCACCCGCCGCACCCGTCGTCACCGCACCCCCCGTGACCCCGGCAGCAGCGGCAACGCTCACGGCGCCCACCGGCGTCGCGGCGAAGTCGAGCAAGGGCGTGGTCACGGTGACGTGGCGGCACAAGGGAGCGATCGGCGCCCACAAGGAGGTCGTGACGGTCTACTCCGGCGGCAAGGCCGTCAAGACCGTGACCATCCCCCGCGGCGCCACTCGCGTGACGGTGCGCGGCCTCACGAAGGGCAAGGCCTACTCGTTCGCGGTCACCCTGATGGCGAACGGCAAGCGCCTCACGTCCGTCACAACGAAGCCGGTCCGGCTGATCGGCTGATCCGGCCGGCTGCGCCACGCGAACGCGAGCGATCGACCGGCTCCAGAAGGCAGGATTGCGCCATGAACCTCGCCGACTCGGTCGTCCTCGTCACTGGTGGAGCATCCGGCCTCGGAGAGGCCACCGTCCGGCGGGCCGTCGCCCAGGGCGCGCGCGGGGTGGCGATCCTCGACCTGTCGGAGGAGAAGTCGTCCAACCTTGCCCTGGAGCTCGGCGCGACGGCCGTGGCGGTGCCCGCGGACATCACCGTGCCCGGCCAGGTCAGCGAGGCGATCGCCGCGACCATCGCGGAGTTCGGGCGCATCGACGTCCTCGTCTCCTGCGCCGGCATCCCGTGGGCGCAGCGCACCGTCGACCGCGAGGGCAATCCGGCGGACCTCGGCGCATTCGCCAAGGTGATCGCCGTCAACCTCGTCGGCACGTTCGACGTCGTCAGCAAGGCGGCGGCGGCCATGAGCCGCAACGAGCCCAACGCCGACGGCGAGCGCGGCGTCGTGATCATGACAGCGTCGGTCGCCGCCTTCGACGGGCAGATCGGGCAGGCCGCCTACTCGGCGAGCAAGGGCGGCATCGTCGGGATGACGCTGCCGCTGGCGCGCGACCTCGGCGCGGCGGGGATCCGCGTGGTGACCATCGCGCCCGGCCTGATCGAGACGCCGATCTACGACTTCGCTCCTCCCGAGCTGAAGGAGGGGCTGGCCAAGACGGTGGTGTTCCCGCACCGGCTGGGGTACGCCGACGAGTTCGCGCACCTCGCCCAGTCCATCGTCGAGAACGCGTACCTCAACGGCGAGGTCATCCGCCTCGACGCCGCGGTGCGGATGCCGCCGAAGTAGCCGTCAGGCCCGGGTGGCGGCGCGTGTGAGGCGGTCGACGATCGCCGCACCGATCCCGGCGGCCGGTGGCGCGACCGCCAGCACCTCGACGAGCCCGAGGGCGTCGGCCTCGCGCAGCGCTGCGTAGAGCGCCCGCGCGTACGCATCGGCATCGACAGGAGCGCTCAGCCGCACCATGCCCTCGGGTGTGTCGACATCCGCGAGCGCCAGGACGCCACGGCTCGCGTCGCGCGGACCGTCGACGGCATCGAGCTCGTCGGCGGGCAGCAGCCGGACGATCGCGTGCGGCGCGTAGTGCGAGGCGAGGGTGCCCGGCGCGCGCACGCTGGACGACGTTCCGACGGCCAGCCCGGTCACGCGCTCCACATCGTCGGCGCTGACGTGGCCGGGACGCAGCAGCACCGGAGCGGGCCCGGTGCAGTCGACGATCGTCGACTCGACCCCGACCGCGCTGGAACCCCCGTCGAGCAGGACGTCCTCCGGCTGCAGCGCGGACGCGAGCTCGGCATGCACGTGCTCGGCGGTGGTCGGGCTGACCCGGCCGAACCGGTTCGCGCTGGGCGCGGCGATCCCGACGGCATCGTCGTCGACGAGCCCGGCCAGGGCGTCGAGAACCTCATGCGTCAGCGGGTGCGCGGGCACGCGCACGGCGACGGTGTCCTGGCCGCCGGTGACGAAGTCGCCGGCCCGGCGGGAGCGCGGGAGCACGAGGGTCAGCGGCCCGGGCCAGAACTCCTCGGCCAGCGCCCGAGCCCATGGCGGGACGGAGCTGGCCCACTGCCAGGCGGCCCCGGCGTCGGCCACGTGGACGATCAGCGGATGGTCGGCCGGCCGGCCCTTGGCCGCGTAGACGCGGGCGATGGCGCGCGGCAGGTCGGCGCGGGCCCCCAGTCCGTAGACCGTCTCGGTCGGGAGAACCGCGAGATGGCCGTCGCGCAGGGCGCGGGCGGCGGCGACGGGGTCGGTGGTGACGAGCACGAGTCCATTCAACCGTGACCGCCGCGACGCCTCGAACGGCCGTGCGAAGCGGTCCAAAACGCGTCCGGATGGCCCCGTTTGTAAGAGGAATGTCAGAGGTTGCGCGATACGCCGTTCGGAGGGAACGCAGGGGGTGGACGCGGGGTCATACGTATCGAGAATGGACATTGGGCCTCCACGAGGAGCGCCCCGTTGAGGAGGATGTTGTGAGCACGCCGATCCCCGGCCCGCAGTCAGGACCGTACGTCTACCCCGAGCGTCCCTACGCTCAGTACCCGCCGCTGGGCTACGGCGCGGACCTTCCCCCCGCACCGCCGCAGCAGCCGAAGAAGAAGTCCAACGCCGGCAAGATCGTCGCGCTGCTCGCCGGCGCCGGCGTCATCGCCCTGATGGGCGGCATGGTCGGCGGCACCGTCGGCTACGTCATCGCCCGCGAGACGCTGCCGAAGACCGTCGTGGCCGCTGGCACCGCCACCGCGGCCATCGCGCCGGGGTCGCCGAGCGCTGAGCCCGGCTCGATCGCCGACATCGCCGCCCGCGTTCAGCCTGCCGTCGTGCAGCTCAACGTGTCGGGCAGTGACGGCGCGGGCACCGGCTCGGGCTTCGTCATCAGCTCCGACGGCTACATCATCACGAACAACCACGTGGCTGGGGTGGCCGCGAACGGTGGCACGATCGACGTCGTCTTCAAGGACGGCAGCAAGGCCACCGGCTCGCTGGTCGGCGCGAACAGCAACTACGACCTCGCGGTCGTCAAGGTCGACAAGACCGGCCTGCCCACGGTGCCGCTCGGCTCCTCGGCCGGCCTGAAGGTCGGCGACAGCGTCATCGCCGTCGGCTCGCCGCTCGGCCTGCAGGGCACCGTGACGACGGGCATCGTCAGCGCGCTCGACCGTCCGGTCACCGCCGGTGGCGAGGCGTCCGGCGACGTGTCGTTCATCGACGCCATCCAGACCGACGCCGCGATCAACCCCGGCAACTCCGGTGGCCCGCTGCTGAACGGCAACGGCGAGGTCATCGGCGTGAACTCGGCCATCGCCTCGACGGGTGCCGCGACCAGCGGCCAGCCGGGCAACATCGGCCTGGGCTTCGCCATCCCGATCGACACGGCCAAGCGGATCGCCGACGAGATCGTCAAGACCGGCAAGTCCAGCACCCCGATCATCGGCGTCTCGCTCGACTCGACCTACACCGGTGACGGTGCACGCGTCGGCGAGGTCACCGCAGGCAGCGGCGCCGAGAAGGCCGGCGTCCAGGCGGGCGACATCGTCGTCGCCGTCGACGGAGCGAAGGTCGCTGACTCGACCGAGCTCATCGTCAAGGTCCGCGCGCACTCGCCTGGTGACACGCGTCACCCTGACGATCCAGCGCAACGGCCAGACCACGGACATCCCGGTCGCCCTCGGCGCCCAGACGTCCTAACCCCAAGGCGCGGCGATTAACCCCATCGCCGCCACCACAACGGCCCGCACCCGTGCCTCCTCCCGGGTGCGGGTCGTTGTGTCCATCCGCGACCTTGAGGTTCCGCCCAGTTCCAGCGCCGTAACTGGACGGAACCTCAAGGTCGGCGGGGTGGGTGAGAGCCCAGCGGCAGGCGCGGTGAGGTGGGCAGAGCTCGCCGAGGTGCGCGCGGAGCCGACGGCAGGCAAGGTAGGGGACATGCCAAGCCCCCTGGACGCCGCCCGAGCGACGATCGCATCGGGCTTTCGCCGCATCGTGTCCGGAGATCCCAGCGGTGCGCCCGAGTGGGTGCGCCAGCTCAGCGACGGGACGGACGAGGGCTACTTCGGCCCGGGCTCGGCGGCGTGGGCCGTGCACGGCGCCCTGCCGACGATCGTCGGGGGAGTGCGGGCCCTGCTGATGCAGGCGCTGCACCCGGCCGCCCTGGCCGGAGTGATGCAGCACTCTCGGTACGAAGCCGACGCGCTCGGCCGACTGGCCGGCACCACGCAGTGGCTGACCGTCGTGACGTTCGGCGATCGCGCGGCCGCCGATCGCGAGTGCGCGCGGGTGCGCGGCATGCACCGTCGGGTCGTCGGCACGTACGACAGCGGGGACGGCGCGGCACCGTATGCGGCGTCGGATCCGGACCTGCTGCGGTGGGTGCACATCGCCTTCACCGACTCCTTCCTTGCCACCCACCGGGTGTGGGGCGGGCCGATCCCCGGCGGGGCGGACGCCTACGTGCGCGAGTGGGCACAGGCAGGAGAGCTCGTCGGCGTCGTCGATCCGCCGCGCAGCGTGCGCGAGCTCGAGGAGCAGCTCGCCGACTACGCGCCCGGTCCTGCGCGGCGATGCCCCGGCGCGCCAGACCGTCGACTTCATCCGCCACGTGCCCGTGCCGCTGGCCGCCCGGCCGGCCTACCGGCTCCTGTTTGCCGGCGCCGTGTCCACCATGCCTCCCGCGCATCGCGCCCTGCTCGGCCTGCCCACCGTGCCGCTCGCGGCCGCCCGGCCCGCCGTCGGGGCACTGCTCGGCGGGCTCGGCCTGGCCCTCGGGCCGGCGTCGCCGTCGCAGCGGGCGGCGCGGGAGCGGATCGCGACCTTGGCCGACGAGGGAACCCGCGAGGGCACCTCGGCCTGATCCGGCGCGTCGAACACGCCGGGCATGAGGGAAATTTGACTTGACCGCCCTTGCCCGGGTGATGATGGGACGGATGTTGCATAAGGGGAATGGCGGCGCTTCGGCGGCCGCCACCGCGGCCGTCGTGGCTGCTGCGGTGGCCGCGGCCCTCTTCCTGGCGCCCATGTCGCAGGCCTCGGTAGGCGCGATCGATCCGACGGGCACCGCTGTCGCGACCGATCCGGCGCCCATCTCGTCCGGTCCGGCCTCGTCGACCGATCCGGCTCCGGTGTCGTCCGCACCGGCCTCGTCGGTCGCTCCGACCTCCGCATCGCCGACGCCCGAACCCACGCTGACGGTCTCGGCCAGCCCGACGACCTCGGCCCTGCCGACCGACTCCGCCAGTCCGACGCCCACGGTGGTCGCGCCCGTGCCCGTCGCCACCATCGTCCCCGCGCCGACCCCGACGCCCACGCCGCCGGCCCTCGTCCTGCCCACCGCCCTCGGCTCGTGGTGCACGACGCTGTTCCCGGCGCAGAGCACCAAGGTGGAGAAGCGCAAGGCCCAGGAGCTGATGGCCGGCAAGGTCGTCATGTTCCAGGGCGGCACCTACTACCTCAGCCAGCACCCGAACTGGAAGCCGCAGTCGGGCACCGACACCTCCGGCGACCGGCATGTGAACTCCCTGAACTGGGCGCTGCCGCTGCTCTACCGCGGCGTGCACAAGCAGAACGCCGCGATGGTCCAGCGGTTCCGTCAGCTCATGTACTACTGGATCAACGACCACAAGGGCACGCGTGCCCCGTGGGTCGCCGGCTCGATCTACGGAGGCCTGCGCACGCAGACTCTGGTGTGCGCGGCGCAGACGCTGAACGAGCCGGTGCTCCTGCAGGCGGCACTGCGCGACGCGGCGACCATGGTCTCCGGCTACCGCGCCCCGCCGCTGATCGCGGTGGGTGCCAACAACACCGACCTGCTGCGGCAGACCGGCGCTTTCGCGGCCTACTGCTGGACGGGCAACGTCACGGCACGCGAGCGCGCCTGGGCCAACCTCGTCGGCGTCGCGCACGGCGTCGTGCAGGGTGACGGCAGCGACGTCGAGGGCTCGCCCGGCTATGCCGTGTACATCGAGAAGCTGCTCTCCCAGGTCGAGTCCGCGGCGACGACGTGCGGCCTGCAGTCCGACAACATCAAGGCGCTGCGCAACTCGCTGTACAACTTCGTCGCCCAGGCGGTGCGCCCGGACTTCAAGATCGAGTCCCTGGGCGACTCCATCAGCGAGTCACTGCGCGGCACGTTCGGCATCGGCGACGGCACGGCGGAGTGGATCCGCTCGGGTGGCACCGCGGGCTCACCGTCGGCCCCGATCTACGGAACGTTCGACGGCGGCTACGTGTTCGGGCGCGCAGGCTGGCGGCCGCAGGCGGGCGGCCCCGACACCTACTACTCGCTGCGGTACTCGTCGACGCGGCCCAGCACGGCGCACACGCATGACGACGGTGCGTCCCTCACGCTCTACTCGCGCGGCGTCTCGTGGATCGGCGATCCGGGGCCGTACCGCTACGACAACAGCTCGTCGCTGCGCTGGTTCATGAAGTCGCGCCCCGCGCACTCGTCGGTCACGGTGTCGAAGGTGTCGCGCACCCGCAGCGATGGCGTGAGGAAGATCGCCTCGCGCTCGGACTGGCAGATCGGCGGCAACGACACGACCTGCCTGGCCGACCGCACGTGGGGCAGCGTGAAGGTCACCCGCTGCACGACGTACGTGCGCTCCGTCGACGCGATGATCGTCGTGGACTACGCGCACGCCAAGAAGATCAAGGGCAAGAAGGCGCGCAAGCAGGTCGGCAAGCGGCTCATGACCGAGCGCTGGCAGATCCCGCCGGGCATCGGCGCGCAGAACGTCAACGACGTCATCACGCTGGCCTCCGCCGACAAGCGGCTCGACATCATCAAGGTCGGGACCGGGCGGCTGGGCCGTGCGCGGCGCAGGCGGCGGTTCCTCGATCGGCTGGTTCACCGGCAAGTGGGGGCAGAAGCTCCCTGGCACGGTGCTGTCGCGCGTGGTGCCGCTGAAGGCCAAGGGCGACAACCAGACGGTGGTCACCGTCGTTCGTTCCGCGCCTCGACGGCGAGAACGTGCCCGTGACGATCGCCCCGAACGGCGTGACGATCACGCGCGGCGGGGCGACCGTGACGACGCCGCTGCCGGCACCGTTCTAGGAGCGATCCCCGGCCACCGGCCGGGTCCTCATTCCTCCCACCACCGCCCGACCCACGTGGCGATGCACGCCTCGTTGCCCTCGTCGTCCGCCAGCACCCACCACGAGGGTGCATGCGAGTCGTTCACCAGGTGGCCGCCGGCAGCCAGCGCGGCTGCGACGCGCTCCTCAGCCTCCTCGTGCGGGACGGCTACGTCGATGTGGATCCTGTTGCGCTGCGGTCTGGCTTCGTCCATCTGCTGGAACCAGATGCTGGGCCCGCGGCCGTGCGGGTCTTCGATGTCCTCGTCCCCGTCGTCGCGGTAGTCCAGGACGGCGCGCCAGAACGGGATGAGGTCGGCGCGGTTGATGGCGTCGATGGTGATGTTGATCCGGTGCGTCTGCGACGGGTCGGCGGGCACGTCGAGATCGCGGGCGACCGTGGAGATCTCGCGGGCGAGGGCAAGGTCGCGCGTGCTGAGTCCGCCGATGTCGTGGGTGTACAGCGTGACGGTGACGCCGCCGTAGCGCAGGTCGACGTCGGGGTGGTGGTTCGCCTCGTCGGCCAGGGCACCGATGGCGTCGACGAGGGCGACGCCCTTGGCGAAGCTGCCGGTGGCGAAGTAGGCGATCGCGTGGCCGTAGAGGACGCGCCAGTCCTCAATGCCCTCGGACTCGTGGAACTGCCGCGAGCTGATCCGTTCGGTCATGGGCTCAAACGTACGGGCGGAGCGCCCCCGCTGCCTACCCGCTCGGCGAAGAGGGTGGGGCGCTAGCGGTGCTCGGACTCGACCAGGGCCTCGACGGCGGCGCGACGCGGCAGGGACGGCACGGCGCCCTCGACCGTCGTGGCCAGCGCACCGGCGGCGCTCGCCCAGCGCAGGGCGATCGGCAGGTCGCGACCCTCCGCGAGGGCGGCCGCAAGGCCGCCGCAGAACGCGTCGCCGGCGGCCACGGTGTCGACCGGGCTGACGGGGAAGACGTCGCTGCTGCCAGTGGAGTTGCGCGATGCCCAGACCGATCCCTTGCCGCCGCGGGTGATGATGGCGCAGCCCGCACCTCGGGCGACCAGCGCGCGGGCCGCATCGAACGCGTCGACGGCCGTGTCCGTCGGCAGTCCGGTCAGGTGGGCCGCCTCGTGCTCGTTCGGGATGACGTAGTCGACGTGCCGGTAGACCGACTCGGGGTAGTCACGCACCGGAGCCGGATTGAGGATCGTGATGGCCCCACGGGCGCGGCCCGCGGCCATCGCCGCCTCGATCGCTTCGAGGGGCACCTCGCCCTGTGTCAGCACGACGGCCACGTCGGCGAGGGCTGCCAGCGTGGCCTCGACATGGGCCGGAGTGACGAGGTCGTTGGTGCCCGAGATGACGACGATCCGGTTGGCCCCGCCGGCGTCGACCTCGATCACGGCGGTGCCGGACGTGCCCGTCAGGCCGGCGACGCCGGAGTCGTCGATGCCCTCGGCCGTGACGACGCCGCGCAGGAACTCGCCAGCCGCATCGGAGCCGACCGCGCCGATCATGCTCACCGCGACGCCGAGGCGCGCGGCGGCGACTGCCTGGTTGAGGCCCTTGCCACCGGCGTGCTGGTCGAGCCGCTCGCCGAAGACCGTCTCGCCGCTGTCGGGCATCCGGGCCAGGCCGATGACCAGATCGAGGTTCAGGCTGCCGACGACGACCACGCGACCAGACACATGGCCGATACTGTCAGGCGTGCGAGGACGGCGATGACGACTCTGGGGATTGATCTCGGGACGGGCTCGGTCAAGGCCGCCATGCTCGACGACTCGCTGCAGGTGGTGGCGAAGGCGAGCCGGCCCAACCGCGTCGACGCACCGGTGGCCGGCTGGGCGGAGAGCGATCCGCAGCAATGGCTCGCCGCCACGCTTGACGCGATCCGCGAGGTCACCGCGTTGGGCGGGACGCCCGCTCGCGCCGGCTTCTCCGGCCAGATGCACGGCGTCGTGGTCGTCGACGCGAACTTCACGCCCCTGCGACCGGCCGTCCTGTGGGCCGACGTGCGGTCCGTCGAGCAGGCGCGGCGCCTGCAGTCGGACATCGGGACCGACCTCAGCAAGGTGGGCTCACCGGCGGTGGCCGGCTTCGCCGCGACGTCGCTCGCCTGGCTCCTCGAGAACGAGCCGGACGTGATGGCGCGTGCGGCCTATGTGCTGCAGCCGAAGGACTGGCTGCGGGTGGCTCTCGGCGGCGGCCTCGGCACCGATCCGAGCGATGCATCGGGCACGCTGCTGTACGACGTCGCGGACGGCTGTTGGTCGTCGACGATGGTGGAGTGGCTGGGGCTGCCCGCGGACCGCCTCCCCGACGTGCTGGCCTCGAACGGCGACGGTGGGCACATCCGCGTCGACGACTGGACGGTTCCGTGCGTGATCGGCGGCGCCGACACGGCATGCGCGCTGGCCGGCCTGGGCCTGCACGCTGGCGAGGGCTTCGTCGCCGTGGGCAGCGGGGCTCAGGTGGTACGGGTGATGTCCCGCCCGGAGCTCGACGGCACCCTGCGCACCCACACCTTCTCGACGGCCGGGCCGATCGGCGACGGCTGGTACCGGATCGGCGCGGTGCAGAGCGCCGGCCTCGCCCTCACGCCCGCCCTGCGCTGGCTGGACGCGTCCATCCCGGAGGCCAGCGCGGCGCTGGCGGACGGCGTCCGCGCCGACGACCCGGTGTTCGTCCCGTACCTGTCCGGCGAGCGCACGCCGTTCATGGATCCGCAGCTGCGCGGCGCCTGGTACGGACTGAGCCTGGCCACCGATCGGGCCGCGATCCTGCGGAGCATCCTCGAGGGTGTCGCGCAGGCCGTTGCGCTCGGCGTCGACGCCGTGCAGTCGTCGGGCGACCTGCTGCCCGACGTCGTGCCGCTGATCGGCGGCGGCACGCACGACCCGGCGTTCCAGCAGCTGCTCGCCGACGCGACCGGCCTGACCCTGGCCATCGCCGACGCCCCCGACTCCGCCGTCGTCGGTGCCGGGCTGCTCGCCCTGGGACTGACGGGGAACCCGCAGGCGGTGGCGAGCGTCTCCACGGTGTCCCCTCGGCCGGACGCGGCTCTGCTGCTGAAGGAACGACGGGAGATGATGAGGTCCTACGCCCAGGCAGAGGAGAGGTCATGAAGATCGCCATCGGCTCGGATCACGCCGGCTTCCACCTCAAGACGACGCTGCTCGCCTGGCTCGTCGACAACGGGTACGACGTCGACGACCTCGGCACGTACACCGACGAGCGCACCGACTACCCGCGGTACGGCGCACGCGTCGGACGGGCGGTCGCTGCCGGGCAGGCCGACTTCGGGGTCGCGGTGTGCGGGAGCGGCGAGGGCATCTGCATGGCGGCCAACAAGATCCCGGGCGTGCGGGGCGGCGTCATCCGCGACGACGCAGACGCCGAGTACACGCGTCGCCACAACAACGCGAACGTCGCCTGCTTCGGCGAGCGCTTCACCGAGCCGGAGGCGGCGCTGTCGGCGCTGAAGATCTTCCTGGAGACCGGGTTCGACGGTGGCCGGCATGCCGACCGGGTGGCGCTGCTCGACCTGCTCGACCAGACCCACGGCGAGGCCGATGTTTAATCCTCGTGTCAACGGGGTAGCACGAGCGTTGTCAACCTGCGGGACATCCGCCGAACCTGAGGAGCACCACACCATGAGCATGCGCCGAGTCGCCATCGCGGGCACGATCGCCCTGCTGGGGGTGGGTGTCCTCGCCGGCTGCTCATCGTCCAGCTCGACGGATTCGTCGTCCTCCGCAGCGGCCACGGCCGCAGCCTCCTCCGCTGCCGCGAGCACGCCGGCCAGCGCCGCGGCGAGCCCGGCAGCGAGCGGCTCGACGAGCATGCTGCCGCCGGTGATCATCACCGAGGGCGAGACGACGGCCACCGCGAAGGTCGGCGACAACCTCGACATCGTCGTGAAGACTCCGGCCGGCACGACGATCGACACCGACAAGCCCGACCTGATCGAGGTCACGCAGGCTCACCAGGACGGCAGCGCGATCTTCAACCCCGGCGGCAAGGTGCTCGCCCCGGGCACCGCGACGATCATCGTCACGAACCCGGACGGCACGACGCGCAACATCGTGGTGACCATCACCGAGTAGCGGCTACTCGCGCGGGTACGCCGGCCACAGCGGAGCATCCAGGGCGTCCTCGAGGACGGCGACGGTGTGCACGTCGGGCACCGTCTCCCCGGACAGCATGCGGCCGAGTGCGGTCGCGTCGATGCCGGCGTCCCGAGCCACCGACCGAAGGCTGCGCGTGCCAGCCGCCTGCCGGTACGCAGCGACGACCGCCGCGGTGACCACGGCGTACGGCGGCGCGTCCGCCACCAACGGTCCGACGGGCCACTGGCCGTCATCGCGGACCCAGGTGCGGGGCGGGGCATACTTGCGGGCGGCCATGGCGGGCAGTCTGCCCGACGTCGCTCGACAAGTCCCGACCTGAGGAGTGATCGTGCCCCGAGTGGCGCTCGCGACCTGTGCGCAGTTCCCCGACCTTGACGCCGAGGACCAGCTCCTCATCCCGGCACTGGCAGCCCTGGGCGTGGAGGCCGTCCCGGCGGTGTGGACCGACGCGGACGTGGACTGGGCGGGCTTCGACGCCGTCGTGGTGCGCAGCACCTGGGACTACTCCGTGCGCCGCGACGAGTTCATCGCCTGGACGCTCCATGTCGATGCGGTCTCGCGGCTGCTCAACCCGCCGGCACTCCTCGCGTGGAACACCGACAAGCACTACCTGGCCGAGCTGGCTGCGGCGGGCGTGCCGGTGACGTGCTACCGTGTTCGTCGAGCCCGGAGACGACGTTGCCGGGTGGCTGCCGCCGGCCGACAGCGCCGAGTATGTGGTCAAGCCGGCGGTGTCGTGCGGCTCGACCGACACCGTCCGCTATGCCGCATCGAGTGGCCCGGACGAGGCCCGCGAGCACGTGCGCCGGCTCGTCGCCGACGACCGCTCGGTGATGGTCCAGCCGTACCTCGACGCGGTCGACACCGACGGCGAGGCCGCGCTGGTCTACTTCGACGGGGAGTTCTCGCACGCCATCCGCAAGGGCCCGCTGCTCGCGCTCGGCGTGGAGGGTGAGCGCGTCGAAGGGCTGTTCGTGCAGGAGCAGATCGACCCGCGCGAGCCCTCGGATCGCGAGCTGGCAGCCGGGCGCGCGGCGCTGGACTGCATCCCCGGTGGTCCGTCAGCGACGCTCTACGCCCGCGTCGACCTCATCCCCGACGCCGACGGGCAGCCCCGACTGCTCGAACTCGAGCTGACGGAGCCGTCGCTGTTCCTGTCGCACTCCGACGGTGCTCCGGACCGGCTGGCGGCCGCGATCGTGCGTCGGCTGGCCTGACTCCCGCGTCCACCCCGCCGGTAGGCTGAAAGCATGAGCATGGCTCCGGACATGCGCGCGGGGGACGAGGATCGCGACCGCACCATCAGCACCCTGCGCGAGGCACTGGTCGACGGGCGGCTGACGCACGAGGAGTTCGACCAGCGGATGGGGCAGGCGCAGACGGCCAGGACCTATGGCGAGCTCGCCGTGCTCACCCGCGACCTTCCGGACGCACGGCAACCTGCCGCCGCCCCGCCCGTGCCCCTTCCGGCCACCACGCCCGAGGCGGACCTTGCGCCGACGGATAAGCACAACGTGCGCAACGGATGGGCGGCCTGGCTCGGCGTGAGCGTCATGGTCAACGTCATCTACGTCGCGTCCTGGATGACCTCCGGCGGTTCGGCCCCGTCGTACTGGCCGATCTGGGTGATGGGTCCGTGGGGCGCGGCCATGATCATCGCGACGATCAGCCGGCGCGACTGAGACAGGGACCTTGGTCCCGGCCCCGGTGGGACTTTCGGCGAACGGGTGCGCTTGTGAACGCGGGGACAATGGGAGCACCACCCATCGCCCCGGAGGCCCCTGTGTCGTACTACAAGATGTCCGTCCTCGAAGAGACCGGCTACGTCGTCCTGGACTCCTACGGCGGCGTCGTCGACCCGTCCGAGTGGATGAGCCTGGAGTACGTCGACTGGAAGTCCTCCGGCGACACCCGGTTCGCCCCGATCGCCAGCGCCCAGGGCGAGATCGGCTGCAACGCGTTCTGGCACTCCGAGCCGCCCCGCTGCGACAAGGACGGCATCTGGATCGACAGCCAGGTCGCCAAGGCCCCGACCCTCGTCGAGCGGGTCAAGGAGGTCGACGCCCGCGTCGGCCGCTGTCGCGTCATCGAGCTGCAGGCGAACTCGTACGCCGACGCGCTGTACAACTCGCACCTCGACGACAACAACCGCCGCAACCCCGATGGCGAGGGCTGGGTCATCCGCTCCTTCATGCAGCTGACCGACAACCCGCACTCGTTCATGATCCTGCGCGAGGACATCGACGATCCGAGCACCGAGACCCGCCTTGCCCTGCCGGCCGGCGCCCAGCTGGTGGTCGACTCCGAGCGCATGTGGCATTCGGTGTGGCACGTCGGCGACGAGCCCCGCTACTGCCTGATCAACTCCTTCGAGTCGGGCCCGGCCCTGGAGAAGTGGATCTTCGAGCGCAACCCGGTCACGAAGGTCGAGTCGGCCCACCTGGATCCGGAGTTCGCGCGGGCGATGGAGGACGAGGCGCAGACCCGCCGCGCCGCCCGCACGGCTCACTACGGCTACGACCCGTCCCGGGTGTACTCGGAGATGTAGTCCCGAACGCGCGAGAAGGCCCGGCTGCCCAAGGGCTGCCGGGCCTTCCGCTACCCGAGGACCGGTCAGGGCTCCGGTTCTCGGGGGCTCGTGCCACCGGATCGGTGGTCGCGTTCGGCTGTCGGTCAGGGCTCCAACAGCCGAACGCGTCGGCAGTTCGTATCCATGCGCGGCTACTCCCTGCACTGTCGAAAATATGCCCGGTCAGCGCGGGATGCCACAGTCAGTTATGGCGTTGACTGTCCAATGGACGTACACGCCTGGTCAGCGGCTAGCTCGCCTTGCGGACCGGCATCTGCCGCCGTCCGCTGCGGGTGTGGCTGAAGAGGTCCTTGGGGTCCTCGGGCGTGGGTACCAGCTCGACGTCGATGCCGATGTCGCGCAGCATCGCCTGCTCGTACACGTAGCGGAGGGCGGTGTAGTCCTCGAGGGCGAAGCCGACGGAGTCGAAGATGGTGACCTGATCGGCGGAGTCGCGTCCGGTGGCACGGCCCACGAGCACCTCCCACAGCTCGGTCACGGGAAAGTCCGCCGGCAGCTGCTGGATGTCGCCCTCGAGTCGGCTCTGCGGCTCGTACTCGCAGAACACCTTGCCGGCTCGCAGGACGTCCGCGTGCAGTTCCGTCTTGCCCGGGCAGTCCCCGCCCACGCCGTTGATGTGCATGCCCGGCTCGATCATGTCGGGCGTCAGGATCGTCGCGTACGCCTTGTCCGCGGTGATCGTCGTGACGATGTCGGCTCCTGCCACAGCCTGCTTGACGCTGCCCGCCCGCGTGACGGTGAGGGCACTGAACTCTGCGAGGTTGTCGACCATCTTCTGGGTGGCGTACGGGTCGATGTCGTAGACCCGCACCTCCTCGATCCCAAGAACCGTGTGGAAGGCGAGTGCCTGGAACTCGCTCTGCGCGCCGTTGCCGATGAGCGCCATGACGCGTGAGTCGCGACGAGCCAGCGTGCGCGCCGCCATCACGGACGTCGCGCAGGTGCGCAGGGCGGTGGCCAGGGTCAGCTCCGACAGCAGCACTGGATAGCCGGTCCCGACCTCGGCGAGCACGCCGAACGCCATGACCGTTGGCAGGCCGAGCACGGTGTTGCCGGGGTGCCCGTTCACGTACTTGAAGGAGAACCGCTTGTCATCCGAGATGGGCATGAGCTCGATGACACCGATCGCCGAATGGCTGGCGAGACGGGCGGACTTCTCGAAGTCCGGCCACCGCGAGAAGTCGTCCTGCACGGCGTCGGCCAGCTGCCCGATCATCGTCGCAAGGCCGATATCGGTGATGAGGTCAGCCATCGCAGGGACATCGACGAATCGGGTCATCAGCTCTCCCACCAGGGCACGCCGTACGTGGCGTCGATTCATGCTAGTTAGACGACGCCAAGGTGGCCTGCCAGAACCGAGCGGGTCACCGACCCTTGCGGTACGCCCCCGGAGTGAGGCCGAGGACCGCACGGAACTGCTTGGTGAACGAGCTCTGGTCGTAGAACCCGCACTCGGCGGAGACGTCGCCGAGTGTTCGGCGGGTGGTGCTGATCAGCTGCACGGCGTGCTCGATCCGCAGGCGCTGCACGAGTCGCTGCGGACTTGTGCCCAGCGTCCGGCGGCACACGCGCTCGAGCTGCTTCGGTGACAGCTCGGCGAGGGCGGCCATCTCGGACACCCGCCAGGGGTGGCCCACGTCGGCACGGATGTGCTCGATCACGTCGGCGAGGCCGGAGTGCGAGCTGTCGAACTGCGACTGGAGGTCGATGGACAGGACAGCAAGCCCCCACACCCGTCCGTCGGCGTCCACGAGTCGCGACTTCGACGTGACGTACCAGCCGATGTCGCCGTCGGCACGGACGATCAGCTCGAGGTGGTGCTGGAGCGGCTTCCCGGTCGTCAGGACGCGGGCGTCCTGGGCGGCGTACGAGTGAGCGAAGTCGATGGGGAACAGCTCGTCCACGGTGCGACCCACGATGGCGTCAGGCTCGAGCCCGAGGCGTCGGGCGAAGCCGGTGTTGCTCCACAGGTAGGTGCCGTCGGGAGACTTCAGACAGCCGAGGACCTGGGGCAGACCGTCGACCAGTTCGGCGAATGCACTGGCGGACGGGGGCAGTGCCTGCGTCGGGAGGCCTCCGACCGACGCCGGATTTTGTATTAATGCGACAGTCACAAGCAGACTGTGGCACAAGACGCGGGTGGTGCACTAGACACATGACGACAGCGCACGCGCCCGGCGTGGACCTCGACCTCCCCTCCGACGACGTGCTCATCGCGCAGGCGGAGGAGCTGGCGCTTCGCATGCTCACCCGTGCCGACTCGATCACCACGAGGAGCGAGCGCTCGCGTGCGCAGCGACTCGGCGCCCTGCTCGCCGACGCAGCCGGCCGCGACCTGCTGCTCGACCTCACCGATCAGGTGCTGCGCATCCGGGAGCCGCGGCGGTCGGCCCGCCGGCTGCACGACCTCGCGGCGGTCGCCGTGCCGACGTCGCTGGGTGTCTTCGACCGGTTCGGCCTGAAGGCCCTCGGCATGGCGGCACCTCTGGCTCCGCGACTGGCAGAACGGGCCGTGGACTGGCGCATCGACCGCGACACCGCCGGAGTCATCCTGCCTGCCGACGACCCGGACTTCGCCGGGTACGTCGAGTCGCGCCGGAGCGACGGGTTCCGGCTCAACGTCAACGTCCTCGGCGAGTCGATCCTCGGCGACGGCGAGGCCACCGAGCGCTGCCGCAAGGTCGTCGAGCGGATCCGCCGCCCCGACGTCGACTACGTGTCGGTGAAGATCTCCGCCCTGTGCGCGAACCTCGACGTGCTGGCCGACGACGACTCGATCTCCCGGATCGAGGGCCGCCTCCGTGAGGTGTACCGAGCGGCACGCGACTTCGACACCTTCGTCAACCTCGACATGGAGGAGTACCGCGACCTCGAGCTCTCCGTCCGCTCGTTCATGGCGATCCTCGACGAGCCCGAGTTCCGTGCGCTCTCGGCGGGGATCGTCCTGCAGGCGTACATTCCCGACTCACACGCGGCGCTCGAACGGCTGCTTGCGTGGGCGAACGCCCGCTACGCCAACGGTGGTGCCGGCATCAAGATCCGGCTCGTCAAGGGCGCCAACCTCGCGATGGAGCAGGTGGAGGCCGCGCTGCACGGGTGGCCGCAGGCGCCCTACCGGAGCAAGCTCGACGTCGACGCGTCGTACAAGCGGATGCTCGAACGCACGCTGCGCGCGGGCAACCCGGGAGCCGTGCGCGTCGGCGTGGCCAGCCACAACCTGTTCGAGATCGCGTGGGCGCTCACCATCGCGGGATATCTGGGTGCTCGCGACCGCATCGACGTCGAGATGCTCGAGGGGATGGCGCCTCCGCAGTCGCGCGCCGTGCTCGACGTGGCCGGTGACGTCCTGCTCTACGCGCCGATCGTGGAGAGCAAGGACCGCGAGGCGTCGATCGCCTACCTGTCGCGCCGCCTCGACGAGAACTCGTCGCCGGAGAACTTCCTCAAGTCACTCTTCGACATCACGCCGGGCTCGCCGGCCTGGCGTCGCGAGTCACAGCGCTTCCGCGCGTCGGTCGTGGCCCGACACGAGGTCAGCGCGCAGTCGCACCGCGTCCAGGATCGTTCACTCGACCGGGCGGCCACCCCTGTCGATGCTCCCTTCGCGAACGCCGTCGACACCGACTTCACGCGAGCCGGGAACCGCCGATGGATCGGTGACGCCATCGACCGGAGCACGGTGCCGGAGCCGAGGCTGATCGACACGATCGCGGAAGTCGACGAGGTCGTCCGCGCTGCCGGCGCGGCACAGCAGACGTGGTCGCGTGACGTCGTGGCAGGAGCGCCGCGAACTGCTCCAGCGCGTCGGAGACGTGTTCGAGATCGATCGCGGTCGCACCATCGCCGTGATGGCCCGGACCGCCGGCAAGACGGTGGCCGAGGGCGACCCCGAGATCTCCGAGGCCGTCGACTTCGCGCGGTACGCCGCTCACTCCACGCATGCTCACGAGGCACGCGTGGCGAACGGCCTTCGCTGGTCACCGCACCCTGTGGTGGTCGTGGCGGGGCCGTGGAACTTCCCGTACGCGATCCCGGCGAACGGCCTCGTCAGCGCCCTGGCCGCGGGCAGCGCCGTCATCATGAAGCCGGCCCCCGAGACCCGTGCGGTCGCTGCGGTGCTGGTCGAGCAGCTGCACCGGGCCGGCGTGCCGGACGACCTCGTGCAGCTCGCCTGCACGCCGGACGACGAAGTCGGCCGTCATCTGATCACGCATGACGACGTCGACATGGTCATGCTCACGGGCAGCTACGAGACCGCCTCGATGTTCCTCGACTGGAAGCCGAGCCTTCGGCTCGCGGCCGAGACCAGCGGGAAGAACGCACTGGTGATCACCGCCGCCGCGGACATCGACCAGGCCATCAAGGACCTCGTGCGGTCAGCGTTCGGTCACGCTGGCCAGAAATGCTCGGCGGCCAGTCTCGCCATCGTCGAGGCCTCCGTCTACGACGACCCGACGTTCCACCGTCGACTCGCCGACGCGGTGACGAGCCTGCGGGTCGGCCACTCGACCGACCCGGCCACGCGCGTCGGTCCGCTGATCGCGCCGCCGAGCGGCAACCTGCACCGCGGGCTCACGACGCTCGAGCCGGGAGAGACATGGCTCGTCGCACCTCACCAGCTCGACGACTCTGGGACGCAGTGGTCACCGGGCGTCCGCGTCGGCGTTGCCGCTGGCTCGTGGTTCCACCTGAGCGAGTGCTTCGGCCCGGTGCTGGGCATCATGCGAGCCGCCTCGCTCGACGAGGCGATCGCCCTGCAGAACGCCCCGGAGTACGGGCTCACCGGCGGGATCCACAGCCTCGACCCGTCGGAGATCGAGCACTGGCTCGACAACGTTCTGGTGGGGAACGCCTACGTCAACCGGCACATCACCGGGGCGATCGTTCAACGGCAGCCGTTCGGCGGATGGAAGAGGTCCTCGGTCGGCGTCGGCTTCAAGCCCGGCGGACCGCATCACCTGGACGGCTACGGTCGATGGACCGATCCGGACGCGACGTTCGACGGCGCTGCCGCATCCTTCGAGTCTGCGTGGGCCGACCACTTCGCGCTGGCCGACGACCCGACCGGACTGGCTTGCGAGAGCAACGTCCTGCGCTATCGCCCGCTCGACTGCGTCATTGTCATCGTGCCCGGTGAGACCGACGTGACCGCGCGGCTGGCGAAGGCGGCCTCGATCGTCACCGGGACGCGCGTGCTGCTCGCGCCGGACGAGACCGAGGCCCTTCGCCAGGCCGAGCTGCTCGCTGACCCGGACTTCGCACGCATCCGAGCCCCGTTCGGGAGCACACCTGCACTGTGCTCGGCAGCGCATCGGCTCGGGATCGCCGTCGACGATGCACCCCTCACAGCAGACGGCCACACCGAGCTCGCGCACTGGCTTCTGGAGCAGTCCGTTTCGCGCACGATGCACCGGTACGGCCGTCTGCTGTGATGAATGCGAGCGTTACGCGAGTCCGATCGGATTGACTCCCCATGGTCGGTGAGTAGCGTCGAAGACGTACTCGTGACCGTCGGGGAGGTGCACAGTGCGCATGCGTTCAGGACTCGTCCTCGCCGTCGCCGCGGGACTGCTCATCGGGTTCGCTCCAGCGACTTCGGCGCACGTGTCCGGCACGGATGGGTCCTCCGGTGACGCGTCGTTCGATTCGTCTGTCGTCGCACGGCTGGACGCTGCCCTGAAGGAGAGCCTGGGCGACCTGCCCGGAGGCGTGATCGCCGCGCTGTCCGTGCCGGGGAAGGGCACGTGGGTCAAGACGTACGGCGTGGCCAACGTCAAGTCGGGAGCGAGGCTGACGCCCGACACGCAGATGTCGGTCGCGTCGGAGACCAAGACGTTCACCGGCACCCTTGTTCTGCAAGCGGTGCAACTCGGACTGCTCAAGCTGAGCGATCCCTTGTCGACGTGGTATCCCGGCATTCCCAAGGCTGGCGAGATCACGGTGGCCATGCTTCTCAATATGTCGTCGGGCATCGGCGATCACATGGGCGGCGACACGTACATCGACAAGTACTTCACCGAGACCGCCGCCAATCCGAGGATCGTCTACAACCCGGAAGACCTCATCGCGGTGGGGACCGCCCACCCCGCGCGTTCGACGTGCCGGGCACCGCGTTCGCCTACTCGAACACCAACACGGTCCTGCTCGCCCGCATCCTCGAGAAGGTAACCGGGGACGCGTTCCAGGCCCTGTTGCACCGTTGGATCCTCGCCCCGATGGGCCTGGACCGGACGGAGCTGCGCACCACCAGCGCGATGACCCCGCCGTCGGCGCAGATGTACACGTCGTATGAGCCGCTGATCGGCGGCCCCGCGATCGCCAACGTGACAGCGTGGCTCAACACGGCGGGCTGGTCGGCCGGGGCCATCCTGTCGACACTCGACGACCTCCAGACGTGGGCCCACGCCCTGGGGACGGGCGACGAAGTCCTGAGCAGGAAGATGCAGCGCGTTCGCATGTCGCAGTGCATCGATCGCGAGGGCAACGGCGTGCTCCAGTCGCAGTACTGCCTAGGCACAGGTGCGACCCGCATGGTGGCGACCGGCCAGGTCATCACGATCTGGCACACCGGGTTCATCCCCGGGGCGGTCAGCTACGTCGGCTACTACCCGCGCACCAAGGCCACCCTTGTGATCCTCGGCAACTACGACGCGAACACGAGCATGGGACAGAACGTCGCCGACACCGCGATGCTCAGGATCCACGCCGCTGTGCCCGGCCTGCTCGGTCTAGCTATCTGAGCGCGGACCGATCGCGAGAACGCCACCCCGGGCGCGACCAAATCAGGTGAACACCACCGTGCGATTGCCGTCGAGGATGATTCTGTCCTCGGCGAACAGTCGCACTGCGCGCGAGAGGACGACCCGCTCGATGTCGCGGCCGATCTCCGCGAGGTCCTCGGCCGAGTGATGGTGGTCCACTCGCTCGACGCCCTGCTCGATGATCGGCCCCTCGTCGAGGTCGGCGGTGACGAAGTGCGCGGTCGCGCCGATGAGCTTCACGCCGCGCGCGTGCGCCTGGTGGTAGGGCCGCGCTCCCTTGAACCCGGGCAGGAATGAATGGTGGATGTTGATCGCACGACCGGCCAGCACCGAGCAGGCGTGATCGGACAGCACCTGCATGTAGCGGGCCAGAACCACGAGGTCGATCGCATGCTCGCGCACGAGCTCTAGGAGCCGCGCCTCCTGCTCTGGCTTGGTGTCCTTGGTCACCGGCAGGTGGACGTACTCGATGCCGTGCCGCTCGGCGATCCGCCGGCAGTCCTCGTGGTTCGACACGATCAGCGGGATCTCGACGGGCAGTTCGCCGCTCTCGAAGCGGTAGAGCAGGTCGACCAGGCAGTGGTCGTACTTCGACACGAGGATCAGGACGCGACGGCGCTGGCCCTCCGGGCGCAACGAGAGGGTCGGCGAGAACCGATCGAGGCGCGCGCCGAGGGCCGCCTTCACCGTGTCGACGGATGACTCGGGTGACTCGAAGCGCGTGCGCAGCGAGAACACCTGCGTGTCCTCGTCGGTGAACTGCGCCTGCTCGAGGATGTTCCCGCCGATGTCGAGAAGCGCACCGGACGCAGCGTGGATGATGCCGGCGGCGTCGGGGCAGCGAAGCGTGAGGATGTACTTCTCGGTCATGCGGCGGAGCTCCTGACGCGCATCAACGCTGCGCAATTGCGATTATTGGGACACCGAGCGAAAGGGAGCATTGTGGTTGTACGGGACGCCCCTCGCCTCGTCGATACCGTAGCCCCGCCGCACGGGGTAACCCTCAATGTGACCCTCCGCCGCTCGCTCGGCCGCTTCGACCTGCTGATGATGGCGGTCGCCGCCGTCATCTCCATCGACACCATCGGGACGGTCGCGGCGGGTGGCGGTACGGCTTTCGTGGCCATGCTGGCGCTGGTCGTGCTGTTCCTCGTGCCGTACGGCATGGTCTTCGCCGAGCTGACATCGACGTTCACCGAAGAGGGCGGTCCCTACATGTGGGTCCGCCTGGCCTTCGGCCGGCTGGCGGGTGCGCTGGCGGTCTTCTTCTACTGGGTGACCAACCCCATCTGGCTCGGCGGCACCCTCGCGGCGCTCGCCGCGGCGACGTTCTCGCAGTACCTGCTCGACCTTGACGGCAACATGACAGTGACGTGGATCGTGCAGGCGCTCTTCATCTGGCTGGCCATCGCGGTGGCGATCATCAGCCTGCGTCGCGGCAAGTACATCATCACTGTCGGCGCCGTCGCCAAACTGCTGCTCGTCCTCCTGTTCACGGTCACGACGGTGGCCTATGCCCTGCAGAACGGTGTCCAGCCGCTGGCTCCCGGCTTCTTCAGCCCGACACTGGGTGGCTTCCTCGCGGTCGCGCCCATCCTGCTGTTCGCGCTTTCCGGCTTCGAGGCGGCATCCGGTGCGGCCGAGGAGATGCGCAACCCGACGCGTGACATGCCCGTCTCGATCGCCGGCTCGGGGCTCCTCGCCGCTGCCGTCTACCTGCTGCCGGTGCTGGCCGTCTTCCTCGTCATTCCCGCAGACGACATCACCGGAGTCGACGGATTCATGGCGGCCATCGCCACCGTTTTCGGTGTGTACGGCCCTGCAGCGAGCGCCATGACGGCCATCGCCGCGGCGACGTTCATCGTCGTCCTGCTCGCTCAGGGGGCGGCATGGATGGTCGCGACCGACCGGATGCAGGCGGTCGCCGGCGCGGACGGCGCATTCCCCGCCTACTTCGGGCGATTCAGCCCGCGGTTCGGCACGCCGCTGCGCGTCAACATCGCCTCGGGTGTAATCGCGACCGTGTTCATGACCGCTGCGCTGGTGATCCTCTCGGGGGCGGACGGCGACGCGGGCAGCCTGTTCATGGTCGTGCTCGTCATGGCCACCACGACGCTGCTGATCTCCTACCTGGTGATCGTTCCCACCATGCTCGCGCTGCGACGCCGCTACCCGGACACGCCGCGGCCCTACCGCGTGCCCTTCGGCTGGGCGGGAGCATGGATCGTCACGATCATCGTCATGTTCTGGATCGCGCTGGGCACGATCGTCGCGGTCGCGCCCGGCGCCATCGAGGGAATGCTCGGCCTCGACTACGACTTCGTCGACATCTGGGGCCTCGACCAGGTGCGGGTCGAGGCGTTCACCGTCGGCACCCTCGTCATCCTCGCGGTCACCGCGCTCGCCGGCTACGCCTTCGCAAGGGTCAGCGCGCGTCGCTCGTGACAGGATCGCCTGATGAACATCCTTCCGGGCAATCCCTTCCCGATGGGCGTCGAACTCGTCGACGGCGGAGCGAACTTCTCGGTCGTCTCCGCGTCTGCGGACGCGGCGATCCTGTGCCTGATCGGCGAGGACGGCAGCGAAGAGCGCCTGGTGCTGCCAGAGCGCGACTTCGGCGTGTGGCATGGCTTCGTCCCGGGCGTCGGTCCCGGCCAGCGCTACGGAGTACGCATGCAGGGCCTCTACTCCCCGTCGCTGGGGATGCGCTTCGACCCGAACAAGCTGCTGATCGATCCATGTGCGAGAGCCCTCACGGGTGAGGTGATCTACGGCCCGGCCATCTACGGCTACGCGCAGGGCGACCACGGGCAGCCCAGCGGCATCGACTCGGCCGGCAGTGTCCCGATGGCGGTGACGGTCGACGAGTCGTTCGACTGGGGCGCCGACGTGCGACCCGCGTACCGCAATGCCGACTCGATCATCTACGAGGTGCACGTCAAGGGCTTCACCCAGCAGCACCCGGACATCCCGCCGGCGATCCGCGGTACGTATGCGGGCATGGCGCATCCGGCCGCGGTGCAGCACCTGGTCGAGCTGGGGGTAACCGCAGTCGAACTGCTGCCGGTGCACCACTCGATCACCGAGCCGTCGGTGCACGACCACGGGCTGGTCAACTACTGGGGCTACAACACCATCGGCTTCTTCGCCCCCCACGCGGCGTACTCCGCGGAGGTGCGGGCCGGCCGGCACGGCGGCCAGGTCGCGGAGTTCAAGGCCATGGTCAAGGCCCTGCACGCAGCGGGCCTCGAGGTGATCCTCGACGTCGTGTTCAATCACACGGCCGAGGCGGGCGCGGACGGACCGACACTCAGCTTCCGCGGCATCGACAACGTCAACTACTACCGGCTCGACACGTCCGACCTCGCGGCCTACTACGACACGACCGGGTGCGGCAACGCGCTCGACACTGACTCCGTGGCAGTCCTGCGACTGATCATGGACTCGCTGCGCTACTGGGTGGAGCAGATGCACGTCGACGGCTTCCGCTTCGACCTCGCGACGACGCTGGGTCGCGAGGACGGCACCTTCGCCCGCTCGGCGTCCTTCTTCGACATCATCGCCCAGGACCCGGTCCTGTCGAAGGTGAAGCTCATCGCCGAGCCCTGGGACGTCGGCCAGATGGACTCCTACGACGTGGGTCGCTTCCCCGCTCTGTGGAGCGAGTGGAACGGCAAGTACCGCGACACCGTGCGCGACTTCTGGCGCAGCACCGAGGGCCTGCTGCCGGCGTACGCGACGCGCATCACCGGGTCGTCGGACCTGTACGGGGGCTCCCTGCGGCGGCCGACCGCATCCGTCAACTTCGTCACCGCGCACGACGGCTTCACGCTGCGCGACCTGGTCTCCTACGACACCAAGCACAACGAGGCGAACAAGGAGGGCAACCGCGACGGGACGAACGACAACTTCTCCTGGAACCGCGGCGTCGAGGGGCCCACCGACGATCCGCTGATCGCGGCGGAGCGGGCCAAGGCGCAGCGCACGATGCTGGCCTCGCTGCTCACCTCCTTCGGCATCCCTATGCTGCTCGGTGGCGACGAGCTGGGTCGCACGCAGCAGGGCAACAACAACGCGTACTGCCAGGACAACGAGATCGCCTGGTACGACTGGTCGAGCGTCGACGCCGACCTCCTGGCGTTCACCCGTCGACTCGTCCGGCTTCGACGCGACCACCCGGCGCTGCGCCGACGCAGGTACCTCACGGGAGCCCAGGAGAGCGAGATCGGCTGGTTCACGCCGTCGGGCCGGCCGATGGACGGCGACGACTGGGCCGACGAGGGCGCCCGCGCGGTGGCGATGTTCCTCGACGGCCAGGACGCACCCGATCTGGCCGCCGACGGGACGCCGCTCCTCGACGACGACCTGCTGGTGTGCATCAACGCCTGGTGGGAGCCACTGGACTTCGTCATCCCGGTCCAGGATGCGGGAACGGTGTGGTCGCGGGCCATCGACACTGCTGATCCAAGCGTCGGAGTGGGCTCCGAGCCGGCGCTGAGCGCGGGCGACTTCGTCACGGTGACCGGACGATCGATGGTGGTCGTGCGGGGGCTACGGACGTATTGAGGTCTGCTGAGTCAGGCCTTGTCGAGCGCTGACTGCACGGACTTCGCGTAGGCCTTCGATGTGTAGGTGGCGCCCGACACGGAGGCTACGTGGGTGGACTGGGCAGCAAGGATCTCCGCCTTCATGCCGGGGATGGCCCGGTCGGTGTACGACTGGTAGCCGCCTCCGGGTGCGGTGAGTGTCCCGATGTTCTTGATCTTCTTGCCCTCGAGCAGCACCCGTACTTGAACGGTTCCGAAGCGGAAGTTGACGGCGTCGCCCTTGATCACTCGCTGGGCGGGGCCTGTCGAGGCCGCCGCGCCCGAACCGGTCGACTGGCTAGGCGCTGCCGACGCGCCGGACGACGGGAATCCTGCGTTGTCGGCGGCGAGCGCGTCCTCAGAGGACGAGGTGTCGCTGTCGGCCCCCGAAGGCAGGAGAAGGAGCAGGATCCCACCGGCCGCGGCAAGGGCCAGTGCGGGTGCCACCCTTCTCGCGAAGCTGACTTCAGTCATCGCCGATCACCACCAGATCCTCTCGAAGTGGATGTCCTCGGGCTCGATCCCGCACTCGCAGAGGCAGCTGTACGCGGCGTTGATCATCGGCTGCGATCCGCAGACGACGGCGATCCGCTCGGCGACGTCCGGGACGAGGCGACCCATCACGTCAGGGTCGAAGGGATTGCCGTCCTTGAGGTCCTTGGTCGGTCCGACGACCGGAATGATCCGGCCGTGGCGGGTCTCGGCGAGTGCGACCAGCTCGTCGTAGTGGACGATCTCGACCTCTCGCCTCGCCCGGTAGATGACCACCGGTTCAGCATCCGGGCCGAAGTCCTCGAGCAGGGAGCGGACCGGTGCGATGCCCACGCCGCCGGCGATGAGCAGCAGCTTGTTCCCGCGCAACTCCTCGTAGATCTTCGTCCCGTACGGACCCTCGATGGCTACTTTCGTCCCGATCGGAAGTCGGGTCATCAGGTCGCTGGCGCCACCGAGCGCCTTGATGGTGAAGCGGATGCGATCCACTCGTGGCGCCGCCGAGATCGAATAGGGGTGTGGCTGCCACACGAGTTTCGGAGTGAGCGGCCGAAGCAGGGCGAACTGCCCGGCGGCCGCCCTCAGGTCGGCGACGTTGCGTCCGCCGAGCTCGATGGCCGCAGCCACGTCGTTGAGAGGTGTCACGGACAGGACGGTCAGGGGACGTGCGATCGATCGGATCGCCTTGCCCCACCGGCTGACGACGACCAGCGCGAAGACGATGACCGTCACCGCAATCCAGAACGCGCGGGCCAGTGGATCGAAGGCGAAGTCGGAGCCGAGGAAGATCTCGTGAGCGAGTGCAAGGGCCAGCGAGGCGTAGATCAGGAGGTGGATGAAGTACCAGGTCTCGTAGGCCATGTGCCGTCGGATGAAGCCGAGTGACAAGAAGGTGATCAGCAGCATCCCCAGGGCGCCGACTGTGGCCATCGCCATGTACTGCTCTTCTCCAGTGAGCTGACGAATCGCGTCGCCTAGGCCACCGCGGCTGGCGTAGGCGATGAGGGTCGCGATGATGTGCGCGACCAGGAGGAGGGCGGCCGTCTCGCCGAGCCAGCGATGCCACAGGAGCGCTCGGTCCAGTCCGATCGCGCGCTCGAAGCGGTGCGTGCGAGCGGCGAACGCGATGCCGATCATCGCGACAGCGGTCGCGAGCAAACCGGTCAGTGCCCCCGCCGACTCCCAGGACTCAGCCCAGGATCCACCCGTCAGGTGGTTCCAGCCCCCGTGGCGAAGCCAGATCCCGATGGTCACGATGATCAGCGCTGCCGCCAGCGTCATGGCATCGCTGAATGCGGGCCCAGGATGATGTGGTCGCCGGGCTCGATGCGGATGGGTGATGCGAGGTGAGAGGAGGCGGTGGCCTCCGGCTGCCCGGTTAGCCGGTGAATTGGGCACCCTGCATCGTCCCACGGCCACGCGGATCATCACGGATCGTGCGGGTCGAAGTGAGAAGGTCCACAGTGAGGGCGCGAGAGGAAGTGATGGGCGACCGGAGATCTGCCGATGACGTGATGTCGGGCTGGGACCATGGCATCTCGGGCACCGTCGTACGCGACGACCATGTCGTGCATGTCGAGCATGTGTGGACGACTGCGGTGACGATCCGACTCGGGGACACGGCTGGCCGTGAACTCGCCGCACTCGAGGCGATCCGAACGTGCACAGACTTCTTCGCGGATGTCGATCGGACACTCTCGGCGTTCCGTCCGCTGTCCGAAGTGTCGCTCTACCGGAACGGCCTGTCGGGACCGGATTCCCATTCGACGGACTTCGTCGAGGTGATGACCGCCTGCGATGAACTGCGCCGGGTGACTGGCGGTGCGTTCGATCCCTGGGCGGTGCCGGGTGGCTACGACCCATCTGGCTACGTGAAGGGCTGGGCTGCCGGCAGGGCAAGCGACCTCCTGCAATCGGCCGGGTTCGAACACGGCATCGTGAACGCCGGCGGCGATATCAGCGCCCGCGGTGACGAGATCCCCGGTTCGGGCGACGGATGGCCGGTTGGGATCATCAATCCGCACGCAACGGGTGAAGTTGTCAGGGTTGTACCCCTTCACGACCAGGCGATGGCCACGTCTGGTCGCTATGAACGCGGGGCGCATGTCGTGGATCCGGCGACGGGCGCACCGGCCATGACCGTCGACAGCGCGACGGCGGTTGGGCCCGACGGGGGGATCGCCGATGCGGTCGCGTCGGCCGCCCTGGTGAGTGGGCTGGGCAGCGTCGAGTGGTTCGGCGGACTCGGACCCGCATGGTCCCTTCTCCTCGTTATCGGCGAATCGGCATACGTCCATGGACCGGCCTTCGCGTCGTAGCCAGAGGCGGCACCCTCGCACACAGCTGGCTCCGACAGGTAAGCGGATCCAGCCATCTCGGCGCACAAGGCACAGCACCTGACATCATCTGCGTTGGCGGTCACGCACGGCGACTCACGATCAAGGAGCGAACATGAGCACGGTTCTTGCGGGCAAGGTGGCCATCGTCACGGGCGGCAACAGTGGGATCGGGGCGGCGATCGTGCTTGCACTGGCAGAGGCTGGCGCAAAGGTGGTCATCGACTACGTGGCGCATCCGGAGGCGACCGACGAGCTGGAGAAGCAGATCGCGGCGCTCGGCGACCAGTCCGTGGGCGTCGATGCGGACATCTCGACGGTGGCCGGAGTGCAGGCGCTCGTCGACGCGGCGGTGACGAACTTCGGCCGACTCGACATCATGGTGAACAACGCCGGGATGGAGACCCGCACGTCGATCCTCGAGACGACCGAGAAGCAGTACGACCTGGTGCTGGCCGTGAACCTGAAGAGTGCCTTCTTCGGCACCCAGCTCGCCGCGAAGCAGATGATCGCCCAGGGCGGCGGAGGCGTTGTCGTCAACACCTCGTCGGTACACGAGGACTGGCCGATGCCCGGCAACACTCCATACTGCGTGACCAAGGGCGGGATGCGGATGCTGGCCCGCACGGCCGGAGTGGAGCTGGCCCCGAAGGGCGTGCGCGTGGTCAACGTGGCCCCCGGCGCAGTCGCCACGCCCATCAACACGGTGGAGATGGATCCGGACACCTTGAAGAAGCTGGACGCCTACATCCCGGTCGGTCGCATGGCCAAGCCCGAGGAGATCGCCAGTGTCGTGGTGTTCGCCGCCAGCGACGCGGCGAGCTACCTGACCGCCACCACCATCTTCGCCGACGGCGGCATGATGATGCAGAGCCCCGGCCTGTAGGGCTCTACCTGCCCATTTCGGGCTCGAGATCGCCGTCTAGTCTTGTCGCGCAGGCTCAGCCGAGGAGTCGTCCTTGATTCTTCTCCGTGCCTCGGGGTCGCTAGCTCAATGGTAGAGCTGCGGACTTTTAATCCGTAGGTTCGGGGTTCGAGCCCCCGGCGACCCACAGTCGAAAAGTGTTGGTAATAAACAACTTTCAGAGGCGCCATAGCCTACTCGAAGAGTAGGAAATGGCCGTTTAGCCCTCATATTAGCCCTCGTTGATCTGCCTGAGCGGTCCTCGACGGGTCCGTCTGGGCCCCGACAGGCACTCAGCTAGTCGTCGGAAGTCTCGAGGATGCTGTCTCCCTCAGAGTCGTGCGCGACGCCGATCCTTCATCGGGGCACGTCTGGTGCACGCCTACCGGTTGGGGCGGGGTCCCTTCGCGTCATCGTTCGTTGTCGGCGGTCGCGGGTACCCTTGTGCCATGTCGATTCAGGCGGTTGGGGATGCCGCTGCCGCGGTGCGTTCCCTGATGGCCGGCGGACCGCTAGCCAGCGAGGATTTGTGGCGCTTCGGAGTACTGCAGCTACTGGACGACTACGAGTCAGTCCGCGCCGTTGACGGCGTGGAGGCAGCTGCTCTCCTGATGAGTGAGGCACCCTCATCCACGGGACACAACGGGGTGGACGCCGCTTACGCGGGACTCGCGTGCTGGCTTGCGGACCGCGATGGATGGCCGGCGCCGGTGTGGGCGCTTGCCGACGAGCGGGTAGCGCGACCCTGGTGGTTCGTGTCCTCGTCAGCGTACGGCAGGGCATGGGCGATGGTGCAGTCTCCGGCGCAGTTCCGCATTCGCGGAGTGTTCATCACGGACACGGCCCTGCAGCGCGTATGACGACCCTGGATGCAGCGGGCATCGGCAGACTGCTGCAGGCCCTCGACGTGGAGCTTGCGGCGCGGGGTACGACTGCGGACGTCTATCTCGTCGGCGGTGCGGCTATCGCCCTGTCGTTCGACGCGGCTCGCACCACTCGCGACCTCGACGCGGTGTTCGTTCCTACGACTCAGGTGAGGGCCGCAGCAGAGGCCGTTGCCGAGGCGAACGGGTAGTCCGTTGACTGGCTGAACGACGCGGTCAAGGGCTTCGTCCCCCCTGGGACGGACTCGCATCAGCGGGTCGTGTTCGAGTCGACGCATCTGCGGGTCTGCGTTGCGGGTGCTGAGCACCTGCTGGCGATGAAGGTTGCGGCGTCGCGGGTCGAGCAGGACCGCGGCGACCTCGCTCTTCTGGTGGGGGTCATGGGACTGTCCAGCGCGGATGAGGCGATCGCGGTGGCCCGTGCATGCCTGGGGCCGGGTTATCCGATTCCGCCGCGAGCCCAGTACCTACTCGAGGAGATCTTCGAACAGCAGTCCCGTCCCACGGATCTGTCGTCGAGCACACGTCCGGCCGTGGAGCATGGACGAGGGCTTCCTGGCTCCGCGCAACCGCCCTCACACGACTCCGGATTCGGGCTGTCCTGAAGCGAACGGGGACGTCAGATTGTCGCTGCTGGTTGAAGGTCGTCACGCATCCGCTGTGAAGAGGTCCTTGGTGAGGAGTGGATAGCTGCTGATCCACGCGTCCCACAGTGCATCGATGCGCAGGTCGAGCGGCAGGCCAGGATCGAGGCGTAAACGGGCGCGTGCGGGGTCCTGGCTGCGCTCGTCCTGAGCCCGTGCGTAGTACTTGTTCGTGGTCATGATGTCCGAGTGCCGCAGGAGTTGGGCGGCGTCGTACACGGTTCCGCCGCTGTCGACGATGACGCTGGCGGCGTAGGCGCGCAGGTCTTTTACGTGGATGGCCCGGCGACGAGGGTCGAGCGGCGGGAGTGACATGTCACCGACGAGGCCCGCGGCAGACCGTGCAGGAATCCACACGCGCTTGCCCCAATCGGACTGGTCGATGATCACGGGCGGTCGTCCGGCGAAGCGGGTGCGCAGTGGCCGGAAGAGCAGCTCGCCGCCCAGCCGCTCCTCCAGGGGCAGCGTCGCAGCGTGCGACTTGAGTGCCTCCCACAGAGGTCGTGGGACCGGGACCGTCGCCGTGAGGCCGGCCTTGACGTCCTCGATCTCCCACTTCTTGGTGTCGGAATCCCAGACGTACACCCGGGCGATGGACAGGCGAGGCCGGTCGAGCCAGATGTCCTTCACGGACAGGCTGATGGACTCCGTCCAACGCAGCCCGGCCCAGGCGATGAGCAGGATCAGGAGCCGGTCCTGAAGGAGTTCGGGGTAGGACGCGAGCCGGGCGACCTCCTCCCAGGAGGCCAGCAGCACGGGGTCCGCTGTCGCTCGAGCGGCGCGTCCCTTCTTCGTGCTGGTGCGACGCACCTCGCGAGCGGGGTTCACGCCGAGGCGCCCCTTCTTGACCTCCCACGCCAGTGAGGCACGCACCACGGCGTATGCCTTGGAGATCCGCCGGTGCGCAAGGCCGGCCTCGGCGAGATCGCGCAGCCACTTGTCGAGCGCCGGGCTGTCGATCTGCGTGACCTTGACCTGGCCGAGATTCGCCGACGGATGGCAGATGACGTTCTTCAGCACCTCGCGGTAGTCCCGCACCGTCTTCACCGCGATGGGATCCAGGGCGTCGTTCCGGCGGTCCTCGATGTACTCCTCGATCAGCACCGACAGTCGGCGTACCGGTCCGCTCGGCTTGCGGACGGGCTTGGCGCGTAGCCCACGGTCGATCTCGACGATCGCGGTGTTCAGCGCCCGGCGGGCGTCGCTGCGAGTCGCGAAGATGCCGTCGATGGGTCGCCGTCGGGAGTCCAGGCGCACGGGCAGGCGGGCCTGCCACCGTCCGGATCCGGGTGGGTTCTCCCGCACGGTCCCTTCGTGTCCCGCGCTGGAACGTCGCGTCATGGTGTCCCTCCGCTCGCAGATGTCGTGGACAGGCCAGCGTGGCTGAGTGCTTGTCCGTTTCGCGGCTCTGCCGATGTCCCTGTGGACAGGGGCAGTGCCTGTGGATGATCAGCGGTAGCCATGGTCTTCACGGCGGGCGACGAAGAACGCGACGTCTGAGGGCGTGTACCGAACGAGGCGCCCGATGCGGCGGCAGGGGATCTCTCCGTCGATCGTGAGCTGGCGAACCAAGGTCTCCGAGATGCACAGCGCGTCGGCGACCTCGTCGGCCGTGTAAAGCGCGCGGGGCATCGGATCGAGCCGGGCGGAGTGCGGCGGCTCGGGCTGGTGCAGGTTGGTGACGGTCATGATCGGGTCCTTTCCGAATTGGTCTCCTACCCTCACAACGGAATGGACCCCTCGGTACCTCGAATTCTGCGGGGTCGATCTCGCGTCGGGTGCTCCTAACCTCACAAACGCGTGGCCGCTTCGGTGCCTCGCAAGTTTGCGTTTCAACGTCTGGTCAGTCGCTCTGGCCTGTGCCTAGGTGAGTCGCATGCCGGTGTCGTGGGATCGGGAGACGGGTTCGTAGTGGGGTCGGCGCGCGGCGTTCGGGGAGTCGAGGTCGCGCGCGTGTCGGGCCATGGCGGTCTTGGCGCGGTCGACGACCTCGTCGACGAGGTCCTGCGGTGCCCAGTCGGACGCCTGGTGCAGTTCGCGTTCGCTGAGGTAGTCCCGCGCGTCGAGGACGAAGAACGTAACCTGACGGGCGCGGCTGGCCGAGACATACATGCTCGCGGCGTCCTTGGTGGGCTCGAGGGTGGCGATGTGGACGGTGCTGGTCTGGCCCTGGGCCTTGTGCGTGGTGGCGGCGTACCCGTAGTCCAGGTGATCCAGCAGCACCCGGGGGCTCATGGTGCGCGCGCGACCGTCGTCCAGGCGGATCCGCACCCGGTCGGGTTCGACGGCCAGGACGGTGGCGCGCTGGTCGCGGACCAGGCGCTGGCCCGGGTACTGGTGGCCGAGCGGAGTGGTGACGCGCAGGCAGGTGCCGGGAGCGAGGACGCGGTCAGCGGCGGGAGTCCGGTACGTCAGGGCTACTGATGGGTCGAGGTCACCGCGGTCCAGCAGGAGCTGATGGATCCGCTCGTTCAGCTCCGCGGCCTCGGCGTTGGTGACCGCGTCGCAGGTGACGTTCTCAGCCCCGTACTCCGCCGCGTACTTCGCGACCGCGGCAGCGGTGATGGTGATCTTCGCGTCGTGGTTCCGAGCGACCGCGACAGACCCGGTGCGGGCGAGCACCTCCCACGCGTCGTCCAGGTGCCGGGCGTGCAGCGCCGCGGCCAGGGCGCGACCGTCCTCGGTGAGCTGCCGCTGGTTCGTCTCCAACCGCACCACCGCATCCGGGTGCGCTTGGCACAGGACGTGGAACGCATCACCGGCTCCGACGGCCCGCAGCTGCGCGACGTCGCCTTGCAGGATCAGTCGGCGGTCGTTGGCCTGGCACCAGTCCGACAGCCGCGCGAGCGATCCGACGTCGGCCATGGACGCTTCGTCGACGACGATGACCTTCGCGCTCAAAGGGATGCCGCGGTCGATCAGGGATAGGGCGGAGGCGAGGTTGCGCCATTTGGCGCCGGACTCGTGACCGGCCTTCGACGCCGCCCGGGTCGCGGTCGACGTGACCAGCAGGTCCTTCGAGTCGGTCATCGCCAGGTGCGCGGCGGCCAGGACGCTGGTCTTTCCGGAGCCGCCGACCCCGGAGATCAGCGTGATCGGCGCGGTGCCCTCCACGATCGCCTCGACCGCGCGCCGCTGTTCGTCGCTGAGCTGCCATCCGCGCTGCGCCTCGAACCGCGCGATCCCGTGCGCCGCGACCGCGCCCTGCACGGGAGCGAATGTGTCGATGCCGGTGGCGCTGGCCCGCATCCGTGCGAGGAGTCGGGCTTCGTCGGTCAGGGCGGTGCGGGAGATCCACTGCTGCCCGCCGGTCTTCATGCCCAGGTCGCGGGACGAGTCGGCGCGCTCGAAGCCCTGCTCGACGACGAGCCGGGTGAGCCGAAGTCGCTCGTGGGCGGGCAGGCCGATGGTGGCGAGGTCCATCAGGGACCGGATTCTCGCCAGGCTGGTGGTCGACTCGTGGCGGCAGGCCATCCACTCCACCCAGTCGACCCACTGCCGGTCGGTCCACTGCGCCGGTGGTCGATCCCAGTACGAGGCCGCAGGCCCGGATCCGGCGCGGTTCTTGGCGTAGTCGAAGTGGTGCATCCGTGCCCGGTCAGCGATCGTGGCCCGCAACTGCGCCCAGGTCGGCTGCCTGTCGGCCTTGGCGGCGGTGACCCGTGCCTTCGCGAGTCGCTCGAGGCGCGCTTTGGCCTTCGCGGTGCGGGGCACGGCGTCACCGCTGGCGAGCTCCTCCCGGCGGATCCGCTCGCGGCCTTGACTGACGGACCGGATCTGCTCGTCGGTGAACGCACCGACCTGCCACTCACCGGCCCACGGGCTGAACCACACCTCGTCGAGAAGTCCACGTGCTCGGGCTTCGGCGATGACGTACTCCTGGCCCCAGGCGGCGAACCGTGGCGCGTTGATGATCAGTTCGCGGCCGCCGTCGGCCATGGTGCGCACGACCCCGTCCCGACCGACGAGGACGTTGGGCAGGGAGCAGTGCACGTGCAGGTGCGGGTCACCGGCGCGGGATGAGATCTCTGTCGCGATGAAACCCGCCCACCCATCCGCCGGCAAGATCCTGACGTTCTGGCCGTCGCCGCGGTGACCGGTGGAGCAGAACCCCGCCTCATCCATCAGCCGCTCCAGGGCGCGGGTCGCGGCGGCCTCAAGCGCGTCCATCCACAGGCTTTGGTCGGCGGGGTCTCCGGTGATCGCATACAGGCTGAATGACTTCGGCAACGTGAGCGTCAACTCGTACCCCGCGTTGCCGGCCGGCTCGTGCTTCCCGGCCGCGTCACTGGCGGCCTGCCAGACACGAGAACCCAGCTCGATGTCGGTCAACGACTGGAGCTCCACATCGCGCAGGTCCAGTTGCGTCGCCGCGTCCCTCCGTCGACCGCGAACCTGGACCGGGCCGACCACGCGTTCGCGCACCACCGCGCCCAGCAGTTCATGCAGGCGATCGCCCTCGACTGTTGCACCGGCCCGGGTCGCGGCGCGCACCGAACCGGCCGCTGTCAGGAACGACACGGAACGGTCACCGTTCGCTGCGCGGGTGAGGGCTCGCCACCACGCGGCCGCGTCGCGCGACGTGAACACGTCCGTGCCGTCGAGACCCGCCTCCCCGAGTGCTTCGGTGATCGCCCGGTGAACCGGTGCAGCCGGGACGCGGGCGAACTGCGACCGGCGGGTCTTCACCCCATGCGTCAGGTACTCCCCGGAGAACGCCCGCTCGATCAACACCAGGTCACTCTCGCCACCGACGAGCTCACCCGGCCGGAAGCCTGTCAGCTGCGCGGTCGCGCCGTCGCCGACGAACCGCACCCTCCGCGCATCCGTGTCACCGTTGCCGACCCGGTAGGCGACCTGCCGGTTCGCCACCCCCGTCGAGCCGGTCACCCGATACCAGACCTGACCCATCCCCGACGCCGAATGCGCCATCGTCGTCACCTTCGCATGCGCCGTCATCGCGACACCTCAGAATCCGGATTCCAAGCCGGATAGTGAATTGGATCGTGTCGTTGGGTGCTGGTGATGATGGTCTTGGGATGTGATTCGTGTGCTCGTGATCGTTGGTTTCGATGGTTGTGGATGGTGATCATTGGATTCGTTGATCTGTTGATAGTGATCGTTGTCGTTGTCTTGGTGATTTCTGTTGACGTTGAATTGCTCATGTCCGGCCTTCCCGCAGACGCGCCCGCGTCACCCGCGGACGGAGAGGAACATCGCCCTCTCACCTACTACAACGACATTCGACGGGTCGGTGCCTCAGCATTTTCGACGGATCCTTGATTGAGACTCATGCCGGCACAGGCAGGCGCACCCAGAGCGAGAAGTTCGACAAGGAGTGAACGCTGCCGCCTGGCGGGAAGCGCGGTGCGCTTGCGGTGGGGTCAGCCACCGTGAGGGTGGCCCGCGGCGTGAGCAAGGAAGCCTTGCCCCGGGATGCATGCCCACTCGGTTGCGGAGAGCCGTACCCTTGCCGCATGGGCACCAAGAGGGCAGAGGTGGAGTCGCGCCGCGACGAGATCCGGGCGATTGCCGCTCGGAACCACGCCTTGTCCGTATCCATTTTCGGGTCTGTTGCCCGAGGTGACGATGGACCAAACAGCGACATCGACTTCCTGGTGGAGTTCGCCCCAGGGGCGTCACTTCTTGATCTCATGCGCATCGAGGACGACCTGGAAAGGCTGCTCGGCTGTCACGTCGATGTCGTGTCCGTCGGCGGCCTGAAGGAGCGCGACGAGCACATCCGTCGCGAGGCAGTTCTCGTATGACTCGCACGGACGATCAGCGCATCGCCGACATGCTTGACGCCTGTGATGAGCTGAGCGAAGTCGTGACGCTACGCAGCACTGGCACGACGTCGGATCAGGTGTTGATCCGGGCTGCTGAGAGACTGTTGGAGATCCTCGGGGAGGCGGCCAGCAACGTGACTCCTGAGGCAATGGCCGCTTATCCGGACGTGGACTGGCGCAGCATTTCCCGCCTGAGAATCGTGCTCGCGCACCACTATCACCGCACCGATCCTGAACTGATCTGGTCTTACGCGATCGTGCAGGCGCCCCTTCTGGCTGCTGCCCTGAGGTCGTAAGCCGACCGTGTTGAACCGGCTATGAGTCCGTGGTCAGGACAGGCGGGTTTGGTCGCCTTCGTTGTCGAAGATGTAGGTGCGCTGCGGTGCGACCTTGACGACGGTGCCGATCTTGGGGGCGGCCATGCCCTGGCCGCGGGCGACGAGGTCGACGGGGCCGTCGGGTCCGGCGTAGGTGCCGTACACGTAGGTGTCGGCGCCGAGTTCCTCGACGAGGGTGACGGTCATGTCGGCGCCTTCGCTGGCCAGGGCGAGGTCTTCAGGGCGGACGCCGAGGATGACGATCTTGCTGGTGGCCTTGGCCAGCACGTCGCGTTCGATGGGGACGGTGAACCCGTTCATGTCGACGCCGGCGTCGGTGATCAGCGAGGGGATGATGTTCATCGACGGGGAGCCGATGAACGTGCCGACGAACGCGTTGGCGGGGTTGTCGTACAGCTCGCGCGGGGAGGCGCACTGCTGCAGGATGCCGTCCTTGAGGACCGCGACGCGGTCGCCCATGGTCATCGCCTCGACCTGGTCGTGGGTGACGTAGAGGGTGGTGGTGCCCAGGCGGCGCTGGAGGGCGGCGATCTGGGTGCGGGTCTGCACGCGCAGCTTCGCGTCGAGGTTCGAGAGGGGCTCGTCCATGAGGAACACCTCGGGCTCGCGGACGATGGCTCGGCCCATCGCCACGCGCTGCCGCTGGCCACCGGACAGGGCCTTCGGCTTGCGCTCGAGGTACTCGGTCAGGTCGAGCAGGGCGGCGGCGTCCTTGACGCGGCGGTCGATGTCGTCCTTGGGGACTTTCTGGATCTTCAGCGCGAACGCCATGTTCTCCCCGACGGACATGTGCGGGTACAGGGCGTAGTTCTGGAACACCATCGCGATGTCGCGGTCCTTGGCGGGCACGTGGGTGACGTCGCGGTCACCGATCCAGATGGTGCCCGGGCTGATCGGCTCGAGGCCGGCGAGCATGCGCAGCGAGGTGGACTTGCCGCAGCCGGACGGGCCGACCAGGACGAGGAACTCGCCCTCGGCGATATCGAGGTCCAGATGCGCGACGGCGGGCTTGGTGCCGCCGGGGTAGACGAGCGAGACATCGTCGTACTTGACCTGCTTGGTCATGGACATGCATCCCTTCACCGGCAGGAACGTGCCGGACGATCCGAAGTGGAAGTGGTGCGGTAGACACCGGTGGTGGTGCCTTAGCGCGCCCCGAGGGCGTGCTCGAGTGCAAGCTGGTTGAGGCGAACGAAGCCGTATCCGCGCTCGGCGACGTCGTCCGCCTTGAAGTCCTCGTAGGCGGAGCGGTCTTTCAAGAAGTCGCTGATGGACTCGCCGTCGGAGAGGGTGGGTGTGGCCAGGTCCAAAACGCCCGCCTCCTCGAGGGCTTGCTGGACTTCCGGGTCCGCCCGGAACGCCTGTGCGCGCTCCTTGAGGAGCAGGTAGGTGGCCATGTTCGCGGCAGCGGAGTCCCAGACGCCTGTGGCGTCCTCTGTGCGGGAGGGCTTGTAGTCGAAGTGTCGCGGTCCGTCGTAGCGGGGGCCCCCGCTGGGGAATCCGTTCTCGACGAGGTCGACGGTGGCGAATGCTGAGAACAGGTCACCGTGTCCGAAGACGAGGTCCTGGTCGTACTTGATCGAGCGCTGTCCGTTGAGGTCGATATGGAAGAGCTTGCCGGCCCACAGTGCTTGCGCGATGCCGGTGGTGTAGTTCAGTCCGGCCATCTGCTCGTGCCCGACCTCGGGGTTGACCCCGACGATGTCCTGGTGCTCGAGTCGTGCGATGAATGCCAGGGCATGCCCGACGGTGGGAAGCAGGATGTCGCCGCGGGGCTCGTTGGGCTTCGGCTCGATGGCGATGCGCATCTGGTAGCCGCACTCTTTGATGTAGGCGGCGACCGTGTCTAGACCCTCGGCGTAGCGGTTCAGTGCGGCGTTGAGGTCCTTGGCGGAGTCGTACTCAGCGCCCTCGCGGCCTCCCCACATTACAAAGGTGTCGGCGCCGAGGTCGGCTGCGAGGTCGACGTTGCGCAGCACCTTGCGCAGGCCGAATCGCCGCACGCGGCGGTCGTTCGACGTTAACGCGCCGTCCTTGAAGACCGGATGGCTGAAGGTGTTGGTGGTGACCATCTCGACCGTGATGCCGGTCTCGCCGAGGGCCGACTTGAAGCGGTCGAGGATCCGATCTCGCTCAGTCTCGCTAGAGCCGAAGGGGATGACGTCGTCGTCGTGGAACGTCACATGTGCGGCGCCGAGCTCGGCGAGGCGGTGTACCGACTCAACCGGGTCGAGCCAGGGGCGGGATGCGGATCCGAACTGGTCCTGTCCGTTCCAGCTGACAGTCCACAGGCCAAAGGAGAACTTGTCGTCGAGGGTGGGCTTGCGGGTCATGGCTTCTCCTAGTCAGGGACGATCGTGAAGGGGACGTTCAGGCGTGGGCGGCCAGGGGCCCGAGCAGCGAGGTGTTCACAGGCGTGGTGAGCGTGCGGTCGAAGCCGACCAGTCGCGTGGGTCCGTCGACGCGCAGCAACTGTCGCCCGGCCAGCTCTTGTGAGGAGTACCCGATGGCCAGTTCGACGGCCCCTGCTTCGACGATGCGCGCACCGTCTCGGCCGCAGTAGGCGAATCGGTCCGTCGAGATGTCGAACGAGACTGTCGCGCTGTGGCCGGGCTGAAGTTCCACGCGAGCGAAGCCCAGGAGCATCAGCACCGGCCGAGCGACTTCGGCCACGGGATCGCTGTAGTACAACTGCACGGCGTCTGCACCCTCACGGTCACCGGTATTGGTGATCGTGGCGGTGGCCGTCAGGGCGCCATCGGTAGAGACGACGTCGGAACTGATGGTGAAGTCCGAGATCTCGAACGATGTGTAGGACAGGCCGTGGCCGAAGGGGAAGCAGATGGTCGAGGCGATCGAGCTCGCTGCAAGACCGGGCAGTCCGTAGGCGGCCTGGAGGTAGGTGGCCGGCTGGGCGTAGGGGACGGCAGGGATCTGGACGGGCAGGTGTCCGCTTGGGTTGACGCGTCCGGAGAGCACGCCTGCGATCGCGGCGCCGGCGCCCTGGCCGGGCATGAAGGCCTGCACGATGGCGGCCGCCTTGCCGGCGAAGTCGCCCATTGAGTAGGGGCGGCCCGACACACACACCACGACGGTGGGTGTGCCGGTGGCGATGACGGCGTTGATGAGCTCGGCCTGTGCCCCAGGCAGGGTCAGGTCCGCGGCGTCGCAGCCTTCGCCTGACGTGCCGAGGCCGAACAGCCCTGCGAGGTCGCCGACGGCAACGATTGCGACGTCGGCGTTCTTCGCAAGGGCGACGGCCTCGGCGATCCCACTGGTGTCACTTCCGGTGATGGCGCATCCGCGTGCATGCGCCAGCGTGGCACTCGGGAACTCCGCGGTGAGGGATTCCTGGAGCGTAGGTGCCGAAACGCCGAGTCCGAGCTCGGGGAATCGGTGCAGGACATGGTTCGGGTAGGAGTAGCAGCCTAGGAAGGACCGTGACTCCGTCGCACATGGCCCGATCAGGGCGATCGACGCTGTGCTGGGCAGCGGCAGCGTGCTGGAATTGGACAGCAGGACAACGGACTGCTCGGCCGAGCGGCGGGCGACTTCCTGGTTGGCGGCCGAGTCGAGGTCGGCATGGGGATCGACACCTGCGAGCGGATCGTAGTCGGCGTCGAGCAGGCCGAGTTCGAGCTTCTGGTGCAGCACGCGCGTCACGGAGCGGTCGATGACCTCCTCGGCGAGCCGTCCGCTGCTGACCAGCTCGAGGAGGCCGTCGGAGTAGCACCGGGTTGCGGGCAGTTCCACGTCCATGCCGGCGAGCAGTGCCAGGGCGCCTGCTTCGGCGTCGGTCTCGGCGACGTGGTGGACGTTTGCCAGCAGGCTGATGGCCCAGTAGTCGGAGACCGTGACGCCGGTGAAGCCGATGCCTTCGCGCAGGACACCTGTGAGCAGGGATTCGTCCGCCACGACGGGGACGCCGTCGATGTCGGTGTACGAGTTCATGACGGAGCGGGCACCTCCCTCGCGGATGGCGGCCTCGAAGGGAGGCAGCATGATGTCGCGCAACTCGCGGCTGCCCATGCTGACGGGTGCGTGGTTGCGGCCGGCGCGGGAGGCGGAGTATCCGACGAAGTGCTTGAGGGTGGCGATGATCCCAGCGCCCTCGAGGCCGCGGACGTAGGCCGTTCCGACGACGGAGACAAGGTAGGGGTCCTCGCCCATCGTCTCCTCGACGCGGCCCCATCGATAATCGCGGACTACGTCGAGCACTGGGGACAGACCTTGGTGGACTCCTACGGACCTCAGGTCGGCTCCGATGCGCGCAGCCACGCCCTCCACGACGACCGGATCGAAGGTCGCGGCCAAAGCAAGCGGGGTCGGGTAGATAGTGGCAGCGAAGGTGGTGAAGCCGGTCAGGCACTCCTCATGGGCGATTGCCGGGATGCCCAGACGAGTGGTGTCCATCAGGTCGCGCTGCATCTGCGCGAGTCTCTTTACGCCGTCGGCCGGCGAGATCGGCTGGGTGCCGAACGGGCGGGTGATGTGGCCGAGCCCATGCTCGCGGGCCACCTCCCAAGGTGTCTCCTCGTACGCATCCTGGAAGGGGGAGACCTGCGCGTCGGCGTGCTCGACGTGGTCCTGCGATGTATCCGCATCCAGGCTGAAGCCGATCCAAGCGCTGCCGAGCTGTGCCACCTTCTCGCGGAGGGTGAGTTCGGCGAGTAGTGCGGAAACGCGTTCGTGCGCCGGGCGGGTCGGATCCTGCCAGATGGAAGTCATGTTGTCCTTGCTGTGAGAGCGCTCCTATATCTGCTACAGGCATGAAACTACACAGCAGCAAGCGTTTTCGCAAGCAATGCGCACTTTGGTAACGCTTTGATAACGACTTTGTGAGAGCGCTCCCAAGTTTGTTGGAATCGTCGTACTGTTCCTTTTGTCACGCAGCGGTCGTGGCATTTTCGAGGCCAACCCGAGAGAGGCTCCATGCAGGCAACAAGGAAAGTCATCGCCGCCACGGCTATGTCCGCGGCCATGCTGACGCTCGCGGCGTGCTCGTCGTCGACGAGTTCCAGCCCATCATCCACGGCTGCGTCCAGCGCCGCGTCGGCAGCGACGTCGACTGCGGCTTCACCGGCAGGCAGCGCCCTCAGCGGCGAGGTCGACCTGTGGCACATCCAGTCGAGCGGTGATGGCCCCAAGCTCATCGATCAGGCCGTGCAGCGCTTCCAGGCTGACAACCCCGGCGTGACGGTCAACGTGGTTCCGGTCGCCAACGACGCCTACAAGGACAAGCTGAAGGTTGCCCTCGGCGCCGACGATGCCCCGTGCATCTTCCCGACCTGGGGTGGCGGCCCGCTCGCCAACGACGCCAAGGCGGGACAGGTCCTCGACCTGACCCCCTACGTCGACGCGAACGACTACAAGAGCCGCTTCGTTCCGGCCTCGTGGACAAACGTCACCTTCGACAACAAGGTCTATGGCATCCCGGTGGAGAACAGCGCCGCCGCCGTCATCTGGTACAGCAAGCCGATCTTCGCCAAGTACGACCTGACGCCACCCACGACGTGGGCCGAGTTCGAGAAGGTCGCCGAGACACTCAAGGACAACGGCGTCGCCCCGATCGCCCTCGCCAACAAGCCCAAGTGGCCGGGCATCATGTGGTACGACTACCTCGTCACCCGATACGGCGGCAGCGAGGCCTTCACCAAGGCTGCTTTGCGCCAGGGCGGATCGTTCACCGACGAGCCCTTCGTCAAGGCCGGACAGACCCTCCAGAAGATGGTCGACGACGGCTGGTTCGCCGAGGGCTTCAACAGCACCGACTACGACTCCGGTGGCGCCCGCAAGCTCCTGTACTCCGGCAAGGCGGGCATGCAGCTCATGGGCAACTGGGAATACGGCAACTTCGTGGCGGACAAGAAGGCTGCCGACTTCGGCTTCTTCCCATTCCCTGCCGTTGACGGTGGAGCCGGCGACCCGAGCGAACTGCTCGGCACGATCGGCGACAACTTCTACAGCATCGCGTCGACCTGCAAGAACCCCGACGCGGCGTTCAAGCTGATCCAGTACATGATCGACGACAAGTCGGTCGCAGCCCGCGTTGCCGCAGGCCGGATCCCGCCGATCGTCGGCGCGAAGCTGACCGACCCGGTTAACCAGCAGCTGGCAGACACCATGGCCAAGGCCACCAGCGTCCAGCTGTGGTGGGACCAGTACATGCCGGCTGACTTCGCGCAGCTCCACTTGAACGAGGTCCAAGCGCTCCTCGGCAAGACCGAGACGCCCGAGGGCGCCGCTCAGAAGCAGGAAGATCTCGCCGCTTCGACGGCAGCCTCGAGTTCGTGAGTTCTATGGTCGTCGTGCCCGCCGCCGCGGTGGGCGACGGGCACGACGACCCCGGATCCTTCCCAGAACTGAGTCACCCTCTAGGAGGAGGTGAACGATGTCTGACACGCTGATAGCCCAGCCGCCGGCAACACCCGAGGTCGTGCGCCCGGCCCGCAGGATGGGAGCCACGAAGCAGTGGCCCGCCCTGGCGGTGCTTCTGGCACCGACCTTCCTGCTCCTCGGGTTGTTCCTGTTCTACCCCGTAGCACAGTCGTTCCAGATGAGCACCGTCAGTTGGGACGGCCTGCAGCCCATCCGGGAATTCGTGGGACTGGACAACTGGCGCGAGCTCTTCGCGGACCCCGTCTTCTGGACTGCGGTTCGCAACAGCTTCATGCTCGCCATAGTGTCGGTGATCATCCAGATCCCGATCGGCCTTGGACTGGCCATCTTGCTCGACCGTGGTAGCCGTCGCTTCCGCATCTTCAAGATCGTCTTCTTCCTCCCGCTGCTGATGTCATCGGTCGCGGTGGCATTCCTGTTCCAAGGCGTATTCGACTTCAACTTCGGACTCCTCAATGGAGTGCTCAACCAGGTCGGACTCACGCAACTTTCCCAAGACTGGCTCGGTGATCCAACCTTCGCCATCTGGGCGGTGCTGGCGGTCGTCTCCTGGCAGTACATCCCCTTCTACATGCTGCTCTTCCTCGCCGCTCTCCAGGGAATCCCGGTTGAGCTCAAGGAGGCCTCCATGCTGGACGGGGCATCGAAGGGTCAGTACACGCGGAACATCCAGATCCCCATGCTCAAGGGAGCGATCGCGACCGCGACGTTGCTCATCGTCATCGGTTCCCTCAAGTACTTCGATCTGATCTGGGTCATGACCGGTGGGGGACCCGATCACGCGACCTCCGTGCTCGCCACCTACATGTACGAGCAGGCCTTCAAGAACAACCGTGTGGGATACGGGGCCACGATCGCGACCGCCCTGTTCGCCATGGTGTTCGCGGCCGCCCTAATCGTCCTGCGTTTCGCGAGAAAGGCCCAAGACGAATGAAAGCGAAGAGTGCGAGTGCAGCCGAGCGGGCCGACGTCGGCGTAGCCGCCTGGATGGTGGCCTGTGCGTGGGCGGTCGTGGCGGTGGTCCCCTTCCTCTTCATGGTAATGACCGGATTCAAGTCCTCCGATGAGCAAATCACCTCGCCAGCCTTCGCCCTCCCCCAGGCGTGGCAGTGGACCAACTTCACCGATGTCCTTTCGGGCTCGTTCCTCCGCGGACTGCTGAACAGCCTCATCGTGTGCGCAGTGTCCATTGCGCTGATCGTCATGATCGCTGCTATGGCGTCGTGGGCGTTCGCACGCATGCGATTCCGTTACGCAGGCCCGCTCATGGCCCTGGTCGTCGCCGGGATGATCGTGCCGATCCACTCAACCCTCATCCCGATCTACATCCTGATCAAGGGACTGGGAATCTACGACACGCTCATTGCGCTGATCTTCCCGTACGTGGCGTTCGCGCTACCCATCTCGATCGTGATCCTCACTCAGTTCATGAGGGAGATCCCACGCGAGCTCGATGAGTCAGCAATGCTCGACGGCGCCGGTCCACTGCGGACCTTCTGGACCATCGGCCTGCCGTTGAGCCGGGGCGGACTGGTCACCGTGGCGATCTACAACGCCGTGACCTTGTGGAACGAGTTCGTCTTCGCACTGGTACTCACGTCCAGCCCTTCCAACCGAACGCTGCCCCTGACCATCTGGGACTACCAGGGGCAGTACTCGATGAATCTCCCCGCGATCATGGCCGCGCTCACCCTCAGCGCGCTGCCCCTGATCCTGACCTACATAATCTTCCAAGACCGACTGGTCAAGGGGATGATGGCGGGAGCGGTGAAGGCTTGAGCGTAGACGGAGCCAAGTCGCGGCGGGGGTCGGTGACCCTCGAGGACGTTGCCAAGGCCTCCGGCTCATCGCGCGCCACGGTGTCGCGGTTCGTGAACGGAGACCCGCGCGTCTCCCCGCGAACGGCAGACAAGATCAGCAAGGCAATCGAGACCCTGGGGTACGTCTCGAACCCGTCCGCACGCGCCCTCGCCGGTGGAACGTCGAAGACCATTGGTCTGGTGTTCATGGAGTCTTTCCGCGACCTGTTCCGCAACTCCTTCTGGGGTGAGGTAGTCGACGCCGTCTCCGACGTCTTGTGGTCCGAGAACTTCCAGGTCGCGTTCCTCGTCAACGACCGCGCCAAGCAAGACAAGGTGCGCGCCTACCTCCAGCAACGGCACGTCGACGGCGTGATTGTGATGAGCACGTCCACGGAGAGAGACCTGAGCGCGACACTTACGCAGGAGGGCTTCCCCTGCGTGGTATTCGGAGGGGTCCCAGGCAGCGGATCCGTTCCCACCGTGGATGTGGACAACACCGCCGTGGGTGCGATGGCCGCCGGAGTCTTGCTCAAGCGCGGGGTGCGTCGGCCCGTCGTGATCGCGGGCCGCGACGACATGCAGGTCAGCGAGGTACGCGTGAGAGGCTTCATCGAGGAGATGAAGGTCGCTGGCATCACCATCACGCCACGCGACATCGCCTCTGGAGGATTCACCGAGGAAGGCGGCGCAGCGGCGATGCGCCAACTGGCGCGCAGCCACCCCGACCTCGACGGCGTCTTCGCCGCCAGCGACCGCATGGCGATCGCAGCCATGGACGTCGTGCAGGACTACGGCCGGCGCGTTCCCGAGGATGTGGCCGTGGTCGGTGTTGACGGAAGCAGCCTCGGCGACCTCGTACGACCCGGCCTCACCAGCATCGGCGCAGACTGGACGGCAATCGGGCACGAGCTGGCCGAACAGATGCTTGGAGCCCTCGCCGGAGATCCCCCCACCGCGGTCCTGCATCAACCGCAGCTCGTGCAACGTCATTCGGCCTGACGGGATCTCGTTCGAACCCATCGCTAGACAACCGTGACGGATCCATCCATGACGCCTTCGCGGTCGACAGACTATCGCGGCCTTGTGGGTAGCGGCTGGGCCCTTCGGGGCGGGTCTGGCGGCAGCGCGGCTTGCCCTCACTGGCGATGGCTCCGACGCCCGCCGAGAGCATCTGGGAGTCGGCCCGCAGAGCGTCGTCGTTGTGGTGGTCACCGAAGGATCCGCGGCCAATCCGGTGCCTCGAGTGGATGCGCGATGACATCACCACCTGCACTCGCCGAACCTTAGCCCTCATTCTAGCCCTCGTTGCCTCTGGCCGGGTGGGTCTCGCCGGGTCTGCTTGGTTCGTGAATCCCTTTGGTTGCAACACAATTCGGGAATCTCACCCTCGAATTGATCCCACTTTTAATCCGTAGGTTCGGGGTTCGAGCCCCCGGCGACCCACTTGAAAGTATTGCACTGCAACAGATTTCGGGCTTCAAGGAGGCAGCTCCGATACCCGATTGCCGAGTCTGCGGACGCGTAGTCCTTAGGTTGAGTGCCTTTGTGCCAGATTCGCTGCGATGAACTAAGTGCAGCTGGATTAGTCGATCGAAAACTCAAAGAGCATGGTGTGGCGATAGTTGTCGCCCGCACGGACTGTCGCGGTTGGGAAGTGGGAGAACCTCGGAGAGTCGGGGAACTTCTGGGTCTCGAGAGTGAAACCTGCGTTCTTGCAGTATCGAGAGTCGTCCTTCCCGACGATCCGGTCATCCAGATACCCGCCCGTGTACATCTGGAGTCCCGGCTCGGACGTCGACAGGTGCATTCGTCTTCCGGAGACGGGATCGAAGACCTCAGCTGCTTCAGACAAGTCCACCCCACCGCCGCGCAGGCACCAGTTGTGGTCGTACTCGACACCGCCACGGCTGGAGATGGCCGAGTTGCTGGTGGGTCCGCTCCCCGCGGAGGCACCGATGGAGCGCAGCTCACGAAAGTCATACGGGGTTCCATCAACGGTGAGGACCTCGCCGGTGGCGAGCAAGTCCCCATCAACCGGTGTGTAGTAATCGCTGGGGAGTCGCATCTGATGACTGAGGACGTCTCCTGATGCGTGTCCGGCCAGGTTGAAGTAGGAGTGATGGACCATATTGATCACCGTCGTCTCAGACGGCATCGCCTCCATGGTGATGCGCAGAGACCGTCCGAAGAGCGCGTAGGTCGACGCGACATCGCAACCGCCGGGGAAGCCCATCTCGCCAGGTGCGCTGCGGGTCCGGAAGGTGACACTTGCCTCTCCAGCTTCGACGTCCCACCGGCGGCTGTCCCATCCGTGCCGTCCACCATGAAGGTGGTTGAGGCCCTCGTTGCAGTCGACGCGGCAATCCCTCCCTTGGAGTGTGAACTGACCGCGCGCAATTCGGTTGCCATATCGGCCGACGGTGGCGCCGAAGTAGGCGGGCGACTGCGCGTAGGACTGTGCGTCGTCGAAGCCCAGAACGATGTCCTCCGCGTGCCCATCTCGCCCGGGGACCCAGAGTGACACCAGCCTCGCGCCGTAGTTCGTGACGCGGAGGCAGACACCCTCGCCTCCGTCCAGGAAATACGCGTGGGCAACGTGATCTTCCACGTGCCCGAAGGTCGACTCCGTGACCATCTGCCGCTTCCTCTAGTGATGACAACGGTCAGGACATGGGGAACGCCTACTCCCGCCGTGCCGTGCGGGTAACGATGAAGCGCTGAATCAGAATGAAGACCAGCAGCAGGCCTCCGACGATAATCTGCATCCACGACTGCTCGGCACCTAGGAAAGAGATACTCGTCTTGATGGTGCCGTAGACGAAGACGCCGATCATCGAGCCGATGACGTATCCCCGACCCCCCGAGAGAAGTGTGCCGCCGATGACGACGGCTGCGATCGCGTCGAGTTCGGTGCCGATGCCGTTGCGCGGGTAGCCTGCACCGGAGTAGGCGGTGAGGATCAGGCCTGCAACGCCGGCCAGGGTGCCGGAGATGACATAGACGAGCACCTTGGTGCGAGCGACCCTCAGCCCCATGAGCTGGGCCGAGAGCTCGTTCCCGCCAATGGCGTACACGGTTCGTCCAAACCGCGTGTACTGCAGGACGATCGCGCCGATCGCGACTGCTGACAACGCGATGATGCCGGTAGGGGTGATGTACCAGTCTCCTGCCTGCAATCGGGTCGCTTGAAGCCACTGGACCGAAGAATCCTCAACGGCGATCGATGACAGGCTCACCACGAATGCCAGTCCTCGAGCCAGGAAGAGACCCGCGAGAGAAGCGATAAAGGGTTGCACCTCGAAGTACTGGATCAGAATGCCGATCAGCAGCCCGATCATTGCGCCCGCGCCGAGTATGACCGGCACGGCCACCACTGCGGGCAGCCCGTCGGCCAAGAGGTGGGCCAGCAGGATTCCGGTGAACGCCATCACCGACCCGACGGAGAGGTCGATGCCAGCAGTGAGGATCACGAATGTCATTCCAACAGCGATGACCATGAGATAGGCGTTGTCTAACAGGAGCGCTGACATGTTCCCAGGACTGATGAAGTTGCCGAAGTAGATCTGGGCGGCCACTAGGAGCAGCACCAGTACGGTCAGCGCGGCGAACGTCGGCATCAGGGAGGCGTGGCGGCTCATGAACCGCTCGCTGGCCGCCTTGATGCCGGAGCCGACCTCGGGCGTGCTGAGCGTCGTCATGCCCCCACCTTCTCGGCTGCTGGGGCTTCGGACGCGCCGATGGCGGCTTTGCCAGTTCGAGACCGTCGCCCGTACTTACGCAGACGAGGCGACTGGACGATCACGACCAGGACCACGACCAAGGCGAAGAAGACGGGACTTTGCGGCGAGGGAACTCCGAGGAACAGGATGGTCGAGTTAAGGGTCTGGATGATCAGCACGCCGACTACCGTCCCAGCGATGCTGAACTTGCCACCCTGGAGGGAGGTACCTCCCAGGACGACGGCGAGGATGGCGTAGAGCTCGATGAACAGTCCAGCGGCGTTCGCATCAGCTGCCCTGATGTTCGAGCTGTAGATGATTCCCGCGATCCCTGCCATGAGCCCGCTGAGGACGTAGGCGCTGAAGATGATTCCCCGTGAGCGGACCCCGGCGAGCCGGCTGGCCTCTGGGTTGATGCCCACTGACTCCGTCAGCATTCCGAGGGCCGTTCGACGTTCGAACGCGCTGATCAGGACGATCGCAGTCACGGAGATGAGAAATGCGAACGGCAGCACGAACAGGTACCCGGTGGCGATGTACTCGAAGGGCGCGCTGTTGACGGTTGTGATGAAGCCGCCGGTGATCAAGAGTGCCACGCCACGGCCGGCGAGCATGAGCACGAGTGTGGCGATGATCGGCTGAATCCCCAATCCGGCAATAAGCATCCCGTTCCACGCTCCGAGCAGCAGGGAGACCACTATGGCGACGATGATTGCGATCAACACGGTGCCGAGATTGTCGGGATCGCCCGACCCGTCGATGATGGTCAGCGCCACCGCTCCCGAGACCGCCATGACAGCACCGACGGACAGGTCGATGCCACGGGTGGCGATCACGATGGTCATGCCTAGTGCGACGAGCATCAGGGGAGCGCTGTTGCGAAGGATGTCGATGAGCGCGCCGTAGAGCTGACCGTCGTGAACAGTGATCTTGATGAACTGTGGTCGGGCGATCGTATTGATCACGATGAGAATGAGCAGCGCGACGATCGGCCAGAAGAGCCGATGCCTGAACACCCGCTTCACGCTGCGCTCCCCTCGCCTTTGTTCGCGATGTAGTCGATCAGGTCGGTCAGGTCGACTTCGCTGGAATCGAGCTCACCGATGGCACGGCGATCTCTCATCACGAGCACTCGCTGCGCAAGACGGAGTACCTCTTCGAGTTCCGAGGAGATGAAGATGACCGAGAGGCCCGCGGCGGACAGTTCGGCGACCTTGCGCTGGATGTCGGCCTTTGCGCCGACGTCGATGCCACGCGTGGGCTCATCCAGAATGATCAGTTGGGGGGCGGTCGCCAGCCAACGGGCGAGAAGGACCTTCTGCTGGTTCCCGCCGGAGAGGGTGGAGGCGATGGCGTTGGGGTTCGCCGGACGTACGCCCAGGGCATCCATGTACTCGCCGACCACCGCGTCCATCTCGGCCTTGCGGATCTTGTGCCGCCATCCGCGCCGGGCCTGGATTCCCAGGACGATGTTCTCCGCGACGGTGAGGTCGGACACGATCCCTTCTCCGCGACGATCCTCTGACGAGAACGCGATTCGGCGCTCGATCGCCTGACGTGGGGATGCCATCTTCGCCGGATCGCCGTTAACCGCGATGGAACCTGAGTCTGCGCGGTCGGCGCCGTAGAGCAGTCTGACGAGTTCCGTTCGCCCAGAGCCCAGCAAGCCTGCCAAACCCAGGACCTCCCCGCTGAAGACCTCGAGGTCGGCGGGCTCAAGGAATCCCTGACGTCCGACCTGTTGGGCCTTGAGCACGGGAACGCCAGTGCGATTGATCTCGCGGTTTGAGGCCGTCGAGATTGCCTCCAGATCGTCCAGTTCGCGTCCGATCATCTTGGTGACGAGTTCGCCGCGAGGGAGATCCTCGATCGGGTACTCGCCCACTAGTCGACCGTTCCGCAGCACGGTGACGAAGTCGGCGATCTCGTACACCTGCTCGAGGAAGTGGCTCACGAACAGAATCGCGACACCCGTGGCGCGCAGTTCTCGGACCACAGCGAACAGGCGCTCGACCTCACCTCGATCGAGACTGGACGTGGGTTCGTCCAGGATCAGCACCCTGGAGTCGAGCACCATGGCCCGACTGATTGCCACCAACTGCTGGATGGCCAGCGAGTGGCTGGAGAGCGTCGTACGGGTGTCGATAGTCAGTCCGAGACTCGCGAGGTGCTCTCTGGCCCGCACGTGCACGGCCTTCCAGTCGATTCGGCCGCCGCGTCGCGGTTCATGCCCCAGCATCACGTTCTCACCGACGGACAGGTTCGGGCAGAGGTTCACCTCTTGATAGACGGTGGAGATCCCTGCGGCTTGAGCGTCGGAGGTGTTGCGGAAGATCACGGGGTTGCCGGCCACGGTGATGGTGCCTGAGTCGATTGCGTAGACACCGGTGAGCGCCTTGATCAGGGTGGATTTCCCAGCGCCGTTCTCGCCCATGAGTGCGTGAATCTCGCCAGAACGCAGGAAGAAGTCCACGCTGTCGAGGGCGAGAACCCCGGGGAAGCTGATGGTGATGCCCCGCATCTCGACGATCGTGGGACCGGCCTGGTTCTTGCTCACGTCTGCCACCTCTCAGTGTGTGTGGGCACCGATCGGGGGGGCCGGTCTGCCGGCCCCCCCGATCGCGCGATCACCAGTCGCTCACGTTAGTGCGGCTGTGTCAGTACTTGCGCGAATCGAGTACAGCAGCGGCCTGATCCTGCGTGAAGTTTCCGTCCTCCACGAAGTTCGCCTTCTCCACTGGATTCCCCGCAAGCACGTCCTTGACCAGGCCCGCGGCGAGTTCGCCCAGCAGCGGGTTGCACTCGACGATGTAGTTGATCTTGCCCGCGGCAAGAGCAGCCATACCGTCGTGGACCGCATCGATCGAGATGATGTTGATGTCCTTGCCGGGCACCGCGCCCGCGGCCTCGATCGCTTCGATGGCACCCAGTGCCATGTCGTCGTTGTGCGCGAATACCAGGTCGATGCCGTCTGCCCCGTACTTCTGCAGGAAGCCCTCCATGACCTTCTTGCCACCGTCCCGGGTGAAGTCGCCGGTCTGGGAGTCGATCTTCTGGATCTTGCTCCCAGCGATGGCCTCGTCGAAGCCAGCGGCCCGGTCATTCGCCGGAGCAGAGCCCGTGGTGCCCTCGAGCACGACCATCTTCGTGTCCTTGTCGCCGTACTGCTCCTTTGCCCACGTTCCGGCGGTCACGCCCTCCTTCTTGAAGTCGAGACCAACCCAGCTCGCGAAGAGCGTGTCTGGGGCCGAGACCGTGCGGTCTTCGAGGACGACCGGGATCTTCGCGTCGGCTGCCTCCTTCAGCACGCCGTCCCATCCGTCGGCGACGATCGGGGACATCACGATCGCGTCGACCTTCTGGTTGATGAACGAGCGGACCGCAGCGATCTGGGCAGCCGGATCGTTGTCGGCGGCGTTGAAGGTCAGATCAAAGCCGTTGGCCGCCGAGAAGGCTGCCTTCATGGACTCCGTGTTCGCCGAACGCCAGCCGCTCTCCGACCCCGTCTGGGCGAACCCGACCTTGATCGGCGCTCCGCTTGTCGATGCGGGCGCACTCGCGGCGGCTGAGGCGGCCGAGCTCGCAGCTGTTGAGGCGGCGGCAGAACTGCTCGAAGACGAGCTCGTGCTGCTGCCGCAGGCGGTGAGCGCGAGGGCTAGCGTCGCGACCCCCGCAACGATCATCTTCGTTCGGTTGATAAGTACCACGTTGGTCCTCCTAAGCACGTCGTCATCTGATCGACGGGATGGACTTCTGTCAGCTGCTCCGGGAAGTCGGGGCGGCGGGCAGGCAGGGTGGCTGCCTTGGTCGCATGTTAGCGCCAACATTTTTGGATGTGCGAGATCTTCTTGATCACGTTTTGATTACGTTTCGGGTGCGAAGTCATGTTGCTACATCTTGCCAAGTTTGGTTCCATGGTCCGTCGTGGTGCTTGACATCGGCATTGTTAGCGCTCACGATGGGCGCGCACACGGAGTGAGGAGCATCGGTGTCGGACGGCAGTGAGCGCTATGTGGTGGGAGTGGACTTCGGCTCCCTGTCGGGACGTGTCGTTGTCGTGCGCGTCGCGGACGGAGCCGAGATCGGCTCCGCCACCCACGAGTACGCGCATGGGGTACTGGATCGAGTCCTTCCCGACGGGGCGACGCTGCTCGCACCGGAGTGGGCCCTTCAAGTCCCCCAGGACTACGTGGATGTCCTCCGGTTCGCCGTGCCGGCTGCCCTCGCGGCAACTGGCGTGGACCCAGCCAAGGTCATCGGCATCGGCACGGACTTCACCGCCTGCACGATGGTCCCCGTCAAATCCGATGGGACGCCACTGAACGAGATCCCCGAGTTTGCGGCCAATCCCCACGCTTTCGTCAAGTTGTGGAAGCATCATGCAGCCCAGCCACAGGCCGACCGAATCAACGCTGTGGCTCACTTGCGTGGTGAGCCATGGATCGCAAGATACGGCGGCCTGATCTCCTCCGAGTGGGAGTTCGCCAAAGGACTGCAAATTCTTGAGGAGGCCCCAGAGGTATACGAGGCCATGGACAAGTGGGTCGAGGCGGCGGACTGGATTGTATGGAAGCTCAGCGGCGAGTATGTGCGGAACGCCTGCACGGCGGGATACAAGGGCATCCTCCAGGACGGCCAGTATCCATCGAGGGACTTCCTCGCGGAGCTCAACCCGCGATTCGCGGACTTCGTCACGGACAAGGTCGAGCATCCGATCGGGCAACTCGGCACGAAGGCGGGGTGCCTCACGCACGAAGCCGCCGGATGGACGGGTCTGCCCGCCGGGATTGCCGTCGCCGTGGGCAACGTGGACGCGCACGTCACGGCGCCCGCCGCGCGGGCGATCGCTCCCGGGCAGATGGTTGCGATCATGGGCACATCCACGTGCCACGTCATTAACGGCACTTCGCTGCATGAGGTTCCCGGCATGTGCGGCGTTGTCGACGGAGGCATCACCGAGGGTCTTTGGGGTTACGAAGCCGGTCAGAGCGGAGTCGGGGACATCTTCGGGTGGTTCGTAGACAACTGCATACCCGCGGAGTACGAGGCGGCGGCGGCCGAGCGCGGCATGGGCATCCATGAGTACCTGACTGCGCTGGCCCAACTGCAGGAGGTTGGCGAGCACGGCCTGGTCGCCCTGGACTGGCATAGCGGGAACCGCTCCGTCCTCGTCGACCACGAACTTTCCGGTGTCATGGTCGGGCAGACGCTGCTCACCCGCCCAGAGGATCAGTACCGAGCGCTCATGGAGGCGACCGCCTTCGGCACCCGTCGCATTATCGAAGAATTCAATGAGTCCGGTGTCCCGGTTACCGAACTCATCGTCGCTGGGGGATTGTTGAAGAACGCCTTCCTCATGCAGACCTATGCCGACGTCACGAAGCTCCCGCTGAGCACGGTCGCATCAAGTCAAGGCCCCGCGTTGGGGTCGGCTATCCATGCAGCCGTTGCTGCCGGCGCTTACGCCAACGTCGCGGATGCGTCCGAAGCGATGGGCCGCTCCAACAAGGGTGTCTATCAGCCGAACCCCGATGTCGCCGAGGCATACGACGCTCTCTACGCCGACTATCTCCTGCTGCACGACTACTTCGGTCGCGGAACGAATGACGTCATGCACCGGCTCAAGGCACGCAAGCGCGCCATCGCGGAAGGACGTCGGTCGTGAATGACGTATCTCGATCCATCACCGCTCTGCGCGAGGTGGTGTGCGTCTTGAACCAGGACCTTCCACGTCACGGTCTTGTGGTCTGGACCGCGGGCAACGTTTCGGGACGAGTTCCGGGACAGGAGCTCATGGTCATCAAGCCGTCCGGAATGAGTTTCGACGAGCTCACGCCGGGGAGCATGGTTGTGACAGACCTGAACGGCGTCGTCGTGGAAGGGGACCTGACGCCGTCGTCGGACACCGGCACCCACGCATACGTGTACCGCCACATGCCGGACGTCGGGGGCATCGTTCACACGCACTCCACGTACGCGTGCGCGTGGGCCGCGCGCGGGCAGGCGATCCCGTGCGTGCTGACGATGGTGGCCGACGAGTTCGGCGGGGACGTCCCCGTCGGCCCCTTTGCCCTGATCGGCGACGAAGCGATCGGGGAAGGCATCGTGGCCACCTTGAGCGACAGCAGATCACCGGCGGTGCTCATGCAGAACCACGGCCCCTTCACGATCGGCAAGGACGCGCGAGTCGGCCGTCAAGGCCGCCGTGATGCTCGAGGAAGTCGCCAAGGCAGTGCACCACGCCTACGCGCTCGGCGTACCGATTCCGATCCCCCAATCTGACATCGATCACCTCAGTGACCGGTACCGGAGCGTCTATGGACAGAGGCAGGAGTGATGAAGGTGCCCAGCAATGGCAGCAAGTCGGTCTGGTTTCTCACCGGGAGCCAGCACCTCTATGGGCCTGAGATCCTCCAGCAGGTGGCCGAACAGTCGCAGCGGATAGTCGACGAACTGAACGTGCAACGTTCCATCACCACCTCGATCATCCCCAAGCCAGTGCTCACCGACGCAGCAGCCATCCGGCGCATCATGATCGACGCGAACTCCGATGACGGCTGTGTCGGCGTCATCGCCTGGATGCACACGTTCAGTCCCGCGAAGATGTGGATCTCCGGGCTTGACGCTCTTCGGAAGCCCCTGCTGCACCTTCATACGCAGGCCAATCGCGACCTGCCGTGGTCCACCATCGACATGGACTTCATGAACCTGAACCAGGCCGCCCACGGCGACCGAGAGTTCGGCTTCATTCAGACGCGGATGGGTGTGACCCGCAAGACGGTGTCGGGTCACGTGTCGGATCCGTCAGTGTCGGCAAGGATCGGCGAATGGGTGGTGGCCGCCAAAGGGGCGGCCGCGATCCGCTCCATGCGACTCGCGCGTTTCGGCGACAACATGCGCAATGTTGCCGTCACCGAAGGTGACAAGGTAGAGGCCGAGATCCGGTTCGGCGTCTCAGTGAATACCTATGGAGTATCTGAACTCGTTGAGGTCGTCGACGCGCAGGCGGACGCTGATGTGACGACGCTGTGTGAAGAGTACGACGACATCTACCAGGTCAGCCCCGAACTGCGCTGCGACGGGGATCGCCATGAGTCTCTCCGCTACGGGGCCCGCGATCGAGCTTGGACTTCGGGCCTTTCTGAACGACGGGGGATTCAGCGCGTTCACGACGAACTTCGAGGATCTTGGCGGCCTGAAGCAGCTACCAGGGCTGGGCGTCCAGCGCCTGATGGCCGACGGCTTCGGATTCGGCGGGGAGGGCGACTGGAAGACCTCCGTGATGCTGCGCACCCTCAAGGCGGCGTCGGAAGGCATGCCGGGCGGCACCTCCTTCATGGAGGACTACACGTACAACCTCGCTCCGGGCTGCGAGAGGATCCTGGGGGCGCACATGCTGGAGGTGTGCCCGTCCATCGCGGCTGGGAAGCCCAAGTTGGAGATCCATCCGCTCGGCATCGGAAACCGGGAGGATCCCGTCAGGCTGGTCTTCGACGCAGCACCCGGGCCGGGAGTGGTCCTTGGCATCAATGACATGGGCGATCGATTCAGGCTCGTGGCCAACGAAATCGAGGTGGTGGAGCCTGACGAGCCGCTGCCCAGACTGCCGGTGGCACGGGCGGTGTGGAAGCCCGCTCCAGACCTCCGAACCTCGACAGAGGCGTGGCTTACGGCTGGGGGGCCACACCACACCGTGTTGTCGACCGCGCTGACAACCGAGCACTTGTTCGATCTCGCAGGAATCCTTGGGACCGAACTCGTGGTCATCGACTCCGAAACGACGATGCGCCAGTTCGTTAAGGAACTGCGGTGGAACTCTGCCTTCTATCGACTCGCTCAAGGGTTGTGAGGCGAGTCCCACTAGAATTCCGCCGAAGCGCGCCGCGACCCACTCTCCAAACGCACGGCGAGGTGAACCCGTGACCGTCAGCCCGAATCGTGCTCCCTCGATGGCTGACGTGGCAGCAGTCGCCGGTGTTTCGCATCAGACAGTGTCGAGGGTTCTGAACGACCATCCCAACGTGCGTGAGCGCACCCGCCTGCGGGTGCGAGCGGCGGTCGAGGAACTCGGATATCGACCCAACTTGGCGGCGCGGACGCTGGCGCGGGGGCACGGGAATCTGATCGGCGTTGTCGCTCAGACGTCGACGCAGTACGGACCGGTCGCGATGCGAACCTCGATTGAGGAGTCCGCGGCTGAGATGGGGTTCGGCGTGAGTGTGGAGACCGTCCGGACGCTCGACCATGCCAGTCTCGTTGAGGCCGTCCATCGAAACCTTGATCACGGCGTGCGGGGCATGGTCATCGTGGCGCCGGTGCCGGCGCTGCTGGGAGCGCTCGACGCGGTGCCGCCCGGCTTTCCGCTTGTCCAGATTGATGGGGCCGGCAGCCAGGAGGTGCCCTCGGCCGGCGTCGATCAGCTCAAAGGTGCCACCTTGGCAACTCAGTACCTGCTGGACTCCGGGCACAAGACGGTCTGGCACGTGAGTGGGCCAGAGCAATCGTTCAACGGACGCGATCGAAAGGCCGCCTGGCAGGCGACCCTGGAGCGGGCGCGCGTCGAGGTGCCGCCGGCATTCACCGGGGACTGGACCGCTGAGTCAGGGTACGAAGCAGCGATGATGCTCGCCCGCATCTCGGGCGTCTCTGCCGTCTTCGCAGGCAACGATCAGATGGCACTCGGTCTGATCAGCGGCTTGAAGCGACGCAAGATCCTTGTCCCACGCGACGTCAGCGTCGTCGGATTCGACGACATTCCAGAGGCCGCCTATTACGAACCTCCGCTGACGACGATTCGTCAGGACTTCCTGGAAGTGGCTCGGCGGGGCCTCGCCTCGCTCGTTGCTCAGATGGATGGCACGGAGGTTCCCTTCCCGGATCTGGTGGAACCCGAACTGGTCATCCGCAAGAGCGTCTCCGCGCCCCGGCGGTAGCCCAAACTGGACCAGCGACTGACGATCGCGCTCGGATAGTCCCTAATGCGTCGAGCGGGAAGCCGATGCGCGCAGGAATGTCTCCTCGGGCGGAGGCGACAGCTCCTGCACAGGCCCCCAATGGAACGGCCCCCGCCGTGACGAGGACCGCTCTGCCGCGTAGTGCGGCTGTTCGGAACAGCGAGAACGCTTCCTGTTACAAGGGTGGGCCGCACTCACCGTCCCCCGTAAGCATCTCCCTCCTCGCGTCCGAGCACAAGGACCGGTCTCTCGTCATGGCACGTTGCGGCAGTGGCCCGCTTGCAAGTCATTGCGCAGCAACAGTTCTCGGGCTGCCAACAGCCAACGTACGGTTCGGTTAGGGACGTCGGTCCTTCCCTGGCGCCTATTTCGGCCCCTACTCGTTAATCTACGGATCACCAATTCGCAGCCGCTGTGAAATCTGCAGGTCCCGACATCGCGGACGCTGCGCCCGCCGGATCGTACGGGCGCGTAGTCCGTCGGCTCAGGCCTTCTGAGCTAGCTGTCGCGGAGGACCGTGGTTCGCTCCTCATCGGACGCCCATGATCGGCAGGATCGCGACGGCTCCGAGGATGGCGAACGCCCCGGCTACGGCATACAGCACCCCGTAGCTGCCGCCACCGATGGCCAGGATGAACGGGGCCATCGCAGGCGCGACAGCAAAGGGGAGCGCGCCGGCGATATTCATGACGCCGAGGTCCTTGGCGGCAGTGTCCTTGTTCGGCAGGACGTCGACGACGAGTGCGAGGTCGACGGCCATGTACATGCCGAAGCCGAGGCCGCTGATGGCCATCCCTACGAGGAAGCCGTTGAAGCCGCTGGCGATGGCGACGACGAAAAGGGCAAGGCCGTAGACGATTGACGCGGTCAGCACGAACACCTTGCGACGGCCTGTTCGGTCCGACATGCGGCCCCCGATGAGGGACGCGAGGACGAGCGCGATGGACTGCACGAGCGTGCCGAGGAAGATCTGATGAGCCACGTCACCCTCTGGAGTGCCGAGCTTGTCGAGAAGGTAGTACGCCTGGAACGTCACCAGGAAGGCGTAGGCCAGGACGAGCAGGAAGCGACTCGTGAACGCCCAGGCGAAGTCCGGGTTCTTCCGCGGATTGACGTAGAAGGTGGCCATGAAGTCCCGCCGCGACCACGGCGGCCTGAGCGCTGGGGCGAGCCGACGGTCGTTCAGTGTCACTGCGAAGACAAGGATGAAGAACCCTCCGACGGCGCACGGGACCAGGAACATGGCGAGTTGGCTGCCGGAGAGCAGTTGAACGAGGAAGGTGGCGGTCACGGACGCGATGGGCAGGCAGACGCCGAGGATTCCGCCCACCTGACCTCGCTGGGCGACAGGGACCTGATCGGGGAGCACTGCCATCTGCGCCGCGAGCAGCGCGTTGAAGAGCATCTGGGCGATACACCAGCCGACGAGAACCACGGAAATGCTCGGGGCCAGTGCGACCACGAGGATGCCCAGGGACCCACCGACGACGCCGATCATCATCCATGGGCGCCGCATTCCCAAGCGAGAAGTCGTCCGGTCACTCAAGCGGCCGAACAGCGGATTAGCAACGATGGACACCAACGCGCCGATGCCCGTGACCAGGGCCAGGCTGCTCGGCGCCCGCTCGATTCCCACGAGGGCGTTGACCTTCAACGGCAACGTGACAAGCGCCGGCGCCATGAATACCAGGCTCGTACTCATCATCGCCAAGGCGTATAGGGAGATGAACCCCCATCCGACTCGCGGAGCGGCGACTGCTTCGGATCGCTCGACCCGAGTGAGCGAGGAGGTGCTATCTGTGGGAGGGAAGGCGTCGGGCAACACGCACTCCTCAAGTCGGTGTCGACTCGGGCGTCGAAGCCGAGGTGTCGGCGAGCGCTGCCGGCGGACGTGGCGTGATCATGCGCCTGCCGAAGCGTGCCTCTCGCGTGACTGTCCCCTGAACGCGCATGACTTGTCAATGGCCGTTCCCAGCCGCCCCCGCCTGGGCTATCGTCGGCCCACACCCGACTGCGAATGCCGAGGGGGAGCCGCCGATGGCCAGCCCTTGGGTTGCCACCAAGGTGAATGTGCCGCAGTTGCGCCGCGGCGTCGTGGACCGGCCCCGGCTCACCGAGCGACTCACATCGGGGACGGGGACGCGGCTTACGCTGGTCTCCGCTCCCGCGGGGTTCGGGAAGTCCACGGCAGTGACCGCGTGGCTCGAACCAAGGGTGAAGGCGGGCGGGGCGGTCGCTTGGGTCTCCCTCGACGACTCCGACAGAGCGCCCGGTTCGTTCTGGATGTACGTCGTGCTGGCACTCCAGAAGGTCGCGCCGGATACGGGCAGCGCCGTCCTGCAGGCGCTCGCCTCCGGTCAGCCGCCATCGACAGCTCTTGTTGCCGCCCTGGTCAACGACCTGGCGGAGCAGCCGCACGACATCGACCTCGTGCTCGACGACTATCACCTTGCTGACGGTCCTGATGTTGCCCAGGGGATGGCATACCTCCTCGACCACCTGCCGCCGAACGTGCACGTCATACTCACGACTCGCGCCGACCCTGACCTCCCCTTGGCTCGCCTCCGCGCTCGGGCGAACTGGTCGAGGTGCGCGCGCGTGACCTCCGCTTCAACGTCGACGAGGCCATGCAGTACCTGAGAACGTCCGGGGTTCCTGCGCTCAGTGCCCCGGATGTCGCGAAGTTGACCGAACGAACAGAGGGGTGGGCGGCAGCGCTGCAGCTCGCTGCGCTGTCGATGCAGGGGCGCGATGATGTTGAGGGCTTCGTCGCAGGCTTCACCGGAACTGATCGGTACATCGTCGACTACCTGGTGGACGAAGTCCTCGCTCGACAGCCCGAGGATGTCCGTACCTTCCTGCTTCGCACTTCCGTGCTCGATCGCCTCACCGGCGGACTCTGCGACGCCGTCACCGGGACCCTCGGCGGCGGCGCGATGCTCGAGCACCTCTATCGCGAGAACCTCTTCGTAGACCCACTAGACGACCAACGACTGTGGTACCGCTACCACCACTTGTTCGCCGACGTGCTGCAGACGCACCTGATGGAGAGCAGTCCGGACGTGGTGCCACTGCTCCACGAGCGGGCAAGCGCCTGGTACGCAGTCAGGGGGGACTTCGCGGCCGCCGTCCGGCACGCCCTGATCGCGGGTGACGTGCAGGGTGCGGCGGACATCGCCGAACGCGCCGCCCCCCTGCTGGAACGGGAACGCCGCGAGGTGACCGTGCGTGGCTGGGTCGACGACTTCCCCGACGGCGTGGTTCGACAGCGACCCGTGCTCGCCGTCGCCTTCATTGGTGGCCTCATGCGGGCGAACGAATTCGCGGCGGTCGATTCACGGCTGTCCGACGTGGAGCGCTGGCTGCCGGCTATCCACGCTCGCCTGTCACGGGTGCCGGCCGCGCCGGTCGAGGGCGCGTCAGACCCCTCGAGCATGGTCGTCGTCGATGAGATGGAGCTCGCTCGTGTCCCGGCGGCCATTCACATGTACCGGGCGGCGCTTGCCCTCGTCGAAGGCGACCTCGAGACCACCCTCCGGCGCTCGCAGCGGGCCGTCGAAGCTGCCCCATCCCACGACCGGATCATCCAGGCATCCGCGAGCGCCCTTGCCGGCCTTGCCTGCTGGGCACGAGGCGACCTCGACGAGGCGCACGGACAGTACGAGACGAGCATCGGGCACCTGCATCGAGCCGGCTACTACTCCGACGTGCTGGGCTGCACGATCGCCCTCGCCGACCTGCGGATCACCCAAGGGCGGCTCACTGCGGCACTGCACGCCTACGAGGAGGGCGTGCAGCTCGCGAGCGACGACTCTGCCGGACTGCGCGGGGTCGCCGACATGCACGTGGGGCTCGCTGAGATCAGCCTCGAACGTGGCGACACGCGGCGGGCGCGAGGCCACCTCGACGCGGCGCGCGAGCTCGGCGAGTCCCTGGGGCTCCCGCAGTTCCCCTACCGGTGGCGGGCCGCCTCAGCCGTGCTCGCCGAGGGTGACGGTGACCCGGACGCGGCCCTGGAACTGCTGACCGACGCGGAGCGCGTGTACGTCGGCGACTTCTCACCTGACGTGCGTCCCCTTTACGCCCGCAAGGCCCGCATCCACGCCGCCCTCGGACATGTCAAGGAGTGCACCCGCTGGGCGGCCGACCGCCACGTCGCACCCGACCTCGCACTGACGTACGCCCGCGAATTCGAGCTGATCACTCTGGCCGAGGTGCTTCTCGCCCAGTACCGCGACCGCGGGGAAGCCAAGGATCTCGACGCGGCGCGATCGCTGCTCCTGAGACTGTCGGCGGCAACAGGGGCGGGCGGGCGACACGGGACGCTGGTCGACGTTCTCGTGCTCCAGGCACTCGCAGCCGACGCCGCTACTGACGCGACAGGGGCGATGGTCGGGTGGGAGCGTGCCGTCAGCCTCGCCGAGCCCGAACAGCACCTCCGCGCTTTCACCCGCCACGGATCCGCAATCGCATCGCTGGTGGCCCGATCCGATCACCTCAAGACTGACTCGCCGTTCTGGGAGCACCTCCAGTCAACCGCAGCGTCGTCACCGGACGAGACGGCGTCGCCCTCGCTCAGTCCCGTGGCCGGCCCCGTGGGTTCGCTCAGCGTGCGCGAGACCGAGATCCTTCGCCTGTTGGCCACCGACCTCGATGGACCCGAGATTGCCCGTCACCTGGTGGTGTCGCTCCACACGGTGCGTACCCACACGAAGAACGTCTACGCCAAGCTCGGTGTCAACAGTCGACGAGCGGCCGTGAGTCGCGCCCGGGAACTGGGACTGCTTCCCGCTCGGTGACCGCGCTCGGAAGCCAGTCGTGCCCGCCCCGAACGGATCATTGTCAAGTACCCACGCGAATCCCTACATGTGGGGAGTCGCACTCACTAGATCGGTTCGTAGGTTTCCTGTCAGCGAGCGGCCCAGCCCCACTTCGCGGGCACCGCGGCCGAAGAGACAGGAGAACCCCGTGACCCACCCAGCCGACAGCACCAGCCAAGGAGGAGGCACCTACTCCATCCGCCTGGCCGGCCACCTCCACCCCCGGTGGGCTGTTCGGTTCGACGGCATGACCCTCACGCGCCTCGACGACGGCACAACCGTCCTCGAAGGCGAGATCACCGACCAGGCCGCCCTTCATGGCCTGCTCCACAGCCTGCGCGACCTCGGAGTGCCCTTGGTCTCGCTCACCCGACTCGACCCAACCGAGCGGGGCACCAATCCCACCATCGAGACCACACCTGGAGACTGACATGAGCCCCACGATCACCACCGCCACCGTGGCGGCAGCACCGACGCAGGCAAAGGACTGGACGCGCGGGTACGCCCGGGCGGGCGGCATCGCCTACCTCATCACGTTCGCCGCCTCGATCCCGGCGGTGCTGCTGCTCGCGCCGATCCTGAACGACCCGAGCTTCATCGTGGCCGGCACCGCAGACACCCAGGTCGCCTTGGGCGCCCTGCTCGACGTCGTCAATGCCATCGCCTGCATTGCGACCGCCGTCGCCGTGTTCCCCGTTGTCCGCAGGCAGAACGAGTCCCTGGCCCTCGGCTTCGTCACCTCTCGGCTGATGGAGGCCGCCATCATCATGGTCGGCGTCGTCAGCCTGCTGGCCGTCGTCACCATGCACCAGGAAGTCGCCGGCACCGCTGTAGCCGATGCCGCCTCGCTCGAGACCACCGGACAGGCGCTCGTCGCCGTCCGCGACTGGACCTTCAACTTCGGACCCAACGTGTGCGCCGGGATCAACGCGCTGCTGTTCGGCACGCTGCTCTACAAGTCGCGACTGGTGCCGCGCATCATCCCCACCCTGGGCCTGATCGGCGCGCCGTTCCTTCTGGCGGCCAGCGTCCTCGCTGTGTTCGGCGTCGCCGAGGTCGGCTCCGTGTGGTTCATCGGCGTCATCCCGGTTGCGATCTGGGAGCTGTCGGTGGGCGTCTGGATGACCTTCAAGGGCTTCCGGCCGTCGCCCCTCACCGCCGTCGCCCCCTGATCGCCGCTCCCGACCACCCGAGGGCCCCAGGACGTGTCAACGGCTTTCTGGGGCCCGACGGAGCCAGCAAGTCCACCACGATGGGTGTCATCGTCGGACTGCCCCGCCGACCACCGGAAGCGCCCACGACCTCGGTCGTCGATGCACCCACCTCCCCAACCCGGTCGGGAGGTGGGCATGCCGTGGTGTCAGCGCGGCCGAGATGGGAAGCCCGTGTCGAAGTGCATGTAGTCGGGAACCTTGATGTCCTGCCAGATCCATCCTCGCTGGGTGAACAACTGCCATGGGCGACTGCCCTTGGTGAGCACACCGGCCCCGCTTCGGTTCTCGGCGAAGACTGCAGAGGGCACCCAGCAACTGCAGCGAGGGTCGGTCCAGGGATTCTGGGCGGGGTTGATGTCGATCGCGCGACCATTGGCGTGCGGTGAATCCATTGTGGGGGCGTTGATCTGATCGCGGCGCCTGCAGTTGAAGGCCGAGGTGTTATTGGCCTTGAGGCTGCGCACGACGTCGCCGCCGTACCTCTCGACGGACTCCATGCGCCCTATGGGGAACCGCGCGTCGAACAGACCGGTCAAGATCACGGCAAGGTCTGCGACGCTGTCCCGGTGCGCGATGAGATTGCCGCGCCGGATCTTCCCATCAAAGTCGATGTAGTTCACGTCAAGGCGCCGCAGGTCGTCGCGGCCGACCGGGCACTCGGGTCGCCAGGTCCCGGTGGCCACGATGCGGGCCCACTGTCGGTCGCCGATCCGCGAGATGACTGCGTTGGCCTCGGCCACCGTCAACGGAGACGGCACAGCCGACATGCTGCTAGCCCGCGTCGGGGCTGAGGCGATCGCCACGGATGGCGAGGCAGGCTCAACGATCTTCAGCCCAGGCGAAGGCGCGAGGGATGGGTGCGGCATGACGGTTGGTGATTCGAGGGATTCTTGGGGGCTTCGCTGCCCGGTCTTCAACGCGGCACTGCCGTCATCGAAGGCCGTGCAGCCGGCGAGCAGGACGCTCACAGCCAGGCTCATCACGATGACTGCCCTCACGAGGGGACTCTCACGGCGCGACATACGCCAAGGATGCTCACCAATGGTTCGTGATGCGATCGTCATGCACCGCATAGGAGTTCCACGGCAATGGCGGCGCACCCTGGTAGGTAGGCGTCAGGCGGCCTTCGATCTCGTCAAGGGAAGGCGCCCCACGTCTGCTCGTTCTCACGCACCCGCTCAATCCTCCTAGGCATCAGTGCCGTCGGCGCGAGCCTGATCCTGCCTGCCTGCGCCGGTCTCCGATGAGTTGATAGTGGCGGGAACGATGATGGACCCGGTACCCAAGGATCAGGTTCGAAACGGCATGATGTCCGGCAACGCGGTGGATACCCGCCACGTTGAGGTCTCGATTTGCGATCACGGGACGGGCTCGACGGTGACTGGGGCCAGCGTCACGATTGCGTCCAGCGGTCACGTCGCACAGGCCATGCCAGTCGCTGAGATGCGCGGCTTCGACCAGCCGACGACAGAGACGCACTACGGGAACAACGTGCCGAGGACATCAGGCACGAGCCAGGTCTCCTTCACGCTCAAGGGGCAGACGGGCACCTTCACAATCAAGCGGTAGACAGGCTCGCCGGGACCGGACACCCGTGACCGGGACTTGTCGAGTCGAGCAGGCACCCGTCCCGCGGCAGTGTCACGACGACCTCGGCATAGGCCCCGTCAAGAGTGGTCGCCATGTCCCACCCCGAGTGCCGCATCAGGCCCAGCACCGGCCAGTTCTCGGTGAGGACAGTCGTGTGAAGTGGGTGATTCCCTCGTGGGCAGCGAGCCTGGCCAGTTCGACCGCCAGACGGGTGCCGACCCGGCGTCGCTGGTGGGTGTCGGCCACCTCGACGGTGGCCTCGGCGTGGTCGGGCCGTGCCGTCGACCGGATGTACTGCGCTGTCGCCCACGAGAACCCCGTTGTCGAACGCGCCGACCGCCATGTGGTTGGGGCTCACCGCGACGAACCGTGCGACGTCGGCCGGGGGAATCGAGCTCATGAAGCGGAAGTAGCGCCGGCAGCGCGATTGCGGTGATCGCCGCTGGAGGAGGGCGTTCATGTGGTCGGCGTCGGCGGGGTGAGGCGGCGCAGACGGATGTCGTTGCTGGTCGCGACCATGGCGAAGCGGTGCATCGTGTTGCCTTCGGGTGTGGGTGTGGGGTCGACAAGCGGTCGAGGTGAGCCCGGTCAAGGCGTGACCGGGGTCGCGCTACTTGATAGCGGTGCCGGCGATCTGCGTGTTGAACGGAAGGAACGGCGAGTGGATTCGGTAGTGGCGAAGGTCGATGCTGGCGAAGCCGGCGGACCGGATCACGCTCGCTAGGTCTCGTTCGCAGGAGCACCCTTCGAAGGTCCAGGCCCAAGGTCGACGCAGAAGCCTTTGCGACCATCGTGTCGGCGTTCCGCGCTTCGCGGCGACATGCTCGGCGAAGCTGAACCGCCCGCCAGGTCGAAGAACGCGGCGGACTTCGGCGAGCACTACCTGCGGGTCGCGAACGCTGCACAGGACAAGGCTCGAGATGACGGCGTCCGCGCTGGCGTCGGGCAGGTCGATCCGCTCACCGACAACACTGCGGATCTCGATGTCGACGCCGCCCGCGCTGGCCGTCCGCCTGAGTCGAGGGTGCATATACCGGGTTGGGTTCGATGGCGATCAGACGCGCTTCGGCAGGAAGGTAGCGCACGTTCGCGCCCACGCCTGGGCCGAGTTCGACGACGGTGTGCGGGAGTTCGGCGAAAGCCACCGTCTTGTACTTGCGCATGTGCCAGTTGATATAGCCGCCCATGACCCAGAAGAAGGCGGAGTTGAACCGCCCGCGAGCCGGGTGCGTCTCGAATTCCTGGGGTGAGGGCGCGTGCATGGGCGCCTTCGAGGCTGATGTCTTGGTACGAGTGGTCATGCATCGAGCCTGCCCGGCTCGTAGCGACGTCGTCAGCAGTGGAAATACCGCACTTCAGTTGTCAGTCGACGGCGTGCGACGCGACGTACCAGGCTGCGACCTGGGCACGTGACCGGAATCCGAGACGCATGCGAATCCGTTCGACGTGCGACTCCGCCGAGCGCTCCGTGATCACCAACTCGTCAGCGATCTGCCGGTTCGACCAGCCCTGTGCGACCAGTGCCGCCACTTGCGTCTGCCGCGCAGTCAATGACGGGGGGGGGTCGCGTGGTCGCGTGGGTGCAGCCCGAGTCCGTGACGGATCGCATTCAGAACAGAGTGGGCGTCGCCGGCGAACGGAATGTGAGTTCGGCCGGCCAGCACCGTTAGCGTGGCTCCTTCGATACCGGCAGCCAGCCGTCTTCCCTCCGCGATCGGCACTGCACGGTCATCCTGGCGGTGGATGACCGAGGTTCTTGCCGTGATGCTTCCCAGATCATCGGAAACGTCGATGTCGTAGCAGGCTGCCAGGAGTTGATGAGCCATCGCCGCGCTCGTCGATTCTCGCTGGTAGCGGGCGAACATGGCCCGGAACCCGGCGTCCGCGTCGGGGGCGAAGATCTCGGTCAGCACGTCTGAGGCGAACCCCCAGTGCTGGTCGACCAAGCCGAGAACGTGCTCACGCACGGCGGGTGCGGCCAGTGCGTGGCCGTCAACCCATCCGCCGTAGAGGACGAGGCGCTTCACAGACTGCGGTTGACGAGCCGCCCAGCGCACCGCCAACGGCGCTCCGAAGGAGGCGCCGATCAGGTCGAACCGATCGACCTCGACCGAGGCGACAACCGCGCGCAGGACTTCCAGCTCTAGCTCCGCGAGATCCGTGCGGCTGGTTGCTTGCGATAGGCCGCAACCTGGCCTGTCGTAGCGCACGATTGTTCGGCCGTCAGCCAACCCCTCGTAGAACTCGCGCTCAGCCGGCAGCGCCCACCCCAGCTCAAGGTGGGATACCCACCCCGGCACGTAGACGGCAACCGGACCCGTGCCCGCGACGGCGAACCGAATCGCCGTGCCGTCCTCGAGGCTGGCCAGGCCCAGCTGCTGCTCCACGAGTGACATTGTGGAGCGAGTCGGTATCCGCTATTGAGGGAAATGTCGCTTTCGGGAATAGGGACGGCACTTCGGGTATGGGCACTTCGCCCTCGATGGCAGGGTGCCGAGAAGGAGACTTCCGCTTCGGCCGTGAGGTGGAACTCAGGCGGCGCTGATCTGCTGACGTAGTTCGGCCACTCCGACGTTCGCCCAGTGGTGCACGCCGCGACCCTGCTCGTCGGTGTGGATGAAGTGGAACTGCTCGATGTCCACGGGTCGGCCGGTGGCCTGCACCCCGAACAGGGGAGTGCCCGTGTGCGTGCCGGTCATGCGTACCCGGGCGGCGACTGTGCTGCCCTCGGCGACGATGTCCTCAACGGTGGCCCGTAGGTCGGGCATGGCCTGTCGAAACATGGTGATCGCCGCTTTGAGGTGATCGCGGAAGTCGGCTTCGCCGGGCTCGAAGGGATGCCGATCGACAGCGTCGGGCGACAGGGCCTCGTCGACCACGGCGGTACGACCCTGGCTGAATCCCTCATCGAATACGCGGCGGACGGTGGTCTTGTTGCGCTCCAGCAGGTCCATGGGGTGCCTCTCTTCGCTATTCGTTCCAGTAGCACTGGAATGATTATGTAGTACAGTGGCACTGATGTCTAAACCTGTCAAGAGACGCCCGTACGCATCGACCCTGCGCACCGAACAGGCCGCCGCGACACGAACTCGGATCCTGGAGTCGGCTCGCACGCTCTTCGTCGACAAGGGATACCCGGCTACGACGTTGACTCAGGTGGCAGACGCGGCAGGAGTCGCCGCCGACACGGTGCTGCACGTCTTCGGGAGCAAGAAGGGCCTGCTCACGGCCGTCCTGGACGTCACGATCGGCGGCGACGAAGACGATGTCCCGGTGCTCGACCGTGAGGGTCCTCAGGCGATGCGGCGGGAGACCGATCAGAGTCGTCAGATCGCCATGCTGGCGCGCGGCATCACCGAGCAACTCAAGCGAATCCGACCGGTCGACGACATCCTGCGCTCCGCTGCACTCGTCGATCCCGACGCCCGTGCGCTGCGAGACGATCTCCAACTCCGGCAACGCCGCGAAGCCATGACTCAGGTCGTCTCGTGGGTCGCCGCCAACGGGGTCCTCAAGGACAAGATGAGTATCGACGAGGCGACCGACATCGTGTGGGCCATCACCAGTCCTGAAGTCCACCAACTCCTGTGCGACGGCTGCGGATGGGACGCCGATCACTACCAGGCATGGCTACAGGAGACCCTGGAGTCGGCGCTCTTAGCGACCCGCATCTAAGCGACGTTCCGCTTTCCATCGCCGGACGCCGAGCCCACAGTGGACCACGTGCTCTGGTCTTCGCGCCACGTTCACGCACGACGATGCTGGTAAGCCGAATTGGCGTGCGGGCGTCACGACCAGTGATCTTGGCCCATCGTCGCGGGGATTCAGCGCCTGTTCGCGCCAATGAGACATCGTCACAGGACGGCCGATCACCACCGGCTCCGAATCTCTGGGCGACCAATGTGACGAGGTCGTTCGGCGATCTAGGCGTCCTCGACGCTTGTCTCGTCTGGGGTGACTGACGCCGTGGTGGCGAGGTCAACCTCCGGGACGAGGTCGTAGGACTTCTTGTAGCTGTCGAGGATCGCCACGCCTGCGGCGGCGAGGGGGATGCCGATGAGTGCCCCGACGGGACCCCAGATGGCTGCGCCGACGAAGACCGCGGCAAGGGCGATGGCGGGGTTCACGTCCATCGTCTTCTTGCTGACGCGCGGCGTGAAGATGTAGCTCTCGATCTGCTGGTAGATGGTGGCGAAGATGACGATGGCCACCGCCTTCCAGGGATCGGTGAAGACGGTGGCGAGCACGGGAAGGATGATGCCGAGGTAGGTCCCGATCATGGGGATGAACTGCGCGGTGATGCCGACGAACAGGGCGAAGGGCAGCCAGTACGGCACGCCGATGGCGAAGAAGAAGATGCCGTGGAAGAACGCCGACAGGCCGGCCAGGATGATCTTCGAGACGACGTAGCCGCCGGTCTTCTCGGTGGTGATCGTCGAGACGTTGAGGAAGACCAGCTGGGCGCGGGGTGGCATCGTGGCCGCGACCGTGCGCAGGAAGCGGGGCCCGTCGGCGGCGAAGTACATCGCGAACACGAGGATCGTGAGCAGGTCGAACAGCACCGCCGAGAGCGACCCGACGACGCCGAATACGCCGCCGGACAGTGAGCTTGCCCACGAGCTGATGTGCGCGGCATCGAGATGCAGTGACGACGCGATCGTGTCGGGATCCAGGGAGGTCCCGAGGTGGGCGTTGCTCCAGGCGATCAGCGCGCTCTCGATGCTCGGGATGCTGCTGACGAACTGCGAGATCTGCGTGAAGAACAACTGCCCGAACACCACGGCCAACGCCACCACCACGAGCACTGCGCCCCCGCCGGTGATCCCGGCGGCGACTCCACGGGAGCGACCACGGTTCACAAGGGCCCGGATTCCAGGCTCGAGTGCGATGGAGATGAGCCACGCCATGAGGATGAGGAACAGGAAGTGGCTGGTGACCGAGAACAGCCACAGGGCCAGCAGGAAGGCAGCGACGAGCACCAGCAGGATCACTCCCGACTTGCGCACGGATCGCGAGTTGAAGCTGATCGTGATCTCTCGGCCCTCATTGTCGGCCGCGACCTGGCTTCGGATGGATGGCCGCGGATCAGGCACAGGAGTGGTCATGAGGCCCCCGGGGTTCGGGCCGACCGAGCGCCGGCACTCTGCGTCGGATCCTATGCAGCGGCGAAACCATTGCCATCCGTGAGCCCGCCGTGCACCGCCCGAGACGTCGAATGCCCGTTGACTGGTTGCGGGTACCACGCGGAACGTGCGTTACGTGGCCGAACACCGGATGAAGAACCTCTCCCAGCCTGATGACGTGATTCGAACCCCGGGCGCCTCGCTTGACGTCCGGTTGCGTGCCGGGGACGGAAAGGCTCTCCACCCGTCTGTGCCGTTCCGCCGTAGGAGCAGGCCTGCACGTGCCCTATTCGCTGACGACCGTCAGGAACTCGGCGGACATCGTGGACATGTCGATCATCGACATGAGCGTTCCGGCGATCTCCATGCCGTGATCGGCGGGCGGAGCTATGGCGGTCGCCATGTCGACGTAGCGCAGGACGAGCACCCATCCTCCGTCGGCGGTGCGGGCTGCCTCACGGCGCTCGAGACCGGGAAGCACCGGTGCGACTTCGCGCTGGAAGCGTTCGTTGATCTCCACGATGTCAGCGTCGGCGACGTCGGGCTTGGTGCGGAAGCGGACTACCTGCAGTGCTGCCATGGGAACTCCTAAGTAGATCCTTCAGATTCGAAGTACCTAATCACACGCTCCTTCAGATTGCAAGGGTCGTGTACGGTCCCGTCATGGCACCCGAACCACGTTGGCTCGACAAGACCGAGATGGCTGCCTGGCACTCCCTTGTGGTGGCAGGGATGCACATGTTCGCGGCCCTCGACCGCGACCTTCGGGACGCCTTCGATGTGACGTTGCTCGACCACGGCATCCTGCTCATGCTCCGCAACAGCCCAGACGGGCTCACCATGGGGCACCTCGCCGGTCAGTTCGGCACCGAGGCAAGCGTCATCACCTACCGGGTGCAGCGGCTGGAGACGAAGGGACTCGTCGAGCGACGGCGCAGGGACGACGACCGGCGTCTGGTTCACGCCGTCATCACCAGAACCGGCGAGAAACTGTGCGACCGCATGGGGCCAGTGCATGTGGAGTCGGTGCGCGAACATTTCCTCGACCACGTCCCCCGCAAGGACTTGCCTGCCGTGGGTGATGCCTTTGATCACCTGTATGCGGCGCAGCATCGCGACCCAACGAGCAGCGGAGATCAATGATTGCTTGGCGCAGGCCGTGACAACCGGTGACGGCGCGTCATAGTTTGCGGTCGTAGATAGTGTGGCTGTCGCCGATCGGTCCGATCAGCGCATCTGTTCAAGGCGACAAGCCCAAGGAGTTCGCATGAGCACGTCCCACCGGATCCTCACCGCCTCGCTGGTTGTCGCCGCCGTGGCCGCCGCCGTCGTCGCCGTGGTCGCCGTCTCCCGTGTTCGGGCCATCCAGGCGGAGGCCGACGCGGCGACTGAGTCCATCCATGATCAGCTCGATGCGCTGGACCCCGTTGCACGCGCCGCGGTCATCGCCCGTCTGACCAAGGATGCGGCCGACGAAGCACGGGCGCACAGCCAAGCCTGATCCGGCCAACCGCGGCGCCCGCTCTAACGCCGGTTGCCTCAGGCGAGGGTGTTCTTGTGGATCACGCCGTCCTTCATGATCACTGACAGGTTCCGGTCGGGATCGGCAAGCAAGGAGAGGTCAACAAGAGGGTCGCCACCGACCAGCAGGAGATCGGCCAACGCGCCGGCCTCGACGCGACCCAGAACACCGGGGTACGGGTGCCGCGGACCGGACAGGGCAAGCAGGTCGGCGTTGCCGGAGGTTGCCATGGCGAGGACCTCGGCAGGGGTGAACCAGCGGCTCATCTTCGCCAGTTGCCGGCCCTGTCGTCTGGCCAGGCCGGCGTCGAAAAGGGTGTCCGTGCCCCAGCCGATCCGGACATCGTGCTTGCGTGCGAGGGCGTAGGCGCGATCGGTGCCGGCGGACACCTCGAGCTGGCGGGCGCGGTTGGCCGGGTTGGGATTCTGGATCGCGTCCTCGTCGTCGAGGAACGGCTGCAGGCTCCACCACACGTCATGCTCGGCCATCAGCTCGACGGTCGCCTCGTCGACCAGGTGCCCATGCTCGATGCAGCGGACGCCCGCACGGATCGCCTGGGCGATGGCCCGCGGGGTGTAGGCGTGGACCATGACGTAGGTGCCCCAGTTCTCGGCGGCCTCGACCGCCGCGCGCATCTCGGACTCGGTGTACTCGGTGACGTCGATCGGGTCGTACGACGACGCGAGGCCGCCTCCGGCCATCAGCTTGATCTGTGAGGCGCCCAGCATCAACTGTTCGCGCACGGCACGGAGGACCTCTGGCACGCCGTCGGCGATGGCCGAGCCGCCCATGATCTCGATGTGGCTGAGGTGGCGGCACGGATCACGCGGCACCTCGTGCCGCATCCGGAAGTCACCATGCCCGGAGGTCTGGGAGATGAAGGCGCCCGAGGGCAGGATTCGGGGGCCCGCCACCAGCCCCTCATCAATGGCGCACTTCAGCGCGAACGCGGGTCCACCAGCGTCGCGCACCGTGGTGAACCCGCGCATGAGCGTGTTGCCGGCTTCGCGTCCGGCGGCCAGATGCAGGTAGCCGACGTCGCAGGTCATCGCCACCTCCACGGACACTGCGGCGAAGGCCGTGTGCCAGTGCGCATCGATGAGCCCCGGCATCAGTACCCGACCGGTGCCGTCGATCACCGTGATGTCCGGGTCTTCGGGTGTGTCGACGACGGGGCCGACGTACGTGATCGTCGTCCCATCGACGCGCACGTCCTGCGGTCCGGACAAGGCGTCGCCGTGGCCAGGGAAGACCCGGACGTTCCTGAAGACGATCCCACGGCTCTGCGGCACGGATGCACTCCCAAGAACGCTTCATGAACGTGAACCGCGACCCTACTGTCACGTGCCCCGGCTCGCAGTGGGTGGAGATCGCGGACGACGTTGCTGCGGCGCCCGGGTCCGTCAATGCCGGAACGACTCCGTGTGGTCGGGATCCGACGGCAGCTTCGATGGCAGGCTCTCGAGGAATGCGGTGGCCCGCGCGAGGTCCTCAAAGAAGAGGTCGGCGAGGTCGTGGTCGAAGCCGTTGCGGACGACTACTCGAAGGCCTGCCACGTCGGTGAGGCTCGCCGGAAGGGTGTACGCAGGCACTTGCCAGCCCCGCTCGCGCATCTTGGCGGACACGTCGAAGACGGTGTAGTTGCTCACGTCCGGCCGCAGTCGGAAGAAGAAGACCGGCAACTGCGACCCGTCCGACAAGAGCTCGTAGGGACCCAAGGCCCCGATCCTGGACGACAGGTACAGGGCCGTGTCGCGGCAGGCCTGCTGAACCTCGCGGTAGCCCTCGCGACCGAGCCGAATGAGGTTGTAGTACTGGGCGATCACCTGGGCACCCGGACGCGAGAAGTTCAGCGCAAACGTCGGCATGTCCCCGCCGAGGTAGTTCACATGGAACACGAGGTCCTCGGGCAGGTCTTCCGGCGTGCGCCAGATCACCCAGCCGACGCCCGGGTAGACAAGTCCGTACTTGTGCCCGGACGAGTTGATCGACCGCACCCGCGGGACCCGGAAGTCCCACTCGAGGTCGGGATCGAGGAACGGGGCGACGAACCCGCCGGAGGCCGCGTCGACGTGCACAGGGATGTCGGGTCCGCCTGACGCGGCGAGCGCGTCGAGGGCGTCCGCGATCTCCTTGACCGGCTCGTACGAGCCGTCGAACGTCGAGCCGAGAATGGCGACCACGCCGATCGTGTTCTCGTCGCAGAGCTTCAGCGCCTCCGCAGCGTTGAGCTGCAGCCGCCCGTCCTCGATCGGCGCATAGCGCGGCTCCACGTCCCAGTACCGGCAGAACTTCTCCCACACCACCTGGACGTTGATGCCCATCACGAGGTTCGGCCTATCGGACGGCAGACCCGCGGCCTCGCGACGCTGACGCCACTTCCACTTCAGGGCCAGGCCCCCGAGCATCACGGCTTCGCTGGAGCCCGTCGTGGATGTCCCGGTCGCGCTTGCGTCACCGGGCGCGTTCCACAGGCTGGACAGCATCCGTACGCAGCGGCCCTCGATCTCGGCCGTCTGGGGGTACTCGTCCTTGTCGATCATGTTCTTGTCGGCCGTCTCGGCGAACAGCCGGTCCGCCTCCTCGTCCATGAAGGTCGTGACAAACGTGGCGACGTTCTGTCGCGAGTTGCCGTCGAGCATCAACTCATCGTGGATCAGGCGGTAGGCGACCCGCGGATCCATCCCGTCGTCCGGGATCGCGTCCTTCGGTGCGCCGATGGCCGCTCTCGGCCGCGCATACAAGGGCGCGATGGCGAGGCGCTGGAGCTCTTCGACGTCATTGCGATGCAGGGCCATGCGGACAACGTAACGGCAACACAGCCCTCGTGCATCGGACCTGTTGGGGCAACCCCCGGACGCCAAGTGAACGAGAGGTGAAGCCTGCGGTTGATGTCACACGAAGTGGCGTCATCGTCGACTTGGGACGGCAAGCAGGCGGTCGGGGGAGCCTGGCCCAGGACAGCTCCGCCGACGAGACTGTCGGCCGCCGGTCCGGGACCGCGTAGCCTGCGGTGATGCCCACCGTCCCGCTGTCCGTGCTCGACCTAGCCATCGTCGGTCGGGATGAGACCGTGGCCGACGGCCTGGTCGGCTGTGTGCGTATGGCGCAGCGTGCGGAGGCCTTGGGGTACTCGAGGGTGTGGTACGCCGAGCATCACAACATGAGTTCGATCGCATCGTCCGCGACCGCCGTCCTCATCGCCCATGTCGCGGCCCACACGACGAGCATCCGTCTCGGATCCGGTGGGGTCATGCTGCCCAACCATGCGCCGCTGGTCGTTGCCGAGCAGTTCGGAACGCTTGCCACACTGCATCCCGGACGGATCGACCTCGGGCTGGGCCGCGCGCCCGGCACCGACCAGGTCACCCTCCGTGCGCTGCGCCGCGATCCGATGGCCGCCGACTCCTTCCCCCAGGACGTGTTGGAACTCCAGGGCTACCTCGCTGACGAGACCCGGGTGCCGACGATCCACGCGACGCCGGGTCGGGGCACCCACGTGCCGATCTACATCCTTGGCTCGTCGCTGTTCGGTGCGCAGCTGGCGGCAATGCTGGGGCTGCCGTACGCGTTCGCGAGTCACTTCGCACCGGCAGCGCTGGAGGCGGCTCTGCGCATGTACCGGAGTGAGTTCCAGGCCTCCGAGCAGCTCGCTGAGCCGTACGCCATTGCGGCGCTCAACGTCATCGCCGCGCCTACCCGGGAGGAGGCAGACCGACAGCGCGCGATGCGCCGCCGGTCGCTGGGCCGTCGCATGCTCACGCGCGGAGGGCATCAGCTGGACGATGCGCAGATCGACGTGATCCTGGATAGTGCGGACGGTTCGTTCGTCGACGAGATGATGACGTACACCGCGTGCGGCACCCCTGACGACGTCCGCGCCTACCTCGATGACTTCGGGCGACTCACCGCTGCCGACGAGTTGATGACGGTGCACCAGGGCGGGAAGGTGGACGACCGCATCCTGAGCCTGACGCTCACGGCGGAGGTCATGCGGCTGGGCGAGTAGCGCCCGCGCGGGAAGGCGAGAGAATGCGGCATGAGCCCGACTCCACTTGGCACGAAGATCGTTGCAGGGGCCTTCATCACCAGTGGACTTGTGCATCTGGTCCGGCCGGCGACGTTCGAGCCGCTCGTGCCGCGTGCGCTGCCAGCCCGGCGACAGATCATCGTCGGCAGCGGCGTGGCAGAGATCGCGTGTGCCGTCGGACTCCTGGCCCGACAGCCCTGGGCTCCGCTAGCGAGCTCGACCCTGCTCGTCGCCGTCTGGCCAGGAAACGTGACCATGGCAGTTGCCTGGCAGCGTTCGGAGAAGGTCTCGCCGCCGATGAAGGCCGTGGCGTGGGCACGGCTTCCGCTTCAACTGCCGCTCATCTGGTGGGCCTGGCGCTCCCCGAAGCGTTAGGTGTCGGCGCTGTCTTGCGATCGCGCCTTGGGCCCCTCGTCGCGGATACGCTGCCAGCATGGCTCAGACTGAATCGCTGAAGGTCACGGTCGAGGCACCAACGGCGGACGTACTCGCATTCCTGCGTGACATCGACAACCAGAAGGACTGGTTCCCCGGCAACCTGGAGTCCGAAGTCCTTGAGCGCGACGCCGACGGACGGCCCTCGCGGGCTCGCCTCGTCAACGACGTCAAGGTGGCCAAGGACGAGTTCCTGCTCGACTACACCCATAGCGACGACGGATTCTCCTGGGTGCTGGTGAAGCCCACCAGCGTGCAGAAGTCACAGGTCGGGTCCTGGCAGGTGGTCGATGCGGGTGACGATCGCAGCGAGGTCACGATGACGTTGACCGTGGACACCTCGTTGCCTTTGCCCGGCTTCGTCCAGAAGCGGATCATCAAGGACACGCTCAAGGGAGCAACGTCCGGCCTGGTCAAGCAGTTCTGAGGGCTTCCTGCGCTGCTCCGCCGGGATGGCACCGAGGCCTACGCCAGACGTCGCAACCGGCACCCGGAACGACGTCTGGCGTAGGTGTCGGCGCTGCTGCCCACTGCGGACCGACGCGCTGCAATCGGCGGCGGACGTTACTGTGCGGGCATGGTCTTCACGCTGGTTGTCATTGGACTTGTTCTCCTCTTCGTTCTCGGGGCGATCGGATGGAAGGCCATGAAGGGCCGCAGCCCTCGGACATGAGGACACGCCGGTTGACGGTTGGATGCGACTTCACGTACGAGGCCGAGGTGCCCACCCCAGCCATCTTCCAGGTGCGACCCGGCACGTCCGAGTCCATTGTGATGCGGTCCGAGCGCTGGTCGTCGACGCCTGAGATGGCGCTGCGCAGCTACGTCGACCTGTACGGCAATCCATGTACCCGAGTCGTGCTGCCCATCGGGACGTCGAGCTTCCGCTACAACGCCGAGGTCGAGGTGCCGGACGCCGTCGAGGACGCCGACCCCTCGGCGGGCGAGATTCCGCCAGACGAACTGCCGGACGCGACGTTGATCTACACCCTGCCGAGCCGGTACTGCCTTCCCGACGTGCTGGGCACCGAGGCGTGGACGCTCTTCGGCGACCTCGAGCCGGGCTACGGGCGGGTCCAGGCGATCTGCGACCACGTGCACTCGCATGTCTCCTTCGCCTACGGCAGCACAACGGCGTGGTCGACGGCCGCCGATGTGAACGGAACGCAGTTCGGCGTGTGCCGTGACTTCGCCCACCTGGCGATCTCCTTCTGCCGGGCACTCAACATTCCCGCGCGGTATGTGTTCGGCTACCTGCCGTACCTGGACATCCCCGATGGCGGTGCCGAGATGGACTTCGCGGCATGGATGGAAGTGTGGCTCGGGGACCGGTGGTGGACGTTCGACCCGCGCAACAACGTCGGCCGCAAGGGCCGAGTGGTGATCGGCCGGGGTCGCGACGCCGCCGATGTCGCGATGGCCACAACCTTCGGGGGTCCGTGGCTGCGCACGATGACGGTCCACGCCGCCGAGGCACGCTGAACCTACGTCGCAAGGGGTGCGGCAGGATCAGGCGTCGCGTCGGGTCAGGACGATGGCTGCACCGATGATCGCGAGGGCGATCCAGGCGGTGAAGACGAGGAAGCCCGTGCCCGGGGTGAGCAGGGTGGCGCCCACCTGGCTGCTGCCGGTGAAGGCGGTGCCGGCGTTGGACGGGAGGTACTTCAGGATGTCGTCCCAGCTGGACGGGAGCAGGGCCGAGGCGAGTGCGGGCAGGAAGATGACCGCGCCGATGACCACGCCGATGGAAGCAGCCGTGCTGCGCAGCAGGATGCCGATGGCCAAGCCGATGAGGCCGAGCCCCACGATGTAGTACGCCGTGCCCAGGACACTTCGCGCGACGCCGTCGTCACTCCACGCCACGGTCGCGGCGCCTCCTGCGTCGAGGACCCGCATGCCGAGGAAGAACGCTGCTACGACACAGACGGCGACGACCGGCAGGACGATCACCGTGAACGTGATCAGCTTGCTCCACAGGACGGGCAGCCTCTTCGGCACGGCGGAGAAGGTGGTTCGGATCATTCCGGTGCTGAATTCGCGCGCACCGGCGATGGCCCCCATGACGGCGACGATCAGGACAGCCAGGTTGGCGCCGGCAAGCACCGTCGATAATGGTCCGAGCGAACGTGCCCGACCGGCTCCGGGGCCACCCTGGGGGGAGATGTCGCCGCTGGCGACCATTGCGGAGATGATCCCGAGCAGGACGATGACGAGGACGATCGAGGCCAGCGTGATCCACGTCGAACGCAGAGTGCGGATCTTGATCCACTCCGAGTAGAGGACCCTCGGCATCGACGTGGGATGACCCTCGACCGTGCCGAGGGGCGCGTCTGTCGTCACGCTGCTGGCCATGGCGCTCATGCCGCCGTCCCTTCATTCGAGACCGAGCCGTGGAAGGTGACGCTGTCTGCGGTCAGTTCCATGAACGCCTCCTCGAGGGACGGGGCGATGTCGGAGAGCTGGTGGAGCACGATGCCGTTGGCCGCCGCCACCTCGCCCACGTGCGGGGATTCCAGCCCGTCGATCTCGAGGCGCGTGGGCTCGGGCGAGGTGATCGACACGTCATCGCCCGCGAGCAGCTCTCGAAGCCTGCCGGCGTCGGGGGAGACGACGACGACCCTGTGCTGGGACGACATCGCGATGAAGCCCTCCATCGACACGTCGGCCAGGATCCGGCCGCGGCCGATGACGATGAGGTGCTCGGCGGTGAGCTCCATCTCGCTCATGAGGTGCGAGGACACGAACACGGTGCGCCCCTCTGCGGCCAGCTGCTTGAGCAGATTGCGGATCCACAGGATGCCGTCGGGATCCAGCCCGTTGACCGGTTCGTCGAGCATGACGACGCCCGGGTTCCCGATCAGCGCCGTGGCGATCCCGAGCCGCTGGCTCATGCCCAGGGAGAACCCGCCGGCGTTCTTCTTGGCAACGTCCGCCAGGCCGACCATCTCGAGGATCTCGTCGACGCGGCCTCGTCCCACGCCGATCGTCGCTCCTACGGCGAGCAGGTGATTGCGCGCGGAACGGCCCTTGTCGACCGCCTTCGCCTCGAGCATGGCGCCCATCTCGGTGAGAGGAGCCTTGGCCGACCGGAAGGGTCGTCCGTTGACCGTGGCCGTGCCCGAGGTCGGCCGGTCGAGTCCGAGGATGGCGCGCATGGTGGTCGACTTGCCCGCGCCATTGGGACCGAGGAAGCCGGTGACGATGCCCGGTCGCACGGTGAAGGTGATGCCGTCCACGGCTGTCACGTCGCCGTACTGCTTGGTGAGGTCCTGAACCTCGATCATGC
>CAVWJW010000005.1:0-154528 GCA_963755335.1 uncultured Actinomycetes bacterium
TGGAGGGCCGGACTGGAGCGGGTGACCGGGATCGAACCGGCATGGCCAGCTTGGAAGGCTGGGGCTCTGCCATTGAGCTACACCCGCGTGGTGCCCGGCAAGGATAGCCAACCGTTTCGCCACCCCGTCGAGTGGTGAGTCTTCGGGCGGCTAGGGGGCCACCTTGCGGACGGCGTTCACGATGTCGGGGAGACTCGCGGGGTGTGCCAGGGTCAACCCGGCCAGTTCGCTGAGCCGGAACCAGCGAAGTTCGTCGTGCTCCTCGGGCGCAGCGTTCACGGGCTCTCCCTCCCATCGGGTGACCAGGAACGCACGCAGGTCCAGGGCTGGGTTGGTGTTCGTGAACGGAATCGGCACCGCGTCGTGGACCGTGACGCCGAGCTCTTCGAGGCACTCACGGCGAACGGCTTGTCCGGGTGACTCTCCAACTTCTACGTGTCCACCAACGAGGTCCCAGCAGTCCGGGTAGGCGCGCCGGGACGGATGGCGATGACCAAGGAGGACACGGCCTTCGCGCACGAGGGCCGCGACGGCGATCTGGATGCGAGCAGCGTCGCCCTCCGGGTCTGTCACCTTCTCAGCCTAGGGACGTGGCGGTGTCGAGCTGGTTACTGCGTCGGGCACTCCGTCGCGGAGGCCGCCTGGGCGATCAGCTGGAACTTGTCGGTGCGCTCGGTCCCGTTGCGCTGCTTGCCGCGCGCGTAGCCGGTCGTCGTCCCTGAGGTCGTGATCACCAGCTTCAGGTGAGCCCCGAAGCGCTGCATCGTCGCCTTGGCCGGCCCGTTGAACCGGACGCCGCCGGGCAGGCCGACCGCCTTGAGCTCACCGGCGTCCGTGCCGGTCGTCTTGACGACCGTGTCCTCGTCTCCGGGCGCCGGCTCGCTCGGGAACGTCAGCTTGATGTCGCCGCCCCCCTTGATACCGGGCATGTCCTCGAGCTCGTAGTGGATGACCCAGGGGCCCGCGGCGCTCCCGCAGTTCGTGGCCGTGAACAGGTAGGGCGGGATGCGCTGGCCGATCGCGTAGCCGCGGATGACCACCGTGTCGAAGGGGACCTTGGCCTTGCCGACGCCGCGGATGGACCGTGACACGAGCGCCACGCTGGCCCGATCGTCCTCCTTGTCCGGGGCGATGTACGCGAACGTGGCGTCCGCGTCCACCGCGGTCCCGCTCGGATCCAGCGACGACCCGCCCTCGAGCTGGCCGGTGACCGTGCCACCGGTGGGCTTGCCGTCGACCTTGCTACGCGGCTGGGCGTTGATCGACACCGGCGTCGATGGCTTCAATCCGCTTGTCTTGGACGGAGTCGTCGGGGCATTGAGCTGGACGCAGCGACCGGACTCGATGCCCTGCTTGATCGCCTTGACGATGCCGTCGGTGACCATCGTCTCGGTCATCATCCCCAAGAAGCCCCACTGCGAACTCTCCTGCGCGGTGGCGCCGGCCGCCTCGTTCGCGCCACGCGTCGCCGCGCTCACGCCGTCGGGTCCATACGTCGTGGTCGACGTGATGTCCGCCACCTGCCCGCGCGCGCCTGACTTCGCCTTGTTGTTGGACTTCGTCTCGTAGCCGACGATGTTCGCGCTCTCGTCGACCAGGCCGGTGAGCTCGATGTCGACGCTGGTCGCTGCGCGACCCGTCCCCGTATCGCTGACTCCCTCGGTGTCGAGGGTGACCTTGGCCGTGAACACCCCGTTGACGTCCGGGCACGGGTTGATCTTCCCCTTGAGGTGGACGCTGCCGGTCATGCCCTTCTCCGTCGAGCCCATCTTCCAGTCGATGCTCGCGGACTCGGTCGTCCCGGAGATCGTCATGTCGCTGGTGTTGTTGCCGGAGCTGTCGTTCCTGTTGACGGACTGCGCCGGCTCGCCGGCCTTGAGGTCGTTCGTCGCGCCGACGGCACTCGACAGGGCGAGGCTGGTGATCATCCATCCGGCGAACGTCATCCCGCCGAAGCCGGCGTCGCCTGCGGCCACGGGGCCGGCGCCGAACTTGCCGAACGCGGGATCGGTCAGGTACGTGCGTGCAGCGGTGACGAGGCTGTCGCTCACTGCCGTGTAGGCGGCGGCGTCAGCGGCGGGCACGAGGGCCCCCTCGGCCTCGGCGCTGGCGGCGGCCAGCTGCTTCTCCTGCTCGGCGGGGTCCAGCTGCGTGAATGCGGCTACCTCGGCCGCGGCGGCGTCAAGTGACGCTGTCGGCTGCACGGATGCTCCGGCGGACTGCGCGGCGGGGGCACTCGAGGACGGGCCCGATGTGGTCCCGCTGGAGCAGGCGGCGAGCAGCAGCGATCCTGCCGCCACTCCGACGATGCCGATGCGAATGCCCTGACGCCCCATGCGCTGCCCCCAGCCCCGATGCGCGAGTGTGGGTCCCCGCACGATCGGCCCATCATGGTGCACGAGGCAGCGCGACGCACGCACGCCGCGTGGCGCGGGGTAGGTTCGCTTTCGTGTCCGAACCGCTGCGCATCGCCTGGCTGGTGTATCGCGGCAACCCGCACTGCGGGGGCCAGGGCGTCTACACGCGGCACGTGGCGCGCGAGGTGGCGGCGCTGGGTCACCACATCGAGGTGCTGTCCGGCCAGCCGTGGCCCCAGCTCGACGACCCGGAGCAGCTGGTCGAGGTCGCCGGCCTGGACCTGTACCGCCAGCCCGATCCGTTCCGCATCCCCCGGCCGTCGGAGTTCCGCGACACCGTCGACATGCGCGAGTTCGCGATCATGTGCTCGGCCGGCTTCCCGGAGCCTTGGGCGTTCAGCCAGCGGGCCCGCCGGCTGCTGAAAGACCGTCGCGACGACTTCGACCTGGTGCACGACAACCAGTGCCTGGGCTCGGGCATCGTCGGACTGATGGACGACGGCTGGCCCGTCTCCGCGACGATCCACCACCCGATCACCGTCGACCGCGAGCTCGACCTCGCGCACGCCAAGGGCTGGCGTCGTCGCCTGTCGATGCGCCGCTGGTACGGCTTCCTGAAGATGCAGGTGGGCGTGGCCCGGCGCATCCCGCGGATCATCACGGTCTCGGAGTCCAGCCGTCGCGACATCGCCGCGCAGATGGGCGTGCCGGCCGATCGCATGACCGTCGTGCACATCGGCGTCGACCCGTCCGTCTTCCACCCGATGCCCGAGGTCGCGCGCGTCCCGGGACGACTCGTCACCACGGCCAGCTCCGACGTCCCGATGAAGGGCCTGTCGCACCTGCTCGAGGCGCTTGCCAAGGTGCGCGTCGAGCGCCCGGACGCCCACCTCGTCGTGATCGGCCGGCTGAAGGACGAGAGCGCCGTGCCCGCACAGCTCGACCGGCTCGGGCTCGACGACGCGGTGACCTTCGTGTCCGGCGTGACCGAGGCGCGGATCGTCGAGCTGTACGCCGAGGCCGAGGTGGCTGTCGTGCCGTCGCTGTACGAGGGGTTCTCGCTGCCGGCGATCGAGGCGATGGCCTGCGGGGTGCCTGTCGTGGCCACGACCGGGGGAGCGCTGCCGGAGGTCGTCGGCGCCGATGGCGACACCGCGCGCACCGTTCCGCCGGCCGACCCGTCCGCACTGACGCATGCGATCCTCGACCTGCTGCAGGACCCCGACGAGCGGGCGCGCATCGGCGAGAACGGCCGGCGCCGCGTGCTGGAGCGCTTCACCTGGCGGGCGCACGCCCAGGGCCTCATCGACAACTGGCGCGCCCTCCTGCACGAGCATCGAGCCGATGCTCACCGTTGACCTCGACCTGCTGGGCGTCGACGCCGCAGAACACGCTGCTCGACATGGGCTGCGGCGGCGGGCGTCATGCCTTCGCCGCCCTGCGGCGCGGCGCCCGCGTGGTGGCGCTCGATGCCGACGACGCCGAGCTCAAGCAGGTCCTCGGCACGGTGACGGCGATGCGGGAGGCCGGCGAGCTCCCGGCGTCCGCCGACAGCGTTCCCGTGCAGGGCGATGCGCTCCACCTGCCGTTCGCCGACGCCACGTTCGACCGGATCATCGCGGCCGAGGTGCTCGAGCACATTCCCGATGACGAAGCGGCGATCGCCGAGCTCGCCCGCGTGCTCACCCCGGGCGGACGCATCGCGGTCACCGTTCCAGCCCGCTTCCCCGAGCGGATCAACTGGGCGCTCGACGACGAGTACCACGACTTCCCGGGCGGGCACATCCGCATCTACGCGCAGCCGGTGCTCGAGGGTCGGCTCGCGGCGGCGGGCCTGGTCGTGCGCGGATCGCGGCGCGCGCATGCGCTGCACTCGCCCTACTGGTGGATCCGCTGCGCCGGCGGCGTCAACAACGCCGACCGACTCGTCGCCCGGCGCTACCACGACGTGCTGGTGTGGCAGATCATGAAGAACCCCAAGGTTCTTCGCGTGCTCGACGATGCGCTGAACCCGGTGATCGGCAAGAGCCTGATCGTCTACGCGGAGAAGCCGCGTTGAGCCTGACACCGGGCCGAGCTCGATGCGACCGTCGCGGCGATCGCCTCCGTGCAGTGCGCCGACGGGCACATCCCGTGGATCGTCGGCGGCAAGGCCGACCCGTGGAACATGGTCGAGGCGGCGATGGCGCTCGACGTCGGCGGACGGCACGACGACGCCGTCCGCGTGTACGCGTGGCTCGAGGCGAACCGGCTCCCGCACGGCGGCTGGTACGCCTACTACGCCGGCGGCGAGGTCAGCGACCGCACTCTCGACACGAACGTGTCGGCGTACGTCGCCACCGGCGTCTGGCACCACTACCTGTCGACGGAGGACGCGGTCTTCCTGCGCCGGATGTGGCCGATCGTCGAGACCGTCATCGATCACGTCCTCGAGTTCCAGGCGACGACCGGCGAGATCGCCTGGCGCGCCGACGATCCCGCCGACGGTGCGCTGCTGACGGGTTCGTCCAGCGTGCACATGAGCCTGCGGTGCGCGATCGCCATCGCCATGCGACTCGGCCACGAGCGGCCGGACTGGGAACTCTCGCTCGGCTCGCTCGCCGACGCGATCGCGCATCGGCCGACGCGGTTCCTCGACAAGTCCCGCTGGGCGATGGACTGGTACTACCCGATCCTGGGCGGCGTGCTGCGCGGTCCCGCGGCGCATCGAGCGCATCGACGGCGGATGGAGCGAGTTCGTCGTCGACGGCCTTGGCGTGCGCTGCGTCTCGGATCGTCCCTGGATCACCGCGGCCGAGACGTGCGAGCTCGTCATGGCGCTCGACGCGATCGGTGACAACGACCGGGCACGCGAGCTGTTCGACTGGGTGCAGTTCCTGCGGCACGACGACGGCTCGTACTGGTGCGGGATGAACTTCGAGGGCGAGCGGCTTCGACCGGCCGGGGCAGTACTTCACGGCCGACCAGCCGACGTGGAACTCCGCCGCCGTGGTGCTCGCCGCGCATGCGCTGGACGGCGACGGCCCGACCGCCGGGCTGTTCCGGGGCGCGACGCTCCCGCCCGTCCTCCTGCCGCCGGACCCCCACCCCGCCGCCACCGTCGACGCGACCCAGGTGGTCGTGAAACCGGCGGTCCGGAAGGCCGGTAGCGCGACCATTCAGGTCGTGTCGACGGGGACTAGGACGGAGCGGCGCAGGACGCGCAGGCTGCCGGTCGTCGACTCCGGCGTGAAGCCGTCCGCGACGGCCCGCTGCCACACCAGGAACGGCGCCTGGCCGCCGTCGGCCGGATCCTCGAAGACGTCGTGGATCGCCAGCACCCCGCCGGGTGCGACGAAGCCTGACCAGGTCGCGTAGTCCGACATCGCGACGTCGAGCGCATGCCCGCCGTCGATGAACAGCAGGCCGACGGGCGTGCGCCAGTGCCGGCCCACCGTGGGGGAGTCGCCGACGACCGCGATCACGACGTCCTCGAGTTGCGCGTCCTCGATCGTGCGCCGCAGGAACGGCAGCGTGTCCATGCGACCGGTGCGCGGATCGACGACGTCGGCGTCGTGATGCTCCCAGCCGGCCTGGTTCTCCTCCGAGCCGTGGTGGTGGTCGACGGTGAACAGCACGGTGCCGGCGGCGCGGGCGGCCGACCCCAGGTACACCGCGGACTTCCCGCAGTACGAGCCGATCTCGAGCAGGGGCCCCACGGCTCCTGCCGCACAGCCGGCCCGGTGCAGGGCCATGCCTTCGGGCTCGGGCATGAAGCCCTTCGCCGCATGGGCGACGGCGAGTTCTCGGTCGTTGAGCACGAGGTAGTGTCTCGCGTCATGAAGATGAGCCGCACGTTGTCCCTCACCGCCGCCTCCCTCGTCGCCACGTCGATCGTGCTCACGGGCTGCGGATCGAGCAGCAGTTCGTCAGCCTCGACGTCCGCGGCAGCGCCGACGCCTGCGCCCGCATCATCCGCCGCCCGCATCGGCGGCACCTGCCGCGTCGGGTTCGCCCAGCGCCGAGCTCACGGCCTGGGCCGGTCAGGTCTGCACGCAGGTGGGCGACCTGAAGGCGTCGGTAACGGGGCTCGGCACCGCGGTTGCCGGTGGCGGAAGCGATATCGGCGCCAGCGTGTCGAAGCAGTTCGACGTCATCAAGGGGTCGACGAGCTCGCTCGTCACGACGGTCGAGGCGGTGCCTACCGACGGGAGCAGCGCGCCGGAGCTCGTCGCATTGAAGGACAGCGCGGCGAAGACGCAGGCGTCTATCGACGCCCTGGGTCAGAGTGTCAGCAGCCTCCAGGGCGCCTCCGGCGTTGGCCTGGTCGCAGCACTGGCCGGCGTGGCGGGCGCAGCGCAAGGATGCCGGGACGGCCGTGGGCGCGACCGTCGGCACGATCAGTGACGCACTCAAGGGCGGTACCGGAGTGCTGCAGCAGGCGTTCGCGGCGAGCCCGACCTGCGCGGCGCTCCAGCAGTAGTCAGCCCTTGGCCTTCGCCCGCGCGGCCCTGCTGTCGGCGAGGGCCTTCTCGAGCACGGCGATGTACTGCTCGACGGTGCATGATCCGATCGCGTCGGCGACGACGTCCAGGGGCAGCGCGTCGAGCGTCTTGAACCGCACGCAGCCCTTGCCCATGTCGAGCTTCTTGCCGCTGGCGGCGTAGCCCGCCTCGAACCTCTCGCGGAGCACCGCGCTCCCGTAGATGGCGGTGAGGTACAGCGACATGTAGTTCTTCTGCGAGGCCAACGCGGCGTACATCAGCGGCTTGCCGTTGTACGTGTCCGGGTAGGTCTTCAGCGGGATCTCGTAGCTGATCATTCCCCAGTTCATCGTCTCGACGACTGCCCTTGGGCAGGTTCTTCCTGATGACGGCACGGACGGCGGAAAGCGCCTTGCGGCGGTCGTCGGGGAGGGAGGCGAGGTAGTCCTTGACGGTCGTGGCGTCGCTCTGCATCGCCTCAACCTAGCCGCGTCGAGCCAATTGCCCGCTCGGTTTGCATCGACCGCGGGCCGTCCCGTACCGTACCGACCAACTTAGGTAACCCTAACTTGTTCGGACGGCAGGAGAGTCGGTGTTCAGCAACTACCTCATCGGGCTGCGCGAAGGTTTCGAGGCAGCACTGATCGTGGCCATCGTGGCCTCCTACCTCGTGCGCACGGGCAACGGTCACGCCCTGCGGCACGTCTGGATCGGGGTCGGCGCGGCCATCGGGGTGTCCGCCCTGTTCGGCGCCGTGCTCATCCGGATCGACGAGACGCTCGGGGAGACCATCGAGCCGGCCTTCGCCGGCACGATGTCGCTCATCGCGGTGGGCCTGATCACGTGGATGGTCTTCTGGATGGCGTCGCGGGCCAAGGGCATCAGCGCGCACCTCAAGGGCGAGATGGACCGCGCGCTCGCCACCAGCGCGGTGGCCGTCACGATGGTCGCCTTCGTGGCTGTCGTCCGTGAGGGTGCCGAGACCGCGCTGTTCCTGTGGGCCGGCATCAACTCCGCCGGCAGCACCGCCGCTCCGCTGATCGGGGCCTTGCTGGGCCTGGCCACGGCCGCCGTGCTGGGCGTCATCGTCTACCGCGGAGCCGTCAAGCTGAACATGGCGCGCGCTCTTCTTCTGGACGGGCCTGCTGCTGATCATCGTCGCCGGTGGCGTGCTGCGGTACGCGATCGCGGAGTTCCAGGAGATCGGCTGGCTGCCCGGCGCCGACAACCTCGCCTACGACGTGACCGGCACGTTCCCGGCCGACGGGGTGCCCGCCACCCTCGTGCGGGGCCTGGTGAACATCACGCCGTCGATGTCGTGGCTCGAGCTGGTCGCATGGGTGCTGTACGTCGGCATCACGCTGACCGCGTTCCTCGTCGTCATCCGACGCAGCGCCCCGCGGCCGAAGTCGGCCACTGTGCCCAGCACCGCATCGTCCGTCACGACCCGCTGACGACCCGCGGCTCGGCCGCTAGGACCAGTAGACGTACACCCGCGTGCCCATCGACACGTGATCGAACAGCCACGTCACCTTGGCCATGTCGCGGATATTGATGCAGCCGTGCGACCCGCCGTAGTAGCCGTCGCGCAGGAAGTACGGCGAGAAGTGCACCGCCTGCCCGCCGTTGAAGAACATGGCGCGCGGCATCCACGTGTGGAACTTGGACGACGTGTGGTCGAACGCCTTCTCGTGCACGCGGAACGTGCCCTCGCCGGTGGGCGTCCCCGGCAGGCCGAAGCGTGCGTCGGTCGTCATGACGACCTTGCCCTTGACGACGTAGCGCACGATCTTCTGGGTCTTGTCCGCGCAGACGGCCGTGACCTCGGTGCACTGCTTGGGCAGCTTGCCCATAGTGCCGGCGATGCTCGACAGCTTCTTCCAGGTCGTCTTGTCGATGACCCCGGTGGACTTGAGGAAGAACTTCACCTGGAACTTCTTCACCGCCGCCTCGGTCGTATCGCCGAACAGCCAGCTGTTCAGGGTCTTCGGCGTGATGTCGTAGCCCAGCCACGTCAACCGCTGCTGCGCCTTGCTCACCAGCGGGCCGAAATTCCCGTTGCGCAGCGGGAGTTTCCGGCGGGGCTGCTTCGGGGGCTTGGGCGGCTTGGTCGGCGGCACGGTCGGCGGCGCGGTGACCGTCGGTGGCTCGGTCGGGCTGGGGGTCACGGAGGGGCTCGCCGCGGCTGACGGGACAGCGGGGCTCGCCGTCGGCCCGGGGGTGGATGCGGTCGGCGTTGCCGACGGGCTGGGGGTGGCGTCGTCAGCGTGCGCCGGTGCGGACAGCACCGACGTCGCCAGAGCACACAGGAGCACGGCTGCCCCTGCACGACGCCACGTCACGCGGCAACGGTATGCCCGCTCTTGCGTCAGTGCAGGTATTGAAGGAACCACGACTGCGCGAGCCGACTGACCTGGCACAGCGCGCCCGGCTCCTCGAACAGGTGCGTGGCGCCCTTGACGATCTCGAGCAGGTTCGCGCTGTGCAGCCGGCGCTGGGCCTCGCGGTTGAGGTCGATGCAGTGGAAGTCGTGGCTGCCGACGATGAGCAGCGTCGGCGCGGTGACCTGCGCGAGCCATCCGCCGGCGAGGTCGGGCCGCCCGCCGCGCGAGACGATGGCCGAGACGACATCCGGCTTCTTCGCGTTGGCGACCAGTGCCGCTGCTGCTCCGGTGGACGCGCCGAAGTAGCCGAGCTTGCGGCCCTGCCCGTACTCCTGCGCCTGCAGCCAGTCGGTCACCATGCTGAGCCGGTCGGCCAGCAGCTCGATGTCGAAGACGTTGTTGCGGACGTCGGCCTCGTGCTCGGTGAGCAGGTCGAACAGCAGGGTGCCCAGGCCCGCGCTGTTGAGGGCGTTGGCGACGCTGACGTTTCGTGGACTGTGCCGGCTGCTGCCGCTGCCATGCGCGAACAGCACGATGCCCTTCGCGCCGGACGGGACGCTGATGTGACCGGGCAGGCGCAGGTCGCCCGACTCGATGACCAGCTCCTCGTAGATGCGGTTGCCGTTCGCGGCCAGCGGCTCGTGGCGTCGCGGATGACGGTGCAGCAGGCTGATGACCTCCTCGTCGGAGGTCTGGGGGAACGACTCGAAGTGCTGGCTCACCGCGAAGAAGGGCTCCGGCGTCTCCAGGCACACGACATCGTCGGCCAGCGTGCGCAGCCACTCGACGGCCTGCACCGAGCCGACCGGCACGGCGACCGTGACGTGCTTGGCGCCAAGGTGCCGCACAACGGCGACGCCGGCCGCGGCCGTGGAGCCGGTGGCCAGTCCGTCGTCGACGATGATGACGTTGCGTTGCGAGACGACCAGGCGCTCGCGCGCGCCGCGGTAGCGCTGCACCCGGCGGCTGACCTCGTGCGACTCCTCGTGGGCGATCTGCTCGATCTGCTCGTCGGTGACGTGCAGCTGCCGCACGAGGGAGCCGTCGACGATGCGGACGCCGTCCTCGCCGATCGCGCCCATGGCGAACTCCGGGTTGCCCGGAACGCCCAGCTTGCGGACCACCAGGACGTCGAAATCGGCCCCCATGGCAGCGGCGACTTGGGCGGCCACCGGCGCCCCACCGCGGGGCAGCGCCGAGGACCAGCGGTTCGTCCCGGGAATAGGTGGCGAGGCGAGCGGCCAGGAGCCTGCCGGCATCGGATCGATCGACGAACACTGACGCACCCCCAAGCACAATTCGTCTGGGCGCCCTGTTCGACCATCGTGGCACCGACCGGCAGGGCATGGACCTGTGAAAGGGTTCAAGAAAGGTTAAAGGGGCGGCCTCGTCCACGGCCGTGGCGGCCTCTAGACTCTGCGGAGCCTGCGTGGCCGGAGCGCAGCGGTCGACCGAGGGAGCGCGGGGCGTAGCGTAGTGGCTAGCGCGCCTGCTTTGGGAGCAGGAGATCGGGAGTTCGAGTCTCCCCGCCCCGACTGAGCAATCGATCACGTGGTTCTCGGACCACGTGTCAACGACAGATGGAGAACAAGCAGCCGTGAAGAGCGACGTCGAGACCCTGTCCCCGACTCGGGTGAAGCTGACCGTTGAGGTCCCCTTCGACGAGTTGAAGCCCAGCCTTGATTCGGCCTACGGCCGCATCGCCCAGTCGGTCAACGTGCCCGGCTTCCGCAAGGGAAAGGTGCCGGCGCGCATCATCGAGCAGCGGTTCGGCCGCGGCGCCGTCCTCGAGGAGGCCGTCAACGACGCCCTGCCCAAGGCGTACGACGAGGCGATCCGCACCAACGGCATCGTGCCCCTGGGCCAGCCCGAGGTTGACGTCACCGAGCTCAAGGACGGCGAGTCCCTCCAGTTCACCGCCGAGGTCGACGTGCGCCCCGAGTTCGACCTGCCCGACTACGCCTCGCTGACCATCGAGGTCGCCAGCCCCGAGCCCTCCGACGCTGACGTCGACGAGCAGCTCGACGGCCTGCGCGGCCGCTTCGCCACCCTCAACGAGGTCGACCGGCCCGCTGAGAACGGCGACGTCCTGCTCGTCGACATCGCTGGCGAGACCGCCGACGGCGACCCGATCGAGGACCTCTCCGGCAACGCGATGTCCTACGAGCTCGGCACCGACGGCATGCTCCCCGGCTTCGACGAGGCCGTCCTCGGCGCGGCCAAGGACGAGGTGCGCGAGTTCGACTTCGTCCCGAACAACGGCGACTGGACCGGCGTCACGCTGAAGGTCGCCGCCACCGTCAAGGCCGTGCGCGAGCGCGAGCTGCCCGCCCTCGACGACGACTTCGCCCAGCTGGCGTCGGAGTTCGACACCGTCGACGAGCTGCGCGACGACATGCGCGGCCGCCTGACCCGCGCCAAGAAGATGGAGCAGGGCGTCGAGGCGCGCAACAAGGTGCTCGAGACGCTCATGGAGTCGGTCGACATCCCGCTGCCCGAGAACCTGATCAGCCACGAGGTCGAGCACCACTTCGAGGACGGCCACGACAGCGGCGAGGAGCACCGCGCCGAGGTCGAGAAGCAGGCCCGCGACGGCCTCAAGAGCCAGTTCATCCTCGACAAGATCGCGGAGAAGGAGGAGGTCACGGTCGGCGAGACCGAGCTCTCCGCCTGGCTCGTCCAGCAGGCGCCGCGCTACGGCATGGGCCCGGACCAGTTCGCCGAGATGCTCGTTCAGTCCGGCCAGGTGCAGGTCGCGGTGCAGGACATCCGACGCGCGAAGGCACTCGGCGTCGTCCTCGAGGCGGCCAAGGTCGTCGACACCGACGGCAACGAGGTCGACCTCAAGGCGATCGACGAGGAGCTCGCAGCCGCGCAGCAGCGCGACGCCGTGGCCCAGGCCCTCGCCGCCATGCAGGACCCGAACTCGCAGTTCGAGATGGAAGAGATCGAGGACGAGGACTAACCCCCTCGCCGTACTTTCACGCCGAGCGGTGAGTTGGCGGGCGTTCCGGGACCCGGAACTGCCCGCCAACTCACCGCTCGCGTGCGTGTGGGGCTCGCCCGATGGGGCCATTGACCTTTCGCAGGACGCATGCGAAGGTCGCTGAGGCGGTGTTTGGCCGCCCACGCGCCCCGGACCCGGTGCTGACTTCTCTTCAGCACGGAGCCGATCATGGACGCAGAAAGTACCCTCGCCGCCGTCACCCCATCACCCTCGGGCTCAACTCCTTCCTCGTGGGCGTACGACGGAAACTCACCGTTCCCCGACGTCGTCACGGGTGCGACGCCGCTCGAGCAGAGCGCGCGGGTGAGCGTCACGCTGGCGCTCGTGCTCATCCCGTTCGCGGGCTTCGTGACCGCCGCCGTGCTGCTGTGGGGCCGCGCCTTCTCCGTCGCCGACCTCGTCATCGGCGCTGGTGTTCTACGTCATCACCGGCTTCGGCGTGACGATCGGCTTCCACCGCGGACTGACGCACCGCGGCTTCACCATGAGGCGGCCATTGCTGCTCGTCCTCACCCTGGCCGGCTCGATGGCGTTCGAGGGGGCGGTCATCGACTGGGTGGCGACGCATCGTCGTCACCACGCCTTCACCGACAGGCCCGGTGACCCGCACTCCCCGTACCGGTACGGCACGTCGGCCGTGGGCCAGGTGCGCGGGCTGTTCTATGCCCACGTGGGCTGGCTGCTCGTCAACGAGCCGACCTCGGTGCCGAAGTACGCGCCCGATCTGCTGCGTGACCCCATCATCCGACGCGTCGACCGGGCGTTCCCGATGCTCTGCGTGGCCTCGCTCGTGCTGCCGTTCCTCATCGGCTGGGCGGTCACGGGGTCGCTCGTCGGCGGTCTGACGGCGTTCGTCTGGGCGGGGCTGGCGCGCGTGGCGCTGCTGCAGCACGTCACCTGGAGCATCAACTCGCTGTGCCACGTCGTCGGCTCGCGCCCGTACGAGACGCGGCCCTTCGACCGCGCCACCAACGTGTGGCCCCTGGCCGTGCTGTCGTTCGGCGAGAGCTGGCACAACGGGCACCACTCGGCGCCGTCATGCGCACGACACGGTCGCGGCAGGGGGCAGGTCGACCCGACGGCGTCGGTGATCCGGGGCATGGAGCGGCTGCACTGGGTCGGCAGCGTGCGCTGGACGGCGACCGGGGCCCGCACCTAGCGCGGCGGGTGGGCGAGGACGAGCTGGGCGATGGTGTCGAGCACCGCGCCGGACGCCTCCGCGGGCAGCGCCCCCTCGAGGATGAGCAGGCTCATCCCGTGCACCGTCGACCACGTCGCGAGGTCGAGGTTCTCCCGGATGCCGGCGCGCAGTAGGCCGCGCGTCTGCAATTCGTCGAGGGCGTCGGAGAGCCGCTGGAACGGCCCGGACTCCTTGCTCTCGTCCATCGTCATGAAGCACAGCGGGCCGAACGTCAGCCGGAACAGGTTCGGGTCGTCCACCGCGAAGCGCGATGTAGGCCTCGCCGAGCGCTCGGAATCTCTGGATCGCCGCGGCATCCGTGTCGCCCGGGTGGGCGTCGGTCGCGCGGGCCATCCGCTGGTCGAGGTCGTCATGCCCGCACTGGCCGACCTGACGCAGCAGCGCGTCCTTGTCGGAGAAGTGGTTGTACGCCGCGCTGGGGGAGACGCCAAGGGTCGTGGCGATCCGGCGCAGCGAGACCTCGTCGGGGCCGACGTCGCGCACCTCGCGCAATGCCTCGTCGACCATGGCCTCGGCCAGCGCACCGTGGTGGTACGAGTTCATGAATTCGCTCGCCTCCTGATATTGACAGTGTTCATATTAGCGTGCAGGATGCGCGATATGAACAGTGTTCACCTTACCGCCCCTGCCCCCGCCCAGCAGAATGCCCGGGTGTCCGTCTTCGAGCGCGTCGCCCGGCTGATCGTCCGGTACCGCTGGACGGTCCTCATCGGCTACCTCGTCTCCCTGGTGATCCTCGGCCTGCTCGGGTCCGGCGTCTTCGGGGCGATGAAGAGCCGCGGCTTCGACGATCCCGGCAGCCAGTCCGCCCAGGCGGCGGCCCTGATGGCCGGCAGCTTCGGCGCGGTCGAGCCCGTCGCGGTGCTGGCCGTCGAGGCGACGCAGCCGATCGACAGCCCGTCCGTGACGGCGGCCGGCACGGCGCTGGTCGCCGACGTCGCGGCGATGCCCGGCGTCGACAAGGTCGTCTCCTACTGGACGGCCGGGCAGCCGGCGCAGCTGAAGAGCACCGACGGCCGCACCGGGCAGATGCTCGTCTACGCGGGCAAGGACGCCGACCCGCAGCAGCTGGCCAAGGACCTCATCGCCCAGTTCGGCGGGCAGCACGACGGCCTGACCGTGTACGTGTACGGCTGGAACGTCGTCGGCAACGCCCTGACGGACACGATCACCAAGGACCTCGGCAAGGCCGAGGGGATCGCCATCCCGATCACCGTGCTGGTCCTCCTGTTCGTCTTCGGCTCGCTCGTCGCCGCCGGGCTGCCGTTCATGGTGGCCGGCGCGTCCATCCTGGGCAGCTTCGCTTTCCTGTTCCTGCTGACCAAGTTCACCGACGTGTCGATCTTCGCGCTCAACCTCGTCACCGGCCTGGGGCTCGCGCTCGGCATCGACTACGCGCTGCTGATGATCAGCCGCTTCCGCGAGGAGCTGAAGGCCGGCGTGCCCAGCGACGACGCGGTGGTGGTGACGATGCGCACGGCCGGGCGCACCGTGCTGGTCTCCGGCATCACCGTCGCCATCACGCTGGCCTCCATGCTCGTGTTCCCGCAGTACTTCCTGCGGTCCTTCGCCTACGCCGGCGTCTCCGTCAGCCTGTTCGCGGTGTTCGGCGCGCTGACGGCGCTGCCCGCGATGCTCGCCATCCTCGGTCCGAACGTCAACCGCCTCAAGGTGCGGCGCGGCGACCTTGCGCCCAAGGACGACGGCGCGTGGTCGCGCATCGCCCGCACGGTGATGCGCCGGCCGTGGCCGGTCATGATCGGCGCGATCGCGCTGCTGCTCGTCATGGCCTACCCGGCGCTGAGCGTCGCATTCGGCCAGGTCGACGACCGCGCACTGCCGCCGAGCAACGCGGCCGCCGTCGCCGGCCAGGTCCTGCGCGACCGCTTCCCTGGCCAGGAGGCCGCGCCGTACGACGTCGTGCTCGTCAACCCGCAGGTCGACGCCGCCGGCATCGACGACTACGCGAAGACGGTGTCGACGATCCCCGATGTCGTCCGCGTGACGACGCCCACGTCGATCATCGTCAACGGCGCCGTGGTGGCGCCGAACCCCGAGCCCGCGACGTTCACGACCGACGGCATGGCACGCCTCTCGGTGGTCGGCGACGTGCCGCCGTTCGACGCCAGCGGCGTGGCCGTGGTCGACGCGCTGCGCTCGACGCCGGCCCCGGCCTCGCAGGTCCTCGTCGGCGGGCAGGCCGCCGGGTACGCGGACTCCAACGAGGGGATCCTCGGCAACATGTGGATCGTCGCGCTGTGGATCGCGGTGACGACACTGATCGTGCTGTTCCTGTTCACCGGCAGCGTCCTGCTGCCGATCAAGGCGATCGTCCTCAACATCCTCAGCCTCGCGGCCACGCTCGGCGCGCTGGTGTGGGTGTTCCAGGGCGGGCACCTGACGTGGCTCGTCGGCGACTACACGAACACGAACGCCGTCGACATCTCGAGCATCGCGCTGATCGCCGTGGTCGCGTTCGCGCTGTCGATGGACTACGAGTTGTTCATGCTGTCGCGCATCAAGGAGGAGCACGACGCCGGCCGCAACACGACCGATGCCGTGGCGTTCGGGCTGCAGCGCACCGGGCGGATCATCACGGCTGCCGCGCTGCTGATCGCGATCGTCTTCGTGTCGTTCCTGTCGAGCGGCGTGACGAACATCAAGCAGCTGGGCTTCGGCGTGACCGTCGCGATCCTCGTCGACGCCACGGTCGTGCGCGCCCTGCTCGTGCCGGCGTTCATGCGGATCGCCGGCGGCGCGAACTGGTGGGCGCCGGCCCCGCTGCGTCGCCTGCACGACCGCATCGGCATCCGCGAAGGCTGAACCCCCGCCGAGCGACCTGAATGGTTGCCAAACGGCCTCCCTGGCCCGGTTTCGTGACCATCTGGGTCGCGTCGGCGCGATGGACCAGACTATTCGGCGTGACTGCCGCCACTTCGCCCGTCGCCACGCTGTGCCTGCACAGCCTCAGGCTGCTCGGCGCTGCCGACACATCGCGTACGTCCGCCAGGTTCGGGCTGGACCACGACGAGACTCGGGAACTGCTGCTGGACTTCGAGTCCGTCGGCTGGGTGTCTACGACCGAGTTCGGCGGGCCCCGCGCCTGGTCACTGACGGACGCGGGGCGCGCCGAGAACACACGGCAGCTGACCGCCGAGCTGGACGCCTGCGGCGGGCGGGCTGCCGTCACCCGGGCACACGCGGCGTTCGTGCCGCTGAACGGCCGATTCCAGCAGGCGGCGACGGATTGGCAGTTGCACCCGCTGCCGGGAGACGCCATGGCGGCCAACGACCACACGGATTTCCGCTGGGACGACCGCGTCGTCGAGCGGCTGGTGTCCCTCGGGCAGGCAGCTGCGTCCGGTGTGTGCCGAGCTCACCGCCGTGCTGACGCGCTTCGACGGCTACACCGAGCGCTACGAGGCTGCCGTCGAGCGCGTCCGGGGCGGTCAGGTGCGCTGGGTGGACGCCATCGAGGTCGACTCCTGCCACCTGGTGTGGATGCAGCTGCACGAGGACCTGCTCGCGACCCTGGACCTCCTGCGGGGCCACCAGACCTGACCCACTTCGCCGAGTGGTGAGACGGCGGGGGTTTGAGCCCCCCGAAGTGCCCGCCGTCTCACCGCTCGTGGGGGTGGTGGGGCGTTAGGGGGTCGGGCGGTTGGCCTTGGCCTGACGGTTCCGGACGACGGCCAGCCCGGCGATCGGCAGGAAGGCCGCGGCACCGACCAGCGCGATGGCCCCGCCGGCGAGACGCACCTCGTTGGGCAGCGGCACCACCGCCATCGCGAGGCCGACGTTTGTCGCCGCGAGGCGCACGAGGTCGCCGCGGTCGAGAATGGCGATGGTGGCGCGGACGGCGGCCGGCCCGCCGCCGAGTACGACGGGGATGAGGAACGTCAGCGCGCCGAGCAGGATCTGCAGCACGAACCCGGCGAAGGGCAGGGCCAGCAGGATGAGCCGCTCGTCGACCACCGCCCAGTCCGTTGTCGTCGCGAGGATGACGACGCCGATGGCGAGGGCCTACACCGAGCCAGAACAGGGCGGCGAACACCGACCACGGCGCGAACCCGTCGGGCGGCTTGTCGGACCACGACCGGGCGTGCGGCCACAGCAGCCGGATCCAGCCGAGGAGATAGACGACGAGGCCGAGCGCGCACACGGCCGTCACGCCCACACCGGCGCCGAGCAGCACGACGAGGATCCCGCCGATCAGCACGGGCAGCGCGTGCCGGGCGGCCAGCTCGGTGCCCTCCGCCATGCGGGTGCGCAGCATCGTCGGCCACAGCTGCACCAGCGTGCCGGCCACCGTCAGGCCGATCCAGCCCAGAACGTTGGCGGCCATGTGCGCGAGCAGGAGCCGTCCGGTCACGTCATCGTCATGCTCGGTCGACATCACCGCGCCGATCAGCGCACCGACGGGCAGGAAGCACGCGGCCGCGACATAGAAGCGGACGAGCGGACGGAACCGGGCCGGCAGCGCCCGGCGCATCTCGGAGAACAGCACCCAGCCATGCGCCAGCGCGGCGGCGGCCACGAGCACGGCGCCGAGCATCATCGCGGGAGGACTCGCCGCGAGTGCCCCGCCGAGCACCAGCAGCGCCCCGGCATTCAGCACGGCGATCCGCCAGGCGAGAGCTCGGCGGCCGGTGTCAGAAGGCAGGCGCAGCAGCGTCTGGGTGAAGTGGGCGCTCCAGACGAAGATCGCGTTCGTCGCGGCCCCGAGCAGCAGCAGGTGGACGAGCAGCCAGCCCGGGTCGTCCAGCCAGGGATGGCCGAGCGCGACGAGCACGGTGACGACGAGGTAGGCGAACGTCGGGATGTTCGCGCGCAGGTGCCAGGCGTCGCGGGGCAGCGGCGGAGCGCTCACGCGGGGCGGCCTTCCCTCGGACGGGCGGTACCTCGCCACTGTTGCCGCCCGTTCGCCGCGGGTCAACCGACGCGGCCGGAGTACCGTGATTTGCGTCGGCACTCGTGGAGGAGGAGCCATGGCGAAGAACGGGCAGGCGACGGCGGCGGGCGGGGGAGCGGTCTACGGCCTGGGCATGATCGGCGCGCTCGTGTGGAACTTCCAGCAGGCGGACACCTTCCTGGGGTACGTCGGCGGATTCCTGGAGTCCCTGGTGTGGCCGGCGTTCCTCGTCTGGGAGATGTTCAAGCTCTCCGCCGGCGGATGATCCTTCCGAAGGAGCGCGACCCTCGGTTCGTGACGATCCGACGGGGCGGCAGCCTCACCGATGACGATCACCGGCTGCTCGCCCTGTGGGCGGCCGACTGCGCCGAGCACGTCCTTCCCCTGTTCGAGTCCGCTGCGCCGCAGGACCCGCGGCCCCGTCAGGCGATCGAGCAGGCGCGCGCCTGGACCCGCGGCGAGGTCACGATGTCGCAGTCCAGGGCGGCGGGCGGTCACGCGATGGCCGCGGCCAGGGACCTGACGGGCGCGCCTCGTCATGCCGCCTACGCCGCCGGCCAGGCGGCCTGCGTCGCGCATGTGGCCGCCCACGAGCTAGGGGCCGCGGCCTACGCGATCAAGGCGGCGAGGGCCGCCGCACCTGCCGACGATGAGGCCGGGCGAAGGGAGTGCCGGTGGCAGCGGGACCGGCTCCCCGAGGCCGTCCGCGAACTCGTCCTCGACGACCAACGACTGCGGAACGACATCTGCTGGTCGGTGTTCGACTGCTGACCTCCGGGGTCCCCTCATGGCCCCTCGAACGCCGGGATGTCCGTTTCGGCCCACGGCGAACTCGGCACCGGGCGGGGAAGGGGCAGGGCACCCTCCACGTTAGGGTCGGATACATGACACCGTCGAAGTGCGGCGGCAACAGGAGGCGTGGTGAGCGACATCTACAGCCCTGAGTTCCGGGGGTCCGGAAGCGGCATGACCGGCTTCGGCGACATGCTCGACGAGCGGCTCCTGCGCGAGCGGATCATCTGGCTCGAGGGCGAGGTCCGCGACGAGAACGCGAACCGCATCGCCAAGCAGCTCCAGGTGCTGGCCGCGGAGGATCCCGACAAGGACATCAGCCTCTACATCAACTCCCCGGGCGGATCGATCAGCGCCGGCATGGTCATCTACGACACGATGCAGCTGGTCCCGAACGAGATCAGCACGGTGGCCATGGGCCTGGCGGCCAGCATGGGCCAGTTCCTGCTGGTGGCCGGCACGAACGGCAAGCGCTTCGCCACCCCGAACACCCGGATCATGATGCACCAGCCGTCCGGTGGCCTCGGCGGCACCGCGTCCGACATCCGCATCCAGGCCGAGCAGATGCTCTTCATCAAGAAGCGCATGGCCATCCTCATCGCCGAGCACAGCGGCCAGACCATCGAGACCATCGAGGCCGACTCCGACCGCGACCGCTGGTTCACCGCCGAAGAGGCGCAGGCCTACGGACTCATCGACCACGTGTACAGCTCGTCGGCGGACTCGCCCGAGGCGCGCGCAAGCAAGGGAGACGCCAAGTGACGATCAACCCGACCGGGCGCTACATCCTCCCGGAGTTCCGTGAGCGCAGTGCCAATGGCGAGCGCATCCACAACCCGTACACCAAGCTCTTCGAGGAGCGCATCATCTTCCTCGGCGTGCAGATCGACGATGCCAGCGCCGACGACGTCATGGCCCAGCTGCTCACCCTCGAGTCGCTCGACCCGGACCGCGACATCCAGATCTACATCAACTCACCGGGTGGCTCGTACACCGCCATGACGGCGATCTACGACACGATGCAGTTCGTCAAGCCGCAGGTGCAGACGGTGTGCCTGGGCCAGGCGGCGTCCGCCGCCGCCGTGCTGCTCGCAGCCGGCAGCCCGGGCAAGCGCTTCGCCCTGCCGCACGCGCGGATCCTGATCCACCAGCCCTACACCGAGGGCGGCGGCCAGGGTTCCGACATCGAGATCCAGGCGAACGAGATCCTTCGTATGCGCGTGGAGATGGAAGGCATCATCGCCAAGCACACCGGCCGCACGCCGGAGCAGGTGGCCAAGGACATCGAGCGCGACAACATCCTCACCGCGGCCGACGCCAAGGAGTACGGGATCATCGACGCCGTCATCTCGTCGCGTAAGGCGTAGATGCGAGGAGTGAGCGCGCGTGGCGGCGTAGCCGACACGCGATGAGCCCCGGAGCAGATGCGCCGTAGACTCGTGTAGGGCCGCGAGACCGAGGAGGTGGCCGTGAGCATCGACAGCGAGCAGCCCGTCTCCGAGGTCGATCTGTCGGTCATCGGCATGACATGCGCGTCGTGCGCCAACCGGATCGAGCGCAAGCTCAACAAGATGGACGGCGTCACGGCCTCCGTCAACTACGCGACCGAAACGGCGCGCGTGCAGTTCGCGCCGACGATCACGCTCGACGACCTTCTGAAGACCGTTCACGACATCGGGTACGAGGCGCTCCCGCCCGAGCCGCCGAAGGCACCCGAGTCGACGGTCGACGAGTCGGCCGACGATCGCTCCGCGGCCGAGATCGTGTCGGACCACGAGGTCGACGACCTGCGTCGCCGCTTCTGGGTCTCGCTGGCGCTGGCCACCCCGGTGGTGCTCGTATCGATGATCCCGCCGCTGCAGTTCATGTACTGGCAGTGGTTCTGCCTCGTGCTCGCTACGCCCGTGGTGTTCTGGGGCGCGTGGCCGTTCCACAAGGCGGCGTGGAAGTCGCTGCGGCACGGCGCCACCACGATGGACACCCTCATCAGCATGGGCTCGCTCGCCGCCTACCTGTGGAGCGTGTGGGCGCTGTTCTTCGGCGGTGCCGGCCTGCCCGGCTACAGCATGTCCGAGAGCCTGATCCCCAAGTTCGGCGGCGAGACCACCACGACGTCGAACATGCCGGCCATCTACCTCGAGGTGGCCGCGGCTGTGCCGGTGTTCATCCTCGCCGGCCGCTGGTTCGAGGCGCGGGCGAAGAAGCGCTCCGGCGCAGCACTGCGCGCGCTGATGCACCTGGGTGCTAAGGACGTCAGCATCCTGCGCGACGGCGTCGAGGTCCGCGTCCCGGTCTCGCAGCTGGGCGTCGGCGACCGCTTCGTCGTGCGACCCGGTGAGCGCATCGCGACCGACGGCTTCGTCGTCGAGGGCACCAGCGCGATCGACGAGTCGATGCTCACCGGCGAGTCGGTGCCGGTCGAGGTCGCGCCGGGCAGCGACGTCACGGGCGCGACGATCAACGCGGACGGACGGATCATCGTCGAGGCCACCCGCATCGGCAACGACACCCGGCTGGCGCAGATCGCCAAGCTCGTCACCGACGCGCAGTCCGGCAAGGCACCGGTGCAGCGGCTGGCCGACCGCGTGTCGGCGATCTTCGTGCCCGTCGTCATCGGCATCGCCATCCTCACCTGGATCGGCTGGATGCTCTGGGGCCACAACTGACTCCGCCCCCCACTGCTTCGCCCCCGCCCGACTGCGTCGCGCCGCCTTGGCCTGTCCTGCCCGCTGCTACTTCGCCGAGCGGTGAGACGGCGGGCGTTCCGGGTGCGCGGAGCGCCCGCCCTCTCACCACTCGCTGGGGGCGTGACGAGTCCTGTTCCGGCGACGGAACGTCGGATACCTTGTGTCCCGCCTACCAGGTGAGACGGACTCGACGACGGGGGTCGATCATGACGCGTCGCATCGGTGCCGTGGCCTTCCTCGCCTGTTCCGCGCTCCTGCTCGCTGCCTGCTCGGATGACGGGAGAAGCACCGCGCCGCCGCCCACTCCGCTGCCGCGTGCGTCCACCGCGGCCGCAAGCCCCGGCTCGTCGACCGGGCGCAGCGAGCTGCTGCCGTCCACGACGCTCAGCACGGCCGACGTGCCGCTGATGCCGTTCGGGCCAACTGTCGACGGAACCACCATCTGGTACTGGGACGACGGCACCGGCAAGGTCGTCAGCATCGACACGGCCACCGGCAATGCCGGCACGCCGATCCCGGTCAGCAAGCCCGGTGGCACGCCGTACGGCTCGCCGAAGACCGTCGCGGTCGGCTCGTCCGGCGTCTGGGCGGCCAATGCCAGGCGGCACACGCTCGACCGCATCGACCCGGCAGCGAACGCGGTCGCGGAGCGGATCCCCCTGAAGCCCCCGTCATCGGCCAAGCTCAGCAAGGCTGTCACGCCATACGGCCTGGCGGTGGACGGGGCGTCGCTGTGGACCAGCGACTTCGACCAGGGCGTGCTGCTCCAGGTCAACGCGACGAGCGGCAAGGTCACTCGTGTCGTCAAGAAGCTCGGCCATCCCGCCGCGGTGGCCGCCGGTTTCGGCTCGGTGTGGGTGTACGAGTACCGGGAGGGGATCATCGCCCGCGTCGACCCCGCCACCGGCAAGGTCGTCAAGCGCATCGAGGTCCAGAACTCGCTTGGGTCCGGCCCCTGCGGAGGGTGCGGCGACAACATCGCTGTCGGCGCCGACGCGCTGTGGTTCCCGCTCGGCAACGGCTTCGGCGTCGCGCGCATCGACCCAACCACCAACGCGGTCACTGCGACGATCCCGCTCACCATCGTCGTCAATCGCGCGTTCGCCGACGCCTCGGGGGTGTGGGTCGCGGGCGGCAGCGGTACGCGGGATCAGAATGCCGTCGTCCTGCGCATCGATCCGTCGACCGCACAGGTGAACGGCCGGCTCGCTGTGCCATACGCGATCGATGCAGCGGTCGCACCGGCTGGTGGCGACGTGTGGGTCGGCACGGCCGAGACACTGGACGCTGGGACGGTCGTCCGCGTCCATCTGGGTGGGTGACGGACGCACCCCACCGCCCCGCCGAGCGGTGAGCAGGCGGGCGTTCTGAGGGCCCTGAACGCCCGACTACGCCCCAGTCGCGAGCGAGCCCTGGCGAGGTGGGCGCAAGGACCTGACTAGGACGCGGACGCGCTGGGCGCCGCGCTTGCTGCAGCGCTGCTCGCCGGTGCGCTGGCCGGAGTGCTCGCCGGTGTGCTGGTCGCACCGCTCGCCGCGGGTGCGCCGGAAGCGCTCGACAGCGGCGCGGTCAGCGGCGCGCAGAGCGTGCGCACCTTGTCCGAGCTCGACTGAAGCAGGGCCTTGTCCTTGGTCGTGACCGTCGTGAGGTTCGTGCTGGCGTCCTTGACCTCCTGAGAGTCGACCTTCTTGCCGTCGGCGATCTGCTTCATCATCAGCGAGTAGGCGACGATCGCGCGCCGGTTGGCGTCGGACTCGGCCGTGGTGATGTAGCCGAGGTTCGCGCCGGCTGCCCACAGCTGGTCGAAGCTCTGCAGGGCGTTCAACGAGGTCTTGGCACCGTCGACGGTCGGCTCGGCGGCGGACATCGCGTTGGTGATCTGGCCGTAGGCCGTGCACCACTTGAGCGCGGCGTCCGGGCCGGCGCTGATGGACGGGGATGCCGCAGCGGAGGAGCTGCTGCTGGACGCGGACGTCGAACTGCTGCAGCCGGTCACCGCCACGGCGACGAGGGCCAGGGCGGACAGAGGCAGCAGGACTCGGGTGCGATTCACGGGGGTCACAGTACGTGACGTGGATCGGGGCGAAGTCAGGTGGACGACGTGGCGAGCTCGCGCACGGGCGCCGGCTTCACGCCTGACGTGATGTCGGGGCTGATCGACCTGAAGCGGCGCAGGCGCAGGCTGTTGGCCACCACGAAGACGCTCGACAGCGCCATCGCCGCACCGGCCAGCATCGGGTTCAGCAGGCCGAATGCGGCCAGCGGGATCATGAGCACGTTGTAGGCGAACGCCCAGAACAGGTTGCCGCGGATCGTCCCGTACGTCTTGCGCGACAGGCGCAGGGCATCGACTGCGGCGAGCAGGTCGGTGCGCACGAGGGTGAGGTCCGAGGCCTCGACGGTGACATCGGACCCGCTGCCCATCGCGATGCCGAGGTCGGACTGCACCAGGGCAGCGGCGTCGTTGACGCCGTCGCCGACCATGGCCACGACCTTGCCCTGGTCCTGCAGGCCGCGGATGACGTCTACCTTGTCGGCGGGCAGCACCTCAGCGATGACGGTGGTGATGCCGACCTCCGCGCCGACGGCCTCGGCGGTGCGTCGGTTGTCGCCGCTGAGGAGAACCGGCTCGATGCCCATCGTCCGGAACTGCGCCATCGCCATCGCGCTGGTCGGACGCACGGCGTCGGCCACGGCCACCGCACCGCGCACAGCCCCGTCCCACGCGACGCCGATGACGGTCGCGCCACGGCCCTGCCACTGGTCGACGAACTCGTGCAGCCACGCGGCGTCGTCCAGTGCGATGCCGAGCGACGAGGCGAGCCAGGACGGTCGCCCGACGAGCACGTCATGCCCGTCGACGAGGCCGCGGACGCCGAGCCCACGCTCGTTGCGGAAGTCGGTGACATCGGGCAGCGTGCCGACGCGGTCGGCCGCGGCCAGGCTGATGGAACGCGCGACGGGATGCTCGCTGGCGTGCTCGACGGCGCCAGCGAGCCGCAGCACGTCGTCGTCGGAGACGCCGAACGCCACGAGGTCGGCGAGCTGCATGCGGCCGGTCGTGACGGTGCCCGTCTTGTCGAGCACGATCGTGTCGATCTTGCGGGTGTTCTCGAGCACCTCGGGTCCGCGGATGAGCACGCCCATCTGCGCGCCGCGGCCGGTGCCGACGAGCAGGGCGGTCGGCGTGGCCAGCCCGAGTGCGCAGGGGCAGGCGATGATGAGGACGGCGACGGCGGCGGTGAACGCCGACTGCACGTTCGAGGTCTGGCCCTTGCCGGAGCCCATCGCGCTCATGACGTCGGGCATGACGGCGAACGGTACCGCGGTGGTGAACGTCTGCGACGCGCCGGTCATCAGCGCGACGGTGACGGTGAAGGGCTCGAGCTTGTCGGGCACGGCCACGATCGCCTGGGCGGGGTCGGCCGGGCCGAGCACGACCTTGGGCACCAGCGCGGTGGACGTCAGGAACAGCACGTCGGGCTTGCTCGCCGTGACGACGACGGTCTGGTCGGCGCCGAGCACCCCGGGGCTGCCGTCGGCCCGCTCGTACGACAGCACGAGGGCGAGTTCCTCGCCGGCCATTGTCGTTGGCTGCGGCGGGATGACGCGCACGACCGCGACGGCGTCGGACGACGCTGCGGATGCTGAGGCGCTGCCGACGACGACGAGCGCGAGCCCGGCCGTGACGAGCAGCACGAGCGAGACGAGGACCCGCGCCAGGGAGCGGCGTGAGGCAGCGGGATAACGCACCGGCTCACCGTCCTCCCTGATCGCGCCCTGTTTGGGCCAACATGATTGGAATTGCTGCCATTCCCACCATTCAGGAGTCTACCGACGAGTCGACTCGCCGGTGTTCTCGTGGTGGGGCCGTGGGTGGGGGCTTGGACCGTCTACTCTCCTCGGGCATGCGTCTACTGCTGAGGTCTGTCCTGATAGGTCTGGTCGTCACGGGAACCGGCCTGGTCGGAGTCGGCCAGGCTTACGCCGCGGCAGTGCAGGCGTTGAGCGACGAATACAGCACGCCGATGAACACGACGCTCGTGGTCCCGAGTCCCGGCGTGCTGTCGAATGACGGGGTCACCGGTGGCAACGGCCTGGTGCTCGCCGTCTACCGGCCGCCATCCCTCGGCGATGTGACACTGAACCAGGATGGCTCGTTCACGTACGTCCCGCCGCAGGACTACGCAGGGACGCAGACCTGGGTGTACTCGGTCTCGCAGCCCAGTGGTGCCGTCGCCCTGGCCAGCGTCAAGATCACAATTGTCGACAACGGACCCCAGGTGAATGGGGACAAGTACACGGTCGGATCGGGTCTGTTCTTGAACGTCCCGGCACCGGGAGTCCTGGCCAATGACAGCGATCCGGGGGGCAAGGCGCTCACGGTTGACCTCGTCAGTCCGACCGCCTCGGGAACGGTGGTCATGGCGGCCACCGGGGCTTTCACCTACCTGTCTAATCCGGGGTTCTGCGGCACCGACAGGTTTGAGTACTCCGCCAGCAACGGTGTCCAGACGTCCGGCGCCAGCGTCGCCATCGTCGTGGCCTGCACGGGACCCGAGGCCACCGTGGGTTCGGGCACGGCAGCCACGGCTGGCGGAGGAGTGCCGGGATCTGCCGTGTCGTTCCCGGCCCCCAGCGGCCAGCCGGCCTCACCGGGCGGCGGCGGGTCCGCTTCCGGCACGGGTGGCGGGACATCCGGTGGCTCGTCCAGTGCTCCTGACCTGAAGGTCACCGTCGCGAAGAAGCGTGCGGCAGCCAGGAAGTGGGCCCTCGTCGCGACGGTCGCGAACATCGGCACCGGGGCCACGACGAAGAAGGTCACCGTGACGGCCGTGGCAGCCAAGGGCGCCAAGGTCACGAAGGTTAAGGCCCCCCGCGGCTGGAAGTGCAGCATCAAGAAGCTCACGGCTACCTGCACGCTGCCTACGCCGATGGCGAAGAGCGCCAAGACGAAGATCGCCTATACGGTGACGACGACCAAGGGCACCAAGCGCACGGTGCGCGTGACAGCCCTGACGGCGGGCGACACCGTCAAGAAGAACAACGTCGTGACGGTCGCAGTCCCCGCCAAGAACTGACCCGCCCACCCCGCCGACCGCTCACCTCGCCGACCTTGAGGCTGCCACCATTCCCAGCCCATGCATCTGGACGGATCCTCAACGTCGACGAAGTGGTAGCTCGACCTAGGGCGCGGTGATGGGCACGTCGTGCGGGATCTCCAGCACGTGGATGCCGATCGCGGCGAGGTCGCGCATCAGCGAGGCGTCGCGCCACGGCTCGGACCTCTCGACGCGCCAGCCGAACTGACGTGATGGCGACCCGGCTGTGCCGAACAGCGCGATGTTCCGCGCCGCGCCACTGGGGTCGTGGCGCAGCAGCCCCCGCAGTCCGCTGTCGCCTCGCTCCGCGACGGACGCAGCAACGGCCTGCGGCGCTGAGTAGTCGTCGGACGCCATGAGGTCGAGGCTGACGCCGGCAGCGGCGGAGCGTCCGGAGGCGAGGTCAGCGAGCCGAAGGTCGGGACCCGATCGCGTGGCCGTGGCCAGATGGCGTCGTCGCACGTCCACCGCGTCGACGAGTCGGGTGCTCCGGAACACCTCCAGCCACGCACCCACAGGCGTCGAGGCGAAGTAGCAGGTGCCGCGAGGTGCCGCCAGGTCGAAGCGCCCTGATGCCGTCCGGCCAGCGGAGGAGAAGAACCATGGGTTGCGCCGCTGCCCGTCGGGTCCGAAGCGACGGAAGATCCGGTGTACGGACGTGCCGGCGCGCAGCGGCCAGCGGGGGAGACGGGCGACGTCGACGACCGACATCACGCGGCAAGCGCGCGAGCCCAGTCGCCGGCCAGCGCGAGCACCGGCGCAGTCTCGCCCGCGGCAAGGACGTCGATGGGACGGTCGCCGTCGAGCTCGTCCGCCGGCGAGGCCAGCCACGCGCCGAGCGTCCACGGCGAGACGACGTCGGGGGTGAGCAGGGCGAGCACGGAGGGTAGGCCCGGCACCACGGTGCCGCCGGTGAACTGGAACGCCGGGTACACCACGCGGCCGGAGCCCGTCGTCAGTGCCAGCAGGTGCCGCTTGCTCACGGCCTGCTTCGTCACGCCGAGCACCTGCATGACGCCCCGTACGTCGTACAGCGGCCCGAGCAGCTCGGTCCAGGCGTGGGAGGCCAGCAGCACGCGGGCGACGGCCTGCTCGGCGACGCTCGTGGGGTCGGGGATGGCCCTGGCGGCGGTGCCGTCGGGATCGCGCAGGGCCAGCTCCTCGGCGAAGGCCGCGATCAGGTCGTCGTGCACGCCGGGGTGGGTGACTGCGGATGCGTGCGCCATGGAGCCTCCGATGCGTCAACCTCGTCAACCCAGTCTGCGTTGGACGAGTCAACCCTGTCAACCCCAGCGGCGGCCTACTCCAGCGTGACGCCGGCCGCCTTGCACTTCGTCGCCACCGTCGACAGGTCGTTGATGAAGCTCATCTGGGTGGTGGCGACGTCGGTGTCCTCGAGCGAGTTCGGATCCGACTTGGCGAGGGTCTGGCCGAAGACGCGGGCGCTGTCCGACAGCATGCTGAACGGCACGTCGTCGGGGGAGTCGAGCGGCGTGGCGATGCCCTTGATCGCGTCGGCCAGGGCGATCTGGGCCTTGCCGTCGCGCACGTGCGCGGGCACCTTGTCGTACACCTTGAAGGCGTCGTTGACCTGGTTGCATGCGGTGGTCACCGGGGAGGATGGCGCACCCGGACACGGCCAGTCCGATGACGGCCAGGGCACCTGCGACAACGATCTTCAATCCGACCCCTCAGGACGATGTGCGACTCTCGGCGATGCTAGCCGTGGGGGATCACGCGTCTACGGCTGCCGTCCGGAGCCAGTGGCCAAGCGGCCGTGAGTCCACAAAGGCTCGCACCTGCGGTCTCCCGTCCACCAAGTGCCTAGAGTCGTAGAATCACAGTGTCTAGGCGGATAGACAGCGCAGGTGAAGCGCTGCGACCTGCTCAAGGAGCTGTGCACGATGGCTAGGAGTCGAAGCATTTGTTTCGCCTGGAAACGGCACGGCGCCCACCACGATGTCTTCGCACTGGGCAACGTGCTGATCACCATCCCGCGCCACAACGAGATCAACGAGATGACCGCCCGGGGGATTCTGCGCGAGGCTATGGCAAGCATCGAGGGAGGGCGACCGTGAAGCGCTACAAGGTCACGGCCACTCGGGCGGACGGCTGTTGGGCAATTCGGGCTGACGTGCCGGGGGCTGTCGTCTGGTCACAGACACGGCGACTCGATCAGGTAGAGGGCATGGCTCGAGACGCGATTGCTGCCACGATCGGGGCGGCCCCTGACTCCTTCACGATCAACGTGACAGTGGACCTGGGGGACGAACTCCAGGCTCAACTCGACAAGACGCAGGAGATGGCGCGAGCCGCTGAGCGCGCTCATGTGGAGGCGGCGGCGCGGACGCGCCAGCTCGCACGACTGCTCAAGGACAGCGGCTACACAGCGCGGGACTCAGGCCGGCTCATGGGACTGTCGCCCCAACGGATCTCGCAGCTTCTCGCTGAGTGAGCCGCTCGCAATCGGGTTGGTGCGTCGTCAGGCAGTAGCCGTCGGCGTGGGAGTGGGGATCGCATCAGGCGTTGACGCATCGGTCGTGGCGGGGTCCGAGGGAGGTGTCGGCTCGGGCTCGGTGGGCGAACTCGGTTCAACAGGGTCGACTGGATTGGCCGACGGAGTCGGAGTCGCGCCTACCAATTCGATGGACGAGGGGATGATCTCTACTGGAGGTGATCCATGGACCGTCAGCGTCGAAGCCGAGGCGAAGGAAGCGGCCAGCATGGTGGCCACAGCGACCGCGACGCCCACCCTGATGTGGCCCCTTCGGCCACCTGCTCGATCACGCGCGCTCGCGGCGTGCCTCCTTATCCGCCTCAGGCAACCGCAACCTTCTCGGCTGTGCTGTGGATGACCAGCTCGCCGTACACGCCGAAGACCACAAGATCGCCCGCCTGATATGCAGTCTGCGTGCGAGCGATGGCCAAGTCTCCCGTGTGGAGCATCGGCTCCATGCCAGTTGCGGTGGGCGCGGGTGAAGGGAACGTCCATGTCGAGGGAGATCTCGCGGTAGCGGCTCTCCTCCTCGGGGGTGTGACCGTACTGGCTGACGAGGACGAGCTTGCTGTTGTCGACGGCGATCATGATGCGGGAAGCGCGGGCGCCGAAGTTGGCCAGCGGCCCGCGGGTCAGTGCGGAAGCCACCTTCTGCGGTTCGGGCATCGACGTGAGGAAGCCCATGAACTGGGCGAGCGCCTCGAGGCGCAGCGGCGGCTGAGTGGTCTGCGGCGTCGGCACGGCGGGTCCCCTCACCCCCGTGTGGTCCTTCATGTCCCGCAGTGTGTTTCGGACCGAACGCGCGTCAGCCGACCTGCTCGATGACCTTCTTGATGGACGACGCGACGAGGTCGGCATTCTCGATCGGGATGTAGTGCCCGCTGTCGGTTTGCGTGACGTGATCGGCCTTCAACTGCGCGGCTAGCAGGTCGGCAGCGCGCTGCCATTCGGGGAACGCGTCCAGACCCACGCCGAAGTCGAACGGTTTGTCGGACGTGAGCACGACGACGGGGATGTCGCCGACGCGTGCCACCCGCTCGGCCTCCACGCTGTTCGCGTAGTCAGGTACTTCCCGCTTGGATCCGTCCAGCATCGGCTGGATCAATCCGGCGAACGACTGCCACTGCGCGGGGGACAGGACGTCCTGCAGGAACGACGTCGCCGGGTCGACGAGCACCAGGCCGGCCGACTGCGACGGGTACGAGGCGGCGTAGAGCGTCGCGATCATCCCGCCCAATGAGTGACCCACGAGCACGAACGGCGGTGCGACGTCGGCGGCCGTCAGCCACGCGTGCAGGTCGGCGACACCCTGCTGGGCAGTGGTCGGCTGGTCGACGAGGGTTGACGGACTGATCGAGCCCGTCAGCAGTCGCGTCCCCGGCCGGTCGTAGCTGCACACCCGCGCGAACTGAGACACCTGCCCGACGACCGACTCCGGACTCTCCGCGAGGTTCTTGGCATCGAGGTTGACAGACCCGTCCTTCGTCCGTACCGCCCAGGCGTCACCGGCGGACTGCGAGCCCGAGATGAGCACGACTGTCGGACCGGAATTGTCAAGGCCCGAGCACGATCGGTCCCGGGCGCACCGAGCACGGGAGTGGCTCGCGCGCAGCGACTGAGTGGCGGCGACCCGGGCGACCGAGCGACTGACAATCGACCCAGGACCCCGCCGACCTTGAGGTTGTGGGGGCTGCCGATGCGTCCGCGGCCCCCACAACCTCAAGGCCGCCAGCGTCTGGGGTGGCGGGGGCGATCGCGTTCGGGAACTCCGAGCGTCGCCGCCTGTGGACAACCGGCGCTCATCCCCGGCTCAGGACTGGCCATGTCCGGCGTGCCGCAAGGGTGCATGTGCCCCCCGTGCAAGGTACGGTCGGGTGTGAGCCCGTCCCCTCGGGGGCGGTTAGGCATGGGATCAGCGCCTCGAGCGCGAAAGGGGCACGCGCGTGGCACGCATCGGCGAGAGCGGCGACCTGCTCAAGTGCTCCTTCTGCGGGAAGAGCCAGAAGCAGGTCAAGAAGCTCATTGCAGGCCCCGGGGTCTACATCTGTGACGAGTGCATCGACCTGTGCAACGAGATCATCGAGGAGGAGCTCTCCGAGGCCTCCGAGTCGTCCTGGGGCGACCTGCCCAAGCCGCGCGAGATCTTCGAGTTCCTCGACCAGTACGTCATCGGCCAGGACGTCGCCAAGAAGTCGCTGTCCGTCGCCGTCTACAACCACTACAAGCGCGTGCAGGCCGAGACCTCCGCGCCGGAGCGCACCAAGGACGAGCGCGTCGAGCTGGCCAAGTCCAACATCCTGCTGCTCGGCCCGACCGGCTCCGGCAAGACGCTGCTCGCGCAGACCCTCGCGCGCATGCTCAACGTGCCGTTCGCCATCGCTGACGCCACCGCGCTCACCGAGGCCGGCTACGTCGGCGAGGACGTCGAGAACATCCTGCTCAAGCTGATCCAGGCCGCCGACTACGACGTCAAGCGCGCCGAGACGGGGATCATCTACATCGACGAGATCGACAAGGTCGCGCGCAAGAGCGAGAACCCGTCGATCACCCGCGACGTGTCCGGCGAGGGCGTGCAGCAGGCGCTGCTGAAGATCCTCGAGGGCACCACTGCATCGGTGCCGCCGCAGGGCGGACGCAAGCATCCGCACCAGGAGTTCATCCAGATCGACACCACGAACGTGCTGTTCATCGTGGGCGGTGCCTTCGCCGGCCTCGACAACATCGTCGAGCAGCGCCTCGGCCAGAAGCGCCTCGGCTTCACCTTCGACATCGTCGACGGTGAGCGCGTCGACGACGAACGCGACCCCGACGACATCTTCAGCCACGTCATGCCCGAGGACCTCCTGAAGTTCGGCATGATCCCGGAGTTCATCGGCCGCCTGCCCGTCTTCACGTCGGTCTCCAAGCTCGACCGCGACGCCCTCGTGGCCGTCCTCACCGAGCCCCGCAACGCACTCATCAAGCAGTACCAGCGCCTTTTCGAGCTCGACAGCGTTGAGCTCGAGTTCGAGACCGACGCGCTCGACGAGGTCGCCGAGCTCGCACTCCTGCGCGGCACCGGTGCCCGCGGGCTGCGCGCCATCCTCGAAGAGGTGCTGCTCAACGTCATGTATGACGTGCCGAGCCGGTCCGATGTCGCCAAGGTCGTCATCACCGCCGAGGTCGTCCGCGACAACGTCAACCCGACGCTCGTCCCCCGCGATGCCCCGCAGCGCGAGCGGCGCGAGAAGTCCGCTTAGCCGTTTCGTTCGGGCCCGACGCCCACCTTCCACCCAGTGCCCGTTGACGGGTCAGTTGTTGCGCCCGCGGGAGCGGTTTGCCGGCAACGAGTGGCCACTCAACAGGGAATCGCGGGGAAGACGGGGGCGTCCACGGCACCGGCCTTGACCGGGCAGCCATCCACCGTTCCCCGCCTCCGCAGGCGCCGGCCGGTGTGCCGCCCGACGATCGAACATGCCCAAGCCGAGGCCTCTGCCCCAAGAGCTCCCCGCCACCTTCGCCGTGACCAGTGCCGGAGGAGGCGGACTGACGCCACATCAGGTCCGGTCGCCCCTTCTCATCGCTCCCTCCCGGGGTGTGCGCATCCGCCGCGACGTTGACCGGGTGGACCTCGCACGGCTCGAGGCCGCCCTGACCGTGGCCCCGGACATCGCACTGCTGTCCGACATCGCGGCCGCTCGGCTTTGGGACCTGCCGCTGCCGCCGTGGATCGGACTTCGAGGTGAGATCGTCGACGTATCGGTCGCCGTGCCCGCCGGCGATGTCCGACCACGTCGGTCCGGGGTCCGGGGACGGCGCCTTCAACTGCCTACGGGACACGTCACAGAACATCGCGGGCATCGCGTGACGACTCCGGCCCGCACGTGGTTGGACTGCGCGTCTATTCTTCCCGTCGAACACCTGGTGGCCATGGGAGATGCCACTCTGCGGCGTCGATTGGCCACGGTCAGCGAATTAGATGCCTTGGTTCGCTGGGCGCGCCGTCGAAGGGGCGTCGTCAATGCGCGCCTGGCCGTGCCGCTGCTGGATCCACGCGCCGGGTCGCCTTCGGAGTCGATCGTGCGCGTACACCTCGTCCTCGGTGGCGTTCCCACCCCACAGTGCAACGCCGACATCGTCGTCAACGGCGAGTGGCTGGCACGTGCTGACCTCGTCTGGGCGGAGCAGCGGCTCATCGTCGAATACGACGGGGCGGTGCATGGCTCCGAACGTCAGCGCCGGCTCGATGCCCAGCGCCGCAACCTCCTCCTCCTTGCCGGGTGGCGCGTGCTGACGTTCACGGCGCGTGATCTGGCGAGGCCGTGGGAGATGGTGGCCATGGTGCTCAACGAGCTGTCCCGCCCGGTCCCACCTTCCACGAGTTGAGTGGGCAACTGTTGCGGCCGGCGCTCCCGCTTCAGCGCAACAACTGGCCACTCAACAGGGGGGTGGGAGGAGGGGGGCGTCGCGGGTTAGTCGCGGGCGCGGCGCTCGGGCAGCAGGCCGATCTCGCGGGCCCGCCCGGCAGTCGTGCGACGGTCCTCGGTGCCGAGGATGCGCATGATCTGCTGCAGGTCCTTCTTGATCGTGGGAATGGAGTAGCCGAGCTCCCGGGCGATCTCGCCGTTGGTGTGGTCGTCGCCGATCATCTCGAGGATCTGCCGCTGACGGTCCGAGATGCGGACCTCGCGCGGGGCCGGCGGTGCCTGGCGCCGCCACTTCTCGACGAGGATCTGCCGCTGGTTGTTCATCCACATGCCGACGGCGGCACCGATGGCCTCGAGGTAGTTCCAGTCGCTGGCCTCCCAGGCGTCGGAGGAGGACTGCAGCAGGGACAGCGCACCGATCGGCACGCCCGAGTACACGATCGGGATGCACACGATGTGCTTACCGTGCATAGCAGCCGAGGTGCCGTCGACGAGGGAGGGCTGACTCAGCAGAATCGGGTACCTCGTTACCAACTCGTCGGGGGTGAGCGCGACCATCTCCATCGACCTGACCGCGTCGCACACGGGCAGCGGCAGCCCGATGGGGAGCGCGCGGAACGCGGCGGCCTCGTCATCGGTGTAGCCGAAGTTGCCCACGAGCTCGAGCGTGTCGGCGCCGGCGATCGCGTAGACCTGGCCGGCCGTGACACCCACCGGGGCGAGTGCACCGTTGATCAGGGCACGCGTCGCTGCGTCGCCTTCAGGGTTGCCCGAAAGGAAACGCAGGAAGTACCCGAGTGCTGCGCACCGGTCTTTATCCATGGATAGCCCCTCCCTTCGCGAGCCTATCCGCGTGAGGGGCGTTGACTCCTGCGCTGCGGCGCATGTCGTCAGGATTACTGGTAAACCGCGTTATATCCCGGTTTGGGACCAAAGTCGCTAGAAGTCCGCTTCTGGGCCACTTACTGTTTCGACGTCGGTGGCGATGCGAATCGCACGCCGTGGACCAGGCGTCGTGGACCTCCAGAGGGGTGGGCCCAACCGCCGGGTGGCCGAGCCGGTGCGCTTGGTGCAGTGGTGCAGGTCCGGCCAGGATCCAACGCCGCGCCAAGCGCATTCGACTGTGTGGGGCCGGTGGTTCAGCCCTTCGGTCGCGCCTGGGATCCGACGGACTCGCGCACCGAGTCGCAGGCCTCGGCGGTGTCGAGTGTCCACAGGATTGAGTGCTCGACGAGGTCGCGGGTGTCGGCGAACCCGTCGGTGATGCCGATCAGGTGCGTCTCACGCGTCGCAATGGCCGTGGACGTCTGCTGGATCGTCAGGGCATCGAGTCCGTTGGGCCCCTGCACGATGTGCTGGGGGAAGACGATGCCCCAGCGCGGCCAGCCCTCGAGGTCGAGTGGATCCGCGGCCGCTGCGGCAGCCGCCGTCACCGCGATGTGCAGGCCGCGATCGACGAGCAGGCGCAGGGCCTGGACCGCGCCGGCCGGGACTGTGTTGAACAGGATGACGGTGCGAGCGCACTCGCGACGGTCAAGGGCTGGCGTCAGCAGGTTCGGCAGCGAGTACTCGTGCGCCTCGGGATGCAGCAGGGTGGACGGCAGCGCGACGATGACCGGCAGCGCACCTTGCCCGAGATGGTCGGCTTCGGCGTAGACGGGCTTCAGCCGCTCGACGATGACGCGAGTGGCCTCGGCGGCGAGTCGATGCTGCCGGTTGACGAGCGCCAGGAAGGACTGCGGCTCCGAGAGGTCGAGCGTGCCGAACGAGCGCTGCCAGCCGATGTCGGCGACGACCGCCTGGGTCAGTCCGCTGACGATGTTGCGAACCGGCGTGAACCGGGTGGTGAACGGGTTCTCGGTGGTGGTCGCGTGATCGGCGATGAGCAGGTTGAGCACGTTCACGGCGGTGACCGGCATCGATGTCGCCCCAGTGATGTCCTCGGGTGTGATCTCGTACGTCAGCAGGTTCTCCACGGTGAACGGATCACGGGTGCTCTGATCCACGGCCAGCCGGTTCAGCGACATCGACACGAGTCCGCTGAACGTGAACTCGTCGACCTGGTGGGCGGCGTAGCCGAACGACACGCTGACGTGCACGTCGAGGTCGAGGCGCGCGGACGGTACCGAGCCGTGCTCGTTGATGTGATCCTGCAGGCTGCGCAGCTGGCCGATGCCCGTCCGGATGATCGGTCCGCCGCTCAGCGCGAGCCACACGCGACCCGGTGCGTCATACGCGACGAACACATCGGTGCCGGCAAAGTCCTGATATCCCAGGGCCATTCGCATGACCTGAGCGACAGCTGCCTGCTCGAAGCGGCCCCCCTCGAGAGCCCCGAAGTTGTCGATCGCGTAGACGCCGACGATCAGGGAATCGGTGTGCGGGTTGTCGTCGGCGCGCCTCTGCATCGTGTCGACGGCCTGCTCGAAGGCGGCGATGGTCGGCCACCGGTTGACGGAGTCGAACATCGCCTCGAAGGCATGCTCGACGCGGTCCTCGTCGGCGGCCAGGACCGGCGACAGCAGCGCCGCGGTGGCGAGCTCGGTGAACCGGTTGACGATGCGGTGCGAGCGGGTCATGAACCATCCGGTCCAGAGCCAGCCCGCGACCGTGACGCTCGACATGTTGGGGTGATCGGGTGCCGGGAACAGCTCCATGCGCATCGTCGGCTCGATGAGGACGTCGCGAGGCTCGGGCCTTGGCGAGTTCGCGTAGAGGTCGACGGCGACGAGGTGCGTCGACACGTTGCCGTGTGCGTCGTCGAGGACGACCATCGACTTGGTGGCCGCGAACACGGCTGCGGCGATGCGTGCGGTGGTCGGCATCGACGCACGGGCGGCAAGTTCGGGGCTGAGCGAGCCGTCGGCCAGACGCGCGGTGACCTCCGCCTGGTGCTGGCCCCACATCGCCAGGGTGCGGTTGGCGTCGCGGGTCCACCACTGGATCGACACGACCCAGAGGACGAGCCAGGCGACGACGTAGATGCCGAGGGCGCTCAGCGTGCCGGCGGTGACGCGGTCGGTGGCGAACAGGCCGCCGAACTGCTCGCCGACCACGGCCACCAACCAGGCAATCAATGCGCTGATCGCGGCGACGACGATGCGGCGGGTGTCGACGGCGTCGCGGGCGAAGGCCCACTTGCTGCGATCTCCGCTGACCCAGCGCTCACCGGCGTTGAACGCCAGGCCCACGTACATGGCGACGAACGCGGCGAGGACGAAGGGGGCGATCGAACTCTGCACGGAGACGAGGCCGGACAGCGGCGCGACGATGATGAACGCGATGCCGCCGATGACCCCGGACGTCCAGGCCTGCGTGAGGTTGTGGAACCGGGCGTTCGGGTCGGACTGCAGGCTCCGCCGGGTGGTGAAGACGACGCGGACGATCAGGGCGAGCCCGAAGATGAGGAGGGAGAGCTCGGCGTCGAAGTAGAGGCCGGCGAGCATCGCGCCGACGAGGACCGCGTCGAACGTGATCGTGGTCGAACGCCAGGGCCGGATCGGCGCCGACGGGTTGCTCAGCACCTCGCGGGTCATCGCGGCGTTCTTCGTGCGGAAGATGGCCATCGGAGCGAACACGCTCAGGCAGACGAGGATGACCGCAGTGGTCAGGCCGGTGATGCCCAGGGCGGCGGCGGTGCGGTGGTCGGCCTGGTCGAGCAGGACCAGCAGGCCGGCGACGACCACGGCGATCAGGCCCGACGTGATGCAGAACAGGCTGGCCACGCCGGCGCGCATCTGGAGTCGCAGTTCGGACTCACTGCGGGGATGGAAGCCCGAAACCGGATGCAGCCAGCGCCCCAGGGCCCGCACGAGGACGCCAAGGGACGTTCGAACACCGCCAGTGCGGGTCATGGTTGATGGTAGCGCCCGGTGACCCGCCGACAGTTCCTTGAAACACGGGCCGATAATGAACCCATGGGACACATGGGGCGGGTCAAGGGTAGGACCCTGCCCCTCGTCCTCGGAGCGGCCCTCGTGGCCGCTTTCCTCGGTCTCGGTGGCTCGACGGTGGTGCCGGCCAGCGCCGACAACGGCTCCAGCGGCCCCTCGTCCGCGCCCCTCCAGGAGGGCGGCGGCTCGACCGGCGGGCCGACTGCCGCGCCGAGCACGGCGTCGAGCACCTCCGGATCGGACGCGGAGCCCCCGCTGCAGGCCGGCGGCGGCAACCTCCCCGGTCAGAAGCCCAGTGCCTCCTCCGACGGCGTGGCGGACGGGCCGGTGGCGGACCCGCGCACGAGCGACGCTGCGCCGCCGATCGACCCCAACTTCGTCGACAACTACGCGAAGGTCTGGAAGTCGGTCGAATCCGACAAGAAGAAGATCGCGAAGGCAGCCAAGCAGCTTGCCTCCGCTCGCCTTCTCATGTCGGCGTCGTCCGTCGACATGCAGGCCGCTTTCCGCGAGGCGGGCCGCTCCGACGCGAGCCTCGCGGCCGCCGACGAGCAGTTCGGGCTCTCCGTCAGGGACTTCTACATCACCGGGACCACCGACGTCGACGTCGTGCTGGGCGTGCTGGGCAGCAAGCCCGAGGACGTCCTGCGCAACATCGACTCCTTCATGTACCTGCGCTCGTCCACGTCGTCGAAGGGGGACGAGTACGCCGCCGCCCAGGACACGTGGGTGCAGGCTCAGTCCGCGGCCGCCCAGGCGTCGATCCGCGCGGCGGACGACCGCGACCGGGTGATGGAGCTGCTCGCGGAGCTCACCAGCGGACGCAAGCACCTGGCGAAGGACCAGAAGGAGCTGCAGCGGCTCGTCGCTGTCGCCGCTCCGCAGACCGTCATCAGCAAGGACGGCTGCCCGAAGGCCGTCCTCGATGGCACCATCCCCGTCGACATCAAGGTCAAGAAGCTGTGTGAGAACGCGGTCAAGAACGCGCCGACGCCGCAGGCCGCGGTCGCCATCAAGTGGGCGCTCATCCGCCTCGGCGCCCCGTACGCGTGCGAAGGTATCGGCCGCCTCGAGGCGTGGCGCTACGACTGCTCGTCCTACGTCTCCCGTGCCTACTCCGAGGGAGCCGGGCTGCGGACAGCCGGCAAGGACTGGGCCCCCTCGACGCGCAACATGGTGCCGTGGGACGGCGTCCCGCTCGACCAGCACTACGCACCGATCCCGCCCGCCGAGATCAAGCCCGGCGACCTCGTGCTCTACGACACCTGCCCGCCCGGCGAGACCTGCGCCTACCGTCACGTGGTCATGTACCTCGGGCCGATGGAGAAGGGCGGCGTGCCGATGATGGCCCACACCAACGGCTGCGGCCTGGTCGCGCACGTCGAGCCGTTCCGCGGCACGGATGCGGCCAACTTCCTCGGTGTCCGGCGGGTCATGGCCCTGCCGGGGGAGAAGATCCAGACGGTGTTCTCCATTCCGAAGAAGCTCCTCGACGTGGCCAACGGCAAGAAGCCGGCGAAGTCGGGCAAACCGACCAAGAACTAGCCGGATAGAGCCACCAGTCCGGCGGTGGTCGGGCCGAAACCCTAGGTAGACCGCGATGCGGTGGCTAGGGGTGTGCCATGGGTCGACGTCCTGCTTCGGGCAGGCGCCTCACGCCGAGAGGCGTCGGTTCGGCTCGTCCGCATTCGGACCGCGGCTTCACCCTCGTCGAGGTCATGGCCGCGATGTTCGTGTTCCTGATGGTGTCGACGTCGACCGTCGTCATCCTCGTCAATGGCCTGCAGGCCCTCCGCGAGAACTCCGACCGCGTCGAGGCCGCCAACGTCGCCCGCTCAGAGATCGAGTACCTGCGCGACCTCGCCCGCAACGATCCGGGCATCCTGCCGATCGGTCAGTTCACGGGTGCCATCCCGCCGCAGGTCGACGTGAAGTACGCCGCCGACCTCAGCCCCAACTACCTCGACCCGATCCTGCGGGCCACCCGTTACACCATCAAGACGACCAGCCAGTGGGTCGACTTCGCCTCGTCCGCCGCGGGAACCACCCCCAAGTCGGCCTGCGATGCCACGTCGGTGACCGCCGACTTCCTGCGCGTGGTCGTCACGGTCAGCAGTCCGACCCTGAAGAAGCCCGTGTCACTGCAGACGAACATCACGCAGCAGACCAAGCCCGCCTCGGCAACGGCGCCCACGGTGGGTGCCACGGCCATCACCATCGTGAACCAGGCAAGCGTTCCCGTCGGTGACGTCGTGGTGACGTTCAGCGACGCGTACCACCCTGAGAACTCCCGTCCGGCCATGACCACCGGCTTCGACGGCTGCCTGTTCGTGCCGGGCCTGACGCCGACCGCCAGCCTGATGGTGTCGATCGCCCGTCCCGGCTATGTGTCCTCGACCCCGACGGGGACGTTCAAGCAGCTGTCGATCTCGGCCGACGTGGTGAGCAAGGTCGGCTTCGAGTACGCCCCGGCCGCGTCGCTGCGCTTCAGCGGCCTGGATCCCGACTTCGTCCTGCCGGCCGACACCCCGGTCAAGTGGCAGGTCAAGGGCACCGGCGGATCGCAGACCACTGCACAGCTCACCGACGTGGTGACCGGCCTGTGGCCGGGCAATGAGGTGCAGGCCTGGGCCGGCGGTTGCGCGGACGCCGATCCGGGGTCGAGCCGCCCGTCCTACGCGCTGGTCGGCGGCGGGACGACCGTGGCCGGCCTGATGGTGGCGCCGGTTCGCATCGTCGGGCTCAAGCCCAGCCAGGACGTGACGGCGCTGCACACCGTGGGCGGCTGCACCGTCACCGAGGCGCTCGGCAAGGCGAACGAGAACGGCGTCGTCCGGGTCGGCATGCCCTACGGGCAGTGGTCGTTCAAGGCCGCCGAGGAGACCGTGGCGCTCGAGACCCCCTTGGCGCCACCGGCCCCCGGCTCGCCCGCCAGCGTGGTCACCGTGACCTTCCTCCTCCAGGTCGACCTCAAGCCGACCCCGACCCCCACGCCCAGTCCCACTGACGGAGGTTCCGGTTCGCCGAGCCCGACACCCACAGACACCTCCAGCGCCGCCCCAGCGCCGTCTGACACCAATCCGGGCGCACCGATCGGGCCATGATGACCGCCATCCGAGCCTGGATCCGCCGACGCGCCGCGCACGAGAGCGACGCAGGCTTCACGCTGGTCGAGCTCTTGGCTGCGATGGCGGTGTTCAGCATGCTGATGGCAATGATCTCCTCCGCGATGCTCGGCGGGATGAACAGCGTGGGCCACCTGGCGAAGAAGAGCGACCAGCAGGCCACATGGGGCCAGACGTCGGAGACGATCAGCCGCCTGCTGCGCTACGCGGCCAACCCTGAACTCTCCAAGTCGTCGATCGTGTGGGCCAGCCCGACCAGCTTGCGGTTCTACTCCGCATCAGGCATCAGCGGCTCGAACGACCGCCCCAACCTGGTCGACATCAGGTTCAACCCGACGACCAAGCTGGTGACCTTGGTGGTCTACCCGTTGGCGCTCAACCCGGACCTGGACGCGAACTCGGGCACTGCCGACGCGTGGAAGTACCCGACCTGGGAGACCCAGGCCCTCACGGCGACAGGCGTACCCGCCGCGATCGCCCCGTACATCCGCACCGTCATGAAGTCCGACACCGCGACGTCGCCCATCTCCTTCAGCGTGCGGGTGCGATGCGCGAAGCCGCCGTGCCCGACACGTCCTGCCAACGGTGACATCACCCCCGCCTCGGAAGGGATCCCGCCGATCAACGCGAGCGAGTACTACGACTCGGTCGTGGTGACCATCGGCGATCCCACCGACACCGCAAACCGCCTCACGCAGCAGGTGCGGCTCCCCAACCTCCACCCACTCAGCTAGGAAACCCGATGTCGACCCGACGAAGCCCCGTGGCCCGGACCATGCGTTCGGACGACCAGGGCGTGGCCATGATCCTCGTCATCGGCTTCAGCGTCATGATGCTGGGGCTGGCCCTGGTGATCACCCAGGGCGTGATCCGCCAGATCGTGCCGTCGACCCGCGCCGACCACTCCTACGCCGCGCTGGCGGCGGCCGAGGCCGGTATCTACGAGTACCACAAGCACCTGCTTGACGACTCCACGTACTACCTGACCTCTGAGGACAACCCCGCTCTGGCCGGCTGGGTGCCGATGCCGGGATACAGCGACGACGCGACCCCCGGTGACGCCGTGGCCGACAGCGAGTACACGATCCGAGTCGACAAGACGCGACTGGGCACGGCTGGCGAGCTCGTCGTCTACGCCGTCGGCCGCTCTCCGCGGCACATCGCCGGCACTCCCGACAACAAGACCCAGGTCGTTCGTACGATCCAAGCCGTCTGGTCGAAGCGCTCAACGCTCGACTACGTGTACATGAGCGATCGCGAGACGCCGTCTCCGGATCTGCCGGGCGCCTACAGCACCGCCGCGAACACCGGCGGGACTGGTAAGACGGCGCAGGAGCTCGCTCGCCTCCTGTGCGCTCGTCGCTTCTACCAGAGTGGTCAGGTGGATGCCGCCGGCACCACCGGCAAGATGCGCAACATGAACTTCTGCCAGTGGGCAGGCATCTATGACACCGAGGTTCTGCAAGGGCGGATCCACACGAACGATGTCTGGCGGCTCGACGACGTCGATCTGTCAAACACCATCGAGGCCGGCAGCGCGACGTCATCATGCAGGAATACCAACGATGGTCTGCTACCCGGCGAAGCCGGTTGCGGGACGGTGCGTCGCTACATCGACACCACTGGAACGGGTACGCCAGCGAACCTGAAGAGCAATAACGGAAGTGCGACCGGGGCAACCTGGAGTGCGACCGGGACCAATTATCAGGGCGATTCCTGGGTCGCCGCGAACTCCTCGCCGGATCCGACCAAGCGCAGTCCGTCGTACGCATCCGTTCTCGAATTGCCGCCGACCCCGGCCCTGCTGAAGAAGCGCGCCGGCGACTCCGGCTGCGTCTTCACCGGCCCGACCCGGTTGCACTTCGTCAGCGACGGTCATGTCTACGTGACCAGTCCCGACACGAAGTTCACGTCGAACGCCTGTGGCGGCGGAGCGAACGGCGGATTCCTCTCAGCGGGTACGCCGACGGCTCCCAACACCGCCGTGGTGAACCTGGCCGACTTCGAGGACCCCGTCTTCTACGTTCAGGACGTCCAGCGGGCGCAGCCTGGCGGTGCGGATCCCGACTCGACCTTCGCCTACGACACCACGAACCAGTGGCCCTCCACGGTCCCGCCGTCTGAGCCGACCTGTGTCGCGAAGTTCGGCACCAACGTCTACCCGTTCGTGATCCCCAACCGCACGGTGGACACGGGCGAGACTGCCTACTTCCAGACTGGAGTCACGGGTTCGCATTACTTGGGCTTCCCCTCGGAATTCGCGGACGCGGCGTCTCCCTGGTACTCGGGCAACTGCGCCGTCGGCGACGCCTACGTCCAGGGTCGCTTCGGTAGCCGTGTGACCCTCTCCACAGAGAGCAACATCGTCATCACAGGATCCGTCGCTGAGGCGAACGGGAACGTGAGCAGCTGCGGCACGAATCCGTCAACGACCGCCCTCAAGACGTGCCTGTACGGTCGTCCGGCGAGCGACTCAGACAGCCTGGTTGGGCTCGTCTCCAAGAAGTTCACGTACCTGTATCGGCCCTCGGGCGGCACCCAGGTCGAGAAGTTGAAGACCAACGGATCGTCATACAGTCCCAAGCAGTACACGAACCCGTGGGCGGCAGACTGGAAGCAGGGCAATGCGGAGAGCCCGGTCCTCAACGTCGCCATCCTGGCCATCACCGAATGCTTCGCCACCCAGGATCCTTACTGGGGCACGTATCCATACGAGGCCAACTACACCGAGCGCAACGGCTACATCTTCCTCTGGGGTTCACTGGCCCAGGAGTACCGCTGCGTCGTCGGATCGACCGGTGGCTACAACAAGGTCTACAAGTACGACACCCGTCTCGAGCGCATCGTCCCGCCCGCCATGCTCGAACTGTCCGACGAGGACTGGGCCACCCGCACGTCCGACAACGACGCCTCGATCAAGGCCCCCTACAGCGAGTTCACCCCGCAGCACCAGCCCTTCGGGAACGCCAGCACGTGGTGGCCCATCTCGCTGGCGAGCGACACGAGCGCGACGATCTCCAACGTAAAGGTCGTCACGGCGAACGCGCCCACCCCGACCGTGCAACAGTCCGGCGGCGTGTGGCAGATGAACGTCCAGCCGACCTCGACCGGACTCGTCGTTGTGCGCTACGACATCACCCACAGCATCGCGGGGTCGACGAAGACGATCAAGGAATCGCGTCCGCTGGTCATCTGGGTCGACTAGCCAGTTGCCCTCGGTGGCGAACCAGTATTCTGCGAGCGGACCGCTGGTCCATCGCAAGGAGGTCTGGGTGCAGGGTGTCGACGAAGGCACGGCCGAGGAGTTCTACGGACGGCTGAACACCGACGCGACCGTGCTCCACGAGGCCAGCGTCCGGTTCGCCGCCGATCGTGACGACGTCTCGGCACTGGCATGCATCGTCGGCGCCGACATCGCCACCCTCGAGGCAGTGGTCTGGGAGCGGTTGAACATCGCGCCCCGGGCCCCGCAGCGACAGTTCTTCCAGGCGGTCGCCTCGGTGTCGTCCGCCGTCGACGGTCTGCGCGGCATCAGCCCGACCGAGGAGCTCAACGCCGCCGCCTTCATCGAGGAGCTGCGCAGGCGCCTGCTCACCCCGTTCGATGCCGGCCTCGCTGCGCAGGTGATGGACAGCTGGGGACCGATCGAGCACCTACGCTCCATCCCGCTTCCGTCCGCCGACGAGATCGAAGCAGCCCGGTCAACGCGAATGGAAGGCCTCTCGGCGCGTGAGTACATCCGGGTGCGCCGCGAGTCGGCGGCCGAGGCGATGGCTGCGGCACGCCAGCAACGCGTCAAAGGAGCAGTGTCGGAGGCGATCCAGTCAGCCTACGAGAGCGACTTCCTGGCGATGGAGGCCTACCTCGTGGAGTCCGCGCTGGCTGCGGGCGACCTCGACCTGCTGACCGTGGTCACGCGGCACCTGCTCGTGGGCCGAGCCGTTGCCGACCTCCCTGGGCTACCCGCCGACTTCGGTGGTGCCGTGTCGGCCATCCGCGGCGCGATGGCCGACGGGTTGGGCGAGGCCGACGGGGCGCGACTGCGCGAGGCCCTCGTCTCGGTGTGAGTCTCAGGCCGAGCCGGGCGCCGTTGCCGCGGTAGTCGCGCCTTGGGCTTTCGCTGCTTCGAGGAGCTTCTGCACTGTCGCCACGAGGTCGGGCAGTTCAGACTTGAGCACGAACATCGATCCGGAGATCTTGAGCATCTCCTGCTGGACCAGATTGCCCTTCGCATCGGTGCTCACCGACGTGGTGAGCTCGTTCGACTTGATCAGCATGGCGCGGTCGAGGGACTGCAGGTTCGACAGGAACTTCATCAGCTGCGGGCGCTTGCCGGCGACGGTCATGTTGATGTCCATCTGCGCGAGGTTGATGCTCGGCGTGGTTCCGGCGGCCGCAGGCTGGCCGTTGTTCGGACCCCCGGACACGGTGCGTGGGATGGTCGTGCTGATCGTCGAGATGTCGGTCGGCTTGATGCCGGCCGAGGTGGCCGCGTCGGCGATCTGGGTGAGCACCTTGGGCAGGTCGGCCTCCTCCGGCATCGTCGAGAAGAGGGCCTGCGCCTCCCCGGCCGCCTGGGTCGCCGACTGCGCCTGGGTGAGCGTCTGGTTGTAGCGGTTCTGCAGCTGGAGATTGGTCATCTGGAGCTGCTCCGCCTGGACGGTGATCTCGTCGGCCTGCGACATCCGCGGGGACAGCGAGAGGAACCACCCGGCCGCGGCCACCAGGACGAGGACGACCGCGCCGATGATCCAGATGTTGCGCGTGGTCAGCTTCATGACGCACTTCCTGCCGCGTTCGGGTCAGCCGCCGGATCGGGTGGATTGATGATCGCGTCGATCTGCTCCGGCGTGAGGGTCTTGACGAGTCCTTGGACGGATACCCCGCTCGTGCCGCTGAAGGAGACCTGACCGTTAGCACCGGTGGGATCCGTCGCGATCGTGGTGTTGTCGACGTAGGGTCCGACGAACATGGGGTCGGAGGCCATCACCGTCAGGAATGACGAGATCTGCTCGCGGGAGCTGGCCGTTCCCGAGAACGTCATGCAGCCCACGGTGATGTTCCTCGCGAAGGGGTTCGGGTCGGCGCACACGTTGAGCTGGCCACCGGCGGCCGGCAGCCCCTGGTACGAGACGGAGGCTGACGAGAAGACGAGCGGATCGGCGCCTCCTGCCTGTGCCGCCACGTCGTTGAGGTGCTCCAGGACGGCGGTGGCCTGCGGCTGCGACGCGAGGGTCGAGTCAACGAGGTCCTTCTGGCCCTGGATCTGGGTGTACATCTCCTTGACCGGCGCCAGGCTGGCCACCTTCTGCTGCACGGCCTGCTGCTGGGTCAATGCGGCATCCAGGTTCGCCTGTGCCTCGTCGATGCGGCTGCCCTGCAGCCACCAGAGGGCTCCGCCGGCGATCACCAGAAGCGCAAGGAGGCCAAGCAGGATGCGGATGACGCGGCGACGGGACTGACGGGCGCGCACCGAGGCGGGCAGCAGATCGACACGGGGCAGCACCGGGACGAAGTCCGGATGCTCGACCCTCTCGTCGCCTGCCGACTTCTTGCCGATCTCCATCGACCAGAAGTTCTTCTTGGCGGCCTTGTCCTTCTTCCCAGGGGCGCGATGCGAGGTGGGGGCCGGGGCGCTCATGACGCCTCCGCCATGGCCAGGCCGGCCGCGATGGCCAACCGGGTGTCCGGCGCCGGGTCCTTCGCGACACGACGTGTGGCGCTGAGCCCGACAAGCGGGTCGAGGACCCGCACGGGAATCGGAAGCTGAGTGCCCAGCCGCTCGATGATGCCGTCGAGCTCGGCGGTGCGTCCGGTGACGAGGATCGACTCGATCGTGACGTCCGCCGCGGTGGCCTGGAAGTAGTCCATCGAGTTGCGGATCTCGTTGATCAGGGTCGTGGCCCAGGGATTCAGCACGCTGATGGCAGCGATGGTGCGCTCGTCGAGCGGTGCCGCCTCGGTCGCGGTGCCGCCGCCGAAGACGCTCGACTCGGCCACCGGGGCGACGATGGGCGCGGGCCCGTTGAGGCCGGTGGCCCTCTTCAGCTCCTCCGCCTCGTCGGTGGAGATGCTCAGTTTCTCGGCGATCGCATTGGTGGCCGTGTCCCCGCCGAGGTTGGCGATCGTGCGGATGAAGCGCGGCTGCCCGCCCTGATGGATCACGACCGTGAGCTGGTCGGCGCCCATGTCGATGAGCGCCTGGGCGCGCTGATGGTCGGGGATCCGACCACCACAGGCAGTGCGGATGAGCGCGAACGCCGAGGAGTCGGCACTGAGCGGGATGAGGCGGGCCTTGCGAAGGACGCTCGCCTCCGCCCGCACGGCCTCGCTGTTGGCCGCGACCACGAGGATCCGGTTCACCTCCTGAACGCTGCCGCGATCGTCGGTGCGGTGCTGCTCGGCAAGCAGGTGGTAGTCCACCTCGACCGTCGACATGTCCACGGGGAGCGAATCGGCGACCTGGTAGCGCAGGGCCGCCCGGAAGTCGGCGGTCGGCATCCATGGCAGATCGACCTGCCGGGTGAGCATGCTGCTGTCGGCCAGGCCGAGGACGACCTTGCGCGTCGTGAAGTGCCCTGTGCGCCACAGCTTCTTCAGTGCCTTGACCACGGTCTTCTCGTCGACGATCGAGCCGTTCTTGACGGCCCCTGGCGCGAGGTCGACAGAGGCGGCGCGGGCGATCTCGAAGGATCCCGGCTTCGCCTTCCACCGCAGTTCGACCGCCCGGATGCCACTGGTACCGATGTCCAGCCCCACCCGAGTCGGAGGGTGCTTGGCCCCCATGCGGCCACCTCCTGCCAATTCCGGCTCTTGTGGCTGTTATCGGCCCGGTCACGCGGGGAACAACCCTCCCAGCGGGACCAATCCGCTTGCGCGAGCCGAAACGACAGGTATGGGCCTGTCCGCTTCCACACCTCTGGTCGACGCCGTCGAGACGGACGTCGACGCCCGGGAGTTCGTCGTCGACCTCGCGACCGTCCTCGCGACGGCCGTGGCGCACGGCGCCTCCGACGTGCACGTGCGGGCCGGCACGCCTCCGCTCGTACGGGTGTCGGGCTACCTGCACCCCCTTGACGTTCCTGCGCTGACGGCAGCATCGGCGGAGGCCCTGGTGCTCTCGGCGATGCCGAGCGAGGAGGAGCGGCAGGGCTTCCTCCGCGACAAGGAGTGCGACTTCGCGCTCACCCAGCCCGGTGTCGGCCGCTTCCGCGTCAACGCCTACCGGTCCCGGGGGACCGCGTCAATGGTGCTGCGACATGTCAAGGAATCGGTTCCCGGCGTGCTCGAACTCGGACTGCCGAAGGTCGTCCGCGATCTCGCGATGGCGCAGAGCGGTCTCATCCTCATCTGCGGACCAACGGGCTCGGGCAAGACGACGACGCTGGCCTCGATGGTCGATGCCATCAACTCCGAGCGCAGCTGCCATATCCTCACTATCGAGGATCCGATCGAGTACCTCCACGAGGACAAGACGGCCACGGTCAGTCAGCGCGAGCTGCACACCGACACCCGCGACTTCGCCCGCGCCCTGCGTTCAGGCATGCGCCAGGACCCCGACGTCATCCTCATCGGCGAGATCCGCGACACCACCACCATGCGTACCGCCCTGCAGGCGGCCGAGACCGGCCACCTGGTGCTCGCCAGCCTGCACGCGCGCACCGTCGTGGACGCGGTCAACCGCGTCATCGACATCTTCCCCGTCGACGAGCAGCGGCAGGCACGGTCCTCGGTGGCCGAGTCGCTGCGAGGCGTCGTCTGCCAGCACCTCGTGGAGCGGGCATCGGGCGACGGACGCACCGTCATGGTCGAGATCGCCGTCGGCACGCCCCGCGTTCGCGATGCCATCGTCGACCCGGAGAAGACCTCCCTGCTCCACGACATCGTGGCCGAGGGCGACTACTACGGCATGCGGACGTTCCAGCAGGACGCCGTGCGCCGGGTCATGGACGACAGCATCACCCTCGCCGAGGCAGAGAAGGTCGTCACGCGGGTGGCCGACCTGCACGTCGCACTGCGGAAGGCCGGCTACCGGCTCTAGTCATGAAGGAGGCAGGGATGCCCAGCACGGGCCGCGCGCCGCGATCGGCCGTACTCGGCATGCGCCCGGCGAACGCCGACCTTCGCAACCTGCCGCTCGACGAGCTGCGCTCCCGGCGTAAGGCTGCCCGCAGCCGGTTGGAGCTGGCCCAGCTGCGCGCACGTCAGTCGCGCGGCTCGGACGATCCAGCCATCGAGGTCCTGCGCTGCGCGGCCGAGGACCTCACCGAGGAGCTCATCCGGCGCTACGCGGAGGATCCGGCCCTCATCGACGCAATACTGGACGAACCGGTGGGGAAGGCGCAGTCATGACCGCGGCAGTCGTCGACATCCTCGTCAGCGAGGGCCTCATCACCACGGACCAGGTGTCTGCGGCAGGTGTCACGGCAAACACGCTGGGCGAGTCGGTGCTCAACGTGCTGGTGCGCCAGGGTGCCGTCTCCAAGAAGGACGTGGTCCGGTGCACTGTCCAGGCGGCCGGCCTGGAATTCGTCGAGATCATGGACGTCGCCGTCGATCCGGTGGCCGTGGCGTTGCTGACCGGAGACCAGGCACGCAAGTACCAGGTCGTGCCGATCGGCTTCGACAAGGACGTGCTCGTCATCGTGTCCGACTCGCAGATCGCGATGAACTGGCAGGTGCGTGACGACCTGCAGGCGATCACCCGGCATCCGGTGCGCTTCGCCTGCGCGATGAAGTCGGAGATCCAGGCACGACTCAACCAGATCTACCGGGCCGAGGCCGAGCTCGGCGAGCTCGTGCGCGACATGCTCGAGGACGAGCAGACGCTCGACATCCTGGCGCCAGTGGCATCGGCGACTGACGCCCCGCTCGTGCGCTACCTCAACCTGCTGCTCAACCAGGCGATCTCCGACAACGCGTCCGACATCCATGTCGAGCCCAGCGAGAGCAACATCCGCATCCGCTTCCGGATCGACGGCGTGCTCAAGGAGATGGCCCCCGCTCCCAAGGAGATCCAGTCCGCGGTCATCTCGCGGCTGAAGATCATGAGCGACATGGACATCGCCGAGCGCCGGGTGCCCCAGGACGGTCGGCTGTCCGTCGCGACCGGTGGGCGCAAGATCGACCTCCGCGTGTCGTGCCTGCCCACGGTGTGGGGCGAGAAGATCGTCATGCGCATCCTCGACAACACCGCCGCGCAGATGGCCCTGCCGGATCTCGGCTTCTCGCCGGAGAACCTCAAGAAGTGGCGCCTCGCCTACGAGCGCCCCTACGGGATGCTCATCGTCAGCGGCCCGACCGGCTCCGGAAAGTCGACCAGTCTCTACGCGACCCTCAACGCGGTGTCGCGGTCCGAGGTCAACATCGTCACGGTCGAGGACCCCGTCGAGTACCGCATCCCGGGCATCAACCAGGTGCAGACGAACGCGAAGGCCGGCCTCACCTTCGCCGCTGCCCTTCGGTCGATCCTGCGCGCCGACCCGGACATCATCCTCATCGGCGAGATCCGCGACCACGAGACCGCGCAGATCGCCATCGAGTCCGCGCTCACCGGCCACCTCGTCCTGACGACCCTGCACACGAACGACGCGGCGAGCGTCATCACGCGCCTCACCGAGATGGGCATCGAGCCGTTCCTCGTCGGTTCTGCACTCGAGTGCGCGACCGGCCAGCGCCTGGCTCGACGCCTGTGCACGAAGTGCCGTCGACTGGTCGAGAAGACCGCCACGGAGCTGGCCAGCGTGAACTTCGAGTACCCGCCGGGGGTTGAGCCCACCTTCTACGAGCGGGTGGGTTGCTCCACCTGCGCGAACACGGGGTTCAAGGGCCGGCTCGCCATGCACGAGGTCATGCCGATGACCGAGGACCTCGGCAAGCTGGCTCTGCGCAACGCGTCCTCGGACGAGGTCAAGGCGCTCGCCGTCGAGCAGGGAATGCGCACCCTGCGCCAGGACGGCTGGCTGAAGGTGGCCGAAGGGCTCACCACGATCGGGGAGGTACTCCGTGTCATCGCCTGAGCGAGATTTCGTGCTGCCGCTGGCCGACGCCATGCCATCGGCGCCGTCGATGCCGCAGCCGGCAGTAGCCACGAGTGATCGACCCGGCCTGCCACGCAGCCAGCCCGGCGGCGTGATCCCGATCGTGCAGCCGCCGGTCGTCGAACGCGAACCCGAACCGGAGTTCACCCTGCCGATCGAGATGGCACCGGTAGGCCCCCCGCCGGCCAGCGACGAGGGCATCATCACCGTCGAGCGGACCGTCGGCAGCGAGCCGGAGATCCCGCTGGACGAACTGCTCATCTACCTGCTCAAGCACGGTGGCTCGGACCTGCATCTGTCCGTCAACTCGCCGCCGATGATCCGCGTGCACGGTGATCTCGAGGCGGTACCGGGATTCTCGGCGCTCACCAGCCATCAGCTGCGCGAGGCGATGTACGCGATCCTCACTGATCGGCAGAAGCAGAAGTTCGAGGAGAACAAGGAACTCGACCTCGCGTACTCGATGCCCGGAGCGGCGCGCTTCCGTGTCAACGTCATGCAGCAGCAGGGTGTCACCGGCGCCGTGCTCCGAGCCATCCCGTGGGACATCCTCCCGCTCGAGGCGCTGCACATGCCCGACGTCCTCGGTGACTTCGCGCAGCTGCCCCGTGGCCTGGTACTCGTGACCGGACCGACGGGCAGCGGCAAGTCCACGACGCTGGCAGCGATCATCGACCGGGCCAACCGCACCCGCAAGGGCCACATCATCACCATCGAGGATCCGATCGAGTTCGTCCACCAGCACCGCGGCTGCGTCGTCAACCAGCGCGAGGTGGGCGAGGACACGTGGACGTTCGAGTCCGCGCTCGTGCACGCCCTGCGCCAGGACCCCGACATCATCCTCGTCGGCGAGATGCGCGACCGCGAGACCATCGCGACCGCCCTGACGGCAGCCGAGACCGGCCACCTGGTGTTCGGCACCCTGCACACGAGCTCTGCTGGCTCGACGATCGACCGCGTCATCGACGTGTTCCCCGGCGACCAGCAGTCGCAGATCCGCACGCAGCTCGCGTCGTCGATCCAGGCCGTCGTATGCCAGACGTTGTGTCGTCGGCTCGACGGCGGTGGCCGCGTTGCGGCGACCGAGGTGCTGGTGGCGACCCCGGCCATTCGCAACCTGATCCGCGAGGCCAAGCTCCAGTCGATCCCGTCGGCGCTCCAGACCGGCTCCAAGTACGGGATGCACACGCTCAACCAGAACCTCGCCGACCTGGTCAAGGAGAACCGCATCACCTACGACACGGCGGTCGAGAAGTGCTCCGACCTGTCGGAGCTGCAGCAGCTGATGGGACTGAGTGGCAATGCCTCAGACTGAGTACCTCGTCAAGGCTCGCTCGCGCAACGGCCGACTCGTCGAGTCCAAGCTCAAGGCCGTCAGCGAGACTGAGGCGCTGACGCGCGTGCGGCAGATGGGCATGACTCCCATCGCGGTCGAGATCACGAATGCTGGCCTGAAGAAGGAGATCCACTTCGGCAAGGGCCGGGTGAAGCTCAAGGACCTCGCCGTGTTCTCGAGGCAGTTCGCCACCATGCTGTCGTCCGGCCTGCCGATCCTGCGCTGCCTGTCCATCCTGTCGGAGCAGACGCAGTCGCTGAAGCTCGGCGAGATCCTCATCGAGGTCCGCGACTCCGTCGAGCAGGGCGCGTCGCTGTCGGAGGCGATGGTCACGCACAAGGAGTTCCCGCCGATCATGGTCAGCATGGTCAAGGCCGGCGAGACCGGTGGCTTCCTCGACCAGACGATGCTCGAGGTTGCGTCCTCGATTGAAGCCGATGTCCGGCTCCGCGGGAAGATCAAGGCCGCCCTGACGTACCCGATCGCCGTTGGCGTCATTGCCGTTCTCATCACCACGGGCATGCTCATCTTCATCGTCCCGGTGTTCGCCGGTCTGTTCGCCGCCTTCGGCGGTGAGCTGCCGATGCCGACGCAGATTCTCATCAACATCTCGAACCTGATCAAGAACCCCTACTTCTTCGTGCCTCTCCTCGGCGGCACGACAGCGTTCGTGCTCTGGTACCGGCGGCACAAGACAGACCTCAAGGTCCGCAACGTCGTCGACCCGATGAAGTTCAAGATCCCCGTGTTCGGCCAGCTGTTCCAGAAGGTCGCCCTCGCGCGGTTCACCCGCAACTTCGGCACCCTCATGCGTGCCGGCGTGCCGATCCTGACGACGCTCGACATCGTCGGCGACACGTCAGGCAACGTCGTGATCGCGCGCGCCGTCCTGGCTGTCAAGGAGAGCGTGCGTCAGGGCACGGGTATCGCCAAGCCGTTGACGGAGCATCCGATCTTCCCGGAGATGGTCGTGCAGATGATCTCCGTCGGCGAGGACACCGGTGCCATCGACACGATGCTGGCGAAGATCGCCGACTTCTACGACCAGGAGGTCGAGGCGACGACCGAACAGCTGATGGCGCTCATCGAGCCATTGATGATCGTCGTGCTCGGCGCCGTCGTCGGCGGCATGATCATCGCGATGTACCTGCCGATCTTCAAGATCTTCGACTACATCAAGTAGTGCGGCGCAAAGAAAACTTGGCTCAGGGGTTCAGGTATCCGCCGTTCGGTCCGAAACAACCAGTGTCGGAACACAGTGGACCGGCACCCCTGGATGAGGGGTCTTCGATCAGGAGAAGAAGATGCTTACTCGCATCATGAATAAGAAAGACGACCGCGACGCGGGTTTCACCCTCATCGAGCTTCTGGTCGTCGTAGCCATCATCGGCATCCTTGCCGCCATCGCCATCCCGGTGTTCTTGAACCAGCGCGCCAGCGCCCGTGATGCCTCTGTCAAGGCCGACCTCAACGGCATCGCGAAGGTCATGGAGACGGTCTACACCGACAAGGGTGCGTACCCCACCGTCGCCACCGGTCCGCAGGCCATGATCGACAACCGCGCAGTCACGTCGCCCGGTAACTGGATTCGGGTCGTGCCTGGTTCCACCTCGTTCGAGATCTACGGCTGCAACGCCGAGTCCGACAAGGGCTGGTACTACAGCTCCTTGACCGGCGGCCTCAAGGCCAACAACGCCACGTTCCTCGGTACGGCATGTGAGACCGCCGGCGCGGTTCGCGGTGCCGTCAAGGCTCCGGACTTCAACGCCACTGCACTCTTCACGGCACCCAGCTGATAGGCAGTCAGCTCGACTCCTGGGCCGTCGCACCGAAAGGTGCGGCGGCCCAGTCGCATGTGCAGGTCCGGGGTGCATTCGGCCGGTCGTAGAGGCGGCTGTAGCGGTGCGAAGTGGAGTATCCGGATATATCCATCGAACGGGACCTAATACCCGCGCAACGACACCCTTATCGGACTTAACGTGACACTGCACGCGCAAACGTGCCGGGGTGCACAGAAGTGATGATGCGGACGCAACGGGGTAGGGGTGTCGAAGATGACGAATCAGCGGATCGACGAGTACGCCGGACTTCACCGATCAGTCGAGATCGGACTGCGGCTTGCGCCCACGATCTCCAGTGCTGCTGCCGTCGCGAAGGCGGCGGCGAGCTACCTCGATCGCGACCCCGACGTTCCGGTCCGCATCGCGGGCCTGAGCACCGAGGGCTCGCGCGTGCACATCACCCTCGCGATCGGCCTCGGGTCCATCGACGAGGTCAAGGTCGCGGCGCCACGGTCGCGGTCGGCCGTGATCCTGATCCAGACGCTCGTCACCGAGCTGTCCGCCTATGACCCGGCACTCGTGGCCATCCCGGATGCCGCTTCGTCCGAGGCGCGGGCGGCGGCGTCGGTCATGCGCACGATGTCGCGGCCGCCAACACCGGTGCGCGAGCTGCTGGCCGTGGGCTAGTCGTGACCATCGCAGCCGCGAACAAGGCCGTTGACGACGGCGAGTCGATCATCACCAGCACGAATCGCCTGGGCCGCAAGGTCCCGAACGTCACCGTGCGCGGCATCGACGAGACCGAGATCTTCGGCTACGCGCCGCTGCTCGACTGCGATCGCGTGCACTGGGACACCGTCGATGACTTCGATCCCCGGTCACTGCTTGCCGACCTGCCGATGGACGCCTACACGCGCCGGTGGAGTGACGGCCAGCATCGTGTGTGGGTGCCGAACGGCCGAGGGTTCGAGGCGCGCGAGCTGATCAAGGCGTGGTGCGAGGCGCACGAGGTCGAGCCGGTCAACATGCGGGTGGAGTGCAAAGTCCCGTTCCGCAATCTCGAGCTCATCCCCGGGTCGTTGTTCCAGGAGCTGGTCGCCGCGACCGTGGACTGGGTCTACCCGCGCAGCTACTCGATCCGCCGCCGCATCGTCACCGATCTCGACCTGGTCGAGGACCAGGACGTGAAGTCGATGATGTACCTGTTCATCTCCGATCATGCCGACCGGTACGACGCCGGCCGGATCGGCCGCAACGGCACGCTGAACTTCACCGCCTTCATCATCGGCAAGCTGCGTACCTGGCCGCAGGACGCCGCGCGAACGGCCTACGGCCGCACGGTCGTCGGCGATCGCGTCGCCATCAACAAGATGGCCGATCGCTTCATCGCGAGCGAGCAGCGGCTGCCGTCCGAGGGCGAGCTCGCCGAAGCGATGAACACAAGCGTCACGGACCTTCGCCGGCGCGAGCAGGCGATCCACGAGCTGTCGGGCATGCGCAACTACACGTCACTGGCCGTCAGCAGCAACGATGCCGATCGCGTCGATCAGGTGCAGGTCGCATCGGATGCCGACGTCGAGGCCGACGTCGCCGACTACGGGCGCAGCGCGGCTCTGACATCGGCGATCCTCGAGGCCGTCAGCAGCCCGTCCGGCCCCCGCACCCGCCGCTCCCAGGATCCCCTGGCGCTGGCCGCGGTGTACCTGTCGTTCTGGGAGGGCCTGTCGCGCCCCGAGGTGGCGCGCGAGCTCGACGTCCTCCCGAAGACCGTCGCCGCGGCGCTCACCCGGGTCCTCGAACAGGTGGAACAGGCCGACGTGTCATGAGCACTGAGCTGCAGGAGCCCGTCCCGTGGACCTACACGGACTCGCCGGGCGTGCTGCTGTGGACGTGGGTCACGGAGCACTTCGTGGCGCGCATCACCGGCGCCGAGGTCTCGAACGAGGACGATCCCTCGGGCCGTCGCGTCATCTCGTCGTACTCCTGGGACCTGTCCGACCTGACTCGCACCAACCAGGGACTTCCGCGGCTGCTCGTCGAAGGCCTGTCCTCGACGTTCGAGGACGCGCAGACGTGCATCCGCGAGCACGTCGCGAAGAGCTACGACCCGCGCCTGGGCTACCGGCGGTTCTGCGGTCGCGCTTGCCTACATGTTCACGCTGTCGACGGGCGAGTCGATCGACGTGCGTGAGCTGATCGGCACGCGCTGCTCGGTGACGGTGCTGATGCCCGATCGCTCCGAGCGCACGGTGATGGGGGACCTCGCCGTCAACCACTACAAGTGGCGACTCACGGCGTCGGATCAGGTCATGGAGATCACCCCCGAGCACGTGGTCCGCGTCACCAACCGCTCCGAGGCCGCAGACCGAGCGGCCGCGATCACGCACAGCGACCTCTACTCGGGCGTGGGACGCCTGTATCGCGAGGATCCCAAGTCCGGCTGCACCGGTCGACCCGGCTTCATGGTCGGGACGGTCGATCACGCCGGCGCGGCACGCTGCCCTCTCCACGAGATGGGCCTGCCCGAGTACCTGCTGAGCTGAGGAGCCCCGGTCCGGCCGGGCCGATGTCGCCGCGGTGGGCCGATCCTTCCTAGAGGATGAGTCGAGGGGATCGACCCGTCGCGTGCAGGTGGGAGTGACGATGGCGCTGAAGCTCGGGCGGGGAGGCCGCCACCGGGGTGGTACTCCGACGGAGCTCAACGAGACCGTCATCCATGACCTGCAGGCGGCGGGCCGAAAGTCGCAGACCGGGGCCCTCGAGGTCGTCGACAAGGATTCGCACGCCACGGCGACGCTCTACGTCTTCGATGGCGGCCTGTACTCCGCGGCACTCGACGGATACGTACCGCCGATGCTCGCCCGCCTTGGATCAAGCGGAACGCTGGGCCCCAAGCACATCCAGGCCCTCACGGACGAACTCGACGGCACGAGCGACCCTTCGCAGGCCGGGCTCGTGGCCGCACGCCACTCCTGGGCGAAGGTCGACACCCTGGGCACCATGCACCAGGAGTACCTGCTGGCGAGCGTGGGTGCGGTGCTGGCGCGGACCAAGGTCAAGACGCGGTGGATCGCCGACGAGACGACCTCGGCGTTCTGCACCCTTCCGCTGCCGATCGACTCGGTGCTCGACGCCATCCGCATGCGGGTGCAGCGCATGACGATGACGTGGGACGGCATCGCGGCCGACCTGGACCCCAGTCACGCGCGACCGGTCCCCACCGGTACCCCGGTCCCGGCAACCGTGACGCTGCGCGAGGCGCGCCTGATCATGGACGAGTGCGACGGCCGGCGCACCCTCGACGAGATCGCCTGGCGCCTGGGCCTGACCCGGGCAGAGGCGGTGCACATCGTCGGAGTGCTGGTGCGCAGCGACGTTGTCCGGATGGAGGCTGCCGACGTACCTGCAGCCTCGCCGCTGCTGTGGGTCGCCGAGGAGTTCGGGCGGCCGGTGGCCGAGCCCGTGGTGGCTGTCCCGGTGGCGGTCGACGTGATCACGGCCGAGCCGGCGATGGCTGAGCCGGCGATGGCTGAGCCAGTGGTGGTTGAGCCCGTGGTGGTTGAGCGGGCGGTCCGGGTCGACGACGGCCCCGCGGTCGATGTCGCCCAGGTCGTCATCGCCGCTGCCATCGTCGAGTCGGTTGTATCCGACCCACAGCCCGAACCCGAAGCCGACCCAGAGCCTGAACCCGAAGCCGCAGTCGAACCGGAGCCTCAACCCGAACCCGAACCCGTCGCGATCCCCGTCGTCGTCGCAGCGGTGGCCGCACCACGGGCCGACGCGGTGGACCCGCACGTCCTTCAGCTGCGCGCCGAACTGGCGAAGGCCCAGATCAGCGAACTGCAGGAGGCCCTCGACCTCGCCGTGCACGAGGAGATGGACGCCATCGCCCGCGCAGCGGCCATCCGGGTCCGGCTGCGCACGGCCCAGGAGGGGCTCGCCGAGCTCACCGGCGGCGCCAGCGGCGGCGAGTGATCGATGGACGACACGACTCGCGTGCTCGTCCTCGTGATCCTCCTCGGTGCGGGCGTGATCGTCGGGTCCTTCCTCAACGTCGTCATCTACCGCGTGCCCCTCGGCCTGTCGATCGTCCGACCCGGGTCCGCCTGCCCGTCCTGCGGCGCGCCGATCAGCGCACGTGACAACATCCCGATCCTGTCGTGGCTCCTGCTGCGCGCCCGGTGCCGGTCGTGCGGGGTCCACATCTCGGCGCGCTATCCCTGCGTGGAGCTGGCCAACGGGCTGCTGTGGGTCTCCTTCGGCTGGTGGGCCATCGACGCGACGGGGATTGATCCGCTCCTGCCCTGGCTGCTGGTGATCGGCAGCGCGGGGCTGGCCTTGACGATGATCGACATCGACCACCGCCGCCTGCCCGATGCCATCGTCTTCCCGCTCTATCCGGCTGCGGTCGTGGGCCTGGCCCTCGCCGGGATCCTGTCGGGGGAGTGGCCGCTGGGCCCGGCCGCCGTCGGCGTCGGCGCCTGGCTGCTGGTGATCGGCGGACTCTGGCTGTTCTCAGGCGGGCGGGGGATGGGTTTCGGCGATGTGAAGGCCGCACCGATCCTGGGCGCGACCCTCGGCTGGGTAGGCGTCGGGCCGGCCGTGGTCGGCCTGATGGCGGCCTTCGTGCTGGGCGGCGGCTACGGGATTGTGCTCCTGCTGTCCAGGCGCGCCGGTCGCGGCTCCAAGATGCCGTTCGGGCCGTTCCTGTTCGCCGGCGCCCTGCTGGGGCTGTTCATGGGCGGCTCGATCTGGGACGCCTACCTCGGCTCCATGGGCCTGTGATGGCCCCCACACCGCAGAGCCGCGTTTGGCCCAGATTTATCACAACGGGGTTCAAGTCCGCCTCGATCCGCGCCGATAATCCCTTCGTAGGAAGCGTTCCAGCGAGTCCTGACGGGGAGGTGACTCAAGATGCAGACGTGGGTTGATGTCGACGCAGGTGGTTGTCAGTTCCTCGTCCGCACCGGGACCGGCGTTGTCACAGCCGTCGCTCCGGTCGGCATCGTGGGGCCGGATGACGAGAGCACGTCATACCGGATCGAGATCTACTGCGACGCCCCGCACGGGCGCCCCGGCGCGATCCGCTACAGCGTGCACCCGATCGTCCCGGCGACGAGCCCGCTGTACCGCGGTGCGGTGGACGCACTCGACCAGGTCTGGCCGATCGTGTGGACCGTCGAGTGGCATCGTCACGACTGGATCCCCGCCGACCTCCCCATCGGCGCACTCAACCTGGTCACCGACACGCGCAGCGTGCTCACCGGGCTGGATCGCGTCGTGCTGCCCGAGCCGGTCTTCGCGGACCTGCCGGACTTCGCGGACCTGCCCTGGCGGGACCTGCCGTGACCCAGGACGAGATCGGGCTGCAGTACTTCACAGGCGACCAGAAGGCCAAGCCGCCGGCAGCCCCGTCCGTCTTCGGCGCGGTCGACCAGGACGAGATCATCGCCCGGATCGACAACACTCCCGATGACGACCTGGAGAGCTCGTTCTTCGACGACTCCATGACCGAGGTGGAGGAAGCGGCCACCCGATCCTTCGACGTCGGCATCCGGACGCTCACCCACGAAGCACCCCGCGACGGTGCCCGGACCTCCTTCGCGGCGAGCTCTGGCGACGGGCTCGCCGCCCTGCCGACCGGGCCGATCACCGCGTCGATGCTCTCCAGTGACGAGCGCGCCCGCCAGGCCTTCATCCTCGGGGGACCGTCGGGCACGCCCGCCTGACCTCGGGGCTCGACACCACGCGGCACCCCCTGCGGGGGGTGCCGTCGGTCGTCTCAGGACACGTCGCGCAGCGACCGGATCGCGCGGCCGTGGATCTGGCACACGCGTGACTCACTGACGTGCAGCACCCGGCCGATCTCGGCGAAGGTGAGCTCCTCGAAGTAGTAGAGCGACACGACGGCGCGATCGCGCTGCTGCAGCGTCAGGATGCGGCCGCGCATCAGCCGCTGGCTCTCGTCCTGGTCGTAGATCTCCTCGGGCAGTGACTCCGTCTGGTCGACGAACTGCTGCGTCGTGCGCTCCTCGTCACCACCGGTGTCGCGGCCCATGCGCTCGTCAAGGCTGGTCAGGTAGCCGTTGCGGTACGCGGCCAGCGTGCTGCGGACCTCTTCGCGCTCCAGGCCGGTCTCGGCGGCGATGTCGTCGAGGTCGGGCTCCGCGCCATGGCTCTGCTCGAAGGAGGCCGTCGCCTCGTCGATGACGTGCATGCGACCCCGCACCGCGCGAGGCACCCAGTCCAGGGACCTCAGCTCGTCGAGGATCGCTCCCCGGATCCGGGTGACGGCGTACGTCTGGAAGGTCAGGCCCCGGTCGAGGTCGAAGCGATGGATGGCGTCGATGAGCCCGATCGTCCCGAAGCCGACGAGGTCGCCGCGCTCGAGGCTGGGCGGCAGCCGGAGGTTCAGCCGCGAGACCACGTACCTCACGAGGGGCGAGTACGTCTCGATCAGCCGGGAGTGGGACTGCTGTTCGGCATCGAACTTGTACGACACCCACAAGGCGGCGAGCTCGCCGTCGTCGTCGAAGATCGGGGCATAGTGGGCCGCCCGATCGTCGATTGCCTCAGCGCTCATCCCACCCCCGCGGTCTGGGTCCTTTCGGTGGGTATTGGCTCGTCGCCCCGCTTTCGCACCCCTTCGCGTGATCAGGGAGCGGATACGTCCCAGGTGTATCCCGTGCGGCGCGCGGGTCGACGCTCAACGAGTGTGACAAGCGTCCGGTTTGGGTACCCTGAGCGAAGGACAACGGGGTCGTGGGGGACGACACCGGTAATCGTTGTCTGCCCAGCCAAGATGGATCAGGGTCAAGTGGGGAGGAAGCGTGCCGCAGGGGCAGTCGACCGCGGGGCCGGGCGTCATCGTCGTTGCCGAGCGCCCGATGTCCGACCTGCTGTCCTCGCACGACATCGGCTGGAACGTGCAGGATCGCCAGCCGAGCATCGCCGCGATGTGGGACGCACTCAGCGGCGGTCGGCTAGACCAGCACTCGCGGATCCTGATCTTCTCCGACTCCCTCCAGGAGGGCGCGCCCAGCGACTCCTCCGAGCTCCAGCAGACCGCCCGAGCGATCGTGGCGATGTCGCATGCGGGAGCCCATGTCTTCCTGGCCGTCTGGCGACCGGACCGGCTGCCCGCCTTCCGGGGGCTGATCGACCAGGCGGCCCAGATGCAGGGCGTGCCCGCCGACTCACTCGTCTACCACTTCCTGCCGGTCGACCAGGGCGGCCGCGCCGTGCTCGACTCGATGCGCCGGGTGCTCGACGCCGAGGTCGAGTTCCCGTCGACTTACCCGGCCACGGTCGACGGGACGCTCGCTCGCCAGGGCTGGCAGCCCTCGCCGGTCTGGGCGACCGAGACCCAGATCCTCCCGATGCATCCGCCGATCGAGGACGCCGAGGGCGCACTGGCCGAGCTGGCCTCGGTTGAGGACGACCTCGAACCGCTGCCCCCGCCGGCACCGGCTCCCGTGCCGCCGCCCACGCCCCCGCCGGCACCGGCTCCCGTGCCAGAGCCGGTTCCCGAACCCATTCCCGCGCCCTTTCCCGAACCGATTCCGGAGCCCACCCCCGCCCCTCCACCTGAGCCGGTCGCCGACGAGCCGATGCGCTCCTCGATAGGGGTGTCCGGACTATCCGTGCGCCCTCACCTGCCGCCCATCGGGACGACCCAGCACGAACCCGATCGCGGGGCCTCGTCCGTACTCGACGACCTCCCGCCGAACGCGTCGCGCGAACTGCTCGAGCAGCCCAAGCGTCCGGGGCAGATCACGATCACCGTGACGTCGAGCAAGGGCGGATCCGGCAAGTCGACGGCCTCGATCCTGCTGGCCGGCTCGATCGCCCGCGCATCGCACGATGCCGGAACCCCGCTGTCGGTATGCCTCATCGACCTCGACACCCGTGATGGCCAGGTCGCCTCGCTGATCGGCAAGTTCATGCCGACGGCGCTGAACATCCGCGTCCAGCCGGTATGGGACGAGGGACGCATCCGCCGCAATCTCGTGCACGCTGACGGACTCGGCGTCGACACGCTGCTCGCACCCATCCGGCCGCGCACGGCCGACACGGTCGGTCCCGACTTCTACCGCACGATCATCCGCAGCCTGCAGCGCATGTACGACGTCATCGTGATGGACACCAGCGTGCAGTACCTCGATCCGCTGATCGCCCAGGTGGCACTGCCCGAGGCCGACGAGATCCTCTTCGTCACCACGCTGGCCTCCACCGCCGTCCAGGGCATGGCGCGTGCCCTGCGCGAGATCACCGCCCCCGTCGACGAGTCCGGGCTCGGCATCCCGCGCGAGAAGATCGGCATCATCGTCAACCAGTCCGTGGCCAACGTCGGCATGGAGCGCGACCAGGTCCTCGCAGCCGGCCTCGGCGTTCCGGTCGTCGGCGTCATCCCGCTGGCCACCAAGGACGTCCTGACCGCCACGAACCTCAATCGCATGTACACGCTCCTCGATCATCCACTGATCGGCCCGGCGTACGTCGAGCTCGCCAAGGCCTGCCTCCCGGCGCGCGCGATGTCCGACTGGCACTCGCTGACGGCGCCTGATCCCGAGCCCTCCAGCATCGCGGCGACGGCCGCCGCGTCAGCTGCCGTTGCTCCCGACGACGAGAGTCGACGGCGCGGCCTGTTCCGCCGCTGAAGCAAGGCTCCATCGCCCTGCGTTGCAGCACCTGCGGCGCGCGGCTACCGTGAAGGTCCGTCCGGCACGAAGGAGCAGCAATGGCCAGCCCGGCTGACAGCGTCGCCTCTGCTGCCTACGCCACGTTCGCCCTGCTCCAGCCGATCCCGCTCGACGAGATCGCCGCCGCCGCCCCCGCGCGCGGGCTGCCGTTCGCCGCCACCACCACGCCGGACTGGTTCGCCGCCGCGGCGTCCGACGAGTCGAGCCTGCTCGACACGGCCCCCGAGCTCCTCGTGCTCGCGCCGGACATCGAGTCGCCCGAGGAGGTCGACGTCCGGGGCATCGACCTGATCCACGTATACGCGCCGGAGCTTCAGGACATCGACGAGGACGAGGAGCCGGAGGCTGACGAGGTCGCCGCCCCAGTAGCGCCGGCGAAGGCGCCGGAGAAGCCGCGAACGTCTACTCAGATCGGGCTGCTCAAGGAGCTGTCGAACCTCGACACCTAGATCGACGGGTCCGAGGGGTCGGCAGCGTCGTCGCCGGCAGCCTGCACACCGTGCTCGAGTTCGTACGCCTCGGTGAGCAGCGCGCTGAGCGCCGCATTCGACCGTGCGCGAGCCGCCCGGGAGTGACGTCGGTAGCTGGCATACGCCAGCAGGGCCGTGCCCAGGATCAGCACGACCAGCAGCGCGACGAGGAGCCCTCCCACGCTGCGGGTATCGGCTCAGGTGCTGGGGCTCGCGACCTCAGCCAGGGTGACCTCGACCAGGATCGGTCCCTCCGCCGCGATGATCGACAGCTCCTGGATGCGGCCAGCGGCCTGGAGGTCGCCTTCGACCGCGGAGAGCCGGTCGGCTGCGTCGGGGTTCGCGGTGATGACGGCGGATGCCACGTCGGCGCGCATCGACGCCTTCGCCTCGGACTTCGCCTTGCGCACGAGCGTCAGCACGGCTGCCACATCGTCGACCATCGCCGCGTCGGCATCGCCGGCCAGGGCGCGCAGCGCGTCGGCCTGTGGCCACTCGGCGCGGTGCACCGATCCGTCCTGCCACCACGACCAGACCTCCTCGGTCGTGAAGGGGAGGAAGGGCGCGAACAGCCGCAGCAGGGTGCTGAGTGCGGTGTCGAGCGTTGCCGTGGCCGAGGCCGCGGCCGCCTCGCCCTGGCCGCCGTAGGCGCGGTCCTTGACCAGCTCGACGTAGTCGTCGGTGAAGTTCCAGAAGAAGGTCTCGGCGAGCTCGAGCGCGCGGGCGTAGTTGTAGTCCTCGAAGGCGGCGGTGGCCTGCTCGACGGTGTCGGCCAGCCGGGCGAGGAGCGCGCGGTCGAGCGGATGCGTGATCGCCGCGTCGCCGTGCCGTCCCTGGTGCCCGAGCACGAACTTGCTCGCGTTGAGCACCTTGATCGCCAGGCGGCGGCCGATCTTCATCTGGCCGACGTCGAACGCCGTGTCGGTGCCGGGGCGGGCCGATGCGGCCCAGTAGCGGACGGCGTCGGAGCTGTACTCGTCGAGCACGCCCATCGGCGTGACGACGTTTCCCTTGGACTTGCTCATCTTCTTGCGGTCCGGGTCGAGGATCCAGCCGGAGATGGCGGCGTTGCTCCACGGCAGGCAGTCGTCCTCGAGATGCGCGCGCACGACGGACGAGAACAGCCAGGTGCGGATGATCTCGTGGGCCTGCGGGCGCAGGTCCATCGGGAACACCCGCTGCCACAGGTCGTCGTCGCGCTCCCAGCCGCCGGCGATCTGCGGGCTGAGCGAGCTGGTGGCCCAGGTGTCCATGACGTCGGGGTCGCCCATGAAGCCCCCGGGCTGGCCGCGCTGCGCGTCGGTGAAGCCGGGCGGGACGTCGCTGCTCGGGTCGATGGGCAGGGAGTCCTCGGCGGGCACGATCGGGGAGTCGTACACCGGGGTGCCGGTCTCGTCGAGCGGATACCACAGCGGCAGCGGCACGCCGAAGAAGCGCTGTCGCGAGATGAGCCAGTCGCCGTTGAGGCCCTCGACCCAGTTCTGGTAGCGCACGTGCATGTGCTGCGGATGCCAGTCGAGCTGGCGGCCGCGCTCGAGCAGTGCCGCGCGCAGCTTCTCGTCGCGACCGCCGTTGGTGATGTACCACTGCCGCGTGGTGACGATCTCGAGCGGCTTGTCGCCCTTCTCGAAGAACTTCACCGGGTGCGTGATCGGCTTCGGCTCGCCGACGAGATCGCCGGTCGTCGTGAGGATCTCGACCATGCGCTCCTTGGCCGTGTGGCTGGTGGCACCGGCGATGATCGCGTAGTTCTCCCGGCCCGCGTCGGACGTGATCCACTCCGGCGTCTCCGGCAGGATGCGGCCGTCCCAGCCGATGATCGGGCGGGTGGCCAGCTGCAGCTCGCGCCACCACGTCACGTCGGTGAGGTCGCCGAAGGTGCAGATCATGGCGATGCCGGAGCCCTTGTCGGGGTCAGCCAGCGTGTGCGCCACGACCTCGACCTCGACGCCGAAGCCCGGCGTGGTCACGGTCGTGCCGAACAGTGGCTGGTAGCGCTCGTCGTCGGGATGCGCGACCAGGGCCACGCAGGCGGCGAGCAGCTCGGGCCGCGTCGTCTCGATGAAGACCTTCTGCGACGGATCAGCCGTGGTCGCGAAGCCGATGCGGTGGTAGGCGCCCGGGCGTTCGCGGTCCTCGAGCTCGGCCTGGGCGACAGCCGTGCGGAAGGTGACGTCCCACAGGGTGGGGGCCTCGGACTGGTACGCCTCGCCGCGCGCCAGGTTGCGCAGGAAGGCGAGCTGGCTCGCGCGCTGGGCGTTCGCGTCGATCGTCTGGTACGTCTGCGTCCAGTCGACGGACAGGCCCATCCGTCGCCACAGCTCCTCGAAGACCACCTCGTCCTCGACGGTCAGCCGCTCGCACAGCTCGACGAAGTTCTTGCGCGACACCGGCACCTGGTTCTTGGCGTCAGGGGTCGCCGGCGGCTCGAAGGCCGGGTCGTACGGCAGGCTCGGGTCGCACCGCACCCCGTAGTAGTTCTGCACGCGCCGCTCGGTCGGCAGCCCGTTGTCGTCCCAGCCCATCGGGTAGAACACCTCGAAGCCGCGCATCCGCTTGTACCGGGCGATGCAGTCGGTGTGGGTGTACGAGAAGACATGGCCCACGTGGAGCGATCCGCTGACGGTCGGCGGGGGAGTGTCGATGGAGTAGACCTGCTGGCGGGACTTCGTCCGGTCGAACCGGTACGTGCCGTCCTGCTCCCATACCTGGGCCCACTTCTGCTCGATCCCCTCGAGGGTGGGCTTGTCCGGCAGGGCGTTGGCAGTCATGGGCGCGAGTCTATTTGGGGGACGGAACGACCCCCGACCATCGGGCGACCTTGAGGTTGCGGGGGCTGTGCGTGGCGCGCCGGCCCCCACAACCTCAAGGTTGGCGGGGTCGGCGGGACATGCCGGCCAGCTAGAGGCCGGGGAGGCCGTCGATGCTGGTGGCGTTCATCGTGGCCCGGTACTCCGCGAGGCCGTCGGCGCCCTTCTTGGCGTGATCGAGATCCAGGACGGGCCGATCCGCCTCGTACGTCATCGTCGGAACGGCGAACCCGCACGACTTGGACACTCGTGACACGTCGACGACGATCACCGAGCGCACGCCCAGGTGCTCGCCGAACTGTCCGATCAGGTCCTCGAACTCATCGTCACCGGGCATCGTCACCCGGCCACGACCGTGCAGTCGGATGATCTGCGGCCGGCCCTCGAACGCACAGAACATGAGGACGATGCGGCCGTTCTCGCGCACGTGCGCGATCGTCTCGATGCCGCTGCCGGTCAGGTCGAGGTAGGCCACGGTGTGGTCGTCGACGACGGTGAACGACCCAGCCAGCCCCTTCGGCGAGATGTTCACATGCTGGTCGTCGGCGCGTGGCGCAGTGGCCACGAAGAAGAGCGGCTGCGCCGTCATCCACGCGGCGAGCTTGTCGTCGATTCCGTCGAGCACGTCGGCCATCGCCCCACCGTAGACTCCACGCGTGACCGCGAGCGAGGACCCTGACACGCGGCTGGCCCAGTTGTGGGCATCCCTCGAGTCGCGATGGCCGGAGAACCGGATCGAGCCGACGCTCACTCGCATCGCCTCGGTGTGCGCCCTTCTCGGTGACCCCCAGCAGTCCTACCCCGTCATCCACGTCACCGGCACGAACGGCAAGAGCTCGACGGCCCGCATGATCGAGGCGCTTCTCCGCTCCGCCGGCCTGCGCACCGGGCTGTTCACGTCGCCGCACCTCCTGGACGCCCGCGAGCGGATCTGCTTCGACGGCGAGCCGATCTCCGCGGCCCGCACGCTTCGGACCTGGGACGAGGTCGCCCCCTACGTCGATGTCGTCGACCGGCAGTCCGTCGCCGACGGCGGCATCCGGCTGTCGTACTTCGAGGTGATGACGGCCCTGGCCTTCGCGGCGTTCGCCGACGCGCCCGTCGACGTGGCGATCATCGAGGTCGGCCTGGGCGGATCGTGGGACTCGACGAACGTGGCCGACGGCGTCGTGTCGGTCGTGACGCCCATCGGCCTCGACCACCAGGAGTACCTCGGCGACAGCATCATCGACATTGCGCACGAGAAGGCCGGCATCATCAAGGCCGACTGCTTCGCCGTCATCGCGCAGCAGGACGTCGACGCCGCCGAGGTGCTGATCGAGCGGTGCGTCGAGGTGGGCGCGACGGTGGCGCGAGAGGGCATCGAGTTCGGGTTCACGCAGCGCTCGCTGGCCGTGGGCGGACAGGTCGTCACGCTCAAGGGCCTGAACGCGACGTACGACGACGTGTTCGTGCCGCTGTTCGGGGAGCACCAGGCGCACAACGCCGCGGTGGCGCTGGCGGCGGCGGAGGCCTTCCTCAGCGGCGCCGGGCCGATCGACGTCGACGTCGTGCGCGACGGCTTCGCGCTGGTGACCTCGCCGGGCCGCCTCGAGGCGGTGCGACGCGGACCCACCGTCCTGCTCGACGCCGCGCACAACCCCCATGGCGCTGAGGCGCTGAGCCAGGCCCTGCAGGACTCCTTCGAGTTCCACGCCCTGATCGGCATCTTCGGCGTGCTCGCCGACAAGGACGCCTTCGGCATGCTGACGGCCCTGGAGACGACCCTCGACATGGTCGTCATCACGACGCCGTCATCGCCGCGGGCGATGGATCCCGAGGTGCTCGCGGCGGTGGCCATCGACATCTTCGGCGACGATCGCGTGGTCGTCGAGGCGGAGTTGCCGGACGCCATCGATCGCGCGCTGGGGCTCGCAGAGGAACGTGACGACTACGGCGGCGTCGGCGTGCTGATCACCGGCTCGGTCGTGCTCGTCGGCGATGCCAAGAGGCTGCTGTCGTGACGGTTAGGCAACTGACGTGAAGGTGCTGTGCTCGTCCGTCCTCGGCATCGAGGTCTTCGTCGTCCTGCTCGCGACGTCGCTGGCGACGTCCAACGGGTCGGTTTCGAACACGACCCTCGCGTGGCTGGTCGGGTTCGCCCTCATGCTGCTGCTGGTGCTCGCCATCGGCACCCTGCGGCGCCCGTGGGGGCTGTCCGTCGGCTGGCTGATGCAGGTTCTGGTGCTGGCGACGAGCCTGGTCGTCGGCTGGACCATGCTGGTCGTGGGCCTGCTGTTCGTGGTGCTGTGGTTCCTCGCGATCTACATCGGCCAGCGCGTCGATGCGGAGAAGGCGATGCAGCAGGACGCCGCGCACGGCGACACCGGCGCTGAGTAGTGTTCGGGGCACGCAATCCCCTGACCTAGCAAGGAGTTCGTCGTGTCCGAACGCACCCTCGTCCTGATCAAGCCCGACGGCGTGGCCCGCGGCCTCGTCGGGGAGGTGATCGGCAGGATCGAGCGCAAGGGCTTCCGGTTCGTCGCGCTCGAGCAGCGGACCCTGACCGTCGAGGTCGCCGAGGAGCACTACGGCGAGCACAAGGGCAAGGGATTCTTCGACGACCTCGTGGCCTTCATCACGGGCGGCCCGCTGGTCGCCGCCGTGATCGAGGGTCCCGACGCGATCGTCCAGTGGCGCAGCATGATGGGCGCCACCAACCCGGTCAACGCACCCCTCGGCACCATCCGCGGCGACCTCGCCACGGAGATGCAGAACAACGTGACGCACGGCTCGGACTCGCCGGAGTCCGCGGCCCGCGAGATCGCCCTGTTCTTCCCCGGCCTGGCGTAGCCGTGAAGCCCGCGGTGCTCGGCGTAGCGGCCGGTGCGGTGGTCGGCGGGGCAGTCGTCATCGCCTCGCGCGGCCCGTCCCTCGTGACGTGGCCGGACAAGGTCCGTACGGGATTCCCGTTCGTCGTCGGCGGCCTCGTCGGCACAGCGGCCGGCCTCAAGGTCGGCGTCGGCTCGTCGCTGCTGCGCGCGATGACGGGCAGGGGCCCCGGTCCGATCACCACGGTGCCTCCCCTGATCGTCGGCGCAGGCATCGTCGGCGGGGCGGCCGTCGCGTCCAACCTGGCGGCCTCGCGCCTGCTCGGCAAGCTGGTCGCCGAGAGCCGCGACCTCGACGCAGGCTTCGCCACTCCACCGACGGACCCGATGGTCTCCGCCGGCCCCGGCAGTGCGGTGGCGATCACCGAGCTGGGCCGCGAGGGCGCCCGTTTCGTCGGCACCGTGGCCACTCCTGACGGAATCCGCGAGGTCACCGGCCGCGAGCCGGTGGCCGCCCCGATCCGCGTCTTCGTCGGTGCGGACAGCGCCAGCACGCCGGAGCAGCGGGTCGGCCTGGCCATGGCGGAGCTGCGTCGCACCGGTGCCTTCGACCGGGCGAACCTGCTCGTTCAGGCCCCTGCTGGCACGGGGTATGCAAATCCCACTCCGGTCGACGTCCTCGAGCTGCTCACCCTCGGCGACTGCGCGTCGGTGGCGGTCGGCTACGGCCTGCTGCCGTCCTTCCTGTCGCTGGGCAAGGTGGCCGTGGCCTCGCACACCCAGAAGCTGCTGCTGGACGCGATCCTCGAGGAGCTCTCCGGGCGCACGGAGCGCCCGCGGCTGCTGCTGTACGGGGAGAGCCTGGGCGCCAAGGTGCAGGAGGCGGCCATCCCGATGGGCACCGAGGACCTCGACCGCTACGGCGTCGCCGGCGCCCTGTGGGTGGGCACCCCGGGTGGCAAGGTCGCCGACGAGTTCCATGCTCGCTGTGCCACCGAGTCGATCACCATCGACCGCCCTGAGCAGATCCCGTCGCCGATGCCCGAGCCGCGCCCTCGCGTGTGGTTCCTCGAGCACGACGGCGACCCCGTCGTGCGGTTCCGCCCCGAACTGTTCCTCAACCGGCCGGCGTGGCTGCCCACCGACGGCACGCGGGGCCGCAACATCCCCGCGGCCATGACCTGGCGGCCGGGCATCTCCTGGGCGCAGGGGCTCGTGGACACGATGTTCGCCACGAACGTCAAGCCCGGCGACTTCAAGAGCGAGGGGCACGACTACCGAGCCGACCTCGGTGGCGCCGTCCGGGCCGCGTTCGCGCTGGACGCCGACGAGGCGACGGCCGAGCGGCTGGAGGCGTACCTGCGCCGCAAGGAAGTCGAGCGCGCCGCCCGCATCGGCGAGTAGGACCCGCCAACCCCGCACCCGTGGCCCACCACCCGCGGCCCGCCGACCACCCGACCCGACCGCCCCGCCGACCTTGAGGTTGTGGGGGCTGCGCCGGCCTGATCAACCACTCCAACCTCAAGGTCGGCGGAGGGGGCCACGGAGGAGGGGCGATGAGGGCGCCCTGTGGCAAAACGGACAATAGCCCCAAGGGATTCGTGGGACTGGTGGGGATGGCCTTAGGATGAGTGTCCCTGCCCCCACCAGGAAGGCCACTTCCCCCATGGCTGCTTCATCGTCCTTCGTCGGCCGCGACATGGCCGTCGACTTGGGCACGGCCAACACCCTGGTCTACGTACGCGGGCGCGGCATCGTCCTGAACGAGCCGTCGGTCGTCGCCATCAACAACAACACCGGCGGAATCCTCGCCGTGGGCTCCGAGGCCAAGCGCATGATCGGGCGCACGCCCGGCAACATCGTCGCGATCCGTCCGCTCAAGGACGGCGTCATCGCCGACTTCGACACCACCGAGCGCATGCTGCGCTACTTCATCCAGAAGGTGCACAAGCGCCGCCATCTGGCCAAGCCGCGGCTCATCGTGTGCGTTCCGTCGGGCATCACCGGCGTCGAGCAGCGCGCGGTCAAGGACGCCGGCTACGCGGCCGGTGCGCGCAAGGTCTTCATCATCGAGGAGCCGATGGCCGCGGCGATCGGCGCCGGCCTGCCGGTGCACGAGCCCACCGGCAACATGGTCGTCGACATCGGCGGCGGCACGTCCGAGGTCGCCGTCATCTCCCTCGGCGGAATCGTGTGCTCGCTGTCGGTCCGCGTGGGCGGCGACGAGCTCGACAACGCGATCATCCAGTACGTCAAGAAGGAGTACTCGCTGATGCTCGGCGAGCGCACCGCCGAGGAGATCAAGGTCGCCATCGGCTCGGCGTTCCCGATGCCCGACGAGCCGCACGCAGAGATCCGCGGCCGCGACCTCATCACCGGCCTGCCGCGCACGATTGTTGTTTCAGCGGAAGAGATTCGTCGCGCTATCGACGAGCCCGTTCACGCGATCGTCGACGCCGTCAAGGCGACCCTCGACCGCACCCCGCCGGAGCTGTCCGGCGACATCATGGACCGCGGCATCGTCCTCACCGGTGGCGGCGCGCTGCTGCGCGGACTCGACGAGCGGCTGCGCCACGAGACCGGCATGCCGATCCTCATCGCCGACCGCCCGCTCGACTGCGTCGCGCTCGGCTCGGGCAAGTGCGTCGAGGAGTTCGAGGCCCTGCAGCAGGTGCTCATCTCGGAGCCTCGCCGCTAATCACGCGGGTGGCTGCGGTCTTCGCGCCCTGCGGCAGGAGAGACTGTCACCATGCTGTCCCGCCGAACCCGCATCCTGCTTTCGGTGCTGGTCGTGACGGCGCTCACGTTCGTCATCCTCGATCTCCGCGGTGGCGAGGGCCCGCTCAGCGGCGTCCGCAACCTCGCGTCGAACACCCTCGGTGGTCTGGAGCGGGTGGGCGCGACGGTGTTCTCGCCGCTCACCAATGCCACGGCGTGGTGGTCGAGCATGCGCGACCAGGCCGGGCAGATCGACCGCCTGTCCGCCGAGAACGCGAAGCTGCGCGGCGAGGCGGACCAGATGAAGAACGACAAGGCCCGCGTCGCCGCACTGGACGGCCTTCTGCGCGTGGCCAATGTCGGGCAGTACCGGATCATCCCCGCCGAGGTCATCGCCGTGGGACCCTCGCAGGACTTCTCCTGGACGATCACCATCGACGCGGGCAAGGACGACGGCGTCGAGCAGGACATGTCCGTGATCAACGGGGACGGCCTGGTGGGGCGCGTGCTGAAGGTCACCGCCAACACGTCCACCGTGGTGCTGATCGTCGACTCGTCGTCGGCCGTGGGCGGTCGGGTGGCCGGCTCCGGCGAGATCGGGATCGTGTCGGGGACGGGCCGTCAGGACTCCATGGAGTTCCAGCTGCTCGACCCGCTCGGCGACCTGCGCGTGGGCGACGCGCTGGTGACGTTCGGGTCGAAGGGCGGACGCCCGTTCGCGGCGGGCCTGCCGATCGGAGCAGTGTCCGAGGTCAGCGGCACCCCCGGCCAGCTCACCCGCGTCGCCACCGTCAAGCCGTACATCAACGTGTCGACGCTGAGCATCGTCGGCGTCGTCACCGTGCCGCCGCGCACCGATCCGCGCGACTCGGTGCTGCCGCGCAGCGCCACCCTGAACCCCTCGCCGACTCCGGTGCCCCTAGGCGCGGCGGTCCGGTTCGAGTTCGAGCGCCGGCGCCACGCCGAGCGCCAGTGCGTCCGTCGCGCCACAGGTCGAGACGCCGGCCACGCTGCAGCCGCGCAAGAAGAAGAAGGCCGCCGCCAGTCCGTCACCGAGCCCCTCGTGACGACGCCATGATGTGGCGCCAGGTGCTGATCATCGGCACCGCCGTCCTCGCCTCCGTCATCATCGAGCTGACCCTGCTCTCGCGGCTCGATCTGCCCGGGGCCACGCCGGACCTCGTGATCGTCACCGTCGTGGCCATCGGCCTGTCGATGGGTCCCACGCAGGGCGCGGTCGCCGGCTTCTCCGCGGGCATCCTCATCGACGTGGCACCGCCGGCCGACACCCTGCTGGGCGTCAACGCGATCGTCTACCTCGTCGTCGGCTTCATCACCGGCTTCGCGGTCGACCCGCGCGACCGCACCGTGCCGATCGAGATCGGCATCGTGGGCCTGTCCGCCGCGGGCGCCACCCTGGCCACGTCCGCGCTCGACACCCTGATGGGCAGCGGCCGGGTGGTGTGGTCGGAGGTCCCCGGCATGGTCCTGACCAGTGCCGTCTACGCCGTGATCATGGCGCCGCTGATCATCCTGGCGGTGGAATGGGTGGTGCGGAAGGCGACTCCCGAGATCCTGGTGAACCGCGGCGTGACGGTCGCCGGCCGGGAAAATTCCCGACAATAGCGGACAAAATAGGACACGCGGAACCGAGGCACCTCCCGACTCGTCGTACCTTCATACCTAGGCATGGCCGGCTTCGGCGTGCCGTCGGGCGGCGGGCGAGGGGAGTGGTGACGTGAGCGAGCGCTCCAACCTGCGCCTCCTCGTCCTCGCTGTCCTCGTGGTCTCGCTGCTCGGCACCCTCGTCGCGCGCACCTTCTACCTGCAGGTCATGACGGGCGCGACCTACAAGGCGGCCGCCGCCAACAACACCGTGCGCGAGGTCGTCGAGCCCGCCGTGCGTGGCCTGATCATCGACCAGGCGGGCCGCCCGCTCGTGTCGAACCGGACGTCGGTCGTCGTCACCGTGGACCGCCTCGCGCTGAAGAAGGAGCCGGACGGCGGCACCGAGGTGGTCAAGCGGCTGGCCAAGATCCTCGACCTGCCGGTGAAGAAGATCTCCGAGCGGCTGCTCAACTGCGGCACGACGGACGCCCCGCCACCGCCGCTGTGCTGGAACGGCTCGCCGTACCAGCCCGTTCCCGTCGCGAAGGACGTCGACACCCAGACCGCGCTGACCATCATGGAGCGGCGCCGCGACTTCCCGGGCATCTCCGCCAAGCTCGAGGCGATCCGCGAGTACCCGGCGCCCTTCAACGTCAATGCGGCGCACATCCTCGGGTACCTCGGGCCGGTCACCGAGGAGCAGATGCAGGTGCAGGGCGACTCGTCTCAGTGGGACCGGCTGCGACGCACCGACGTCGTCGGCCGCTCGGGCCTGGAGAAGTCCTACGACACCGAGCTGCGCGGCAAGCCGGGCATCACGACGCTGGCCGTCGACACCGCGGGTCATGTCACCGGGACGCTCGAGGACCAGGCCGCCGGTGGCGGGCGACTACGTGGTCAGCACCATCGACTCGCACCTGCAGGAGGTCGTCGAGCAGCAGCTGATCGCGGCCGTCAACCGCGCACGCACGCAGGGCTACCCGGGCAAGTCCGGGGCCGCCGTCGTCATGGACGTCACCAACGGGCACATCCTCGCGATGGCCAGCTACCCGACCTACGACCCGTCGATCTGGGTCGGTGGCGTCACGAAGAAGCAGTTCCAGGCCCTCGTGAAGAGCGACTCGCTGTCGTCCAACGCCTACCAGGGCACGTTCGCCCCCGGCTCGACGTACAAGGTCATCAGCACGGCCGCCGCTGGCAAGGAGAAGTTCAACCTGCAGGGCACCTACCGCTGCCCGGCCAAGGTGAAGGTCGGCGGCCAGACGTTCAACAACTTCGAGTCGTCCGCCTACGGTCGCATCTCGCTCTCGCGAGCCCTCGAGGTCTCCTGCAACACCGTCTTCTACGGCCTGGCCGAGCGGATGTGGCAGAAGGCCGGCGGACCGGACGCGGGCACCGACGGCGCGGATCCGATCGCCGACGTCGCGCACATGTTCGGCCTCGGCACCAAGACGGGCGTCGACCTGCCCGGCGAGGCCGCGGGCCACGTCTCCAGCCGCGCCTTCAAGGCCAGCAACTGGGAGGCCATGAAGGACACCTGGTGCAAGAACGCTGCCGGTGGCTACCCCGAGACGCGCAAGACCGACCCCAAGCTCGCCGACTACTACACCGCGCTCGACAAGGAGAACTGCACCGACGGCTACCAGTGGCGCGCGGGTGACGCACTGAACGCCGCCATCGGGCAGGGCGACACGGCCGTGACGCCGCTGCAGATGGCGATGGTCTACTCCGCGGTCGCGAACGGCGGAACCGTCTACCAGCCGCAGGTGGCCAAGGCCCTGCTGAGCGCTGACGGCAAGGTGGTCAAGGAGTTCCCGCCGGTCGTCAAGGACACCGTCGCGGTGCCGAAGGGGACCTTCAAGTTCCTGCACAAGGCCCTGCCGGGCGTGACGACCAGCGGCTCCGGCGAGACCCCGTTCGTCGGATTCCCGCTCGACAAGATCCCGATCGCGTCGAAGACCGGATCGGCGCAGGTCACCGGCAACAAGGTGTCGACCTCGTGGTTCGCGTCCTACGCGCCGGCCAACAACCCGCGCTACGCCGTCATCATGATGGTCACCGAGGGCGGCACCGGCTCGAAGACCTCCGGCCCCAGCGTCCGCAAGATCTACGAGTCGATCTTCGGCGTGCACTTCGGCTCGGTGAACCCGAGCAAGAGCATCCTCGTCGGCGGCGCGCCGCGCGACAGCCTGCCGGTCGTCCGGCCGGACGGCAGCCCCGTCGAGCCGAAGGGCAAGGATGCCGGTGTGGCCCCGAGTCGTCCGATCGCAACAGGGAGTGGCGGATGAGCCAGATGTTCGGCACTGACGTGTCGACTCGTCCGATGTCCTCCTCCCGGGGTGGCAGCTACTGGCGCGACCTCGACTGGATCCTGCTCATCGCGGCCGTCGCCACGACGGTCTACGGCGCGATGCTCGTGTGGTCGGCCAGCAAGGCCGACATGGCGTCCGCGTCCGATCCCCAGTCGTACCTGAAGAAGCACCTGGTCAACGTCTTCGCGGGAGTCGGCGCTCGGCTTCATCGCCTCGCGTGTCGGCTACCGATGGCTGCGTGCCTACACGCCGCTGATCTACGGGATCTCCATCTTCATGCTGATCCTGCCGTTCATCCCGCACGTCGGTGCTCGCATCGCCGGTGCACGCGCGTGGATCGCCATGCCCGGAGGCTTCACGCTCCAACCGTCGGAGTTCACAAAGGTCGCCGTCATCCTGATGATGGCCGTGCTGCTGTCGGAGAAGCACGACATCGAGAGCGAGCCGCCGACGCGCGACGTGCTGATGGCGCTGGCGGCGGCGGCCGTCCCGATCATGATCATCCTCGTCCAGAACGACACCGGCACCGTCCTGATCCTGGGGTCGGTCGCGTTGTCGATGATCGCCGTCTCGGGGGTCCGAACGCGCTGGGTGATCGGGATGATCGGCACGACGGTCATCGGCGTCTTGCTGGCGATCCAGCTCGGGGTGCTCAAGGAGTACCAGGTCCAGCGGCTGACATCGTTCATCGATCCAGGCGCCAACGTCAGCAGCGCCGCGTACAACGCGAACCAGGCGCGCATCGCGATCGGCGGCGGCGGCATGTTCGGCTACGGGCTGTTCCAGGGCCCGCAGACGCAGGGCAAGTTCGTGCCCGTCAACGAGAGCGACTTCATCTTCACGGTGGTGGGGGAGGAGCTCGGCTTCGTCGGCGCCCTCGTCCTGATCCTGCTGCTGGGCGTCATGCTCTGGCGGGCCGTCGTCATCGCCTACCGGGCCGACGACATGTTCGGCCGCCTCGTCGCGACCGGCATCATCGCGTGGCTGGCGTTCCAGATGTTCGAGAACATCGGGATGTCGCTGGGCATCATGCCCATCACCGGCATCCCGCTGCCCCTCGTCTCGGCCGGAGGCACGTCGATGATGGCCACCTGGATAGCCATCGGCCTGCTGCAGAACGTGCGACTGCACGCGGTGCGCGCGGGCGCCTGACCTCCCGCCACCGGATTCCCTTGCCCGTCTTGAGGTTGTGGGGGCTGCGCGTTCCGCGGAAGCCCCCACAACCTCAAGACCGCGATGGGATCCAGCCTCCGCTGTGAAGGAGGGGGCGCAGGATGCCCGGGATGTAGGACGGGGTGCGGCAGTCCGCCCACGTGAATCTGACGATGCTGACGCCCGCCCCGGCCAGGAAGGCGTTCTGCCGGCGGCGGTCGTGGAGCAGCGCCTCGGGCAGTTCGTGCACGCTGCGGCCGTCGGCCTCGGCGACCAGCCATGTTCCGTCGCGCAGTCGCCAGCCCATGTCGCCGTAGCCGAGCAGGGCGCCGTGGTCGTCCGACACGATGGGCACTTGGAGCGCATCGGGAGGGAACCCAGCATCGCTGGCCCGAAGGCGAACTCGAGTCTCCAACGGTGATTGGGCGCCCCATCGCGCGCAGCTGAGAACGTCACGCCCCGAAACGCACCTAGGTCGCCGGGCCATCAATGCACGGATGGCAGGCAGGTCGTCCTGCGTGATCTTCTCTTGGTGCAATGCCGAGTCAAGGCAGGCAACCGCCCAGTCGCGAGAGAGCAGTCGGGCGCTGTCCGCCAGAGTCCGGACGACCGTCGTGGCCGGAACGCCCAGGACATCGATTCGTTCCTCTGCTGACACCCGCCAGAAGTGCAGGTCGATGTCGGCGCGCTGGGCCTTCTCGAGTCCAGGTGGCACAGCGAACTGCGGAGCGAGCCTCGTCGGGCAGCCCTCGATCTGGTGTAGCGCGATCGCGGAAGTCAGAACCGCGAAGGACTCAGGGCCCAGGTGCAGGTGCGCGGCGAGCAGGTCCGGGCACGGATGAGCGGAGGGTTCAACCTCGTAGACCCCGCGGTAGGGGCTGCGCCAACGACCGACGGCGCGACGATGGCGAATCGCCTCGACGCTCGTGCCAGTAGCTCGGAGGTCGCTCCTGGTCGCCCAGCCTTGGGTGACGGGCATGGTCGGTTGACCGTCGGGGATCGTCATGGCGGTGAGCGTCAACCCGCGGGTCCACGCGTTGGAGCGTTCATGGGGGCGACTGTGGACGGGTGCCCACCCGTGTGAGCCCAGTGGACCCGCCGCTCTTGAGGTTGTGGGGGCTGCCGCGGAACGCGCAGCCCCCACAACCTCAAGGTCGCCACGAATCGTGGTGAGGGCGGGTCGGCGGAGCCGTGTATGGGGCGGGTCGGCGAAAGCGGTGGGGAGGCGGGGTCTTCGGGGCTGGGTATCCTCATTCGGTGACTTCCCCCCGCACGGCCGGCGATTCGGTCTCCCGCACCACCGGCGAATCGGTGTTCGAGCAGCTCGAGCAGCTGCTGCCCTTCGTGACGAAGCCGATCCAGTACGTCGGTGGCGAGGTGAACTCCGTCGTCAAGGAGTGGGACGCCGTCGACGTGCGCTGGGCGCTCATGTACCCCGACGCGTACGAGGTCGGTGCGCCCAACCAGGGCGTCCAGATCCTCTACGAGGTGATCAACGAGCGCGACGACGCTCTCGCCGAGCGGACCTATGCGGTCTGGCCGGACCTCGAGGCGCTCATGCGCGAGCACGATGTGCCCCAGTTCACCGTCGACGCGCACCGCGCGCTGGGCGACTTCGACGTGTTCGGTCTGTCGTTCAGCACCGAGCTGGGCTACACGAACATGCTCACCGCCCTCGACCTCGCCGGCATCCCGCTGATGGCGATCGAGCGCGACGAGAGCCATCCGATCGTCATCGCGGGCGGGCACGCCGCGTTCAACCCCGAGCCCATCTCCGACTTCATCGACGCGGCAGTCCTCGGCGACGGCGAGGAGGCCGTGCTGCTGATCACCGACATCGTGCGCGACTGGAAGGCGGGCGGACGCGAGGGCGGTCGGCAGGGCCTGCTGGCCACGCTTGCGCGTACCGGCTCGATCTACGTGCCGCAGTTCTACGACGTGGAGTACCTGGCCGACGGTCGGATCCAGCGGGTCGTCACCCAATCGCGGCCGATGCTCCGTGGCGCGTGCGCAAGCACACGCTGATGGATCTCGACCAGTGGCCGTACCCGAAGAGTCCCTTGGTACCACTGGCCGAGACCGTGCACGAGCGCATGGGCGTCGAGATCTTCCGCGGATGCACGCGCGGGTGCCGGTTCTGCCAGGCCGGCATGATCACGCGGCCGGTCCGCGAGCGCAGCATCACCAGCATCGCGCAGATCGTGCAGAACGGTCTGGAGAAGACCGGCTACGAGGAGGTGGGCCTCCTGTCGCTGTCGAGTGCCGATCACTCCGAGATCGCCGACATCGCGCGCAACCTCGCCGATCGGTACGAGGACAGCAAGGTGTCGCTGTCACTGCCGAGCACGCGCGTCGACGCCTTCAACGTGGACCTCGCCAACGAGCTGTCGCGCAACGGCCGACGCAGCGGCCTGACGTTCGCCCCCGAGGGCGGCAGCGAGCGCATGCGCAAGGTGATCAACAAGCAGGTCACCGAGGAGGACCTCATCCGCACCGTCACGACGGCGTACGCGGGCGGGTGGCGTCAGGTGAAGCTCTACTTCATGTGCGGGCTCCCGACGGAGACCGACGAGGACGTGCTGCAGATCGCCGAGCTGGCACGCGAGGTCATCAAGGCGGGGCGGGCAGCGACCGGCTCGAAGGACATCCGCTGCACGGTGTCGATCGGCGGATTCGTGCCGAAGCCGCATACGCCGTTCCAGTGGGCCGCGCAGCTCGACCACGAGACGACGGACGACCGCCTGCGCAAGCTGCGCGAGGCGATCCGGGCGGACAAGCAGTTCGCGAAGGCGATCGGCGTCCGCTACCACGACGGACGGCCGGGAATCGTCGAAGGGCTGCTGTCGCGCGGGGACCGCCGCGTCGGTGGCGTCATCCTCCAGGCGTGGCGCGACGGCGCGCGCTTCGACGGCTGGAGCGAGCACTTCTCCTTCGACCGCTGGATGACCGCGGCGCAGAAGGCGCTCGAGGACCAGCCGGTCGACGTCGACTGGTTCACCACGCGGGAGCGCCAGCGCACCGAGGTGCTGCCGTGGGACCACCTCGACTCCGGACTGGACTCGGAATGGCTGTGGGACGACTGGCAGGACGCGCTCGCCGAGGTCGGCGTGGAGGACTGCCGGTGGACGCCGTGCTTCGACTGCGGGGTGTGCGACCAGATGGACACCGAGATCCAGGTCGGCCCGACCGGCGTCGTGAACCTGCCTATGCCGGCCCTGCCCGCGCGCAATCCGGTCCTGGCCCCGGTCGGCGAGGCCTGACGTGGCCCGAAACCTCCCGCCCGACCGCAATGTCGCGCCGACGGTCCAGAAGCTGCGGCTGCACTACGCCAAGCGTGGACGCCTGCGCTTCTCGAGCCACCGCGACTTCCAGCGCGCCCTCGAGCGGGCGCTGCGCCGCGCCGAGATCCCGATGGCGTACAGCGCCGGCTTCCACCCGCATCCGAAGGTGTCGTACGCCAATGCCGCCCCGACCGGGGTGGCCAGCGAGGCCGAGTACCTCGAGATCGGCGTCGCGCAGGAGTGCGACCCCGCCGCGGTGCGGACCGCCCTCGACGACGCCCTCCCCGAAGGCTTCGTGGTGATGGACGTGGTGGCCGGTCGTACGCCCGACTTCGTGCAGCGCCTTGAGGCGAGCGTGTGGCAGGTGGAGCTGCCCGGGGTCTCGCCCGAGGTGGCCATGGCGGCGGCCGAGCGATTCCTGGCGACGCCGGAGGTGATCGTCGAGCGGCTCACCAAGAACGGGGTGAGGCAGTTCGACGCGCGCGAGGCGGTTCTGCTCGTGGATGGCGCCGGGTCCGATCCCGACTGTGCGATACTCACCTTGGTCGTTCGGCACGGGACCCCGTCCGTACGACCCGACGACGTTCTCCTCGCGCTTCGACGTGTGGCTGACCTCGTGCCGCCCAAGCCCCCACGGGTGACCCGGCTGGCACAGGGGCCGCTTGACGAGGCAGGAACCTCGGTGACCGACCCGTTGGACCCTGACCGGTCCAGCTGAGTCACCGGGCGGAAACACCGCCCGGGGATGTGCCACCAAGGATCTGAGCGGGATCTGCCGTCGGCGAGATGAGGAACGCCGCGCACATGCGCGCTTCTCACCTCGTACCCCCGAAGGCTTGGCAAGGCCCGCACCGTCGGCGCCCTGCCCGAGGAGTGCCGCGGCTACGCCGGTCGGCACCGTTAAGGAGTACGACCACATGGTCGACGAGTTCACCACCGATACCCCGGCCGAGGGCAACCCGGCAACCGCCAAGCGCACGCGCCGCCGTGCCGCCTCGCGTCCCGCGGGTCCGCCCGTCGTGACCGAGGCACCCGCCCCCGTCGCGGAGGAGGCGCCCGCCAAGGCCCCTCGCAAGTCGGCCGAGAAGCCGGCGAAGAAGTCGACGCGCAAGGCGGCTCAGGAGCCGAAGGCGCAGGACGAGCCGAAGGCCGACGCTGCGCCCGCAGAGCAGAAGCCGGCAGGCCGCACGCGCAAGTCCACCAAGAAGGCCGTCGCTGCTGCGGCCGAGGACGTCGCCGAGCCGGCGTCGGCCCCGAGCGCTGACGAGGCCCCGGCCGCCAAGAAGTCCAGCCGCCGATCCCGCAAGGCGACGGCCCCCGAGGCCGAGGCCGCCGGCGAGACCCGCATGGCCGCGCCGGCATTCGTGGCACCGCTGTTCCAGGCGCCGGAGACCCCGGCCGTGCCCGCCGACGAGGAGCAGGAGGCGCGGCCGCCGGCCAAGCGCACCCGCTCCCGCAAGGCGACACCCGCCGAGGAGCCCGATGGAGGCTCCCGAGTCCAGCACGGCACCCGAAGGCGCCAGCGAGTCCGACGCGGACGAGGGTGACGGCGAGGGCTCGCGCCGCAAGCGTCGTCGTCGCGGTGGCCGCGGCCGCAAGCGTCGTACCGGCGAGGAGGACGACGGCCAGGACGACTCGACCGCGTCCGACGAGGGCGAGGGCGAGTCCGACGACGACGAGGACGCCGATGCGCTGAGCCGACGCCGTCGGCGCAGGCGTCGCCGCGGAGCCGATGGCGATCTCGAGGGCGCTCCGGACGATCCGCCGAACACCGTCGTCCGGGTCCGCGAGCCGCGATCCCGCGGCGGTCGGGGTGCAGGCGGCGCCGATCGCGGTGACGACGTCACCAGCGTCAAGGGGTCCACACGGCTTGAGGCCAAGAAGCAGCGCCGACGCGAGGGCCGCGAGGCAGGTCGTCGCCGGGCACCGATCCTGACCGAGGCGGAGTTCCTTGCCCGTCGCGAGGCCGTCGAGCGGGTCATGGTCGTGCGCCAGAAGGGCGAGCGCACGCAGATCGCCGTGCTCGAGGACGGCGTGCTCGTCGAGCACTACGTCACGCGCGGCTCGTCGTCGTCGATGGTCGGCAACGTCTACCTCGGACGCGTGCAGAACGTGCTGCCCAGCATGGAGGCGGCGTTCGTCGACATCGGCCGGGGCCGCAACGCGGTCCTGTACGCCGGCGAGGTGAACTGGGACGCGGCCGGCCTCGAGGGCCAGCCCAAGCGCATCGAGTTCGCCCTCAAGTCCGGCGATCCGGTGCTCGTGCAGGTCACGAAGGACCCGGTCGGGCAGAAGGGCGCTCGACTGACGAGCCAGATCTCGCTGCCGGGCCGCTTCCTCGTCTACGTGCCCGACGGCTCGATGACGGGGATCAGCCGCAAGCTGCCCGACACCGAGCGCAGCCGGCTCAAGAGCGTCCTCAAGCGGGTCATGCCCGAGGATGCCGGCGTCATCGTGCGCACGGCCGCCGAAGGCGCCCCCGAGGAGGCCCTTGAGCAGGACGTGCTGCGCCTGACCGCGCAGTGGGCCGACATCACCAAGGCCACGAAGTCCGCGAACCCGCCGTCGCTGCTCTACAGCGAGCCCGATCTGGCGATCAAGGTGGTCCGCGACATCTTCAACGAGGACGTCACCAAGCTGGTCATCGCCGGCGACGAGGCATGGGAGGCGATCGGCTCGTACATCAGCGCCGTGGCCCCGGACCTCGCCGAGCGGCTGCAGCACTGGGTGGACTCGAACGACGCCTTCGCCGAGTACCGCGTCGAAGAGCAGCTGATGAAGGCTCTCGATCGCAAGGTGTACCTGCCGTCCGGCGGCTCGCTGGTCATCGACCGCACGGAGGCGATGACGGTCGTCGACGTCAACACCGGCAAGTTCGTCGGCCAGGGCGGCAACCTCGAGCAGACCGTCACGCGCAACAACCTCGAGGCGGCTGAGGAGATCGTTCGGCAGCTGCGACTGCGCGATATCGGCGGCATCATCGTCGTCGACTTCATCGACATGGTCCTGGAGAGCAACCGCGATCTGGTGCTGCGTCGACTGGTCGAGTGCCTCGGACGCGACCGCACCAAGCACCAGGTCGCCGAGGTCACGTCCTTGGGCCTGGTCCAGATGACGCGCAAGCGCATCGGCAGCGGCCTGCTGGAGTCCTTCTCCGAGACGTGCGAGCACTGCAACGGCCGCGGCATCCGCGTGTCGCTGCATGGCGAGCACGACCACGCAGAGGCGTCGCCGAAGTACCGACGCCCGGCCAATGCGGTGGACCCGGCCGACGTCGCAGCGCGGGCCCTGGCGGCCCACGAGATCCACGTCGACGCGGACGACGCAGACGGTCCGGCCGACGAGCCGGTCCCGGCCCTCGCCGAGGTGCTGGGCGAGGACCTCATGGACCTCGCCGACGTGCCGGATCAGGTCGACGACGCTGTGGTGGAGGTCACAATGACCGACGCCGCGGAGGAGTCGGACGAGCCCCTCGTTGAGGAGCCCATCGACGCGTGAGGGGCCGGTTTGACCCTTCACTCGACTCATCCGTATCCTTGACCCTTGTGCCTCGGCGCTGAATCGGCCCGGGTGCGTCCCTTACGACAGGAGTTAGTGGTGTACGCCATCGTTCGCGCCGGCGGCCGGCAAGAGAAAGTTTCGGTCGGCGACGTCGTCGTGCTCGACCGCCAGGCTGGGGAGCCGGGTGCGTCACTCGACCTGCCGGTCCTCCTGCTCGTCGACGGCACCGCCGTCACCAGCGATCCCGCGGTGCTGGCCAAGGCCAATGTCACCGCCGAGATCGTCGACCACCACCGTGGTCCCAAGATCGACATCCTCAAGTACAAGAACAAGACCGGCTACCGCCGTCGCCAGGGTCATCGTCAGGACCTCACCGCGGTGAAGGTCACCGACATCACGACGGGGAAGTGAACTCATGGCACATAAGAAAGGTGCATCCAGCACCCGCAACGGTCGCGACTCCAACGCCCAGCGCCTCGGCGTGAAGCGCTTCGGTGGCCAGGCTGTCAACGCCGGCGAGATCCTCGTGCGCCAGCGCGGCACCCACTTCCACCCCGGCGCCAACGTCGGCCGTGGCGGCGACGACACGCTGTTCGCGCTCGCAGCCGGCAAGGTGCAGTTCGGCACCTTCCGCGGCCGCCGGGTCGTGAACATCGTCGCTGGCGAGTAACGCAGCGACTTTCGAGTCTTCGCGCGGGGCGGGCCTTCGGGCCCGCCCTTCGCTTTGCACAACCTTTGCTAGGGAAAGATGGGGCCATGGCCACCTTCGTCGACCGAGTCGTGCTGCATGCGCAGGCCGGTGACGGCGGGAACGGCGTCGCCTCCGTCCTGCGCGAGAAGTTCAAGCCGCTCGGCGGCCCTGATGGCGGCAACGGCGGCAGGGGCGGCGACATCGTCGCCGTCGTCGATCCCGGCGTGACCACGCTCCTGGAGTTCCACCACAGCCCGCACAAGAAGGCAGGCAACGGCAAGCCCGGTGCGGGCGATCATCGCCATGGCGCCACGGCAGCCGACGTCGTCCTGCGCGTGCCCAGCGGCACCGTCGTGACGGATGCGCGCGGCAATCTCCTCGCCGACCTCGTCGGCGCGGGCGCGACCTTTGTCATCGCGCGCGGCGGCCGCGGCGGCCTCGGCAACGCCGCACTCGCCTCCCCTCGTCGCAAGGCACCGGGTTTCGCCCTGCTCGGAGAGCCCGGTGAGCAGCGCGACGTCGTGCTCGAGCTCAAGACGGTCGCCGACGTCGCTCTCGTGGGCTTCCCCAGCGCCGGCAAGTCCAGCGTCATCGCGGCCATGTCGGCCGCCCGCCCCAAGATCGCGGACTACCCGTTCACGACGCTGGTGCCCAACCTCGGCGTGGTCACCGCCGGCGAGGTGGTCTACACGGTCGCCGACGTGCCCGGCCTGATCCCCGGAGCCAGCCAGGGCAAGGGCCTCGGCCTGGAGTTCCTGCGCCACGTGGAGCGCTGCAGCGTGCTCGTGCACGTCGTCGACTGCGCCACCATGGACCCCGGTCGCGATCCGCTCGACGACCTCGACGCGATCGAGAACGAGCTGGCGCTGTACGGCGGACTGCAGGAGCGGCCCCGGCTGGTGGCGCTCAACAAGATCGACGTGCCTGATGCCCGGGTGCTGGCCGAGATGGTGCGCCCGATCCTCGAGGAGCGCGGCTACCGGGTCTTCGAGATCTCAGCAGCCACTCATGAAGGACTGCGTCAGATGTCGTTCGCCATGGCCGGGCTCGTGATGGAGCACCGCATCGCCACCGCCCCCGACGAGACGCTGCGCCCGGTCGTGCGGCCCAAGGCCGTCGACGACGCCGGCTACACGGTCACCGTCGAGCCCGACGGGTTCCGGGTTCGCGGCGGCCAGCCCGAGCGCTGGGTGCGACAGACCGACTTCAGCAACGACGAGGCCGTGGGCTACCTGGCCGACCGGCTGGCCCGCCTGGGCGTCGAGGAGCGGCTCATCGCTCTCGGTGCTGTGTCGGGCGACACGGTGATGATCGGCAGCGACGAGGACGCCGTCGTCTTCGACTGGTACCCGTCCATCATGGCCGGCGAGGCGCCGCACGCCGGCCCCCGCGGCACCGATGTCCGGCTGGAGGCACGCCTCGAGGAGCTCGGGGGTGGCTTCGAGTGACCTCCGATGTGCGGGCCCGCATCGCCAATGCCTCGCGCATGGTCATCAAGATCGGGTCGTCGTCCCTGACCCGCCCCGGTGGCGGCCTCGACATCGAACGCATCGAGCACCTGGTCTCGCAGATCGCCGAGCGCCGCAAGTCCGGCCATCAGGTCGTTCTGGTCTCCAGCGGCGCGATCGCCACCGGCTTCCCGACCCTGGGCCTCAAGCGCCGTCCGCGTGACCTCGCGACACAGCAGGCCGCCGCCTCCGTCGGCCAGGGCATGCTCATCGCGCAGTACTCCATCGCCTTCGCTCGGCACGGGCTCACCGTCGGGCAGGTCCTGGTCACCGCGGAGGACGTCATCCGGCGCAGCCAGTACCGCAACGCGCAGCGCACCCTGTTCCGCCTGCTCGACCTCGGGGTCGTGCCGATCGTCAACGAGAACGACACGGTGGCCACCGACGAGATCAGGTTCGGCGACAACGACCGGCTGGCGGCGCTCGTGGCTCATGTCGTCCAGGCGGACGCGCTCATGCTGCTGTCCGACGTCGAGGGCCTCTTCGACGGGCCCCCGTCCCGCGAGGGCACCAAGCTGATCACCGACGTCCGCGGACCTGCCGACCTCGCCGACGTGAAGGTCGGCGGCACCGGCAGCGCCGGGGTGGGCCTCGGCGGCATGACCACCAAGGTGGAGGCGGCGAGCATCGCCACCTCGGCGGGGATCCCGGTGCTCCTGGGGTCGGCGGCCGATGTGTCACGTGCCATGTCGACGGCGGACGTCGGCACGGTGTTCCACCCGACCGGCGACCGGACGTCGACCCGATTGCTGTGGCTGGCTCACGCGACCACCGCGCGGGGGCGCATCCACCTCGACCACGGAGCGGTCGCAGCGGTCATCCAGCGCCGCATGTCGCTGCTTCCTGCCGGCATCACGTCCGTCGAGGGCAGTTTCGTCGCGGGGGATCCAGTGGACCTCTTGGACGAAAACGGTCACATCGTCGCCCGAGGTTTGGTCAACTTTGACGCACAGGAGTTGCCGAGCCTGCTCGGTCGCTCCACACGTGAACTGGCGCGTGAGCTCGGACCGGCCTATGAACGCGAAGTCGTCCACCGTGACGCCTTGGTGGTCCTGTCGATCTGATCTCCCGCCGGCCGACTGGTCAGGGAGCCCACGATGGACGCAGCAGAGCCGCTCCGGCTTAGCTCCGTCGTGGACGTGCCCGAGGAGCAGTCGGTACCGCGATCGATGTGGCACATCACGCTGACGGTCGCCGGCCCGCCGGTGCCCGAGCCGGCGATCAAGGCCGGCCTCGAGCGACTGAGCGAGGAGCATCCCTTCCTCCTGTCCGGCCGGTACGCCGCCGACCGTGCCGAGGTCCGGTACTGGGAGGAGGCGGTCGACGTCGCCACCGCCCTGCGCATGGCCGTCCTGCTGTGGGACGAGCACGCCGTGACTGCCCAGCTGCCGATGTGGCGCGTCGTCGGTGTCGAGTGCGTCGACCGGGAGACGTTCCACCGCCGCGGGCGCAACATCCACGAGCAGCCGGGGCTGGTCGCGGCGGGCAGGGTCATCCCCTTCTGACGCTCGCCGCGTAGGGTTTGCGCATGACAGATGAGCGCGTGATGGACGAGCGCGAAGCCGTACTCACGACCGCGCGGGCCGCCCGGGAGGCTGCTGTCGCCCTGCGCCAGCTCACCCGGGACGAGAAGGATGCCGCACTGCTGGCGATGGCCGACGCCCTCGATGCCGGGATCCCGGAGATCGTCGCCGCCAACGCGGTCGACGTGCAGCGGGCCCTCGACGCGGGCACGTCCGCGGCGCTCGTCGACCGGCTGACCCTGGACGAGAATCGGGTCCGGGCGATCGCTGAAGCGCTGCGCGACGTCGCCGCGCTGCCCGATCCCGTCGGCGAGGTCGTGCGGGGGTACACGCTGCCGAACGGCCTGCAGGTGCGGCAGGTGCGCGTGCCCCTGGGCGTCGTCGGGATGATCTACGAGGCCCGCCCCAATGTCACGGTGGACGCGGCCGGTCTCTGCCTGAAGAGCGGCAACGCCGCGCTGCTGCGCGGATCGTCCTCGGCAGCGAGCAGCAACGAGGCACTGGCCAAGGTCATGCGCGCCGCACTCGTCGAGAGCGGCCTGCCGGCCGATGCGATCCAGATGGTGCCGGGGGAGAGCCACGACTCCGTCAAGCACCTCATGACGGCACGAGGTCTGGTCGACGTCCTCATCCCGCGTGGTGGAGCGTCGCTCATCCGCAGCGTCGTCGACAACTCCACCGTGCCGGTGATCGAGACGGGCGTCGGCAACTGCCACGTCTACGTCGACAAGGACGCCGACATCGACAAGGCCATCGCCATCCTGCTGAACAGCAAGGCGCAGCGGGTCAGCGTGTGCAACGCCGCGGAGACGGTGCTCGTCCATCGCGACATCGCCGACGAGTTCCTCCCGCGGGCGCTCGAGGCGCTGCGCGAGGCCGGCGTCACGATCCACGGTGACTCGCGGTTCGCCCTCCACGCGACCGGCACTGGAGTCGGGTTCGAGCAGGTCACCGACGACGACTGGGCGGCCGAGTACTACTCGCTCGACATCGCCGCGGGGATCGTCGACACCATCGACGAGGCGCTGGCGCACATCCGCCGGTGGTCGTCCGGGCACACCGAGGCGATCGTGACCGACAGCCAGTCCGCGGCCCAGCACTTCGTCGCGGGCGTCGACTCCGCGGCCGTCATGGTCAATGCCTCGACCCGGTTCACCGATGGCGGCGAGTTCGGCTTCGGCGCGGAGATCGGCATCTCGACGCAGAAGCTGCACGCGCGGGGCCCCATGGGCCTGACCGAGCTGACGACGACCACGTACGTGGTCACCGGGGATGGGCACGTCCGCGCCTGACGACCGGACGCGCCCACTACAGTGGCGCCCAACGAGCACGAGAGCGGTCCGGGAGGATTCAGATGGGCGTCATCAGCACCGCAGCGGTCCTTGCCGGGGAAGCCGCCGAGGAGGGCATCAGCACCTCGCCATGGCTGTTCGGCATCGCGGCCTTCGTCGGGCTGGGCGCGCTGCTCGTCGTGACGATGATGATCAAGGTCGGCCGCTAGGGCGCGTCGCCCGGCGGGCCTGATCGCGCGAAGCTCATGACCCACCTGCGCCTCGGCGTCATGGGCGGGTCCTTCGATCCGATCCACAACGGCCATCTGGTGGCCGCTTCCGAGGTCGCCCATCGCTTCGACCTCGACCGGGTGCTGTTCAGCCCGACCGGGCAGGCCTGGCGCAAGCCGGCCGCTCATGCCGCGTCGTCCGAGCTCCGGTACCTCATGACGGTCGTCGCGACGGCCACCGACCCGCGGTTCGACGTCACCCGCGTCGACATCGACCGGCCCGGGCCGACCTACACCGTCGACACCCTCCGTGACCTGCATGCATGGTTCGCGGCCGAGCACCCGGGCGACACCGCGGAGTGGTTCTTCATCACCGGCGCCGACGCGCTCGCCGACATCGTCGCCTGGCGCGACCCGGAACGGATCCTCGAGCAGGCGCATCTCATCGGAGTGACGCGTCCGGGCCATGTGCTGGCCGACCCCGGCCTGCCGGAGGGCTCAGCGACCCTGGTCGAGGTGCCTGCCCTGGCGATCTCGTCGACCGATGTGCGTGCCCGCGTCGGCCGCGGCGAGCCCATCCGCTACCTCGTCCCCACCGGCGTGGCCCACATGATCGCCAAGCACGGGCTGTACGCCGCGGCCACGTCCTAGACAGGCAGCGAACCCCGTGAGCGACCGGCCCGTGCACGGCTTCCCCTGGCGGATCACCGCCGTGGTGGCCGCCATCGTCATCGCCGCGACCGCGATCGCCGGCGTGATCCTCGCCCGCAACGGGGTGCAGAGCTCGACTCCGGACGAGGCGTCGATCTTCGCCCCCGCACCCGACCTCCTGCCCGTCGAGAAGAAGCGCCAGGTCGTCATGCTCCTGCAGGTCCGGGACAAGGGCAAAGACGTCGCCAGCAACGTGCTCATCGGAGCTGGTGGGGACGTCGGCTTCGTGTCCGAGCTCCTGCTGCCCCGCAACGTCCTCCTCCCGACCTCGCCGCCGGTGCAGCTGAAGGACGTCGACGGGCCGCGCGGTCCGATCAGCGCCCAGGGACCGCTCCAGGTCCTGCTCAACGTGCAGATCGACGCGACCATCGAGCTGGACCGGCTGGCGTGGGCGGGCCTGATCGACTCGACGAACGCGCTGGACGATCCCGAGCACGGTCAGTCGGCGGAGGCGTTCCCGCTGGTCGTGAGCAAGGTCCTCGCCAAGCTGCCCAAGGACGAGGAGACGCTGGGCCAACTGCTCACCAGCCTCGGATCGATGGCCCCGACCACGGTCACGAACGAGGACGCCAGCCACCTGCTGGCGGTCATCGGGAAGGCGATGCGTGAGCAGCCGGTGCATCAGGAGGCGCTGCCGGTCACGTTCATCCGCGGCGGAGCCAACCCGGTGGCGACGACGGACGAGCCCGAGGCCACCGCGGTCGTGACCGCGCTGTTCCCGCGAGCCCCGCTCAAGCCGGGGCACTCAGGTCCGGCCCGTCTGGTGATCGGTCGGGCGGGCGCGAGCCTCGGGGCGTCCATCACGGCCCATCGGGCCCTTGCCCAGGCCGGCTTCGGGGTGCTGTCCGCTCGTGAGGTGAGTCCCGCTGCGTCGATCACCGTCGTGTACGTGCCCGTCGACACCCCGGCTGCCCTCGCGCTGGGACGTGACGCGGCGACGACCCTCGGCCTGCCCACGGCGGTGGTCGCGGTGGACCCTGCCGCCGACGCCACGGTCGACGTCCGGGTCGCCCTCGGAACCGACTACCACGCCGTGTGAGAGAGTGGTTGCGCCGCTCACCGCGGTACGACCACCACGCAGGGAGCCCTTGTGACCGCCAGTCCCGACGCCGTCGCCATCGCCGTCGCCGCCGCCGAGGCCGCCTCGGACAAGCTGGCCGAGGACATCGTCGCGATCGACGTGAGCGAGAAGCTCGTCATCACGGACGTCTTCGTCCTGTGCTCGGCAGCCAACGAACGGCAGGTCAAGGCGGTCGTCGACGGCATCGAGGAGCGGCTCCACGGGATGGGGTCCAAGCCTCTGCGTCGTGAAGGCGAGTCCGAGGGCCACTGGGTCCTGCTCGACTTCGGCGACATCGTCGTGCACGTGCAGCTCGCCGAGGAGCGGATCCACTACGCGATCGAGCGCCTGTGGAAGGACTGCCCGTTCATCACGCTGCCCGCAGCCGTCAACCAGGGCCGGCGCCGCGTCGATGCCCGGGACGGTCAGTGACCGGTCGCGGTCAGGGCGTTGCCGCCTGGGGTCAGCGTCACTCGTCGGCTCGCCGACTCGTCTTCTGGCGGCATGGCCGCACGCCGTGGAACGCCGAGCAGCGCTTCCAGGGTCAGACCGACATCCCCCTCGACGACACCGGGATCGCCCAGGCGGCGCGGGCTGCGAAGTCCCTCGCGAAGCTCGAGCCGGCCCGCATCGTGTCGTCCGACCTGATCCGCGCGCACGCGACCGCCGAGCAGCTGGCGACCCTGACACACCTCCCCGTCGCATGCCGACCCCGATCTGCGCGAGACGTTCGCGGGGGAGTGGGAGGGCCTGACCCGGCCCGAGCTCGAGGAGCGCTTCGGCGGTCAGCTCGCCCAGTGGGCGGCCGGCGCGGACGTCCGCCCGGGAGGCGGCGAGACGCGCGTGGAGGTCGCCGATCGCGTCGTGGCGGCTATCGACCGGGCCCTCACGCAGGTCGGCGAGGGCGAGACGCTTGTCGTGGCCACGCATGGTGGCTCGGCGCGAGCGGGGATCGGTGCCCTGCTCGGCCTGCCCCCGGAGCACTGGGCCGCCCTCGGCGTCCTCACCAACTGCGCCTGGTCGGTGCTGCTCGAGAACACCACCGGATTCGGGCCCCCGTGGCGGCTGCAGGAGTACAACGCCGGGTCGCTGCCCGTACCCGCCCTCGCGGACGACCGCTGACCTGGGCCTTGTATAGTTCTGTTTCCCGTAAGGGGCTGTAGCGCAGCTGGTAGCGCACCTCCATGGCATGGAGGGGGTCAGGGGTTCGAGTCCCCTCAGCTCCACCACGTGGCGAGGACCGGGTTCATGCCCGGTCCTCTCTCGTTTCCGGACAGTTCACGACCACGAGGGAGCGCTATGAGCAAGGGCTGGTTCATCACGGGGGCCTCGCGCGGGCTCGGCCGGATCTGGGCGACTGCAGCCGCGGAGCGCGGCGACAACGTCGTCGCCACCGCGCGCGACGTGTCCGCACTCGCCGACCTCCTGGAGCAGTACCCGGATCGCGTGCACGCCCTTCCGCTCGATGTCACCGACCGCGAGGCCGCCTTCGCGGCCGTCGCATCGGCCAAGGAGATCCTCGGGTCGCTCGATGTCGTGGTGAACAACGCCGGGTTCGGGCTGTTCGGCGTGATCGAGGAGGTCACCGAGGAGCAGGCGCGCCAGCAGATCGAGACGAACGTCTTCGGTGCGCTCTGGGTGACGCAGGCGGCGCTCCCGATCATGCGCGAGCAGCGCTCGGGTCACCTCCTGCAGGTCTCATCGATCGGTGGCGTGCATGCGTTCCCCGGGCTCGGGCTGTACCACGCGTCCAAGTGGGCACTCGAGGGCTTCAGCCAGGCCCTTGCGGCGGAGGTGGCTGCGTTCGGCATCCACGTGACTCTCATCGAGCCCACCGGCTACGCGACGGACTGGGCGTTCGGTTCCGCGGTGCGCGCTGAGGAGAACCCTGCATACGCCGAGCTGCGCGAGCAGGTCATGGCCGCACGAGCCAAGGTGGTCGCTGACCGGGGCAACCCCGCGGCGACGGCTCCCGTCATCCTGCAGCTGGTCGACATGGACAACCCGCCGCTTCGGCTGTTCCTCGGCGAGGGACCGCACGAGATGATCGTCGCGGAGTACAGCAAGAGACTGGCCGAATGGGATCAGTACGACGAGCTCTCTCGCTCGGCGCACCGGCTCGACTAGGTTCCTTGGAGGAGGTGCCCATGCGCATCGGACTCATCGGGAGCGGGCGGATCGGCGGCACTCTGGCGCGGCTCGCGGTCGACAACGGCCACGACGTCGTCCTGAGCAACAGTCGCGGCCCTGACACGCTGGCGGACCTGACGGCCGAGCTGGGTGGGCGTGCTCGCGCCGGGACGGTTGCCGAGGCGGCCGCCGAGGGCGAGGTCGTCGTCGTCACGGTTCCCCTGAAGGTGTACGCGACCGTGCCGGCCGACCTGCTGAACGGCAAGATCGTGATCGACACGAACAACTACTACCCCGACCGGGACGGACACTTCGAGGAGCTGGACGACGGGTCGTCCACGTCGAGCGAGCTGCTGGCCGAGCATCTGACGGGATCGTTCGTCGTCAAGGCCTTCAACTCGATCTACTTCGAGGACCTCGCCAGCCAGGGGCAGCCCGCGGGCACTCCGGGGCGGCGGGCCCTGCCGATCGCCGGCGACGACGCAAGCGCCAAGGCGATCGTCGCGGGGATCATCGACTCCTTCGGGTTCGATGTCGTCGATGCCGGGCCGCTGGCCGAGGGCTGGCGGTTCCAGCCGGACCAGCCGGCCTACAACGTGCGGCTGGGCGCGCACGAGCTCCGTGAGGCCCTGGACGCCGCCAACCGCTGACCGGGGCAGCCGGGAGCCTCTGCCCCGCTGCCGCCCGCATTGGATGGTTAAGGCAAGTTCTGGCCACTTTGGACCGCCCCTTGCCGCCGCCGTGGTGTTAACGTGAATTTGGGGTAATGGGTGCTTGTGCCCTGCTTCGAACGACGAGTCTGATGGGCGCGGAGATGCGGGTGTTTCGCGGGGTGCGAGATCTCCTCACGCAGACTCGCGGGGGGTCGGTTGACACCCGCGAGCGTGGGGTGACCTCAGTCGAGTACGCCCTGATCCTCTCCCTGGTCGCCGTCGCCATGATCGCGGCCTTCGCCACGTTCATCCACGCCGGAACGACCAGCTACGGCAACATGGAGACCGCTGTCGGCCCCGCGCCCACGGCCACCGCCTGGCCACCGCTCGTGGTCCCGACCTGCGGCGGAACGACTCCGGTCTACGACCCGGGGACGAACACGTGTGTGGCCCTACAACCGCCCGCCGCGCCCTACAGCCTCGTGACCGTCCCCGGCAGCAAGAAGATCGACCTGTCGTGGACGGCGCCGACGTGGGACGGCGGCAGTGCTATCACGGGATACGAGATCGGCCTGTCGCCTGATGGCGGCACGACCTGGGTGACGACGCAGACGGTCACGACGGCGGTCACCTTCGCAGCTACCGGCCTCGCTGACGCGACGACCTACTCGATCCGCGTGGCTGCGAAGAACGCTCAAGGGACCGGCGCCTACCTCACCGGCACGGCCAAGACCTGGGATCCGCCGCCGGTCGTGACGTCCATCGCTCCGACGAGTGGTCCGATCGCGGGCGGCACGTCCGTCACCATCACGGGCACCGGCTTCCAGTCGGGCGCGACCGCGACAGTGGGAGGCGCGACCGCGACACGGCAGTGACCTTCAACAGTTCGACCTCGCTCACGATCACGACGCCGTCCGGCTCCAGCGGGCGCGCAAGCCGGTGATCGTCACGAATCCCGACACTCAGGCGTCGAACAGCACGGTGACATTCACGTACGCGGCGGCAGCGTCGGTGTACGACACTGGCGGCGAGCCCGATTGCCGGCTCGACGGCGACCCTGAACGGTTCCGTGAACGCGAGTGGCGCTTCAACGGCGGTCACCTTCTGCTATGGCACCGCCTCGGACCTGACCGGTTGCACAACTGCCACGGCAGCGCCGTCTCCGGTAACGGGAACCACGACCACGTCAGTCTCGGCGGCGCTGACGGGCTTGGTGCGCGGGCAGACCTACTACTTCCGAGTCTCTGGCACGAATGTTGGCGGCGCAGCGAACGGATCTATCCTGTCGTTCACGACGACTTCGGCGTCGGTGACGACTTCGCCGGCGACGTCGGTGGTGGGTACGTCGGCGACGTTGAACGGCTCGGTGAATGCGAACGGCGTTTCGACGGCGGTGTCGTTCTGCTGGGGTACCTCTGCGACTCTGGCGGGTTGCACCTCGGTGACGGCGTCGCCAGCAAACGCGGCGGTAGTGCGGCCACGTCCGTGAGTTACGCACTTTCTGGTCTGACGCGCGGGCAGCTCTACTACTTCCGAGTCACGGGCGGGTCCGTTGATGGTTCGATCCTGTCGTTCACGACGACTTCGGCGTCGGTGACGACGTCGGCTGCAACGTCGGTGGGGCGCACCTCGGCGACGTTGAACGGCTCGGTGAATGCGAATGGGACTTCGACGGCGGTGTCGTTCTGCTGGGGTACTTCCCGACTTTGGCGGGGTGCACGTCGGTGACGGCGTCGCCATCAAACGCGACGGGAAGCGCGGACACGGCCGTGAGTTTTGCCCTTTCTGGCTTGACGCAGGGGACCCAGTACTTCTTCCGTGTCACGGGCGGGTCCATTGATGGTTCGATCCTGTCGTTCACGACGACTTCGGCGTCGGTGACGACGTCGGCGGCCACGTCCGTGGTGGGTACGTCGGCGACGTTGAACGGCTCGGTGAACGCGAACGGCGCTTCGACGGCGGTGTCGTTCTGCTGGGGTACTTCACCGACTTTGGCGGGGTGCACGTTGGTGACGGCGTCGCCGTCGTCAGTGACGGGCACTGCCGACACGGCCGTCGCCTACTCCCTGACGGGGCTCAAGAAGGGCACTGCGTACTACTTCCGGGTCTCGGGCATTAGCGGCGGAGTCACGACGGACGGGTCCATCCTGACGTTCACGACCACGACATCGGCGCCGAGCGTCCCAACCAACGTAACCGCGACCCCCGGGCTCAACCAAGTAGTTGTTTCCTGGGGAGCCCCGACCGATGACGGTGGAAGCGCTATCACGGCCTATCGAGTCCGTAGGTCGACGACCGGCACGGGCAATTGGACGAACCTCGTTACCACGAATGGAACGACGTTTGCCTACGCAAACACGGGGTTGGCGACCAACACCAAGTACTACTACGACGTGCGCGCGACCAACGCGTTGGGGAGCAGCACGACTGTGGTTGTCGGACCGGCGGGGCGCCAGTAGTTGCTTCCATTCAGATCATCGCCGTGCGTGCCGTACGCGATGTTGCGAAGCGCCTTACATGTCTTGGAAGGCTAACGGCGGCGGTGGTGCACAACCAGTTGTGTTAGTTCAAGGCGAAAGTGCCACCGGAAGTGCGGATAGCGAGCGGGTCAGGGCGACGACGCAGACGATGACGATCGCCCAGCGACCGATCCGCTGGGTGGCCTGCTCGTCGAACCGATGCCGGGCGAACTCTCCGCACGCCGAGCCCGCGATCAGGGCTGCTACCCAGACCACGACCGCCCAGAGGGACGGGATGGTCACTCCCAGGAGCGGCAGACTCACGAGACTCAGCGAGGCGAAGACGACCTGCAACGTCCGCAGGTACGACGAGAAGTGCAGGCCACGGGTCACGAGGTAGGCGGCGATGGGCGGACCGCCGACACCAGCGACCGTGTTGACGGTGGCACCCCAGACCGCGGACAGGACGCCCGCGGCAGTGCTGCGGAAGCGGCCGGCCAGCAGCAGCCAGACGACTGATCCGAGTGCGGAGGCCGCGACCAGCACGTCGTAGAGCCGCGGGTCGATGCGGCGCAGGATCAGCCAGCCGAGCAGGACACCCACGAGCAGGCCGGGTGCCAGCCGCCGGATCTCGTCCCAGGCGATGCGGCCCTCGGTGCGGGCGATCAGCCAGATGTTCTGCGTGATCGACAGCGCGTTCACCAGGCCCACGCCGCCGGTGCCGGTGACGAGTTGAGTCACGACCGGCGCGGAGACCAGAGCGAAGCCCAGGCCCGTCAGTCCCTGCACAAGGCCGCCGGCCGCCACCGCGACCGCGATGAGTGTGATCGTTCCGGTATCCACGAGCCCCCTCGCGCCGATAGCGTCCGATCGTGGTCGCGGACGGACTGGGCAAACGTACCTATCTGGGCTACGCGCTGGGCTCGGTGGGGACCGCCGGCTTCAGCACGGTGCCGGGGTTGCTCCTCGCCTACTACCTGACGAACTCGCTCGGCGTCGCTGCCGGGCTCGCTGCCTTCGTCGTCCTCCTGCCGAAGCTCTGGGACGTCGTGTTCCTCCCGCTGGTGGGCAACTGGAGTGATCGGTCGGCGCAACGGCGCAGGTCCCGGCGGCCGTTCATGCTGGTCGGCGGTCTGGCGCTGCCGGTCGTCTTCATCCTCATGTTCGCGACGCCCACCGCGCTCGGGCAGGTGGGCGCGGCCGGATGGGTACTCGTGTTCTTCCTGCTCGCGGCATCCGCCTTCGCGCTGTTCCAGGTGCCTTACATCGCCATGCCCGCCGAGATCACCGACAGCGTCGAGGAGCGCACGACGATGATGTCGTGGCGCGTGGCCTTCCTGGGCTTCGGCATCCTCCTGTTCGGCGTGGGCGCCCCCGCGCTGCGCGACGCCGGCAACGGTGGCTTCGGTGGCTACCTGCTGATGGCCTGCGGAGTCGCCGCCCTCATCGCGGTGGGGATGCTGGGCAGCTGGTGGATGCTGCGTCGCACCCGACCGGTTCCCCTGGACACGTCGGGTCGCGGCGGGCACTCGCTCAAGGAGCAGTTCTGGGTCGCGTGGCACACGCGGGCGTTCCGCTACCTGCTCAGCGCCTTCGTCCTCCAGGCCCTCGCCACCGGCGCGATGCTCGCCGGAGCCCAGTACTTCGCGACGTATGTCCTCGGCAAGGAGGGCATGAGCGACGTGCTGTTCGCTGCGCTCATCGTGCCCGCGCTGATCGTCATGCCCGGCTGGGCGTGGATCGGACACCGACGCGGCAAGCGGTCCGGCTTCACCTACGCCTCGGTGCTGTTCATGCTGGGCGCCCTCCTGCTGCTCGCCTCGCGCTCACTGCCCACGGCGGCGATCCTTGCGCTGGTGGGCGTGTGCGGGATCGGCTACGCCGGCATGCAGATGTTCCCGCTGGCCATGCTTCCCGATGCGATCGCCGTGGACGCGGCCAGCAGCGGCCGCCAGCGCGCGGGAGCATTCACCGGGGTGTGGACGGCGGGGGAGACCGTCGGCTTCGCGGTGGGCCCGGCTCTCGTGCTCGGCATGCTCGCGCTGACGGGGTTCATCTCCTCGTCGGACAGCACGACGGCCCAGCCGGACTCGGCTCTCACCGGGGTGCTGCTCGCGTTCACCGTCCTGCCCGCCGTGCTCGTGGCGATCAGCCTGCCGCTCATCCGACGATTCGATCTCGACGCCGATCCGACGCAGAAGGAGACCGTTCATGGCTCTGCCCAGTGAGGGCCGCTCACCCGACGACGTGCTTGCCGAGTTAGAAGGTCTCCGCGGCGCTGATGCGCCGGTGCACGGCGGGCGCGTCCTCGCCTACGTGTACGACTCCGGCGTGCCCGGTCTCGATGAGGCAGCCCGAACGGCGCTGGCGTCGTTCGGCGAGGTGAACGCCCTCGATCCCACGGTGTTCCCCAGCGTCGGACGGATCGAGAACGACCTCGTCGGCTTCGGGCTGGACCTGCTGGGCGGCTCGACGGAGTCCTGCGGACTGGTCACCAGCGGCGGAACCGAGTCGTGCCTGCTCGCTGTGCTCGCTGCGCGCGAGGCTTGGGTGCGACGCGGGGGCAGTCGGCGAGCCGGTCCTTGTCATGGCGGTGACGGCGCACGCGGCGTTCGCCAAGGCCGCGCACCTGCTGGGGCTGCGGCTCCACGTCCTGCCCGTCGACGAGGTCACGATGCGCCTGCGCCCGGATGACGTCGAGGCGGCGCTGGACGTGCTGGGGAACTCGGCCGCCCTGGTGGTCGTCTCGTCGCCCTCGTACGCCCACGGCGTGGTCGACCCGGTGCGGCGAGATCGCTGCGATCGCTGCCGAGCGCGGCGTGCCGTGCCACTCCGACGCCTGCATCGGCGGAGTGGTGCTGCCGTACCTGCGGCGCGACGGCCGCGACGTTCCCGACTTCGACCTGTCGGTGCCCGGCGTGCGATCGCTGTCGGTGGACCTGCACAAGTACGGCTACGCCCCCAAGGGCGTCTCGCTGCTGCTCTTCTCCGATCCTGAGTACCGGCTCGGAACGTTCTTCACGTACTCGGCGTGGCCCGGCTATCCGGTCGTCAACACGACCCTGCAGAGCACGAAGTCGGCCGGGCCGATGGCGGCGGCGTGGACGGTTTCCCGGATCCTCGGTGACGCGGGCTACGCCAAGGCCGCCCGCGATGCCGCCGCAGCGACCGACCGGATCGTCGCCGCCGTCGACGCGATCGACGGAGTGCGAGTGGTGGGCGAGCCGGACGCGACGCTGGTGGCGATCGCGTCAGACGGCGCAGCAGGCGTGGACCCGTTCCGGCTGGCCGACCGCATGCGGTCACGTCAGTGGTTCATCCAGCCGCAACCGGCGTCCGGCAGCCTGCCGCGCACCGTGCACCTGACGGTCCAGCCCAGTTCCCTCGCCCAGGTGGGCGCGTTCATCGAGGCGCTCGCCGCGGCGGCCGACGAGTGTCGAGGGCTGCCGCCGGCGGAGGCGGACCCGGGTCTGCTGGCCGCCGCCGCCGAGCTCGACCCGGAGACCCTCGACCTGGCCACCGTGGCCGGCCTGCTGGAGTTCGCGGGGCTGTCCAGCGGGGGAGAGCCAGGGCTGCCGGAGGAGTCGGCCACCGTCCAGGCTCTACTGGAGGCGCTGCCCGCCGACCTGCGCGACCGTCTGCTGGCCGGGTTCTTCTCCCAGCTGTTCACTGCTCGCCGCTGACGGCTTCCGCTTGCGTGCGGGGCGTACGGTGGAAGCGAGTGGAGGCGATCGCCATGATCTCGATGAGTCGCGATCACAAGACAGCCCATCCGCATGCGGGCTGTCACCTGGGACTGCATGACTGGATGCCGGTGCAGCGCGACGACGGGCGCGCGTACTACGCCTGCCGGTTCTGCGACCACATCAAGGCCGGCAACGAGCCGTGGTGGGAGTTCGCCTCTCAGGCCGGAGTGGGACTCCACTAGCCGCTGGGATCCGGCACCCTACGCGTGCGGTTCTGACTCCACCGGATTCGAGCGGCGCGTGGCCAGGTAGGAGCCGACCAGTACGAGCGGGAACCCGATCGCGATCCCCAGGGTGAACGGCTCGTTCAGGACCACGATGCCGAGAACCACGGCGACCGCAGGGTTGACGTACGTGATGAGCGTCGTGCGCGACGGCCCGACCTCGGCGATCAGCGCGAAGAAGATGAGGAAGGCGCCCGCGGTGCACACGGCGCCCAGGATGATGACCGCCCACCACGCCGACGCGGGCACCGGGCGGTGGGGCGGGTCGCCCAGGCGAAGGGCGCGTAGATGATGGCGTTGAGCGTCAGCGAGGCAGCGATGACGGACAGGCTCGGGACGTCGTGGAGGCGCTTGTCGACGATGATCGGGCCGATCGAGTAGCCGAGCACGGTGATCGCCAGCGCGGCGACGGACAGCAGGTCGCCGCCCTCGACGTCGAGGCCGACCAGCGCGCCCACGCCGATGAAGCCGATCGCCAGACCCCACAGCCGCGTGCCGGTCAGCCGATCGTCCAGGCCCATCCGGCGGGCGATGATCGCGGTCACGAGCGGGACCGTCGCGATGAAGAGCCCAGCCAGCGAGCTCGAGATGCGCTGCTCGGCCCAGGTGAGCGCCCACCACGTGAAGGTCATCTCCACCAGTGCGAAGGCGACGACCCAGCGCCAATGGCCGCGCAGCTGCCTGATCTGGCCGGACACGACCGCGATCGGGAGCAGGATCAGCGCGCCGATGAACAGGCGACCGAAGACCACCATCGGCGTGGAGAGATGCTCGACACCGACCTTGATGAGCAGGTAGGGGATACCCCAGATCAGGCCGAGCGAGGCGAAGAGGATCCAGCCACGACGGGACACAAGGCGAAAGGCTAATCCCGGCGCTGGATACCATGGGCCTTCGCCCCACAGGACCTTGACGAGATCGGCAGCTGACGACGATGACCGAGAGTGCGGAGACCATCCGCGAGACCTACGACGCGGCTGCCATGCAGGAGAAGTGGCTGCCCGTGTGGGACGAGCTCGCTCCGTTCCGGTCGGGTCGCCCCGACGATCCGCGCCCCAAGAAGTACGTCCTCGACATGTTCCCGTACCCGTCGGGCGATCTCCACATGGGGCACGCGGAGGCCTACGCGCTCGGTGACGTCATCGCCCGCTACTGGGTCCAGCGCGGCTTCAACGTCATGCACCCCATCGGCTGGGACTCCTTCGGCCTGCCCGCGGAGAACGCCGCGATCAAGCGCGGCGAGGACCCGAGCGTGTGGACGTACGAGAACATCGACCAGCAGAAGGCGTCGATGCGGCGCTACGCCTGCTCGTTCGACTGGGACCGCGTCCTGTACACGAGCGACCCCGAGTACTACCGCTGGAACCAGTGGTTCTTCCTCCAGATGTTCGAGCGCGGCCTGGCGTACCGCAAGGACAGCGCCGTCAACTGGTGCCCGAACGACCAGACGGTCCTCGCGAACGAGCAGGTCGTCGCCGGACTGTGCGAGCGCTGCGACACGCCCGTCACGAAGAAGAAGCTGACGCAGTGGTACCTGCGCATCACCGACTACGCCGATCGCCTGCTCGACGACATGAAGCAGCTCGAGGGCCAGTGGCCCGACAAGGTGCTGCTGATGCAGAAGAACTGGATCGGCCGGTCCACCGGTGCCGAGGTGGAGTTCGCGATCGAGGGTCGCGACGAGCCGGTGACGGTGTACACGACCCGGCCCGACACGCTCTTCGGCGCAACCTTCTTCGTGGTGGCCGCCGACTCCGACCTCGCGGCCGAGCTGGCGGCCGGCACCGACGCCGAGATCGAGTTCGCGACGTACCTGGAGAAGGTCAAGCAGACGTCCGACCTCGACCGGCTCGACTCGTCACGCGCGAAGTCCGGTGTGTTCCTGCAGCGGTACGCCATCAATCCGGTCAACGGCGAGCGCATCCCCGTCTGGGCATCCGACTACGTGCTGTCCGACTACGGCACGGGCGCGATCATGGCCGTGCCCGCCCACGACCAGCGCGACCTCGACTTCGCCCGCGCCTTCGGCCTGGACGTCCGCATCGTCGTCGAGGGCGGCGAGGACCCGGCCGTCACGGGTGTGGCCACGGCCGACGACGGGCCGCACGTGAACTCGGGGCCGCTCGACGGACTCGACAAGGCGGAGGCGATCGCCGCGATCACCGCCGTGCTCGAGGAGCGCGGCACCGGCCGACCGGCGACGAACTACCGCCTGCGCGACTGGCTGATCTCGCGGCAGCGGTTCTGGGGAACGCCTATCCCGATCGTGCACTGCGGCACGTGCGGCGAGGTGCCGGTACCGCTCGACGAGCTGCCGGTGCGCCTGCCGTCTGCCGTCGGCCTCGACCTCAAGCCCAAGGGCACGTCGCCCCTCGGCGGTGCCGCGGAGTGGGTCGAGACGACCTGCCCGCGATGCGGTGAGCCGGCGCGGCGCGACACCGACACCATGGACACCTTCGTCGACTCGTCGTGGTACTACCTGCGCTACACCAATCCCCAGGACTCGACGGCCGCCTTCGATCCCGAGGTCGTGCGCGAGTGGCTGCCGGTGGACCAGTACGTCGGCGGCGTGACGCACGCGATCCTGCACCTGCTCTACTCGCGCTTCTTCACCAAGGTGCTGCACGACATGGGCCTGCTCGACTTCACCGAGCCGTTCACCCGCCTGCTCAACCAGGGCATGGTCGTGATGAACGGGTCGGCCATGAGCAAGTCACGCGGCAACCTCGTGCGACTGTCGGACGAGCTCAAGGACAACGGCGTCGACGCCGTGCGCATGTCCATGGTGTTCGCCGGACCGCCGGAGGACGACATCGACTGGGCGGAGGTGTCGCCGTCAGGATCGAAGAGGTTCCTGGCACGTGCCTGGCGCCTGGCCGGCGACGTCGCCAGCGACCCGGGGGTCGATGTCACCAGCGGCGATCTCGAGCTGCGCAAGGCCACGCACAAGGCCGTCCACGACGCCGAGGTGGCCGTCGAGTCGTTCCGCTTCAACGTCGCCGTCGCCCGCGCGATGGAGCTCGTCAACGTCACGCGCAAGGCCATCGACACGGGCTGCGGTCCGGCCGACCCGTCGGTGCGCGAGGCCGCCGAGGCGGTCGCGATCATGCTGTCGCTCGTCGCGCCCTACACCGCCGAGGACATGTGGTCGCTGCTGGGCCACGATCCGTGCGTCGCGTTAGCAGGATGGCCGCAGGTCGACCCGACGCTGCTCGTCGAGGAGACTGTGACGTGCGTCGTGCAGATCGCCGGCAAGGTCCGCGAGCGACTCGAGGTACCGCCAACCATCACCGAGGACGAGCTGCGCGAGTTGGCGCTGGCGTCGCCGGCCGTGGTCAAGGGCCTCGAGGGTCGCGGCATCAAGACCGTCATCGTGCGGGCGCCGAAGCTCGTCAACATCGTCCCGGCGTAGCCCCGCGTGACGTCGATCACGGCTGACGAGGCACGACTCGTCGCGCTGTGGTCGCAGGGGTTCGTCGAGCCCATCGAGGCAGCCACGCCCGGCCAGGTCCAGCGCATGGGCGCTGCCCGACGCTCGCGACTCGTGCACGCCATGCTGCGCCACCTCGGCGCCGTTCAGCTCGACACGATCTCCGTCCTCGCCCGCTCCCATGAGCTGGTCGCCTATGCACGCTTCGGCGCCATCGGGCGGGCCGCGATCGAGGATTCCTACTGGAATGCCGGCGGGAGCTTCGAGTACTGGTCGCACGCCGCGTGCATCCTGCCCATCGAGTCGTGGCCCCTGTTCGCGTTCCGGCGCCGTGACTTCGAGCGGCGCGGGCTCCGCTGGCACGACGTCCCGCAGCAGGCCGTCAAGGACGTGCTGGCGCGCCTGGCCGACGGACCGCTAGCGACGTCCGACATCGGCGGTGCGAAGAAGGGCGGGGAGTGGTGGGACTGGTCGGAGTCGAAGATCGCCATCGAGTGGCTCCTCGACATCGGCACGGTCGTCGTGGCTCAGCGGGTCGGCTGGCGACGCATCTACGACCTGGCTGACCGGGCGGTGCCCTCGGGCTTGCGCGATCTCCACCTGTCAGACGACGAGTGCGTGCTCGCGCTGATCGCCGACGGCGCCCGCACTCTCGGTGTGGGCACCGCGGGCGACATCGCCGACGTGCACCGAGTGAAGAACGTCGACGTGAAGCGACACGCTGCCGATGCGGGGCTCGTTCCGATATGGGTCGAGGGCTGGCGTGATGCGGCGTGGATCACGCCCGATGCGCTCGCCTGGCTGGCGACCGATCCGCGCGCGACCGTCCGCACGACCATGCTGTCGCCCTTCGACTCGCTCGTCTGGCACCGGCCGCGCACCGAGCGGATCTTCGGCATGACGCACCGACTCGAGGCCTACACGCCTGCGCACAAGCGCGTGCACGGCTACTTCGCCATGCCGGTCCTGCACCAGGGTCGGCTGGTGGCACGGGTGGATCCCAAGCGCGAGGGCGGCGTACTGGTGGCGAAGCGGGTCACCTTCGAGGACGCCGCCCTCCGGCGCGATGGGACGGTCAAGCCGGCCGTCGTCGACGGCACCGCGTCGGCGCTGCTCGCGGCGGCAGCATGGGTCGGTGCTCAGGGGGTCGTGGTCGAGCAGACGGTGCCGACGACCGCCTCGTCCGCGCTCGCCTTCCGTGTCCAGTCCGACGGCTAAGGTCGGGCGCATGAGCGAGCCTCGGGTGGCCGTCATCACGGACTCGACCTGCTACCTCCCCTCCGGATGGGCCGAGGACTTCGGCATCGGCGTCGTTCCCGTACAGGTGATCGTCGGCGGGCAGTCGTTCGACGAGACAGAAGACGACCAGGCGCAACGCGTCGCCGAGGCGCTGCAGGACTGGCAGCCGGTGACCACGTCACGGCCGTCGCCGATGCGATTCGTCCAGGCCTACGAGTGGGCAGTGGAATCGGGAGCCTCCGAGATCGTCGTGGCGACGCTGAGTTCGGCCATGTCCGCCACCTACGAGTCCGCGCTGCTCGCCGCCAAGGAGTGCGACGCCTCGATCCGCGTCGTCGACTCGCGGACGATCGCCATGGGCCTCGGCTTCGCCGTGCTCGCGGGTGCGCAGGCGGCCCGATCAGGGGCGTCCGCGGAGGACGTGGCGGCGGTGATCGAGCAGCGGGCGGCCTCGTCCTCTGTGTTCTTCTACGTCGACACCCTGGAGTACCTGCGGCGCGGCGGCCGCATCAGCTCGGCGAGGGCGGCCGTCGGCCAGGCCCTGCAGGTCAAGCCCCTGCTGCGGGTGGTCGACGGGCATGTTGCACCGCAGGAGCAGGTGCGAACCGCCGGCCGGGCACTGAGCCGGCTGGAGGACCTCGCGGTCGAGGCCGCCGACGGTCACTGCTGCGACGTCGCCGTCCAGCACCTGGGCGCACCGGAGCGGGCCGGCGACCTGGCCCGTCGACTTGGCGACCGCCTTCCCGATGCCACCGTCGTGGAATGCCCGGTCGGCGGCGTCGTCGGTGCCCATGTCGGGCCGGGCATGGTCGCCGTCGTGGTCGCCCCCCGTCCGAGCGTGGTGTGATCGATGCCTGAATGGGGCTGGTGGGTACTTGCCGGGGCGGTCGGCTACCTCATCGGCTCCGTCAATCCGGCGGCGATCGTCGCGCGGATCTTCCACGTGGACCTGCGCAGCACGGGCTCAGGCAACCCCGGGGCGACCAACGTCGGACGAGCGCTCGGCCCGCGCTGGGCGGTCCTCGTCGGGGCGCTCGACATCCTCAAGGGCTTCGTACCTGCGGTCCTGTTCGGCTACCTCGGCGGGCAGACCGCCGGCGAGGTGGCAGGTCTGGCGGCGGTGCTCGGCCACATCACCTCCCCCTTCCTCAAGGGGCGCGGTGGCAAGGGCGTGGCCACGACGCTCGGCGCGATCCTCGGCGTGACTCCGCTGCTGGCGCTGCCGGTGCTGGCGGCGTTCGGCATCGGCGTCGCCATCTGGCACCGGGTGGGACTCGGCGCCGTCCTCGGCGCGGTCATGCTGGGCGTGAGCGCGATCGTGGCCTACGCGGCCGGCTGGCTCGATCAGGCGGACATGTGGTTCGCCCTCGTTCTGGCCGCCATGGTGCTGGTGCGCCACCAGCGCAACCTTCGCCAGGCGTGGGCGCAGTTCCGCTCCTAGGGCGGCGGTCCACAGGGCACCGATCGCGGTCCGGCGTCCACAGGTCGTTCGTGACGAGTCGCTCGGCCTGAAGGCCGACCTAGCGTCGGACGGGTGTGGAGCCGACATGCGAAGGAGCAGCTGAGCGCCGCCGCCACCGTCCGGCTGCAGCACCTCTCGCGGCAGTGGCGGGTGCCCGACGGCGTCTCGGCGGAAGCAGTGGCCGCGCCCGGCGAGGTGGATCCGCCGGTCGTCGATCCGTGGTCGGCGCTTCTGGCCGATCAGGGGCCGGCCGCATCGGCCGCCGACCCATTGGGTGACGCCCTCGCCCCCGGGCCGTGGAGCCGGTCGGCGGTCCGGGGTCTCGTGCTGCTTGTGGCCATCGCCGTCGCCCTTGCCGGCTGGTGGTGGTGGGCCGGTCGGCCGCGCGAGGCGGTCGCTGCCCCCACGCTCGTGAGTGCGGGGCAGCCGCTGTCCGGGGGTTCGGCGTCCGCGACCACAGCGCCGACGCCGTCGGTCGTGGGTCCAACGACGAGCGGTGCGGCGGCGGGGGCCACCCCTGGCGGATCGGCCGGTGAGGTGATCGTGCACGTCGTGGGACAGGTTCGGCATCCGGGTCTGGTGACCCTGAAGCAGGGGTCCCGGGTCGCTGATGCCGTCGTCGCCGCCGGTGGCGTGACCCGGCCACGGGCCGCGGACTCGGTGAACCTGGCTCGGGTCCTGGTCGACGGCGAGCAGGTGGTCGTGGGCTTCGCGGCCCAGGCCGTGGCCGGGGTTCTGGGCATCTCCCCGTCGAAGGCGGGCGGCCCAGTGAATCTCAACAGCGCTGATGCCGCCACCTTCGAGGGCCTGCCCGGCGTCGGGCCGGTGCTCGCCGAGCGCATCGTCCAATGGCGACTGAGCAATGGGCCGTTCCGATCCGTGGACGAGCTCGGCGAGGTGGCGGGCATCGGCGACGCGATTCTGGCTCAGCTGAAGCCGCTGGTTGCCGTGTGAGGGACGGCCGCCTTCTCGTGCCGGCGGCGAGCTCGTGGCTGGCGGCGGTGGTCGTCACGGTCCTGCTGAGATCCGTCGTCGACTTGTCGGCTCGGCACGAGCTCGGCCTGCGGATACTCGTCGGCTCGGCAACCGGCCTGCTCGTGGTCGTCGTGCTCGGGACGGTGTGGGCGGCCCGCAGGAGCGAGGCGCGAGTGCTCGTCGTGGTGGGGCTCGCGGGGCTGCTTGACCGGAGCCGCGGCGGCCGCCGGCCATGCCGCCGCACTCGCCCCGCAGCCCCTTACCGAGTGGGTGCAGTCACGCGCCACCAGCACCGTCCAGGGGGTGGTGACCAGCGAGGCCATCGTCAAGGCCGTGCCCGCGGGCTCGGGCTGGCATGGTGCTCCCCGACGAGAAATGCGGCTGGCCACCAGCCGCATCGGGGCTCGGGGTGGGCTCATCGACGTCGAGCTGCCCGTCGTGGTGCGACTGGCCGATCAGGGGCCGAGCCCGCCGGTCGGCGCCGAACTGGTCATCGTCGGGCGGCTGGCCCCTGCCACGCCGCAGTCCGATGCGGCTGCCGTCCTCACCGTGAATGCGCAGGCGCCGCAGATCGCGGTGGTCGCCGGCCCCGGGCCCGTCGATACGGTCGCCGGCGCGATGCGGGCGGGACTCCGCCGGGCGCTGTCCGGTACCGCCCCTGACGCTGGATCCCTCGTTGCCGGACTCGCCATCGGCGATGAGTCCGGGCAGAGCGCCGTGCTGCGGCTGCAGATGCGCTCCAGCGGGCTGGCCCACCTGACGGCGGTGTCCGGCGGCAATGTCAGCATCGTCGTGGTGGCGGTGCTGGCCCTCGCCGCGCTGCTCAGGCTGCCCGTGCTGGGCCGAGTGCTGGTGTCGTTGCTCGCGCTGGCGTTCTTCGTCATCCTCGTCGGCCCGGCACCGAGCGTGATCCGTGCCGCCGTCATGGCCGGGCTCGTGCTGATCGGGCTTCTCGTGGGCGGACGACGGGCCGGCCCCTCGGTGCTGGCAGCAGCCGTGATCGTGCTGGTGGTCCTGGCCCCGGGCCTGACCACGTCGTGGGGGTTCGCCCTGTCCGCCGGCGCCACGGCCGGCGTCATCCTGCTGAGCTCGCGCACCGATCGGCTGCTGGGCCGGTGGAGTCTGACCGCCCGGCTGCCGCCGGCCATCCGTGACGGCCTGGGCATCACGATGGCGGCGCAGGCGGCGACCGTCCCCGTGCTTGTCGCCATGGGCTCGACCGTCGGATGGGTTTCGCTGCCGGCCAACGTCCTGGCCATGCCCGTGGTCGCGCCGGTCACGATCCTCGGGCTGCTCGCCGCCGTCGTGGCGCCGGTGGCGCCCGCCGTCGCCGGCGGGCTGGCGCACCTGGCCGCGTGGCCGGCGGGCTGGATCGCCCTCGTCGCGGCCACCTGCTCCGACCTGCCGGGCGCCCGCCTGCCCCTGCCAGCCGGCTGGCCCGGCGTCCTCGCTCTGGCTGGCCTGGTGATGGGACTGGTGGCACTCGCGCGAGTGGCCCACGTCGCCTATCCGCATGGAGTGCCGTCAACGGTACGGATCGCTGCCGCGGGGGTCTGTGCGCTGGTCGTCATCGGCGGCGTCGTCCTCCCGCCCGACCGACGATCGTGGCCGCCCGCCGGGTGGCTCATGATCATGTGCGACATCGGGCAGGGAGATGCCCTGCTCCTGCGGGCGGGAGATCAGACGGCCGTTGTCGTCGACACCGGACCTGAGCCGGAGGCCGTGCACCGCTGCCTCGACGACGCACGGGTGACCGCCGTGGCGGCGGTGGTCCTCACGCACTTCCACGCCGATCACGTCGGAGGCATCGAGGGAGTGCTGCGCGACCGGCCCGTCGGGGCCGTCCTGGCGACGCCCATCCGTGACCCGCCGGCCGAGGCGGCCAGGGTGGAGCAGCTGGCGGCCGATCAGGGCCTGGCCGTGGAGCCGATCACTGCCGGTGACACCCGTGTGGTGGGCAGCGTCTCGTGGCGTGCCGTGTGGCCGCGTCGGGTGATCGCGGCCGGCTCAGTGCCGAACAACGCGAGCGTCGTCCTCGTCGTCGAGATCGACGGGCGCCGCCTCCTGTTGATGGGCGACGTCGAACCCGAGGCGCAGGCGGCCGTGGCAGCCGACATCGCCGGCCGGGGCTACGACGTCGTCAAGGTGCCCCACCATGGCTCGCGCTACCAGCATCCGCTCCTGACCACCTGGGTGCCGGCACCGATCGCGCTGATCAGCGTCGGGGCCGGCAACGACTACGGGCACCCAGCCGAGTCCACGGTGGCAGCGTGGCGCGGGATCGGGGCGATCGTCGTGCGAACGGACATCAGCGGGGATGCCGCCGTCGTGGCGAACGGATCGCAGACCGCGGTGGTGGCCCGGCATGGCATGCTGCCGTCATCATGACCGCGCACCTCACCCTCGCCATCGGCTCCGAGTCGCTCCTCGTGGACCGGGCCGTCTCGCGGGTGTCGGCGCAGGCGCGGGCGGCCGACCCGGACGTCCAGCGTTCGGTGATCTCCGCCGCCGACGACTCCGCGGCGTACGAGCTGCGCGAGGCGACCGCCCCCAACCTCTTCGGCGACGGCGGTGTCGTCGTCGTGACCGGCATCGACGCGGCCGACGACGCCCTGGCGAAGGCGATGCGGGCGGTCGTCGCGGACCTGCCCGACAACGTCTACCTCGTCATCACCCATCCCGGGGGAGTCAAGGGCAAGGCCCTGCTCGATGACCTCAAGGCCGCGGGGGCGGAGGTGGTCGACTGCCAACCGGTGAAGAGGGGCAAGTCGACCCAGGAGTTCCTCAGCCGGGAGTTCGCCGCGCACCGCCGCAAGGCCACGTCGGGAGCCCTCACCGCGCTCTACGAGTCGATCGGCCAGGACCTCGGCCTGCTCGCTGGAGCGGTGTCGCAGCTGTGCAGCGACGTCGATGCCAACCCGATCGACATCGACGACGTGAAGGACTACTTCGCCGGCGTGGCCGACGTGTCCGGCTTCGTCATCTCGGACGCGGTATGGGAGCGGCGCTATGCCGAGGCCCTCCGCAGCCTTCGGCAGGCCATGCTGACGTCCGACGCCGGACGGATCGGGCCGATGGCCACCTCGTCGCTGGCCTCCGGGCTGCGCTCCATGGTGCGGGTCGGCGGCATGCCGCCGGGTGCCAGCCAGGCCATGATCGCCAAGGAGGCCGGGGTTCCGCCCTGGAAGGTCGAGCCGCTGCGGCGGCAGTGGGCCCGCTGGAGCGGCGACCAGCGCCGTCTCGCGGCCGCGGTGGTCGCGCTGGCCGACGTCGACGGGGCCGTCAAGGGCGGCGTCCTCGAGGGCTCCAGCCTGGATCCTGAGCAGAAGCTGCTCGCGCTCGAGCGGCTGGTCGCCACGACGTCCGCTGCGGCTCAGCCAACCTGACGGCCATATCCCGCTCAACTCTCGGTAAAGCCGGGTGAAATGCCCTAAATATCCCTTTCTTGGGTTAGGGGACCGGGCGAGCAGGTGGCTAGCCTGCTGGAGTTCGCGATCATCCCCACCAAGGAGAGTTGCATGCTTCGCCTCACCCTGCGCGCGGCCGCTGTCAGCGCCGTCGTCGTCCTTGCCGGTACCGTCCTCGCCGGGCCCGCTGTTGCGGACGGTGGCTACAACGCCACGGTCGCGGGCCAGCCCAGCGGCACTCCGCTGGTCCAGCTCGCCCCCTCGTCGACCCAGACCGTCGACGTCGTCAACCTGCCTGGCGGCGTGGGCCTCTACGGCCTGCACTGCAAGGTCCCAGCAGACCCGCGTCAGGTGCCGTCGCTGTGCGACTCGTCGCCGGCGTCGCTGTACTACCTGACGGCGACCAGCGCCGTGCGTCCTACGGCCTCGTTCCCCCTGAGGGTGAACGCCGAGTTCTTCGGCACGAACCCGAACCCGACCGCCGGACCCTCGCTCGGACAGTCCGTCGACTGTCGCGCCGACACGGGCAACCCCCGCCTGTCCGCCTGCGCGGTGTACGTCATCGGAGCCGGCAAGGACAGCGCCAACCCTGCTTACATCCGGTTCTTCCCGACGGTGTTCTCGCCGGTGAAGGCGAACCGGTCCAACGACTCGGCAACGATCACGTTCAACGGCCGTGTCGTGGCCAAGGGCGCCAAGCCCCGGCTGTCGGCCAGCACGCCGGCCACGTTCACCGTCTCGACGGCGTCCGGTCTGACCCCCTATGTCGTCGGTAACACGTGCACCGTCAAGGGCGGCACCATCACCGCCGGCCAGTCCAACGGCGCCTGCGTCGTGCGGCTGACGACCACGGGGGGCAAGAACGTCAAGCCGTTGGTCCAGGTGCAGGTCTTCAGGCTCACCAAGTAGTTCCGGCACAGACGAAAGGGCGCCTCCCCAGCGGGGAGACGCCCTTTCGGTGCTTGGGGATGCGCCCTAGATGGCGGCGACCTTCTTGGAGATGGCCGACTTGCGGTTGGCGGCCTGGTTGGCGTGGATGACGCCCTTGCTGGCGGCCTTGTCGAGGGCGCGAGTGGCCTCGCGGGCGCGCTCGTTGGCGGCGTCCTTGTCTCCGGCATCGACGGCGGCGTTGAACTTGCGCACCGAGGTCTTCAACGAGCTCTTGACCGCCTTGTTGCGCTGGCGGGCCTTCTCGTTGGTCTTGTTGCGCTTGATCTGCGACTTGATGTTCGCCACGGGGACAACTTCCTTGGGTATCGGGCATGCGGAGACAGGGTGAAGCAGCGCCCCAGATTACCCGTAGGCTGCCCTGTAGCCCAAATCGCCCCCGTCCGAGCCTGAACTGGCCCGGACCACCGCATCGAGGAATCCATCCGTGTCCGTCCCGCAGCCCGGCCCACGACGTCAGGGAGAGCCCCCGGCAGTCGGCAGCACCGACCCCTCGGTCATCCGGAACTTCTGCATCATCGCCCACATCGACCACGGCAAGTCGACGCTGGCCGATCGCATGCTCCAGCAGACCGGGATCGTCGACGACCGGTCGATGCGGGCCCAGTACCTCGACCGCATGGACATCGAGCGCGAGCGCGGGATCACCATCAAGTCGCAGGCGGTCCGACTGCCCTTCCGGTCCGACGACGGCACCGACTACGTCCTGAACATGATCGACACGCCTGGCCACGTCGACTTCACCTACGAGGTGTCGCGTTCGCTGGCGGCCTGCGAGGGCGCGGTCCTGCTGGTGGACGCCGCGCAGGGCATCGAGGCGCAGACCCTCGCCAACCTCTACCTCGCCCTCGAGAACGACCTCGCGATCATCCCCGTCCTGAACAAGATCGACCTGCCCGCGGCCCAGCCGGAGAAGTACGCCGCCGAGCTGGCGCGGATCATCGGCTGCGATCCCTCCGAGGTCCTGCTGGTGTCGGCGAAGACCGGCGTCGGCGTGCACGAGCTGCTCGAGAAGATCGTCCGCGAGGTGCCCGCTCCCGTCGGCGCGGCCGACAAGCCTGCCCGCGCGATGATCTTCGACTCGGTCTATGACACCTATCGCGGCGTCATCACCTACATCCGTGTCATCGACGGGCACATCTCCACGCGAGAGCGCATCCAGATGATGTCGACGGGCGCGATCCACGAACTGCTCGAGGTCGGCGTGATATCGCCCGAGCCGAAGGTCGCCCAAGGGCTGGGCGTCGGCGAGGTGGGCTACCTCATCACCGGCGTCAAGGACGTGCGCCAGTCACGCGTCGGCGACACGATCACGTCCGAGCGCAAGGGGGCCACGGAGGCACTCGGCGGCTATCGCGATCCGAAGCCGATGGTCTACTCGGGCCTTTACCCGATCGACGGCTCGGACTACCCGGAGCTTCGCGACGCGCTCGACAAGCTGAAGCTCAACGACGCGGCCCTCGTGTACGAGCCGGAGACGTCGCTGGCCCTCGGCTTCGGCTTCCGCTGTGGCTTCCTCGGCCTGCTGCACATGGAGATCGTCCGCGAGCGGCTCGAGCGCGAGTCCAATCTCGATCTCATCTCGACTGCGCCGAACGTGATCTACCGGGTCTTCAGCGACGACGGCGTCGAGATCATCGTCACGAACCCCAGCGAGTTCCCGACGCAGAAGGTGGCGCGCATCCTCGAGCCGATCGTCAAGTCGACGATCATCCTGCCGAGCGAGTTCGTCGGGACGGTGATGGAGCTGTGCCAGCAGCGACGCGGCACGCTCCTGGGCATGGACTACCTGTCCGAGGACCGCGTCGAGATGCGCTACACGCTGCCGTTGGCCGAGATCGTCTTCGACTTCTTCGACCAGCTGAAGTCCCGCACTCGGGGCTACGCCTCCCTCGACTACGACGTGGTCGGCGAGCAGGAGGCGGACCTGGTGAAGGTCGACATCCTGCTGCACGGCGATCCGGTCGACGCCTTCAGCGCGATCGTGCACAAGGACAAGGCGATGGCCTACGGCACGATGATGACGGCCAAGCTCAAGGAGCTCATCCCGCGCCAGCAGTTCGAGGTGCCGATCCAGGCGGCGATCGGCTCGCGGGTCATCACGCGCGAGACCATCCGCGCCATGCGCAAGGACGTCCTGGCCAAGTGCTACGGCGGCGACATCAGCCGCAAGCGCAAGCTGCTGGAGAAGCAGAAGGAGGGCAAGAAGCGCATGAAGATGGTCGGTCGCGTGGAGGTCCCCCAGGAGGCCTTCATCGCCGCGCTGTCGACGTCCGACGCCCCCAAGAAGTAAGTCTTGCCCGCGAGCGGTGAGTTGGCGGGCGTTTTCGGCGCCGCAACCCCCCGACGTCTCACCGCTCGGCGGGGGGTGGGTCGGGCACTTGGGGTGTACGTCCATGTGCCCTTCTGCTCGAGCCGCTGCGGGTACTGCGACTTCAACACGTACACGGCCACCGAGCTCGGCGACACGTCCGGCGTGACACCTTCCACGAGGTGCTGGCGGACGAGGTTCGGTTCGCAGCGCGCACGCTCGGCGACCAGGCCCGTCCGGTCGACGACGGTGTTCGTCGGGGGCGGCACGCCGACCCTGCTGGGAGCCGCCGGCCTGGCGCATGTGCTCGAGGCCATCCGAGCGGAGTTCGGGCTCGACGCCGACGCCGAGGTGACCACGGAGGCGAACCCCGACAGCGTCGACGAGCGGATGCTCGCCGACCTTCGGGCCGCCGGGTTCACCCGCATCTCGTTCGGCATGCAGAGCACGGCCCCCGCGGTGCTGCGCGTCCTCGACCGCACGCACACCCCGGGGGCGAGTCTGGCCATGGCACGGGCGGCGACCCGCGAGGGCTTCGCGCACGTCAACCTCGACCTCATCTACGGCACCCCGGGCGAGACCGACGACGACCTGCGGCGCTCGGTCGAGGATGCGATCGCGGCAGGAGTCGACCACGTGTCGGCCTACGCGCTGATCGTCGAGGACGGCACCCCGCTGGCCCGTCGGGTCCGACGCGGGGAGCTGCCGGCGCCCGACGACGACGTCGCTCGCCGATCGCTACGAGATCGTCGACGGACTGCTCGCAGCGGCGGGCCTGACCTGGTACGAGGTCTCGAACTGGTCACGGCCGGGCGGGGAGTGCCGGCACAACCTCGCCTACTGGCGCAACGCGGACTGGTGGGGAGTCGGGCCCGGTGCGCACAGCCACCTCGACGGCGTGCGCTGGTGGAACGTCAAGCACCCGAGCGCCTACGCGCAGCGGCTGGCCGCCGGCGAGTCGCCCGAGGCCGAGCGCGAGGTGCTCACCGACGACGAGCGGCACATGGAGACGGTCATGCTCGGCGCTGCGCCTCGCCGAGGGACTCGCGGTGACGCAGCTGACGCCCGAGGCCGCCGCAGGTCGTGCCCCAGCTGGTCGACGAGGGGCTGCTCGATCCGGGCAGGGCGCGCGAGGGCCGTCTCGTGCTCACCGACCGCGGCCGGCTGCTCGCCGACGCGGTGATCCGTCGGCCTCGTGGCGTAGCCGAATCGAGGTCGGCTGCCCGTTGCACGCGACGTCCGCCAAGGGGAGGATCCGCGCATGCATCCCACCGCCGACCTGCCGAACCTCGCGACCAACGCGCCACTGTGGCTGTCCCTGCTCACCATCGGCGTGAACGGACTCGTCGGCGCCCTGCGCGGATACTCCGACGACTCGCGGCACTGGGACGTCGTCGGGATGGCGGTCTTCGCCCTGCTCATGGGCCTCGGGGGAGGCTTCATCCGCGACATGCTCCTGGGCAACCTGCCGGCGGCCTCCCTGCGCGACCCGTGGTCCCTGGCAACGATCCTGCTGTCCGTGGCCATCGTGCTGCTGATCGGCCGACACCTGGCACGGGCGGGACGCGTCATGAGCGCCCTCGACGCGCTGGCCCTCGGCCTGTTCGCCGTGACTGGCACCGAGTACGGGCTTGCGTTCCACCTGCCGGTCGTCTCGGCGATCCTTCTCGGGACGATCTCGGCCGTCGGCGGCGGGATGCTCGTCTCGGTGCTCCAGGGACAGACACCGGAGATCCTCCTGGCGGGTGCCCCGACGGCACTGCTCGCCGTGGCCGGCTCGGCGACGTACGCGCTCGTGTCGATCTGGAGTCCGAGCGTCGCGTCGGCCGCGGGCATCGCGGTGATCCTCGTCGGCAAGTGGCTGTCGGCACGCCTGAACATCCGCACGCGGGCGGCCGGGGTGCGCCCGGCGCAATAGCGCGGACCCGAGAGCAAGGCCCTACACTTGGCACTCAGCATCCATGAGTGCCAACACCGCCCGGGAGGTGCGCATGCTCGAGGACCGACGGCTCGCGGTGCTGCGCGCCATCGTCGAGGACTACGTCTCCACCCACGAGCCGGTCGGCTCGAAGGCCCTGGTCGAGCGGCACAGCCTCGGCGTGTCGCCCGCGACGATCCGCAACGACATGGCAGCCCTGGAGGACGAGGGCTACATCGCCCAGCCGCACACCAGCGCCGGGCGCGTGCCGACCGATCGCGGCTACCGCCTCTTCGTCGACCGGCTGTCCGGCGTGAAGCCGCTGAGCCCTCCCGAGCGCAAGGCGATCCACCAGTTCCTCGACAACGCCGTCGACCTCGACGACGTCATGAGCCGCACCGTGCGCCTGCTCGCTCAGATCACCAAGCAGGTTGCGCTCGTGCAGTACCCGTCGTTGACCCGCAGCCGCGTTCGTCATGTCGAGCTCGTGGCGCTGAGCTCGACCCGGCTCATCATCGTTCTCATCGTCGACTCCGGACGCGTGGAGCAGCGGATCATCGAATGCGCCGTCCCGATCGCGGAGGCGACCCTCGCCGACGTCCGCTCACGCCTCGTCGTCGCTCTCGGCGACCAGCTCTTCGCCGCGGTGCCCGATGCCGTCGCCGACTTCGACCAGGCCTTCGCCGCCGACGACCGACCCATGGTCCGCTCGGTGCTCGCGGCGGTGCTCGAGATGGTCGCGGAGCGGCCCGACGAGCGGATCATGCTGGGCGGCACCGCGCACCTGGCGCGCTACGGCGAGTCGTTCCCCCTCGCCATCCAGCCGGTGCTCGAGGCCCTCGAGGAGCAGGTCGTCCTGCTGCGCCTCCTCGGCGAGGCCACCTCGCAGCAGGGGGTCACGGTGCGCATCGGCCACGAGAACCCGGTCGAGGGGCTCGAGGCGACCTCCGTCGTCACCGCGCGCTACGGCGTCGGCGATCAGCCCCGCGCCTCGCTCGGCATCGTCGGGCCCACGCACATGGACTACGCCGGAACGATGAGCTCGGTCCTGGCCGTGGCCCAGTACGTCAGCCGGATGCTGGACGATCAATGACGCGGAAACGAGAGTGATGGCGTGAGCACGGACTACTACGCCCTGCTGGGCGTGTCGCGTGACGCGTCGCCGGAGGAGATCAAGAAGAACTACCGCAAGCTCGCCCGCGAACTGCACCCTGACGTGAACCCCGACCCTGAGCATCAGGAGCGGTTCAAGCAGGTCACGGCTGCGTACGAGGTCCTCAGCGATCCTGAGAAGCGCCAGATGTACGACCTCGGCGGAGATCCCTACGGCCGGGGCGGCGGCTACGCCGGCGGCGGGGCGACCTTCGACTTCGGCGACATCATGGACGCCTTCTTCGGCGGCGGCACCTCCCGACGAGGCCCGCGCCCGCGGGCGCGCCGCGGCCAGGACGCGCTGATCAGAATCGACATCGAGCTCCCCGATGCCGTGTTCGGCACCACCCGCGACATCACCGTCGACACGGCAGCACTCTGCGAGGAGTGCACCGGCACCGGCGCGGCCCCGGGCACCGACCTCGAGACGTGCGTCCTGTGCAAGGGCCGCGGCGAGATCCAGTCGGTCCAGCGGTCCTTCCTGGGCCAGGTGATGACGTCTCGACCGTGCCCGCAGTGCCAGGGCTTCGGCACGACCATCCCGCACCCGTGCCACGAGTGCTCGGGCGACGGACGCGTTCGCACGCGCCGCACGCTGACGATCAAGATCCCCGCGGGCGTCGACACCGGCACGCGCATCCAGCTGACCGGCGAGGGCGAGGTGGGCCCGAACGGCGGGCCCGCGGCCGACCTGTTCGTCGAGGTCGTCGTGGCCCCGCATCCCATGTTCGAGCGCCGTGGTGACGAGCTGCACTGCATCGTCACCGTTCCGATGACCGCCGCCGCACTCGGCACGACGACCGTGCTCGAGAGCCTCGACGGGCCGCTCGACGTGGAGATCAAGGCCGGAACGCAGTCCGGCGAGACCGTGACGATGAAGGGCCGCGGAGGGGCGCGGCTGCGCACCACCGGTCGCGGCGACCTCTTCGTGCACCTGCGCGTGCAGACGCCCACCAAGCTCGACCCGGAGCAGGAGGACCTGCTGCGCCAACTGGCGGAACTGCGGGCTGAGTCCGCGACGCAGCTGGGCAACCCGTCGTCGGAGGCGCACGCCGGCCTGTTCACGCGGCTGAAGGATGCGTTCACCGCCAAGTGACCGCACCCGTGTTCGTCGTCGACTCGGCGGCCCTCGTCGGAGCGGCGCCAGGATCCCTGGTGACCGTGGGTGGCGCCGAGGGGCGGCATGCGGTCACGGTGCGCAGGATCCGGGCCGGTGAACCCGTCCAGCTGGTCGACGGCGCGGGCCGTCGTGCCGTGGGGACCGTCGCTGCCATCTCCGGCAAGGACTCCTTCGACGTGTCGGTCGGCGTGGTGGCGGTGGAGGCGGACCCCCAGCTGCGGGTGACCGTCGTGCAGGCGCTGGCCAAGGGGGATCGCGGCGAGCTCGCCGTCGAACTGCTCACCGAGATCGGCGTCGACGAGATCGTGCCGTGGGCCGCCATGAACTGCGTGACCCGATGGCGCCCTGACCGCGTCGACAGGTCCTGGCAGCGCTGGGCGGACGCCGCCGCAGCAGCAGCGAAGCAATCGCGGCGGGCGCGCTTCCCGATCGTCTCGGCCCTCGCCACCACCGCCGACGTCGTCGCACGGGTCCGCGGCCGCGGATGCCGCGGCGGTCCTGCACGAGAGCGCCAGCTCCCCGATCGGTGAGCGTGGCACTGCCGCCCATGGGTGAAGTCGTCCTGGTCGTCGGTCCGGAAGGCGGTCTGGACGCGTCGGAGCTCGCCCTTTTCGAGGAGGCCGGGGCGCGCGTGGTGCGGCTCGGTCCGACCGTCCTGCGGACGTCGTCGGCGGGCATCGCCGCCGTGGCAGCCCTGCTCGCCAGCAGCCCGCGATGGGCCGTCCCGTCCGATGCCGAGGCGGCCATCGACGCGAGCGTGGAAGGATGACAGCCATGAGCGACTGCCTGTTCTGCGCGATCGCGGCCGGGGACATCCCCGCCGACATCGTGCACAGCGATGATCGGGTCATCGCCTTTCGCGACATCGCGCCCCAGGCGCCGGTGCATGTGCTGGTGATCTCGCGGGACCACCACGCCAATGCCCGTGAGCTCGCCAACGCCGATGCGGCGCTGGCCGCCGACCTCCTGAGGGTCGCCGGTGCCATCGCCGAGCAGGAGGGCGTTGCGGAGTCGGGCTACCGGATCGTCACGAACACCGGCGAGGGCGCCGGCCAGTCCGTCGACCACGTCCACTTCCATGTGCTCGGCGGGCGCGGCCTCGCCTGGCCCCCCGGATAGACCGCAGCAGGACACTGGATGACCACACCGATCCCCGAAGCCCCTCGCGCGCAGACGACCATCATCGTCCCGCACTCCCAGCCGATGGTTGCCCTGCTCGGCGCCGGCGACGAGTACCTGCGGCTCGTCGAGGAGGCCTTCCCGGCGGCGGACCTCATGGCTCGCGGCAACGAGATCACGGTCACCGGCTCGCCCGAGGAGGTCGGCATCGTCGACACCCTGATCGGCGAGATGCTGGCGGTGCTGCGCACGGGGCAGGCCCTCACGGCCGAGTCCGTGGAGCGCAGCATCTCCCTGATGCGCAGCGGCACCCGGCCCACCGAGGTGCTGACGTCCAACATCCTGAGCAGCCGTGGCAAGACGATCCGCGCCAAGACGCTCAACCAGAAGCGCTACGTCGACGCCATCGACAACAACACGGTCGTGTTCGGCATCGGGCCGGCCGGCACCGGCAAGACCTACCTCGCCGTGGCCAAGGCCGTGCAGGCGCTGCAGGCCAAGCGGGTCAACCGGATCGTTCTCACCCGGCCTGCCGTGGAGGCCGGCGAGCGACTCGGGCTTCCTGCCCGGCACGCTGTCGGAGAAGATCGACCCGTACCTTCGCCCGCTGTACGACGCGATGCACGACATGATCGACCCGGACTCGATCCCGCGGCTGATCACCAGCGGCACGATCGAGATCGCCCCACTCGCCTACATGCGCGGCCGCACGCTCAACGACTCGTTCATCATCCTCGACGAGGCACAGAACACCTCGGCCGAGCAGATGAAGATGTTCCTGACGCGCCTGGGCTTCGGCTCGACGATGGTCGTCACGGGTGACATCACCCAGGTCGACCTTCCCGGCGGCACGACAAGCGGTCTGCGGGTCGTCTCGGAGATCCTCGAAGGCATCGACGACGTCGCGTTCTGCCGTCTCACCTCGCACGACGTCGTGCGGCACAAGCTGGTGGGACGGATCGTCGAGGCCTACGACCAGTACGACGCCAAGCGAGCGACGTGACGGCTCCGCGGGCGAGCGCGCCTCATGTCACGGTGTCCAACGAGTCCGACGAGGAGTGCGACGCCGAGGCGTTGAGCCAACTGGCGGCCTACCTGTTCGACCGCCTCCGGCTGCATCCGTCGTGCGAGCTCGGCATCACCCTCGTCGACGAGGAGCGGATGTCGACGCTCCACGAGGACTGGATGCACGAGCCCGGCCCCACGGACGTGCTGTCCTTCCCCATCGACGAGCTGACCAGCGCAGCCGAGGGCACGGCACCGGTGCCGGGCATCCTCGGCGACATCGTCCTGTGCCCGTCGTACGTCGGCGCCGCAGGCAAGCGGCGGCCGAGCGCACCCTCGACCACGAACTCCAGTTCCTCACCACGCACGGCACGCTGCATCTGATCGGCTATGACCACGCCACCCAGGAGGACTACGACGCCATGTTCGCCCTGCAGGACGAACTGCTGCGAGGCTGGTGGTCGTGACCCAGGACCTCCTGCTCATCGTCATCGCCGCCCTGCTCGTCGCCGTCGGCGGCCTGCTGGTGATGGCCGAGACGGCGATCGGTCGCATCTCGCGCAGCCAGGTCGAGGACGCCTACGACGACAAGGACGACCGCAAGGCCGCGCGCATGCTGGCGATCATCGCGGACCGCCCGCGCTACGTGAATGTCCTGCTGTTCCTGTCCACGGTCGCCTCCGTCACCGCGACCGTGCTGGTCGCGTTCGTGTGCTTCGACTCCTTCGACCGACCGGCGGAGGGGTCCGCGTGGGGGGCGGTGCTCGTGGCCGTCGCGATCATGGTGGCCGTCTCGTACGTCGTCCTCGGGGTGGCCGCCAGGACGCTCGGCCGGCAGCACGCCGTGAGCATCGCCATGGCCTCGGCCGGGCCGGCGCGGTTCCTCGCGACGATCCTCGGGCCGCTGACAACGCTCCTCATCCTCATCGGGAACGCGGTGACACCGGGCAAGGGCTACCGCGAGGGTCCGTTCGCCTCGCAGGCCGAGTTCCGGGAGATGGTCGACCTTGCCGAGGCGGACAGCCTCATCGAGGACGAGGAACGGCAGATGATCCACTCCGTGTTCGAGCTGGGCGACACCTTCGCGAAGGAGGTCATGGTCCCCCGCACGGAGCTGGTGCTGATCGAGCGCACCAAGACGCTGCGGCAGGCGATGTCGCTCAGCCTGCGCTCGGGCTTCTCGCGCATCCCGGTCATGGGCGAGAGCGCCGACGACATCGTCGGCATCGTCTACCTCAAGGACGTCGTGCGGAGGTCCTTCGAGCATCGCGACGCCGAGCAGTCCGAGCGCGTCGAGTCGATCATGCGTGCACCGTTCTTCGTCCCCGACAGCAAGCCGGTCGACGCCCTGCTGCGCGACATGCAGTCGGCGCGGGTGCACATGGCGATCGTGGTCGACGAGTACGGGGGCACGGCGGGCCTGGTCACCATCGAGGACGTCCTGGAGGAGATCGTCGGGGAGATCGCCGACGAGTACGACACGGCTGCTCCGGAGGTCACCGAACTCGCTTCGGGCGCGTACCGCGTCCTGGCCCGCATGCACGTCGACGACTTCGCCGAGCTCACCGGCATCGAGATCGACTCGGAGGACGAGGGCATCGACACCGTCCTGGGACTGGTCGCCAAGCGCCTGGATCGCGTGCCGATCCCCGGTGCTTCGGTGCGAGAGGGTCGAATGGCTCCTCACGGCCGAGCAGGGCGGGGGTCGACGCAATCGCATCGGCACCGTCCTTGCCCAGCCGATCGCCGACGACCTTGTCTCGCCTGAGGAGGACTGATGGCGGCGCTCGACCTGAGCCGATCCTGAGAACGCCAAGCTCGTGACGCTTGCCCGCGGCGCGATGTCCCGGGTGCGGGCACACCAAGGCGCTGCCCTGCGCGACGAGACCGGTCGTACCTACGCGTCGGCGAACGTGGCGCTGCCCTCGCGCTCGTTCTCCGCCGTGAGCCTCGTCGTGGCCCAGGCGGCTGCCTCGGGCGCCCGCGGGATCGAGGCCGTGGTCGTGGTCGGCGAGCCGACCGCCGCCGAGGACCTCGTGCTGATCCGCGATCTCGGCGGGTTCGTCGCCCGCGTTGCCGAGTGCGAGGCGGACGGGACGCCCCGGCCCTCGCCCGCCCAGTGATCACCCGCTCGCGCGCCGCCGTCGCGGTCATGGGCGCCGCCGTGCTCTTCGGCACCACTGGCACGTCCCGCCAACTGCTCGTCCCCGACGCGCCGGGCACCAGTGTCGCCGCGGTCCGCCTGCTCGTGGGCTCGGTCGGACTGGTCGGCTGGGTGCTGTGGCGCGGTCGGGGCAGCGACCTCGCGCGCCTGTGGCGTCGACCGGTCGTCTGGATCATGGGCCTCGCGGTCGCGGGATACCAGGCCTTCTTCTTCGTCGGTACGCAGCGCACCGGCGTCGCCATCGCCGCCCTGATCGCCCTCGGCAGCGCCCCGTTCCTCGCCGGCCTGCTCGGCTGGGCCCTGCGTGAGGGCGCGCCCGGATGGGTGTGGGCGGCCTCCACGGCCGTTGCGGTTGTCGGGCTCGGACTGCTCGTGTCGGGGAGCCTTGCCAGCGGCGACGCCCTCGGCATGCTGTCCGCCCTGGCGGCCGGGGCCTGCTACGCGATCTTCACCGTGCTGGGCGTGCGCCTCTCGCGCGAGGGCTTCAGCGGCGGGGACGTTCTCGCCGCCTCCTTCTCCCTCGGCGCCCTCGTGCTGCTGCCGGCTGTCTTCACGTCGACCTGGTGGCTGTCCTGGCCCGGCATGGCCGAGGCCCTGTGGCTGGGCATCGTGACGACGACGGTCGCGTACCTGCTCTTCGGGCTTGGGCTGTCCGTCCTGCAGCCCGGCCACATCGCGACTCTCACGCTGCTCGAACCGGCGGTCGCGACCATTCTCGGGGTGGTCGTGCTGGGTGAGCCGCTGAGCACGCTGGGGTGGATCGGATGCCTCCTTGTCATCGTTGCCCTAGCGTTGCTGGGGATGGCGGAGCGTCGCACTGACCACGAGCCGATGGGAGTCCCCGCGTGACCTTCCAGAGCGGATTCGTGTGCCTGGTCGGCCGGCCCAATGCCGGCAAGTCGACCTTGACCAACTCCATGGTCGGGCGCAAGGTGGCCATCACCTCGGATCGCCCGCAGACGACCCGTCGGGTCCTGCGCGGAATCGTGAACCGTCCCGCCGGGCAGCTCATCCTGGTCGACACGCCTGGCCTGCACCGACCGCGCACCCTGCTCGGCGAGCGCCTCAACGACCAGGTGCGCGAGACGTGGTCGAGCGTCGATGTCGTCGGCCTGTGCATCCCGGCCGACCAGGTCGTCGGGCCGGGTGACCGCTACATCGCGACCGAGCTGTCCTTCCTCCGGCGCAAGCCGATCGTCTGCGTCGTCACCAAGACCGATCTCGTCACCAACGCCGTGCTCGCCGAGCGGCTCATGCAGGTGTCGAACCTCGCCGACGAGGTCGGCTTCGCGTGGGCCGACGTCGTGCCGGTCTCGGCGCTCACCGGCTCGCAGGTGGAACTGCTCGTCGACGAGCTCATCATGCAGCTGCCCGAGGGGCCGGTGCTGTTCCCCGACGGCGACTACTCGGACGAGCCGATCGAGATCGCCGTCGCCGAGCTCATCCGCGAGGCCGCCCTCGACGGAGTTCAGGACGAGCTCCCGCACTCGATCGCCGTCGTCGTGGAGGAGATCGAGCCGCGCGAGGATCGGCCGGTGGACCGGCCCCTTACCGACGTGCGCGCCAACCTGTTCGTCGAGCGCGACAGCCAGAAGGCGATCGTCATCGGCAAGGCCGGCTCGCGGCTCAAGCAGGTCGGCATGCGGGCCCGCAAGGAGATCGAGGCGCTGCTGGGCGTGCCGGTCTACCTCGACATCCGCGTCAAGGTGGCAAAGGACTGGCAGAAGGACCCGAAGCAGTTGCGCCGCCTAGGCTTCTGAGGGCGGTGGCAGGCAGTTCCGCGGTCAGAGGTTGCGGGGTCGCGGACTCCGCAATGCGATGATGGAGTCCTCGGGCGTCGGTTCGGTCAGGCCCTTGGTCTCCGCCTTGACAGATGCGCGGAGTCGACCGGCCCAGTCCTGGGCGGCGTCGGGCATGTCGCTTCGCCCCGAACAGGAGCACCACGGCACATCGCGGCGATGCATGATCCACTCGGGGCCGGTCGGAGGACCTTGCGCAGCAGTCGTGCCTCGACCTTCTGCCTGGGCCGGCGCCGCCGAGCGTCAATCGAGGCGTACGTGCTCGCCGAGCCTCATGGGCTCAGGCCCTCGCATCAGCGGAGGCTAAGGGTCGGGATTCAGTCGGCCTTGCGGTCCACGTAGGGGTGGAGCTCGTACCGCTGCCCGTACGCCTCGAACACGGCGATGATGATCGCGGCCAGCGGGATGCCGATGATCGCCCCGATCGGGCCGAACAGGGCTGCGCCGATGAAGACCGACGCGAGGGCCACACCGGAGTTGATGTCCATCGTGCGGTTCGAGATCCGTGGGGTGAAGACGTAGTTCTCGATCTGCTGGTAGACCGTCGCGAAGATGATGATCCAGAGCACGTCGATCGGCTGGTCGAAGACCGCGAACAGGGCGGGCAGGGCCACGCCGATGTAGGTGCCGATCGTCGGGATGAACTGGCTGACGACGCCGGCGAAGATGCCCATCGGCAGCCAGTACGGGATGTCGATGATGTAGAAGAACCCGCAGTGGAAGATGGCCGAGAGGGTCGCGAGCGCCAGCTTGGAGATGACGAACCCGCCGGCCTTCTGCACCGAGATGTCCCAGATCTTGATGAACGTCACCTGCTGCGTCGGCTTGAGCCAGGACGCGATGAACCGCTTGATGCGCGGCGAGTCAGCGGAGAAGTAGAACGAGAACACGAGGACGGTCACGAAGTCGAAGACCGCTCCGACGATGCCGATCAGGACCCCGAAGATGCCGCCCGCGAGGTTCGAGGCGATGTTCGTGATCTGGTCGCTGGTGAGGTTGAGGTTGTCCGTCAGCTGGACGGGGTCGATGTTGGCGTGGAACGTGCGGTTGATCCAGTCGACGATGTTGAGTACGAGCTCGGGCAGCGCCTGGACGAGTTCGCTGACCTGCGTGGCGAGCACGCCGCCGAACAGGGCGACGAAGCCGGCCAGGAGGACGAGCACAGACGTCGCCACGATCGTCGTGGCCAGCCCGCGGCGCAGGCCCTTGTGGGCCAGCCAGCTCACGACGGGGTCGAACGAGATGGCCACCAGCCAGGCGAGGAGCAGGTTGAAGGCGAACCCCGCCAGCAGGGTCCATGCCCAGGTCACGATCTCGAAGATGACGACGGCCGCCAGGATGACGCACCAGGGTGCGGCGCAGGGAGATGTGATCGAACGAGATCTGCACCCGGCGCGACGGCCGCGGGTCGACGATCTCGGTCTCGGGTTCGAGAGCGGGCTCGGGCTGGAACGGCAGCTCGGGCTCGGTCAGGACCTCCGGCTCGATGGGCAGCGGCTGCTGGTCTCCGTGGTCGCTCATCGCTCTCCCGGGGGCCGTTCCGTGCGTCGCCGTCCTCGTGATCGACGCCTGAGGAGAGAATGTAGCGTGCCCCTCTACCGCGATGAGGCGGTCGTGCTGCGAACCCACAAGCTGGGCGAGGCCGACCGCATCGTCACCCTCCTCACGCGTGGCCATGGCCGCGTGCGCGGTGTTGCGCGCGGGGTGCGCAAGACGACGAGCCGCATCGGTGCGCGACTGGAGCCCTTCAGCCACGTCGACGTCCAGTTGTACGAAGGACGGTCGCTCGACACGGTGACGCAGGTGGAGTCCATTTCCGCATACGGGGCGGACCTGTCGTCGGACTACCCGCGCTGGACCGCCGGCACCGCGATGCTGGAGACGGCCGAGCGGCTGACGCCCGAGGAGCGCGAGCCGGCGACCCAGCAGTACGTGCTGCTGGTGTCGGGCCTTCGGGCGCTGGTGGCCCGCGACCACGAGCCCGGACTGATCCTCGACTCGTACCTGCTGCGCTCACTGGCGATCGCGGGCTGGTCGCCGTCCTTCGAGGACTGCGCGAGGTGCGGGGCACCGGGTCCGCACCGGGCGTTCTCGGTGGTCAGCGGCGGAATGGTGTGCACGAACTGCCGGCCACCAGGATCGGCGTCGCCGTCGGCCGCGACGGTCGCACTGATGGGGGCGCTGCTCAGCGGCGACTGGCCCGTTGCCGATGCGTCCGAGCAGCGCGATCGACGGGAGGCCAACGGACTGGTCGCGGCGTTCCTGCAGTGGCACCTGGAGCGAGGCCTTCGATCGCTGCCCCTGGTGGATCGCACCTGAGCGCTCGATCGGGAGGGGTTCGGCTCGCGTAGGTGTTTGGATGGGGCCATGGCGCGATCCTCGAGCAAGGGCCCTCGTCGTGCGCCCGTACCGCATCCCAGTCGGCGCACGTCCGCCGGCGATCCAGAAGGAGCTCGTGCCCAGGCACGTGGCGATCGTCATGGACGGCAACGGGCGATGGGCGAAGGAGCGCGGCCTGCCGCGGACTGCTGGGCACGAGGCCGGCGAGGCCAGCCTCTTCGACTGCGTCGAGGGTGCCATCGAGCTGGGCATCGGCTGGCTGTCGGCCTACGCGTTCTCGACCGAGAACTGGAAGCGCTCACCGGAGGAGGTCCGTTTCCTCATGGCCTTCAACCGTGACGTGATCCGGCGCCGTCGCGACGAGATGCACGACCTCGGCGTGCGCGTGCGATGGGCCGGACGTCGGCCGCGCCTGTGGCGCAGCGTCATCGCCGAGCTCGAGGAGGCCGAGCGGCTCACCGCCAAGAACAAGGTGCTGACACTGACCATGTGCGTCAACTACGGCGGGCGCGCGGAGATCGCCGATGCTGCTGCGGCGATGGCTCGAGACGTCAAGGCGGGCAGTCTCGATCCCGAGAAGATCGACGAGCGGATGTTCCATCACTTCCTCGACGAGCCAGACATGCCCGACGTGGACCTGTTCGTGCGCAGCTCGGGGGAGCAGCGCACGAGCAACTTCCTGCTCTGGCAGTCGGCGTACGCCGAGCTGGTGTTCCTCGACACGCTGTGGCCGGACTTCGACCGCCGTCACCTCTGGCATGCGTGCGAGCTCTACGCCTCGCGCGACCGGCGCTACGGCGGGGCCGTCCCGAATCAGGTGCCGCCGGCCACTAGCCGTGCGTGACGGCCGTCGGTCCTGCACTGCACACGGCGCACACGCCCACGATCTCGAATGTGTGATTGACCGATGTGAAGCCGTTCTCGACGGCGACGCGATCCACCCAGGCCTCGACGGTCGGACCGGCGATCTCCACCGTGTGTGCCGCACTCCCGGCACACGAGGTGGTGGTGGTGATGGTCGCTGCACTTGCGATAGACCGTCTCGCCCTCGTCGTTGACGCGCGAGTCGACCTCGCCGCTGTCGGCCAGGGCCTGCAGGCACCGGTAGACCGTGGTCAGGCCGACGGATGCGCCCCGGGAGCGGAGCAGCTCGTGCACCTGCTGGGCCGAGCGGAACTCCTCGAGGTCGTCGAGCAGCGCCTTGACGGCCGAGCGCTGGCGGGTCTGGCGAGGTGCGGGGGAGGTCGTCATGTCGCCTCCCGGCGTCGACGTCGGACGGGGACCGCGATGGCGGCGAGGATCGCGAAGCTGGCAAGCGCGACGAGCACGATGGTCGGCCCCGGCGGCACCTCGACGTAGAAGGAGGTGACGAGACCGGTGAGGCTGGCCAGCAGCCCCAGGATGATCGCCAGGACGGCGGTGGCCCGGAACGACCGCGTGACCTGCTGCGCTGCAGCCACCGGCACGATCATGATCGCGCTCACGAGCAGGAGTCCGACCACGCGCATGCCGACGACGACCACGACCGCGGCCAGCACGGCCATGAGGGTGCTCATCAGGCGTACCCGGATGCCCTGCACGGCGGCCACGTCGGGATCCAGGCTGACCGCGAAGAGCTCGCGCCCCAGTACGGCGACAACGGCCACGACACCAAGGCAGAGGGCGCCGAGGGCCAGCAGATCACCCTGCGCGACCGTCGACAGCGAGCCGAACAGGTAGGCGTTCAGCGACGACGACGCCCGACCGGGTGCGAGGGAAGCGAAGAGCACGCCGCCTGCGATGCCCCCGTAGAACAGCAGCGCCAGGGCGACGTCGCCGGCGGTGCGGCTGCGGTACCGGATGAACTCGATGAGGAACGCGCCGAGGACGGCGGTGGCCATGGCGGTCGGGATCGGCGCGGTGCCGAGGAGGAAGGCGAGGCCGACCCCGGTGAGGGCGACGTGCCCCATCCCGTCGCCGAGCAGGGCGAGTCGGCGCTGCACGAGGAAGACGCCGATGAGCGGGGCGATGAGCCCGACCAGTGCGGCGGCGACAAGGGCCCGGCGCATGAAGTCGAAGTCGAGGATGGCCGTCATGTGCCCAGTCCCACCGCGTTCGGCGCCTCGCCGGAAGGGCTCTCATGATGGTGGACATCGTCGCTGAGGTCGGCCGGGATCGGTGGCGGACCGTCGTAGACGACGGAACGTCGCTGATCCGGCCCGAGCACGACCGCGTGCGTGACCAGGTCGGTGATTCCGGTCAGTTCGTGGGTGACGACGATGATCGTCACGCCCCTGTCGTGCAGGTGGGACAGCAGGCTGGTGAGTCGGCCGACATGCTCGGCGTCGACGCCCGCGGTGGGCTCGTCCATGACCAGCAGGTCGGCCCCCGAGGCCAGTGCCCGCGCGATGAGGACGCGCCGCTGCTGTCCACCCGAGAGGTTGTCGAGCCGGTCGTGCCGACGGGACCACAGGCCGACGTCGCGCAACGCCTCGGTGGCCGCGGCGCGCTCGGCGCGACTGAACCACCGCCACCGTCGCTTCGGGGAGATGAGCCCGCTCATGACCGTCTCCCAGACAGACACCGGGATGCTCGACGCACCCGGAAGGCGTTGGGGGACAAGCGCTACGCGCTGCCACGAACCGAACCGCGACAGTGGCGTCCCGAACAGGCGCACGTGGCCGTGGTCGTATGGCTGCAGCCCGAGGATCGTTCGCACGAGTGTGGTCTTGCCGCTGCCGTTGGGTCCTAGCAGGGCCACGAATTCGCCGGCGCGCACCGACAGGTCGACATCCTCGAGCACGTGCTCGCCGTCGAACTCCACGCAGAGCCGATCGACGTCCACGACGACCTCGGCGTCGGGCTCGTCGTGGCGGTGATGCTCGTGCGTCATGAGCAGCCCTGACCTGTCTTGAGAGTGGCGAGGTTGTCCTTCATGACGGACACGAAGTCGCCGCTGCTGCCGGGGGCAAGGCCCTCGAGGGGGTCGAGCTTCGCGGCCTTCGCGCCCGTCTCGTCGGCGACTGTCTGGGCGATCTTCGGGTCCACAAGCGTCTCGTAGTAGATCGTCGAGATGCCCGTGCTCGCGACGAGGTCGGCGACGTGCTTCAGCCGTGCCGGGCTGGGCTCGGCGTCGGGGGAGAGGCCGGACAGGCCGATCTGCGTGAGGTCGTAGGCATGGGCGAGGTAGGCGAATGCCTCGTGGCTGACGACAAGGTCGCGGGATCGGCAGGTGGCCAGTCCCGACCGGTACGAGGCGTCGAGGGAGTCCATCGTCGAACTGAGCGCCGTGGCGTTCTTCGCGACCGTCGTGGCGGAATCGGGTGCGATCTGGGCGAGTCGTTCGGCGATCGTCGTGCCGATGGCGGACATGTTCGTGGGATCGAGCCACACATGCGGGTCGTTGCCGAGCAGAGGCAGCTCCGCGGACACGTCGACGGCGCGATCCGGCGCCTGCTGTGCGATCGCCTCGTCGACGGCGGGCTGGAAGCCCTTGACGTAGAGCACCAGGTCGGCCTGGGCGATGTCGGCGACCTGGGCCGCCGTCAGCTCGAGGTCGTGCGGCTCGACACCCGCGGGCGTGAGCGAGGTGACCGACACACTGTCGCCGCCCACCTGCTGGGCGGCGTACTGCAACGGGTAGAACGCGGCGACCACGGAGGTGCGCCCGTCGGCGGCCGGAGTGGGCGTGCGGCAGCCGGTCAGCGATCCGAGCGCGACGGCGGCGAGCACGAGGGCCCCGAGCACGCGGCGCGGACGGGGCGGGTTCACCCGTGGAGCGTAGGCTTAATGAAAATGATTGTCAAAATCACATACGGCCGGTGAACTTGAAGAACGCGAAGCCGACCACGACGAGGATGACCACGATCCGGATGATCCGCGAGCGCACGGCGATCACCGGCCACGACAGTGCCGTGAGCCAGGCCAGCAGCGCGGCCACGACGAGCAGGAGCAGCCCGCCCAGCCAGGCCCACTTGCCGGTCTGGATCAGGCCGAGGAACAGCAGCAGACCCGGGGCGACGATGATGACGAACTTCGGCAGCCTGTTCAGCCGCTCGATGATCGGGTAGCTGATCTCCTCGAAGCGCCGACGCGCCGGAGAAGCGGGCTTGGTCGGCAGCATGCGCGCGGGGCCGGAGCCCGGCACCTGAGGCGCCTTACTGGCCGGCGTCGAGCCCTTGGCCGGGGTCGAGCCCTTGGCCGGCGGCGGCGGAGGGCCTCCGGGACCGCGCACCCCCGGCGTCTGCTTGCCCTTCTTGCCGGGGCTGCTGGGGCTGGGCATGCGATCTCCGGTCGGGTGAGGACTAGCGTTCGTGGGGTGTCCAACCCTAGCCCTTGGCCCTCGCTGGACGGTGAGAACGCCGAGCTGCTCGTCGTGACGAGGCATCGGGTCGACTCGGGCGCGCGTTCCTCCTTCGTCGATAAGGCCAAACTCGCGCTAGCCGCACTGTCCGAGCACGGTGGGTACCTGTCCGGCTGCATCGCGCAGTCGACCGACAACGCCGATGAGTTTCTAATCGAGAGTCGATGGTCTGGGGTGGGTGCGTTCCGACGCGCGCTGTCCTCGTTCGACGTCAAGCTCAATGCCGTTCCGCTCCTGTCGACAGCGGTCGACGAGACCTCCGCGTTCGAGGTCGTCGTATCGCGAACGGTCGACGGGGAGTCCACGACGAACAGCGGGCTCGCCGACGACGCGGGCGAGGTCGGTCTCGGATCGGCGGCCGGGCCGGACATCCGCTCGGCCACTCCGTGAGCGACCCCGACCGCCTCCTGGATGAGGGGATGCGCTGCCCCGGCTCGAGTCGATGCGCTCCGAGGAGGGCTCGCACCGCCACCTAGGATGAGCGCACTATGGCCACTGATCGCGTCGACGCCGTCGTCAACCTCTGCAAGCGCCGCGGGTTCGTGTACCCGTCCTCCGAGATCTACGGCGGGTCCCGCTCCGCATGGGACTACGGCCCCCTTGGCGTCGAGCTCAAGGAGAACGTCCGCCGCCAGTGGTGGCAGGCCGTCGTGCGCGGGCGCGACGACGTTGTCGGCCTCGACTCGTCGATCATCCTCGCCCCCCAGGTCTGGGAGGCGTCCGGTCACGTCGCGACATTCACCGATCCGCTGACCGAGTGCAAGAACTGCCACAAGCGGTGGCGCGCCGATCAGCTCATCGAGGCGTACGAGGAGAAGCACGGCAAGTCGCCCGAGAACGGTCTCGCCGACATCGTCTGCTCGAACTGCGGCACCCGCGGCGACTTCACTGAGCCGCGCGACTTCAACGGCATGCTCCGCACCACGGTCGGCCCGGTGGAGGACGCCTCTGCGGTGCACTACCTGCGCCCCGAGACTGCGCAGGGCATCTTCGTCAACTACCTCAATGTCATGACGACGTCGCGGAAGAAGCCGCCGTTCGGCATCGGCCAGACCGGCAAGAGCTTCCGCAACGAGATCACGCCCGGCAACTTCATCTTCCGCACGCGCGAGTTCGAGCAGATGGAGATGGAGTTCTTCGTCGTGCCCGGCACCGACGAGGAATGGCACGAGTACTGGCTCCAGCAGCGCTGGAACTGGTACGTGGACCTGGGCCTGAACCCGGAGAACATGCGCTTCTTCGAGCACCCGCAGGAGAAGTTGAGCCACTACTCCAAGCGGACCGTCGACATCGAGTACCGCTTCAAGTTCGCGGGCTCGGAGTTCGCGGAACTCGAGGGCATCGCCAATCGGACCGACTTCGACCTCAAGTCGCACGGCGAGCTCTCGGGCACGGACCTGTCGTACTTCGACCAGGAGTCCGGCGAGCGCTGGGTCCCCTACGTCATCGAGCCGGCCGCGGGCCTGACCCGCGCGGTGCTCGCCTTCCTGCTCGACGCCTACGACGAGGACCAGGCACCGAACGCCAAGGGTGGCGTCGACACGCGCACGGTCCTGCGCTTCGATCCCCGGCTGGCTCCGGTGAAGGTGGCCGTCCTGCCGCTGTCGCGCAACGAGGCGCTGTCGCCCAAGGCCAAGGACCTCGCTGCCGAGCTGCGCAAGCGCTGGAACGTCGATTTCGACGACGCCGGCGCGATCGGCCGCCGCTACCGTCGACAGGACGAGATCGGCACGCCGTTCTGCGTCACGGTCGACTTCGACTCTCTCGAGGACCAGGCTGTCACCGTCCGTGAGCGTGACTCGATGGCGCAGGAGCGCATCGGGATGGACGCGCTCAGCGGCTGGCTGTCGGAGCGACTGCCCGCGTTCTAGAGCTCGACCCCGCAAGTAAGAATGCCTTGTGGATAAAGGACTTTTTGAAGATCGACTGTCAGACCGTTCCTCTAGGGTTCAGGTATGTCGATCGAGCGCCTGCTGGAGTTGGAGCGGGAGATCTCGCGCCTTCATCCCCTCCAGGCTGAGGTGCTCGTAGAGATCGCGTCGCCCGATCGGCAGGTCGAGGACTTCGTGCTGCTCGATGCGACCACGGATGACCAGGGCCGCATCCGCATCGAGGACTTCACTCGCGAGGAGATCTCCGCAGCACTGCGATGGTCACCCTCGATGGCGAACGCGCGCATCGAATCCGCCCGGCTCCTCGTCGGTCCACTGCACGAGGTGAAGGACGCGCTGATGGCAGGCGAGATCGCACCCGGTCGTGTGACCGTTTTCGTCGAGCACGCGGGGCGGCTGCCGGGTGCGGTGGATCGGTTCCGCTTCGGGCCGGACGGTGAGCCGGATGCGCGGGCAGTGGAGGCACGGTCGGAGTTCGCTGCGTCCTGCGCGGAACTGACGCGACGAGTGCTGCCCACGGCGCGACGAGCAACGGTGGCGCGGACTCGCGACGCGGCGCGGCGAGCGGTCCTGGCGATCGATGCGGAGGGTGAACGCCGCCGCCGTGAACGGGCGCGCTGCCAGCGCGACGTCTTCGTCATCGATGCACTCGACGGCCTCTCCACGTTCGTCGCGCGGCTGGCCACCGAGGACGCGCATACGCTGATGTCCTTGATCGACGGCGCTGCGCGCGAGTCCGCCGACCCGGAGCTGACGATGGGCGAGCGGCGCGCCGAGGCACTGGCCGCCCTGGCGCTGGGCCATGACTCCGAGGCGGGCCCCCGCGTCCAGGCACATATCGACCTTGTCGTGGATCTCCCTACCTTCCTCGGCCTAGCCGACAACGCCGTGGAACTGCGCGGGGCGGACCCGATGGGCGCCGATGTCTTCCGCGACCTGCTCGCGGACCCCCGTGTCGGCGCCACCCTGCGTCGCCTCGTCGCCGATCCGATCACCGGCCACCTCCTCGATCGTGGGCGTCGGACCTACGACATCCCGGTCGCGCTTCGCGAGTTAGTCGTCGCCCGCGACACCACGTGCCGGTTCCCTGGCTGCAATCGACGAGCCGACCGCTGCCAGATCGACCACGCCCGAGCCTGGAACGACGGCGGCTCGACCAATTCGGCCAATCTTGGGGCCTTGTGCGTCCGTCACCATCAGCTGAAGACGCATTGCCGGCTGGGACATCATCGACAGTCGCGCCGACGGATCGTGCACCTGGCGATCCCCGCAAGGACGGCGTTACGAACATCGACCCCGGTCCCTCCTTGCAGCGGGAGAATCGGTCGGCGGTGCTGGTCCGCCCGGCGACGAGGTCGCACCTCCGCCGCAGCCGCCGGACCCTGAACCTCCCCCATTCTGACCAAGCAGTGGACAATGAGCCTCGGGAGGTCAACCAGTGTTCATTCGACTTCGCAAGGGCCTCGGCGAGTCGCAGCCGGCCATGGGTGCCGCGCTGGGGGCACTCGACCAGGTCTTCAATCCCGGGGCGGCGCGGGCTCGTGAGCTGCTGGATGCGCAGCACGAGCGCGTGGTCGCGACACCCAGCCCCGGAGATCGGCTCCTCGACGAGGGCCGCACTCGCCGGCGAAGTCGTCCACGATCTCGCGGGCGGTGGTGCGCGAGTGCACGTCGGCGTTGGCTTCGTTCTCGAACTGGCGGCAGAGGAACCAGCCGTGGGCGCTGGCCAACTCGACCGCCTTGGCCAGCATGCCGACGCCGCGAAGCGTCGCCGGGGTCAGGACGACCTTCGCGCCGAGGAAGCGCAGAATCTTGCGCCGCTCGACGCTGAAGTTCTCGGCCATCACTACGACCAGCGGGTAGCCTTTCGCCGCACAGACCATCGCCAGGCCGATGCCGGTGTTGCCGCTCGTGGCCTCGATGACGGTCTGGCCGGGGCGCAGCAGTCCCGCGGCGTTCGGCGTCCTCGATCACGCCGAGGGCGAGCCGGTCCTTGACCGAGCCGAGCGGGTTGAACGCCTCGACCTTGGCGTAGAGCCGGACGTGCGGCGGCGCCAAGCGGCGAATCCGGACCACAGGAGTGCGACCGACGGTGTCGAGGATCGATTCGTGAAGGTTGGGCATTCCGCATCCCCTCTCGCGAACGCCGGATTCTCGGCCCGCATCTGGGTTGACGTCAACCCGGGGTCGATTCCCGCCGCCTCCACCAACAATCTCGGGAGCGGTCTTGTGCGCCAAGGAAGAGACGAACCCTCCGCTCAGACCTCGAAGATCTGACCGACTCGCACGTTGAATCCGGGGATGACATCTTCCCCGTCGAGCATGTCGTCTTCCGCGCGGAGGAGCGGCGACAGAAGCGACGCGTAGACAGTCACGGTTTGCGTTTCCGGGTCGACGACCCACACGCGACGCGTGCCGGCGGCGAGATAGTCGGCGACCTTGGCGTGCATGTCCGCGGGCGTGTTGCTCGGAGACAGAACTTCGACGGCCAGATCCGGCGCTCCCGCGAAAGCGCGGACGGTGTCGCCGCTTCGTTCGTGGCGTTCTCTCGATACGAATGCCACATCGGGGCCACGCACCGTATCCGGTGAATGGGCCAGAATGAATCCCGAGTCACCAGCGAGCACGACACCGAGCCGGCGTTGCCTGACGTGGGTGGACAATAGCTCCGCGATCAACGCCATGATGCGTCCGTGACGGTAGCCAGGAAGCGGCTCCGAAACCAACATCCCCGCTTGAAGTTCGTGTTTGTAGCCGTCGTCGGGCATCACGTAGAGGTCTTCGACGGTCAGTTCGCGATGACGGAGCGGAAGCGGCATGAAGAAAGAGTACGGCGTTGGCATCCGCGTGGCAAGTGTTCGTGGTTGCCTTTAGGCAACCACGAGTCGCCCTCGAATCCAGCTTGCCCGAGCGGGTCTTAGTGTACAGTAATACTGTACGTATTGGAGGCAACACCACGATGGCAAACCGCACTACCTACACGCAGGCGCGGGCCACGCTCGCGAGTCTCTGCGATCGTGTCGCGGAAACGCGCGAGCCCTACGTGATCGAGCGACGGAATGGAGAAAACGTCGCGCTCATCTCCGAGGCCGAGTTGAACGCGCTCCTCGAAACGGCGCACCTCCTCCGCTCCCCCAGAAACGCGCGCCCGCCTGGTCTCCGCGTTGGAGCGGGCCTTGAAGGAAACGGCGAAAGCCTGAACGGCCGAGCCCCCTGCGCCTCGCGGTATTCCACGCCGAATTCCGCGAAGATCTCGCGCACTGGGCCGGACCGACCGCGCGATCGCGCTGCGCGTCCTGCAGCTGGTCGAAGCCGTGCTTCGCGATCCGTTCGAGGGCATCGGCAAGCCCGAGCCTCTGCGCTTCCACCTGCACGGCTGCTGGTCGCGGCGGGTCACACAGGAGCACCGGCTCGTCTACCTGGTGCGCGACGACCGGATCGACTTCTTGATGGCTCGCTATCACTACTGACACGGCGCCCCGACCCGAGTTCAACCTTTGACGACGTAGCCCTTTCGTGTCAGCAGCTCGCGCACGCGATCGCGGAGATCTCCCTGCAACTCGAGGGCGTCGTCCTTCAACGCTCCGCCGGTCCCACAGCTGCGTTTCAGCTCTTGCGCCAACGCCGCCGCGAACTGCGCGTTGTGCGGAAATCCGTCGATCACGGTGACGGTCTTGCCGCCGCGCCCCGTTCTCTCGACTCGCAGCTTGAACACGATGCGCGAGGGAACCGGCTCGTTTTCGGCCGGCTGTTGCGACGCGCAGCGGCAGTCGTTCGCCGGCCAGCCGCATTGGGGGCACACGCGACCCCGTTGGGACGTGAAGACGACGCGCGCCGACGGCTTGGCCATGGCGAGATGATGCGCGAGCGGGCGCCATGCCGGCAAGATCGAAAGCAATCTCAACGTCGCCCTTCTACGCGAATGGAGACTGAAGCCAGAGCGCCGTGAGATCGATGACCAATTCGTCCCAATCGGGATGATCCAGCTTGGAATCGCCCTCGGCGGCGGCCACGAGGAGATCGGGCTCGAAGACGTCGTGCGGCGTCAGGATGACATCGAAAGGGGCATTGAACACTTCACCGAGTTTGCGTTCGTGAAAGTAGACCTCGAGCTGCCTCTGCAGCCGCCGCGAGATCCTCTGGTGAATCCGGCTCGGCGCGGGATTCACGAGCAAGTCCCCGTCCACGAGCTCGTACCGCTTGCCGTCGTTAGGCGTTGACTGGATGTAGGAGTAGTCGAGCTTGCGTCGGGGTTCTGGCGCCATACGAGATCACTCCAAAGCAGATCGCACGGACGATACAGCGTAAGCGTCCCAGGAGGTGCGCGGAGTGCGCTGGCCAGGGGCGGTTTGAAGCAGACTTGGGTTATCGATTGGAAACGCCGGGGTCATCGATTCTGTCGGATGCGGATTCGATGCCCGCCGCATCCAATCTTCGGAAGAAAGGGGACACTCCCCTTTTTGTTCTAATTTCGTTTTCAGAGCCGAATCTGCAGGGCAGTTCGACCGCATCGCCACCATTCTGGAAAAGCACGGCTACGCGTGCGTGACACTCGATGCGGCCGTCGCCGATCCCACCTATCTCAGCCCCGACGAGCCCGCGGTAACTGCATGGGTGATGCAGGCCGCGGGCTTGACGTCGGAGTAGGAGCCGCGCGCGTCAGTACAGGTGAATCTGTACGTCCTTGGTCAAGTCAATTGATTTTCCAACCTTGTCAGTCCTCTTCTCATACGCCGTCACGCTGAGGATCTGTTTTTTCAGCTCGGGGGGCCACTGGCCGTGTTTGCGCCCCCAGACGGTGTACAACTCAGCACCCTTGGACGGGTAAAAGAAATTCGGCGCGAATCCCGTCTCGATTACGAGGTCGGATGTCTTTCCCCCACCTTCATCGAGCACGAGCGTCACACGCTCGTAGTGGTCGAAACCATCAGTCCCTGTCGAAACGTCGCAGCTCAGCGATTTGTCGCTGGCCGTCGTGATGCCGATGCACCTCACGCCTTCCCAGAATGCAGGCGTTCGAGCCCCTTTAGAATCCTTGACCCAATTGACCTCGTTGGGCAAATGGCTCCAGTGCGATATCGAAGGCGAGCCCGCGTACCAGCACGGCGGCGTCTTGCATTGAGAGGCGACCTCCAGCGTCGGCTCGGGCTCGGGCCGGATGACGATGATCGGCCCTCCTGGGTCGCCCCCTTGGATGTCCACCGGCTTGCCTTTCGTTCGCGACGCGCACCCGGACAGGACGATGACGGCAGACACCGCAAACAAAACGAGCATCGGTTTCTTGGTGACCATGATTGGCGCTACCCTCCCGCCCAGTTCGGTAGTCAACGGGCGATGCGTTCGAGTGCACGGATCATAACGCGCACATCGCTTCGCGCACGAACATTTTCCAGCGAGGCTTCTGGCGCGGCGTCGAGATAGCGCGCGAGAGCTGCCCGTCCACGCGCCCTGATGCCGTCGAGATCGTCCGAATCTGCAAGCTCTATAAGGACTGTGCAGGCGCGCGCTGCGATGTAGGGGAGCCCGAGGCGCTCGGCATCGGCGAGACTGCGGCGAGCCTCGGGCCCCGCCAAGGCTCTGTCCGGACCGCGCGCGTAGCCCCTTGCCAGATTAACGCGAGCGTGGACGCGCTCGACCGGAGAGGCCGAGGCGTTGGCGTCGACGCGGCGCGCGTAGCGGACGGCATCATCCGTGCGCCCGCGTTCGATCGCGACGTCGGCGCACAGGCCGAACACCGAGGCGTCGAACCCGCCGTCGTTCATGCTCCCCGCTACGTCCCGCAGCGTGGCGAGCCCTTGCTCGGCCGCGACCCACTGCTCCTGTCGCATGGCCAACGCCGCACGGCCAAGACCGACGGTCCGCGCAAGGTCCGCGAGCCTTGCTCTCGGGTCAGAAGCGAGCTTCGCCGCCTCGTCAAGGTCCTGCTCCGCGCCCGCGTCGAGCCTCAGGTCCGCCCGCACACGCGCGCGCTCGACGAGCGAGTAGCCGAGCAGGGGGCGATCGTTGGCGGTCCGATTGACCGAGACCGCCTGATCCGCCGACTCGGCCGCTGCCTTCAACCGGCCCAACTCTCTCTGGATCTCGGCCAACCCGAGGTAGACGTTTCCCAAGGGGTTTCCCGGCGCTTGCGCAAGGCGTGGAGAGTCGCGCACGTCCGAATATGTGCGAGTCGCCTCGTCGAAACGCCCTTCGCGATAGTAGGCGTTTGCAAGACGGAGCATGGCCTTCCCTTGGACCTCGAAGTCCTCCGCGTCGCGCGCGACCGCGAGCGCGTTTTCCGCAAGGTCCCTCGCATCTTCGTCCCTTCCCAATTGGGCCTCGGCGCTGGCGAGAGTGAGACTCGCGGCGGCCAGGAGCCGCGGGTTTCCGAGCGTGAGCGCGTCGTCGCGGGCTTCCTTGAGCTCGCGCGCGGCTTGCTCGTACTCCCCACGCGTCATGCGCGCGCCACCCTTGCTCGTGAGCGTGCCGACGATTGTCCTGTGATCGCCGGCGGATCGAGCCACGGTCAGCACTCGGTCGTAGATCGCGAAAGCCTCGCCGAGATGGTCCTGCTTCAGTTCGCAGTCGCCGGCCCCTTTCAAGCTCTGCGCAGCCAGCACGGTAAGTCCCGCCGCGTCGAACGCTCGCGCCGAGCGCTGATAGGCCTCGGCGGACTGGGCGAAATTCCTGCTCAGAAAGGCGGAATAGGCTCGGGCGCGATCGATTCTCGCCTCCGCCACCGGGCTTCCCGCGTCTTTGATCAGGGCTTCCGCGCGGTCGATCGCGGCAGCCGCCTCTTCGAAGCGTTGCGCCCCGACCAGGAGGCGCGCCTTGGTCAGGTACGCGTTCGGGTCCTTCGGATCGAGCTCGATCGCCATGTCGACCTGGGGAAACGCTTCAGTCGGCTGGCCTTGCACGGCGAGCGCATTGGCCAGCGCGAGCCGCGCGGCCGGATCGTCCGCGTGCTGGGCGACGAGCTCGCGCCGCGCCTTGAGCTCGTCGTCGGCCTTGCCGCGGATCCGCGCGACGACGGCGCGCGCCTCGAGCACGATCGCATCCACCGCTCCCGGGATCGCTGAGGCGCTCCACGATGCGCCCGGCTCGATCCGCCGTTTCCCTGGCGCTCTTCGAGTACCCGGCCCGGTCGAGGGCGTCGGCATACCGCACCTGGGCGGCGAGGAATTCCGGATCGAGCTTGACGGCTTTCTCGAGCTTCTCTATTGCATCGCGATAGCGCAACTCGCGCAGCGCGCGCTTCCCTTCCTGTTCCAGGCAGCTGCGCCTCCTCCGAGGTCGATCCACCGACCGCCCGTCTGGAAGCCGCGGCGACGGCCTCTTTCCGGTCGGGGAACAGCTGCGCTTGGAGCTTGGCGCTGGCAAGCTCGGCAAGCGCCGAAGCCGATCCGCCGTTGACGCGGAAAGAGTCCGACGGCTCGGACTTGCCGGGCCGGAAAACTTTGACCATCGCGTACGAGGCATCGCCTTCCTTGTAGAGCGTGCCGGAGACGATCCACCGGGGGTCGGCCGCCTTCGCAACGGCGGCGAGCCCTGCCGATTGCGGCGCATGGAGATCGAGGCCGCGCAGGATCTCCTGGACGCGTTCGTCCGGAAGCGCCCGCACCAGCGACGACTCCGTGAGGTTGCTTGCGATCAAGTTGGCAAGCAGTTGAGCGTAGAGATCCCCTCGCGGCTCGCCGGTCTTGTCCTCGAACGGCAGGACCGCGACGACGGGGCGGCCGGTCGAACCGGGCTTGGACGGCCAGAACCGATAGCCGGCGAGGACGACGGCCGCGGTCACGACGAGCGCTGCGATCGCGGCGCGATACGGGAACGGCTTTGCGACAGGCGCCGATTGCGCCGCGACGATCTGCCCGGCCTGCACCGTCCGCAAGTCGTTCAAGAGGAGCTCGGCCGACGCATAACGGCGGTCGCGGTCTTTCTCGAGCAAGAGGCCCACGATCGGGGCCATCGGCGTCGGCACGATTCCCGGCGCAACGCCGCTGCCTGTGGGTTGCTCGTGAAGGATTGCCGACGCCGAGGCGAGGATGGTCGCGCGTTCGAATGGGTGCACGCCGGTTACCGCCTCGTGCAAGAGCGTGCCGAACGAGAACAGGTCGCTGCGCGCGTCGAGCGGCTCGTCTCGCAGTTGCTCGGGCGACATGTAGAGAACCGTCCCTGCGACGTTGCCGGGCGCCGTTTGGGTCGACTGCGTCGAGAGCGAGCCGACCTCGCGGAGAAGCGCCGCGGCGTTTTCGCGGGCGAGGCCGAAGTCCATCACCTTGACGTGGCCGGCGGGCGTCACCATGACGTTCCCGGGCTTGAGGTCGCGGTGCACGAGCCCGGCGGCGTGAATCGCCGTCAGCGCCTCGGCGATCTCCACCGCGTAGCCGGCCACCCGTTTCAGGTCGGGCCGGTCCTCGCGCAGCACGTCGTCGAGCCGGCGCCCGTCGATGTACTCCATCACGATGTAGGCGCCACCGTCCTGCTCGACCACGTCGAACACGGTCGCGACGTAGGGCGACACCACGCTCGATCCGTGGCGCGCCTCGTCCATCAGCTTGCGCCGGGCGGCCGGGTCGGAGTCCATGGCTTCGGGGAGGGCCTTCACCGCGACGGAGCGGCCGAGCCTCAGGTCCTGCGCGCGATACACGACGCCCATGCCGCCGGCGCCGATCCTGTCGGTGACCCGGTAGTTGCCGAGGGTAACGCCAACCAGCGATCCCGGAGGATCGTGCCCCTGAAGCATCAATGGCCTCTGTCGTCGGGGACTTTTCGAATAACGCCGGAACGAGACTAGATTCGGCCGGCCGCCGGAGTCAATGGAATTCCCTTGATCTCGCCCCACATTTTCAGCGCACGGCCCAGGCGCTCGACCAGGGCGTTTCCCACCGCCTGGTCTCCGGGTTGGAGCGCGCCTCCAAGGGCAAGCGGGCGCCTTCATCGCTCGCCGAAGTCCCGATCAGCCTTTGACGACGTAACTCTTTCGTGTCAGCAGCTCGCGCACGCGATCGCGGAGGTCTCCCTGCGATTCTAGGGCGTCGCCCTTCAACGCTCCGCCGGTGCCACAGCTGCGTTTCGGCTCTCGCGCCAACGCCGCCGCGCCCCGTTCTCTCGACGCGCAGCTTGAACACGATGCGCGCCATAACCTTCCCGCTAAGCTCACCGCCCCGTACGATCCCGCCGCCCCGCGAGCGTCGCGAGCGTGATCGACGCGAACGTGCTCGACACGAGCACGTCCACCTCGTCGAAGAGCCGGGCCAGGCGCGGATCTCCGGCGCTATCCCCCGGCTCGCGGCTCGCAATTGAAGACGGCTCGAAAACCCGCATCACGTCGAGGACGGTGACGTTGCTCGGCTTCGTCGCGAGACGGTACCCCCCAAGCTGTCCGCGGGTGCCAAGCGCGATCCCGGCGCGGACGAGCTGTTGGAACGCTTTCGCGACGACATGCTCCGGGGCGCCGTGACGCGCCGCGACGCGGGTGGCGGTCACCGGCTGTCCCGATTCCCATTCCTCGGTCATGTCGAGTGCCGCGGCGAGGGCGTAACGGGTGCTCTTTGCGATGCGCATGAGTTGGGCGCGCTCAGTGGCGCGGCTTGACCTCGAGATCGAGGCAGAAGCGGGCGGCGGGGCGGAAGCCCTTGTGGTGGAAGAAGAGGAGGAGATCGGGCGCGTCCCAGTCCACTTCGGTCCGCAACCGGCCCACGCCCAAGCCCACGAGGTTCGTGACGAGCTGCTCCATGAGGGCCGCGGCGACTCCCCGGCGGCGGAAGTCGGGATGAACGTCGATCGTGTCGAGCGCCGCCACGGGCTCCAAGGCGCCGAACTCGCCGTAGTACACCCGCGCCAGGAGGAACCCGGTGAACATGTGGTCGATCTCCGCGGCGAGCGAGACCTTGATCCCGGTCTCCACGAGGTTCTGCTGGAGTTTGTGCTTGAAGAACTCGTCGCGCCTGCGTCCGGTATTCTTCGCGTCGAGCGCAATCACGCGCTCGAGGTCTTTGGGTTGAAGCCCCCGCACGGTCACCTCGACCCGCGTCCGATCTTCGGTCGGTTGCATCGGATTCTCCCCCTTCGTCAAGCCATCAGCTGTCCGCCGTCCACGCGCAGCACCTGCCCGGTGACGTGCCGTGAGAGCGGCGACACCAGGAAGAGTATGGCAGCGGCGACGTCTTCGGGACTCCCCATCCGGCCGAGCGCGCTTTCCTCGACCGCCTTCTCTCGCAATTCTTCCGGCAACGCAGCCGTCATCGGCGTATCGATGAACCCCGGGGCGATCGCATTGACGCGGACGCCGAACGCGCCAAGCTCGCGCGCTGCGCTCCGCGCGAGGCCGATAAGGCCCGCCTTACTCGCCGCGTAGTTCGCCTGCCCGAATTTCCCGCGCTCTCCATTGATCGACGATACGAGCACGATCGCGCCCCCGCCCGACTTGCGCAGGATGGGCGCGGCCTCGCGCAGCAGCCAGAACGCGGAATCGAGATTCACGCGGAGCACGTCGCGCCATGCATCGTCGCTCAACTTCCACAGCACGGCGTCTCGCGTGATGCCCGCGCAATGGACGACGATGTCCAGCCGGCCCGCAGCGTCACTGGCCTTCGCCACCGCGTGCCGGGCGCCGGCGGGATCGCCGAGGTCGGCCTCGATCGCGACCGCTCCGTCAACGGCGCCGCGTCCGGGGAGATCTACGCTCACGACTCGTGCGCCCGCGGCGAGAAGGACAGAGCACGTGGCAGCTCCGATGCCGCCGCCTCCGCCGGCGACGAGCGCGGTCTTCCCGGCGAGCGAGACGAGGGCCGCGGGGTCGGGGCGTACCGGGCCGGTCATGCCGCCCCGGCCGCGAACCGGATCCCGTCGCGCGCGAGCTTCCGCGCGCGGAAAGCGCCCCACAAGGCCGCGCCGAGCGCCCCCGCCAGCACCGAATTCTCGTGCGCGCGGAACTCGATTTGCGCCTTCTGTGCCTCGGCCACTTCGCCGAGCGCCGCGAGAAGCCCCGCGTCGGCCGCGAGCCCGCCGGTGACGAGCACAGGGCCGTGCGCTCCCGACGACGTCAGCAGGCGCAAGTAACGCCCGGCCATCGAGACATGGATACCCTTGATGATGTTCGAGGTTGAAATCCCTCGCGACACCATGTTGATGACGTCGGTCTCGGCGAGCACCGCGCAGATCGATGAGCACGCCTCGGGATTTTTGGACTGTAGAGACAGCGGCCCGATTTCGTCCATCGTGGTGCCTAAGTAGCGGCAGATGTTTTCGAGGAACTGCCCCGACCCCGATGCGCACTGGCTCGTCATCCGGTACGCGAGCACCTTGGCCCGCGCGTCCATCAAGACGGCGCGCGCGTGGAGCGCGCCGATGTCGATGATCGCCCGCGCCTCGGGGACGAGCCATAAACCCCCGCGGGCGTGGGTCGTCATACCGTAGAAATGGCCGGTGCGCGAGGCGACCGCCTCTCCTTCGCCGGTCGTCGCGACGTAGGCGAGGTCCGCCTTCGCGACGCCCGAATCGCGAACACACAGGTCGAATAGGTCTTCTGCCACCTGGTGCGGATCGCGGCGCCTGATCCGTTCGGAGCGGCCGGCGAGAAGTTTCGCCCCGGCGCCGTCTCCGTCTTCCATCACGACCGCCTTGACCGCCGATGACCCCACATCGATCCCGGCGACGTAGAGCACGTTGTCATTCATGGGCGCCGTTCTCCTTCTACGCCGCTGCGCGCACGGCGTCGCGCTGCGCGAAGAGCGCCGCACCGAGAGCGCCGGTGTAGATCGAGTCGGGGGAGATATTCGCAACACGCTCCCCGTAATTGTCCTTGATGAGAGACCGAAGAGCGCGGACGGCGGCCGGGTTTTTGGCCACACCGCCGGTGAAGGTGAACTCGTCGAAGATCCCCCCGGAACGGGCCAGCAGGGACATGGCTCGAAGGATGATCGCCCGGTGGAGCCCGGCCAGGATGTCCTCGCGCTTCTCACCGAGCGACAGATCTCTCACGCAGCTCCGCTCCGGCGAAGACGGTGCACGTGGAGTTGATCCGGACCGGCCGGGTCGAGTCGCACGCCAGCGGGCCGAGTTCGTGCAAACCGAGGTTCATCTCGTCGGCGATGTAGCCGAGATAGCGCCCGCACCCCGCGGCGCAGCGGTCGTTCATCTGGAACGACGTCACGATCCCCTGCTCGTCCACCTGGATCGCTTTCGTGTCCTGGCCTCCGATGTCGAGAACCGTCCGCGTGTTGGGGAACATCGCGTGAGCGCCCAGGCCGTGGCAGAGGATTTCGGAGCGGATCTGCTCTTTGGGAAAGGGGAGGGTCTGGCGTCCATAGCCGGTGCCGACGCTCGCGACCTGCTCGATCGGAGTGTCCGCGGCGCGGGCGACGGCGTCGGCGAGCTCATGCGGAGGTTTCTCCATCTCGGAGAGCGCCGCGCGGACGTTCGCGGCGAACGCGCCGTCGTCCGCCGGGACGTTTTCGACCTCGAGGATCGCCTTGTCGTACAGCCCCACGAGCCGATCGAACGCGGCACCCGCCTCGCGCGCCGTTTCTTCGGCGATCCGCATGTAGCGGCTGCCGGCGAGGTCGCGGAAGAAATCGCTCTTGCGCACGGCTCCTTCCGCGAAGAGCTCCGCGGCCTCTCCTTCCATCCGGTCGAGGATTCCGCGGATCGCGCGGCCATGTCCTCGCGCGAGCAGGTCTTCGCGGACATACCGGTCGAGGATTCCCGCGAGGCAGGCGAGCTGGGCCAGGTACTGCTGTTTCCGGAAGCGACGCTCGAGCTCCGTGAGGATCCCGCGCTCGTTTTCCGAGGCGAGACCCGCCGCGCCGAGAGCGCCCGCGACGATGCCGAAGCGCGCGTGGATCAGCGCCTCGCCCCGCGCGACATCGCAAGCGACGGTGTAGTTGCTCCGGCTGTTCGTGATCCCGCGGCCGAGCAACTGGCCTTCTTCGCCCAGGATCACCGCCTTCGTGGTGGTGGATCCGAGGTCGATCCCGACACACACTTTCATGCGGCACTCCCCGCGCGCTTCTGCTCGATCATCTGGAAGTACGACTCGAGCCGGTTCTTGATGTTCGACGCGGAGAAGTAGCGCGGATCGACCAGATCGCTCTCGATGAACCCCCCCGGTTTGCCGGTGCGGCGCTCCACCTCGCGGAGCATCAGGAGCTGCCCCGCGCTGAACGAGTTGCACGACTTGACCGAGTTGATGAGCAGGCCGTCCGCATCGTAGTCGCGGATGTAGCGCGCGATCATGTCAACGCGCGAGGGGAGATTGAGGTTCGTGTAACAACCCATGCAGTACTCGGCCATCGTCTCGATCGGGTGGTCGGGATCGTGCCGGAACCCGCTGTCGTAGACGCCCCCGACCTTCGTGTAGGTCGATGCGACGACGACAGCCCCCTCGTCGGCGAACATCTTCCAGAATTCATGAAAGCTCGTCCAGTTGGGCGGCCCCTCGACGACGATCCGGAACCGTTCTTTCCCCATGTCGCCTTCCGGGGTCACCGGCCCGAGACCGCGCGCGATGCGCTCTTCCACTTCGGACCGCAGCAAGCGGTAGTAGTCGACCGCATCTTCTGTGCCGCGAAACGCGGTGAAGATCGGGCCGATGTAGTAGACCCCTCCGAAGTACGCGTCGATCGGCGAGGGGCGGTGCTTCGCCGACTCAAGGACGGCCACGAGGTCGTCTTCGGCTCTCGCCGAGCGGCGCAGCATCTCCTTGAGCTTGTCTTCGTCGTACTTCTTCCCCGAGATCCGTTCGAGCGCGGGGATCACCTCGTCGCGCAGCTGCCTTGCGACGTAGTCGCGCATGGCCGGCGTGATCTTCCCTTCCGCCTGGTAAGGAACGTGGAGCATCACGATCGGACAGTCGTACTCTTGCCGGAGAATCTCGAACCACTTCATGAACGTGAAGCAGCCCGTGTACGAAAGCAGCAGCACGTCGGGCTTCGGCAACAGCTCGCCGGTCGGACCGATGTTCCCCGATTTCATCATCCCGAGATCGCACTTGACGTAGGTGCAGACGTCCTCGGAATGCCCGAGCTTCTCGGCGATGGCGATGTACTCGCGCGATTTTCCGCGCATCGCGGACTGCAGCGCGTTGATTTCCGGCAGCACCGGAAGGAGGTCGAAGGAGCGCAGCAGTTCCGTGAGGTTTCCGGGGACGAACGTGTAGGCGCTGCGGTCCCCCGTCTCGGGCGCGTGCGCGAGCCGCGTGTAGTGCTCGGCGATCATCTGTTTTTGGCGGCGCTGGCTGTCGTCCTTGCGGGAGATCGCATCTGCGGGTCGAGGAGTCGGCATGGTCACACCCGACTCCACAGCTTGATGGAGTCGGCGAAGGTGCCCGCCTGCTCGCGGATCACCTGGAATTGGCCGTTGTTCTCGGCGTACTTGAAAGTCGGTCCACGGGATCCCCGCGCGATCCATCGCGCGGGTGGCCATCGGCTGGTCGAGGAGCGCGGGGTCGCAGAAACTCGGGGCGCAAAACAGCACGCCCTCCGCCTCACTGTCGCGCACGCGCTGGGCGAGGTCGGTGCCCTTCGTCCCGTCGGCGCAGAATCGCACAGGACTCTCGACCGCATCTTTGAGGAACGACTGGACGAGCGCGTCCATCGGATCTGACAAAGTGCGGCGACAGATAGCCGCGATCGAACTGCATGCCTTCGACCACTTCGACGGTCGTTTCGCTTTGCTTGCCTTCTTCGACGGTGATGACGCCGTTTTTGCCGACCTTCATGAAGGCTTCGGACCAGCACGTTGCCGATCGACGGATCGTTGTTGCCGGCGATCGTGGCGATTTGCTGGATTTCCTTGCGATTCTTTTCGTCGATCGGCGTGGCCATTTTCTTGATGGCTTCGATGACCAGCTGCGGTGGCCTTTGCGATGCCGCGCGACAGGGCCATCGGATCGGCCCCGGCGGCGATCATTCGCAGGCCTTCCTTGTAAATGGCTTCGGCCAAAACCGTGGCCGTCGTGGTGCCGTCGCCGGCGATGTCGTTGGTCTTGCTGGCGGCTTCTTTGACCAGCTTGGCGCCGAGGTTTTCGTACGGATCGTCCAGTTCGATGTCTTCGGCGACCGTCACGCCGTCTTTGGTGATCTTGGGCGAGCCCCAACCCTTGTCGAGCACCGCGTTGCGGCCGCGCGGCCCCAGCGTGCTGCGTACCGCTTTGGCCAACTTGCGACACGCCCGCCAGCCAACGGCTGCCGGGCCTCATCGTCGAACACCATTTGTTTTGCCACAGCGAAATTCCTCCTGGATTGAGTTGGTCGATATCGTTACCAGTTGTATTGATTGATTAGTGAACGGGCGAGACGTCGGTTGTCTTTGATTCGAGATCCTTCGCTTGAAGACTTGCCGTAGACCCTCGACCCTATTTGGCAGGCGAGTCCGAAATTGCGGCCCGTTTAGAATGCAACCAACGTGCGCAATGAACCTTAAACCGTAAGCAATTGGAATGAGCGAACGAGGTTAGGAAGATTGCAGAGCGTTGGCATCGGACGGCCGCTGGATCGAGGCATCGAGCCGACGTGCCAATCTGACAGACTGTCAGCTTTGACAGCCAATCATCCGGGACTGGACAGCCATCCTCGATCACGGCGTGAAATCGTCGTCGCCGCTGAGGCTCAGCGGCGAAATTGCCGCCAGCAGATCGGCGGCGCGGTCGATGTCGTCCAGCGAGATCATTTCGACCGGGCTGTGCATGTAGCGGTTGGGGATGCTGACCAGGCCGGCGGCCACGCCGCGCGGCTGATTTGGATGGCGTTGGCGTCGGTGCCGGTGGCTCGGCCGCAGGCGGCGAGTTGATAGGGGATTTCGCTCGTCTTGGCGGCGTCGATCAGCCGCTCGACGACGTGCGGGTTCATGTTCGGCCCGCGATAGATGACCGGCCCTTGCCCAGCGCGACGTCGCCTTCTTGCTTCTTCTCGATCGTCGGGCAATCGGTGGCGTGGGTCACGTCGACGGCGATGCCGACCTGCGGATCGATGCCGAAGGCGCTGGTCTGCGCGCCGCGCAGGCCGATTTCTTCCTGCACGGTCGAGACGGCATACAGCGCGCAGTTGAGCTTCTTGTTGCTGGCGCGGCGCAGGGCTTCGATGCAGACCCACAGGCCGCACTTGTCGTCCATGGCCGGCGAGACGGCGCAGGTCGTTGCGCATCGGCTGGATAGCCGAGCTCCAGCGTGACCGGATCGCCGATCCGCACCAGGCTTTCGGCTTCGTCCTTGTCCTTCGCGCCGATGTCGAGCCACAGGTCCTTGAGCTTCGGGACCTGCTTGCGCTCTTCGTCGGTCAGCAGGTGGATCGGCTTGCGCGCGATGACGCCCGGCACCGGGCCGCCGGCGGTCCAGACCGTCATCCGCTGGCCGATGAGCAGCTGCGGGTCCCAGCCGCCGATCGTGCTGACGTAGAGAAACCCTTCGTCGTCGATGTGCTGCACGATCAGGCCGATCTGGTCGCAGTGGCCGGCCAGCATGACGCGCAGCGGCGGCTCCGGGGTTCTTGACGGCGCACGATCACGTTGCCGTGCAGGTCGGTGGTGACCTGGTCGGCGAAAGTCGGCCACATAGTCGCGAACGCGATCCTGCACCGGCCGCTCATAGCCCGACGGGCTGGGCGTTTCCAGCAGATTCGCTGAAGAATCGAGGGCTGCGGAGTCCATGGAGTCGTCATCCTTCCGGGGATGTTGGAGACTCCCGAAATCGTAGCGCGGTGCGCGATCAAGGTGCGATATGTCCGGGGGGTTACGCCGCCTTGACGACCCCCGGCCGACTAACCTAGTATGGTCAGTGTACCGATGTCTCTGTCGGGCGATTACGGCAGCCCATGGAGAAAACCAAAGTCGCCATCGTCGGGTTCGGAACGGTCGGCACCGGCGTGGCGCGGCTGCTGCTCGAGCACGGCGATCGGATTGCCCGGCAGCCGGGCGCGGCCGGTTGGCTGGAGTCGAGGTCGTCGTGCGGCGACGATGAAACAGCCGCGGCACGAATTTGCGGCTGCCGGCCGGCGCTCCGCCAGCGATCTGGCGGAAGATGACGCGACGATCCCGGAGATCGAGGCCGTGGTCCACTGGTCGGCGGCCTGGAGCCGGCCGCGACGATCATGCTCAAGCTGCTGGAAAGCGGCAAGGACGTCGTCACGGCCAACAAGGCCCTGCTGGCCGAGCATGGCCCGGAGCTGTTCGACCGGGCCCGGAAGCTGGGCCGTTCGATCGCCTTCGAGGCCGCCGTGGCCGGCGGCATTCCGATCATCGCGACCATCAGCCAGTGCCTGTCGGCCAACCAGATTCGAGTCGATCCACGCCATTCTCAACGGCACGAGCAATTTCATCCTCACGCAGATGGAGGAGCAGCGGCGCCGACTATGGCACGGCTCGTCGCCGAGGCGCAGCAGCGCGGCTATGCCGAGGCCGACCCGACGATGGACGTCGACGGCAGCGACGCCGCGCAGAAGCTGGCCATTCTGGCCCATCTGGCGTTTGGCGTCGCGTGTGAATTGGCGGGACATTCCGCGGACGGGCATCGATACGTTGACGTGGCCGACATGCGCTACGCCAAGGAGCTGGGCTATAGCATCAAGCTGCTGGCCGTGGCCGAACTGGCGCCGGAAGGGCTGGAACTGCACGTTTCGCCCACGCTGGTGCGCAGCGGCACGCCGCTGGCCGAGGTTCGCGGCGCGTACAACGCCATCGCGTGGTCGGCGACGCGGTGGGGCCGGTGTTGTTTCACGGCCTGGCGCCGGGCAGATGCCGACGGCCTCGGCCGTCGTCGCCGACCTGATCGACACGGTCGTCGGCCGCACGGCGATCACGTTCCGCACGTTGAAGCTCTGGTCGACCGAGACGGCCGCTGGCGCCGGCCGCCGACCCGGCGCATGCGCGCGGCCGGTTCTATCTGCGATTCAACGTCGACGATCGGCCGGGCGTGATGGCCGAAATCGCCGGCATCCTCGGCGAGCACGACAATTTCGATCGCCTCGGTCATCCAGCACGAGACCGAAGAGGAAGCGCCGACGGCTTCGTGCCGCTGGTGATTATGACGCACACCGCCACCGAGGGCGCCGTGAGGCGGCGGCGGAAACGATCGACCGATTGCCCAGTGCCCGGCGACTGAGCGTGCGGATGAGAGTTGACGAATGACGAAGCTCGAATGAAGAGTGCAAGTGCGAGATCCGAGCGCAACGAACCTGCCGTCGCTGCTCGCTGAATCTGCATTCGCGAGCCCTACATACTGACTCATCTATGAAATACGCCATCATCATTCCCGACGGTTGTGCCGACGAGCCGCAAGAGTCGCTCGGCGGCAAGACGCCGCTGCAGGCGGCCAACACGCCGCGCGATGGACGCCATCGCCGCGGCCGGCGTCGTCGGCCGGTCGAACAACGTGCCGCCATCGCTGCCGGCCGGCTCCGACGTCGGCCAACTTGAGCCTGCTTGGGCTACGACCCGCTGGAGCATTTCACCGGCCGTGCGCCGCTGGAGGCCGCCGCGCAGGGGATCGATCAGCTCGGCGCCCGACGATTGGGCCATTCGCTGCAATCTGGTGACGGTCGAAGACCAGGTGATGCGCGATTTCACCGCCGGGCACATTTCACGACCGAGGAAGCCACGGAGCTGCTGGCAGCTGCGCAGGAACAGCATTGGGCAGCGACAGCGCTGCAGTTCCATCCCGGCGTCAGCTATCGCAATCTGCTGGTCTATCGCGGGGCAAGAGCAACCGGCGCCGTTTTCGCCCGACACGCGGGCCACGCCGCCGCACGATTTGACCGACAAGTCGGTGCTCGACGACTATCCGCGCGGGCCCGGGCAGCGATTTGCTCAATCAGCTGATGGACCGACAGCGTGCGAGTGTTCGCCGACCATCCGGTCAACGTCGCCCGCCGCGCCGGCGCGGCAAACCGCCGGCCACGAACATCTGGCTCTGGGGCCTGGGCGCACGCCGAAGCTTGACGCCGTTCGCACGAGCTCTACGGCAAACGCGGGGCGATGATCACCGCCGTCGATCTGCTGCGCGGCCTGGCGGCGCTGATCGGGCTGGCAAGCGGATCGACGTGCCCGGCGCGACCGGCTACCTCGACACCGACTACGCCGCCAAGGGCCGTTACGCGATCGACGCGCTGCACGGACACCGATCTGGTTTGCGTCCACGTCGAAGCCACCGACGAGGCCTCGCACGAGGGCAATCGGCGGACCAAGATGAAGGCCCTGGAGGAAATCGACCGGCACATTGTCGGCCCGCTGCACGCAGCGCTTGAAGAAGCAGGGCGATTATCGCATTCTGGTTCGCCCGATCATCCCACGCCCTCCGCCCGAAGACCCACAGCCACGGCGCCGTGCCGTTCGCGATCGCCGGCACGGGCGTCGCAGCCGACGCGGCCGCACCTACGACGAAGATCGCCGCCGGCAAGTCGCCGCTGTCGTTCGACGAGGCTGGCGTTGATGAAGTATTTCTTGGGAAATAAATCCGGATCCCGACGATGCCGTTGGCCGCTCCACGAAGCCATGCGGATTCCTGGCATCTGTCCACTGAGCACTGACCACTTCCCGATGCCCATTGTCGTGCAAAAATTCGGCGGCACCAGCGTCGCCGACGCCAGAAGATTCTCGCCGCCGCGCGCAAGGCCATCCGCGCCCAGCAGCACGGCAACCAGGTGGTCGTGGTCGTCAGCGCCATGGGCCACAACACCGATCGAGCTGGTCGACCTGGCCGGACAGATCACCGACCGCCGCAACGCCCGCGAGATGGACATGCTGCTCTCCACCGGCGAGCAGGTGAGCGTCGCCCTGATGGCGATGGCCATTCAGTCGCTGGGCCACGAGGCCATCAGCTTCACCGGCGCGCAGATCGGCATTCGTACCGACAGCACGCACACCAAGGCCCGCATCCAGTCGATCTCGACCGACCGCATGCGGCAAGCTGCTCGACGACGGCAAGATCGTCATCGTCGCCGGCTTCCAGGGCATCGACGAGAATTACAACATCACGACGCTGGGCCGCGGCGGCAGCGATACGACGGCCGTGGCGCTGGCGGCGGTGCTTCGATGCCGACGCGTGCGAGATCTACACCGACGTCGACGGCATCTACACCACCGACCCGCGGCAGTGCCCGAGGCCGGCAAGTCAAGCGCATCAGCTACGACGAGATGCTGGAACTGGCCAGCCTGGGCGCCGGCGTCATGCACTAGCGCTCCATCGAGTTCGCCAAGAAGTTCGACGTGCCGATCCACGTGCGCAGCAGCTTTTCCGACTGCCGGGCACGATGATCGTCGCCGAGTCGCGAATCGGCCGAAGCAAGCCGGTCTGCGGGGCGGCGCTGGTCAAGGACGAGGCCCGCATCACGCTCGAAGGCGTTCCCGATCGACCCGGCATCAGCCACGCGCATCTTTTCCAGCATCGCCGCGCAGAACATCGCGGTCGACATGATCGTGCAGAACGTCGGCGCGGACGGCAAAGCCGACATTTCGTTCACGGTCCCCGCGGCGATGTGCCCGCCACGCTGGAAGCCGCGCAAGAAGCCGTCGCGGAACTCGGCGCGGCCGGCGTCAGCGCACGACGACAACGTGGCCAAAGTTTCGGTCGTGGGCCTGGGCATGGCCCGCCAGACCGGCGTGGCGCAGAAAATGTTTCGTGCCCTTGGCGATGCCGGCGTGAATATTGAGATCATCACCACCAGCGAGATCAAAATCCGTGCTGGTCGTCCCGCGGCCGAGCCCCCGCGGCGATCCCTGCCGGTGCATGCAGCATTTCGATTTGAGAAAGAACCCAGCAGACGCGCAGCCCCGTCGGTTGGGTGCTGATCCCGCCGGTCCGGGCCGATGACGTTGTGCTCCGCTGCAAGGCATGGAAGAATTGACGATCGACGACATCGAGCTCGATGAATCGCAGGCCCGGGTGACGATCGACGCGGTGCCCGATCGGCCGGGCACTGCGGCCACGCTCTTCGATGAAGTCGCCGCAGCCGGCATCTTTGTCGATATGATCGTGCAAAGTTACAGCCAGGCGGCAAAGCCAATCTGAGCTTTACGGTGCCGGAAGCCGAGTTGGCTCGTAGTCACGACAATTGCCGAGCAAGTGGCCAAACAGTTCGGTTGCGGGGCGGTCACCGGCTCCCAAGATCGACAAGATGTCGGTGCAAGGCATTGGCATGCGGAGCCACGCCGGCGTGGCAATGGGCCTGTTTCGTCGCTCTCCGAAGCCGGCATCAACGTCGAAATGATGAGCACCAGCGAAGTGCGTGTGAACGTGGTGGTCGACGGCGCCGCCGGCCAGCGGGCACTGGCGACGCTTGCAGAAAACGTTCGGCAGAAGCGGTAGGCGAGGTATGCAGTAGGCAGCACGCGGCAAACCGTCGTGGCCTACGTGTCCGCTGCCGCACAGGCGACCACGCTCTACTCCCCCAGCACGTCGTTCGAGCACTTCCTCCGACACGTAAATCGGCAGCGGCGGATCGGCGGTCACGGCCACGGCAATCGCATCGGACGGTCGAGCATCGATTTCGATGAGTTCGCCTTCGTTCCGCACCCGCAACAGCGCGAAGTACGTGTGATCCTTGAGTTCGCTGATCACCACGTCCTGCAGTTCGCCACCCAGCTGTTCGACGGTGTTCACGAGCAGATCGTGCGTCAGCGGCCGCGGCGAATGGATCTGCTTCACGCGGCGGTCGATGCTCGTGGCTTCGAATATCCCGATTAAGATCGGAAACGTGCGATCGCCGTCGACTTCTTTCAGATAGATGACCTGCTGATCGTTGATCTCGCTGATGATGATCCGCGACAACTCCATCTGTACTGGCATGACCGATCCTTTTGCGAGTGACGGTGCGGCGGCGAAAATGGCCGAGTGTTGAAAGAGTCGAACGCCGCGGCGCCTCCTCGATTATAAAACGCTTCGGCAATTGCAATCCAGGGGCACGGTTTGTGGCATGTAAAACCGATCATTTTTTCGCCAGTAACATCGCCAAAGTTGCTTCCGTCGATTTTTTCGCTGTGCGTTCTTCCAGCGCCGCCCGTTCCTTGGCAATCACCGCTTCCGGAGCGCGGCTGACGAACGCTTCGTTCGAAAGCTGCTTTTCCTTGCCTGCGATCAATTGATTAAACTTGACAAGCTCTTTCTGCTTGCGTTCGATTTCCGCCGGCACGTCGATGTGGTCCGCTAGATCCACGTACACTTCGATGCCCGAGGCGGTGAAGTGCGCCGACAGTGGTGGAGCGGTGACGCTGGGCCCAATGTCGGTGTCGCTCGCGCCGGCCATAGCGGTGAAATAATCGGTCGCATCGGCTCCAGCAACTTCGCCGTTTCGCGATCGCAACGCACCTGGAACTCGACATTCACCTTGGGGGCAATTCCATGCCGGTGCGCTTTTCGTTCAATCCGCCGAGCACAATTTGAA
>CAVWJW010000006.1:0-115174 GCA_963755335.1 uncultured Actinomycetes bacterium
CCATCGAGCATCGCCACCTTGGCCGCACGCGCTTGCCGGAGGGCCCTGACTCCTTCCTGCCATGGTCCCACGTGGATGCGGTGTTGCCGCGGCGAGCACGTGGGCTGAGACTGGACCGATGACGAAGCGGACTTGGCGAACGGCGCTCGTCGGCGTGGCGACGAGCCTCGCGGCCTGCCTGCTGCTTGTCGTTGGGGGGTCAACGGCTCGGGCTGAGGTGCCGACGAGGGTGACCGGGACGTCGACGATCGCCACGGGCCTCACCTCTCCGTGGGGGCTTGCCTTCCTGCCCGACGGCACTGCCCTGGTCAGTGAGCGCGACACCGCGTTGGTGAAGCGGATCCGTCCGGGCGCCGCCAAGGTCGTGCGAACGGTCGGCCGGATTCCGGATGTGACTCCCTACGGTGAGGGTGGCCTCCTCGGGATCGCCGTGCCACCCGGCCCTCAGCCGCGCTGGGTCTACGCATACTTCACGACGGCAGCCGACAACCGGATCGTCCGCTTCGCGTGGAACGGCACACGACTGGGACGGTCCCAGGTCGTGCTCGCGGGCATCCCACGCGGGATGTTCCACAACGGCGGCCGGCTGGTCTTCGGCCCCGACGGGATGCTGTATGCCTCGACCGGCGACACGACCAACAGCGCGCTCAGTCAGGACGTTGGCAGCCTCGGCGGCAAGGTCCTGCGGATGACCCCCACAGGGAAGCGCCCCAAGGGCAACCCGTTCCCGGACTCCCTGGTGTGGACCTTCGGGCATCGCAACGTCCAGGGACTCGCGTTCGGCCCGGGCGGGCGGCTCTTCGCCACCGAGTTCGGCCAGCAGACGGTCGATGAGCTCAACGTGCTGCGTCCGGGCCGCAACTACGGATGGCCCATCCACGAGGGCGCCTCCGGCGATCCGGGCTTCGTCGACCCGATCGCCCAGTGGTCGCCCACGTCGACGGCGTCACCGAGCGGAGTCGCGATTGCCGGATCGTCGGCCTACGTCGCGACGCTTGCCGGGCAGCGGCTGTTCCGGGTGCCGCTGACGGGCGCCGGCGCCCGCACTCCGATCGCGATGAGACTCGGTGACCTGGGACGGCTGCGGACCGTCGCCCGGGCGCCGGACGGGTCCCTGTGGCTGATGACGAGCAACACCGACGGACGCGGGCAGCCCCGATCGCAGGACGACAGGATCCTGCGGCTCACCCTCGGCTGACCGGTGCGGCCGCGGGCTTGCCGTAGAGCCATCCCTGCCCCTGCTGCCAGCCCTGCCGGATGAGCACCGCCGACTGCTCCACCGTCTCGATGCCCTCGGCGATCGTCTTCAGGCCCAGGCCCTCGGCGAGGCCGACGAGCCCCTGCGACAGCTTGGTCGCCTGCGTGTCGACGAGCGTGAGGCCGGCCGTGAACGACTGGTCCAGCTTCAGGCCCGTGATCGGCAGGTCGCGGAGGTGGCTGATCGAGCTGTAACCGGTGCCGAAGTCATCCACCCACCAGGCCACGCCCAGACCGGCGATCTCCTGCATCGTGCTTCGGACCCCGCTCGTCACCTCGAACAGCGAGGTCTCCGTGACCTCGAGATGCAGACGGCGCGGGTCGACGCCTGACGCATCGAGAGCCTCGGCCACCTTGGCGGTCAGCGTGCCGCTGGCGAGGGTTGCAGCGGAGACGTTGACGGCGAGCCGCTCGATGGCGCTGGACTCGTGCAGCAGGTCGATGGCGCGGCAGAGCATCTCGTGGTCGATGTCGACGATCAGGCCCGATCTCTCGGCCACGTCGAGGAAGTCTGCGGGGCCGGTAACCGTCCCGTCGGCGTGCACCCATCGGACCAGCACCTCGTACCCGAGGACGGTGCCATCCACCAGGCGGACGATGGGCATCAGCCACGGTCGCAGGGAACCGGCACCGATGGCGTCCCGCAGCGAGGTCTGCAGGATCAGCGCCTCGCGGGTCTGCTTACCGACATTTCCGTCGAGGAACTCCCATCGGTCATGTCCTCGCGCGGTCGCCTGTCGCATCGCCGCCGTCGAGTCCCGGAGAAGGTCCTCCGCGTCACCGTGGTTCGCCATGGCGATGCCGGCACACGCGGTCACGTCGACGCTCGCCTCGCCAACCGTGACGGGCCCGCGGACCGCGGCCAGAATGCGTTCTGCAGCTGCCGCCGCGTCGGTCGCGTCGTGGATGTCGGGCACCATGACCGCGAACTCGTCTCCCGCAATGCGGGCCACCGAGTTCTCCGGCCCCTGTCAGCCGACGAGCCGCTCGGTGACCGCCAGGAGGACGGCGTCGCCCGCGGCATACGTGTAGGCCTGATTAACGGCGGTCAGTCCGTTGACGCCGACACAGATGAGGGCCCAGTCCTGGTCGCCGCGGTCGTCGAGGATCTCCCCGATACGGGCGCGGGCGAGTCCCCGGCGGGCCAGACCGGTCAGGGCGTCGAAGTCCGTCGCATGCGCCAGGGCGTTCCGCGCCGTCATCTCGGCGTCGATGTCACGCACGCCGATGACGCCGCCGACGATGGTTCCCGTGGCGTCGAAGATCGGGCGTGGCGTCGCGTCAACCCATCGATCGTCGCCCGACTTGGAGCGCATGCGGATCTCACATGAGCTGGCCATGCCGGCGCGCGCCTCGGCTGCGGCGGCGAGTAGGACGGGCAGGTCGTCCGCGTCGACGAGCACGGCCCCGGACTGTCCGACGAGTTCCTCAGGTCGGTAGCCGAGCATGGCGACGACCGACGGAGACACCCATTGGATCGCCGCGTGCATGTCGAGGGAGAAGACGAGGTCCATCGCGTTCTCGGCGAGCAGGCGGAATCGGGCTTCCGACTCGACCGTCGCCTCGCGGGCTCGCACCTCATCGTCGACGTCGCGGAAGCTGACGACGAACGTTCCCGCCGCCGACTTGGTGCCGGAGGCCGAGAGCCAGACGTACGAGCCGTCGACCTTCTGGAAACGGGTGACCAGCCGGCCGGCCTGGTGGCCCGGCATGGCAGCGTCCGCCAGCGAGGCCCTCGCCGCGGCACGATCGTCCGGGTGCACGAGGTCCCACGGATGCGTGCCCACGAGCTGATCGGGATCCCAGCCGAGCACCGTCCGCACCGATGGCGAGATCCATTCCAGCGTGCCGGACAGCGAAACGCGAGTGACGATGTCAGACGCATTCTCGGCGAGCAGTCGGTACTGCTCCTCCTGGATCCGCGCCTGCCGTTCTCGTCGACGCAGCACCACTACCAGCCAGATGGCGAACAGCGCCGGTGACGAGCAGCACGGTCACGACCGGGATCTCGAGGACGGTCGAGTCCCCGGGGAGCACGTCGATGACGATCGCGGTGAGCATGAGGGCGCCGAGGAGCCACACGAGCCAACGGCTCTCGAACCACCTGCCCTGATGCACAGCGCCTCGTCCCTGGTGGCCACGCACCTGCCGATGGAACATCCTTCCCACGAACAACACGGGAGTCGAGTCCACGCGCCGGGACGAGCGGTTCGTGAGGGGCTCCGAGATCCGGGCTGCCCTGACACGAGGCTGTCACCCGCGGATACTGGTCGGATGCTCCGCGCCCACGCTGGCTGGCTGCGCCCGATCCTCGGCGCGACGGTCGCGCTCGCCGTGGTGGTGTCACCCAGCGCAGCGGCGGGGACCGGTCGAGGGTCGGTGCCACGCACCAATCCGATCCCCGGGACCACCTGCCCGATGTTCCCGGACGACAACTACTGGCATGCCCGCATCGATCGACTGCCGGTGCATCGGATGTCCGCGTCGTGGATGTCCCACATGCACTCGTCGATCAACCTGCATCCGGACTTCGGACCCAGCTACGGAGCGCAGGACGTCCCGTACGGGATTCCGGTGACGGTCGTCGACGGGGCTCCGCGAGTGCCCGTCACCTTCGACTACGCCGACGAGAGTGACCAGGTCGCCTACCCCCTCGGCAAGGTCACCGCCATCGAGGGCGGCGCATCCTCCGACGGGGATCGGCACGCCATCGTCGTGGATGCGGCTACCTGCACCCTCTTCGAGACGTGGGACACCCATCGGACAGCCGATGGCTGGACGGCCGGCTCGGGGGCCACCTGGGACCTGCGCTCCAACGCATTGCGACCGCGCACCTGGACGTCCGCCGACGCCGCCGGCCTGCCCATCCTGCCCGGACTCCTGCGGTGGGACGAAGTGGCTAGCGGACACGTCGACCACGCGATCCGCTTCACGACCAACGTGACTCGGCGCGCCTTCATCTGGCCGGCCCGGCACCAGGCCGGCTCGACGAACGACGCAGCGTTTCCGCCGATGGGCGCACGCTTCCGGCTGAAGGCCTCCTACTCCACTGCCGGTCACAGCCCCGGGGGCGCCACCGTCATCGAGGCGATGAAGCGCTATGGCCTCGTCCTCGCCGACAACGGATCTCCGTGGTACTTCCAGGGCTCCGCGGACGAGGAGTGGCCGCCCGCCCTGATCGAGGAGCTCAAGGGGATTCCTGCCGCCGCCTTCGAGGCCGTCGACACGTCCGTGCTCAAGGTCTCGGCGAACTCTGCAGCAGTCCGCCCGTAGGCTGGCCGGGTGCTGCGACGCCTCCTTCCGATCCTCGTCGTCCTCGGCCTGACCGCGTCGGCCTGCTCGTCTCCCAGCGGAGACGTCACGACGGTGTCCACCACCGCGGGTGTCACTGCTCAGCCGACCGTCTCAGGATCGATCCCAGCGTCGCCGTCCGCGTCGGTCTCGGCGACGGCGTCAGGCTCCGCATCCGCGTCGCCTGCCCCGTCGGCCTCGCCCAGTGGCGACCACATGGGCGAGGTCATCCCGGCCACCATCACCGGCATGCACGTCGCCGGCGTTCAGGACGGAGCCTGGCCCGACAAGAACGACCCGTTCGGCAGCCTGCGGCTGTGGGACGCCGGCACGAACTGGTCGCAGGTCGAGGCCGTCAAGGGCAAGTACAACTGGAAGCCGCTCGACACCGCGGTGAAGAACGCCCAGGCCCACGGCATCGACGACATCCTCCTGGTCCTCGGAGCCACACCGACCTGGAACGCCACGCAGATCAAGCCGACCGACTACCCGGTTCCGGGCGCCGCATCGACACCGAAGAATCTCGCGGCGTGGGATGCCTTCGTGAATGCGGTCACCAAGCGCTACGCCGGACGGATCACGTCGTACCAGATCTGGAACGAGGCGAGCCTGGCGATGTTCTGGAACGGCACCCCCGAGAAGCTGGCCGAGATGACCAAGCGAGCCGCGGACATCATCCACAGGAACGATCCGAAGGCCAAAGTCGTGGCCGCGAGCACGACAGTGCGCCTGGCCGGCAGCTTCAGCCGGTTCTTCCCGCGCTACCTCGCCGCTTTGGGAAAGCTGGGGTGGCCCGTCGACGTGTTCGCGGCCCACCTGTACCCCTCGAGCCGGCAGACCCCCGATGCACGGGCCGCGTACATCGCCAAGGTGCGCGATGCCATCGCGCAGGCTGGTGCCCCTGCCAAGCCCGTGTGGGACACCGAGCTGAACTACGGCCTCGCCGGGCCTGGGCCGAGCAACCCGCGGCAGACGATCGAGGGCTCTGCAGCCCGCGACTGGGTCGTGCAGACCGAGCTCGACTCGCTGCATCTGGGCATCGACCGCACGTACTGGTACATCTGGACGCCTGAGCCCTACCCCCTGCTCGGGATGCAGCTGACGAACGACTCCGGCGCCGTCAAGGGCCTGCGGATCATCAACCAGTGGATCGTCGGTTCGACCTTCAACGGGTGCAACGACGACGGCGTCGTGGTCAACTGCTTCGTCGAGAAGAACGGGGTCCCGTCGATCATCGCCTGGGCCGTCGACACTGCAGGCAGCTACACGCCACCGGACAGCTTCGCGCAGGTGTGCTCGACCAACAACACCTGCAAGCCGATCAACGGCCCGGTTCTCCTCAAGGAGACACCGGTGCGCATCGTCGAGTAGAGCCGACGGTCACGAGCCAGGCACGCCGCCGGGGATGAGGTTCACCGCGCGGCTCAAGGTCACCACGATCGTCAGCAGGGCGGTTGCGGACTGGACGGTGAACAGGATCTTCACGCGGTGCGACAGCGGCATCGTGTCGGTGGGACTGAACGCGATGATGTTCGTATAGGCCGTGAACAGGTAGTCGATCAGCCCGGGTCGCCAGTTGTGCTGACCTTGCCCCTGCTGTGGGAAGAGGAAGTCAGGAGCCACGACGGCGCCAGCCTGTCGGCGACCAGGCCCCCCGCCGTCGATCCACCAGTAGACGAGCCCGAAGCTCAGAACATTGATGGCGAGCACGCCGAAGCCGGCGAACAGTAGGTACTCGCCGGAGTCGTCAGATCCGCGCAGGAGCGACGCCAGGAGCAGGACGGCGTTCATCACGCAGGCCAGCACGAGGAACACCAGGTACGCCGTCATGATGGCGCGGACGACAGGCTGGTCGGAGCCCAGCCGCACGGTGAGGACGATCACGATGGGGATGCCACTGAGCTCGATCACAGGCACCAGCCACCGCGGGCCTACCGTCACGGAGCCCGGAAGCCACAGCTGGATGGCGACGATGACGAGCACGATCCCGATGAGGGCGACGGTCGTCGCCGTGCTCGCTGGTCTCGTCCGCGCCACCATCGGATGCTAGTGCTCAGGTGCTGTCGACCCGGTGATACCCTTCTGCCCGCGCACCGCTAGCTCAATGGCAGAGCAGCTGACTCTTAATCAGCGGGTTCGGGGTTCGAGTCCCTGGCGGTGCACCTGGCGGTGCACCTGGCGGTGCACCATGACGGCCACCCTCCTCGGGTGGCCTTCTGCTTTCCGGGGATGGGGGACGACGTGGCCACCGGGACCGTCGCGGACGCGCGCCCCGGCGAGAACCGCCTCGAGGTCGCCATCACCATCCCGCTGGCCGTCGTGGCGGTCACTGCCGCCCTGGCTGCGTGGCGCACCAGCGCGGTCGGATCACAGGTCGCTGACAACAACCGAGCCGGCCTCATCGACGCGACCAAGCAGTCGGCGATGCACCACATCAACGAAAGCAGCGCCTTCGCCGAGGCCGACTACGCGGCCCAGACGGCGATGAAGTCCGCCGAGTCCAAAGCACTCGTCGCGAGCGGCTAGGCCGCACTGGTCGCGGCCGGCAGCAGCCTGAATGACAACCTGGTGCCGAGCATGGCCGAACTGCAGGACCCTTTCCTGCCGGTGAGCTGACCACGGCGGCGGGGACCTTCGACGTGACGGCACGCATCGCCCAGCTGGAGGCCGACGACGCGCAGTTCCGGGCCGTCATTCCGGCGGTGTCGTTCTCCCGCGCCGACAGCTACGCGAACGAAGCGCTGGCTGACGATCCTGTCAGTGCTCCTCGCCATCGCCTTGTTCTGGCTCGGCATGGCAGAGATCAGCCGAGGACGCTGGCGGGTCGTCAACCTCGTCGTCGGCGTCGGCCTGTGGGTGGTCGGTGTCGGCGCCTTCCTCGTCATCGAATCGTGGTTCATCACCAGTCGCGGTGGGGTCCTGTGAGCAGCGACCGGGGCCGCCGACTCGTCGTTGTCCTCACGTTGATCACCACGATCGTCGCGGCGGTCGTCGCCGGCCTGGAGGTCGAGGCCAGCACGCAGGGTGACGCTGCGAATCGCGAGTCCGAGCGGCTGGTCCTGACGGCCGCGGCCCTTCAGGTCGGCGACACCGTCGCCGAGGGCTACCAAAGCCGACTGGTCACCGACGTGCTGACGAACACCCAGCAGGGCCTCGCTCTGGACTACGCAGCCCTGAAGCCGTCGGCGGCCGGCAGCGCCACCGAGGCGGAGCAGATCGGCGCGCTCGCCGAAGCGGCCCGGGCCCGGGCAGATCAGGCACGGACGCTGTCCGACATCTATGCAGATCCTGCCTTCGCCCCGGCCACCCCTGACGGATTCCCGGACGTGCAGGCGTACTTCGAGGGGCGGGCTGCGGTCGAGCGGGACATGGTCGCCCGCAGAACGATGCGTCCGACAGCTACAACGACTGGAACTCACGCAGCGACACGTACGTGGCCATCCTCAGCGTGCTGGCCATCACGTTCTTCCTGCTCGGCCTCGCGCAGGTCGCCAAGCGGTTGCGGGTCTTCCTGGCCGCATGCGCCGGTGGCCTTCTCGTGCTGGTGATCGGGTGGAGTGCGATCACCGCGCTCACCTAGCGGCGTCAGCCACCGGCGACCGCGGGGATGATCGAGATGCTCGAGCCGTCCGGGGTCGGCGTCTGGAGGTCTTCCAGGAACCGCACGTCGTCGTCGTTGACGTACACGTTGACGAAGCGGCGGAGCCGGCCATCGTCGTCGAGCACCCGCGCCCCGATCCCCGGGTACTGGAGGTCGAGGTCCTTCAGGGCATCGGCGAGAGTCTCCCCGCTGACGGCCACGTCGGCCACTCCCCCGGTGTAGGTACGAAGGATGGTCGGAACCTTGACGGCGATGCTCATGCGGTCACCTCGGTGTAGTGGGCCTCGAAGTCGTCGAACGACGGGGAGATGGTGAAGGTCGGCTGGGACGTCGGGGCGACCGCGTCGAGGGTCTTCAGGCCGTCGCCGGTGTTCAGCAGGACGGTCTCCGCGGCGGGGTCGATGAGCCCCTCCGCGAGGAGCTTGCGGTAGGTCGCGACGACGACGCCGCCCGCGGTCTCGGCGAAGATGCCCTCCGTCTGCGCCAGCAGCTTCATCCCCTCGATCACCTCGTCGTCGGACACATCGGCGATGGCTCCGCCCGTGCGCCGCACCACGTCGAGTGCGTAGGGCCCGTCGGCAGGGTTGCCGATCGCGAGCGACTTCGCGATCGTGTCCGGCTTCACCGGTCGGATGACGTCGTGGCCGGCCCGGAATGCCTGCGCAACCGGCGAGCAGCCGGTGGCCTGGGCACCGAACACCTGGTAGTCGCGGTCGGCCACGAGGCCGAGGTCGACGAACTCGCGGAACGCCTTGTCGACCTTGGTCAGGAGCGATCCGGAGGCGACCGGCGACACGACGGCGTCGGGCAGGCGCCAGCCGAGCTGCTCGGCAACCTCGTACCCCACCGTCTTGCTGCCCTCGGCGTAGTAGGGGCGCAGGTTCACGTTGACGAAGCCCCAGTCCCGCGAGGACGCGACCTCGCTGCAGAGCCGGTTGACGTCGTCGTAGTTGCCGTCGATGGCGACGAGCGTGCCACCGTAGACAGCCGTCGTGACGATCTTGCCGGCCTCGAGGTTCGACGGGACGAACACCACCGACTTCAGGCCCGCGCGCGCCGCTGCGGCCGCAACGGCGTTCGCGAGGTTGCCCGTCGACGCGCAGGCGATGGTGCGGTAGCCCAGCCGGCGGCCGTTCTCCAGCGCCACCGCGACGACGCGGTCCTTGAACGAGTGCGTGGGATTACCAGAGTCGTCCTTGACCCACAGGGACTTCACGCCGAGGGCCGCTGCCAGGTTGTCGGCGCGGACCAGCTTGGTGAAGCCCGGCTGCAGGCCAGGCCGGCTCCCGGCGCCCGGCACGACGGGAAGAAGCGCCTCGTACCGCCACATCGACGGCGGGCCGGCCTCGATGTCCGCGCGGGACAGAGTGGCCGGGTGGTAGGCGACCTCAAGAGGGCCGAAGCACTCGTAGCACGCGTAGCTCGCATCGAGTTCGGTGGTTGCTCCGCACTCGCGACACTTCAACGCGTACGCCGAACCCAGCGAGGGGTTCGAGATCTGAACAGTCATGACGAGGCCTCTCTTCTCATCTGCCCTGGTCGTCAGGTCGGAAGTGGCACCACTTTCGGGTGGCCTCGTTGCGACGAGAATCACCGAAAAGGTTGCCGGGGCTTCAACGGGCCGTATCCCTCTGCCCCTCTGGATGAGGTATTCAGTTGTGGAACGAGATGTAACCACACGGCGCTGGGCGGGTCAAAGTCGGCCTCCGGAATCGAGCAGCCCCTCGGCGTGGCGTTCCCGCATCATCGCCGTGAACTCGACCACCACGGCCGGGTCGAAGTGGCTGCCGGACCGCTCCTCGATGTGCGCGAGGGCGCGATCGACGGCGACCGGCTCGCGGTACGGACGGTCGGAGGTGAGCGCGTCGTACACATCGACCACCGCGAACAGCCGGGCCGGAAACGGAATCTGCTCTTCGGCCAGCCCTCGTGGGTAGCCGGTGCCGTCCCAGCGCTCGTGGTGGCACCACGGGATGTCCATCGCCGATGACAGGAAGCCGATGCCCGACAGCATCTGCTGCGCAGCATCCGGATGCTGGCGCATGACCGCCCACTCTTCGGGCGTGAGGGGACCGACCTTGCCGAGGATGCGATCGGGCACCGCCATCTTGCCGATGTCGTGCAGTGTCGCCCCGCGCATGACGTCCTCGAGGGCGGGTCCCTCGATCCCGAAGCGCTCGGCGAGCTGCACCGTCAGTTCGGTCACCCGCTCGGAGTGCTCACCGGTGCTGTGGTCGCGGCTGTCGAGTGCTGCAGCCCAGCCGGCGAGGGTCTGGTCGTACGCCTCCCTCAGTTGGTCCGTGCTGGCCTCTGCGCGATCGAGGTACCGCTTGGTTATTAGGTACAGCACGCCGGCGCTGGCTACGACGAAACCGATGCCCTTGAACGTCTGCAGCCAGGCCATGGCATCGGCATCGGGCACGGCCCAGCGCACGAGGCGATCCGAGAGCAGGATCCACAGAACGGCGAACGCGAGGTACACCCCGGCGATCTTCAGCGCCGGGGCAGCCCACGGCCGCTCCTTGGTGTCCATTCGTGCGATCATCCCGCGATCAGGAGGGGATGACCACACCCTCGGCGGCGAGTCGTGCGCATGCTGCCGCGTAATGGTCATCGATCCGCTCGCAGGTGTCGGCGTCGAAATCGCGTCGCCAACGACCCGGATGCATCCCGTCGCTCGTGACGTTCTCGTCGAACCACGCGACCATCTCGTCGGAGACCGGGACCTCGACGAATTCGCACAGCCGCGCCAGCGTGGCCGCCCGATCACGCGCCACCAGGTCGACCAGCTCGAAGGTGAGGACTCGGCCGTGGCGACTGGCCAGTGCGGCGCGGTGCGATGCCAGCATCCGCGCCTCCCACTGGTCGAGGCCGGCGAAGACATCGTCCGGACCGAAGCTCTGGCTGACGAAGGAAGCGGACACGTCACGGCCGTCGCGCGTGACGATGACGACCTTGGAGTCCGGGTAGATCGGCTCGAGCCGGTCGGCCTTTCGGGCGTTGGCGGGCGTCGTGTCGACGAGCCGCTGCGCCTTCAGCCGCTCCGCGATCCGGGCCATGATCCGGTCGGCGAGGGTTCGCGTGGCCAGCACGGGTTCAGCATCGAAGGCCGTCAGGTACTCCGTGGACCACGCCTCGACGTCCTCCTTCGACATCGACTCGTGCAGCCCCACATGCTCGGCGCGGAAGAACCACCGGTTGAGCAGGCGGTCGACGGCCAGCTGCGCGGCGGACGCCGCGGCGGCGCTGCCTGGCTTGCGCAGGGCCTTGGCCAGGGCGTCGGCGAGGCCCTGGTGACCGGCGATGAACCGGACCTCCATGGGCCGGGCGAGCGTGAGATCGGGATGGTGGTCGAGGAGGTGGCCGACGATGGTCGAGCCGCTGCGACCGGTTCCGCCGACCAGGACCGGTCGGCTCATCAAGGAGTTCGTCATCGCCGCTACAGGTACAGCCCGGTACCGGACGACTGGTTGCGATCGGCCGCCACCGCATGGACGTCACGCTCGCGCAGCAGCACGTACTCGATTCCCTGCAGCTCGACCAGGCCGCGATCCTCGGGCTCGAACAGCGCGTGGTCGCCGACCTCGAGACTGCGGACGTTGGGGCCGATGGCGACCACCTTCGCCCAGGCGAGGCGGCGTCCGACGTGTGCGGTCACCGGGATGACGATGCCGCCCAGCGACTTGCGCTCGCGACCGTCGTTGTCCTCGCGCACCAGAACGCGGTCGTGGAGGAGCTTGATCGGGACCGACCCGTCGGCGTTGGGCGTGGTGTCGGGAGAGGCGACGTGTTCCTGCGGCGGTGCGGACACGTGCGGCTGCTAGCGGCGGCGGCGGCGAATCGCGCCGAGGGCGAAGATGCCGATCACGACCGCCCCCACGACAGCGACCCGCTCGGGGCGGACCCCACCGAACTCGTCGGTGAAGAAGCCCATCACGTTGCGCTGCGCGCGGGTGATCAGGGCCTTCGGCTTCGCCTGCGCCTTGAGCTGATCGATCGACGCGACGAGGTCGTTGCGGGCGGATTCGATCTCGGCCTGCAGCTCCTCCACAGAGGGAACGGGAGGCTTCGGCGGCGCGGCGGCGTCCGTGGGGGGAGGCGTTACATCCGACATGGGACGCAAGCCTACGCGGCAGGCTCGGCGAGCAGGTCCTCGGAGTGGCTGTCCAATCCGGCGGAGCGTCGCAGGCCTCGTCCGCCGGTGAAGGCGAGCACGACGATGAACATCGCCGCACCCACGAGGACGATCATGGTTCCGGACGGCACGCCCGCGTAGTAGCTCAGGTACATGCCCACCAGTCCGCAGATCGTTCCGACCACCGTGCTGTAGGTGAGCATGCGCCCGAACGAGTCGGTGAGCATCCGTGCGATGACTGCGGGGATGACCAGCATGGCGGCGACCAGCGTCACGCCGACGACCGTCAGCGTGGCGAGGATCGCCAGCGACAGGATGACCATGAGGGCGGCCTCGACACGCCCGACGCCGCACGCCCGACACTGCCGGCCACGTCGGGATCGAAGGTGCTGAACAGCAGGGCCCGGTAGCGGAAGAAGACGAACACGGCGGTCAGGACGCGTGACGGCCACCAGGCCGACGATCTGCACCGGCGTGATGCCCAGGATGCTGCCGAACAGCGCGTTGTCGAAGGACGGGCCGCTGGTGCCGAACTTCGCGAACAGCGCGACACCGAGCGCGAAGGACGCCAGCGTGATCACGCCGATGGCGGCGTCGGCGCCCACCCGGCTCTTCTTGACGACGGTGGTGATCGCCAGCGCCGACGCGATGCCCCACAGCCCTGCGCCGAGGACGTAGAACTGCGCCGCGAACAGCTGGGCCGCCGCGAAGCCGCCGAAGATCGAGTGGGACAGGCCGTGGCCGATGTAGCTCATGCCGCGCAGCACGATGTAGACGCCGATGAAGCCGAGCAGGGCGCCCGACAGGCAGGCGACGAGGAGGCCCTTCTGGAAGAAGGCGTAGGCGAGGGGCTCGAGCAGGGTGTCCATGTCAGGCGCCTGCCCCGGGCAGGTACGACACGGGGGCCTCGTCGACGACGACCCGCATGCCGAGGTGCTCGAGGACCTCCATGCGGGCGCCGAACGTCTGCTCGAGCACGGCCGGCGTGATGACCTCGTTCGGGGTGCCGTCGGCGACGATCCGATGGTTCACGCACACCAGGTGCGGCAGGTGCGCGGCCATGCCGTTGAGGTCGTGGGTCGTCAGGACGATGGCCACGCCCTCCTCGTGCAGGTCGGCGAGCAGGTGCAGGACGTCGTGGCGGGTCGACACGTCGACGCCGCTCGTCGGCTCGTCCATCAGCAGGAGCTGCGGGTCGCGCAGGAGGGCCCGGGCCAGGAACATGCGCTGCTGCTGGCCGCCGGACAGCTCGCGGATGTGCCGCTGCGAAAGCCCGCCGATGCCCGAGGCGGTCCAGCACGTCGTGGACCTGCGCCTTCTCCTGCTTGCTCGCCCACGGGAGCAGGCGTCCGCGGGTGCGGGACATCAGCACGCATTCCATCACCGTGACGGGGAAGTTCCAGTTGACCGTCTCGAGCTGCGGGACGTAGGCCACCCGCAGGTCGGGACGACGCCAGACGCTCCCCGCCGAGGTGCCCAGCGTGCCGAGCAGGACGCGGAGCAGGGTCGTCTTGCCGGCCCCGGACGGACCGACGATGCCGGTGAACTGGTCCTCGTGGATGTGGAACGAGACGTCGTCGAGCACGGTGTGGTGGCCGTAGCCGGCATCCACCTCGTCGAGCCGGATCAGCTCGGGACCAACTCCGGTGCCGGTCATCGCCTCGCCTTGGTCATTGCGGGTACTCCGCCTTGTCGGGGACCGAACTGGTGACGTCAACCGCGTCGAGGTTCGTCGGATTCCCGCCCAGCCCCTTGATCATGGTCGAGTAGTCGTACTTCATCAGCCCGAGCCACGAGTGGTCCGGCTCGCCCGGCGCGCCCGGGAGGTCGTCGTCGCGGAGGGACTCCTCGTACTTCGCCCCCGTGGCGCGGCCGATCTCCTCGAGGACGGCCGACGGGAACACCTCGGAGCCGAAGATGGTCGGCACCTTCTCGGCCTTGACCTGGTCGATGAGGGCGGCGACTTCGGACGGTGTCGGGTCGTCGAAGCTCTTCGGCTGCAGGGCGCCGATGACCTGCCAGCCGAAGTCCTTGGCGAAGTAGGCGTACGCGTCGTGGTAGGTCAGGAGCTTGAGGTTGCCCGCGGGCACCGTGGACTGGTCGGCCCGCAGCGCGTCGGCGAGAGCCGTTGCCTTCTTCGCGAAGGCGTCGTAGTTCGCGGAGTAGTAGGACGCGTTGGCGGGATCGAGCTTGCCGAGCTGGTCGCGGATCACCGCGGCGTACTTGATCGCGTAGTTCGGGTCGGTCCACAGGTGCGGGTTCGGCTTGCCGTCCTCCTTGGGGAAGGAGAAGTCGTAGATGTAGTCCGACTCCGGCAGGACGGACGTGCCGATCTCCACGATCGGGGTCGACTCCTTCTTGTTCGCCTTGGCGAGGTCGACGGTGGGGTCCTCCAGCTTGAGCCCGTTGACGAGGATCAGGTCGGCCTTGCTGAGCAGTTCGGCGGTCTGGGGAGCCGGCTCGTAGGTGTGGCTGTTGGTGCCCTCCGGCACGATGCCCTGGACCCTCGCCCGGTCGCCGGCGATGGACGCGGCGATCGAGGTGATCGGCGACACGGTCGTGGCAATCAGGGGGCCCTGCCCCGCCGTGCTCGACGCGTCGCCGGCAGCGGCGCCCGAGCAGGCCGCCAGGAGCAGCGTCGCGCCGATCGCCCCCACGGCCGCGGTGACTACCCTCGATCGCATGAGGGAACCCTAAGTACGAGCGGCCCGTTCTGCAAATCCTTTGCAGGTGCATGGACTTGGACACAGGGCTACGGCTCATCGCCTACCGTGGGGCTCCCAACGCTGCCCAGGAGCCCGCGATGACCCTCTCACCCGGAGACAAGGCCCCCGCCTTCGCCCTCACCGACGACACCGGCGCCACGGTGCGCCTCAAGGACTTCGCCGGCCGGCGGGTCCTGCTGTTCGCCTATCCCGCCGCAATGACTCCCGGCTGCACGAAGGAGGCGTGCGACTTCCGCGACCAGCTCGCGATCTTCGGGGAGCACGAGATCGCCATCCTCGGCATCTCGCCCGACAAGCCGGAGAAGCTGGCCAAGTTCAAGGAGCGCGACCACCTCACCTACCCGCTGCTGTCGGACCCCGACAAGGCGGTCCTGACCGCCTACGGTGCCTTCGGCGAGAAGAAGCTCTACGGCAAGGTCGTCGTCGGCGTCATCCGCTCGACCTTCCTCATCTCTGCGAACGGACGGATCGAGCAGGCCTTCTACAACGTGAAGGCGACCGGCCACGTCGCGAAGCTGATCAAGGACCTCGACCTGGCATGAGCGTCCTGGACGCTCAGTCGATCGAGGCGTACCGCGCCGACGGCTGCGTCGTCGTGCGCGGGCTCTTCAGCGCTGACGAGGTCGAGACGGTCCGCGCTGGCATCGAGCGCAACCTGGTCGAGCCCGGCCCGCTCTTCGGAGTGGCCAGCGCGCGCGACGATCCTGGCCGGTTCGTGGAGGACTTCTGCAACTGGCATCGGATCCCCGAGTACCGGCAGATCGCCTTCGAGTCCCGGGCGGCCGACGTCGCCCTCGAGCTCATGGGCGGTCGCACCGTGCGCCTGTTCCACGACCACCTGCTCGTCAAGGAGCCGGGCACCCGCCAGCCCACACCGTGGCACCAGGACCAGCCGTACTACAACGTCGACGGCTTCGACAACTGCTCGATGTGGATGCCGGTCGACCCCGTGCCTGCTGAGTCGACCCTGGAGTTCCTGGCCGGATCGCACCTCGGCGGCTGGCTGATGCCGCGGACGTTCCTGACCGAGCAGGCGAAGTGGTTCCCCGAAGGCACCCTCGCCGAACTGCCCGACATCGAAGCCGACCGCACGTCCTTCGACATCCGCGGCTGGGCGCTGTCGCCGGGCGACGCCGTCTTCTTCCACATGCTGACGGCCCACCACGCCTACGGCGTGCCCGGATCCCATCGTCGACGCGCCTTCTCACTGCGCTTCCTGGGCGACGACGCCACCCACGCGCCACGGCACTGGCGGACATCCCCGCAGTTCGACGGCCTTGACCAGGAGGTGCCCGCCGGAGCCCCGATGGATCACCCGCTGTTTCCCGTGCTGCGCACCCTCGACTGAACCGCGCCCCGACCCCGACGAACAGCGAAGGACCCCGGCCCACCCGGCCGGGGTCCTTCGCTTTCGTGCGGTCTGACTACTTCTTGCGAGCGGCCACCATCGTGCTCGTCGCTGCCGCTGCACCGATCATGCCGACGGCCAGCAGGACCCAGCCCAGGAGCGGCGTGGTCGGAGCGGAGGAACCGCCACCGGCATCCACCGCGCTGGGCATCTGCGCCGCCTGCGGGACGTTGACGACACCCGCGTCGACGGTGGTCGGCACGTGGGCCTTGGCCGGCTTGGACACCTTGGCAGGCTTGGGCTTGGCCGTCGTGACTGTGCCTGCCTGAGGCGCCGAGATGACTACGGCTTCAGCAGTGGCCGTCGGAACCACAACCGGCGACTTGGAGCCGGTGTTGCAGTCATAGGCGTACCACTGGTTGCCCGCGAGGTTGGGGCAGAAGTCCTCAGGCGGATTAGATCCACCCGGAACCGCGGTGATGGTGGGCGGTGCCGTCTCCGAAGGCTCCGGGCTCGCCGTCGTCTCTGCGTCTCCGAAGGCTCCGGGCTCGCCGTCGTCTGCGTCTCCGAAGGCTCCGGGCTCGCCGTCGTCTGCGTCTCCGAAGGCTCCGGGCTCGCCGTCGTCTCAGATGGCGCGACGATGCTGCAGTGCGCAGTCAGGATTGCTGCTCCTACCGGCCAGTTCATCGATGTGAACGGCAGTATCGAGTGCCCGCTGTCATCGAGGTTAGGGATGATGTCGCCCCAGTTCGGCCGATGCTGACCGCCAGTCGGATTGAATAGTCCGCCCGTGTGGCCCTCATGCCCATCGAGGCCGTTCACATCGATCGTCTTCTCCTCGTAGGGGTTATGCGAGGAATCCGTGGCGTGACAGATGGTGATCTTGTGCGCGCTACTTGAACTGCTCGAGCTACTCGGCTTCTTGTCGGAAGTGGTGGTCGCCGAGGCCGCGGGAGCCAAGAGGGCCCCTGCACCAGCGATCACCAAACCGAAGGATGCGACCAGGCCCACGGCCGCGACGGCATTGGAGGCAGCAGATCGCTGCTTCGAGTGCCCCTGCTGAAGAGTTTCATCAACTTCCCATCCCTGAATTTAGGTACGCCTAACAAGCAGCCTCAAGGATGCGGTACGCCCGAAGGTATGCCGAACCATAAGTCCGGGTAAGAACGGTCAAATGTCGGTTTTGACAGGACTTGACCAGACAATCAGTCAATCGGTCATCGGGCCGCAGCCATGACGAAGGGCCCCCGGTCATTGACCGGGGGCCCTTCGTTGATCGGACTGACTACTCCTTGCGGCCGGCGACCATGAGGGTCGTCGCACCGGCGGCACCGAGCAGGCCCAGGGCCAGCAGCGCCCAACCCATCAGCGGGGTCGTCGGAGCGGACGAGCCGCCACCGGCGTTCACCGCGCTGGGCACGTTCGCTGAGGTCGGCAGGGTCGCCACACCGGCGTCAACCGCGTTCGGCACATGCGCCGCAGCCGGCTTCTTGACCGGCTTCTTGGCCGGCTTCTTCGCCGACACCGTCGCGGCCTGCGGAGCGGTCACCGGGACCGCCACGACAGCTGCTGCCTCGGTGGCCGTCGACTTCAGGCCGGTGTTGCAGTCGTATCCGTTCCACTGGTCACCAGGCAGGTTCGGGCAGAAGTCCTCGACCGGAGTCGGGCCACCGGGCACCGAGGTAACGGTCGGCGTGTCGGCGGCGGGCAGAGCGAAGCGTCCGTCTCGGCACGTCGGATCTCAGGTCGGGTCGGCGGGCAGACGACGACGTGTGCGTCGTTGACGCTCGATGGGTTGGCGTCGCACGGGTTCGGGTTGCAGCCCTCGCGCGATCCACCCTGGCTCGAGATCTCCGTAGTCGCAGGGGTTGCAGTCGGTGCGCGCGTTGGACGACTCGATGTTGCCGTTGGACTCGCAGTTGTCACCGCTGTGATCGTCCTCGCACTTCTTCGACGACTCGCTGTACGTCTGCGACGACGAGCAGTTGTGGTCACCGCTGTGGTCGTCCTCGCACTTGTTCGACGACTCGCTGAACTTCATCCCCGACGAGCAGTTGTGGTCACCGCTGTGATCGTCCTCGCACTTGTTCGACGACTCGCTGAACGTCTCCCCGACGAGCAGTTGTGGTCACCGCTGTGATCGTCCTCGCACTTGTTCGACGACTCGCTGAACTTCATCCCCGACGAGCAGTTGTGGTCACCGCTGTGATCGTCCTCGCACTTCTTGGACGACTCGCTGTACGACTGGCACGACGAACAGTTGTGGTTGTCCTTGTTGTTGTCCTTGTTGCTGTCTTCGCTCTGGTGGCCGTCGCTGCCCTGGCTGTCCTGCGTCGAGATGGTCGCAGCCGACGCGGAGGTTGCGGTGACGGCGAGCCCGCCGATGATGAGCCCCAGTGAGGCCAGCAGGCCCACCATGGTCACTCCGGCAGCTGCGCGCGAACGCGACCGCCCCTTTGCACGATTTCGCTTTGACAGAACCATCCTGATTCGAACCCCCCAAGTAGGTGTGTGCCTGAGAACTGCAGGCGCCCAGCATGGAGGTCATCAAAAGGTGATGGGAACCACAAAACGAGGTAAGAACGGACATATCAAAAGCATGACAGGACTTGACCGGTCAGGACGGTGCGCCGAGATGCCCGATCCGTCGGCTCCGTCCCATCTGTCCTGCCGGGCCTGGCACGCGAGACCCGTGCACCGTTCGATTGACCGCGCGAGTGTTAAGTCGGCGCCTGTTCGCGACGACAGCGAAACGCTCTCACTCCCCCTCGTCGGAGGGGGGCGCGCGAACATGCCGAAGGGCCCCGGCCAGGATGACCGGGGCCCTTCGCGATCTGTCGAACTAGGTACTACTCCTTGCGGCCGGCGACCATGAAGGTCGTGGCACCGGCGGCACCGACCAGGCCGGCAGCCAGCAGGACCCAGCCCACGAGCGGAGTGGTCGGAGCGGACGAACCGCCACCAGCCTCAACCGCACTCGGGAGGTTCGCTGCCTGCGGGACGGTCGCCACGCCGGCGTCAACGCCGTTCGGCACGTGCGCCTTGGCAGGCTTGGACACCTTGGCCGGCTTCTTCGGTGGCGTCACCGTGACCACGGTGGCCGGCTGGGGAGCCGCGATGGCAACCGCCTCAGCAGTGGCCGGCGGAGTGGAGCCGGTGTTGCAGTCATAACCCTGCCACTGGACTCCTGGGAGGTTCGGGCAGTAGTCCGTGACCGGATGCCGGGCCGCCGGGGACCGACGTTGTTGACGGCGGGGGCGTCGAGGCCGGTGGGGTCGGCGTCTCCGTCGGGCACACCGGCAGGACCGCGACGGCGTCCGTCAGCCACAGTCGGAGCCGGCGTGCAGGTCGGCGTCGGAGTCGGCGTTGGCGTCGGGCACATCGGCAGGACGTGGGATTCGTCGACCATGTCGGGCGCCGGGGTGCAGGTCGGCTTCGGTGTCGGAGTGGGAGTCGGCGTCGGGCAGCCGTAGGAGTGGTTCTGACCCTCGGCCTGGACGTCGGCCGTGCACGTCGGCTTCGGTGTCGGAGTGGGAGTCGGCGTCGGGCAGCCGTAGGAGTGGTTCTGGCCCTCGGCCTGGACGTCGGCCGTGCACGTCGGCTTCGGTGTTGGAGTCGGCGTCGGGCAGCCGTAGGAATGGTTCTGGCCCTCGGCCTGGACGTCGGACGTGCACGACGGCTTCGGTGTCGGGCTGCAGTCCTCGTTCGACTTGTAGCTATCGCACGGGTTCTGGTTGCAGTCCTGGCTCAGCGACTTCGGCTGGTTGTCCGACGAGCAGTTGTTGCCGTCATGCTGGTTTCCGCAGTTGCTGTCGTTGTTGTTCGTGCGCAGGCTGCGATCAGACGAGCAGTTGTTGTTGCTGTCTTCGCTGGAGTGGCTTGACGAGCTGCTGTAGCTCGAGCTCTCGCCACCGCTCGGGTTGGCGGAGGCCGACGGTGCCAGCAGGACGGCGGCTGCGCCAGCGATCACGAGTCCGAGGGATGCCACCAGGCCAACGGCCGCGGTGGCAGTTGAGGTGGCAGACCGGTCGACCCGATGCTTCGACGTGCCCCGTTTGACACCCATCATGTGCTCCCCATCCCCAAAGTTAGGTAAGGCATGCCTCATACGACATGGGCACAGCATGAGGGATCGGGGAAGGTGAGCGAAAGAACATGAGCAGGTAAGAAACGGACAAAAGCCATCCATGACAGGGCTTGACCGGTCAAGCCCTTCGAGGGGCCGAACGGCCGTTCCCTACACTTGCCCCGCCGCGCGGGAGTGGTGGAACGGTAGACACGCAGGTCTTAGGAACCTGTGCCCCAGGGCGTGAGGGTTCGACTCCCTCCTTCCGCACGAACAGGCACGCGTGTTCGGATCGACGCCGTCACTCCCCCATCGACGGGGCCAGCAGATCCGCGATCACCGGTGCCAAGGCCTCGAGGGCTCGGCCGCGGTGACTGATGGCGTCCTTGTCCGCCGCAGGGATCTCGGCAAGCGTCTGGGTGCGGCCCGCGGGGACGAAGATCGGGTCGTAGCCGAAGCCCTCGGTGCCGCGCGGCTCACGGATGATCGACCCCTCGATGGTGCCCTCCACGACCCGCTCGGTGCCATCGGGGAGGGCGATCGCCGCCGCGCAGTGGAAGGCCCCGCCGCGGCGCCGGTCAGGCACGTCGGACAGCTGACCGAGGACGAGCGTGAGGTTCGCCAGATCGTCCCCGTGCCGACCCGACCATCGCGCCGACAGGATGCCCGGCATGCCATTGAGGGCGTCGATGCACAGGCCCGAGTCGTCGGCCACGGCTGGCAGCCCGGTGATCCGGGCGATCTCGCGTGCCTTCAGGAGGGCGTTGCCCGCGAAGGAGGACTCGGTCTCGGGAATGTCCGGCAGGTCGGGGAAGGCGTCGGCGCCGAGCAGCTCGATGTCCAGCCCCGCCGCCTCAAGGATGCGATGGAGCTCGACGAGCTTGTGACGGTTCTTCGTCGCCAGGACGATCGACGTGGGCACGGTCACGCACGCGGGACCGCGGCGGCGGCCAGCGCCGCGACCTGCAGCCCGGCGAGCTCGCGACAGCCACCGGCGGCCAGGTCGAGCAGCTGGTCGAGCAGCGCCCGATCGAAGGCCTCGCCCTCGGCGGTGCCCTGGACCTCGACGAACCGCCCGTCGCCGGTCATGACCACGTTCATGTCGGTGTCGGCGCGAACATCGTCGTCGTAGTGGAGGTCGAGACGGGGCTCGCCATCGACGATGCCGACGCTGACGGCCGCGACCGAGGTCTTCAACGGCTCGACGCCGGGCTTGATCAGGCCCTTGCCCCTCGCCCAGGTCATGGCGTCGGCGAGCGCGACGTACGCCCCGGTGATCGCCGCCGTGCGGGTGCCGCCGTCGGCCTGCAGGACGTCGCAGTCGATGAGGATGCTGTTCTCGCCCAGTGCCTTCATGTCGACCACCGCGCGAAGGCTCCGGCCGATGAGTCGCGAGATCTCCTGAGTGCGGCCCCCGAGCTTGCCCTTGACCGACTCGCGGTCGTTACGGGTGTTCGTCGCCCGCGGCAGCATCGCGTACTCGGCGGTGACCCAGCCGGTGCCGGAGTCCTTCAGCCAGCGGGGAACGCCTGCGGAGAACGACGCGGTGCACAGCACGCGAGTGCGGCCGAACGAGACCAGCGCGGACCCCTCTGCCTGCTCGAGCCAGCCTCGCTCGAACGTGATCGGACGCAACTGGTCGGCCGCACGGCCATCGGATCGGGTCATGCGGGGACCCTATCGACGGGCCCCGACACCCTCACAACGTGATGGTCATCCCCGGCTCGGCCCGCTCGATGGGACCGGAGAAGTGCTCCTTGGCCTCCCGCATGACGACGTCGTTGTCATTCCAGGTGACCATGTGGGTCAGGACCAGAAGGCCTGCTCCGGCGGACTGGGCGGACTTGGCGGCATCGGCTCCGCTCATATGCAGGTCGACGGGGTTGTCGTCCGCCACCACGAACGAGGCCTCGAAGAGGGCGAGGTCGGTGCCCTCTGCAAGCGCGGCCAAGGCCGGGCTGGGTCCGGTGTCACCCGAGTAGGTGATGGAGCGGCCGCCCGCGGACACCCGCAGCGAGTACGACTCCACCGGATGCAGGGCCGGGACGGACTCGATCTGGAACGGGCCGAGCGTCATAGGGGCGTCGGTGAAACGCCGCACGACGAACTCGTCGTCGAGGACCGTCGAGTCGGCCATGCCGTAGACGTCGGCAAGGCGTTCACGCGCCTCGTTCGGCCCGATGAGATCCAGCCGGCCGGATGGCCGGGCCGGTCCGTAGTGACGCATGACGAACAGCGCCCCGACGTCGGCGCAGTGGTCGATGTGACAGTGGCTCAGCACGACCCCGACGAGGGACGGATCAAGGACGGGGTCGATGTGCCGCTGCAGCTGACCCAGCGAGCCATTGCCCATGTCGAGCACGATCTGCTCGCCGTCATGCTCGATCAGGTAGCAGGAGGCCGGCGAGTCCGGAGTCGGGTAGGAGCCGGCGCACCCGATCACGGTGAGCTTCATGCCATGGCCTCCACTCGTCCGATCTCCGGGCCCAGGAACCGTCGTCCCAGTCGCTGGAAGTCCTCGGGGTCGCCGGTGGCCATGAACTGGTGCACCGGTTCGGGCAGCCCTGAGTCCCTGAGCAGATCATGGCGCACGAGAGTGCCGTACACATCCTTCGCCGTCTCCTCGGCACTCGACACCAAGGTGACGTCCTCGCCCATGACGTACGAGATCACGCCCGTCAGCAGCGGGTAGTGCGTGCATCCCAGGACGAGCGTGTCGACGCCGGCGGCCCTCATCGGCGCGAGGTACTCGCCGGCCACCTCGATGAGCTCGTCCCCACTGGTGATCCCCGCCTCGACGAACTCCACGAACCTGGGGCACGCAATGGTGGTGAGCGAGACATGTGGCGCAGCGGCGAACGCGTCGTCGTAGGCGCCCGAGGTGATCGTCGCCGCGGTGCCGATGACCCCGACCCGGGCCGTTCGGGTCGCAGCCACAGCCCGGCGCACGGCCGGATGCACGACCTCGATCACCGGCACGTCGTAGCGCTCGCGGGCGTCGCGCAGGGTGGCGGCCGAGGCGGAGTTGCAGGCGATGACGAGCATCTTCACGCCGTTGTCGACGAGGTGATCCATGATCTCCAGGGAGAAGGCACGCACCTCGGCGAGTGGCCTGGGGCCATACGGACCGCGCGCCGTGTCACCGACGTAGCGCACGGGCTCGTGGGGCAGCTGGTCGAGGACCGCACGCGCCACCGTGAGGCCGCCCACGCCGGAGTCGAAGATCCCGATCGGTGCGTCATTCATGGCGCCCCCAGCCTAGGGTCACGACCCGAGTGACCGGCGGGACGGGGCGTCAGGCCCAGAGCTGGCCGTCGAGCGCGTCCTCCGCCTCGTCGATCGTTCCCTCGTAGGCGCCGGTCGACAGGTACTTCCACCCGCCGTCGCAGACGACGAAGGCGATGTCGGCCGTCACCCCGGCGGCGTCGGCCTTTGTCGCCATCGCCATCGCGGCGTGCAGGATCGCACCGGTCGAGACTCCGGCGAAGATGCCCTCGACGTCGAGCAGCTCGCGCATCCGCCGCAGCGCATCGCGCCCGCCCACCGAGTACCGGGTCGTGAGGACCGAAGCGTCGTACAGCTCGGGCACGAAGCCCTCGTCGAGGTTGCGCAGGCCGTAGACCAGCTCGCCGTAGCGCGGCTGCGCGGCAATGATCGCGACGTCGGGCTTGGCCTCGCGCAGATAGCGGCCCACGCCCATCAGCGTTCCTGTCGTGCCGAGTCCGGCCACGAAATGCGTGATCGTCGGCAGGTCGGCGAGCAGCTCGGGACCGGTGGTGTCGAAGTGCGCCTGCGCGTTGGCCGCGTTCCCGTACTGGTAGAGCATCACCCAGTCGGGGTTCTCAGCGGCGAGCTCCTTGGCCACGCGAACCGCCTCGTTGGACCCGCCGGCCGCCGGCGACCACACGATCGTGGCTCCCCACGCGTTCAGCAGCTGGGCACGCTCCCGCGAGGTGTTCTCCGGCATGACGCACACCAGCCGGTAGCCGCGCTGCCGCGCCACCATGGCCAGCGAGATGCCGGTATTGCCGGAGGTCGGCTCCAGAAGCGTGGCGCCCGGGGCCAGCAGTCCGTCCTTCTCCGCCTGCTCGACCATGGCGAGCGCGGCGCGGTCCTTGATCGACCCAGTGGGGTTGCGGTCCTCGAGCTTCGCCCACAGGCGCACCCGCGGCGACGGCGACAGTCGCGGCAGTCCGACCAGTGGCGTACGTCCCACTGAGTCGAGCAGCGAGTCGTATCGCACGGTCAGCCGCCGGCGACGGCCGGAAGGATGGTGATCGAGTCGTTGTCGGCGACGGCCGTGTCGAGTCCGTCGAGGAAGCGCACGTCCTCGTCGTTCAGGTAGACGTTGACGAACCGGCGCAGACCGTTGTCATCGAGGATGCGGTCCGCGATGCCCGGGTGGTTGGCGTCCAGGTCCTTGATGACGGCCGCCAGGGTCGGTCCCTCGGCGCTCACGGCCTTCTCGCCACCGGTGTAGGTGCGGAGGATGGTCGGCACGCGGACCTCGACTGACATTGCTGCTCCAAGGATCGTCGAACATGAAAGGGCACTCTGGGCAAGGAACGCCACAGTAGGAAGCGCCATTCCCGTGGCGCAATCCCCCATTCGCACATGCGAAGGCTTTGCAGGACGGGATCCGCGCTATCCGCCGATGATCTCGACGTCCTCCTCCGTGATCTCCCCATCGATGATCCGGAAGGAGCGGAACTCGAACGGGCCAGGGTCGGCACCGGTCTCGCGGGTGGAGACGAGCACGTAGTGCGCCTCCGGCTCCGAGGCGTAGGCGACGTCGGTACGTGACGGAAACGCCTCGGTGGCCGTGTGCGAGTGGTAGATGACGGCGGGCACCTCATCGCGATCGTCCATGTCGCGGTACAGCCGCAGCAGGTCCGACGAGTCGAACTCGTAGAAGGTCGGCGAGCGCGCTGCATTCACCATCGGGATGAACCGCCGAGGCAGGTCGGGAGTGGCGCCGGCGACGACCCCGCACGCCTCGTCGGGATGGTCGGCGCGGGCATGGGCGACGATCGCATCGACGAGGTCCTGACCGATCACGAGCACCGGCACACCCTAGGGCAGGAGCAGCTGGACCAGGGAGTCCTGGAGGTAGGTCAGCCAGTCGTAGATATGGAAGGCCCCCGACCGCGGATCATCGTCGGGCAGGGTCGCGAGCCGGTCCTGGCTGTCCTCGGTGATCTCCAGACGGGAGCCGAGCGCCAATCGCGTGTCGTTGAGGAACCCGAGCCATGACGCGACGTGGTCGTCCGGCAGGACGTCCAGGCCCGCCTCGATGTCCGCGGCGACCAAGGTCGAGTGCTGCGCCTTCGCCGCCCGGAGGTCACGCTCGGTGAACCGGCGGAACTCCGCGGCCGCCTCGGCGTCGTCACGGAACGCGTCAGGCAGCAGTCGGGCCAATGCGGGGTCGTCCGGAGTCTGCGCCGTCGCATCGATGCCGACCATCGTGGCGAGTGGGTCCGCGTCTGCCGACACAGGATCGGGCTGGACGAACTCGATCATCTGCTGCGCGAGGGACAGGAGGAGTTCGCGCTCAGACGGCTCGAGGTTGATCCGCAGCTCACCCTTGCGGCCGCGTGAGAAGCCATACGGACGCCCCATCAGTCGTCCTTCTGCATGGTCGCCCACAGCCCGTAGGAGTGCATGGCGGTGACGTCGCGCTCCATCTCCTCGCGTGAGCCGTTGGACACCACGGCCCGGCCCTTCTCGTGGACGTCGAGCATGAGCGTCTCGGCCTTGGCACGGTCGTAGTGGAAGTAGGTCATGAACACGTAGGTCACATACGACATCAGGTTGACCGGATCGTTCCAGACGATGGTGATCCACGGGCGGTCGGTGGCCTCGTCGACCTGAGGCCGCTCCACTTCAGCTGGGGCGACCGACATGGGGACATCCTCCCACCGGCGCGACGACCGCCCGGCCACCGGTGGAAGCGCCTATGGTGATCGGGTGCCGACGACCATCCCCGAACGCAGCAGCCACCTGCCCGAGCCGGCGCTGCTCGAACGCATCCGAGCAGGCGTCATCGGCGACGACCAGGTGATGGTGAGCCCGTTCGGGTCACGACGGGTCACCTACGCCGACTACACGGCGAGCGGTCGTGCGCTGACGTTCATCGAGGACTTCATCCGCACCGAGGTGCTGCCGCGCTACGCCAACACGCACACCGAGTCCAGCGGCACGGGACTACAGACGACGCGCCTGCGCGAGGACGCCAGACGCATCATCCGCGAGGCCGTCAACGGTGACGACGACACCTGCGTCATCTTCTGCGGATCAGGATCGACAGCTGCCATCAACAAGCTGGTGGCGATCCTCAACCTCCGCGTGCCCGCCGACCTCGATCGCCGGTACGGCCTCTCCGCGCGCATACCGGCGCACGAGCGACCGGTGATCTTCATCGGGCCGTTCGAGCACCACAGCAACGAGCTGCCCTGGCGCGAGTCGATCGCCGACGTGGTGACGATCCGCGAGGACGCCGACGGGCACATCGACCTCGTCGACCTGGAACGCCAGCTGGTGGCTTTCAGCGACCGGCCGATGCGGATCGCCTCGTTCAGCGCGGCCAGCAACGTCACGGGCATCGTGACCGACACCCATGCGGTGAGCCAGCTGCTGCACGAGCACGGAGCGCTCGCCCTCTGGGACTACGCCGCGGCCGCGCCCTACGTGGACATCGACATGATGCCGCGCTGCGACGAGCACCCCCTTGCCTACAAGGACGCCATCTTCGTGTCTCCGCACAAGTTCATCGGTGGCCCGGGCACGCCGGGGCTGCTCATCGTGCGCCGTGAGCTGCTCGCGAACTCGGTGCCGGACGTCGTCGGCGGCGGGACCGTCGCGTACGTGAATCCCGAGGACCATCACTACCTCGCCGACCCCGAGCATCGCGAGGAGGGCGGCACCCCGGCGATCGTCGAGGCGATCCGCGCCGGACTGGTCTTCCAGCTGAAGCAGGCGGTCGGAGTGGACGTGATCCGCGCCCACGAGGAGGACTTCGTCCGGCGGGCCATCGCCGCATGGTCGGCGAACCCGGCCATCGACATCCTGGGAAACCTCAGCGCCGAGCGCCTGTCCATCGTGTCCTTCGTCATCCGCCGACCGGGCGGACGGTTCGTCCACCACAACCTCGTCGTGGCGATCCTCAATGACCTGTTCGGGATCCAGGCGCGCGGTGGCTGCAGCTGCGCCGGCCCGTACGGTCATCGGCTGCTCAACATCGACCTCGATCGCAGTCATGAGTTCGAGCGCGAGATCACGCACGGCTGCGAGGGCATCAAGCCCGGCTGGGTGCGGGTCAACTTCAACTACTTCATCTCGGATGCCGTCTTCGCGTACATCGTGTCCGCCGTGGATCTCGTCGCCGAGCAGGGGTGGAAGCTGACGCCGCTGTACCGGTTCGACACGTCATCAGGACGGTGGCGGCACCGCGACGGTGCCGTGGAGCCACCCCTTCGCCTCACCGATCTGGCGTATGACGACGACGGCGTCCTGAGCTACCCCGAGCAGAACGACACCGCCCCCGAGTCGGCACTCGCCGGCTACCTGCAGGAGGCACGCGACCTCCTGGCCGCCCTGCCGGACGACCTCGGCGAGCCGGCCAGTGCCGGCCTGACCGCTGACTTCCTGTCGCTGCAGTGGTTCGAGCTGCCCGCGGCGAGCCTGCTGGCAGGGCCTACTTCGTGACGCGGATCGGGAACTCGGTCGAGGCTCCCGACAGGATGGACGACCTGCCCACTGCCACCACCCGGTAGACGTAGCGGCCCTTCTTCGCCGGCGCGGCGGCGCGCAGCTTGTCGCGACCGCGGGCATTCGTGACACCACGCGCCACGTTCCGCCAGCCGTCGCCCCGCTTGATCTGCAGGGCCACCTTCTGCCCCTTGAGGGCGGGCAGGGCCTGCACCTTCACCTGGATCGTCGACCGCGCCTTCACCCGGGTGCTCACGGGTGTCGCGTTCACCTGGGACACGACCTGGGTCGTGAAGGGGGTGCTCGTCCCGTCGACGCGACCCGTGGCGCCGGGCACGAACACCTGCCAGTCGCCCGTCGATGCCGGCTGGACCTGGAAGGAGACCGTGCCGTCGGCAGCGGTCGTCGCCGCCTGGACGTCGACGAACTTCTTGGTGCCCGCCTGCTGGAACTGCACCGTGGCCGGAGATCCCGCGACCGGGGCCCCGCGCGAGGTGACCACGGCCGTCACCGTCATCGGCGTGGCGAACACGACCACCGGCGTACCGGACACCGAGATGTCCGTGCTCGCCGGCGCGAGCGACTGACCGTAGCTGCCCAGCAGCGCCCACTGGGCCGGGTTCTCGCCGCCGACCGTCCAGTAGGCGGCCGCATTGAGGCCGAACTCGCCGACGAGCTGGGTGCGGGCGAGCACCGCCTGCGGGCCGACGAACCACAGCACCCTGCTGGCCTTGCACGTCTGCGGAGCGCCGGAGGCGTCCGTCCACTGGAGCGTCTTGTCGTAGTAGAGGACGTTCTCCTGCTCGTTCGCCGCCCACTGCACGTCGGCATCGGTCTTGCCGAGGGAGGCGAGCAGCGCGGGGATGTCCGCATCGGAGATCGACTGGGAGGACGTCAGGGACTTGTAGGCCGTCGAGCTGGTCGACGGGCAGGTGCCCGACGTCTGGTAGCCGCCGGAGGACTTCTTGATGCCCCACGCGCGCCCGTACGTCGGCACGCCGATGGCGAGCTTCGCCGGGTCCATCGACCGACGCGGCATAGGACACGATCGCGCGGACCCAGGGCATCGGTGCGATCGGACCAGCCGCCCCGACGTGGTAGTCGTAGGCCATGATCCGGACCCGATCGACCACCGGCGCGATACCGGTCATGTTGTAGACCGAGTAGCCCGCGGTGGGACTGCACGAGCCCCCGGTGGTGCACGGCGGCGGAATCGTCACGGCCAGCTGCTTGCCCTGTGCGTGCAGTGCGGCGCTCAGCTCGTTGACGAAGGACGTCCAGTTCGGCTGAGTCGCGGCCCACGACGCCTTGCCGTCGGTGAAGGCGAACGTCTCGTAGTCGAGGTCGATGCCGTCGTAGCCGTTGCTCACGACGAGATTGACGATGTCGTTGACGTGCGCAGTGCGCAGTGCAGGGTCGGCCAGCGTGGCGGCCATCCTGCCGCGCCCGGAGCCGTCGGCAATCGACGGCAGCACGGCGAGACCGGCTCCCTTGAGCTGGGCCATGGCCCAGGCCGCGTTCGCCGCCCCGTTGCTGAAGTTCGGATTGAAGCCGACCTGGACGCCACCGCCGGACTTCGACGTCGCGGAGAACCAGAAGGGGGACACGTCGGTGAAGATCGCGGCGTTCTGCACGGCGGAGGTGACAGCCTGCGGGTGCGCCGGCGAGGTCATCCAGTACGGCATCCAGCCCGAGACCACCTTCTTGGGCGCCGGGGTGTCGGCGTGCGCGGCTGATGGCACGCCGACGAGCGCAGCGGCCATCAGCATGGCCAGCAGGGCAATCACGGGACGACGCACGACGGAACCTCTTCAGCAGCGGACAGTCCAGCCATTGTGCGTCATCGATCCGACCACCCCGGGCACCGGCACGGACGCGGCCTGTCGCACCATGGTCCCCATGCGGCGGATCCCACGAGGGCGCTTAGGGGCGATCCCTCGGGCGGCCGCGCTTGGCAGCGCCGCCCTCGCACTCGGTGTGACGCTCGCCACACCCGCGGCCGCCACGGTCCCCAGCGCCCCCACGGATCCTGGCATCGACAGCCTCCTGCAGCACCGGCTGGCCAACCGGCACGTGGGCAGCGACATCGGCCTGGTCGTCATCGACACCGCCACCGGCGCCCTCGTCTCCGCGCACGAGCGCCGACCGGCTCATGCTGCCGGCGTCGAACATGAAGATCGTCACGGCCGTCGACGCCCTGGAGACCCTCGGTGCGAGCACCCGATTCCACACGGTCGTGCGCGCCGGATCGTCACCGACGGACATCGTGCTCCAGGGCGGCGGGGATCCACTCCTGTCGACCGCGGACCTGCGCACCCTCGCGACGAAGGCCGCCGACGCACTGCCGCGGGACGCGAAGGTCACGGTGCACGTGGACGCCGACCTGTTCGGGACCTCGCGTCGAGGCCCCGGCTGGACGACGGACTACCTGCCGTACGTCGCCGCGCCGGTCGTACCGCTCGCGCGGCTCGGCGAGTACTCCCCGGACCCGGTCGGACACGCTGCGTCGGCCTTCGTCGCCGCGCCTGCGCGACCTCGGGGTGAAGGCACGCCTCGGCACGCCTGCGGACTCCGCCGACGATGCCGCCGTTCTCGCCGACGTGAGCCGGCACACGGTGGCGGACGCGGTGGCCGTCATGCTGCGCGAGTCCGAGAACAACGTGGCCGAGGTGCTGTTCCGCCAGGTCGCCCTCGCGACCGGCCACAAGGGGACGTGGGCCGGGGGGCGCGCTGCCGCCAAGGCCACCCTGTCCAAGCTCGGCATCGACCCGGCGTGCCATGACGCTGCTCGACGGCAGCGGGCTGTCCCGCCGGGACCGCGTGTCGCCGCGCTTCCTGTCCGATGTCCTGCGCCTGGCCCGCACCACGCACCCGGCGCGCTTCGCGGCCATCTTCGCCGACAACGCGCTGCCGATCGCCGGGCGCAGCGGGACCCTGTCGTCGCGGTACGGCCGCTATGTCACCAAGCAGTCCAAGTGCGCCCGCGGGGACGTCCACGCCAAGACCGGCTCCCTGTTCGACACGACCGCGCTGTCCGGGATCGCCGAGACGGTGGGCGGCGGCGAGCGGATCTTCTCGATCCTCGTCAACCATCGACCGAGCAGGTACTCCGCACTGTCGACACGACAGGTCCTGGACGGGCTGACGGCGACCATCACGGGCTGCTGGGCCTGAGGCGAGCCGCGGCGGCTACCTCAGCGCGCGGGCGATCTCGCCTGCTGCCCTCGCCACCCGCGGACCCACGTCCGACTCGTTGAGCTCGCGCAGGGCAAGGACGCCCACGCTGGCCTCCAGCCCGGGGACGCCCAGGATCGGGACGGCGATGCCATAGGCCCCCTGAGGGCCATCGCCCGTGGCGATGACCCAGGGCGGGTCGAGGGGGCGGCCGGCAGTGGTCCGTGCGGCGAGGATGGCGCGACCGGCGGCGCCGTGCTCCAGGGGCTGCCGGGAGCCTGGCCGCGAGGCCACATGGAGGTCCGAGCGGGTCGGCTCGACGACGACGGCGGAAAGTGCCTCCTGGCCGTCGACGATGGTCAGGACCGCGGTGGCGCCGACGGCGTCGGCCAGCAGGCGCAATGCCGGCAGTGCCGTGTCGCGGACGATGGGCTGCACCTGCCGGCCCAGCGCCAGCACGCCCAGACCGAGTCGGCACTTGCCGTCGGCGGAGCGGCGGATGAACGCATGGTTCTCGAGGGTCACGACCAGCCGGTACACGACGGTACGACCGATGCCGAGGGCTGCGGCCAGTTCGGTGACGGTGAGTCCATCAGGGGACTCGGCCACCACCTCCAGGACGCGCAGCCCTCGGTCGAGTGTCTGAGAGGTCTCCGCTGCCATCAGCGGGACTCTGCGGTGATGATCAGGCCGTCGCCGCCTTGTGCACCGAGCGCAGCCGGAACGCGGCGATGATCTCGAAGATCCCGCCGACGATCAGCCAGATGCCGGCCACCCATGCGAGGGTCACCAGCGAGATGCCCGGGTACACGAGGATGACCAGGCCACCGATCAGCATGACGATGCCGCCGAAGATGTTCCAGCCGCGACCCTGCTTCTGCTCGCCCGCCATGAACAGCGAGGCGAAGCCACGGAACAGGAAGGCGATGCCGATGAAGATGGCAAGGATCTCAACTGCCTGGAAGACGCTCGAGATCGCGAGGATGCCCAGGATCAGCGACAGCCCGCCGCCGATGAAGAGCAGTGCGCGCATGCCACCGGACAGTCCGCGGCTGAAGCCGCGAATGATCTGGAAGATGCCGGACACGATCAGCCAGATCGCCACGAGGACGGCGATGACGATGATCGTCTTGCCCGGCCACACCAGCGCGATGATGCCGACGATGAGGCTGGTGATGCCGAGGAAGAGAAGGACGCCCCAGTGCGCTCCGATGGAGCCAAGTGAGCTCTCCTCGATCTCCACATACCCCTGATCGACTGTGGCCATGTCTCCTCCAACGATGGGCTTGGACGCACGATGCGTTCGGAAAGAATCCTAGGCGCATTGCACCCTCGCATCAGGCAAGGACGCGAGCGAGGAACTCCCGTGTCTGCTCGTGCTCGGGCTCTCCGAAGATCTGCTCCGGCGGTCCTTCCTCGAGGACGACGCCCTCGCTGAGGAAGCAGACCCGGTCCGCCACCTCGCGGGCGAAGCCCATCTCGTGGGTCGCCATGACGATCGTCAGTCCGCCCAGCTTCAGCTCACGCACCGCGTCGAGCACCTCGCCGACGAGGAGCGGGTCGAGGGCCGACGTGATCTCGTCGAACAGCATGAGCTCGGGCTGCATGGCCAGCGCCCGCACGATGGCCACCCGCTGGGCCTGGCCGCCGGACAGGCGATCGGGGTACTCGGTCGCCTTCGACGCCAGGCCGAACCGGCGCAGGAGCTCCACGGCCTCGTCGCGCGCCTGGCCGGCCGACGACTTCGTGACCTTCCGAGGCGACAGGGTCACGTTGTCGAGCACCGTCATGTGCGGGAAGAGGTTGTACGACTGGAAGACGATCCCGATGCGACGCCTGACCTTGTCGAGGTCCACCGACGGGTCGGTCACCTCGACTTCGCCGTCGAGCACGATGCTCCCGGCGTCGACGGACTCGAGCCCGTTGATGCAGCGCAGCAGCGTCGACTTGCCCGAGCCGGAGGCACCGATGAGCACCACGGCCTGGTGCCGGCGGACTTCGAGGTCCAGGCCGCGCAGGACGGCGTGGTCGTCGAACGACTTCCAGACCCCCTGAGCCTGGAGGAGTAGCGGTGGGGTCATGCGACGGCCCCGGCCCGCTGACGCCGCGACATGCGCACCTGGACCCAGTCGGCGAATCGAGTCATGGGGATCGTGAGGGCGATGAAGATGAGCGCCGCACCGACGTATGCGGTGTAGTTGAAGGTCGATGACGCGTCGATCTGCGCCTGGCGCAGCACCTCGATCGGGCCGAGCACGGACACCAGCGCGGTGTCCTTCTGCAGGGAGATGAAGTCGTTGAGCAACGGCGGCACCACGTTGCGGATGGCCTGCGGTAGCACGACATAGCGGTTCGTCTGAAGCGTCGACAGGCCCAAGGATCGCGCGGCCATGCGCTGGCTCGGATGCACCGAGCCGATGCCGGCGCGGAACACCTCCGCGACGTAGGCGCTATAGGACAGGATCAGGGCGGTCGTGCCCCAGAAGACCGGATCGGTGGGCACGCCCTGCAGCCGCAGCGCCGGAACGCCGAAGCCCAGCAGGAAGATCACGAGGATCGTCGGCACGCCGCGGAACACGTCGACGTAGACCGTCGCGAGCAGCCGCAACGGCAGGAAGATCGGCGCCTGCAGTGTGCGCGTGAGCGCGATCGCGAGGCTGAGCACCAGGATGATCGGCTCGGCGATGAGGAAGATCTTGACGTTCAGCAGGAACGCCTCGAGCAGGCCCGGGAAGGTGTCGACGAACTCCTGCCCGTTGAAGAACGTCTCCTGCACCACGGGCCAGCCCGGCGTCCGGGAGACGAGGAGCACCACGACGGCCACGAAGCCGACGAGGCTGCCCATGCCGACGAACGCGTCGCGTCGGGCCTTGCGACGCGCCAACGCCTGGCGCACCGGGTCCTTGTAGGCGACCGGGCTGCCAGGCGCTGGCGACGTGATGGTCATGCGGGGTGGGTGCTGCCGCTACTCGGTGAAGTACGGCGCGGCCTCGCCGGCCAGCCACTGGTCCTGGATCGTCTGCAGCTCGCCGGAGTCCTTGAGGGCGGTGAGCGCCTTGTTGACGCAGGTGACCAGCGGGTTGCCCTTCTGGAAGAGGAGGCCGAACTGCTCGCCGCCCTCCTGCGCCTTGAACTGGCCGACGATCTTGCTGTTGTCGATCTCGGCCGCGGTGATGTAGTACGCGGTCGGCAGGTCGACGACGATGCCGTCGATCTGGCCGTTCTGCAGCGCGCTCTTCGCGTCGTTGGTGTCGTTGTAGACGAAGGGCTTGTCGGCCGGCTTGATCACGTTGGTGATGAAGTCGAGGCTCGTGGTCCCGACCTGCGCGCCGAGCTTGGCCTTCGCGAGCTCGGCAACGGACGTCGCGTTGGCGATCGGCGAGTCCTTGAGCGCCACGACGGCCTGGTTGACCGTGTAGTAGCCGTCCGAGAAGTCGACGACCTTCTGCCGCTTCGGGGTGATCGAGATCTGGTTCACGTCGAAGTCGAAGGCCTTGTCACCGGGTGCGTAGGACGAGTTGAACGGGACGACCGTCCACTTGACCTGGTCCTTGGTGAAGCCCAGCTTGTCGGCCACGGCGTACGTGACGGCCGACTCGAAGCCCTGGCCGCTGGCCGGGTCGCCGGCATCGGCCTTCGCCGGATCGTCGGTCACGAAGTACGGCGGGTAGGCCGGGGTGTCGGTGCCCACGGTCAGCGTGCCGGGATTGACGAGCGTGAGGTTCTCCGGCGAGCAGCCGTCGAGGGCCGCGGCGGCGGACGAGGCTGTCGTGCCCGAGGCGGCTGCGGACGCTCCGGCCGAGCCGGCTGTCGACGCAGAGGCCGCCGTCGACGCGGTCGACGCGGCAGCAGAGGCGGCGGCGGAGGTCGCGGCAGCGGCGCTCGAGGTGGACGACGCCGAGGGCGACTGGGCGCACGCGGCCAGCATGAGGCCGGTGGCGGCGAGGGCGAGGGCGGGGGTCAGAGCGCGGCGGTTGGGCAGGCCGGACATGAAGGGGGTTCTCCTTTGAGCCGATGTCGGTCGCATCGGCGGCGTCATCCTCTCAGACGGGCAGACCGGGGACGGTTATCCCCCTATCCCCATCGACAAAGGACGCATACGTCCGGCCACCACCGCACCGACGAACCCGATGGCCGCCGACCCGATCCACAGCACGACGTAGGTCGCCGAGGTGGCGCCTCCGGACTGGACGGCCAGCGCGTGACTGAGGCCCAGGAGCGACACCGCGAGGACGACCATGACCGAGTCGACGATCTGGATGGCGGCGCTGTTGATGCCCTGGTCGGACTCCGGCGACAGGCGCATCACCTGCACGGCGACCGAGGGGATCGCCATGCCCATGCCGAGGGATCCCACCGCCCAGGAGATGGCTGCGACCCAGGGCGGCACGGCGGGCATGAGGCACAGCGGCAGGGTCAGCACGGACAGCGCGACGATCGTCGCGCCCAGGCGTACCGTCGGGCCGCGGTCCCGGTCGCCGGGGACGCGCGCCTGCACGTACGACCCCACCGACCACATCGTCGCCGAGGCCGCCAGGACCAGGCCCGCCTGCGTGATCGACAGCCCCCGCACCTCGACGAGCGCGAGCGGAAGGAACACCTCGGCGGAGAAGAACGCGCCCGAGAGGAAGCCACGCATCATCACGCTCGTCGGCAGGCCCCGGGCGAGGACCAGGGACCCGCGCGGCAGCAGCAGGCGCAGCGCGGCGATGAGGACAACGAGGCCGAGCACGGCCTCGACGCCTCCGGCGGGAGTCAGCCTGAGGACCCCGTCCTGCACGGCGAACAGGCCCGCCGTCGCCGCGAGCCCGGCGAGCAGGCGGGCGCGGGCGGAGGTGTGCGGGCACGCCTTCGTGCAGGCCACGGATGCGTGGGAAGAGCAGGATCGCCGGTGGGATCACGAAGACCGGTACGAGCAGGAAGACCGCCCGCCAGGTGACGTTGTCGGCCAGCCAGCCCGCGATGAACGGCCCGACCAGGGACGGGATCACCCAGGCCGCGGACACGACCGAGAACACCTTCGGCCGCATGTCGACCGAGTACGCCCGCGCGATGAGGACGTACAGGCGCCACCAGCAGGGCACCGCCGCCCAGCCCTTCGATGGCCCGGCCGGCCACCAGCATCGGCAGCCCGGGAGCCAGTCCGGCAACGGTGGCGCCGGCCGCGAAGGTGATGACGCTCGCCACCAGCGGGTCGCGCGGACCCGAGGCATCGGCCCAGAGGCCACCGGCCACCATGGCGAACAGCGAGGCCGCGATGTAGGCGTTGAAGGCCCAGGTGTAGCCACCGAGGGCGTTCAGGTCGCGCGCGACGGCCGGCATCGCCGTTGCCGTCGCGATGCCCTCGAAGGCGAACAGGGTGACGAGCGACACGATGCCGATGGACAGCGCACGGTGCTGCGCCCCCCACACCGATCGATCGCCGTGCGCCCCCAGCTGCGCCGGGGGCGTGGTCAGGAGTCGTTCCCCGAGTCGCCGCCGCCGCGCGGGAGCCCTGCGTGGATCTTCTGGCAGTCCGGGCAGATCGGGAACTTCGACGGATCGCGGCCGGGCACCCACGTCTTGCCGCACAGGGCCTTGACCGGCGTACCGGTGACCGCACTCTCGACGATCTTGTTCTTCTCGACGTAGTGGGCGAAGCGCTCGTGATCGCCGTCGTCATTGGTGAGCGACGTGCGCTCCTCCAGCAGCGTTCCTCCCGACAGTCCGGGGGTCTCGAGCGGCTCGGTAGTCATGGGCGGATTGTAGGCCTTTCGCTGCCCGGTCGTCCTCGACCGGGCTCGGCCCGGTAATACCCCAAGGGGTATTATTCGCGTCATGACGACGATCAACCTGACCGAGAGCAGCTTCGCCGAGACCATCGAGGGCAACCCGATCGTCCTGGTCGACTTCTGGGCCGAGTGGTGTGGCCCGTGTCGCCAGTTCGGGCCGGTCTACGAGAACGTCTCCGGCTCGAACCCCGACATCGTGTTCGCGAAGGTCGACACGGAGGCCGAGCAGGGCCTGGCCGGAGCCTTCGGCATCTCGTCGATCCCCACGCTGATGGCGATCCGCGACGGCGTGGTCCTCTACTCCCAGGCTGGCGCGCTTCCGGAGAAGGCGCTCACCAACCTCGTCCAGGCCATCCGTGATGTGGATATGGACGACGTTCGGGCCTCGTTGGCGACTCAATCCGCCGATTCGTCCGATACTGGGGACGTGGATCAGTAGCACTCTCGTGGCCGAAGGCCCTGCCCCTCAGGACCTTTGACCGTTTCACGAGTTGAATCCCGATTACTACCGTGGTACACGACAAGTTCGGATCGGGAGGTTCGCGAGATGCCCCAGCAACCGCTGGCCCAGGTGCCGAAGGATGCCCAGTGGCACTGGCAGGAGCACGGCGCCTGTCGTGAAGCCGATCCCCTCCTGTTCTTCCACCCACAGAACGAGCGCGGATCATCCCGCGCCCGTCGTGACCGCGCCGCCAAGATCGTGTGCGCCAGCTGCGACGTCCGCATGGAGTGCGCCGACTACGCCGTGCGCGCCCGCGAGCCGTACGGGGTGTGGGGTGGCCTGTCCGAAGAGGACCGCGAGCACATCTACGCGCGCCTCGACTCCCGGCACTATCCGCGCGAGCGCGGCGAGGGCCTGCGCGTCGCCAGCGAGGAGATCGCGGCGGCGGTCTCGCCGCGTGCCTTGGGTATCGCCTAGTCCGAGGTCCGACCTCCCCTAGTAGCGTTCGGCGGTGACCCTTTCCGGACGGGATTTCCTCAAAGAGGCCGACTTCACCCCCACCGAGCTCGACGGGCTACTGCTGCTCGCCGCTGAGCTGAAGGCCGAACGACGTAGCCGCAGCGAACGCCAGCGGCTGGTCGGCCGGCAGATCGCGCTCATCTTCGAGAAGACGTCCACGCGTACGCGCATCAGCTTCGAGGTCGCCATCCGCGACCAGGGCGGCCACGCCACCGTGCTGGATCCGGCCAGCAGCCAGATCGGCCACAAGGAGTCACCGGCCGACACCGCACGGGTGCTGTCACGGATGTTCGACGCGATCGAGTACCGCGGCTCCTCGCAGGAGATCGTCGAGGAGCTGGCCCGCTACGCCGACGTGCCCGTCTACAACGGGCTCACCGACGAATGGCATCCCACCCAGATGCTGGCCGACTTCCTGACGATGCGCGAGCACAGCGCCGATCCGACGGCGCCGATCACGTACGCCTATCTCGGCGACGCCCGAAGCAACATGGGCAACTCACTGCTCGTCATGGGCGCGATGATGGGCTCCGACGTCCGCATCGTCGCTCCCCGCGAGCTGTGGCCGGCAGTCGACATCCGGGCGATGGCGTCAGCCTTCGCCGAGCAGACCGGTGCGCTCATCACGTTGACCGAAGACCCCGACGAGGGTCTCGAGGGCGCCCAGTTCGTGCACACCGACGTCTGGGTATCCATGGGTGAGCCCAAGGAGGTATGGGCCGAGCGGGTGGCACTGCTGCGACCCTACCGGATCGATGCCGCCATGATGGAACGCGCCGCTCGCGGCGCTCGCTTCATGCACTGCCTGCCCGCCTACCACGATCGCAAGACCGCCATCGGCCAGACGATCGCAGTCGACTTCGGGCTGATCGACGGGGTCGAGGTGTCTGACGAGGTCTTCGAGTCGACGGCGAGCATCGTGTTCGACCAGGCCGAGAACCGCATGCACACGATCAAGGCGGTCCTGGTCGCGACGCTGTCGTAGCGCCGGAGCAGGACCGCCTCGTCGAGAGCGATCGAGCGGAGACCTACGCCGTGTGCAGCCGCTCGCGCAGCGCGGCCAGCTGGCTGCGCAGCTCCGCCGGCACACGATCGCCGAACTTGTCGAAGTACTCCTCCGTCAGGTTCGACTCCGCCACCCAGGTGACCGGGTCGATGGCGAAGAGCTCCTCGAGCTGCTCGGCCGTCACGTCAAGGCCGTCGAGCTCGAGGTCGCCGCGCTCGGGCACGCGCCCGATCGGGGTCTCTGCCGCCTCGACCGAGCCCTCGAGCCGGCGCACGATCCACTCCAGCACGCGGGAGTTCTCGCCGTATCCGGGCCACAGGAACTTGCCGTCGGAGTCCTTGCGGAACCAGTTGACGGCGTAGATGCGCGGCAGCTTGCTGGCATCGGAGAACGTCCCGATCTTCAGCCAGTGACCCCAGTAGTCGGCCATGTTGTAGCCGCAGAAGGGCAGCATGGCGAACGGATCGCGGCGCAGCTGGCCCACGCCGCCCACCGCCGCGGCGGTCATCTCGCTGGACACCGTCGCACCCATGAACACCCCGTGCGCCCAGTCGAACGACTCGGCGACGAGCGGCACGTTGGTGGCCCGACGGCCGCCGAACAGGATGGCCTCGATCGGCACGCCGGCGGGGTCCTCCCAGTTCGGGGCGATCGACGGGCACTGGCCCGCCGGAGCCGTGAAGCGGGCGTTCGGGTGGCTCGACGGCTCCGGCGACTCCGGAGTCCAGTCGCGGCCCTTCCAGTCGATCAGGTGCGCGGGCACCTCGTCGGTCAGGCCCTCCCACCAGATGTCGCCGTCGTCGGTCAGGGCGACGTTCGTGTAGATGCAGTTGGCGTACAGGGCGCGCACCGCGTTCGCGTTGGTGGCCATGCCGGTGCCCGGCGCGACGCCGAAGAAGCCGGCTTCGGGGTTGATCGCATACAGGCGGCCGTCCTCGCCGAAGCGCATCCACGCGATGTCGTCGCCCACGGTCTCGACCGTCCAGCCCGGCACGGTCGGCTCGAGCATGGCGAGGTTCGTCTTGCCGCAGGCCGACGGGAACGCGGCGGTGATGTAGTGGGCGTTCCCCGCCGGTGAGGTCAGCTTGAGGATGAGCATGTGCTCGGCCATCCAACCCTCGTCACGAGCCATCGCCGACGCGATACGAAGGGCGAAGCACTTCTTGCCCAGCAGCGCGTTGCCGCCGTATCCAGAGCCGTAGGACCAGATCTCCCGGGTCTCCGGGAAGTGAACGATGTACTTCTCGGGATTGCACGGCCATGCCACGTCATCGCGCCGCGTGCCGGCTGCGTCGACCAGCGGGTAGCCCACCGAGTGGATTGCCGGCACGAACTCGCCCGTCTCGCCGATCTGGTCGAGGGCCGCCCGACCCATCCGAGTCATGATCCGCATGTTGAGAACGACGTAGGGCGAGTCGGTGATCTCGACGCCCAGTTGCGCGATACGCGAACCCAGGGGTCCCATGGAGAACGGGATGACGTACATCGTTCGACCGCGCATGGACCCGTCGAAGAGGCCTCGAAGCGTGCCGCGCATCACGTCGGGCTCGGCCCAGTTATTCGTCGGTCCGGCGTCCTCCTCGCGTGCCGAGCAGATGAACGTGCGGTCCTCGACGCGAGCGACGTCGCTGGGGTCCGAGCGCGCCAGGAACGAGTTGGGCCGGATCTCCGGGTTGAGCTGGATGAACGTGCCGCTATCGACCAGCAGGCTCGACAGTCGCTGCCACTCCTCCTCCGAGCCGTCCGACCACTCGACGCGGTCGGGCTTGGTGAGAGCGGCGACTTCCTCGACCCACTCCAGCAGTTGCTTGTTCTTGGTAGGCGGGTTGTCCAGGCCGGGGATGCTCATGTACAGGGCTCCAGTGCTGTCGCAGGGACGCTCGGGCAGGGGCGTTCGGTGACGGTGAAGGTCACAGGATGCCCTTAGTGCAACCGTACGGATGAAGGAAAAGACCACGCAAGCGCTGTCATGTGACCAAGTCCACAGGTCAGGCGAGGAGCGAGTGTGCCGCTGCCCACATTTCGTCGACCCGAACGGCGCTGGAGGGCAGCAGACCCGACTGCGTGATGCAGCCGTGGAACAGCTCGGGGGCATGGATCATCGTCACGGCCACGCCGCTGCCAGCGAGCAATCGGCCGTACGCGATGCCCTCGTCGCGCAGCGGATCGTGGCCCACCGTGAAGACGACAGCCGGCGGCTCGGTGCCCTCCGGCAGGCTCGACATCAGGTCCACTCGCGGGTCGGTGCGGTCGGCATCGGTCGACAGGTACTGGTCGTAGAACCACTCCATGTCGCGCCTGGTCAGGAAGGGCCCCTCGGTGAACGACCGAGCGGACTCGAAGGACAGCGCCGGGTCGGTGGCCGGGTAGACCAGGACCTGACCGACCAACCCCGGATGCCCAGCGAGGATCCGCGCCGCCACCGCGGCGAGGTTGCCGCCAGCGCTGTCACCGGCCACGACGACGCGGCGTCCGGCGTCGAGGTACGGCGTGACCACGGCGAGCGCATCGTCGATCGCCGCCGGGAACCGGTCGATGGGTGCGCAGCGGTAGTCGACACTCGCGACGTCCCAGCCAGTGAGAGCGCAGGCGGTCATGGCAGCCCCATGCCCGGTCGCGAGGTCACCCAGCACCCAGCCGCCACCGTGCAGCCACACCACGACGACCGGCGGCTCAGCGCCTGCGTCAGTCACGTCGCGCCGGTACAGGCGGACCGCCGGACGACCCGCACGCGCCGGCTCGTCCGCGAAGGTCACGGGCAGGGCAGCGAGGGGTGGCTGCCACGCGGTCAGCACGGCGTCGGCTCCCTGGCGGTGCAGGCGCCGGGCGGTTGCAGCGTCGAGCGACCACACTGCCGGCAACTCCTGCTGCACGAGGTCCCGGCGCAGCGCCTCGCAGTCGTCCGCCAGCGGGGCGATCAGCTCGGCGTCGGTCACGACGTGGCGGTTCCGGCCGAGCCCGATCCCGTCGCCGCGTCCACGGCCTTCTTGTGCGCGGCCGCAATCGCCTGGTCCACGTTCGAGTCGATCAGGCGGGCGAACCCCTTGGCTCCGGACGGGCGCAGGTGGATGTGGTCGCCGTAGAGCCACTTGGGGTGGGCCTTGGCCGCGGAGTTCCAGTCGATGATGTGGACGCGGTCCGCGGCGAACGACGCATCGCACTCACGGATCACCTGGTTGTTGCTCTTCTGCCACGAACGCGGCACGTGGACGTTCACGAAGAAGACGCGACGGCTCGGGCCGGCCGTCGACACGATCTTCTTGCACACCGACAGGGGGAAGGTGCCGTTCGTCCCGAGGTGGACGACGACGTTCTTCGGCAGTCCGGTCCCGCGCTTGCGCAGCAGCGCCGGCCCGTCGTAGGCCTGCCGGCTCTCGACCGCGTCGACGATCGCGAATCCCTTGTCCTTCAAGGCACTCTTCGCACCGAGCATCACCGAGTCGCCGACCGCGAAGCGGTCCTTGCCCAAGGTGGCGGCCGGCTGGGTCGGCGCCGCCGACGCGACGCCTGCACCCGAAATGACCGCTCCCGAAATGACCGCGCCCGCCACGAGGGCAACGGCCAACGAGATGACCGCCGTGGGGAGGCGTTTCACCGCGCTATTGCACCACGGACGCGAGCCGATCGACAATTTGCGCGAGGAGGTCCGGCGACGTCCCGAAGTTGAGTCGCGCGAAGCCGCGACCCTGGCGTCCGAACGACGGACCCGAGCTGAGCGCCAGGCCTGCGCGCTCGAGGATCACGGCGGCGGGATCGTCGCCAAGGCCGTACTCGCGCAGGTCGATCCACGCGAGGTAGGACGCCTCGGGCGCCACGTAGCCGGCCTCCGGCATCGACGCGCTGAGCAGGTCGCCGACGAGTCGGCGATTGCCATCGAGGATGCCGACGACCTCCTGCAGCCATTCGTCGCCTGCGAGGTAGGCGGCGATCTGGCCGATGACTCCCAGATGCCCCGTCCCGAAGGACATCTCCAGGGGCAGCCGGCGGCTGATGTCCGTCGACACGGCGGGCGTCGAGACGATCTGCGCGCACTTCAGCCCCGGGATGTTCCAGGCCTTCGAAGCCGACAGCACGGTGACCGCCCGGGCGGTGGCGGGGACCACCGTGAGGTAGGGCACATGCGTGGCTCCGGGAAGGACGAGCGGCGCGTGGATCTCGTCGGAGATCACGGCCACGTCGTGGCGTTCGGCGAGCTCGACGATCCGCACCAGTTCGGCTCGCGTGGGCACGTTGCCGGTCGGATTGTGCGGACTCGACATGATGTACGCGGTCACGTCCGGGCGCGCGAACGCCGACTCGAGCGAGTCGAGGTCGAAGAAGTAGGTGCCGTCCGTCGCTCGCCCCATCGGGGCCTCGACGACGGTCCGCTCCGTGATGTCCTTGATCACCATGAAGAACGGGTGGTACACGGGCGGGTTGATCACCACGCCGTCACCGGGTGCGGTCAGGACCCGCACCGCATGGGCGAGTCCTGAGACGACATCGGGAACGACGACGACATCGACCGGGTCGATCGTCCAGTCCCAGGATCGGCTCGCGAAGATCGACAGTGCCTGCGCCAGGCCCGTCAACGATCGATAGCCCGTATCGGAGCGGTCGATGGCGTGGTGCAGGGCCGTGGCGATCGGCTCCGCGAGGGGGAAGTCCATCTCTGCCACCCAGGACGGCAGGACGTCGGGCGGGTACTCGCGCCACTTGGCACTGCGTCGTTCGCGCAGCGCGGAGAGTTCTATCGCGTCGACATCGAAGGGGGCCACGCCATGATCATGCAGGACGGGACCTGTCGCAGCGAACCCTTCGGCTGCTACTGGTCGACGAGCTCGTAGCCGGCTTCGTCGACGGCCGCACGCACGGCCTCGGTGAGCAGCGCGTCGGCGCTCTCGACGGTGACCGCGGAGACCTCACCGGGCACGAGCTCCACCGTGACGGCACTGACGCCGGGGATCTCGGTGAGCTCCTCGGTGACGGAGGCGACACAGTGCTGGCACGTCATGCCGGAAACCTTGAAGACCTGCGTGGTCATGAAACGTCTCTCCTTGCTCGGTGGTGTATCAGGTGTATCGGTCTATCCCGTGGTGTCAGGCCAGGGACAAGAAGAGCTTCTCGAGCTCCTCGCGGGTCATCGGAGCATCGTCGCCGTGCTCCCAGCACTGCTGAAGACCCGACGCTACGATCTTGAACCCGGCCCGGTCCAGGGCCTTGGAGACGGCCGCGAGCTGGGTGACGACGTCACTGCAGCTGCGCTCCTCCTCGATCATGTTGATGACGCCGTCGAGCTGGCCGCGCGCCCTCTTCAGGCGCATGACGATGTCGTGGCTGACCGTGGGCTCGATGTTCATGTCGCCAGTGTACGCCCATACCCACAGGGGTATTCCGCCATCTCCACGATGGGCCGAGCGCGTCGCGCAGGATCGTCGCTACCGTGGTCGCGTGACGCGGACCGGACTGCCCGCCCTCCCCGCGTACCTGACGACGGCCACCCTGGCCCGATCGGCGACCGAGTCCGCCGGCCCAGCGCTGCTGATCGTGGCCATCGCCACCATCGGCAATCCGACGACCGGCTCGTACCTCGTTGCCTCGCTGACCGCGTCCGCGGCCCTCGGCGGACCCGTCGTCGGGGCCCTGCTGGACCGCACGTCCGCGCCGCGGTGGGGCTTCGCCATCGCGATGGCGATCATGGCCGTCGGCCTGGTGGCGATCGCCCTGACGATCGGCAAGGTCCCGGTCGGCTGGGTGATGGCGATGGCCGTCGTCGCCGGCTTCGGATATCCGGCCATCACCGGTGCCTGGAGCGCACAGCTGCCACGCCTCGTCGACGCCGCGGCACTCAAGCACGCGTACTCGTCGGACGCGGCCACCTACAGCGTCGCCGCCGTCGCGGCCCCGCCGCTCGCCGCCGCCCTCGTCACCGTCTCCGCCACGGCGCCACTGTGGCTGCCCGTCCTCCTGCTGATGGTGTCGCTGGCACTACTGCGCACCGTCCCCCTCCACCCCGCCGCCCCGAGGGCAGTCGCCACGACGCTGTGGGACGACCTCAAGGCGGGCGTCCACACCATCGTCGGCCGCGTATCGCTGCGCCGAACCGCGATCGTCACCACTGTCGGGTTCGCCGGCCAGGCCGCGGTCTTCGTGGCGGCTCCCCTGCTCGCGCAGTCGCTCACCGGCTCGCTGCAGTTCACCGGCGTCATCCTGGGTGCGTTCGCCGTGGGCGGTGTCACCACCGCCCTCTGGTTCGCGCGGCATCCGGTGTCGCGTCCGGACCGGGCCATCATCGTGTCGACGGGACTGTCGGCCGTGATGCTGGTGCTCATCGGCCTGGCGCCCACCACCGCGCTGCTCCTGGTCGCCGCCTTCGCCATGGGCGCGACGGAGCCGCCTCTCGTGTCGGGCATGTTCCAGGTGCGCCAGCGCGAAGCACCGTCCCACGTGCAGTCCCAGGTCTTCACGACGTCGGCGAGCCTTCGCATGACGGCCTTCGCCATCGCCACCGCGATCTGCGGCGCGCTGATCCCCCTCGGCACCTGGGCGGTGATCGCGTTCGGAGTGTCCCTGCACGTCGCCGCATTGATCGCCGGTCTCTGGGCAGGCCCGGACCTGCCGCCACGCGAGCACTGGATTCGCCGGCCCTGAGGCCGTCTTCTACCTTTGGGCGATGAGCACCCCGGGCAAGCTGGCACTCGTCGGCAGCGGCGAGTACCTCCCCGTCATGCATGACATCGAGGCGTGGCTCCTCGAGGGTCGTCCGCAGCGGTACGTCCAGCTGGCCACGGCAGCCGCGCCCGAGGGAGACCGGTCGCTCGCCCGATGGCACCAGCTCGGCGCGGATGCAGCCGAACGCCTAGGCGCCGAACAGGTGATCGTCGACGTCCGTGACACCGTCACCGCCAACGACGACGCGCACGTCGCGCTCATCCGCGGCGCCGGCCTCATCTACCTCTCGGGAGGAAACCCCAGCCATCTGGTCAAGGCGTTGCGCGGGACCAAGGTGTGGACGGCCATCGTCGAGGAGTGGCGAGCCGGCGCATCACTTGCGGGCTGCAGTGCCGGCGCGATGGCCATGGGCGGCTACATCCCCGACATCAGGCATCCTCGGCGCGGCGGAGTCGACGGTCTCGGCATCGTGCCGGACCTCCGCGTGCTGCCGCACTTCGACAAGTACAGCAAGATGATTCCCGACTTCGTCATGAAGCCCCTGCTCACCGATACGGCGACCGTCGTCGGCGTCGACGAGGACACCGCCCTCGTCTCCGAGGGACCGAGCGAGGACGGCCTGTGGGACTTCAGGTCGCGCGGCCGACAGTCGGCCTGGCGCATCGAGGCCGACCGACGCCATCGCGTCAACGCCCCGCTGCGCCTTCGCGTCGCTGCATGAGCACCGCGCACGAACACCACCCGCGCGCAGACGTCGGGGTGCTCGGCCCGGGCATCCGGACCTTCAAGCCCCGTCGGAGCCGGATCACGCAACGCCAGCGCGCCGCCCTCGGCGAGCGGCGTTGGCAGCTCGACGTCAGCCGTGATCCCCTTGACCTGGCCGCCATTTGGGGCGAGGGGACCCCCGTGGTCATGGAGATCGGATTCGGCGTCGGCGATGCCACAGCGACCATGGCAGCGATGTTCCCGGACACCGGCATCCTCGCCGTGGACATCCACACGCCCGGGGTCGGCAATCTCCTCGACCTGATCATGCGCGAGTCGTTGACGAACGTCCGGGTGATGGAGGCCGACGCACTGGTGGTTCTGCATCACATGATCCCGGCCGCCGGGCTCGCCGGGATCCGCACGTACTTCCCCGACCCCTGGCCGAAGGCCCGGCACCACAAGCGGCGCATCCTGCAGACTGCCGTTCTCGACCTGGCGGCCCAGCGGCTCCGGCCCGGAGGGTTCTGGCACGTGGCCACCGACTGGGACGCCTACGTCCAGTCGATCGAGGAGGCCTTCACGATCGGCGACGCCTGGTCGGGCGGCCGCATCGACCGGCCGGACTGGCGCCCCCAGACGCACTTCGAACGGCGGGCGAGGCGCGAGGGCCGCGCGATCACCGATCTCCTGTACCGGACAGCCGCCCACCCCGAGTGAGCATACGGGGGCCAAGTGCCACAATCCGCACATGACCTCTGACCTCGCCCTGACCGAGCGCCGCCAGCTCGGCACGACTGACCTGCAGGTTGCCGACCTCTGCCTGGGCGGCAACGTCTTCGGCTGGACCGCCGACGAGCCGGCCTCCTTCGCCGTGCTCGACGCGTACGTGGCGGCGGGCGGAAACTTCATCGACACCGCGGACGCGTACTCCGCACTGGATCCCCGGCAATGTCGGCGGAGAGTCCGAGGCGATCATCGGCAACTGGATGGCCAGCCGAGGCAACCGCGACAGCATGATCATCGCCACCAAGGTGGCCAAGCTGCCCACGGCAGCCGGACTGTCGCCCAGCAACATCCGCGTGGCGACCGAGGACTCACTCGCGCCGCCTGCGCACGGACCACATCGACCTCTATTACGCCCACGAGGACGACCCGACCGTGCCGTTCGAGGACTCGCTCGGCACGTTCGACGCCCTCATCGCCGAGGGCAAGGTGCGCTACATCGCCGCGTCGAACTTCACCGCCCCGCGTCTCGCCGAGGCACTCGCGGTGTCCGAGGCGAACGGCCTCGCGGCCTTCGTCGCCCTGCAGAACCACTACAACCTCATGGAGCGCTCGGACTACGAGCAGGACCTCCGGCCGATCGTCGAGCAGCACGGGATCGCGAGCCTGCCGTACTACGGCCTCGCCCGTGGCTTCCTCACCGGCAAGTACCGCCAGGGGCTCACCGTTGACAGTGCCCGGGCGAAGGGCGTCGCGCAGTACCAGAACGACCGCGGCGATCGCGTTCTCGCCGCTGTCGACGCGTGCGCCGACCGGCACGGCACGACGCCGGCGGCGGTGTCGCTCGCCTGGCTGCTCGCCCAGCCCACCGTCACCTGCGCCCTGGCCAGCGCGCGCACCCTCGACCAGCTCGACGGCCTGCTGGCCATGTCGTCCGTGCAGCTGACGCCCGCCGATCTCGCCGAGCTGGACGCCGCGTCTGCCTGAGCAGGACCGGTGACACGATGAGCCTGTTCGTCGCCATCGTCCCGTCCGCGACGGCGATCGAGGACCTCGAAGGACGAGTGCAGGCGGTCCAGCGCTCACGTGAGGGGCGCGAGCTGCGCTGGCAGCCACCCGATCGCTGGCATGTCACGATGGCCTTCCTCGGCGAGCAGGACGACGACGCCGACGAGGTGCTCGCCGAGCGCCTCGATGGCATCGCGGTCGGCCGCTCGGGCCCCCTCCTTCGCATCCGGGGCTCGGGTGCCTTCGGTCGCCAGGTCCTGTGGGCCGGGATCGAGGGTGCGAACGCGGGCGATGCGACCGCCTTCGAGGATCTCGCTCAGGTCATCCATTCGACCCTGCGACGGATCGGCTTCCCGCTGGAACGCCGACCGTGGCGTCCGCACCTGACCCTGGCCAGGTCGCGTGGTGGTGATGCCCGACCGGCGGCCGCACTGCTCGAGGCGTACTCGGGCCCCGGATGGCGCGTCGGCGAACTGCTCGCCGTGCGTTCGCAAGGCGGTCCCTCACCGGTGCACACGGTGATCCACCGGTCCCCGCTGGTTCAGCCGGCCAGCTGATGGGCCGGATGAGTGACCGTCCGGTCCCGGCCCAGCTCCTTCGCCTCGTACAGCGCCGCGTCGGCGTCGCGCAGCACCCGATCCGGAGTCGAGTCCGGCCGGACCATGGCGACACCGATGCTGAAGCTGCGTGACAGGTCGATCCCGTCGACCATGAGGGCCTCGCTCATGGCCGCGCGGATCTTGGCGGCCACTGACTCGGCATCGGAAGGGCCCCGCACTCCCTGCAGGACCACGACGAACTCGTCGCCGCCCAAGCGGGCCACCATGTCGTTCTCGCGCACGCTGCGCTTGATGCGGGCCGCGATCGCGCGCAGCACGTCGTCGCCGACCGCATGTCCGTACGTGTCGTTGATCTCCTTGAAGTTGTCGACGTCGCAGTAGAGGACGGCATGCTGATCGGTCGAGCGACGACACTCGGCGATCAGGCGCTCCATCCGCTCGAGGAGCGAGGGCCGGTTGACGAGTCCTGTGAGGTCGTCCTTACGCCCCCGCTCGGCGAGCTCCTGCGTGGCCACGAGCTGGTCGACGTCCCGCATGCCGACGACGACGCTGTCGTGGTCGCTGCCCTCCTCGCGCACGCGCGTGGCCGTGACGCTCATCCACCGGTACCGACCGTCCTTCTGACGCAGCCGAGCCAGGACGGGATGAGCAGCGCCCGGCTTCAGCGCGACGAGCTCGGCGCCGGCCGCGCCCGCCTCGCGCAACGCGACCACCACGTCCCAGTCGTCGGGATGGACCAGGTCGGCCACCACGGAACCCTCGATCTCGGCGACCGACCAGCCCAGGCTCCGCGTGACCGTCGGGGCCACCCACGAGGCGCGACCTTGGCCGTCGGCGAAGTAGACGAAGTCGGAGGCATTCTCGGCGAGCAGGCGAAAGCGGGCCTCACTGCGGGCGAGGTCCTCGTGCGCCTGGAACTGGTCCGTGACGTTGCGCCACGTGATGCCGACGCCGTCGGCAAGCCTGACCAGTCGCACGTCGTAGCGCTGCGGGACACCCGAGGGCGGGGTCAGGACGTACGCACGCTCCCGTCGTTCCGTCCCGTTGCCGAGGATGTCGGAGGCCGCGGCGAGAAGGTCCACGACGACCTGGCGCGGCAGGGACTCGCGGATGCTGCGTCCGAGGATCTCCGTGCGCTCGAGGTGCACTGCCGCACAGGCGGCCAGGTTGGCATCGGAGACCAGCAGGTCGCCTAGCGCCCCGGAGGCATCCCGCAGTCCGGTGGCAAGGAGGTACGGATCGAGCATCGCGTCAAGGGCAATCCGAAGGATCTCGTCACCCCGCACGGATGCAGCGTATGCCGACAGGTCGGGAATTCCGCTCTGCACATGCGAAGGACTCTCCCCCACCCCGAGGGAGAGTCCTTCGCCGAACCGGGATCAGGCGACAGGCACCTGCTCCACGGGGGCGAACACGGCCACGTCCTCGGGTGTCTTGCCGAGGTGGCGGAAGCCGAGGATCGACAGGACCAGCAGGAGCAGGGCCGCGCCCCACATCACCCATGCACCGATGACGGCGATGGTGCCGAAGACCCAGAACGCGTAGGCGTTCAGGAGCATGCCGCGCAGCGTCTCGCCCATGAACAGGGTCTGGCGCTGGGCGCCCAGGGCCTCGTCCTTGCCGCCACCGGCGATGAACTCGCCGCTGACCTCGGAGTAGGTCTTGCCGCCGGCGATGCCGGCCACGTGAACGCTGATGAGGTCGGAGTAGGCCTTGGCCAGCGGGCCGTCGGTGATGCTCTGGCCGGCGTACTGCTGGAGCTCCGGCGGCAGGGTGGTGGCGTCCGCGGCGAAGGAGATCTTCTGCGCGGTGAGTTCGTTGGTGACGGTCGTGTGCGCGAAGTTGCCGCCCCACATGAGCAGGACGCCCGCGATGGCGAGAACAACGGCAACAACGAGCCCGGTGACGGACAGGATCCGGTCGAGACTGCGACGACGCATGGTGGTGATTCCTCCGGTGTGGCGCCGTGAGGACCGGCGCCGGTGTCTGTGACTTCGTGTCACTAGTTGAAGCATCTACTACCGAGAGCGGTGCGCGGTGCCGCCAAGGACCCCACTCCGTGTGCCTAAAGTCCCTGTCGGGAGGGAGCACCGACTTGTCCGTACCGACACGCTCCTGGCTGACCCGTAACCTCGTCATCCTGACCCTGGTCTCGCTGACGCAGGACGCCGCCAGCGAACTGCTGTATCCCCTGCTTCCGCTCCTGCTTACCGGGATTCTCGGCGCGCCCGCCGTGGTCCTGGGCACCATCGAGGGCATCGCGGAGGCCACCGCCGGGATCACCAAGTACGTTGCCGGCCGCTGGTCGGATCGCCGGGGCCGCAAGCCGTTCGTGGCCGCCGGCTACGGCCTGGCCGCGGTCGGGAAGGTCCTCGTCGCGGCGGCCTGGGCGTGGCCGGTCGTCCTCGTCGGTCGCGTCGTCGACCGCTTCGGCAAGGGCGTCCGCGCGGCCCCCCGCGATGCCCTGATCGCGTCCTCGGTCCCTCCGGCCGCGCTCGGTCGGGCGTTCGGCTTCCACCGCATGGGCGACAGCGTCGGCGCCGTCATCGGCCCGCTGCTGGGACTGCTCGCCCTCTCGCTGCTCGACGGCAACGTGCGGGCCACCCTCTGGTGGGCGGTCGTCCCGGCCCTCCTCTCCGTCCTGCTGGTCTTCCTGGTGCGCGAGCGGCGGCCGGCCCTCAAGACGACCGCGGCCGATGCGCATGCGCCAGGCGAGCATCTGCTCTCCTCATCTCCGCTGCCGCCCGCCTTCTGGCGCGTGACCGTCGTCCTCGTGACCATCGCCCTGGTGAACTTCCCCGACGCGCTCCTGCTCCTTCGCGTCATGAACCTCGGGTTCTCCACCACGCAGGTCGTCCTGGGGTACGTCGCCTTCAACGTCGTCTATGCGCTCGGCTCGTATCCCGCCGGGGTGCTCGCCGACCACTGGCCGCGGCCGGTCGTCTACTCGCTCGGGCTCACGGCATTCGGGGTCGGCTACCTCGGACTGGGACTGGTCGATTCAGGGCCCGCCGTCTTCGTCCTCATCGCCGTCTACGGACTGTTCCCGGCGTTCACCGACGGCGTCGGCAAGGCCTGGGTCTCCGCACTGGTGCCAGACGAGCACCGCGGACGCGCCCAAGGCGTCTTCCAGGCCTTCACCGCCGGGGCCATCCTGGTGGCCGGCCTATGGGCCGGCGTGCTGTGGACGACGGGGCCGGGGGCCGGCACCGTCCCTCTGATCGTGTCGGGCATCGTCGGGCTGGTCGCCGCGATCTCGATGCTGCTCGCCCGCCGGTGGCTCGGGCAGGTCGACTCCTAGCCGAGCTCCTGCACGATCACGCGCTTGAGCACCTTGCCCGATGGGCCGGTCGGCAGGCTCTCGCGCACGTGGATCCGACGTGGGTACTTGTGCAGGCCGATCCGCTCCCTGACCCAGTCGGACAACTCCGCCTCGTCGACGGCATCCGGGGCCACCAGGACGACCACGGCGTGGATCTCCTCGCCGTACATCTCGTCGGCGACGCCGACGACGGCGACCTGCGCCACTGCCGGGTGCTGAGCGATGACCTCCTCGACCTCCCGCGGGTAGACGTTGAATCCGCCGCGGATGATGAGGTCCTTCTTGCGGTCGACGATGAAGAAGAAGCCATCGTCGTCGCGGTAGCCGATGTCGCCGGTGCGGAACCAGCCGTCGACCATGACGGCCGCCGTGGCCTCCGGCTTGTTCAGGTACCCGTCGAAGATGTTGTGCCCGCGGATGACGATCTCGCCGTTGGTGTTGTCGGGCAGCAGCTCGATCTCGCCCTCCAGGTCCGCGTTGGCGATCGACACGTCGACGCCCCATACCGAGCAGCCGATCGAACCGGCCTTGCGCCCGTAGACCTCCTGGTTGAAGGTGGCCACCGGCGACGTCTCGGACAGGCCGTAGCCCTCGAGGATGTCGACGCCGAAGACGTCCTTCACCTTGTTGATGACGGCGACCGGGATCGCCGCCCCGCCACTGCCCGCGACCCGCAGCGTCGGCCGCGATGCGGTCTGCTCCGTCGCCGCGAGCAGGCCCATGAACATCGTCGGCACGCCAGCGAAGTAGGTGACCTTCTCCTTGACCATGAGGTCCAGCGCTGCCACACCGTCGAAGCGCGGCATCAGCACCAGCGTGCAGCCCGCCCGGAAGCCGGCATTGAGCACGCAGGTCTGCCCGAACGAGTGGAACAGCGGGAGCGCCGCGAGGCCGACGTCCTCGTGCTGGAGGTCGGTGATGTCGAACGCGAACATGCTGGCGTTCCAGATCATGTTGTCGTGCGTCAGCACGGCGCCCTTCGGCTTGCCCGTCGTTCCCGACGTGTACAGGATGACCGCCTCGTCCTGCGGGCGTCGCGGCACGAGGGCGTCGATGGGCTCGACGGTCATCGCCATCGTGTCGATGCGGGCGACCTCGGAGAAGTCCGCGTCGGAGTCGAGCACCGAGTACAGCCGGACGCCGGCGATCTCAGCGCCCTTGGCCGCCTCCGGCAGGAGCGGGGCGGCGGTGATGAGGGCGACGCAGGCCGAGTCCGTCAGCGTGTAGGCGATCTCGTCGGCCTTGAGCAGTGCATGCACGGGAACGACCGTGGCCCCGAGCGCAAGGGCGCCGTAGTAGGCGAAGGCGAAGTGGGGAATGTTCGGGAGCAGGACCGCCACCCGGTCGCCAGGGCCCACGCCGTCGTTGCGCAGGACGGCCGCGAACCGACGGGCCATGCCCCAGACCTGCTGATACGTCAGGCGGGTCTCGCCGAGGACGAGCGCCTCCTTGTCCGGGTACCGTCGGGCGGACTCGGCGAGGATCGACGCGACGGAAAGTCGTGCAGACATGGTTCCTCCAAGGACGTCGGTGAGCCTTCAGGCTGTGCGGGTCTCGTACCTGGACTGTGCCGCGCGACCGCTGTAGCTGACGATGTCGAGCAGGAAGCCGAGGGCGACGACCGCCCACCCGATCCCGGTCACGCCGCCGATGGCGGCGTAGGCCGCCACCCACGCGAGGGCGGTCCAGGGCAGGAACAGGAGCCCGAGCAACGGCCACAGGAAGCTGCCCCCGAACGCGAGGGTGATCCGCGCCGAGTCGAACAGCCACACGGCGAGGAAGGCGAGGCGGGGGCCGAAGAAGCCGAGCACGAGCAGGAAGCAGCACATGCGGCCGAATGTAAGGCACGGATCCGTCGCCGCGTGCCCGATTCGCGAAGCCCCTATGCCGGGAAGAGGACGCGGAGGAGGAGTTCGGCTGCGTGCACGGTTCGGACCGTTGTCCGCTGGCGGTCCACGTCTCGACTGTGGTGGGGGTGAGCGCGAGGATGCGCACATGACCGCGCTGACGCCCTCGACGGTCGCACGCGCCCGACTGCACAGCCTGCTCCTCCTCGGCGAGGACCGACCGACGACGTGCGGTGCCATTGCCGCGTGGTTCGGCGCCATGCAGGCCCAGGACGTCGCCAGCGGCAAGTGGTCCCTGGGAGTCAGACTCCCGGGTGCCACCGAGGCCGACATCGACGATGCCTTCGAGCGCGCAGAGGTCGTCCGCACATGGCCGATGCGCGGCACCATCCACATCGTCCCCGCCGCGGACATCCGCTGGATGCTGGAGCTCACCGCGGGGCGGGCGCTCGACGCCACGTTGACCCGAAGGCAGGAGCTGGGACTCGACCTCGACGATGCCGCCCGCGCCTGCGCCGTCCTCGACGATGAACTGCGGCTGCACGGGCGCCTGACGCGCAGCGAGTGCCTGCAGGTCCTCAACGAAGCGGGCATCGCGACCGACGGGCAGCGTGGCTACCACCTGCTGGGCTACGCCGCGCAGACCGGCGTCGTGTGCATCGGCCCCAATCGGGGCAAGGAGCAGACCTACGCGCTCATCGACACCTGGGCTCCGCAGCAGGTCCGGCTCGACGGTGAAGCTGCCCTCGCCGAGCTGGCCTTCCGGTTCTTCCGCAGTCACGGACCGGCGACGATTCGGGACTTCGCCGGCTGGTCCGGCCTGACTCTGACCCGGGCACGCGCCGGGGTGACGGCGAACGAGGGCCGCCTCGTGCCGCGCAGGTTTCGGGATGACGACGCCTGGCTGACCGCGGACCTCGCAGCGATGATCGAGGAGGGTCGGACGGCGCGGTGGACCGCCGTCGTTGCGCTGCCCGGCTTCGACGAGTTCGTCCTCGGCTACAAGGATCGGTCGGTGCAGGTGCGTGACGGCGACCTCGACCGCATCGTGCCGGGCGGGAACGGGGTGTTCCGGGCAACCGTGTGCCTCGACGGGCAGGTGGCGGCCACGTGGACGCGGACGATCAAGCGCGCCGAGGTGCTCGTCGAACTCGAGCCCCTGAGGGAGATCAGCGAGCGTCAGCGCCCGCGGATCGGCCGCGCCTTCGAGGCCTACGGCCGCTATCTAGGCCTGCCGCTTCGCCTCCGCTGACCGACGGCGCACGAGCTCAGCGCGCAGGTCGTCGTCCTCCATGACCAAGGCCACGGTCGGGCAGTCCTGGGGTCCTAGATGCGCCTCGGGGTGGCACAGGTTGCACGGCTGGCCCAGCCGCAGGGGGCACGCCGCGTCCACCCGCCACGCGGACGGGAACGGCGTACGAGTGGTCACCGCCCCATCGTCCACCTCTTCGCGGAGCCGACCGACATCGGCCCACGACCCCGGCCTACTATCGACGACCATGGACCAGGGACCCGAGGAGTGGCAGCTCCTGTCGGAGGATCCCGCCTACACCAGTTGGGTCACGATCAAGCGGCGCACCTTCCAGATGCCCGACGGTGCCGCGTCCGAATGGGACATCATCAGCGGCTCTCGCACCGTCGCCGTGGTCGCGCGGGTCCCGTCCGGTGACTTCCTCCTCGTCCGGCAGTACCGCCCCGGGCCGATGCTGATCCTCGACGAGGTCCCGGGGGGCTACGGTCGCGACGGCGAGAGCATCGAGGAGACCGCGGCCCGCGAACTGCTCGAGGAGACGGGCTATCGGGCGAAGTCGATCGAGGTCATCGGCAGCAACTGGATGACCGCGAACTCGACCGTCCAGCGGTATGTGACCCTCGCCCTGGACTGCACGAAGGTGGCCGACCCCCAGTTCGACCGCGACGAGTTCGGCCAGGTCCTCGTCGTGGATCCCGCGACGTTCATCGCGAACGTCCGCAGCGGCCTCCTCACCGACCAGGGCGTCGCCTACCGCGTGCTCGACCACCTCGGCCTGCTCGGTGGCTCCGAGCCGCCCGCATCAGCCTGAGGCAGCCCACGTCGGCAGGCGCTTCTCCAGGAAGGCCGTCATCCCCTCGCGCGCCTCCTCCGACGAGAACAGTCGAGCCGACTCTCCTGCGGCCATGTCGAACGCCTCTCCGCGAGGCAGACCGGGGACGCGGCGCAGGAGGTCCTTGGCGCCGGCCAACGCCTCCGGGCCGCCAGCCATGAGCATCTCCACGTAGCCGGCGACGACGTCGTCCAGGGTGTCCGCCGGCGCGATGCGGGTGAGCAGGCCGGCCTCGAGGACCCGCTCCGCATCGACCCGCTCACCGGTGAGGAAGAGCTCCTGGGCGTCCCGCCGGTTCATGACGGCGAGGCAGACGACCGAGATCACCGCGGGCGCGACGCCGACGCGAACCTCGCTGAAGGCGAACCGGGCGGCGCTGGACGCGACGGCGATGTCGCACGCCGCGACGAGGCCGTTGCCGCCTCCCGCGACGTGGCCCTGCACCTTCGCCACGACCGGCCTGGGGCTGTCCAGAAGTGCGGTCAGCACGCGCACCATGGCCTGCGGGCCCGACCCGGCGAAGCCCGACTCGTCACCGGCCGCGGCAGCGGAGAGATCGGCGCCCGAGCAGAACGTGGAACCCGATCCGGTCAGCACGATCACGCGAACGGCCTCATCGACTGCGCACGCCTCGAGATGCGCGGCGAGCTGGGACATGCCCTCCGCGTCGAGGCGGTTGCGGGTCTCCGGCCGGTTCATCGTGATCGTGGCGACGCCCCTGTCGACGACGCAGAGCACGGCGTCGGCGGCGGTCACCGCTTGCCCATGTCCTCGAGCATCGTGATGATCCGCAGCATCACCTCGTCGGCCCCTCCGCCGATGCTGCCGAGTCGGCAGTCACGGAAGTAGCGCGCGACCCACAGTTCCTCCGCGTAGCCCATGCCTCCATGGAACTGCACGCACGCGTCCGCCACCCGGCGGCTGAGCCGTCCGGACTGGAGCTTCGCCACAGTGGCCGCTCGCGTGACGTCCTCCCCCGCCACGTAGCGCTCGGCGGTGTGGTGGAGGAAGCCGTGCAGGATGTCGATCTCCGCGACGAGCTCCGCGAGCGTGTACTGGATGTACTGGTTCGCCATGAGCGGCTTGCCGAATGCCTCCCGCATGCGGAGGTACTCCTTGGTGCGATCGATCGCGCGACGCGCACCCGTGACCGCCATGTAGCAGATCCACAGGCGCTCGTCCTGGAACTGGGCCATCTGCATCTGGAAGCCACGACCCGCCTCGCCGATGGTGTACCGCATCGGGACCCGCACGTCGTCGAGCACGAGCTCGGCCGTGTCGGACGAGTTGTTGCCCATCTTCTTCAGCTTGCGGCCGATGCTGAATCCCGGCGTGTCCGTCGGGACGATGATCATGCTCATGCCCTGGTAGCCGCCCTCATCGGACGTGCGGGCGAGCAGGCAGACCCAGTCGGACTGCGTGCCGCTGGTGATCCACATCTTGCGACCGTTGATGACCCAGTCGTCGCCGTCGCGGCGTGCGCGCGTGGTGATGCCGGCGACGTCGGACCCCGCGCCCGGCTCGCTCACCGCGATCGAGCACACCAGCTCGCCGGACAGCGTCGGGACGAGGAACTCGCGCTTCAGCTCGTCGGAGCCGAAGCGGGCGAGGGCCGGCGTCGCCATGCCGGCCTGGACGGCGATCGCCATCGGCACGCCACCCATCTCGGCGCGACCGAGCTCCTCGGCGAGCACCACCGTGTACGAGTGGTCGGCCCCGCCGCCGCCGAACTCGGGGTCGTACTCGAGGCCGAACGCGCCGATCGCCCCCAGCTTCGGGAACAGCTCGTGCGCCGGGAAGATCTCGGCGGCCTCCCACTCGTCGACGTACGGGTTGATCTCGTCCTCGACGAGCTTGCGGACGGACTTGCGGAACTGCTCGTGCTCGGCGGTGAACAACATCACTTTCCTCCAGGTTCGATGAGCCCGAGGGCACGCGCCCACAGCTCGGTCAAAGTGGTGACGACAGGTGCCTCGGGCGCGACGGGGCCGAGCTCGCCGGCGCCGCCCATCCAGTGGCGGGCGAAGCCCTCGACCATCGCGCACAGGGCCGCGGCGGAGATGCGCGGGTCGAGCGTGCCGCACGGCGTGCCCGTCCCGTTGCAGCTTCTCGATGGTCTTGGCAACGCGATCGACGTGCGTGCTGCGCAGGCCGGTCAGTACGGCTCGGAACGACGCATCGTTGACGGCCGCCTGGGCGACCACCTCCATGAGCCTGGCGGTCTGCCGGTGCACCTCGAGATAGCGGGCGTTGGCCACCGAGATGCGCTCGATCGGGTCGGTGATGTCGGGCGTGCTGAGCACGTCGTACATCTCCTCCGTGATGGAGTCGACGGCCGCGTGCAGCACGTCCTCCTTGGTGGGGAACCACGTGTAGACGGTCCCGTGGCTCACCCCGGCGGCTGCCGCGATGTCACTCATGCGGGTCGCGTCGAAGCCGCGGTCCTCGAACACGACGCGGGCCGACGCCACCAGGCGGTCACGGGTCCGCCGGCCGCGCTCGGACAGCGGCTCGCGGGCGACGGAGGCAAGGTCGGTCGTCACAGGTCCTCGCTGTCCTCGGGCTGCAGCGGACCGAGGAGGTGCGCCGGTATGTCGACGATGCGGGCGCGGAGGTGCTCACCAAGGCCCTTTGCCTGGGGATCGACGCGCGAGGACTCCGCAACGCCCCGACCAAGCAGGCCGTGGATCACGACGTTGATCGCGCGGAGGTTCGCCAGCGCGTGCACCTCGACCTCGAGGTCGGCGCACTCCGGGAGCAGGTCACGGATTCCCTCCACCGTGACCACCGACGACAGCCAGGCGAAGCGCTCGTCGGCCAGCACGACCGCCGCGGGCTCGACGTCCAAGGACGCCGGGAAACCTTGCGCCAGCCGAACGGCCGCCGCCTCCACTGGGTCGATCACCCAGACTCCGACGTTGGCGTTGCCCCCCTTGTCCCCGCTCCGCGCTCCGACGAACGTGCCGAGCGGCCGCCGCACCATCGCTGAGGTCATGCGAGAGCACCCCCGCCGAACGAGATCGCCGGCCACGGTCACCCGAGCCTCGACTCCGTCGCGCCCGACCGTGGTGGGCCAGTAGACGCCGAACGGTGCCGCCGGCCCGGGCGGCGTCGTCGGGAAGTAGCCGGGATACGACGCCAGGGTCGCCTCGATCAGCGGCTCGGTGAAGGCCTTCCCGACCTTCGCGTCGCTGGCGTCCTTCACCGTGATCCGCAGGAAGGACTGAGCGTCTCCGGGCAGTCGAGGGTCGGCGTCCGCACTCACCTGCAGCTGGACGCTGAGCTCGGCCACATCGAGGCTCGACGCGGCGGCCAGGTCAGCGGGCGACAGTGCCAGCGCCTCGGCCAAGCCGACGCCGGTCGTGGTGCGCAGCGCGAGATCGGCCTTCTCCTCGACGGACCGTCCCGTGATCACCAGGGTCAGGGTGTTGCGGAAGCCGCCGAGGTAGTTCATCGCGACCTTGAGGCGCTCGGGTGGGGGCGCGCCCGTCGTACCGCTGATCTCGACCCGGTCGCGCCCGACCTGGCGCAGCGTGACCGTGTCGAACAGCGCCGTGACATCGGGGTTGAGGTACTCGGGCCCGCCGATCTCGTAGAGCAGCTGCGCGGTCACCGTCCCCACCGTGACCATGCCGCCGGTCCCGTCGTGCTTGGTGATCACACTGCTGCCGTCCGCCGCGACCTCGGCCACCGGGAAGCCCGGGCGCACCAGGCCCGGCACGTCGGTGAAGAAGGCGTAGTTGCCGCCGGTCGCCTGCGCCCCGCACTCGATGACGTGACCGGCCACGAGCGCTCCCGCCAACGCATCGAGCGTCCGCTGGTCACCTCGGCGGGCCGCGTCGTAGTCCCAGCCGTGACGCCACGCGGCGGGCCCGATCACCAGCGCCGCGTCGGTGACCCGGCCGGTCACGACGATGTCGGCGCCCGCCCGCAGCGCGACCGCAATCGGCTCCGCGCCCAGGTAGGCGTTGGCGGTGATCGGCCGGACGCCCGCGTCAGACAGCGACTCCCCGGTGTCGAGGTTGACGAACTGCTCGCCGCTGCGACTGAAGGTCGCCCAGTCGCGACGTGATGTCGTCGCCCGCGACCATGCCCACGCGAACGGCCAGTCCCAGATCGGTGGCCAGCGCGTCCACGGCGGCCGCCGAGTCCCTCCGGGTCGAGCCCCCCGGCATTGCTGACGATGCGTGATGCCGCGGTCGACGCAGGTGCCCAGCACCTGCTCCAGCTGCGTCATGAAGGTGCGCGCATATCCGTTGCCGTGCTTCATCTTCTGCCGGGCAAGGATCAGCATGGTCAACTCGGCCAGCCAGTCGCCGGTGAGGACGTCGATGGGACCGCCATCGACCATCTCCCTGCGCCGCGGCGATCCTGTCGCCGAAGAAGCCGCTGCAGTTCGCGATGCGGATCGGGTCAGCCATCAGTCACACCTCGCCCTCCTCGAACTCCACGACGACCGTGTGCGCTTCGACCGACTGGCCCACTTCGACGAGCACACGCGACACCACGCCATCGACGTCGGCGCGGATCGAGTGCTCCATCTTCATCGCCTCGAGGATCACGAGCACCTGCCCCGACGGTGACCGCATCGCCGACGCCCACCTGCACGGACGTGATCGTGCCTGGCACCTTCGTCGCGGGTCCGTGCCCCGCTGCATCGGTCGAGTGATCGACGAAGCGCGGCTGGATGCACCACGCCGAGCTGGCCAGTCCGTCGTCCACGAAGATCTCGTCCCCGTAGCGCGCCACCGCGCACAGCGCGGCCACCCCGCCAACGCCGGCCTGCACGTCCGCCAGGTCCGCCCCACCGTCACGCGCGGTGTACCGCACCTGCAGGACGACGTCGCTGATCGTCGACGCATCGATGCTGAACACCTGCGCAAATGGCGGAGCGTCGGTATGGGCAAGTCTCACGACGCCACCCGCATCCCGCAGCACGGTGATCACCTCGCCGGTGGCCCGATTGGCCAAGGAGACGAACTCCGGTGCCCCGGGGACGTTGCGCCAGCCGAGCGGGACGATGGTGTCCGGCGCGTCCCAGACGGAGATGGCCGCTGCGGCGGCGAGGACGTGCCGCGCCTGGTCGTCAGGAGTGGGTCGATGCGGTGACGACCTCCGGGTGCTGGTCCAGGAACGATGTCGTCGTGTCGCCCGCGAGGAACGCCGGTGAGCGCAGGATGGACACGAGGGAGTCACGGTTGTTCACCGGACCGTGGATCGTCATGCGGCTGAGGCCGTCGGCCAACAGCGCAGCCGCCCGTTCGCGGGTCGGGGCGTGCCCGACGACCTTCGCCAGCATGGGGTCGTAGTAGCGGGGTGATGACGCTCCCGTCGGCGACACCGGAATCGACTCGCAGTCCGCTGCAGGGCTCGTACCCGAAACGATGGATGGTCCCGGTCGCGGGGAGGTAGTCCTGCGCGGGGTCCTCCGCGTACAGGCGGACCTCGATCGCATGGCCGTGCAGGTCGACCTCGTCCTGACCAAGCGGCAGCGGCTCGCCCTGTGCGACCGCGATCTGCCACCCCACGAGATCGGTTCCCGTGACGAGCTCGGTCACCGGGTGCTCGACCTGCAGCCGGGTGTTCATCTCCAGGAAGAAGTACTCCTGCTCGTCGCCCACACCGAAGACCATGAACTCGACCGTGCCCGCACCGATGTACCCGATGGCTCGCGCGAGGTTCACCGCAGACTCGTGCAGCCGGTCGCGCACGGATGCGGTGACTCCCGGCGACGGGGCCTCCTCGACGACCTTCTGGTGACGGCGCTGGATCGAGCACTCGCGCTCCAGCAGGTGGATCACTGAGCCGAAGGCGTCGCCGAACACCTGCACCTCGACGTGTCGCGCCCCCACCAGGTAGCGCTCGACGAAGACAGTGTCGTCTCCGAACGCGCTTCGCGCCTCGCGCTGCGCCCCCTCCAACGCCGTTTGGAGATCGTCCCGGTGCTGCACGATGCGCATGCCCTTGCCGCCGCCTCCGGCGCTGGCCTTGACCAGCAGCGGATAGCCGACCGCATCGCACGCCGCTGCGACCTCGACGTGGCTCATCCCGGTGGGCAGCTCGGCGCCCGGCACCAGAGGCACCCCGGCCGCGGCGGCGATCCGCTTGGCCTCCACCTTCAGGGCCATCGCTTCGATCGACTCGGGCGTCGGGCCGATCCAGGCCAGGCCCGCCTCCTGGACGGCGCGCGCGAAGCCGGGGTTCTCGGCGAGGAAGCCATACCCCGGGTGGATCGCGTCGGCGCCCGCAGCATGGGCGGCCGCTATCACCGCGTCACCATTGAGGTAGGTCTCGGCACTCGTCACGCCCGGCAGCCGCACGCTGCGGTCGGCCAGCAGCACGTATGGCGCATTGGCATCGACGTCGGAGTGGATCGCGACGGTCGCGATGCCCAGCAGTCGTGCGGTGCGCATCACGCGCACCGCGATCTCGCCGCGGTTGGCCACCAGGATCCGCCGGATCGGCTGCGCCGGCCTCATCGTCGTCGTCACGTTCGACACGTTCGTCATCATCGCCATCACATCCGGAAGACGCCGTAGCGCTCCGAGCCGGCGACCGGGGCCGAGTGCACCGCGGACAGCGCCATCGACAGGACGGTGCGCGTGTCGCGAGGGTCGATGATGCCGTCGTCCCACAGGCGCCCGGTCGCGAACAGCGCGGTGGACTCGTTCTCGACCTGCTCCTCGAAGGCGTCGCGGATCGGGGCGAACGCCTGCTCGTCGAACTCCTGTCCGGCCGCCTCGGTCTTCTGACGGGCGACGATGGTGAGCACACCGGCGAGCTGCTTGGGACCCATCACCGCGATGCGGTGGTTCGGCCAGGTGAAGATGAAGCGCGGGTCGTACGCGCGGCCGGCCATGCCGTAGTTGCCTGCGCCGTACGAGGCGCCCATCATCAGCGTGATCATCGGGACCCCGCAGTTGCTGACGGCATTGATCAGCTTGGCGCCGTCCTTGATGATGCCGCCCTGCTCGTACTTCGTGCCGACCATGAAGCCGGTGATGTTCTGCAGGAACAGGATCGGGACGGCCATGCGGTTGCACAGCTGGATGAACTGGGCGCCCTTGTGCGCCTCCTCGCTGAACAGGATCCCGTTGTTCGCAAGGATCCCGACCGGGAAGCCGTTGAGATGGCCCCAGCCCGTGACCAGGGTCGAGCCGTACAGCGGCTTGAACTCGTCGAACTCGCTGGCGTCGAGGATCCGCGCGAGTACCTCGCGAGCCTCGAACGGCACCTTGATGTCGGCGGACGCGATGCCGAGCAGTTCCTCAGGGTCGTACACCGGTGCGCGGGGGGCCCGCGCAGCGCCGGGACCGAGCTTCGACCAGTTGAGGTGCCCGACGATGTCGCGTCCGATGCGCAGGGCATCCGGCTCATCGACCGCGAGGTAGTCCGCGAGCCCGGACTGGCGCGCATGCATCTCGGCACCGCCGAGGGTCTCGTCGTCGGCGTCCTCGTCGATCGCCATCTTCACCAGCGGCGGCCCGCCGAGGTAGACGCGAGCGGAATCCTTCTGCAGCACCACGTAGTCGCTCATGCCCGGCACGTAGGCACCGCCGGCAGTCGACGAGCCGAACACCAAGGTGATCGTCGGGATGCCGGCGGCCGACAGTCGCGAGAGGTTCTTGAACGTCGCCCCGCCCGGGTTGAACACATCGACCTGCTTGGTGAGATCGGCGCCGCCGGACTCGGTGAGCGAGATGAGGGGAAGGCGGTTGTCGTGCGCGATCTCCATCGCGCGCAGGGCCTTCGTCACGGTGATAGGTGACTGCGACCCGCCCTTGACCGTCGGGTCATTGGCGCTGACGATGCACTCGACGCCGCTGACGCGGCCGATCCCGGTCACCAGCCCGGCACCGACGGCGTCGTCGGAGCCCCAGCCCGCCAGCGGCGAGAGCTCGAGGAACGCAGAGCCTGGATCCAGGAGCAGCGCGATGCGCTCGCGGGGCAGCAGCTTGCCGCGACCGCGATGTCGGGCGACCGTCTTGGCGTTCTTGTCGGCGTCGGGGGTCCCCCCACCGACCACGACCTGGCGGTACAGCCCGTCGATCTCGCCGATCGCCGCGAGCAGGGCCACGCGGTTGGCCGCGAACTCGGCCGACCGCGGATCCACGTGCGAGCGCAGGACAGGTGCCACGAATATGACGTTAACGTCAAGTTGATACTCGCGTCAAGATCTGCGCCTATGCTGGCGCGACCGACCACGGAGGAGCCCATGACCGATCCCGCCGACGTCCTGCGCCCGGACTGCCTTGCCGGCCGAGTGGCCCTGGTCACCGGCGGCGGCTCCGGGATCGGCCGCGCCACCGCCCTTCAGCTCGCTCGCCTCGGTGCCCGGGTCGTCGTCATGGGCCGTCGGGCAGAGCGACTCGACGAGACCTGCCGGCTCGGCCGAGCCGGGAAGGGTCGTCGCGGTCGCCGTCGACCTTCGCGAGTTCGACGCAGTCGACGCCGCGCTGGACCTGGTGCTCGAGGCGCACGGCCGGATCGACCTGCTCGTCAACAACGCCGGCGGGCAGTTCATGGCACCGGCGGAGGCCGTGTCGGCCAACGGGTTCCGAGCAGTGACCCGCCTCAACCTCGACGCGCCGTGGTACCTGACGACGCGGGTGGCCGCCCGCTCGATGATCCCGAACGGCTACGGCAAGGTCGCGAGCGTCACGATGACGCCGCAACGCGGGATCCCCGGGATGGCGCACTCGTCGGCGGCGCGCGCCGCGATGGAGAGCCTCACGAGGACCCTGGCCGTCGAATGGGGCGGCCACGGCATCCGGCTCGTGGCGATCGCGCCCGGCATCGTCCACACCGAGGCGTGGGAGGGCTACGGCCTGGATCCGGAGGCGGTGGCCGGCCGGATGCTGCTGAAGCGACTGCAGACGCCAGAGGAGGTCGCGGCGCTCATCGCCTTCTGCCTGTCCCCCGCTGGCGACTACATCACCGGTGCAACGTTGATCGCCGACGGCGGATGGGACCTCGTGGGTCCCTTCAACGCCCTCGGGTAGCGCACATTGCCGGCGGCGTCCAGTGCGTCGTGCGACTGGTCCCGAAGGTGCGCCGCAGCGACGTCAGGTCCGTAAGCCGCGCGACGCCGACTCAGGTGTGAGCGTTGACGCCGACATGCTCGATCAGCACCCGGACGAAGCGATCGGGATCGTCCGTGTGCGGGTGGTGGTGTGCTCCGGGGACGATGACGACCCGGCTGCCGGGCAGCTGCTCGTGGGTGTCCCAGGCATGCTGCACGGGCAGGGTCGGATCCTCGGCACCCCAGATGACCAGCACGCGCTCGGGCTCGACTGACTGCAGCTTGTCCATCGCATAGACGGTCTGGCCCATCGGCCCGACGACGCTGCGCAGGGTGGCCAGGAAGGCCGCCGATCGGCCATCGTCGTTGAGGGCACGAAGCCTGCTCATGGCCCGGGGACTCAGTGCGTCGACGTCCTTGCCGACCGCCTTGAGGGTGCGGCCGACCCACGACGCCGTGTTGACGAAGCCGGCCTTGCTCGCCAGCTTGATCACGGTGCTCGACCCAGGCAGCGTGGCCGCGCGCAGGGTCGCGGCGACGTCGGGACCCAGACCACCGCTCGAAACGAGCGTGAGCGTGTCGACGCGGTCGGGGAACTGGTAGAGGAACTGCATGCTGACCCCGCCGCCGAGCGAGTGGCCGATCAGGTGGACGCGCTCCACTCCGAGGTGGTCGAGCAGATCGCGGATCATGCTGGCGTTGGCGCCCAGGCTGAAGTCGCCGTTGCCCAGACCCGATTCACCATGACCGATGAGATCGACGGCGATCACCCGCCGGCCGGATGCCGCCAGCCGCCGCGGAACGTCGCCCCACGTCTCGAGGCTGGAACCGACACCGTGCACGAGTACCAGCGGGATGCCCGATCCCGCGAGATCGACGAATGCGATCCGGTGACCGTGCAGGAGGACTGACTGCCTCATGTGCGAACCTACCCTTCCGTAACCTACGGTTGCGTAACTTACTGTACCGTAACTTACGCGCGTCGGCCACCGACACGGCTAGTGCGTCGGATCGCTCTTCCAGACCGGCGCAGGTCGGTGCCCAACGGGGATGATCAGGGCGATCGCGATGGCGATCGCGGCACCGACGACGGTGTCCATGCCGCGATACAGCAGCGCGATCCCGAGCGGGGCCTGGACCTGGGCGTAGGCGAGCACGGCCACCGCACTGATCCCGAGGACCGACAGGGTGTAGCTGCGTCGCAGGTAGGCGATCGTGATGACGATGCCCGGTGCCAGGGCGAGGAGGCGCAGCGGGCCCGGCGGCACCAGCGCGTCGACCACGGTCAGCATGACCATCGCCAGCGCCGTGCCGGCAAGGCGTTGCAGTACGCGATCGATGGTCATCGGCAGCCCGGGCGGAATCAAGGCGATCAAGGTCATGACTACCCACACGGCGTTGTGGTCACCGGTCAACGACATCACGAACGCACCGAACCCCAGTCCGATCGCCGACCTCGTGGTGGTGCGGTGCAGCCGTGACAGCTGTGGCTGGGCAACCAGTTCGAAGCGGTGCTCAGAGCGTGGCTCGTCCGTCGCCTTCACCCGCCCGGCACGTCGATGCCGGGGCATGAGCGCGACCACTCCCCGCAGGAGCACCGTCGTCACCGTCATCGTCGCGAAGCCGAGTGCGAGGTACCCGATCGGCACGCCGACGCCGGCCCCGAAGACCAGCGGTAGGAAGAACAGGTACAGCAGGACGCTGCCGAGCGTGGCGAGCGGCTCGCCGTACCAGGCCAGGGCTCCAGCGCCGAGGGCTACGGCTCCCAGTGAGAGCCCGGCGGCGAAAGGCACGTCGCGCACCGCCACGGCCAGCAGTGTGAACGGGAACGAGACTGCGGAAAGCGCCAAAGCACGGAGAAGACCACTGCGCGCGGAACCGCCGAGCGAGCCCAGGAAGCCGAAGATCCCGCCGAACACCGCGGGAAGGACCGCATGCGTAAGCCCGACCTCGGCGTGGCCCGCGCCCAGTAGCACCGCTCGCACCACGACGAAGACGACGACCACATCGACGAGAACGGCGACGCCGGTTCGCACAAGGAGCGGAGCCGGCTCCGGCGACAACGCCGTGCGCAGTGAATGCCTGACGGTGGTCCGACTAGTCATCGGGCTGATCGCTCTCTCCGATCGGCGGCGTTGGCGGCTCCGTCGCGGCGGGGCAGTCTCCGTGCCAGTACGAGCTCGTCGGCGCGGGTACGGGTTCACCCTGGTGATCGACGAGCCATCGACTCGCGAACGTCAGCCGGTCGCCGCTTGCCTGCTTGCCAGCCGCCGAACGCAGGTCCCAGCCACACGCGGGCGTCTCGTCAGCGACGCCCGAGCCACACGCCGTGATGACGATCAGGAAGGCCACCGACGGCAGGACGCGCGCGCGCACGTCATCACGCTACTGCGCAGGGGGCGCGTGTAGCGTCGCGCGCAAGCCGATGTGGCATCGGCGCGCGACAACCGGCAGGAGGATTCGTGACCAGTCGCCCGTTGCTGATCGTGACCGAACGCCTCGTCCTGCGGCCGCCTCGCGCCGCCGATGCCGCAGCCGTCCTCAACCTGCTGAACGATCCCGAGACCATCCGATGGAACCCCGCCGCGGAGGTGGTGGACCTGGCATCCGCCGAGGCCTGGTGCGTTCGCGCGGGCCTCTGGGCAGCGGGCTCGTGGGAGACCGGCGACCATGCGACGTGGCATGCCGTCACCCTGCAGGACGACGAGTTCGCCGCCAACGTCTCGGTGTTCGAGGTCGACGAGGACCATCGCACGGCGAAGGTCGGCTACCGCGTCACCGCGGGATGCCGGGGACGTGGACTGGGCACCGAGGCATTGCGTGCCGTGACCGACTGGGCGTTCGCCAACCTCAACCTGGCTCGCATCCAGCTCGAGCATGCCCTCGGCAACACGGCATCATGCGCCGTTGCCGATCGGGCCGGCTACCGGCTCGAGGGCGTCCTTCGATCGGCGTACCTCGACGGCGCAGGCCTCCGGCACGACGAGCATGTGCACGGCCGCCTCGCGACGGACCTGCCTCCAAAGTGACTCGACGCTGACCGAACCGGTCAGGCCTTCCTCTTGTACGCGCGCAGCGCAAGGGGCATGAAGACCACGACGAAGCCGACCATCCACAGCAGCGTCCACCCGAGCGGCCCGGCAATCGGACCGCCGAGGAAGAAGGCTCGGACCGTTGCGACGAGCTGGGTCAAAGGGTTGATCTCGACCACTTTCTGAAGCCAGCCAGGCAACGTGTCCGTCGGGACGAAGACGTTGCTGGCGAACGTCAGCGGCAGGATGATCAGGACGGTGATGCCCTGTACGGCGCCCGAGGTTCGCGCCTTCATCCCGATCAGGACGGAGAGCCAGGACAGGCACAACGCGAACGCGATAGCGACCAGGCAGCCGGCGAGCAAGTAGGCCGGATTCGTCTCGATCCGGAAGCCAATGACGTACCCGAAACCCACCGTGACGATGCAGATCGTGGCGTACCGGATGACGTCAGCGAAGACGGCGCCCAACAGCGGAGCAGACCGCCCGATCGGCAGGCTTCGGAACCGATCGAAGACGCCCTTCTCCATGTCGCTGTTGAGGTTCACCCCGATCGTGATCGTCGTCACCAGCGTCATCGCCAGGACTCCTGGCAGCAGGCTCTGCAGATAGTCCTGCGGGCTGCCGGCGATGGCGCCGCCGAAGACGAAGGTGAACAGCAGTAGGAAGATGACCGGCGTCACGGTGACGTCAATGAACGCCTCGGGGGTGCGGGTCAGCTTGATGATGCTGCGCTTGGCAAGCGCGGCACTGTGCCGCACCAGGGGGAACGGCCGCGGCGTGATGTGGCCAGGCGCTGCGGAGAGGCTCCGCGTCGCGGCCGTCATGAGCGCGCCCCCTCGCTGGGCCGCTCCTCGACGGGCGACGCGCCACCGGTGAGAGTGAAGAAGACCTCGTCGAGACTAGGCAGCCGCAGCGAGAGCTCAGTGACGCCGATGTCGGCGTCGATGAGGCGGCAGACGGTGTGGGCCATGGCGCGGTCGTCCTCTACGGGGACCGACACCACGCCCTTGCGCGGCTCGTCGATCGCCGCGCTGGATACCTCGCCCAGGATCACGCGAACCTCAGGCAGGCGCGCGGGATCCGTGGGCTGCACCTCCAGGGTCTGACCGCCCACGATCCGCTTCAGGCCGTCCGGAGTGTCATGCGCGATCACCTTGCCGTGGTCGATGACGGTGATCTCGTCCGCGAGAGCCTCGGCCTCCTCGAGGTACTGCGTCGTGAGCAGGACCGTTGAGCCTTCCGCGACCAGGCCACGGACGACTCCCCACATGTCCTCACGCTTTGACGGATCCAGACCCGTGGTCGGCTCGTCGAGGTACACCATGTCTGGGCGGCCTACCAGACTCGCGGCGAGATCGAGGCGTCGCCGCATTCCACCAGAGTAGGTCTTGGCCGGGCGGTCGGCTGCCTCTGTGAGGTCGAACCAGCCGAGCAGCTCCTTGGCCCGCGCCTTCGCGTCGTTCTTGCGCAGGTCGATGAGGGAGCCGATGAGCATGAGGTTCTGCGTCCCCGAGAGCTCCTCGTCGACCGATGCATACTGCCCCGTCAGTCCGATGAGACGCCGCACCTCATGCGCATCCTTGACAACGTCGTATCCGCCGACACGCGCCCACCCGCGGTCGGGCTGCAGCAGTGTGGCGAGGATGCGGACGGCAGTGGTCTTCCCCGCGCCGTTCGGCCCGAGGACTCCGAGGACTGAACCCTGTCGGGCCTGCAGGTCGACGCCGTCGAGCGCCATGGTCGTGCCGAAGTTCTTGACCAATCCCTCGGCCTCGAGAGCAAGTTCGGACATGCGTCCTCCTTCGTGCCGATCGCCTGATGGTAGGCACCGCCCTCCCGTGAGTGGCGAAGCGGAGTGCGCCAAAGCAAGGATGCGATCGGGACTTTCCCACACGGAGGCTGAATGTGATCCTCGACGGCAAGATTGCCATCGTGACCGGCGCGAGCCGTGGAATAGGCAAGGGCATCGCTACGGAACTCGGAGCGGCGGGGGCGACCGTTTTCGTCACGGGGCGGTCGACCAGCCGGACCAGCCACCGCCTTGGAGGCTCGATACATGAGACGGCGGCCCTCGTGACCGACGCCGGCGGCGTGGGCGTTGCTCGCTGTGTCGACCACGCGAAAGACGACCAGGTCCGGGACCTCGTGGCCGAAGTCATCGATGGGTTCGGGCGCATCGACCTCCTCGTCAACAGTGCGTTCTGCACTCCTGAGCCGCGCACGCCCGACGAGTCGATCTTCGGACCGTTCTGGCTCACTCCCATCTGGGCGTGGGACACGATGCAGGAGGTCGGTCTCCGATCGCACTTCGTCGCATCGTGGTACGCGGCGCCCCACATGGTCGCCGCTCGATCTGGCCTCATCCTGAACATCTCCAGCCTCGGCGCCCGCGAGTACTACGGCAGCGTCGCCTACAGCGTCGGCAAGACCGGAGTGGATCGGCTCGCCCAGACCATGGCCGTCGATCTACTCGACCACAACGTCACCGCGCTCTCGCTCTATCCGGGAACCGTGCGGACAGAGCGGATGCTCGAAGCGGTCGAGCTGAGTGGCGGCGCGTACAACCTCGAGGACGCTGAGAGCCCCGAACTTACTGGTCGCGCCGTTGTTGCTCTGGCCAGCGACCCTCACCTCATCGAGAAGTCCGGACAGGCTCTTGCGGTGGCCAACTTGTCACACGAGTACGGGTTTGCCGAAGCCGACGGGAGTCGACCGCCGCGCATCGATCTGCGGTGACACGGTGGTCATGACCATGACACTCCCGTGAGGGGATCTTGGTCGGTCGATTCCCGTCAGATGGTGTCTCCGGTCCCCTGATGACGCGTGTGGTGGCGCCATTCAGGGATGCCAAAGACGAGGACACCTGCCGCCAGGAAGAGCGATCGCGGCAGCGGCGGCCCGTCCGGCCACCTCAAGTCGATCAGGACGGGGAGACCGACGACGAAAAGCACCAGCACGACTGCCGCACGCAGGGCCACCGGCAAAGTCCAGTACGCGTGCGAAAGTCGCTTCATGGGCCCTTCCTCCTCGGGACAGGCAGAGCACGCCATCGTGCCCTCGCCCAAGGCTAGGCCTCGGCCCACTGCGTCCTGAAACGGCGAAAGCCCGCCTACGGAGCCCAAGCGGGCTTCCATGGCGAGCAATCGTCATACCTGAACAGCCGCAACGGCTATCAGGTCGTTGTTGTGGAGGTGCCGGGAATCGAACCCGGGTCCGTCCAGGTCCCTTCCGTTCTTCTACGTGTGTAGCCGCGCTGTCGCTACTCGGCCCCCGATCTTCGTGCGGCACTGATCGGTGACGGCCCAGTCACTGTTTGGCTTTCCGCCCGCTCCCGTGACCGGAGCGATTGGTGAGTCCCCTAGCGACGTCAGACCCCAATTCGGGGACGCATTGGGCTGACGGCTGATCTATGTACTACGCCGCGAGGGCGTAGGACTCAGCAGACTGCGTGTTTTTGGCAGTTATTTGTTGTCAAGGATTCTTAACGAGATCACCTTGATTCTCGACACGCTTCTCCGGTCAAGACATCTGTCCGTCGAAACCTGTCACCCCCATGTTCAGTTATCAACCAGTCCGGCGTGGCCGAAACCGGCCGGACTTCAAGAGTACGCCCGGGCGGTAAGCGGACCAAATGAAGGGGAATCCGGCGTTTGGGGACGGGCTCGAATGATGCTCCTATTGGTTGTCAAGGGCTATGAGGCGGCTTCTTGCTGTTGGATCCATGCGCGGTAGCGGGTGGCGAGGTCGCGGTCGTGGTTGGCTCCTCGTTCGAGACTGGAGATGGCCATGATGTTGGCGCCGAGGGCGTCGGCGACGACGCGCATTGGCTGCTTGACGGCTTGGCGGCGTGCTCGCAGGTCATCGGTGCGGACTGCGGGCTTGCGGTTGACCAGGTGGGCGTATATCTCGCGGGCGAGGTACCGCTTCAGGCAGCGGATGATGGACCGCTTGGTCTTGCCTTCGGCGGTTCGCTTGGCCACGTAGTCCAACGTCGACTGGTGGCGGGTGCTCATGCGAACCACGGCGATGCGGAACAGGGCGCTGTTGGCCTGCCTGTTTCCTCCGCGGTTCAGGCGCATGGCGGTGGTCTTGCCGCTGGACGCGGGCACGAGGAGATCGCCGCAGCAGTGCAGCGAAGGCGGCTTCGGAGGTCTCACGATCAACTGGTCACCGCACGACTGCTCGCCGGGCCACTGAGCCGCACCCTCGAATCACTTGCCGAAGGGCGACTCTCGCACCAGCACGCACGCGCCATCGCGGACCAGGCCCGGCGGCTCAGCAACTCGCATCCGACCTGCCATCAGGACCCTGCTGATGACTCTGCTGCCGATGCGACCGAGCGAGCGGCGTTCATCGCCGACTGCAACCTGCTCCAGGATCGCGTGCTGCGCAAGGCCGAACGGACGACCGTGGGCAAGACCCGCGCTCTCGCCCGCGCGGCCGTCAGCGCGATCGACGTCGCCGGACAGGAGCGACGACGCCAGCAGGCGCGAGCGACGATCAACGTCCACCTCTACCCCGACGACGACGGCCTCGCTGTCTTGCTCGCCCGACTTCCCATGGAGCACGCGGCGCGGGCCTACGCCGCCCTCGACGCACGGGCACGAATCACCCAGGCTGACTGCGATGCCACCCTGGGGCAGTTGCGCGTCACAGCCCTCGTCGACGCCCTGTGCGGCACGGAGCCGGCGGCCACAGTCACGACGGAGGTCCAGGTCGTCATCGAGGCCACCGCCCTCCTTGGACTGCTCGACGTGCCGGGGACGATGTCCGTGGGCACCGGTGAGCCCCAGCCGATCTCGGCGAAGGCCGTGCGCGACCTCGTCGAGGACCCTGACCTGCCGACGGCGCTGCGCCGGCTCATCACCGACCCGGCAACGGGTCATCTGCTCGACCGTGGCCGTACCACCTACCGCGTGACCGATGCGATGCGCGCCTTCCTCGCGACCCGCGACGGCACGTGCCGCCACCCGGGATGCACCCGACCTGCGGGCCGCTGCCAGGTGGACCATGCGGTCGCGTGGAGCGCGGGCGGCGGCACTGACATCGCGAATACCGGGTCCCTGTGCACGCGTCACCACCAGCTCAAGAAGCATCGCAGGGTGGCGGATCCTCCAGTCACGCAATGATGGATCGGCCACCTGGCGAACACCGCTGGGCCGCACTTACACGGTCGACCCACTGCCGGTCCTGGCCACCAGGCCCCCGCCCGGACCGAAGCGAGCCAGCGACCACGATCCACCGCCCTTCTAGGGCAGGTCACCGTCTTTGCGATCTAGTCGAGGCCCTTCGTACGACGCCCGACGGCACGTTCGGCCTCGCGCTTGGAATCCCGCTCGGCGATGGCCTGCCGCTTGTCGTAGGCGCGGCGACCGCGCGCTACGGCGATCTCCACCTTCGCGTAGCCGTCCTGGAAGTAGAGCGCCAGCGGAACAAGCGTGACGCCCGATTCCTTCGCCTTGTTGGCAATCCGACGGATCTCATCGCGTCTCAGCAGCAGCTTGCGAGCGCGCCGCGGCTCGTGATTGGTCCACGTTCCCTGGGTGTACTCAGGAATGTGCACGCCGCGCAGCCAGATCTCCCCATCGTCGATGGTTGCGTAGCCATCGGTCAGGGTCGCTCGACCGGCGCGCAAGGACTTGACCTCGGTGCCGGTCAGCACCATCCCCGCCTCGTAGACGTCCTCGATCGAGTAGTCGTGCCGCGCCTTCTTGTTCTGCGCGACCAACTTTCGACCCTTCTCCCTGGGCATCGGTCAATCCCCTGTCTGCTCGGCGACCGCGCCGGCCTGTGCCTGGGCCTGGGCCTGGGCCTTGGCCTCGGCCCGCTCGGCCAGGATCCTGTCACGACTTTGCCCGATCCAGGACGTCACGACCAACGACACAGCGATGATCGCCGCGACAATCACCCACAGGTAGACGTAGATGTCGATGGCTGCTCCGACCGGTGGCGCATTGGGCATGTAGGTGCGGAGGGCCGGGAGCGCGAACAGCAGCGACGCCGCGTAGGCCATCAGTCCGATCTCCGCACTGCGCCGCCTGGTCGACACGAGGATCCCCACCACCAAGGCGATCCCCGAGAGCACGATGACCAAGATCAGCAGGACGACCGCGAAGATCTTCGTCGAGAACGCCCTGGTGAAGGACAGCGCGAGGTTCGCGCTGGCGGGACGATCCTCGGCCGTCATGACCGTGTCCCAGCCGTTGATGCCCCAACCGTCGTTGTTCGACGCCTGGGCGAAACTCGCATACACGGGCACCGCCGGACGTGAACGAACCGTCGGGGTTCTTCGTGTAGGTGTCCACCTGGACCGAGAAGGATCCATCGTGAACGTCGAGCGGGTACTGCGCCTGCTCGCCGTTCAGACCGACAATGACCTCCTTCTGACCGAGCGGTTCGCCTGCGGGGAACCTGATCTCCTCCGGACCCAAGCTGGACTGGATCAGGACCCGGGTGCTGCTGAGCAAGCGCCCGTTGGCATCGGCGAGGTCTGGACCCATGGCGGCGAAGCTCAGATGGAGGTTCGCCTGGTTCTTCTGTGCGTCGACCGACACGAGGCCGACCTCGACGACGACACCAGCCTGAGTGTCCGGCGGGTCGCCCTGAAAGGTACTGCCACCCATGACGTTGTAGACGAAGGCGACCGTCGCATAGAGGGCAGCGACGAGGAACACAATCACCGCCGCGACGATCCAGCCCCGCCGCGAGAGGCGACGGGGCTTCGGGATCAGTACCGGCGACGGTACGGACATCAGACGCGCAGGTACTTGCGCAGCGTGAAGAACGCCGCGATGCCCGCCAGCCCGACGCCGACGATGAACATGACCGGCGCGATGGCCGCGACAGCATCCCAGCCCACGAAGGCTGTGAACTGGAAGGACGGCGCCAGGACCTGGTCGATCAGGACGCCCTTGGTCACCAACAGCGTGCCGATCGCCAGAAGCGCCCCGAGTCCGGCGGCCAGGGCCGCCTCGAGCAGGAACGGCAGCTGGATGTAGAAGTTCGATGCACCGACCAGTCGCATGATGCTGGTCTCACGGCGTCGGCTGAAGGCCGCCACCCGCATGGTGTTGACGATGAGGAGCACCGTCACGATCAGCATGGACATGGCGATGAGAAGCGCGATCAGCTGAAGACCGCCGAGCAGTCGGAAGAACTTGTCCAGGATCTGTCGCTGGTCGTTGACCTGCTCGATGCCCGGACGGCCCGCGAACGCCGAGGCGACGACGTCGTACTTCGTCGGGTCGGAGAGCTTGACGCGGAAGGACTCAGGCAGCGCGTTGGGGCTGACGTTGTCGACGATCGGCGAGTTCTTGAACTGGTCCTTGAACCGCTTGTAGGCCTCGTCCTTGGATTCGTAGAAGATGTCCTGCACGAGCGGGCGAAGACTCTCGAGATCGGTCTTGATCTGCTGGCGCTGGGCGTCGGTCACGGCGCCGCCGGCGCACGACGGCGTGTCGCTGCCCTTGCTGCACAGGAAGATCGACACCTCGACCTTGTCGTACCAGAAGTCCTTCATGGTCGACACCTGCGCGCGCACGAGCAGGCTGGCACCGAACAGCCCCAGGGAGACGGCAACCGTGATGATTACGGCGATGGTCATGGTGAGGTTGCGGCGAAGTCCCGTGCCGACCTCGCTCGCGACGAACGTTGCCCTCATCGGGCGTATCCGTAGACGCCTCGCGACTGGTCGCGGACCACGTGCCCGGACTCAAGCTCGATGACGCGTCGACGCATCTGGTCGACGATCTGCGAGTCGTGCGTGGACATGACGACAGTGGTTCCCAACTTGTTGATGCGATCGAGCAGCTTCATGATTCCGACGGAGGTGCCGGGGTCGAGGTTCCCGGTGGGCTCGTCGGCGATCAGCAGCATGGGGCGGTTGACGAAAGCACGGGCGATGGCAACGCGCTGCTGCTCTCCGCCGGACAGCTCGTCAGGGCGACGACCCTCCTTGCCCTCCAGGCCAACGACCTCGAGGACCTCGGGTACGACCTTCTTGATCTGGGACGAGGGCTTGCCGATCACCTCGAGCGCGAATGCCACGTTCTCGAACACGGTCTTGTTGGGCAGGAGCCGGAAGTCCTGGAACACGGTGCCGATCTGCCGGCGCATCGCGGGGATCTTCCAGTTGGACAGCCGGTTGAGCTCCTTGCCGAGCACCCAGACCTGGCCCTTGTTCGGACGCTCCTCACGGAGCACGAGGCGAAGGAACGTCGACTTGCCCGATCCCGACGGCCCGACGAGGAAGATGAACTCCCCCTTCTCGATCTCCAGGGACACGTCCTCCAGGGCAGGGCGCTGCTGCGTGGCGTATTGCTTCGTCACGTGGTCGAAGAGGATCACCGTGACAGTGTAAGCGGTTGAAGGTGCCGCTAAGCCGAAGCGGTCTGCTTGCGCCAGCGGATTCCTGCTTCGACGAAGCTGTCGATCTCACCATCGAGGACAGCGGCCGTGTTGCCCGTTTCCTCCTCGGTGCGCAGGTCCTTGACCATCTGGTAGGGGTGCAGCACGTACGAACGCATCTGATTGCCCCACGAGCCCGCGGAGTCGCCCTTGAGCGCGTCCATCTTCGCCTGCTCCTCCTGACGGCGGCGCTCGAGGAGCTTGGACTGCAGCACTGCCATGGCCGAGGCGCGGTTCTGAATCTGCGATCGCTCGTTCTGACAGGAGACGACGATGCCCGTGGACAGATGCGTGATGCGGACCGCGGAGTCGGTCGTGTTGACACCCTGGCCACCGGGCCCGGACGAGCGGTACACGTCGACGCGGATCTCATCGTCGGGGATGTCGATGTGATCGGTCTGCTCGACGACGGGGATGACCTCGACCTCGGCGAACGAGGTCTGTCGACGGCCCTGGTTGTCGAACGGCGAGATGCGGACGAGCCGATGCGTGCCCTGCTCGACGGAGAGGGTGCCGTAGGCGTAGGGCGCCTTGACGTGGAAGGTCGCCGACTTGATGCCGGCCTCCTCCGCGTACGACGTGTCGTTCACCTCGAACGGCCAGTTGTGGCGCTCGCAGTAGCGCGTGTACATGCGCAGGAGCATCTCGGCCCAGTCGGCGGCATCGACCCCGCCCGCGCCGGACCTGATGGTGATGAACGCCTCGCGCGAGTCGTACTCGCCCGACAGGAGCGTGCGCACCTCGAGTTCGGCAACCGTCGCCTCAAGGGAGTCGAGCTCCTTCAGGGCGTCGTTCAGGGCCGCCTCGTCGTCCTCGCTCTCGGCGAGCTCGAACAGGATCGGCACGTCATCGAGGCGGCTGCGGAGCGCCTCGACCTTGCGGAGCTCGCCCTGGAGGAAGGACAGCCTCGAGGTGAGCTTCTGGGCGTTCTCCTGGTCGTCCCACAGGTCGGGCACGGAGGCCTGGGCCTCGACCTCGATCAGCTGGGCCTTCATCGCGGGCAGGTCCAGGACCGTCTCGATGCTGCCCATCGTGTTCTCGAGGGCAGCGATCCGGTCAGGTACGTCGAGGGGAGCCACGATGGAACAGGGTACGGGTCCGCCGTCAGCCCGTGGCGCGGTAGGCCAGTTGAGCCCACGACTCGACGGCGATCTCGCCACCGAACAGCTCCGAGAGGAAGGGCAGGCGCAGCGGCGCCGTCAGCCCGACGACGACCTGGGTGCCGTCCGACCAGATCCGCCTGACGACCAGGCCCGGCACCGTCCCGCGCGCGTCGGCCCGGTCGAGGTGCCGCTCGACGGTGGTTTGGACGTCCGCTGGCGCCAGGCGCGTCGCGGCGGTTGCCCCGTTCGCGTAGTAGGCCGGCAGGTCGATCGCCTGCGCCCCGGCTATCGCCGCCGAGTCGGCGACGGCGAACAACTGCTGACGCTGCACGAATGCCGCCGACACGTCGACGAGCGCGGCTACCGCGAGAAGGCAGACGGCCACGAGCCCCACTCCCAACAGCAGCACACTGCCTTCATCCGGTGCGTCGCGCGGCGCCCGACAGGCTCGGCTCACGGCATCGCCGGATCGCCGCGGAAGTCGTCGACCGGGATGCGCTGCGCAGCGCTCATCGGAACCGACAGGCGACCCTTTCCTGTCCACGTCGCCGGCAGCCATGGCAAGGCCACCAGCCAGTCCAGGTTCACCTCGATGATCGATCCCGGCGACAGGCATGGGCCATCCGGGCAAGTCACGCGCAGGGCGGCCGGGGGCAGGCGGAGGCCCTGGTCGGCGAAGGCGATTCGCGCCGCCGCCGCCGCCCGAGCTCGCCCGGAGGTCTCGTCCACCGAGGTGCTGAAGGCCCTCCCTGCCTCGCGCACCGCCTGCGAGCTGGCCAGCGCCGCCGCATGAACGGCGGTGGCACACTGCACCAGGTAGACCATCGGCACGAGGATGAGCACCCCGACGACGATGAACTCGACGACAGCCGACCCCTCGTCGCGCATCACGCGGCCTCCTGCAGGGCATGCCCGACCACGGTCATCGTGGTGGGGCCTAGAAGTCCGACGACCGGCAGCGTTGCCTCGATCTGCACGGCCATCACCGGCAGACCGTCGACGGTGGCCGGCCGCGCCGTGACGCGCCTGACAACCGACGCCGCCACGTTCTGGGCAAGGAGGGCCCTGGCCCGTCGAATGCCTGCGGCGGGGTCAGCACCGGCCAGGGCCGCGGCCCGGGCTCCCTCGGAGGCCGCGGCCGTCAGCGTCGCGCGGACATGCAGCGCGAACGCGACCTGGATCACGGCGAGTGCCAGCAGGAGCAGCAGCGGGGCGACCAGGGCGAATTCGACGACGGCACTCCCGCGATCACCGGGACGGTCGGACGACCCGCGGTCCGAAGGCACGTCAGGGCTGCGAGACCGAGCTGATCGCCCGGTCGAGGACCGAAGTGAGCTGCCCGTCGGCAACCAGCCAGATGGCCGTCACCAGCCCGGCGGTCATGACCGTGACGAGCACCCAGCCGGGAACGTCGCCACGGTCGTCGACGGACAGTCGAAGGCGGATCAGTAGGGACCGGGCCAGGCGGACGGTGGCCTTCATCGCGTTCCTTTCGTTGTTCGGATGGGAAATCACGTCACGACCATGCGCAGGCTCTGCAGCCCCGGATACAGGGCGACGAGGACGACGGTCGGCAGGATGAGGAAGACGACGGGCACCAGCATCAGGACGTCCTTGCGGCCGGCCAGCTCGAGGAGCTGCCTCAGTTCGTCGGCGCGGGCGTCGGATGCCTGGGCACGGAGCACGTCCGCGATCGGGGTACCCCGCTCGAGAGCGATCAGCAGGCCGTCGATGAATCGTTGGAGTGGCGTGGACGCCACTCGCGAACCCAGCGAGGCCAGCGCGACATCAAGTGCGGCGCCGCTGCGCACGTCGGCAATCGCCTCCCGGATCTCGTCGGACAGCTCGCCGGATGTGGTCGTGGCGACGCGCTCCAAGGCGGCCAGCGGTGACTCCCCCGCGGATACCGCGAAAGCAAGCAGGTCGGCGACGGCCGGCAGTTGCCGCTCGATGCGCTGGCGACGCCGGCGCACCTGCACGGCCGTCACGCGATCAGAGGTGAGCCAACCCGCCAGCGCGCCAATCGAGGCAAGTACGGCGACGCTGGTGATCGATCCCGATCGGTGCGTGAGCAGCAGGGCGAACAGGCCTCCCATGACCATTCCCCCGATCGGCCACGCGAGCCGGGACGGGGACTTCGGCACGCTGCGCGCGTTCGGCCCTCGTCCGGACACGTGCGGGATCACCGGTGCCACCAGTAGCCACAGGGTTGCCCAGGCGGTTCCCGAGGACACGGGTTCGCGCCGACTGACCGGCAGCCCCGAAGCCGAGCTGACGAAGGGGCCGATGCGCGCCAGGACCGTCATGGGTCGGCGCGCCCGCAGCCACGAGCCGACCAGGAGGATCCCGGCCGCGAACACCAATCCGAGGAGCGCACCCCACGTCGCAGGACTCACGGCACTCATGACGCGAGTCGCGTCTCGTCGGGCAGCCGGCCGATCCTCAGCATGAGCCGGTAGGCGAGGAGGGACATCCCCGCGGCCAGCAGCAGGATCAGCGCTCCCGCCGCCGACCGGTAGGCGTGCACCGCCTCCGGTCGCGTGCACAGCAGGGCAAGGGTCACCCACGGCGCAGCAACGGCCAGGCGTGCGGCCGACACGGTCCAGCTCTGGCGCCCCTCGATCTCACCGCGAGTGCGGGCGTCCTCGCGCAGCACGGCCGCGAGACTGCGCAGCACGACGCCCAGATCGGTGCCGCCGACATCCCGGGCGATCCGCAGGGCCGACAGCACCCGGTCGGCGACCGGATCGGCGAGCTGCTCCTGGAGCCGATCGACCGCGAGCCCGAAGGATCCCGAGGACCGGTAGTCGGCGGCGAAGTCGGCGAAGGATGCGCGAAGCGCCTCGGGACCGCACCGCGAGAGTTCGATGAGCGCCTCGGGCAGCGACATGCCAGCACGGATCGCCGACGCGAGGGTGTCGACGGCGTCGGGCCACCTGCGCCGCAGAGCCCTGGTGCGCTGGCTCGCCCTGCGGCGCAGCAGGATCACCGGCACGCTGGCGGCGAGCGCGGACGCCATCACGGCGACGATCGGCAGTGCCGTGATGACCAGCGCAAGGCACCCGACAACGAACCCGGACCCGACGCTGGCCCCGACGATGCTCGCCGGCCGAAGGTTGGGCAGTCCCGCCTGCCGAATGACGCGCGTGAGGGTCCCCACCCGCTTGCGCGGACGGGGGGTCGGCGATCCAACGGCCCCCAGGATGAGCAGCACGCCACAGGCGGCCAGCAGGCCGAGGGCCGCACCAAGGGCAGGCGTTGTCGTCATCGCACTGCGTCCTCGCGCCCGAGCAGGTCGGCAAGGTCGTAACCGTGTTCGCGAAATCGGTCGTCGTGCGGCGGGAAGCCGCTGCTCCGCACGAGCCCCGCACCGCGGTCGACGAACAGGTCGGCCATCTCGATCACGCCGGACTCCACTCTCCCCGGCAATGCGGTGATCTCACGGACCCTTCGCACCCCGGACCGCTCCGTGGCCAGGTGGACCACCAGGTCGACGCAACCGGCGACTGTGGGCACGACGAAGTCGGCGGCGATGTTCTGCCCGGCCAGCAGCGGGAGGGTGCACAGCTTGGTGACCGCCTCTCGAGCACTGTTCGCGTGGAGCGTCGCCATGGACGGCATCCCGCTGTTCATCGCGACGAGCAGGTCGAGCGACTCCGCCTGCCGCACCTCGCCGACGACCAGCCGCGTGGGCCGCATGCGCAGGGCCTCGCGGACGAGACGACGCAACGGCACTTCGCCTGCTCCGTCGAGGCTCGCATCGCGTGTCTGCAGCGCGATCCAGTCCGGATGATCGAGCCTCAGCTCGAAGACCTCCTCGCACGAGACGATCCGCTCGTGCGCAGGGACGCAGCCGAGCAGCGCATTGACGAAGGTCGTCTTTCCGGACTGCGTGCCGCCGGCGACCACGATGTTCAGCCCGGCCACGACGGCGGCGTCGAGGAACCGCGCCGCAGCCGTCGTCAAGGATCCCGTCGACACGAGGTCGGCGATGTGTCGTGGCCGGACGACGAATCGTCGAACGTTCACCGCCCAGTGGCGACGCGTGATGTCGGGGATGGCGACGTGCAGGCGGCTGCCGTCGGGCAGCATCGCGTCGACGAACGGGCTCGACAGGTCGAGGCGACGCCCGGACTGGCGCAGCATGCGCTCGACCAGGTCGCGGACCTGATCGCTGGTAAGGACGATGGTGGTGAGCTCGCTGCGTCCGGCGCGGGCGACGAACACTCGCCCGGGCTCGTTGATCCAGAGCTCCTCGACCGCAGGATCGTCGAAGTACGGCTGCAGCGGCCCGAACCCCGCGACGGCATGAAAGGCATGGCGGGCCAGCTCATCCCGATCGTTCGTCAGCTCACGATCGCTTGCGATCCACTCTGCGACCACGTCGGCGACGGCGATGTCGACCATCTCCTGCACAGCGTCCGGCTCGCGTTGCGGATCGATCCCTCGAGCACGGACGCCATCGCGAACCCGATCCTCGACTGCGACCAGAGCATCCACGACGTTCCCCCGACTGACGAGTGGTTGACGTCATCGAAGGTACGTCGAGGATCTCGTTGCCCGCCAGCGCCAATCCGCCGCCTGTGGACAACCGGGTCAGTGGACGGTGATCTTGGTGACCGTGCCGGGTCCGAAGCCGGCCGCGTTGCCGGCCCGCACGGCGAACGAATACCTCTTGCCCTTCTTCAACTTCCTGACCGTCAGCGTGCGCCCGGACACCGTCGCCCAGGCGCTGTAGGCATGAGTGCCCTGCTTGCGCCGAACCTGGTACGACGTGGGAGCCGAGCCGGTCGCCGGCGGCTGCCACGTCAGCACGACTACCCGTGACTTCTTGTTGCTGCGCGTCAGGCCCTGCACTGCACCGGGCTTGACGACCGCGGGCGCCGTCGGCGTGGCCGATGGCGTCGGCGTGGGCGCGACCACGGCCGGTCCCGGCCGCACCACCGACGTCGGCGTGGAGAACGCACCCTGACCGGCGACGGTCACCGCCGCCACCCGGAACGTCACGTTCACCCCGTTCGGCAGCCCGGTCACCACTAACGACGTCGCGCCGCCCGCCGTCGGACTGCCAGCCGCAGACGTCCACGTCGTGCCGGCATCAGTGCTCTGCTGCACCACGAAGGACGTCACCGGGCTGCCACCGGTGGACGTCGGCGCAGTCCACGACACCGACGCCCGCCCATCACCCGGCGTCGCGGTCAACCCGGCAGGGCTCCCGGGGACGCTCGAGGTGAGGGCGATGGAGAACTGGTCTCCCGTTGCCACGCCCCGTGCGATCGCGCCGCTCATCACCCCCGACCCGGGACGTTCCCGTGACCGAGAACGGCACCGTGAGGCCAGGGTCGGCAGCCGCGACACCCAGGCCGCCTCCACCCCCGTAGCCCCAGCACGCGATCGATCCATCCGTGGTGAGTGCACAGACGCGGCCATTGGTGGCGCTGACCGACGCGACGACCTTCCCCGCCAAGGCGCTGGGCGCCGTCGTCGTCACCAGCGACGGGTTGGGTTGAGGCACCTTCGACGCGGGACCGTTCGCCATCTGACCGACCTGGTTGAGACCCCAGCACACGGCTGAACCGGAGGCGACCGCGCAGGTGATCTGCGAACCGGCGCTCACCTGCGAAACGGTTCGCCCGGCCAACGCCCCCTGATCGACGGGCGTTGGCACGAGCACCTGCTTCACGGCAGCCGACGGGGTGACCTGCTGACTGAGGTTCGACCCCCAGCAGGCCAGGGACCCATCCGACGATCGGGCGCACGCATGATCAACGCCAGCCGACACCTGAGTCACGGACTTGCCGGCGAGCGCAGAGCCGGCGGCGGCCGTGGCCAGCACCGGGATCAGACGCGTGGCGATCGAGTTGTCGCCGAGTTCACCCACCGAGTCGGTTCCCCAACAGGCCACGGCACTCGAGGCCACCGCGCAGGTGAAGTTGGTTCCCGCGCTGACCTGCGTGACCTTCCGCCCGGCAAGGACGCCACCGGTGAACACGGCGACCGGGACCGGCGACGACGTCCCCACCCCGTCACCGAGCGCACCAGACAGCCCCGATCCCCAGCAGGCCAGCAGGCCGTCCTTCGTCAGGGCGCACGTGTGCACGGCTCCGGTCGACACCTGAACCACGGACTTGCCAGCGAGCGCACCACCGGTCACTGCCTGCGGAGTCGTCTGGTTCCCGCCCGGTCCAATGCCAAGTTGCCCGTACGTGTTGGAACCCCAGCAGGCGAGCACGCCGTCGGATGTGACCGCGCAGGCATGGGCGTCGCCCGCATCGACTTGGACGATCAGCTTCCCGGCCAGCACGCCAGTGGTCAGCACGGACACGGCAGCGGTCGTGCCGGTCAAGCCGCTATTGCCGAGCTGGCCGCTCGAGCCCTCTCCCCAGGCTCCGAGCTGACCGGAAGGCGCCGCGGTAGCCGGGGTGACCCCGATCGCCCCTAGACCGGTGGTGAGCACCAGCGAGGCCATCCCGAGCACCACGAATCTACGGATCCCCCTGCGGACCATCCCAGGCCTCCGGCCATTGGCGAGTGGGTGCGATTCGCCGACCGTAGCCGCCCGAGGTTGCCGCCGCGCAACAATTGTCCCTTTTGCCGAATGGCGGGACTGGTTGCGGTTAAGGGGTAGGGGTGCCGCCCAGGGTCACGACCGGCACCGGCGTCGCGATGATCGCCGTGGTCTTCTGGAAGTGTCCGCCCCGAAGGTCGGCACAGGTGATCAGCACCAGGCGATGAGCACCGGTGGTGGCGAACCACGACTTCTGCAGCTTGCCCTTGGGCACGGTCACTCGCGAGGAGATCTGGTACGTCTTCGCAGGCTTGCCCACGGCTCCGACGGTGAAGGTGCTGCCGATCGGCATCGTGATGAGTGAGTTCAGCGACCCGTTGCACCCCGGTCCGTAGCGCACATGCCACGTGATGACGGTCGCGCCCTTCTTGGCGTTGAGCGACGCATTGCGAATCGAGATGCCGGCCGCCTGGTTCGTCGCGGGCGGCAGCAGCACGCCGCCGTTGCGGAACGTCACGTTCTTCACGGGGACGGTCTTGCCGCCCACGGACACGACAGCAACCGTGCGACCGCCGATGCTGGAAGGCGGGCAGGAGGCGGCGTGCGCCGGCGTCCAGCTCACGAGGGTCGCCAGTACGGCGGTCACAACGGCGATCACGACGCGCTTCATCAGGTCCTCTAGGTCGGTGGAGCGTGCGGTCCGAGTGCGGCGACTGTATGCGAAGTGGGCGGTTTCTGTCGAAATGCCACGCTGTGGCACCGATCACTCCAGCACACGAGATCGTCGGCAACTGCTCACTAGAGTATGCGCGTGCCAACGCGTGTGATGCCCGCTGTGATCGCCGTCACCGCCGTCGCCGCCGCCCTGGCGATCGCCGGCTGCTCGTCGTCGACGCCCGCGTCATCGTCCTCATCGTCAGCCACCTCGACCTCAGCCGCCTCAGCGCCATCGACGGCGTCGCCAGCACCCTCGTCATCCCCGGCGACCTCGCCTGCCACCGCCACGCCGTCCGGCGCGCCGAGCGCGCAGGCGTCCGGGGGAAGCGGCTGGATCGGCGACTCCCTCGCCCGCGCTGCGATGCCGAAGAAGGAGGACATCCAGACGGTCGTCGGCGCCGCGGTGCCGAAGGACCCCGACGTGTCCACCTACACGGAGAAGGACCTCACGCTGAACGCCTCGGTCAACCCGGCGACCTGCCAGGACGTCTACGCACTGGTGTGGGCGCTCACGGTGCCGAAGGACACCAAGACGTTCACCGGTGCGTCGTACACGATCGGCAACAGCGCGGTCGTGGTCTCCATCGCGGACTCGGCCCTCACCCTCGCGCAGGCGAAGTCGGCGATCGACGCGTGCCAGAACTTCTCGGTGCAGCGCACCGAGAGCCCGACCACGTACACGGTGGGCGACATGCTCACCCAGTTCGCGACGAAGGCCGAACTCGCATCCCCCGACAGTCTTGCGATCAACGTGGGCACCAGCTCTCAGGTGCTCACCGACACGTCCGACACCTGCGTCGCCGGCGGGACGATCTCGCCCAGCTGCGTGCAGTCGCAGAGCGAGCAGGTCAACCAGGTGCTTCGCCGGGTGGGTCCCAACCTCATCTCCGTGTGGGGCATCACGACGACCGACGTCGCGGGATCCGCGGCGGCCGACACGCCGATCACGATGGCGGAGGTCAACGCGATCGCCGACGGCGTCGAGAAGGCAGTCACCGAGCTCGCTGCCCCCTAGCCGCGTTCGTGGCTAGGGTTCGACCATGACCGCGATGGTCGACGGGGTGTGCTCGGTTTGCGGGGCCGAGCTTCCGCCGGGGGCGCGCTTCTGCGCGGCCTGCGGTGCACGGGTCGACGGGGCACCTGCTGCCGATGCCGCGACTGCGTCGACCATGGCACCCACCCTGATCGGGCCGGTCACCGAGCGGCGGGTCACCTCGGTGCTGTTCGGCGATCTGGTGAGCTTCACGACCCTGTCCGAGGGGCGCGACGCGGAGGACGTCCGCGAACTGCTCTCCGCCTACTTCGAGCGCTGCCACGTCATCGTCGAGCGCTACGGCGGCGTGATCGAGAAGTTCATCGGCGACGCCGTCATGGCCGTGTGGGGCGTCCCGCTCGCCCACGAGGACGACGCCGAACGGGCCGTGCGCGCGGGGCTGGAGCTCGTCGAGGCGATCGCCGCCATGGGCGCGGAGGTGCAGGCTCCCGATCTCGCCATGCGGGTGGGGATCGTCACCGGTGAGGTCGCCGTCAACATGGCGATCGAGATCGAGGGCATGGTCGCTGGTGACTCGGTCAACACCGCGGCGCGGGTGCAGTCGGTCGCCGACCCGGGCCACGTCTGGGTGGACGGGACGACGCGGGCCCTCGCCGCCGGGGCCATCTCCTTCGATGACCAGGGCGAGCACGCCCTCAAGGGCAAGGCCGCGCCGATGCGCCTGTACGCCGCCGGCGAGGTGATCGCCCAGGTGGGCACCGGCGCTCGCATCGACGGGCTCCAGGCGCCCATGGTCGCCCGCGAGTCCGAGCTCCAGTCGATCAAGGAGCGCTTCCACGAGACCGAGGAGTCGCGACGACCACGGCTCGTGGTCATCGACGGCGAGGCCGGGATCGGCAAGTCCATGCTGGGCTGGGAGTTCGAGAAATACGTCGCCGGCCTGCCCACCACCGTGCAATGGCATCGCGGCCGCTGCCTGAGCTACGGCGACGGAGTCGCGTTCTGGGCGCTCGCTGAGGCCCTGCGTCCACGGCTCGGCCTCGTGGAGGTCGAGCCGGGCGAGTCGATCGAGGAACGACTCGACGCAGGACTCGCCGACATCGTCGCGAGCGAGGAGGAGCGCGCATGGCTGCGCCCCCGACTGGCGGCGCTGCTGGGCGTCGGGCCCGAGACGACCTTCACGCGCGAGGACCTGTTCGCGTCGTGGACCTCGTTCCTCGAGCACGTCGGCGACCCCGACCCTGTCATCCTCGTCATCGACGACGCGCAGCATGCCGATGACGGGCTGCTCGACTTCCTCGAGCACCTGCTGTCCACCGGACGAGCGGCCATCTTCGTGCTTCTCATCGCGCGCCCGGAGCTGATGGCCCGTCGCCCCGACCTCGGCGGCCGACGCGCGAGCACCATCCACCTGCCGCCGCTCGACGACGACGCCATGGCAGCGCTGATCGACGGCCTGGTGGACGGCCTGCCGAGGAGCGCACGGGAAGCCCTCGTCGCCCGGGCCGACGGCGTCCCCCTGTTCGCGGTCGAGACCGTGCGGGCCCTGATCGACAGGGACGTCGTCATCCCGCTCGAGGGCCGCTACGTGCTGGCGGACCCGGTGACGTTCGACCTGGAGTCGATCGGCGCACCCGTGACACTTCATGCACTCGTCGCCGCTCGGCTCGACGCACTGACGCCTGACGAGCGACGGGTCGTGACGCAAGCCAGCGTGCTGGGCGCCTCGTTCGCCCGCGACGCGCTGATGTTCATGGAGACGTCGGCCGGGGCCACCGACGAGGCCGCCTTCGACCGGATGCTCGCGTCGTTGCAGCGCAAGGAGATCTTCTCGGTCCAGCAGGACCGGTTCTCCTCCGAGCTCGGGCAGCTGCGCTTCGTCCAGGCGGTCGTCCGGCAGGTGGCCTACTCGACCCAGTCGAAGCGCGACCGCAAGGTTCGACACCTGGCTGCCGCCAACTACCTCGCCACCCAGCCCGACGAGGGTGGCGACCTGTCCGTCGTCATCGCGCAGCACCTGCTCGACGCGATCGACTCGTCGTCGATGACCGACACCGACGGAGCCGAGCTCGCGCGCAACGCGGTCGTGCTGCTCGAGAAGGCCGCCGTCCGCGCCGGGTCGCTCGGAGCGCCGATGGAGGCGTTCCGGCACATCGAGGCCGCCCGGCACCGCGTCGACGATCCCACCGACCAGACGCGCCTGAAGATGCTGGCTGCCGAGGCGGCGAACGACGCGGGCCTCTACGCGGCGGCGGAGTCGCTTGCCCGCGAGGCGGCCGAGTTCTACGACGGGGCCGCTCGACCGATCGACGCAGGACGAGCGGTGGGCCTGCAGTGCTCGGCACTGATGTCGTTGCAGGACAACGCCACCGCGATCTCCCTGTGCGAGTCGCGATGGCAGGCTCTCGACGGCACCCCGGGTGCCGATCGCGCGCTCATCCGGCTCGCCGGGACCCTGGCGTCGGCCTACACCTACCGCGGCGACCTCGACCGGGGCGCGTTCTACGCCGACCGTCGGCTCGTCCTGGCCGAGGCCCTCAACGACTTCTCCGCGATCGCATCCGCCCAGGTGATCCTGGGCATGCGGTACCTGAGCCTCGGCGCTCCGGTCACCGCGCGGGTGATCTTCGTCAGCTCGGCCGACATCGCCCGAGAGCACGGCCTCGCGACCGAGCAGGCAACCGCACTCGTGACCGTCGCGGCGATCGAGATGAGCCGCGACCTCGACGCCGCGATCACGACCGTGCGCGAGGCACTCGACATCGCTCGACGCGCGGGTTCGGGGACGTTCACCGCCTATGCCTCAGGCAACCTCGCACTGTGCCTGTGGGTCTCGGGACGGCTGGACGAGCTGGCGTCGTTCCTCACCGACACGATCGATGAGCTGCGCGTCCCGGCGATGCGGCTGTCGACCACGTGCATCAGCGCCTGGCTGGCGGAGGCGCGCGGCGAGCCGATCCCCTACCTCACCGAGCCGACGCTGTCGGACTCCGAGCCCGACCGCGCCTGGACCGGCAGCCTCGATCTCGTGCACGCCGTCGCCTCGGGCGACCTGCAGGCGGCCGCGCACATCGCCGCCGACACCATCGATCCACTGCTGTCGTCCATGGGACTCGAGGACGACTTCATGCACCTGTGGCCGCCGCTCGTCCTTGCCGCCCTCGCGGCCGGCGACCTCGACCTCGCCGACCGGCTCATGCAGCCCGTCGAGTCGGCGCCCGAGGGCGCCGTGTCACCTGCGGTCCATGCGCACCACCGACGACTTCGCGGCCTGCTCGGCGCAGCCCGCGGCGGTGATCCCGCCGAGATCGAGGCGGACCTGCGGGCCGGCGTGCACGACCTGATCGAGTTCGGCGCCGTCGTGCATGCCGGGCGGGCCAGCGAGGAGCTCGGCCGGTGGCTGGCCGCCAACGCACGACCGGACGAGGCCGATGTCGCGCTGCGTCAGGCGCGCGAGACGTACGAGCAGATCGGTGCCACCGGGTGGCTGCAGCAGCTCGACATCCTCGACCGCGTGTAGTCGGTCAGCGAAGGAAGCGCTCCCAGGCGGCCGCGACGAACTCGGGATGCTCCATCTGCGCGACGTGCCCACTGTCGGGAAGCACGACGACATGCGCGTTCGCGAAGTGCTTGGTCACGCGGTGGGCGCTTCGGGCGTCGACGAGCGGATCCTTGCGGCCGTACACCACCAGAGTCGGGCAGGTCACCCGCTCGGCGAGCTTCCACGGTCGGTTGGGGCCTACGTCGACGAATGTCCGGAGCAGTCCGCGCAGGCTGCGCAGGAAAGCGTCCGACGCGTAGGGCAGGTGATCGCGGCTCTTGACCTCCTCGACCGCCTCGGCCATCCGTTGCGGCGAGACGCGCGACGGATCGGCGAAGCAGACGTCGATGGTGCCCTTGACCCGGGCGCCGGCGTCGTTCTCGAGGTACTTGGGGACCAGGCGCTCGCCCACACCTGGCACCGCGATCACCGGCAGGTGGAAGTTCGACTTGGTCGCGAAGACCTGCGGCAGGGCGGGCGAGATCAGCGTCAGGCTGCGGACGAGGTCAGGACGACGGGCCGCCAGTTGAAGGGCGACGGAGCCACCCATCGAGTTGCCGAACACGTGCGCCGGACCGCCGTCGAGGTACTCGATGAACTCCGCGGCGGCGCGAGCATGCCCGGCCATCGTCATGTCGCCGTCGCGTGGTGGCGGGCTCTGGCCGAAGCCGCCGAGGTCGACCGCCCAGCCGTTGACCTCGCCGCGACAGCCGGCCCATGAGGTCGGTCCAGTTCAGCGACGATCCGCCGAGCCCGTGCAGGAAGACCGCGTTGGGCACCGGACCCGGCGCGGTCGGGTCGGCATGCCGGACGCTGAGGGTCCGCGCCGAGAGGAACACGTCCTCGCGCGGCCAGGGGGCGGTGGGGGCGAGATGACTGCTCACCCCAGCAGCGTAACGACCGGATCTCGCCGGTCGAGACTGCTGCCCGATCTAGTTACCGGCTAGTAGTGTGCGGGAATGACTGCGACCGAGGGCGTCCGGGCCACTCGACTGCCCCGCGAGCAGCGTCGGCAGCAGGTGCTCGCGGCAGCGCTCGAGGTGTTCTCGACGTCGGGCTTCCACGCGGCCTCGATGGACGAGATCGCCGAGCACGCCGGGGTCTCCAAGCCCGTCCTCTACCAGCACTTCCCGGGCAAGCTCGACCTGTACCTCGCGATCCTCGACGCGGGCATCGACGAGCTCGCGGCGACCGCCAAGGGCGCACTGGCGAGCACCACCGACAACCGCCAGCGGGTCAGCGGCATGGTCACCGCCTACTTCGCGTTCGTCGAGGATCCGGCCGGCGCCTTCCGGCTGGTCTTCGAGAGCGACCTCGCCAACGAGCCGCAGGTGCGCGACCGGGTCGACGCGGCCAACCTGGTCCTCGCCCAGCAGACCGCCGCCGTGATCGCCGAGGACACCGGCCTGAACGACGAGCAGGCACTGCTTCTCGCGTCGGGGATGCAGGGGATGGTCCAGGTCGCGGCCCGCCGCTGGCTGGCCGGCACCTCGCGCGAGGTCAGCCGCGAGGAGGCAGCCGAGCTGATCACTGCGCTGGCCTGGCGCGGAATCCGCGGCTTCCCGCTCACGCATCCGCCGCAGGGCGACCCGACGTAGCCATGCCGCACCATTGCGGCGTGATCTCTACCAGCAGAACTCCCCGGCGTGACGCCGCGGCGCAGGACTGACACGATGGTCGAAGTCGACCCGACGGAAACGAAGGAGCACTGCTGTGGAGGTAAAGATCGGAGTCCAGGACTCGCCGCGCGAGATCTCCCTGGACAGCGACGAGAGCCCCGAGGCCGTCACGGCCGCCGTCAAGGCCGCGATCGATGCGGGCGGGCTGCTGTCGTTGACCGATGACCGCGGTCGCACGATCCTCGTCAACGCCAACAAGATCTCGTACGTCGAGATCGGTGCTGCCTCCTCGCGTCGCGTGGGCTTCGGCTCCTAGTTCAGGCCGCCAGTCCCAGCGCGGCCATGCGGCGCGCATGGTTGTCGGTCAGGCGCGCCAGCATGCGGCCGATCTCGGCGAGGTCGGTGCCGGGGCGGTCGACGCCACCGACCAGCAGGGTCGACAGAGCGTCGCGGTCGGCGGCCACCCGCTGGGCCTGCGACAGCGCCTCGCCCACCAGCCGACGTCCCCACAGGGCGAGCCGCCCGCCCACCCGCGGATCCTCGACGATGGCCGCGCGCACGCGGTCGACGATGAACGCGCTCTGGCCCATGTCGTCGCACACGCTGACGACGATGGCGCGGCTGTTCTCGTCGACGAAGTTGCTGATCTCGCGGTAGAAGTCGGTGCCGATGCCGTCGCCGACGTAGGCCTTGACCAGGCCTTCGAGCCAGTCGCTGGGAGCGGTGTGCTCGTGGAAGTCGTCGAGCGCGTGACGGAACGGCTCCATGGCCTCCTGGGGATCCACTCCGAGCTCGACGAGACGATCGCGCAGCACGACGAAGTGGCGGTACTCGGCGGTGGCCATTCCCGCCAGGGCGGCCTTGTCGTCGATGGTCGGGGCCATTGCCGCATCGGCGGCGAGACGCTCGAAGGCGGTGAGCTCGCCGTAGGCGAGAACCCCGAACAGGTCGATGATCGCGGCGCGGTAGTCGGGGTCGGTTTCGAGCGCGGAGGCGGGCGGGCCCTGTTCGGTCATAGTGAGGAAAGGCTAGCGGCCCCTCACCGGTAGAGTTGAGCAACGTCACAAGCGTGGAGTGTCTTAATGCAGGAGTTCCCCTGAGCAACGCAACATCGGACGAAACGACAGACGCCACCACCGCCGGTCGATCCCACGTCCGCCCCCACGTTCGTCGAACTGGGCGCCGATCCGCAGATCGCCGAGGCGCTCGCCGCCGACGGCATCACCCACGCGTTCCCCATCCAGCAGCAGTGCATCCCGCTCGCACTCGAGGGCCGCGACCTCATCGGCCAGGCCAAGACCGGCACCGGCAAGACCCTCGGCTTCGGCATCCCGCTGCTCCAGCGCATCGCCATCACCGGGACCGACGCCTACGACGCGCTGCCTCGGCGACGCCCAGGGCAAGCCGCAGGCACTGGTCGTCTGCCCGACCCGCGAGCTCGGCCTCCAGGTCGCCACTGACATCGAGCGCGCCGGCCGGATCAAGGGCGTCCGCGTCCTGGCCATCTACGGCGGCCGTGCGTACGAGCCGCAGATCGACGCGCTGCAGCAAGGGCATCGACGTCGTCGTCGGCACCCCCGGCCGCGTCATCGACCTCGCCAACCGTCGCGACCTCGACCTGTCCCACGTCCGCGTGCTCGTCCTCGACGAGGCCGACGAGATGCTCGACATGGGCTTCCTGCCCGACGTCGAGCGCATCGTCGCGATGATCCCGGCCGTGCGCCAGACGATGCTGTTCTCGGCCACGATGCCCGGGCCAGATCGTCAACCTCGCCCGTCGCTACATGACGCAGCCGACGCACATCCGCGCCGCCGACATCGGCGACGAGAACGCCACCGTCGACGCCATCGAGCAGCACGTGTGGCGCGTCCACCCGATGGACAAGGTCGAGCTGCTCGCCCGCATCCTGCAGGCCGACGGGCCGCGACCTCGTCATGGTCTTCACGCGCACCAAGCGCAAGGCGCAGAAGGTGTGCGACGAGCTCACCGAGCGCGGCTTCGCCGTCGGCACCGTCCACGGCGACCTCGGCCAGGGTGCGCGCGAGCAGGCGCTGCGCGCGTTCCGCACCGGCAAGGTCGACGTCCTCGTCGCCACCGACGTCGCGGCCCGCGGCATCGACGTCGACAACGTCACGCACGTCGTCAACTACGAGTGCCCCGACGACGAGAAGACCTACCTGCACCGCATCGGCCGCACCGGCCGCGCCGGGCACTCCGGCATCGCGGTCACGTTCGTGGACTGGGAGGACGTCGCCCGCTGGCAGATGATCGACCGTGCGCTGAAGCTGCCGTTCAAGGATCCGATCGAGACGTACTCGACCAGCGACCACGTCTACACCGGACTGAAGCATCCCGGCCGGCACCGGCGGCACGCTGCCCAAGGCATCCCGCACGCGCGAGGGCCTGGTCGGCCGAGCAGGTCGAGGATCTCGGCGAGACCGGCAAGAAGAAGACCCACGACCACGGCGATCATCGATCGGACGCGATCAGGATCGCGGCGACCATGGCCGACGCGGGCGCAGCGAGCGGCGCCACGGCGCGACGGCGGCAAGCGGGAAGGCGCCAAGCACGACGGCGACCACAAGAAGCACCACGACAAGGCAGCCGCCCGCCAAGACCGACCGCCGCCGGCCGACGAGCGAAGCCGCGGCGAGCGTCGGCAGCGACGACGGACCAAGGGCGGTCAGTCCGGCCCCGAAGCCTGAGTCGCCGGACGGCATGATGGCCTGATCGCTCAGGCCATCGCCTCGATGACCTCCGGGCCAGCACGCGGTAGTCGTTGGCGCCCTTCGAACCGCTCGACGGTCGCCAGGATGCTGCGACCGGCCGCGGGTGCCTCGGCGAACCGGATCGATCGGCTGATCGGCGAGAACACGCGCACGCCGTAGCGCGGGTCCGAGGTCGGCGAGCACCGCGCTTGCGTGCGTCGTGCGCCCGTCGAACAGGGTGGGCAGCACGCCGAGCGATCCGCAGGTCGGGATTGGTCAGCCGCTGCACGTCGGCGATCGTCTCCATCAGCTGGCCGACGCCGCGGTGGGACAGCGTCTCGCACTGGAGCGGCACCAGCACCGCCTGCGCGGCGGTGAGCGCGTTGATCGTGATGATGCCCAGCGAGGGCGAGCAGTCCAGCAGGATCCAGTCGTAGGACGCGGTCAACGGGGCCAGCGCGTCGCGCACGACGTACTCGCGACCCGTGACGCCGGCCAGCGCGCGGTCGGCGCCGGCGAGATCGATCGCGGCGGGCAGCAGGTCCACGCCGTCGTCGGTGTGCACGACCAGGGCGGCGACCGGCGAGCTGGGCTCCTGGGCCATGAAGGCGTCGGCGCCGGTGAGCTCGAGGTCCTCAGGATCCAGGCCCAGTGAGAACGTGGCGCATGCCTGTGCATCCAGGTCGACGACGAGGACCCGCTGGCTCCGCTCGACGAGGGCGGCGGCGAGGTTCACCACCGTCGTCGTCTTGGCGACGCCGCCCTTCTGGTTCGCCACCGCGAGGATCCGTGCCACGCGATCGACCATACGGCCCCTGCCGCGCCTGCGCTGCCGAAGGGGTGCCGATGAGGTTTGATCGGATGCCAAGGGGGTAGGACGAGGACATGACCGACTTTCACTCGATCGGCCGCTGGCCGCTGGCCGGCGACCTGCCATCCGCGGGAACCGCCCGGGCACTGGTCCGCGAGCACCTGCCCGGGCACGGGCGCCTGGACGACATCGAGCTGGTGGTCTCCGAGCTCGTCGCCAACGCGGTGAAGTACGGCCAGGGCGGCGTCGAGGTGGCCGTCGCGACGGCGCCCGACGCGCTCCGCGTGGCCGTCGCCTCGGTGGCGGGCGAGACCGAGCCGCAGGTGCGACCGGCGACGGCCCACGAGCCGGGAGGGCGTGGCCTCGCCATCGTCGACACGCTCGCCGACCGGTGGGGATGGCATCGCGAAGGCGACCGCATCGCGGTCTGGGCGGAATTCGACCATGCCTAGACCAGGTCGCTGCGGGGAGGCATCTGGTCCTCCCGGACGGCGGCCACGTACGCTCATGGGGCGCAGCACCCGCGGTGCCCGAAGCATGGAGGACGCATGAACGCGACGACCGTCGCCGTGGCCGAAGCGGAGGTGCCCACGCGCGCCCAGCGCCGGCACCCCAAGACGTTCACCGAGATGCTCGTGTCGTCCATCATCGGCCTCATCGCGTCGCTGGTGCTGTCCGTCGACGCAGTCACCCTCGCCGCCAATCCGAACGCCGACCTGAGCTGCAACATCAACGCCGCCATCTCGTGCGGCAAGGTCGGCCTGTCGTGGCAGGCCAGCCTGCTGGGGTTCCCCAACGCGTTCCTGGGCCTGATCGCCGAGCCGGTCGTCATCACGATCGCCGTTGCCGCGCTCGGCGGGGTGCGCTTCCCCCGCTGGTTCATGAACTCCGCGCAGGTCGTCTACCTGGTCGGCTTCCTGTTCGCGTTCTGGCTGTTCTACCAGGCGTATTTCGTCATCGGGGCGCTGTGCCCGTGGTGCCTGCTCATCACCGTCACCACCACCACGGTGTTCACCAGCATGCTGCGCGTCAACATCCTCGACAACAACCTGGGCCTGCCGCCGGGCGTGCACGCGCACGCTGAGCGGCTGGCTGAGGGCTGGCGCCGACACCCTCGGCGTCATCATCATCTTCGCCGTGCTCGCCGGCATGATCCTCATCAAGTACGGCAGCGTGATCTTCGGCGGCTGATGCCGACCGGCGTCAGCCGACGTCCGACCACCAGCGCTCGGCCACGCGCGGGTGCGCTCGCAGCCAGCCCTTGAGGGCGTTCTCGCCGTAGTTGCTGCTCATCGGGTTGCTGGGATCTGCCTCCACGCCGCGTGCTCGCGCCGCCAGCTCGGGCGGCAGGTCGACGACCGGGACGACGGCGTCCAGCCGCGGGCCCGGGAAGAACGGGATGGAGATCCGGTCCTCCGTCGTGTCGGGGCTGACCACCCGGTGGACTGTCGCTCGCAGGTATCCGCCCGAGACGATCTCGAGCATCTCGCCGATATTGATGACGAACGTGCCCGGCACCGGCGGGGCGTCCAGCCACTCACCCTCGATGGTCTGTACCTGCAGCCCGCCCAGATCGTCCTGGAGAAGCAGAGCTATCCAGCCGTAGTCCTTGTGCGCGCCGACCCCCTGGTCACCGTCGCGCACCTGGCGTCCGGGGTACCGGATGATCTTGAGGTGGTCGTGGGTGAAGTCGTCGAACCAGGGGTCGAAGTAGGTCGCATCCTGCCCCAGGGCGAGGGCGACGCCCCGGAGCAGCGCGACGCTGACCCGCTTGGCCTCGTCGAACCACTCCAGAACGACCGGTCTCAGCTCCGGCAGCGCATCGGGCCACTGGTTCGGCCCGATCATGCGCAGGTAGCGAGGATCGCCGTCGGCGAGCTCGATGGCCTCCCGTTCGTTCGCCAGGTCGAGCTGGTCGCGCTGGTCGGCCTGCCCCTTGGTGTACTCGTTGCCGACGCGGGTGTAGCCCCGAAAGTGCGGCGAGTTGACGTTCTCGATCGCCATGCGGTCGTCGAGGGGCAGGGCGAAGAACGCGCGCGCCACGGCGAACATCCGCGCGACCAGCTCCGGGGCGAAGCCGTGACCGCTCAGGTAGAGGAATCCGGAGTCATGGAGGGCGTCCCTCAGCCGGTCGATCTCGGCCGGGTCCTGACGCTCGATGGCCACCAGGTCGATGATCGGGAGCGCATCTTCACTACTACTCATATGGGAAAACTATCAGGAGTGGACGACGCATCGTCAGGGTCATCGCGTGCGTCCGGCAGGCCCGCCCAGGGCGGCTGGGCCGGCACGGCGGCACGGTGCGGGCACCCCTCGCGGAAGTCGCACCAGCCGCACAGCGGTCCGGGTGAGGCGGGGAAGTCCGACGGCTGGCCGGCAGCCAACGCGACGGCGATGTCGCGGCCGATGGCGTCCACCCGGCTCATCTGGCGGGCAAGCGACTCGTCGGTGTGCCGGTGCGTCGCAACGGTGCCGCTGGGCAGATGGTGGAGCTGAACCTCGTAGACGGGCCTGCGCAGCGAGCGCTGGGTGACCAGGGCATAGATCGCCAGGGCACGGGAGACCTTCGCGTCATCGTCGCTCGGAACCGTCCTGCCGGTCTTGTAGTCGACGATCACCAGCTCGCCGCCGCGCTCGTCGATCCGGTCGATACGGCCGCTGACCGTGACGTATTCGCCCAGCGCACCCAGCGTGCGCTCCCGGCTGAACGGCACCGGGGCCGGGTGCTGCTCGACGTAGTCCTGCACCCAGCCGGCGGCAATGCTCCGCCACGCACCGCTCTGCTCGTCGTCCCGGAACCCCAGGCTCGACCAATGACTCTGCACGAGCTCTGCGGCTGCCGCCGGGTCCGGACTCTCGAGGTCGAACCAGTCGCGCAGCGCCGCATGCACGGCATTGCCCATCGACAGGTGCGCCCAGTTGCCCTGGGACCCCGACTTCTGCACGTACTGGAGCCAGAACCGGAAGGCGCACTGCTGCCAGACGTCGAGCTTGGTGGCCGACACGGGGACGAGGCGCCGGTCGGTCATGGCGTCACCGTAGCGATCGTCCGGTCACTCGGGCGGGTCCAGCAGGCCCCAGTGGATGAGCGCCTCGGCGAGTCCCGGGCTGGTCTCGGCCGCGTGCAGGTCGCGGGTGGTGAACCACCGGGCGTCGGCCGCGTCGTCGCCCGCCCTCGGCTGAGCCTGATCGTCGACGATCACGAGGAAGTCGCGGATCACGTAGACACCGCCGCCCGGGGCATCACGGCGCACCGTGCCGACCTCACGCTGGACGATGCCGGTGAGGCCGGTCTCCTCGGCCAGTTCACGCACGACGGCCGCCTCGTCCGTCTCGTCGGGCTCGACGCGGCCGCCGGGGATCGACCAGGTGCCCTGCGCCGGCGGATTCGCCCGCCGGACGAGGAGGAAGCGGCCAGCGGTGTCGCGCACCACGGCGCCGACGCACGCGATCTCGGCCATGGACACGACCTTAGGCGCGGGTCTTGTACTCCTCGAGCAGTCGGCGCGCGATGATCATCCGCTGGATGTCCGCGGTGCCCTCGCCGATCAGCAGCATGGGCGCCTCGCGGTACAGCCGCTCGATCTCGTACTCCTTGGAGTAGCCGTAGCCGCCGTGGATCCGGAAGGAGTCCTCGACGACCTCCTTGCAGTACTCGCTCGCGAGGTACTTGGCCATCCCGGCCTCGAGGTCGTTGCGCTCGCCCGAGTCCTTCTTGCGCGCGGCGACGACCATCATCTGGTGCGCCGCCTCGACCTTGACGGCCATGTCGGCGAGCCGGAATGCGACGGCCTGGTGCTCGGCGATCGGCTTGCCGAAGGTGACCCGCTGCTGCGCGTACTCCACGCCCAGCTCGAAGGCGCGGATCGAGAGGCCGCACGCGCGGGCGGCGACGTTGACGCGACCGACCTCGACCCCGTCCATCATCTGGTAGAAGCCCTTGCCCGGCTCCCCGCCGAGCAGGTCGTCCTCGGTCAGTCGCAGGTTGTCCATCACCAGCTCGGTGGTGTCGACGCCCTTGTAGCCCATCTTGTCGATCTTGCCGGGGATCGTCAGGCCCGGGCGCACCTCGCCGAAGCCCGACGGCTTCTCGACCAGGAACGTCGACATCTTCTTGTAGACCGACGCACCCTCGGGCGCTTCGGCGTCGGTGCGCACGAGCACCGCCACCAGCGTCGACGAGCCACCGTTGGTGAGCCACATCTTCGCGCCGTTCATCACCCAGCCGTCGTCGTCACGAGTGGCCTTGCTGGTGATCGCCGCCACGTCGGAACCGCAGCCCGGCTCGCTCATCGAGAACGCGCCGCGGACCTCCCCCGTCGCCATGCGAGGCAGGTAGTAGTCCTTCTGCTCCTGCGTGCCGTGCTGCATCAGCATGTAGGCGACGATGAAGTGCGTGTTGATGACGCCCGACACGCTCATCCAGCCGCGGGCGATCTCCTCGACGACCAGCGCATAGGTGAGCAGGGACTCGCCGAGGCCGCCGTACTGCTCGGGGATGATCAGGCCGAAGACGCCCATCTCCTTCAGCCCGTCGACGATCGCCTGCGGGTACTCGTCGGCGTGCTCGAGCTCGTTGGCAACGGGGATGATCTCGTTGTCGACGAAGTCGCGAACCGCCTCGAGGATGTCGCGCTGGTCCTCGGTGAGGCCCTCGGTCTGCGCAAGACGCGCCATGTCAGGCCTCCGGCTTCTCGAAGGACTTGGTGCGGGCCATGCCCGCGGCTCGCCCCTTCGCACTGATGACGAGCGCCATCTTGCGGGAGGCCTCGTCGATCATCTCGTCGCCCAGCATGACCGCGCCCTTGGCGCCGCCCTCAGCGGACGTGTAGTAGTCGTACGCGTCGAGGATGAGCTCGGCGTGGTCGTAGTCGTCCTGGCGCGGGGAGAAGACCTCGTTGGCGGCATCGATCTGTCCGGGGTGCAGCACCCACTTGCCGTCGAAGCCCAGTGCCGCGGAGCGACCGGCGACGCGCTTGTAGCCCTCGATGTCCTTGATCGCCAGGTACGGGCCGTCGATCGCCTGCTTGTCGTACGCGCGCGCGGCCATCAGGATCCGCATGAGGATGTAGTGGTACGCGTCGCCGACGTCATAGCCGGGCGGCTGCTCGCCGACCACGAGTGACTTCATGTTGATGCTGGCCATGAAGTCGGCCGGGCCGAAGATGATCGTCTCCACCCGCGGCGATGCCTGTGCGATCGCGTCGACGTTGATCAGGCCGATCGCGTTCTCGATCTGCGCCTCGATCCCGATGCGACCGACCTCGAAGCCGTTCGACTTCTCGATCTGGGTCAGCAGCATGTCGAGCGCCTGCACCTGCTCGGCGTTCTGCACCTTGGGCAGCATGATGCAGTCGAGGTTCGGGCCGGCACCCTCGACGACCTCGATCACGTCGGCGTAGGTCCACTGGGTCGTCCAGTCATTGACGCGAACGGTGCGGACCTTGCCCTCGTAGCCGCCCTCGTTCAGCGCCGCCACGATGTTCTTGCGGGCATCGGGCTTGGCGATCGGCGCCACGGCGTCCTCGATGTCCATGAACACCTGGTCGGCCGCAAGGCCCTTCGCCTTCTCCAGCATCTTGGGGCTGGAACCCGGCACCGCCAGGTTGGATCGGCGAGAGCGCAACTGCTGTGACATGCAAGCTCCTGTTCGTGGTGGACGGACGGTCAGGCAGGTGTGGAGGCGCGGCTGCGGCGGATCACGTCGAGGACGCTCGCCATGACGGCGGCGAGGTCGTAGTCCTTGGGCGTGAAGACGGCCGCAACCCCTTGTGCTTCGAGCTCACGTGCGTCCTGCTCGGGGATGATGCCCCCGACGATGACAGGCAGTTCGCCCAGCCCGCGGTCGCGCAGCTCATCGAGCACCTGCGGGACCACCTGGAGGTGCGAGCCGGACAGGATCGACAGGCCGACGCAGTCGACGTCCTCCTGCGCGGCGGCTGCGGCAATCGCCGCCGGGGTCAGGCGGATGCCCTGATAGACGACCTCGAAGCCGGCGTCGCGGGCCGCGACGGCCACCTGCTCGGCGCCGTTGGAGTGACCGTCGAGTCCGGGCTTGGCGACCAGGATGCGCAGGTGGTGGCCGACCTCGTCGCCCGCCGCGGCGACCGCTCCGCGGAGCGCGGCAAGGCCCGATCCGCCGTCCGCACCGACCGATCCGGTCACGCCGGTGGGGGCGCGGAACTCGCCGAAGACGGATCGGAGGGCGTCGCTCCACTCGCCGGTGGTGACGCCGGCGCGGGCGCACGCGAGGGAGGCGGGCATGAGGTTCGCGCCGCTGACCGCGTCGGTCCGCAGGGCGGCCAGCGCGTCGTCGACGGCCGTCTGGTCACGCTCGGCGCGCCACGCCTCGACCGCCGCGATCGCGTTCGCCTCCACGTCGGGGTCCACCCGCATGATGGCGGTGTCGACGTCCTGGGTGAGCGGGCTGGGCTCGGTGGTCGTGTATGCGTTCACGCCGACGATGAGCTCGTCGCCGCTCTCGATGCGGCGCCGGCGTTCGGCCAGCGAGGCGACGAGTGCCGACTTCAGGTAGCCCGTCTCCACCGCCGCGACCGCGCCGCCCATCTCCTCGATGCGGGCCATCTCGGTGCGCGTCGCCGCGACGATGTCGGCGACCTTCGCCTCCACGACGTGCGAACCGGCAAAGATGTCGTCGTACTCGAGCAGGTCGCTCTCGAAGGCGAGGACCTGCTGCATGCGCAGGCTCCACTGCTGGTCCCACGGGCGTGGCAGGCCGAGCGCCTCGTTCCAGGCGGGCAGCTGCACGGCGCGGGCCCGGGCATCCTTCGACAGGGTGACGCCGAGCATCTCGAGCACGATCCGCTGGATGTTGTTCTCCGGCTGTGCCTCGGTCAGGCCGAGCGAGTTGACCTGGACGCCGTAGCGGAATCGGCGCGCCTTGGCATCGGTCACGCCGTAGCGGTCGCGCGTGACCTCGTCCCACAGCTGGACGAAGGCGCGCATCTTGCACATCTCCTCCACGAAGCGGACTCCGGCGTTGACAAAGAACGAGATGCGGGCCACCACGGAGGCAAGGTCCTCGGGCGACACCTGGCCCGAGTCGCGTACCGCGTCGAGCACCGCGATGGCCGTGGACATCGCGAAGGCGACCTCCTGGACGGGCGTCGCGCCGGCCTCCTGCAGGTGGTAGCTGCAGATGTTGATGGGGTTCCACTTGGGCGTGTTCGCGACGCTCCAGGCGATCATGTCGGTGGTCAGTCGCATCGACGGCCCGGGCGGGAATACGTACGTGCCGCGGGACAGGTACTCCTTGATGATGTCGTTCTGCGTGGTGCCCGACAGCTCACCTCGATCGGCGCACTGCTCGTCGGCAACGGTGACGTAGAGGGCGAACAGCCACATGGCGGTCGCGTTGATCGTCATCGAGGTGTTCATGCGGTCGAGCGGGATCGAGTCGAGCAGCGCCCGCATGTCGCCGACGTGCACCACCGGCACGCCGACCTTGCCGACCTCGCCTCGGGCGAGCGGCGAATCGGGGTCGTACCCGGTCTGAGTGGGCAGGTCGAACGCGATCGACAGGCCGGTCTGGCCTTTGGCGAGATTCGTCCGGTACAGCTCGTTGGACGCGCGGGCCGAGGAGTGCCCGGCATACGTGCGCATCACCCACGGGGCGCCCTTGCTCACGGGGTACAGCCTCCTCCATCGGCACCGGGGCCCGGGGTTCTGCCCGAATCCCTTACATCATTGCACCACCGACTATAGGGTGTCCACATAAACGTGAGGAGTGCCATGGACACCACCGAACTGGCCCGACGTGCCCGGATCAGCGCCCTGACGATGTGCTCCCAGTCTGGCGCATCGCACATCGGCGCCGCTCTCTCAGTCATCGACGTGCTGGCCGTCATCTACGGGGACGTGGCCAACGTCTCACCCGACCGGGTGGACGATCCGGCCCGCGACATCGTGCTCGTCTCCAAGGGGCATTCGGCCTCCGGCGTCTACGCCGTGCTCGGCCAGGCCGGCTACTTCCCGCTGGACTGGCTCGACGACTACTACCTCGACGGATCGCACCTCGGCGGCCACGTGACCGCCCACGGGGTCCCCGGGGTCGAGCTGTCCACGGGAGCCCTGGGCCACGCACTGCCCTTCGGCGTCGGCCGCGCCCTCACGGACAAGATCGACGGGATCGACCGTCGGGTGTTCGTCGTGCTCTCCGACGGGGAGTGCGCCGAGGGCAGCAACTGGGAGGGCGCCCTGATGGGAGGGCACCACGGCCTGGGCAACGTCACCGTGGTCGTGGACCGCAACCGGCTGCAGATCCTCGGCCGGACCGAGGACGTCCTCGGCCTCGAGCCGTTCGCCGACAAGTGGCGGGCGTTCGGCTGGGAGGTCGAGGAGATCGACGGTCACGACCATGCGGAGATCCGCCGGGCACTGCGCGTTCGCAGCGACCGGCCCCGCGCCATCATCGCCAACACCACCAAGGGCAAGGGCGTGGACTTCATGGAGGACAGGGTCGAGTGGCACACGCTCGTGCCCAACGCCGACCAGCTGGCCGTGGCGATCGCCCAGCTCGAGACCAACACCACGGAGGTGCCGGCATGAGGGACGCATTCGTCAAGAAGCTCAACGAGTGCGCGGCCGACGACCCCGACGTGATGCTGCTCGTCGGGGACCTCGGCTTCGGGGTGGTCGCCGACTTCGGCCTGACCTACCCGGAGCAGTTCCTCAACTGCGGCGTGGCCGAGCAGTCCATGGTCGGCATCGCCGCCGGCATGGCATCGGCCGGCCGACGCCCCTTCGTGTACTCGATCGCCAACTTCCCGACGCTCCGACCGCTCGAGCAGATCCGCAACGACGTCTGCTACCACGGTCTGGGCGTCACGATCGTGTCCGTCGGCGCCGGCCTCGCCTACGGTTCGCTCGGCTACACGCATCATGCTGTCGAGGACATCTCCATCCTGCGATCGCTGCCCGGCATGCGGGTGTACTCCCCCGCCGACGCGATGGAGTGCCGAGCCGCCGTCGACGCGATCCTCGCGGACCCGTCGCCTGCCTACCTGCGGCTGGGCAAGAACAAGGAGCCGTTGATGCACAAGGCTCCGCCTGACCTCGCCCAGGGCGCGCCGATCGTCGTACGCGACGGATCCGACGTCACGGTTCTCGTGGCCGGCCCGATCATCGTGCAGGCGCTCGAGGTGGCCGAGCAGCTCGCGGACGCCGGGGTCTCGGTCCGGGTCGTGAGCTGCCCGGTGATCAAGCCCCTCAATGCCGAGGCCGTTCGCGACGCGTCGGCGGGCACCGTCGGGATCGTCACGCTCGAGGAGCACACCGTGCTCGGCGGGTTCGGCAGCGCCGTCCTCGAAGCGTTCGCGGTCCGCGGCTGGCGCACGCCCATCCTGCCGCTCGGGCTGGCCGACGCGGCGACGCACATCATCGGCGGGCAGGAGTGGCTGCGCGAGCGGGCCGGCCTCGCCACGTCGTACGTTCGCGACAGCGTCGCGTCGTTCACCAGCACGAATGCCTGACGGGAGCCCTTGATGACCGACGCCTACGAGACCCTCCGCTACGAGGTGGCCGACGGCATCCTCACCCTGTGGCTGCACCGACCCGACAGCCTCAACGCGTTCACGGTGACCATGGCCAACGAGCTCGTCGCGGCCTTCGACCGGGCGAGCGCCGATGACGAGGTCGGCGCGATCGTCGTCACCGGCACAGGTCGGGCGTTCTGCGCCGGGATGGACCTGTCGTCCGACGGCAACGTCTTCGGCCTGGACGAGACGCAACGACCCACACTCGAGGATCTCGACGCCAGGTTCGAGGACCCGCTCATCGTGGACGGTGTCCGCGACACCGGCGGACGGGTCTCGCTGGCCGTCTACCGCTGCACCAAGCCCGTCATCGCCGCGATCAACGGAGCAGCCGTGGGCATCGGCGCCACCATGACCCTGCCGATGGACATCCGCATCGCCTCGGAGCGTGCGCGGATCGGCTTCGTCTTCGGTCGCCTCGGGATCGTCCCTGAGGCGTGCTCGACCTGGTTCCTGCCCCGGATCGTGGGCATCAGCCGCGCGCTCGAGCTGATCTACTCCGCCGACATCCTCGACGCTCACCAAGCGCTCGAGGCCGGGCTCGTGCGCGAGGTCGTCGCCGAGAGGGACCTCCTGCCGACGGCCTATGCCCTCGCCGCGAAGTTCGTCGGCGGCCGGTCACCGGTGGCGACGGCGCTGATGCGGCAGATGATGTACCGCAACAGTGCGCAGCCGGATCCCGTTGCCGCGCACCGGATCGAGTCGCTGGCGATGTTCTACGCGAGCATCGGCGACGGCAAGGAGGGCGTGACAGCCTTCCTCGAGAAGCGCCCGGCCGAGTTCACCGGACGCACCCCGCAGGACATGCCGCCGTTCTACCCCTGGTAGCGCTCGGCCCGGCTCAGGCGGCCGGCGTGCTGAACAGGATCGCCTCGCCCTGGCCGCCGCCACCGCACAGGGCGACTGCGCCCAGTCCGCCGCCACGGCTCTTCAACTCGTAGGCGGCAGTGAGCAGCACGCGTGCACCGCTCATGCCGACGGGGTGGCCCAGCGCGATCGCGCCGCCGTGCACGTTGACGATCTCCGGGTCGAGGCCAAGGTCGCGCATCGAGGCCAGGCCGACGCTGGCGAACGCCTCGTTGATCTCGACGATGTCGAGGTCGGCGACCGTGGCCTGCCCATCACGACGCAGTGCGTCCTTGATGGCGTTGGCGGGCTGGAGCAGGAGTGACGGGTCGGGACCGGCTACTTCGCCGTGCGCGCGGATCTCCGCGATCCACGACAGTCCGTGCTCCTGCGCCCACTCCTTGCTCGTGATCACGAGCGCGGCGGCGCCATCGGACAGCTGGGATGCGTTGCCGGCCGTGATCATGCCGTCCTTGGCGAAGGCCGGACGCAGGGCGCCGAGGGACTCCTCGGTGGTGGTCTCCCTGATGCCCTCGTCGACCGTCACGGTGACCGAGCCCTTGCGGCCCTTCACCTCGACCGGGACGATCTCCTCGGCAAAGCGCCCCGAGGCGGTCGCCTCGGCCGCGAGCCGGTGCGAGCGCGCGGCGAAGGCGTCCTGGTCGGCGCGGTTGAGGCCCATGGGTGCGCCGTACTTCTCGGTCGCCTCGCCCATCGACATCTCGTCGAACGCGCAGATGAGCGCGTCCTGGTCGAGGATGTCCGCTGCCTGCGCGTTGCCGTACTTGTACCCGTGACGGGCGCCCATCAGCACGTGCGGAGCGTTCGTCATCGACTCCATGCCGCCCGCGACGACGACCTGGTGCTGACCGCTGCGGATCATCTGGTCGGCCATGGCCACGGATACCAGGCCGGATAGGCACAGCTTGTTCACCGTGACGGCCGGCACGGACATCGGTAGGCCGGCAGCCGCCGCTGCCTGGCGCGCCGGGTTCGGGCCGGCACCGGCCTGGAGGACCTGGCCGAACACGACGGCGTCGACCTGGTCGGGCGAGACTCCGGCCCGCTCGAGGGCGCCGCGGATCGCGACCGCCCCGAGGTCGACGGCGGACATCGTGGCGAAGGCGCCGAGCAGCTTGCCGATGGGGGTGCGTGCACCATCGATGACGACGGACGTGGTCATTCAGGACTCCAAGGAGGGTGGTGGCCTAGTAGGCGGCGGTTCCGCCGTCGACGCTGTAGGTGGCGCCGGTGATCCCGGCCGCGACGTCGGAGGCGAGCAGCAGGGCTACGGCAGCGACCTCCTCGACGGTGTTCGGGCGCTTGATGGCCGCTTCGGCAGAGAACAGGTCGATGAGGCCGTCGAGGTCAAGGCCCATGCCAGCGGCGGTCTCGGGGCCGGTGCGCTTGACGATCTCCGTCACGACGAGGCCGGGGCAGATGGCGTTGATGGTGATGCCGTCGGTGCCGTACTCCTTGGCGACGGCCTTGGTGAGGCCGTTTACGGCGTGCTTGGCAACGACGTAGGGCGTGACGATGGCCTTGCCGTGCTTGCCCTCGACGGACGAGATGTTGATGATGCGGCCGTACTTGCGCGGCAGCATGTACTGCAGCGCCTTGCGCATGCCGAAGAAGGTCGAGTTGAGGTTCCAGTCCATCGTCTGGAACCAGACCTCGTTCGTCAGGCCGTCGAGGCGCTGGCCGAGCCCCTGTGCGCCCCCGGCGTTGTTGACGAGGATGTCGATCTTGCCGTGGGTGGCCACGACGTCGTCGATGAACGCCTCGATGCTCTCCTGCTGCATGACGTCGCCCGCGAAGAAGCTCGCATGCTCGGTGCCGCCGAGCTTCTCGACGGCTGCGGCGCCGTTGGCGGGGGTGCGTCCCATCAGGGCCACCTTCGCCCCGGCCCCCACGAATGCCTCGGCGATGCCGAAGCCGATTCCCTGGGTGCCGCCGGTGATCGCCGCGACCTTGCCTTCGAGGTTCATCGTTCTCCTTCGCCGTTGGTTGCCCGAGGGTAACGTGTCCTTGGTCGTCATGTATACGGACGTCCAACAATCTCTCGGGAGGATGCCATGCGGGTTGCCATCGTGTCCGGCGGCGGCACGGGCATCGGTGCCGCCATCGCCAGCGCCCTGGCCGACTCCTGCGGGACGCTGGCCCTCGTAGGCCGCCGTCCCGATCGCCTCGAGGCCGTGGCCACCGAGCTCGGCAGGTCCCACCCCGAGGTGCTGATCCACACCCGCAGCGTCGACCTGACCGACGTCTCTGCCGTCGCGTCGTTCTGTGCCTGGGCCGACGACGCCCTCCCCCAGGTCGACGTCCTGGTCAACAACGCCGGCTCCCCCCAGCCGCGCATCGAAGGCGGACTCGCCGAAGTGGCCGCCGCGTGGCTCGCCACTTGGCAGGCCAACACCCTCAGCGCGGTGCTGCTCACCGAGGGGCTGAAGGGCCAGCTGGCCCGTCCGGGCGGCCGGATCGTGGCGATCGGGTCCTTCGCCGCCCAGCTCGGCACCGGCAGCCCGGCCTACGCCTCAGCGAAGGCGGCCCTGGAGACGTACGCGATCAGCCTCATGCGTGAACTGGGCGCGGAGGGGATCACGGCGAACATCGTGGCCCCCGGATTCACCGACGGCACCGAGCTGCTCGCCGGCCGGATCACCCCCGAGCGGCGCGAGCGCCTCCTGGCGAGCATCTCAGCACGCCGACCTGGCACCCCCGAGGAGATCGCCGGCCTGGTGGCCTACCTGGCCTCGCCCGCCGCGGGCTTCGTCAACGGCCAGGTGGTCACTGCCAACGGCGGCACCTACCTGCCCGGCTGAACCCATGTCCCTGCCACTCCGAGGAGCCCGATGAGCACGTTCGACGAGACCGACCTCGCCCGCATCGAGGTGGTGACAGCCCTGTTCGCCGCGTGGTCGAGCGGCGACGTCGATGCCCCCCGCCAGTACCTCACCGAGGAGCCGCTCCTGTGGGACAGCGTGGGCGGCCTGAAGGAAGGCTGGAGCGCCATTCGCGAGTACTTCGGCCACGGGCTCGAGCGCTACCCCGATCTCGTCCTTGCCCCGACCGGTGAGTTCTGGGCGCGCCCGGACGGACTTGCCCTCCAGTGGGAGATGAGCGCGACGGTCATCGACGACTCGATGGGCGAGGGACATCTGGGCAAGAAGTGGTCGGTGCCCGGGCTGTCCTACCTCGTGTTCGACGGGCTGCTCGTGTCCGCGGAGTACGACTACCACGACAAGGGCGCGCGGCAGCGCTCGCTGCAGGAGTAGCAGCGCTCCCTGCAGGAGTAGTTGTCAGGCCCAGCGCGCCAGCAGGCGGGCGTGGAGATCGTCGACCTGACGAGGAGTGATCCGTGCCTGGGTGACCAGGCGCCGGTACAGGAACGGGGCGACCACGTCCTCCACGCACTGCTGCGGATCCAGGCGCCGATTCACCAGGCCGGTCGACTGGGCCCGTCGCACGATGGCTCCCGCCCGCGAGCGCGTCTGCGAGAAAGCCCGACGATGCACGTCGGCGAATGCCGCGTCCCGCGACGAGCCCTCGATGAGGGCAACGAGAACGGCCGTGTAGGTCGGGTCGTTCAGCCGCCGCGCGTAGTTGCTGAGGTACTGGTGCAGGGCCAGGCTCGGATCGTTGTCGAGATCGACCGGCTGGCGCTGCACCAGTTCGTCGAACACCTCGCAGGCGAGCGCGGCCATGTCCGGCCAGTTGCGGTAGATCGTGCTGCGGGAGACCCCGGACTCGGCAGCCAGCCGGTCCACCGTGAGCCCACCGAGCCCGTCGGACACGAGCACGGTGCACACGGCTTCGTGCACGGCCGCCCGGGATCGCTCGAGGCGTGCGTCGCTCATGCGCAGGTGATCTCCGACAGCTGAGACAGCGAGCGCAGGTGCACCGCGACGCCGATCGCCAGCTGGTCGGCGGTGCGTCGGGGTCCGCGCTCGAACACCGTCCGCGCGGTCAGGTTCACGCAGGCACCGCGAAGGTGCATGAACGCCAGCCACGTGCGCCACTGGTCTGGCGTGTATTCGACCCCGGCGACGGCCTGCAACCGCGCCTTCCACGTGTCGGCGTCCATGATCCGGCGTCCGCGGATCAACGCGAGGTACGCCCAGTCCTCCGCGGCATCGCCCACATGAGCGAACTCCCAGTCGATCGTCGTCAGACCGCGCCCGGGGTCGAACAGCGCGTTGCCCGGACCAGCATCGCCGTGCACGATCACCGTCGGGCCGGTCGGCACGAGATGCTCCTGCAGCCAGTCGGCTCCCTGCTCGATGAGCGGCAGCTCCGGGGAGTGCGCCCGGTACATCCGACGCCAGCCCTCGATGTTGTCCGACACCACCTGAGCGGCCGTGCGGCCGCTGGAATCCAGCACGGTGACGGGAACGCGATGCAGGGCGGCGACCGATCGGATGATGTCGTCGAGGCCCTGGTCGTCGAGGCGCACGACGCCGGGCACCTCCTCCATGATGAAGAAGGGCTCGCCCAGGACGTCGCCCGAGCCCTCGACGGCCGCCACCGCCGGCACGGCGTACGCGGCGGCATGCAGCGCCTGCATGGTGCGCACCTCGGTGACGGTGTCCGTCCCGAACATCCCGCCCTGCTCGATGCGGACGATCACCCTGCCGCGGGACGCCGTCCTCATCGAGGGTGGCGCGCCACATCCGGCGCGAGAAGCCGCCGCCGATGACGGTTGCCTCGACGATGGCGACCGGGGCACCCGCCTGGCCGGTGAGCCACGCAGCGAGCCGGTCGGTCTCGTCCTCGTCCACGTGCACGACGGCGTGCTCGATGCTGGTGTCGTGGCTGGTGAACGCCCCCATGAGGGGTGCGGCGATCGCCACGTCGTCGGCCAACCATGCGCACAGGGAGTCGAGTCCTATGCCGCCGGTGAGGATCTGCTCCCAGCGCCCCGGCCAAGGATCGGGGCCCCGCCCGTCGAGATACGCCTGCACCGCGGCCCACTGGTCGCTCGATCCGAGTGACGGGTCCGCCAGTCCGGCCGCGATCGCGTCGCGCAGCACCTCGTCCGGAACCCGTGAGGAGACGGTCATCCGCGTGCTCGCACGGCGGCGGCAACCTCGGCCTCGAGGGCGAAGTCGTAGCCCGCGCCCCAGACCGGATCCGACAGCACATCGGGGGCATCGACGAGCGCTGTGCCGCGGAACCACTCGTACGTCTGCTCGTAGCCGACCCGGAAGCCGCGCTCGGGCGTCAGGCCGTAGGCGGCCGCCTTGTCGACGGCCAGGATGCCATGGTGCCGGGTGCCGAACAGGTGCCCGAAGATCGGCTTGGCGTCGCTGAAGCCGGTCGGCAGCTCGACGATGTCCGGCTCCACTCCGACGATCCCGGCGAGCTCCTCGACGAAGGCCCGGGACGACGCACCCTGCCCGGTGATGTTGAAGGCCTGGCCGGCCGCCTCGGGCAGCAGGCTCAACTCGAGGAGGTTGCGTACGAGGTCGTCGACATGGCCGTAGCTGGTTGTCACGAGCCCCTCGTGCGGCAGCAGGACCGGCAGCCCGCGCCGCAGCCGCAGGAACATCGCGGTCTCCATGTCGGGGATGTTGTTGTCCGGCCCGTAGATCGCCGCCGGACGAGCGATGCTTCCGGGGAAGCCGGTTGACGCGTGCCGCTCGAGGATCGAACGCTCCGCATGCGCCTTGAAGCCGCCGTAGGTGGACTCCGGGTCGTCCCGCCAGCCCAGGTCCTCCGTCCACGGCATGATCCCGCTGGGCGCGTAGGACATGATCGAGGACACGAAGACGTACGAGCCGACCTGCCCATCGAGCAGGGCAAGCAGCTCCTCGAACTGACCGCCACCGGCGGCCATGACGAAGCCGGACACGTCGATCACCGCATCCCACTCGGTGCCGGCGAGCGCCGCCTGCATGGACTCGGTGCTCGTCCGATCGCCGACGATGCGGGCCACGCCCGGCGGGAGCTCCGCGGAGGTGCGGCCGCGGTTGAGGACGGTGACATCGTGACCTTCGGCCACCAGCAGGTCTAGCGCACGACGACCCACGAAGGTGCCGCCGCCGAGGATGAGGGTTCGCATGGACGAACTCTATAGGACATTTTGTCCCACAACTCACGGAATCGCGATATCGTTCGGCCATGACCGATGCCGGCCGGCTCACCCGGATGGACGAATACCCACGCCACCAGGTGGGAGGCACCTTCGACTCGGTCGTCAGCGACTCCGTGCACTGGAACGACGGCTTCTACTTCACCCTCGGTGACCAGGAGACCGGAGCGACCCTCTTCAGCGCCATCCGGCTGTACCCCAACACCGACGTGATCGACGGGTTCGCCTGCGCCACGGTCGACGGGCGGCAGCACAACCTGCGCTGGTCACGGCGACTTCGCCCGCGCAACGACGACATCGCCGTCGGTCCCCTGTCGCTCAGCATCCTGGAGCCCCTTCACCGCCTTCGCCTGGCCTGCGACGACAACCCCTACGGCGTCTCCTTCGACCTGGAGTGGACCGGACTGCATGAGCCGTACCTCGAGGATCGCATCGTGCGATTCTCGGGAGGGCGCAAGGTGTACGACCGCACCAACTACGACCAGTGCTGCGAGGTGACCGGCACCATCACGGTCGACGGTCGCACCCTGGCCGCCACGCCGCATTCCTGGGTGGGCGTGCGCGACCACTCCTGGGGCATGGGTCGCACGGGCGGTGGCGCCGCACCGTCGATCGCTCCCGATGCAGCTCGCGATCCGCGCCGGGGGTTCGCGATGCGCCAGTGGACGATGATCCGGATGCCGGACCGCGTCATGTTCTGGCAGTTCCACCAGCAGAAGGACGGATCGTTCGACGCACCGGAGTCCATCGTCATCCCGCTCGACGAGAGGCAGGCGCGCTGGTCCTACGTCGGCGTGAGCGCCGATGCCACTCGCATCGATGGCCTTCCGCGCGCCTCCACTACGCGCGTCGCGTTCACCCGACCCGACGGCAACGTCGATCGGTTCGAGCTCACCCCGGTCGGCGCCCCCGCGTACCTGCAGGGCGGCGGCTACCACGACGGCTACGCGGACCGGCAGGGCCGTGGGGTCTACCGCGGCGACGACCACCATGAAGGGGAGGTGTGGGACGTGTCCCATCCGATCGAGGTAGGCGATCCCTCCGGCTGGTTCCAGCAGCGACCCGACGCCTGGGCGGAGAACTTCGCCACCTGCGTGAATCTCGATAACCCCACGGATGCCGGCTTCGGGCACCTCGAATGCGTCCTCGCGCCATGACCGACCCCGCACTGCAGCGCCTGCTCGACGAGAGTGAGATCCGCGCCCTCGCCGCCACCTACATGCGCGGCCTTGACCGCCTCGATCCGGCCCTCGTCCGGTCGGTCTTCGCCGACGATGCGACCACCCACTACGGCGCCTTCCGCGGCAGTGGCGAGGAGATGCCTGCCATGGCGATGAAGGCCCTGAGCGCGTATCAGGTCACGCAGCACTTCCTGGGCCAGATCAACCTGGACATCGACGGGGACACCGCCACCGGCGAGGTCTACTTCCAGGCCTTCCACCAGCACGCAACCGAGGGATTCGACCGGTTCATCTGCGGCCGCTATGTAGACCGATACGCACGCCGCGGCGGACACTGGCTCATGACCCATCGGACCGAGGTCGTGGACTGGACGCGCACCGAGCCGACCGCCGAGGAGTACTTCGCCAGGCGCCCGAACACGGTGCGCGGAATGCGGGATCATTCCGACCTCAGTTACCGACCGGACGAGGCATAGGGAGATTCGTGGACATCGATCGCTTCCAGACGTTCCTGGACTTCGTCGAGCCCGAGCGCAAGGCCACCGTCCTGAGCGCCGAGCCGATCCCCGGCGGCTACAGCCGCGACACCGTGCGCGCCGAGGTCCAGTGGGCCGACGGCACCCGCGAGTCCTTCGTGCTGCGCGGCGACCCACCGGAGGACATGAGTGTCTTCCGCAGCGATCGTGATCAGGAATGGGCGCTCCTCCAGGCGATCAAGGACCTCGACGACTTCCGGATCCCCCGGCCACGGTGGTACGACGCCACCGGTGAGTACCTCGGGTCCAAGTGCATCGTGTCGGAGGCCATCGAGTCGACGTCGATGCAGAAGTACCTCGACGGCGGACCGGACTTCGACCAGTCGCGCGAGGACTTCGTCAACATCATCGCGTCCGCCCACGCCACCCCCCTCGACAAGATCGATCCCGGCATCGAGCGCCCGGCCAGCTGGCGGGCGCACATCGACAACGTCATCGCGATCTACGACCGGATCCTCGAGAACCAAGGCGAGCCCGACCCGATCCTCGCCTACACGGTGAAGAAGATCCGGATGAACATCCCGCCGGAGGTGCCGTTGACCCTCGTGCACGGGGACCTCCAGCCGGGCAACTTCCTGCTCTCGGAGGGCGTCGAGCCGCACATCATCGACTGGGAGTTCGCGAAGATCGGCGATCCGCGGCTCGACCTCGGCTACTACCTGCAGATCCCGATGCCGCCGCACCTCTACTACCCGGACCCGGAGGCCTTCCTGGCCATCTACCGGGAGCGGACCGGACTCACCGAGGAGCAGGTCAACCCCGAGATCACCGAGTACTTCCTCCTCCTGGGCACGATCCACCTCGTGGAGGACATCCTGCGGGGCTTCGAGGATGTCGCCAAGGGTGAGCACCGCGGCGTCATGGGCCCCTTCCTGCTTCCGGCCGCCGCGCACTTCCACGACCTCTACTTGAACATCGCCCTCAAGCTCCCCTACGCGCCGGAGGCGTCCCAGTGATCACGCGACCGTCCACCCCCCGCATCCTCGAGGACGTCTGCGAGCAGCTCATGCGCGACGTCATGCCGGGGATCAGCGACCCGGCCGCCCAGATCCGCCTGCACATGCTGATCGCGACGCTCAACAGCGCCGCCAACGCGAGCGCCGCGGAGATCTCGCTCATGAAGCAGGAGGTCGTGCTGTACCGGACCTTCGCGGAGGACGTCGCGCGCGACACCGGCGACGCGGCCACCGTTCAGGCCGTGGCCGCCGCGGCGCCGACGGACTCGCTGCTGCTGGGAGACGTCGCAGCTGAGTACGCGCGGGCGGGTCGGGCGTTCACCGCCGCGATGGACGTCGCCATGGACCAGCGCAAGAGCGAGCTGATCGAACGCGGCGAGGCGCTGCTACGCCTTCGCCTGGAGAACGAGCGGACGATCCTCAGCGGCAGCTCGACGATCGGTCGTTCCGCTAGCTGACGAACCCGGTCTAGTCGACCGGGTAGAACTTCGCGGCGCGGTCGGAGAGGACCTCCTTGCCGGCGTCCATGATGATGACGGCACCATTCATGAACGCGCCCTCGTCACTGCCCAGCCACACTGCCGCGTTCGCGATGTCCTCAGGACGGGGCGCCTTGCCGCCCGGGTACTTGGATGACAGCCGCTCGTAGGCGGCGTCGTAGTTGTCCTTGTCGCCCGTGACCACCGCGGCCGTGAGCGACGAGAGCGTCGCGCCCGGGACAGATGACGTTGACCCGGATGCCGCGGGGAGCAGCCTCGACCGCTACCGACTTCGAGAGCCCGATCACCGCGTGCTTCGCGGTCGTGTAGGCGTGCGCGCCCAGTCCGCCCTGCACGCCGGCGGTGCTGGACGTGTTGATGATCGAGCCGTGGCCCTGCTGCTTCATCACGCGCATCGCATGCTTGGTCCCCAGGAACACGCTCGTCGTCAGGATCGCCATCGTCCGATCGAAGTCCTCGCGCGCAGTGTCCTGGATCGCCCCGGTGACGCCGACGACGCCGGCATTGTTGATCATGATGTCGAGTGACCCGAAGAGCTCGATGCACAGGTCGATCGCGGCGACGATGTCGTCCTCCGACGTCACGTCGCACCGGATGAACACGGCGTTCTCGCCCAGTTCTGCCGCGAGCGCCTCGCCGGCCTCGACGTCGATGTCGGCGATGACGCAGCGGGCGCCTTCGGCGACATAGCGGCGCACGATGCCCTCGCCGATGCCTCGGGCTCCGCCGGTGACGACGGCCGTGCGTCCGTCCATCCGACCCATCAGTGTCCGTCGCTCATGGTGAACCGCTCGAGACGGGTGAGCGTCGACTCGTCGCGCCCCTCGGCACCTGCCGCCACGATCTCGCGAGTCGTGATCTTCCAGCCCTCGACGCCCTTGTACCAGGTGTCGACGTAGCGGCCGTGGAGTGTCCACTCCTTGCCATCGGCGCCACGGTGCCACGCCGTGATGAGGCTGTCGGCCGTCGCGTCGTCCGTGCCGGTGAACGTGATCGAGATGTTCGTGACGGCGTGCGACGTCTGCGCGTAGCGGGTGTAGGCGATCCTCCACGCCGCCCGCAGGGCGTCGTGACCCTCGAGCCATGCGTCGCCGCTGAA
>CAVWJW010000007.1:0-33297 GCA_963755335.1 uncultured Actinomycetes bacterium
CTGTCCTGGCTTCGTCAGCAACTCGGTAGGCACCCCGATCTTGCCGATGTCGTGGACCAGCGCCGCCAGCCGAACGCCTTGTACTTCCGCGTCGTCCAGACCTAGCCGGTTGCGCACGCTCGGCCAGTGCCGCGACGGCGGCCTGATGGCCTGCCGTGTAGGGATCGCGCGCCTCCAGAGCACGCGTAAGGACCCGGATCGTCCCCCTCGAGGGCGTCGTTGATGCGCGACGTGGCGCGGAAATTCTCCATGCCGACGCCGATCTGCTTGCACAGGGTGGACAAGAGGGCCGTCGCCGTCGCGTCGAACACCCCGGCCTCGGCCGAGTAGATATTGAGGACCCCGTCGAGCGCACCTCCCACGAACACCGGGATGGACACCATCGAGCGGATGCCATGCCGGATCGCGTTTCACGGAGCGAACCGCTCATCGGTGAGGATGTCATGCGAGAACACCGGCCCACCAAAGTCGACCGCCATGCCTCCCGGGCTGTTGGTGGTGACCCCATGCCCCCAGGACACGGAGAACTCCTCCTCAAGATAACTTTGCTCAGGTCCCGCCGACGACACGGCAACAAGCTCGAGATGTCCATTGGTCAGGATGCGGCCGTACCAGGCCAGCCGGTAGCCACCAGCACGGACGGCCGCTTCACACACCTCGTTGAGAAGGACATCCTCGGAGTCACTGCGGGCCAGGGAGGCAGTTGCCGCGAGTACAGCCCGCCATTCAGGTTCCAGCACCGCCCGCCAAGGTAGAGCTTCGGCGGTCTCGTCGTCACTTGACATTGCGAACACCCGATTCTGGAAGCGCATCCACGCAGGGACGGAACCGAACTTCACAGTAGCCCCGTGACTCAGGGTTGATACGCCCAGAACTGACTTGGGCAACGCAAATCCACCGTCGACACCGGGAAGAACCCGCATACCGGTTTCGCCAGGGTGACTGACACCACGCGTGTAGCGAGTTTCCACCCTGACATTGCGTGCTCCTGTCGGATGGGTGCTCGGCAGTTCTTCCTCAACTCGCGGAGGCTTAAGGGCTAGGGGATGGGCAGGACTCGGTCTCGGCCGAGGCTCTTCGCCTGGTACATGGCTGCGTCGGCTCGCGCGATGACGTCGTCGACGGTTCCTCCCGGGCTCGCCGTCGTGACGCCGATGCTTGCGGTCACGTTCAGTACTCGTGAGGGACGGGGATGGGCGCGCGTACGGCGACGCGGATCTTCTCGGCTATCGACACGGCCTCGTCTAGGTCGTGGACGCCGGCGAGGATGACGACGAACTCGTCGCCGCCGACGCGGCGACCACGTCGGAGGACCGGACGCTGGACGTGACGCGCGCTGCCAGGGTTCGTAGGAGTTCGTCGCCGGCGGCGTGGCCGTGGGTGTCGTTGACGGCCTTGAACTCATCGACGTCGATGAAGATCGCGGCGGGGTGGTCGCCGGGGCGGCGCTGGTTGGTGAGGATGGAGCGAAACGGTCGAATAGCTCGTTGCGGTTGACCAGGCCGGTGAGCTCGTCGTAGTGGGCTCGGTGTTCGAGTTCTTGTTCGGCTCGCACTTCGGCGTCGACGGTGCGGAACGAGACGACTGCTCCGTCCCAGGCGCCGTTCACGTCGAGGTAGGGCCGGGCATGGGTCTCGATCCAGTGGTAGTCGCCGTCGCGGGCTCGGGCCCGGAATCGGTCCACGGTGGTCGCTCCGGCCCGGATGTCGGCGCGGGCCTGCAGCAGGCGACCCACGTCGTCGGGGTGGATGACGTCGTCGAACAAGGTGCCGATCCAGTCGGCCGGGCTCCAACCGAGCATGTCGGTCAGGGCCGGAGACACCCACAAGATCAGGCCGTCGCGGACGTGCATGACCACGTCCGAGGAGTTGTCGGCCAGCAGCCGGTAGCGCTCCTCGGAATCCTCCAACGCCTGGAGGGCTGTCATCTCGTCGTCGATGTCGCGGATCGTCGCGACGGCGCCGTCCTGTCGGCCGTCGTCGTCGACCCAGATACGGGTGTTCGCCTGGACCCAACGGTACGTCCCCGCCCGAGTCCGCAGGCGATAGCGCAGCCGACTCGTCTGCCCGGGCTCCATCCCCTGCCGGGCCACCGCGATCTTGGCGAGATCGGCTGGGTGGATGAGCTCGGTGAGATCGGAGCCGACCAAAGCTTCGGGGGCGTAGCCCAAGACGTCGGCGGACGAAGGTGACATCCACAGGGCGATCCCGTGCCGGGTCCGCACCACGATGTCGCCGGCGTTCTCGGCCAGCAGTCGGTACTCCCGCTCCTGCTCGGCCAACGCCTGAGCGGCGGTGAAGCGGTCGGTCACGTCGCGCCACGTGAAGCTGAGGGCATCCCCCACCCGCACCGCGCGGATGTCGTACCGGCGCTCGTCGTTCAGCATCTCGTGCGGGTAGGCGTAGTCATCCAGCGATAGCGGCTCGCCGGAGTCCACCGCGTCGGCATACATCGCGAGCATGCCGGACCCGGCCTGTCCCGGCAGCAGGTCGAGCAGGCGCGCGCCCTCGAGGTCCTCACGGGTCATCTGCATGTAGTCGCATGCGGCGTCGTTGGCGGTGCCATAGATGAAGTCGACGATGACCTGTGCCTGATCGCGGACGGCGACGAGCAGCACGTGCGGGTCCAGAAGGGAGTCCAGCGTCGCCTTCAGCCGCGCCCGATCGGACATCAACTCACGGCGGGCGAGAATGAGTTCGTCGACGTCTCGCAGGGCGACCACCCAGCCCAGGGCCGATTCGGCGGCGTGATCCCGCAGCCGGCGTGAGCGGCCCGCCATCCACGAGTATTCGCCGTCGGCGCGCCGGAACCGGAACTCGTCCACTGATCCCACACCGGCGATGAGGTGATCGCGCGCACGGAGCACCAGATCCAGGTCGTCGGGATGGATGTAGGCGGCGACCGGGGACCCGGTGAGGTCCGAGGCGGGCCAGTCCAGGATGTCCTGCATGGACGGCGACGCCCAGGTGATCGTGTAGTCCGGAGCCAGTTGGATCACCACGTCCGACCCGTTCTCCGCGAGCAGTCGATATCGCTCGCGCTGCTCCCACAGCTCGCGGCTCTTCTCCTCGATCAACCCCTCAGCCTGCTTGCGTGCCGCCCTCTCCCTGGCGACCCGCCGCTGCAGGCGTGCCACCTCCGCCCGCAGCGCCTCCTCGTTGCCCGTCACTGCGCCAGCGCCAATCACGTCCACCGCAGCATCAGCCTTGAACGCGGGCCTGCGTGAACCGGACGACCGACCCGTCCGAGTCCAGGGACTCTCGGATGATCTCGACTGGCTCGCCGTAGTGCTCCACGGCGCCCCTCAGCAGGCCGGCCGCCAAGTCACCCAAGTGCCGCGGAGACCGGTAGGTCATCACCAGGACGTCCGGGCCGGGCCGGGCGATGTCGAAGCGGGGCAGCTCCGCGTCGGAGTACAGCTTGTTGACCTCCGCGTGCACCACCGAGTCCACCGTCGACACGAACGACAACGCGTCCGCCGGCCCGTCGAAGAACCCCGGGTACAGGGCGAAGAACCGCGCGAACAAGTACACCCCGTACGCCTCGAGCAAGTCGGCCACCGGCACCCCCACCCGATCCGACAGCGCCGCCACCAGCACAGTCATCTCGTTTGAGTCAAAGGTCCCGACCGAGGTGTACACCCCGGCACCGTTGCATTGACGAATGACGCATTCGCAGTGAGGGTGGCCGGATGAAGCGGCGGCGTGTCCAGGACCGGTCCCTTGCAGAGTTGTCGGCGTTCTCGGGGTTCCGTTTCCCGCCAGAGGTGATACTCCTGACGGTCCGCTGGTACCTGCGCTATGCCCTGTCGTACCGTGACTTGGAGGAGCTTCTCGCGGAGCGTGGCATCGAGGTGGATCACGTCACCTGGTTCCGGTGGGTGCAGCGGTTCACGCCAATGCTGATCGATGCAGCCCGCCCCTGCCGGCATCATGTCGGTGACCGGTGGCATGCCGATGAGACGTACGTGAAGGTCAACGGGGTGTGGAGGTACGTCTACCGGGCGGTGGACCAGCGTGGCCAGGTGATCGACGTATTCGTCTCCGATCGCAGGGACATCGCCGCGGCGAAGTGGTTCTTCGAGACGTCACTGACGGCTCACGGGAAGCCTGTCGAGGTGATCACGGATAAGGCCGCGGCACTCGCCCGCGCGATTGACGAGCTGCTCCCGGAGGCGACATTCCACAACACCGAGCAGTACGAGAACAACAGATGCGAATGCGACCACGGACGATTGAAGTCCAGGCTGCGCCCGATGCGAGGATTGAAGACGAACCGGACCGCGAGCGTCGTCATTCGAGGCCACGCTTTCATCCAGAATCTACGGCGGGGTCACTACGAACTCGGGGTCGACGCGAATCCCAATCTCCGACTGGCGGCGGCATTCGATGAACTCATGCACGCCATCTGAATGATCCCAGCTTCACTGACGATTCCGACTGTCCTGTGATGGCACAACGCAACGGAGCCTCCGCGTGACACTCGCCGCCACGTCGCTCTCGCGCAGGTACTGCTGCTGCGTGCGCTGGGATGGAATGCCGAACCAGTGGGTGGGGACGCCCACGACCAGCACATCCACTCCCGCGACATCAGCGGCCCCGACCTCGCCCACACGGACCAGGTCCGCCGAAACGCACGGGCGCACCCCGCGCAGGCCCTCCACGACCGACGACCCAATCGAGAAGGTATTCCCGAACATGCTCTCAACCACGACCAGGACCCGCACCACACCACCTCCACGGGCCCAACAGTCACCGGGCCCACATCATTGTCCGGCGTCCTCCCTCACGTCGCCATCGGTCGAGGCGAGATGTCCTCCTCCACCCGCCCGACAGCCAGCCGGATCGCCTCGAACGCCGGCAGAGATATCCGCCTGGCGGGAGCGGGTCGGCGAATGCCTTCATGAACCCCGACGCAGGAGTGATCGCGTCGACGATGGCCCAGGGCTTCGCCCATTTCATGCCTGAGTCGATGGTCTCATCGCCACTGTCGACGCCGGAGCCCCTTGGTCCAGACGAGTCGGATGCCCACTTCGAGTGCGGCGCCCGCTGATGACATCGTCGCCGGCTTCCTAGCGATTCGCGCATTTGGGAACGCTGACCCACGTGGTCGTTCAGGAAACTGGCCTGGTGCCGGCACCCTCCTCGTCCAGACGCTCGACGGCGAGCGCTGCGCCCTGCCCCAGCCGCGGCAGGATCGCGTCGACAATCCCGGTGAGCTGCTGCATCTGCTCGGGGGACAAGGCGTCGATAACGCGCTGTCGGACCTCGTCGACGTGCCCGGGCGCAGCGGCCACGATCTTGCGGCGACCGGCGGCGGTCAGCCGGGCGTTGGTCGCGCGACGGTCCTCCGGGCAGGGAACGCGCTTGACCAGGCCACGTGCCTCCAGTCGCTGCACGACATGCGACAGGCGCGGAAGGGTGGCGCTGGTCACGGCCGCAAGGTCGGTCATCCGCAGCGTGCCGCGTTGGGAGTCGGACAGCATCGCCAGCACCCAGTACTCGAAGTGGGTGAGGTCCGCATCGCGGTTCAACTGCGCCTCCAGGAGCCCGGGGAGCCGCTCCAGCAGCACGGCCAGGCGGATCCACGCGGCCCGCTCCTCGGGGCTCAGCCATCGCGTCATGCACCCATCCTAGCAAATAGTTGACGCGACAACCATTCACTGCTACGTTTTGGTTGTCGATACAACCAATTCTTACAGGGAGCTTCCAATGGCACACGTCACCATCCTCGGCAACGGCAACATGGGCAAGGCCATCACCACGGTCCTGACCAACGGCGGCAGCACCGTCCAGGTCCTCGACACCAGCGACAGCGCAGCCATCACCGGCGACCTCGTCGTCCTGGCCGTCCCGCACGCCGCCGTCGCCGGCATCGTCTCCGCCCGCGGCGACCAGCTCGCCGGCAAGATCGTCGTCGACATCACCAACCCCGTGAACTTCGAGACGTTTGACTCCCTGGTCGTGCCCGCCGACTCATCCGCAGCAGCCCAGCTCGCCGCCCAGCTGCCCCAGTCCCGCGTGCTGAAGGCCTTCAACACCAACTTCGCCGCCACCCTGGCCACCGGCAAGATCGGCGGCGACGTGACCACCGTCCTGGTCGCCGGCGACGACGCCGACGCCAAGTCCGAGCTCATCGGCATCGTCGACGCCGCCGGCCTGAAGGGACTCGACGCCGGAGCCCTCAGCCGCGCCCGCGAACTCGAGAGCCTCGGCTTCCTCCAGATCACCCTCGCCGCCGGCGAAAAGATCTCCTGGACCGGCGGCTTCGCCATCGCCTAGTCCGCGCGTGAACGTGTCCCGGACCCCCAAGGTCCGGGACACGTTTGTGTTGGCAGCAGTGATAGGAAGGGGTCACTACACCGACATTGGACAGGGAAGACCCCCCCCGAAAACGCGAAAGCCCGTTGCGTTGCACCGAGTATCGGTCAGGGCCGCCTCGGGGATTGGAACCCCGGGCCCACGCAGTATGAGTCCTCGGAATCCGCGTCCGAATGTCCGAATGTCCGAATGTCCGAAAACGATTGATTACCAATGGGTCTCACTTCCACCAAGCGTCAGTGAGTGACATGGTCTGCATTGACGTAAGTGCATAGATAGTGCACGACCTAATGGGTGCGCACGGTCTCGTGTTCGAGTGAGATTGTGTCCGAGCCGCCGACCGGTGAGCACTTTGCTTTGACCTGGAATCCTGGGATTCCTATGCGTAGAGCGTGCCCCGGTCGGTGGGTGAGGGACTGGTAGCGCTGGTGGGATGACGTGCTTCGAGCACTGGGCCATTAGGTCGCCGCAAGGTTCCTCGCGGGCTCACGGTGCTGGACCGGAAGGAGACGCGGATGTTGTTCATCAGGGATGACTGGGCCGAGGCCCATCACGACATGGAGATCGTCAACGAGAACGGGAAGGTGCTCGCACGCAAGCGCCTGCCCGAGGGGGTCGCCGGGATCGAGGCGTTCCACGGGCTCGTCGCGGACCACCTGCGTGATGATGATGACGTCGCTGACGTCGTCGGGGGCATCGAGACCGACCGCGGCCCGTGGGTCCAAGCGCTCCTCGCTGCCGGGTATCAGGTGTTCGCGATCAACCCGGTGCAGGCCGCCCGCTACCGGGAACGGCACTCCTCGTCGGGGGGCGAAGTCCGACCCGGGTGATGCGCACGTCCTGGCGGAGCTGGTGCGACTGGACCGTGACCATCACCGGCACGTCGCCGGTGACTCCGCGCTGGCGCAGGAGAACCGGATGCTCGCCCGAGCGCACCAGTCGCTGATCTGGTCCCGGCAGCGGCTCGCGAGCCAGCTGCGTTCCCTGCTGCGCGAGTACTACCCCGGAGCGTTGGCGGCATTCGATGACCTCCACCGCCGAGATGCGTTGGCAGTCCTCGCTATCGCGGCAACACCGACGCTGGGCGGCAAGCTGACGGTCACGCGCATCGAGACGTCGCTGCGCAAGGCTGGCCGGCAGCGGAACGTGACCGTCACCGCGCAACGGATCCACGACGCCCTGCACGAGCCCCAGCTCGCAGGCCGTGACGGCCTCGAGCACGCCTACGGCGCCACCTGCCGGTCCCTGGTCGCGGTGATCACCACGATGAGCGAGCAGATCGACGCGCTGCAGGGCGAGGTGGAGGCGGTTTTTCGCTGCCACCCGGACGCTGAGATCCTCCTGAGCCAGCCCGGCATGGGAGCAACGCTCGTCGCCCGGGTCCTTGGCGAGCTCGGCGACGACCCCGACCGGTACGCCGACGCCCACGCCCGCCGGAACTACGCCGGGACCAGCCCAATCACCAAGGCCCCCGGCACCAAGCGGGTCGTCCTGGCCCGCCACGCCCGAAACAAGAGACTGGCCGACGCGCTGACCCAACAGGCCTTCGCTGCGATCCGCTTCTCACCCGGTGCACGCGACTACTACGACCAGCGCCGAGCCGCCGGCGCAGGTCACTACCAAGCGCTGCGCGCACTGAGCAACCGACTCGTCGGCACCCTCCACGGCTGCCTGCGCCACCGCACCCGCTACGACGAGGCCACCGCCTGGGGCCAGCGGACCACCACCGTCAGCATCGCCGCTTGGCACGTTACGAAGTGGGATGTCTAATGGGTCAGGGCAAATGTCGCCGCTCACGTGCGCCCTAGCGTTGTCGCGAAGCAGCCGTTAACCCCAGTCCGCCGCACAATCCAGTCTACCTGAATGCAAGGGCCCTTCCATGCCGGTGACGTAGAACCCCGCGGGTTCGCCGGTGAGGGTGTAGCCAACTCGCCCGAGTCGATGGCCAAGACGGGTGCCGCACCTCCAGCGAACGAGCGAGCGAGACGGGTGCCGAACGTCGCTGCCCGATCGGCATCCACGTACGGCAGCGTTCCAATCCAGTCGAGTACCCGAACTCCGGACGCCGACGGATCGATGGGTGTTCCGATGCCAGTCACCCAGCCGCCTCGTCGGCATCGCTCAGGTGCTGGTGGTGGCTGCGTTCGGAGGGGACTCCTCGCCAATGAGTGGGTGCGCCCACGACGAGCACGTCCATCCCGGCTACGTCGTCGGCATGGACGTTGCTGACGCGCAACACTCGACCTTGGACCGGCTTGTGCACCCGGCAGAGGCCATCCTCGACCGATGCGCCGATCTGATAGGTGTTGCCGAACATGCTCTCAACGACGACGAGCACCCTCACGAGGTACACCTCCAGGAATCGACCCTGTCACCGTTCGACGACCATTGTTCAGCGGTACTCGTGGCGATGAGCAACGGTCGGAACCGAGGGTCCCCGAGCGGTCCGACCGACACATGGCCGTCTCCCACGGGACACTTCCACGCCACCGATGACGTGATCGGCGCATTCGCCGTCCACGGTTGGCCAGTCCGTCGACCAACCCTGACCCGAATTCTGCCCTTACTTGCCGGTCCACGCTGGCTCCCGTGAGTCGAGGACGAACCAAAAGTTGCTGAGTACCAAGGCCTCTATGAGAGTCGAGAATAGGTCCGGGACACGTACGGTCACGCGCTCCCCGGGTGACGTCCCTCTGAGTGGTGGCATTTCGCTCTTCGCGCTCAGGTCAGTTCTCTGATCATGCCGACATGAGTTCTGGTGTTGTCACCTGCCCCTCGTTGTCGTCGCTGGTGGTCGTCACCAGGGTCATGGATCGCTCGGAGAAGTAGCGGCGGTCGGCGGCTGCCCATTCGTCGTGCTGCTCGACCAGGACCGCTCCGGCGAGGCGCAGCAGGGCCTCGGGATTGGGGAAGACGCCGACGACGTCGGTGCGGCGTCTTGATCTCCTTGTTGACCCGCTCGAGGGGGTTGGTGGACCAGATCTGCCGCCAGTGGACCTGCGGGAACCCGGTGAACGCCAGCAGGTCGTCCTTCGCGTCGCGGAGCATCGCCTCGACCTTGGGCAGCTGCCGGCCGAGCATCCCGGCGATGACGTCGAACTGCTCCTCGACGTGCTCGGCGTCGGGCTGGGCGAAGATGGTGCGGATCGCGGCGGCGACCATCTCGGCGTTGCCCTTCGGCACGACCGCGAGGACGTTGCGCATGAAGTGCACGCGGCAGCGCTGCCAGCCGGTGCCGATGAGAACCGCTGCGATTGCTTGCTTCAGACCGGTAGTGGGCGTCGGAGATGACCAGCTGCACGCCGGCCAGTCCGCGGGCCTTCAGGCCGCGCAGGAACGCGGTCCAGAACGCGCCGTCCTCACTGTCCCCGACGTCCATGCCCAGGACTTCACGGCGGCCGTCGGCGGTGACGCCGATCGCCACGACGATGGCCTGGGACACGACCCGGTGGTTCACCCGGGCCTTGCAGTAGGTCGCGTCCAGGAACACGTACGGGTACGTCGTCTCCGCCAGCGACTGCGGTCGCGGAACGCGGCGACCTCCTCGTCGAGGTCCTTGCAGATCCGCGAGACCTCCGACTTGGAGATCCCGGTGTCCGCGCCGAGCGCCTTCGACCAGGTCGTCGACCTTGCGGGTGCGACACCCCGTGCAGGTAGGCCTCCATGATCACCGCGAACAGCGCCTGGTCGATCCGCCGCCGCCGCTCCAGCAGCGTCGGGAAGAACGACCCCGACCGCAGCTTCGGGATCCGCAGCTCCAGATCCCCGGCCGTCGTGGACAGCAGCCGCGGCCGCGACCCGTTGCGGATCGCCGTGCGGGCCTCGGTGCGTTCCCAGAAGCCGGCGCCGATCACGCCCTCGGCCTCCGCGTCGATCAACGCCTGATACATGCTCTGCGCCGCGATCCGGACGCGCTCATCGACGCCGGCGGCCTTCAGTGCCTCCAGCAGTTCCAACAGGGCAGACTGGTCCATAGCCATCGTGCAAGGTGTCCTCTCGTGAGTTCCTAGCCGATCTCACTGACCCTTGCACGATGGCCCTCTACGTCGCGGACAACGCCACGCTCAAGCGCCGAAAACCCACCACCCGGCGGGACGTCACCCGCTCCCCGCGACGGTTCCTCTACCCGCTCCTGACGCAAACGCGTGGCGGATAGTGCTGCAGCGCTACTGCGTCCACAACGAATTGGCGTCTTTGACGTTCGAAGATTGGTCCGTACCGTCAAGGTTGTGGAACGCGTCGCCGGACTTGCTCAACGTCACAGCAGCGGGGGGCCGTCGACGGTGGTGACCCCGTACTTGGCGCTGATGGCCATGAGCACTTGATGGTCGGGCGGTCGCGATAGTCCGGTGAGGTAGTCCTCCTGCTCGGCGAACATCTGCTCGAAGCCGCCGGGCGTGATGATGCCTATCGCCCACAGCGGCTGGTCGGACAGATTGGCGAACACGTGCGGCACGCCGCGGGGCAGCCAGGCCAGCATCCCGGAGGACACTCGCTGCCGCTGCTGTCCGACCTCGACCGTCAACTCCCCGCTGATGACGTAGATCGCTTCGTCCTCTCGAGTGTGGACGTGCCGTCCGGGCCCGGCCGTGTGCGGTGCCATTCTGGCCTCGCCGAACGTGACGGAGCCGCCCGTGCGGTCGGCGCCCGCCATGACCTGCCACGGCTTGGCGCTGTCGACGCTGGGACCAACCAGGAAGGGTGCTGTCGTCATCGGCGTGACGCCTTTCGATCCGAATTCTTCACTAGTGATGATCACTAGTACTTGACTACAGGTAGAGTGCTCCCTGCTATGGATGCTGTCAACCCCCCACCGCAGTCCCGCAGGGACCGGGCCCGCGCGACGAGACTTCGCATGCTGGGCGCGGCGAGGGATGCGTTCATCGAACGCGGGTATTCCGGCGCTCGGATGGTGGACATCGCCGAGCAGGCGGAGGTGGCCGTGCAGACGCTGTACTTCACCTTCCACACCAAGCCTGAGCTCTTGCAGGCCTGCTACGACCTCGCGGTTCTAGGCGCGGACGACCCCACGCCTCCACCCCAACAACCCTGGTACGCCGACGCCTTGGCCAGTCGGACCGGCTCAGGAGCGCTCGGGCACTTCGCGGAGGGCGTCGGGGCGGTCGTGGCTCGGGTGGCGGTCCTCGATGACGTGGTCCGCTCCGCTAGCCACGCGCCGGAGGCCGTCACCGTCCGCGAGCGCAACGAGCGGCTTCGCCGCGACGGCTACCGGGCCATCGTCGAACACGTCGCAAACCGATTCGGACTCCGCGCGACCCTCACTCTCGACACCGGCACGGACCTCCTCATGACCCTCGCCGGACCAGCCACCTACCGCCAGCTGGTCGCGGACTACGGCTGGTCGCACCAGCAATACGTCGCCTGGCTCTCCACCACCTTGACCGAACAACTCCTGACCCGCAGGAAGATCAAACCGGCCAACCACTAGACCGTCAGGCCACTCATGGCTCGCGGCCGACGAGCAGCAGGAGTATCTGGCTTACCGACCTTGGAACTCGGTGCCGGGAGCGCCCGTTCGATCAGTCTTGACCAGCCTCACAGAAGTTGCAGGCAACTGACTCACCCCAACGAATCAGCATGTAGCCCGGCTTCCCCTCAGCCGCGATCACAGAGTTCGCGGAGCCTTCGCCCGCACCGTTTGTCTCGATGGCGTGGGACAACGGCGTCGGCAACATCAGCGCGGTCGACGTCTGGGACAGACCGGCATCCGTGGCGGCACTGTTGCGTCTGGCGATCACGGGGCGTGCCGAATCGCTCGCCGAGGCGGGATCCTTCAGATCGCGTGCTGGAGTTTGCCGAATGCGGTCGCCAGCCGGAACACCGGTGACGCTTCGACATCGAACTCGTAGTGGCCGCGTCGCAGGTTCTGGACGAACGCATGCCCTCTGATCACGACGCTCGCCGTCCCGTCGGTCTTCAGCCCGCGCATCGGCCGCAGTCGGGCCTTCAACCGTCCGTGATCGCATTCGCACCGGTTGTTCTCGTACTGGCCGGTGTTGTGGAACGCCGCCGGGATCAGTTCCTCGATCACGTTCGCAGGGCCGGTGCCCGGTCGGTGATGACCTCCGCCGGCGCGCGATGCGCAGCCAGCGCTGTGGTGAAGAACTGTCTGGCCGAGGCGATATCCCTGCGGCGGGAGACGAAGACGTCGATGACCTGGCCGTGCTGGTCCACCGCCCGATACACGTACCGCCACACCCCGTTGACCTTGACGTACGTCTCGTCGACGAACCACCTGTCCCCCACGGCGTGCCGGCGTGGGCGGGCCGCCTCGATCAACTCCGGGGTGAACCGCTGGACCCAGCGGAACAGCGTCACGTGATCCACGTCGATGCCGCGCTCGGCGAGCAGCTCCTCGAGGTCTCGGTAGGACAGGCCGTAGCGCAGATACCAGCGGACCGCCAGGAGGATCACCTCGGGAGGGAACCGGAAGCCGGCGAACGCCGAAGGAGCCTGCACGGGCGGCCTCGAACGGCGATTGCGCTTCACCCTGCCACCCTCACCGGCCCCGGGCGATCGGTCAACGCAACGGAACCACCGTCACCTTCGCCGCGCCTCGGACCGGCTGCGGCCACGGCCCCTTCGTCGGATGCTCGGCACGGGCCTTGGCCTGCCATCGCCGCCACGTCCGCTCGGGCACACCGATCAGTGAGCAGAACCTCGCGGTCGGCATGCCCGCATCGACGCGGATTACCTCGAGGTCCTCGAAGGGCCCAGCCGGCCCTCCGCGCTCTTCTTCCAGACCCGGATCTCCACCCCCGCCTCACCGAGGGCCTGCGTCAGATCCGCGACCTCCGCCTCCAGCTGCCCCTCCCGGCTCGACGGACCCGTCTTACCAGCGATCAACGCGGTCTTGCCCGCCTCGAGGAACTCCGCCTTCCACCGGCCGATGCTCTGCTCGGACACCTTCTCCTTGCGAGCCGCCTCCGCGATCGTGACCTCGCCAGCGATGATCGACAGCACGATCCGGATCTTCTTCTCAGCCGGAATCACCGGCGGCCTGGACATCGACATCGACTCCCTCCGACGAGAGCCGATCATCCACTAACCGGCCTGACACAAAGGATGACGCGCGACAGTAGCACCCAGAGCCCAATTCGAGGAGGGTGTTGGGGAACCCATCTTCGGCCAGGGTGAGGCTCCCCGTTGGGCGGTGTTGCGTTTGGCGTACTTAGGGCGTGCGGAATCGTTGGCGGACGCGCGATAAGTCAGATCGCTAGTTGGAGCTCGCTGAATGCGGTTGTCAGCTGGAACACGGGCGGGACCTCGACTCCGAGTTCGTAGTGCCCACGGCGCAGGTTCTGGATGAAGGCGTGGCCGCGGATCACGACGCTCGCGGTTCGGTCGTTCTTTCAGGCCGCGCATCGGTCGGAGTCGGGCCTTGAGCCGTCCGTGGTCAGCTTCGCACCGGTTGTTCTCGTACTGGCCGGTGTTGCGGAACGCCACGGGCATCAGCTCCTCGATCACGTTCGCCAGAGCCGGCGCCCGGTCGGTGATGACCTCGGCAGGGGCTCGATGCGCGGCCAGAGCCGTGGTGAAGAAGCGGCACGCTGACGCGATATCCGCTGTGCCTGGAGACGAACACGTCGATGACCTGGCCGTATTGGTCGACGGCCCGGTACACGTACCGCCAGGCCCCGGCGACCTTGACGTAGGTCTCGTCGACGAACCACCGGTCACCGGCCACGTGCCGGCAGGGCCGGGCCGCGTCGATCAGCAGCGGCGTGAACCGCTGGACCCACCGGAACAGGGTCACGTGGTCGACCTCGATGCCGCGCTCGGCGAGGAGTTCCTCCAGATCCCGGTACGACAGTCCGTAGCGCAGGTACCAGCGCACCGCGAACAGGATCACCTCAGGCGGGAACCGGAACCCGGCGAATGCCGACTGAGCTCGAACGGCGATTGCGCTTCATGCCGCCACCTTCACCAACCCCGGGCGATCCGTCAACGCAACAGCACCCCTGTCGGCACCTCGGCGCGCTCGCCCGGGTGGCGAGGTTTCAGGCCTTAGCCGTGCCGAGGCAAGGCGCCCTCGGCGAGGAGGGCCTCATGCGCCGCCTCGAACGCCAGACGCCCGGCGGGCGTGCCGCAATACACGGTGGCGTGAATCAGGACCTCCTTGATCTCATCGACCGACACTCCGGTAGAAAGTGCACCCTTCACGTAGATGCCGAGCACATCGGGCCGACCCAGTGCCGTCAGGATCGCAAGATTGAGCATGCTCCGAGTCTTGCGGTCCAGACCTGGTCGGCTCCAGGCGTATCCCCACGCCAACTCGGTCACAACGCGCTGAAAGGCCGTCATGAACTCGTCGGCGTCTGCCAGGTTCGTGTCGACGTACTCGGCACCCAGCACCTCTCGGCGCACCTGTAGTCCTCTGTCGAACAGTTCACTCTCTGGCATGGTGGGCGAATCCTTTCTCGGTAGACACTGAGATCCCCCCGGTTTCCCGGACGGTCTGGGTTAGGTGATCATGCCGCGGGGACCGCGGCGTTGTGGTGCTGTTGTTCGAACTGCAGGGGCAGAGTGCGCTTGGTCAGCTGGACCAGTTCGTCCCGCAGGGGCGAGGGAGCGCCGATCATGACTCCCCAGAGGGTGTTCATGGCCTGGGTGCGGGACTTCACCGCGCTTGCGCGTGTCACCCGCAGGGTCCTGATGGGCACTGTTGCGTCTGGCGATCACGGGGTGTGCGGGATCGTTCGCCGAGGTGGGATCCTTCAGATCGCGATCCGGAGTTCAGCGAATGCGGTCGCCAGCCGAAACACCGGCGCGACCTCGACTCCCAGTTCGTAGTGGCCTCGCCGCAGGTTCTGGACGAATGCATGCCCTCGGATAACGACGCTCGCCATCCGGTCGGTCTTCAACCCGCCATCGGCCGCAGCCGGGCCTTGAGCCTTCCCTGGTCGGCTTCGCATCGGTTGTTCTCGTACTGCCCGGTGTTGTGAAGGGCGGCGGCGGGACCAGTTCCTCGATCACGTTCGCCAGGGCACTCGCCCGGTCCGTGATGATCTCCGCCGGCACGCGATGCGCCAACAGGGACGTGGTGAAGAACCGCCCGGCCGAGGCGATATCCCTGCGTCGGGAGACGAACGCGTCGATGACCTGGCCGTGCTGGTCCACAGCCCGGTACACGCACCGCCAGACACCGTTGACCTTGACGTAGGTCTCGTCCACGAAACACCGGTCGCCCACGGTGTGCCGACTGGGGCGGGCCGCATCCATCAACTCGGGAGTGAACCGCTGAACCCACCGGTACAAGGTGACGTGATCGACGTCGATGCCGCGCTCGGCGAGCAGCTCCTCCAGATCCCGGTAGGACAGGCCGTAGCGCAGGTACTAGCAGACCGCCAGGAGGATCACCTCGGGAGGGAGCCGGAAGCCGGCGAACGCCGAAGAGTCTGAACGGGAGGCCTCGAACGGCGATTGCGCTTCATCACGCCACCCTCGCATCTCGCCGTGATACGTCAACGCAACGGTGCCCTGCATACGCCCTATCCGTAGGTTCCAGAGCCGAGCACGGCCACGGCCTCCGGCCACTCGACACCGTTGCGCAACGCAAAGTCGTTGCCGTGTATGGCGAATGGAGGAGCTCCCTGCCCCTGGGAAGGAGATGTGACCCATTCCCTCACGGCCAGACTTAGTGCATAGCGTAGTGCTAACAAACCAACATTCTACCTATACCGGGCGCGTACGCTCGACACCAGAAACACGTAAACCCGTTGCACTGCATCGGGTTTCGGGCCGAGCCGCCTCGGGGACTTGAACCCCGGACCTACGCATTGCGAGACAAATTTCCGCCCGCACGACTATGAGGGAAATGCAGTTGTACCAACGGGTTTCGTCTCATCCAGACCACTCCAGACCACTCCAGATGACTGGAGTTGGGGCTAGCCGTGGGGCTAGCTTTCGATGGGTTCGATCCGTGCTTGGCTCCTGGGACCTACGCACCCCGCGTGCGCTGGGTCACTCGCGCTAGCACTGGAATGCTCCTGCTGCCCGCCCTGCTGTCGACCACGTCCCGGACGGCATCAACCAGTTCGCGGCAGCCGCGCGGGCCGATTCGTGAGACAGAAACCCTGGGGAAGGCGACTGGGAGCATGGCAGACGTGTGCACAACTAGCCCCTGCAGCACTACTTGAAGGCCGTACTAGTGCATAAGGAGCCGTCACGAGAGGGCACTTCACGGAGTCTTAAGTGCATACGCTAGTGCTACTGACGCGGACATCTCACCAATATCGGGCACTCGCATTTGACCTCAGCAGTGCGCAAACCCGTTGCGCTGCAACACTTTTCGCTGGAGCCGCCTCGGGGACTTGAACCCCGGACCTACGCATTACGAGACAACTTTCCGCCCTCACGGCTAGGAGGGAAATCAAGCAGTACCAACGGTTTTCGTCCCATCCAGACCACTCCAGGCCACTCCAGATGACTGGAGTTGGGGCTAACCGTGGGGCTAGCTTTCGGCCCGTCCGACCCCCGATCCGGTCCTTGGACCTAAGCACTAACGATGCTTCGGGCCGAGCCTGATGATGTGGATCAGGGAAGATCCAGCCACTCTGCAGTCGATCCCGGTTCTCCCTCTCCGGCCGCGACGACCGCGAGGCCGTCTGCTTCAGCGAGGCCCCTCAGCATTCCGGACCCGATGTAGTCAAGAGGGAACACGCGATCCCCAACACGCCGACAGGGGACGAGCCTGGTCTTGGCTCCCTGGGACGCGACGTAGTCGGCCAACACCACCTTCGGAAGCTGTTCCAGGTGACGGCCACCGAGGCCACCGACCAGGGGCTGCGCCAACGTCAGCAGGGCAACGATCGCAGCGAGTGGATTGCCCGGCAACCCGACGAGGCGGCTGCCTGATGACCACGCGGCCAGGAGCATCGGGTGGCCGGGTCGGCAAGCAACGGTGTCCACGACGAGTGAGCCGCCGGTTGCCGCGATCGCGGCATGCAGGTGGTCGACGGGTCCCGCTGCGGTGCCTCCGGTAGTGATGACGATGTCGATCCCTTCCGCGTCTTCCAATGCGGTCGACAGCGCGCTAAGGCTGTCTTCGACTCGGATGGTCTCCCTCAGGTCGACGCCGAGGCGGTCAAGCCACCCCGGCAGTTGGGGGCCGAGGCTGTCACGGACCTGTCCGTGCCTAGCCGGTCCTTCGTTGAGGAGTTCGTCACCGAGAATGAGCAGTCTCACCATCGGGTCGACGTCTCACGGCGAGGGTGTCGTGCCCTGCCGCAGCAGCCAATCCGATCCGCACCGGAGTCAGAACAACGCCCTGGGGGATCAGCACGTCCCCTTCGCGGGCCTCTTCTCCGGCCGGCCTGATGTCACCACTCGCTCGTACACGCCCCCTCACGGCCTGGGCGAATCGACGAGCCCGTCCTCGCTTCTGAGGACGCCGTCGCATCCCGCGGGCACGGCCGCACCCGTGGCGATCAGCACTGCCTGACCAGGGGTGAGCGGTGTCGGCCATACCCTGCCCGCGAGCACCTGACCGACAACAACCCAAGGACCTTCACCGGAGATTGCCCAGCCGTCCATGGCCGAGATGGGCAACGGCGGCAGGGGCGTGAGCGGCGAGGATTCGCGCGCCCGTCACTCGTCCGTGCGCCTCGATGAGATTGGCCTGCTCGAGCGGCAGCGGTGTGACGCAGGCGTGAGCAGTCTCGCGGGCGTCGTGCCAACTCGGCTCGACCAGCGTCATCAGCCGACCTTCTCCCAGCCACGCTTGGGAGCGTGGCTGCCGGCGTCGTGCGGGCCTCGGTCGCGATAGACCACGTACGGCCTGAACACGTATCCGAAGGGCGCACTGAATGCATGCACGAGTCGCGTGAACGGCCAGACGATGAACAGCAGCATGCCGGCGACCGCATGGATCTGGAACGACGGTAGAGACTCCGCCATGAGCTCGGGCTGGGGATTGAGCAGGAAGATCGAGCGGAACCACGGCGACACCGTCTCGCGGTAGTTGTAGCCGTCGCCGAGTACGCCTGAGCCGATGATGGTCGTCAGCAGCCCAAGGCAGATCGCCGCGACCAGGAAGACATACATCGTCTTGTCGTTCTTCGTCGTGGCCGCCATCACGGCCCCGGTGGTGCGACGCCTGTAGATCAGCAGCGAGACGCCTACGAGGGTGCAGACTCCGGCGACGGCGCCAATGCCCACGGCCATCAGGTGGTACGCGTCCTCGCTGAGTCCGGCAGCGTTGGTCCAGCTCTCGGGGATGAGCAGGCCCATGATGTGGCCCATCAGGACCGCGAGGATCCCGATGTGGAAGATCGGGCTGGCGATCCGGATGAGGTTCCGCTCGTATAGCTGGCTGGACCGGGTGGTCCATCCGAACTTGTCATAGCGATAACGCCAGATCGTCCCCGTCACGAACACGGCGATCGTGATGTAGGGAAGGGCCACCCACAGCAGGATCTCGGAGGCGGTCATCGGCGAGCCCCAATCGATTCGATGTTGATGCTGACCCCGAACGGCTCCAGGCCCACCATCTCCGCGGGCGGTCCGGAGGCGGCCAACTGCGCCATGCGCGCCTCGATCGCCGGCGTGATCGACGGGAGGGTGGCGACGATGGCGTCAAGTACGTGGACGTACGCGGAGTCCAGCTTCGCCAGGGCGTCGCGGAGCAGGTGGATCGGCACCGAGTGCTCGGCGAGCAGCGCATCACCCGGTGAGCTGGTCGCCCACGGCGGCGAACTCCAGCACCACCGGAGAGATGGTCGGCGAGCTCGACGTTGCCGGCGTCGAAGCCTGACTCGAGGTAGGCCTGCTTAAACCGCAGGATGGCCCTGCCGCGATTGCGGGTGTCCCCGTCGGTCCAGTACGTCAGGTAGGGACAGGCCTTGCGCTTCATGTCGAACGTCGCGACGTAGTGCGCCTGCACCTCGCTGATCGGCGTCCCGTCGAGATGATCCAGGAAGGCCCGGAGGGGCTCGCGAGTACCGGTGGGGCAACTCGCGCACGGCGGAGGCAATGTCGTCGAGCCGCGCAAGAAGTGCGTCGTCCGGGTACCAGAGCAGCCAGGATGCGGCCAGTCGCGCCGCGGCGACGTCCTGGTCGATCCGCATGTCACTTGTCATCGGATCTCCCCTGTCCGTTCCCCAGCTGCGCAGGTTCATGCGCACGGCGTCGAGCGGGATGAGCACCTCTGCCGTCTGGCGCTCCTTCAGCGCGTGGAAGGTCTCCACGGCGACGGGGATGGGACGTCCGGAGGAGTGACCGAACGGGCCGGACGCGTCGTGAGGGTCGCCGTCGTAGTCGACGGCGCAGGCCAGTTCCTCAAGGTCGCGGGCCGTCTCAGCGTGCGCCTTGGGGATGATGTAGCGGTCCTCGTACTTGGCGATCGCCAGGAGCCGGTACATCTCGTAGATGGACTCCTCCGTCATCCCCACGGCCTCGGGGATCTCCGGGTCGTGGCTCGCGTCCGAGGTTGACGTCGCGCATGTAGGACCGCATCGCGGCCAGCTTGCGCAGGGACGCCTGGACGGGCGCCGGGTCGCCCGCCGCGAACAGCTCGGCCAGGTACTCGATAGGGATGCGCAGCGAGTCCAGGGCACCGAAGAGGTTGTCGACGTCCTCAGCGTCATTGCCCGTGTCGCGCAGCGCGTCGACCACCGGTGACAGCGGCGGGATGTACCAGACCATCGGCATGGTGCGGTATTCCGGATGCAGTGGCAGGGCCACGCTGTAGACCTTCGCGAGCTTGTAGACCGGTGAACGGCGGGCAGCGTCGAGCCAGTCGGCGGGGATGCCGTCGCGACGGGCGGCCTCCTGTACCGCTGGGTCGTTCGGGTCGAGGAGCAGGTCCAACTGCGCCTGCAGCAGGTCGTGCTCGTTCTCGACCGAGGCCGCTGCCGTGACCTTGTCGGCGTCGTACAGGAACAGACCGATGTAGCGCAGTCGGCCGACGCAGGTCTCGGAGCACACGGTGGGCAGTCCGACCTCGATGCGCGGGTAGCACATCGTGCACTTCTCGGCCTTGCCCGTCTTGTGGTTGAAGTAGACCTTCTTGTAGGGGCAGCCGGTGACGCACATGCGCCAGCCGCGGCACTGGTCCTGGTCGACCAGGACGATGCCGTCCTCGGACCGCTTGTACATCGCACCGGACGGGCAGGCGGCGACGCATGCCGGGTTCAGGCAGTGCTCGCAGATGCGCGGCAGGTAGAACATGAAGGCCTTCTCGAACTCCATCTTGACCCGGTCACCGACCTGGTCCTTGATCTTGACCAGGACCGGGTCCTTCGGGGCGAGCTCTGGTCCGCCGGCGAGGTCGTCGTCCCAGTTGGCCGACCATTCGATCTTCATGTTCTTGCCGGTGATCAGCGACTTGGGCCGCGCCACGGGGGTGTGCTCGCCCAAGGGAGCGGAGATGAGCATGTCGTACTCGTAGGTCCACGGCTCGTAGTAGTCCTGCGAGCGTCGGGAGGTTGGGGTTGCTGAAGATCTGAGCCGAGACGCTTGAAGCGCCCGCCAGAGCGGAGCTTCAGCTTTCCGCGCTTGACCGTCCAGCCGCCCTTCCACTTCTCCTGGTCCTGGTAGGTGCGCGGATACCCCTGTCCCGGACTGGTCTCGACGTTGTTGAACCAGACGTACTCGACGCCGGAGCGGTTTGTCCATGCCTGCTTGCACGTGACGGAGCAGGTGTGGCACCCGATGCACTTGTCGAGGTTCATCACCATTGCCATCTGAGCCATGACGCGCATCAGTACTCGACCTCCTGCGAACGGCGGCGGATCACGGTGATCTCATCGCGCTGGTTGCCGGTGGGCCCCAGGTAGTTGAACGCGAAGGACAGCTGGGCGTAGCCGCCGACGATGTGGCTGGGCTTGATGAGCAGCCGGGTGAGCGAGTTGTGGATGCCGCCGCGCTTCTTCGACGTCTCCGTGATCGGCACGTCGACGGTGCGGTCCTTGGCGTGGTACATGAACACCGTGCCGGCCGGCATCCGGTGCGAGACGATGGCCCGTGCGGCGACGACGCCGTTGCGGTTGTATGACTCGACCCACTCGTTGTCCTTGACGCCGATGGCGTCGGCGTCCTGCGGGCTCATCCAGATCTCCGGTCCGCCGCGGGACAGGGAGAGCATGAACAGGTTGTCCTGGTACTCGGAGTGGATCGACCACTTGGAGTGCGGGGTGAGGTAGCGGACGGTCACCTCCTTGCCGTCGCCGAGGTGCTGGTTGCCGTCGAGGCGGTGCAGGTTCAGCGGCGGCCGGAAGATCGGCATGTTCTCGCCGAGCTCGCTCATCCAGTCATGGTCGAGGAAGAAGTGCATGCGTCCGGTCAGCGTGTGCCACGGCTTGAGCTGCTCGACGTTGATGGCGAAGGCCGTGTAGCGCCGACCCCCGTGCTCGCTGCCGGACCACTCCGGGCTGGTGATCACCGGCACCGGTCGGGCCTGGGTGTCGGGGAAGGTGATGCGCTTGCCCTCCTCCTCCTCGGCGAGGAAGGCCAGCCGCTGACCGGTCCGCTTCTCGACGGCGCGGAAACCCTGGACGGCCAAGCGGCCGTTCGTCGTGCCGGACAGCGCCAGGATCGTCTCGCAGGCATGAACGTCGGTGACCAGCGAAGGCCGACCGGCCGCCGGTCCGTCGGGGATCACGCCGTTCTTGCCTCGCTAGCAGGGCGATCTCCTCGGTCGGGGAGAAGGGCACGCCCTTGGTGACCATGCCCAGGGTCTCCGCCAGCGGGCCGAGCGCCGACATCTTCGCGCCGATCGCCGTGTAGTCGCGCTCGACGACGACGAACTTCGGTGCGGTCAGGCCGGGGATGAGGTCGACCTCGCCGGACTTCCAGTCGCGGACGACTCCGCCGGGCACCGCCATCTCGTCGGGCGTGTCGTGCAGCAGAGGCACCGCGACGAGGTCGCTTGCCGGACGTCGAGGTGACCGGGGGCGAGGTCGGACACGCGACGGCCGAGGGCCTGGAAGATGTCGTAGTCGCTCTTGGTCTCCCACGGCGGGTCGATGGCCGGGGTGAAGGCGTGGATGAACGGGTGCATGTCGGTCGACGAGAGGTCGTGCTTCTCGTACCACGTGGCGGCCGGTAGCAGGATGTCGCCGAACAGGCCGGTGCTCGTCATCCGGAAGTCGATGCTGACGAGCAGGTCGAGCTTGCCCTCGGGGCCTCGTCGTGCCAGGTGATGTCTCTGGGTCGCTCGCTCTCGGGCGTCTCGGTCGCGCGGACCGAGTTGTCGGTGCCGAGCAGGTGCTTGAGGAAGTACTCGTTGCCCTTGCTGGACGAGCCCAGCAGGTTTGCCCGCCAGACCGTCAGGACCCGCGGCCAGTTCTCCGCAGCGTCGGGGTCCTCGATCGCGAACTTCATCTCGCCGCTCGTCAGCTGCTCGTCACGTACTCGGCGGGCGCCACGTCCAGCGGCCTCGGCCTGGTCGACGATGTCGAGCGGGTTGCGGTCGAACTGCGGGTAGGACGGCATCCAGCCGGAGCGGGCTGACTGTGCGATCGTGTCGATCATCGACTGCCCGACGAATCGGCCCTCGCCCAGCGGCGTGGCGAGCAGGTCAGCGCCGAGCCGGTCGTAACGCCACTGGTCGGTCTGGACGTACCAGAACCCGGTGCCGATCATCTGCCGCGGCGGACGCGACCAGTCCAGGCCGAAGGCGAGCTGGGCCCAGCCGGTCACGGGCCGGCACTTCTCCTGCCCGACGTAGTGCGCCCATCCGCCGCCGTTGACGCCCTGTGTCCCCGTGAGCGTGGTCAGCGCGAGGAAGGTGCGGTAGATCGTGTCGGAGTGGAACCAGTGATTGGTGCCGGCGCCCATGAGGATCATCGAGCGGCCGCCGGAGTCCTCGGCGTTCTGCGCGAACTCGCGGCCGATCCGCTCGGCCATCGCGGCCGGGACGCCGGTGATCTCCTCCTGCCACGCAGGCGTGTACGGCTCGGGGTCGTCGTAGCCGGTGGGCCACTGGCCCGGGCAGGCCGTCGCGCCCACGCCGTACTGCGCCAGCAGCAGGTCGAACACCGTCGTGACCAGTCTCTCGCCGGCCGTGGTGGCGAGTCGTCGCGGCCGGTACCCCTCGACGATGGATGCCGCCGCCCTCGTTGTCCGCCTGGCCGACGTCGAAGCGCGGCAGCAGGACCTCGACGTTCTCGGTGCTGTGGCGCCGTGTAACGACAGGGCCGGGTCGACGTTCTCGAGGTCGAGGTTCCACTTGCCCATGCCGGATTCGTTGAAGCGGAAGCCGAGAGAGCCGTTGGGCACGTGCGGCAGGCCGGTGGCGGAGTCGACGAAGACGGTCTTGAACGCCGCGCCCTCCGCCGATCGCCGAGGTCGGCCGACGTGACGAACTTGTCCGGCACCCAGGCGCCGTCCTTCTCCTTCAGGGTCACGAGGAAGGGCAGGTCGCTGTACTTCTTGACGTAGTCGACGAAGCGCGGGACTTGTCGCTCGATGAAGAACTCGTTGAGGATGACGTGGCCCATCGCCATGGCGAGTGCGCCGTCGGTGCCCGGATGCGGTGCCATCCACTCGTCGGCGAACTTGGTGTTGTCGGCGTAGTCCGGGCGAGACGGTGACGACCTTCTGGCCGCGGTAGCGCGCCTCGGCCATGAAGTGGGCGTCGGGCGTACGGGTGACGGGGACGTTCGAGCCCCACATGATCAGGTAGGCGGCGTTCCACCAGTCGGCCGACTCGGGCACGTCGGTCTGGTCGCCGAAGACCTGCGGCGATGCGACCGGCAGGTCGGCGTACCAGTCGTAGAAGGACAGCATCGACCCGCCGAGCAGGCTGATGAATCGGGCGCCGGCGGCATGCGAGGCCATCGACATGGCCGGGATCGGGCGAGAAGCCGAAGACACGGTCGGGACCGTGCGCCTTGATGGTGTGAACGTGCGCGGCGGCGATGATCTCGTTGACCTCGGCCCACGACGCCCGGACGAGTCCGCCCTTGCCGCGTGCCCGCTGGTAGCGGCGCCGCGTCTCGGGGTCATCGACGACGGCTGCCCAGGCATCGACGGGGTCATCGTGCAGCGCGCGGGCCGTTGCGGTACGCCTCGAGGAGCACCCCGCGGACGTACGGGTAGCGCACCCGGGTCGGGGAGTAGGTGTACCAGGAGAAGGCCGCCCCGCGCGGGCATCCGCGCGGCTCGTACTCCGGGCTGTCGGGCCCGACGCTGGGGTAGTCGGTCTGCTGCGTCTCCCACGTGATGATGCCGTCCTTGACGTACACCTTCCACGAGCATGAGCCCGTGCAGTTCACGCCGTGCGTGCTGCGCACGACCTTGTCGTGACTCCAGCGGTCGCGGTAGAACACGTCACCCTCGCGCCCGCCGATCTTCGTGACGGTGCGCATGTCGGCGGACACGGTGCCGGGGGTGAAGAAGCGGCCGGCCCGGACGAGGAACTCGGAGGTGGCATCGCTGGTGGTGTCGGTGGTGGTCACGACGCGCTTCTTTCGTTGGCGGTGATGGTTCCTCGGTCGTCGGCGGTGATGGTGCGCACGGGGACGAGATCGGGTCGACGCAGGTGGGCCGCGCACATGCCCGGCCGCGTCCATACCTCCATCGACTCGATGGTGACGGGCTGGCCCGTCTGCCTGAGCAGTCGCGCCACCAGTGCGGTGTGGATGTCGCAGATGATGGGGTTGGCGTCGACCAGCTCGGCGTAGGGGCAGTCGGTGACGGTGATGGCGTCGCCTCGTGGGTTCGCGACGGCGGTGAAGCCGAGTCCGTTCAGGGCATCGGTCGCCTCCGCTACGGCCTCGTCCGGCGTCGCCGCCATCGGCAGGTCTGGCAGGGCCCGCGCCCACTGGTCGGCGGCCCGTCCCGCGAGGGCGGGATCGGCGACCTGCGTCAACTGCATGCTCAGGGCCTCGGCCAGTACCTGGAACGGGGAGTGGGTCGGCGACGCCGCCCGGTACAGCCAGCGCGGGCGGCCTCGGCCGTGCGCATCGGCCGCGGTGCGGCTGATCGAGCCGGCCGCCATGAGGACGTCGAGGTGCCCGCGGACGGTGTTCGCATGCAGCCCAGTGCGGTCGACGATGGCCTCCACCGTCAGCGGATCGGGTGCGTTCTCGACAGCCAGCAGGATCCTGGCCCGGCTCTCCTGGCTCGTCACACTGTCGGTCACAGGTATTTTCTACCACACTTTCGTGTTTACTGGATTAAACACCGTGTAAATAGTTGTCTTGTGGTTTAATCATGTTTCGTGACGACTGAAACCCCCGAGAAGGGCCGCGTCCCGGTCCTCGTCTGGTCCACCCTCGGCTTCACCCTCATGTTCGCCGTCTGGCTGATGTTCGGCGTCCTGGGCATCCCCATCCGCAAGGAGTTCGGGTTGTCGGACGTGCAACTGGCCTGGCTCACCGCGGTCGCCGTGCTCAATGGAGCCATCTGGCGCCTGCCCGCAGGCATCGCCGCGGACCGCTTCGGCGGCAAGCGAGTCTTCGTGACCATGCTGGCCATCACCGCCGTCCCGGCATACCTCGTCTCGACCGCGACCTCCTTTGCAACGCTGCTGTTCTACGCGTTCCTTGTCGGCTTCGCCGGCAACTCGTTCAGCGTGGGCATCGCCTGGGTCAGCGCCTGGTGGCCGCAGAACCGGCAGGGCTTCGCACTCGGTGTCTTCGGTGCCGGCAACGTGGGCGCGTCGGTCACGAAGTTCATCGGCCCTGCCCTCATCGTCGCCGTCCCGGCTGCGGGATATCTCGGTGGCGTGGTGCCAGGGGGCTGGCGGTTCGTCCCCTTCCTGTACATGGTCCTGCTCATCGCGATGGCCATCGGTATGTGGGCGTTCACCCCGCACCGTGAGATCAAGCCCGGCAGCGGGCGCTCGATGAAGTCGATGCTGGCCCCGCTGAAGCAGACGCGCGTATGGCGATTCAGCCTCTACTACGTCGTCGTCTTCGGCGCCTACGTCGCCCTGGCTGCCTGGCTGCCGAAGTACTACGTCGACGTCTACGGGATGCCACTCTCACAAGCCGCCCTGCTCACGGCGCTGTTCATCTTCCCTGCGTCACTCCTTCGCCCGGTCGGTGGCTGGATGTCGGACCGCATCGGAGCACGCAAGGTCATGTACATCTGCTTCAGCATCATGCTGCTGGCATCAGGGATCCTGATGATGCCCTATGGCCACATCGTGCTAGCGAATCCGAACGGCACCACCAGCGAGATCCTCCCCTGGCAGGTCGGCACCATCCTCTTCACGCTGCTGGTCTTCCTCATGGGCTGCGCGATGGGCATCGGCAAGGCCGCGGTCTACAAGCACATCCCCGAGTACTTCCCGAACGACGTGGGCGCCGTCGGCGGCCTCGTGGGTTCCCTCGGTGCGCTCGGCGGGTTCTTCCTGCCGCTGCTGTTCGCCTACACGACCTCGTTCACGATGCTGCCGCAGTCGACGTTCTTCGTGATCTTCATGGTGACGCTGATCGCCATGGTCTGGATGCACGTCACCGTCGTCTCCCTCCTCCACAAGGCGAGCCCGGAACTGTCCAACAAGTTCGAGCACGACCACCACACCCCGCTCGCTGACGAAGCACCCTTCCTCGACGAGTCCGAGTTCGACAAGACAGGAGCCCGCTCATGAGCACGACGACGACGCAGCGCAAAGGCGCGGACTGGCTTCCTGCCTGGGATCCCGAGGCTGCCGACTGGGACTCCGGTCGCGCCTGGAAGACGCTGTGGGTCACGACCTTCGCCCTGACCCTCGGCTTCATCACCTGGTTCCTCGCCTCAGCCATCGCCCCGAAGCTCAACAGCATCGGATTCGACCTCAGCCAGGGCCAGCTCTACTGGCTGATCGCCATGCCCGGCCTGGCCGGCGGCACCCTACGGCTGATCTGGACGTTCCTTCCCCCCATCATCGGCACCCGCAAGCTCGTCACCCTCACCACGGCGCTCTTCCTCATCCCGCTCGTCGGGTGGGGCCTTGCCGTCCAGAACCCGTCCACCCCCTACGCCGTGCTCCTGCTCCTTGGCGCCCTCGCGGGAATCGGCGGCGGCGCCTTCTCCGGCTTCATGCCGAGCACCTCCTACTTCTTCCCGCGCTCCAAGCAGGGCACCGCCCTGGGCCTGCAGGCCGGCATCGGCAACTTCGGTGTCAGCGCCGTGCAGTTCGTGACCCCATGGATCATCGGCTTCGCCCTCATTGGCGGTGCCTCACAGATGATGACGAACAAGGACACCGGCGCCACAAAGGAGGTCTGGTACCAGAACGCTGGCTACGTCTGGGTTCCCTTTGTCATCGTCAGCGTGATCCTCGCCTGGTTCCTCTTGCGCAGCGTTCCCGTCCAGGCCCGCGGTCTGAGCGAACAGATGGACATCTTCAAGAACAAGCACACGTGGATCATGACGTACCTCTACGTCATCACCTTCGGTACGTTTTCCGGCCTCGCCGCGGGTTTCGCCCTCCTCATCAACAACCTCTACGGCACGAAGGCGTTCGGCGACGCCGGCATCGACCCCGTCAAATACGCCTTCCTCGGCGCCCTCATCGGATCGGCAGCACGCATCATCTCCGGACCGATCGCCGACCGTGTCGGTGGCGGCCGAATGACCGTGGTGGCGACGGTGGGCATCTCCCTTGCATCCCTCTACACGTGCTTCCAGCTGTCCCCCACCTCTGCAGACCAGTTCCCCCAGTTCCTGTACGGCATGCTGGCCACCTTCTTCTTCGCCGGCGTCGGAAATGCCAGCACCTTCAAGCAGATGCCCATGATCTTCGAGCGGCGCCAAGCAGGCGGAGTGATCGGCTGGACCTCTGCCATCGCCGCCTACGGGCCTTTCATCTTCGGCGTCATGCTCGCCTACATCTCGCCGACGCTGTTCTTCGCCATGGGAGTCGTGTTCGCCCTCATCGCCGGCGGGATCTCCTGGTACTACTACGCGCGTCCCGGTGCGGAGAGGCCCTGCTGACACGCGCGTGAGGGCAGGGGGCCTGATCAAGGGGGCTGTGGGGCCGTTCCCGAGCCCACCCGCCCCACGCCGATCGCCCCTCGGTTGTGTCACAGCAGCCCCCCGAAGAGCGTTGACTGGGTAGGAGAAGAAGAGCGTCCTCACACCGCAGCGCACAAAAGGGCGAGGAACGAACAAAGGAGACGAATCGGACGCATTGCGGAGACGCGCAATAATCATCAAATACGGTGCAGCGCAACGACTTTCACGTGGGGCCGCCTCGGGGATTTGAACCCCGGGCCTACGCATTACGAGACTGCGCGGACGCATGGATCCGCCCCTAGGACTTGTTGCCTCTCAACGAGTTTCGTGACACCAAGCGACACCCAGGAACACTGAGCGACACGGAGAAAGGGCGACCGAAAGGGCGAGCATCCATGCGTAGATTCGGCCGGGTGCCGATTCGGACCTAAGCACGGACGGTGCTTGAGGGATCTAGGTCAGGGGCCGGTAGGCATCGCGTCGATGGTCGATCCGCAGCACCACAACCTCGCGCCGCTCCTGGTGGATCCGGTAGAGCACCCGATAGGTCCCGCGGCGCGCGGACCAGATTCCGTCCAGGTCATCGCGAAGGGGTTTGCCGACTCGGTGTGGGTTGTCCAGGAGCGCCGTGGTCAGGAAGTCGATGACGGCCGTCGCGACCGCCTCGGGGAGTTCTTCGGCAATGGCCCGACGGGCCGGTGGCGTCAGGACGATCTCGTAGGCGGACTCGGTCACGGGCGCAGCTGGCGAACTGCGTCGCTCCCCCGTACGACATCCCCGCGTGCGTACGCCGCGTCCGCCTCACGGATGTCCGCCAATGCCTGCGGATCGCTGAGTACGTCGATCGTCTCCTGGAGCTGAGCCAAATCCTCCGGACTCACGATGACCGCTGCCGGCTTGCCGTTGCGGGTCACCACGACGCGCTCGTGCTGGTGCTCCACTCGATCGATCACCTCGGACAGGTGGTCACGGACATCTCGAAGCGACTGGGTCGACATGACCACAATTGTGGCGCTTCATGCAGAGCCTGTCTAGAGGGCTCAGTTGCGGCGACGGCGCCCCGCCAGTCAGCGCATCGCTCTCACGCGAAGGCCTCGAAAACCCTGCCGAAGGGATTGCTGTCGGTCTGATTGTCACGTTGACCTGCTGCAGGTCAACGTGTCACCTGATCGTGCAGCAGACCCGTCCGACCGCGGTCCGACATGACTTCCGCCATCGCTTGCACCGGTCGAGCTCGTGATGCCCATCGGACGGGCCGTGGGCCCAAAGGTCATAACGGCACTTCGGCGCGTACCACTTACACGAGGACCCCTAGTCCCTGAATCGACCCGACCACCTGGAAACGGAACCCGTCGAAGGTGCCGGAGAGTAGCGGCCGGGCCGCAGCAATGGCCGCTTGAACCTCTGACAGGGCAAGCGACGCGCGGTGCGCCTCCGCGCTCTCCCAGAGCTCCACAACGAAGACGGTGTCGAGTTCTTCGTCACTGACGCCCGCCTCGTACGCCAGGCAACCAACCTGCTGAAGCGCGGTGTTACGCGCAGTAAGGTGCGCCACCAGCTCGTCGCGCCTGCCGGGGACGGCACCCAACTTGCCCACGTTCGCGAAGGTCATACTCGCTACGGTAGACGCCGCGTACCCAGAACAGCCGGGTTGGCGCCCGAGAACGGCACTTTTAGGCCGGTGGGGCAAGTTGCAGACGACGAGCATTTCGGCAATACAATCCCGCTCATGCCCATGCCGAAGCGGACCAGTGTTGATGACTTCTTCGCGCAACTTGAGAACGTGCAGCGACCGCACCTCGAGGCGCTCCGGGACCTGAGCATGGAAGTCGACCCGGAGGCGCGAGAGGTTCTGAAGTGGAACCTTCCGGTCTACGTCCGCGGCGAGAACACCAACCAGTGGATGCTTCAGAACTTCAAGAACCACTGCTCGTTGCGATTCTCCCCGGAGTTCTTCGCCGCGCAGAAGGCGGGGGTCGAGGCCGCGGGCTACGAGTACGGCGAGGGATTCATCAAGCTCCCCTACAAGCAGGAGTTGCCGATTGAACTCCTGAAGACGTTGATGCAGGCACGGGTAAACGAGTTCGAAGCACAGCGGCCGAACTAGCGGGCCGAAGGCTCGCTCGGGCTGCTATCAGCCCGCGACCCCGAATGCCGGTTCTTCCTCGCTCCTGCACGCTCTCGTCGCCGGTCACGCCCCTAAATCGTGCCGGGCCCACGGTCCCGCGGCCGTCGCAACCAGCCGGTGGACGACACGCCGTGCTGATCGCCTCCCTCATGCACCACCGGCCGCCCAGGGCGCTCAGTTGGGAGGTCGACGTCACAGTCAGGCGGCACCGGGTACACACCGTCGCGGGCAGAGGTTCGCCCGGGGTTGCCCCTTCCTTTGCTGCGCACCGTTCATCACGATCCAAAGCCGAACCAGCGGCATGACCCCCGGGGGTAACAGGCCACGTGGGATGTCCCGCCCATTCCCCCACCTGTTGCCGCAGTGGACACGCCGATCTGTGCGCCCGGAACGGAGACTGAGGCGTGCATCAGGCCCACACGTCCCGAGCGACCGGCCACAACGAGTCGCCCTATCCTCGCCCTTTCCTGATCCGCCCATTACCCAAACACCCGCAGGGAAAGGGCGCCCACCAGGTCGCTGAGAAAGGAAAGGGCGAAGCGCCACTGTGGGCCGTGTCAACAACATGGCCTCAATCAAGGAAGTTGTTTACTACCAACAAGCTTCGCGTGGGGCCGCCTCGGGGATTTGAACCCCGGACCTACGCATTACGAGGTAGCCGGTTCGTTTCGCGGCCCCATCCGACGCCTCCGACCAGGCGCTCAGGTGAGCGTGACTCAGTGTCGTACTCCGTCCGCGACCATGGCAAATCCGTGGCAGAGCCCTGGCTGCGACGCCCCGGAATTGCGTGAGGGGAGGGACCACGTTTCGGTCCCTCCCCTCTACACGAATCAGGACGCAGGCACCACGTAGGTGACGGATACCAATACCTTGCCCGCCAGCTTCGGATACTTGGCCGTTCTACCGCCTCCGAGAACCTCATAGGTCCCCTTCAGGCCCGCCTTGCGCAACGACACGGCGGCCGATCTCGCCCGAGCCTTGGACACCGCGACCTGCTTCTTGGAGGGAGCCTTGACCGTCGGGTAGCCAACGACCCGCACGCGGACGTCCGTTGCCCCAGCCGGAACGACTGCGGCCAGCGCCTTCGCCTTAGCAAGGCTGGTCGCGTTCAGGCGAATGCTCGCGGTGCGGAAGCCCAAAGTCGCCGCCGCCCGCTTCAACTGCGTTCCGGAGGCCGCCGGCGGAACTACAACCGCGCCGAGGCTGGCCGACCTCACCACGCCAGAGGACGTGTAGCCGTTCAGCTGGACGGTGTGATCGCCTGCTGGCAGAGACGCCGGGATGGGCACCTCGAGGGTGAACCCACCCGCCGAGTCCGTCGTGCCCGCACCCAGGTACATGCCAGTTGAGAAGATCCACGCCTCGACTCGGGAGTTAGGCAAGTAGCCCGTACCCGAAACCCTCATTGTGTCGCCCAGGACCAGTTGAAGTGCATTCGCGGGAGTCGTGCGCGACTGACGGTTCGAAACCGTTGTGAACTGAACTGGTACGTCACAGAAGTTTACGGTGTACGAACCTCCCGAGATGGTCACTCCACAGTAAGTGCTCACCTGGACGGTGAACGTGACGAACTGAGGGCCTTCGTAGACCGATCCGCTACCGGGCAGCAACGGTCCTCCCGGGGAGGCTTCCCGCGAGTGAGGGGAGACCTGCCGTCGGCGTCGTTGCACTTGAACCCGAGGACGACGAACCGCCTCCCCCACCACCACCGCCGCCTCCTGAGGCCGCGACGGTAACCGTTGCCGACTGAACAGGGGTGAGAGCACCCGAGGTGAATGCAAGGGTGTGGTCACCAGTACCCGCGATGCTCAGGCCTGTGAACGTTGCCACGCCCGAAGCCGCGGTCGCGGTCAGCGTGCCGCCCAGCGTGCCGCTGCCGGTGCCGATCGCCGCCGCCACCACAGCCGAACTCGAGGTAACCGTGTTGCCGCTGGCGTCCTGGATCAGCACCACCGGCTGACCGGTGAACGCCACCCCATCGACCGCCCCGGTCGGCTCCGTCTGAACAGACAGCTTGCTGGGCGCCCCCGCCGTCACCGTGAACGACGCGGACGTCGCCGTCGTCAGAGCACCGGCCGTGAATGCCAACGTCCTCGCCCCCGTCGCACCGGTGATCTTCAGGTTCGTGAACGTCGCCACGCCCGAAGCGGCAGTTGCCGTCAGCGTGCCACCCAGCGTGCCAGCACCGGTCGCGATTGCGGCTGTCACCACAGCCGAACTCGAGGTGACTGTGTTGCCGGCCGCGTCCTGGATCAGCACTACCGGCTGACCGGTGAACGCCACCCCATTGACCGCCCCCGTCGGATCGGTCTGAACGGACAGCTCGCTGGCCGCCCCGAACGCCGCGACCGTGAACGACGCGGACGTCGCCGGCGCCAGGCTCGGAGTCGACGTGAAGATCAGGGTATGCGCACCGGACCCGGTGATCTTCAGGTTCGTGAACGTCGCCACGCCCGAAGCCGCCGTCACCGTCGTCGTGCCCGACAGCACGCCCGTGCCCGACGCGATCGCCGCGGTCACCGTCGTCGTGCTATCCGACGTCACCGTGTTGCCATCGGCATCCTCGATCAGGACCACCGGCTGCGTCGTGAAGTTCGTCCCGCTCACCGCACCCGACGGATCCGTCTGAATGACCAGCTGGCTCGCCGCCCCCGCCGTCACCGTGAACGACGCGGACGTCGCCGACGTCAGCACCGGAGACGACGTGAACGTCAGGGTATGCGCACCGGACCCGGTGATCTTCAGGTTCGTGAACGTCGCCACGCCCGAAGCGGCAGTTGCCGTCAGCGTGCCACCCAGCGTGCCAGCACCGGTCGCGATTGCGGCTGTCACCACAGCCGAACTCGAGGTGACTGTGTTGCCGGCCGCGTCCTGGATCAGCACTACCGGCTGACCGGTGAACGCCACCCCATCGACCGCCCCCGTCGGATCGGTCTG